>CAVPRK010000001.1:0-61746 GCA_963707815.1 uncultured beta proteobacterium
TGCGCCGCGGACCGCGGAACCGTCTCCGCGGAGCGACGGCGACGGAGGCGGAGGTCCCCGTGGCGGAAGCAGCCGGGCCGGTTCCGGCGACCGCGGCGGCGGCACCGGGCAGGCGGTCGGCCGGGCTCGCAGCTCGACCGTCGCCTCGCGGCATTCGCGCGGTACGCCGCGATCACCGAGATTCTGAAGGTCATGTCGGACTCGCCGGGCGATGTGCAGCCCGTGCTTGCCGCCGTCGCCGAGCGGGCCGCCGTCTTGTGTGATTCACCATTTGCACGGGTCGATGCTCGTCGAGCGCGACGTGTTGCGCGCCGTGGCTGCCCATTCAACCGATGGCAGCTTCCAGCCGGGGACCCTTCCTATTCCCCTGAAGCGAACCACTGTCACGGGCCGGGCCGTGCTTGACCGCACGAGCATTCATCATGACGACATCGATCCGTTGCTCAACACCGAGTACCGGATGCAGTAAATATGCGACGCCTGGGAGCTCGTGCGGTGCTCGCTGTGCCGCTGATTCACCAACGCACTGCCTACGGTGCGATCCTTCTCTTTCGTCGCGAGCCTCGCCGTTTTCCTCTGATCGAGTCGCACTCGTGGAGACTTTCGCTCAGCAAGCCGCCATCGCCATCGACAATGTACGTCTGTTCGACGAGACAAAGGAAGCGCTCGAGCAGCAGCGCGCGTCGAGCGAGGTCCTCACCGCGATCAGCGGCTCGATCTCCGACACAAAGCCCGTCTTCGATGTGATCCTTCAAAGCTGCCAGCGGCTCTTCACGGGCGAGACCGTCGGCATCACGCTGCTCCGCGAGGACGGGATGCTCGACGTGGATGCCAACGTCGGTCCCGGATTCGATCAGCTCGGGAAGGCGATGGCCTTCCCTCATCCCTTGGGCCGCGACACGGCATCCGGCACGGCGATCCTCGACCGCAGAGTCACAATCTATCCGGACATCGACGACGGAACGATGCCCGCGAAGTCCCGCGACGGTGCGCTCGCCATCGGCACGCAATCGATGATCGTCGCACCGATGATCTTCGAGGGCCGCGCCATCGGCACGCTATGGGTCGGCCGTTCGTTCAAGGGACCGTTCCCGGGTAAGCAGATCGCGCTCCTCAAGACATTCGCCGACCAGGCGGTCATCGCGATCCAGAACGCGCGGCTCTTCCGAGAGATCGAGGACAAGAGCCGGCAGCTCGAGACCGCGAGCCGGCACAAGAGCGAGTTCCTCGCCAACATGTCGCACGAGCTGCGCACGCCGCTCAACGCCATCATCGGCTTCTCGGAAGTCCTGTCCGAGCGGATGTTCGGCGAGATCAACGAAAAGCAAGCCGAATACATCGGCGACATTCTGCAATCGGGACAACATCTCCTGTCGCTTATTAACGACATCCTCGATCTCTCCAAGATCGAAGCCGGGCGGATGGAGCTGGAGCTGAGCGACTTCGATCTGCCGGGCACCATCGAGAACACGATGACGCTGGTGCGGGAGCGGGCGGCCCGGCTGGGCATCGCCCTCGGCCGCACGGTCGACGAGCGTTGGGAATCGATTCGCGCCGACGAGCGGAAGGTGAAGCAGGTGCTCCTGAATCTCTTGTCCAACGCGCTGAAGTTCACGCCGGAGGGCGGAAAGATCGACGTGCGGGCGGCCGTGAGTGACGACGCAGCGGAGATCTCGGTGACGGACACCGGGGTCGGCATCGCCCCCGAGGATCAGGCAACGGTGTTCGAGGAGTTCCGGCAGGTCGGGACAGCGTCAAAGAAAGTGGAAGGCACCGGGCTCGGCCTCGCCATCTCGCGGAAGTTCATCGAGCTGCACGGCGGAAGGATCTGGGTCAAGAGCCAAGTGGGACGCGGCTCGACCTTCGCGTTCACGTTGCCGTTGCGGTGATCTAACCGCTGAGTGTCGTGCTGAGCGTCCGCTTCATTGGCGCGCGAAGGTCAACTATGGGTCGATGTCGGCCGGTCGCGCCGGCGCCTCTCTAGGGCCGCTACTGCCGGCGTGCCAATCACCTTTGACTTTGCCGCAGGCTGACGTGACATGAATGCACTCCCGCCTATTCTCTCGGTCGCGGGCGTCGCAGTCACCATCTATACACATTGGCGACTCGGAGATTTCGTCCGCGGCGCGGGTCGGACGCTGGCGCTACGATTGTTTCTCGTGCTCCTCGGCATCGGTGTAGGCTCGGCGGCTGTCATCACCGTCGCGGAGGCGAATTCCGCGATGACATTCCTTGCCGGTTTCGGCCTCGTGCACCTGCCGCCGTCGATCGTCCTAATGCTCAAGCGCCTGCGTGGCGAAGGGCGCAGCTAGAACCGAGCGAGGCAGCCCTGCCAACCTTGCAAGCCGTTCTACGCGGTCCGCGTTACTGCGGCTGATCGTCGGCCGGCCGACGCATTTTCCAGCGCAGCGGCGGGTCGCCCAGGCGGACGACCTCCCAAGCGCGTCCGTACTCGTCATGCACGCACACAGGGTCGTCAGGGGTGCGCCATGGAACAAGATCGGGAGGCAACGCAGGAAGCATGACGCGCTCGCCGTCGATGATCTCCTCCCGCTGGGTAAATGTTGGGCGCCGGCAACTCAGGAAGCGCCGCGAGCTCGTCGTGGGTCATCATCTCGGCAACCGTGCGGGATCGCACCGACAGGTCGGCACAAAGGGTGGTCTCATGCTAAAACAAGGAGATCATTCGATGTCAAAAGCTTACAAGTACGATGGCGAGGCTGGCGAAACAGTTGTCCAGAAAGCTGCAAACACGAGGAACTGGTTCGCGGCCCATATGATGACCGGCGCGGTAATAGCAATGCTGTCGGTCTTTACGGTCCTGGCGTGGTATTGGACCCGTTAAACGCTTTTAGCCTCCATTTCCGCTTTCCGCTGTCGCTCGGCGATCCTCTTCGGCATGCGCTCGCGCGCATCTTCGCGCTCGGCCTCTGTGGGCAATCGGATTGGGAAATCTGGATCAGGATCCGCGAAGGTGACGAGCGCGAAGGTGTTCGCTTCGTCGAGCTCGGCGGGGGACACGCTCAGGCGCCGCGTGAAGGGTGGTCCCTATCTCACCGTATTCGAGCGCGGCTGCTCGAGCTAGCGCTAGCCGAGATTCGCAAGCAACTGTTGCCGTGGCTCGCGCAAGAAATCGTGGAAATGCTCGTCAAAGAGGGCGTGGCGCGCGACGACATCCCGCTGGCTACCACATTGGTCCTGCGCGCGTATCCGATGCTTTTGGATGCATACGCACAGCGCGCCGCTAACATCGCCGCTGAAATACGAGCCGACGCGGAAGCCGGCTGCGCTTGGGGAAGCGACGCGATCCTGCATTGAACTCCGCCTGGCGCGGATGATGGAAGCTTAGTTGTGTCAATAGTCTTTCGCACTTTCGTTGGCGGTGGCCTGATCGGATCTCAAGCAGCTGCCTCCTCGGGAAGCGGGTGGAGCAGCGTTTCCATCGCAAGATAACGCCGCTTGCCCCACTTCGTACTCGCGATGTGTCGCAATCGCGCCGCGACCAACATCAACGCCGAGTGGCCGTCGGGAAATGCTCCGACCACGCGCGTGCGCCGGCGGATCTCGCGGATGATCCGCTCGAGCGGATTGTTGGTCTTGATCTGCCGCCAGTGATTGCTCGGAAACGCGAAGTAGGTCAGCGTCTCGTGCGCCTTCGCTTCAACGAGCTCGGCCGCCTTCGTTAGGCGCATCGCGCGCAGCTTCGCAATCACTTCGCGCATCTTGTCCTCGGCCGAGCGGCGATCTTCCTGGGCGTGGATCGCCTTCAACATTCGTGCGACGTCGGCGACCTTGCCCTTCGGCACGTTGCTGAACACGTTTCGGTAGAAATGGACCACGCAGCGCTGCCATTGCGCGTCGGGAAAGAGCTCGGCCACGGCTTCGACCAGACCGAGGCACGCGTCGGAGATGATGAGCTGCACCCCGGCTAGGCCACGATCCTTGAGATGCCGCAGGAAGCCGCGCCAGCCTTCGAGGTCCTCTTTCTGGCCTTCGGCCACGCCGAGAATCTGCCGGTGACCGTCGGCGCCGACGCCGATCGCCACCAGCACCGATACGTTGCGCACCTCGCCCGCCCAGCTGCGCTTGAGCACCACGCCGTCGAGAAACAGGTACGGGAACTCACCCTCGATCTTGCGGTTGCGCCAGGCCTCGATATGGCGGTAGATCTTCTGGTTCAGCCGCGACACCGTCCCCGAGCTCACCCGGGTGCCCCACAGCGCTTCGGTGATGTCTTCCACCCGCCGCACGCTCACTCCCGCCAGGTACATCTCGACCAACGCTTCCTCGACCGACGACTTCGCGCCGCCGATAGCGCTCGATGATCGCCGTCTCGAACGGCAACGAGCGCAGCTTCGGCATCTTCAGCACCACCGCGCCGGCCTTGGTCTCCAACTTCCGCTCGTAGTGTCCCGCCCGCGTATCGACTCGCTCCGGCGAGCGTTCGTAGCGTCCCGCCTTGCAGATCTGATCGGCTTCCGCCTGCAGCAGCGCGTTGAGCGTCTCCTCGACACTCGAGCGCACCACCGCGTCCACGTGCCCGCGTAGCTCCGCTGTATCGACTCGAATCGCGTCCTTCAGTCCTTCCGCTGTATCCTTTGCCATGGTGGCCTCGCTGTGGTCTGGATCATTGATTGCCTCGCAGCTACCATTGAACCAGATCGAGGCCACCGCCTCGAATGTGCGAAATTTATGTTACGTCATCGGAAGCTTTGCCAACCCCAGCGGACGGGCGGAGATCCGGCGGCGAGACGACACGCGGCCGGAAACTATTTCACGAGGAGAAAATCCGACCCAGCCCTAGCGATGCTCAACGCGCCCTGGCTCGCGTTTAGGCCGGCAGCTAGACGCCGAGCGCACCTGCTGCCGCTTGACGCAAAAGCAGCGCGGCGATTTCACACGCGCGCGATCGATAGCGCGGCATTTGTCGGACTCAGCGGCAGCCCTCACGACTTGGCCGACATTCGGCAAAAGGAAGCCGCCTATGCCCTCGCCTTCATGCGGGCGCGGGAAATTGTCGCCGAGCTCGTCGAGGCCGGCGGCGACTATTCCGAGAGCGAGCCGCTTTGACTGGCGTACAGCGCACGAGGCATGCCGACGCGCGCATCGCTGGGAATGGTTGCCATTCTCTGTTCGCTGCGCCATCTTTCGCGCCGCCCGCTTTTGCTTCGATCGCGCACTCGCCCCGAGGGCCGGGGCGGAATGATGGCGCAGACGCGCTAGAACGCGCCATCGGCCTAACGGATGAGGCCGCCGCCGGAACTGCCCACGCTCTGCTTCGGCACGAGACTTGCATCTGCCGACATCTTTTGTGAGTCAGGGGGAACCGCAAAATGCCGATCTGGATCCGCAGCAGCATTCCGGTCATGTGCGTTGCCATCTTCGTCAGCGTCGCGGGCGCGCAGGGCGTAGTTCCTACGAAGTTGGGCGGTCAGCCCTTGATGTACATGAAAGACGGGAGCATCAATGGATGCGGAATTCGCGTCATAGGTGGTCGCCCGACACCGTCGGGATCGCTCTGGCAATGGTTCGATGTGTCGATAAATGTCTACGCCCAGGGATCCGGACTGGTAAAGATTGTCTCCTACGACATCGACGCGGCCAAGTTGCAGGCAACCGGAGCGAAGCCGAAGCCTCTGCCCGTTAAGTCGGGCTGGCTGAAAGCATCGGGCAGTCCAGGCACCACGCCGGTGAACGGAAAAGACCGCTGTTGCCGACGACGGCGCATGGTTGTTCGGCACCGACCTCGATCGCACGATGTTGATTTTCAAGGCGTACTTTCAACAAGAAAGCGTGTCGATCGGTATACGCAGAGTCAGCCCGGCGACGGAAGTCATCCATTCCGGAATCATTGAAATGGACGAAGCAGAAGACAAACAGCTTCGCGATTGCGTGCGCGAGTTAGTGTCGACATGGCCTAAGTGAGACACGCTCACGCGCTATGCGACGTGGGCGGTACGAAGCCGACGATTCGCGCAAGCGGGCGGAGCGTCGCAGTCGCTTCGACCGCGACAATGCGATGACTAAACAAAGGGGACGAATCATGCGTTATCTGGCATCGATAACCTTGGCCATGGCACTCGCCGTTGCACTTTGCGCGAGTGTTCAAGCGCAATCGAGCAACGCAGCCCCCATCACGCTCGGAGCGTTGCTCAAGGAATGTGATGACGTCAATCCGAAAAACGGCAACCCAACTATGGAAACCTTGGTGAACGTCGCCAAGTGTTCCAATGCATTGGCGCGACTATGGATGCCGTTACGACTTGGCAATCTATTACTAAGACGCAGGCTATTTGCTTTCCTGCGAGCGGTGCCTCCATTGAAACGGCAATAGGCGCAGCGCGTGTGCATGTTACGCGCGACCCTGCGGCAGCAAAGGAAACCGCGCGAATGGGACTCTTACTCGCGTTCAAGGCCGCGTTCCCTGGCAAGTAGTAGCCTGCGCGTTTCGTGGAAACAAGTTCTGGTCCCGGCGGCATCGCTACTCCGACTCGCCACCTTTCGCCACGGTCACGAAATACGGAATCGATATCGATTGGGAATCTGGCGCGTCTTTCAAACGGATGATGTCCCTTTCGTAACGACGCACGCTTTTGCAGTGGATCTGCAAGCACGCAGCAATGATTGCGCTGGTCACTTCGGTCAACCCTGCCGCCATTGGTTCCGTTTCGTCGATGACGCATTTGAAGCGCTTTATGCGGGTTTCCCGGACACACGAGTTCCAGCATCGTACGACCGGCAACCGATTCGCCGAATGCATAAAACGTGTTTGTGTGATACCTAGCGATGTATGCGTTGAAATTGTCGTTAGGATGAGCCGACGCGTAACCCTTATCGACAGCGTCAGTTTCCGTGTCGTAATGGAACGCTAGCTTGTCTCGAATACCTGAAAATCACGTTCTTGCTGTCTGAAATATCGCTTCACTCCGTCCAGCGACGCCTGGTCATCGTCGGAAAACTCCGCCAAGTACGCGCGGGCCGTGGCCGACGACAGGAAGCCTTTCCTTACTAGTTGCCATGTTTCCCAAACTTTGCCGGCGAGCAGCGTGCCACAGCCAGCGCTTGCGCGGCGTTTGCGTGCATTACGACGTCGTCTGCGGCGTCGTCAGCATCTGGCGGACGGATGGCGAAGTGGAGCAGCCGACTAAACGTGTTGAGTTCGTTCGCGGCATGCGCCAACAAGATGACGTTGCGCCGTTCGTCGACCGGGATACCGTCGAGGTCCGCTTTCGTAATGGAAATCTTTTGAAGGATTGTCATTCTTCAGGATTGGGCGCGTTCGTGTATCGACCGCTTCACGCGCGAGCCACCGCGCCGCCACGCATTAACGCTTGCGCGCGTCGATCTCGGCCTTGCGCTGCCGCTCCTGCATCTTCTTCGGCAGGCGCTCGCGGGCGGCTTCGCGTTCAGCCTCTGTGGGCAATCGGGGCGGGAATTCTGGATCGGGGTCCGCGAAGGTGACGAGCGCAAAGGTGTTCGCTTCGTCGAACTCGGCGAGCGTCACACCGAGGCGCCGCGCGGCTTCCTCGCGCGTCAGATGGCGCAGCTTCGGCAGCAGCATGACCATCTTCAGCGGTGCGGGCATCACGGGATTATCGCTTGCTGGCCGCGTAGAACGCGCCAGGACGCGCGCAACGCATATGGGTCGCACGAGATGACGTCGCGCGATTCGCGCGGCGCTCTTGACGTAACTCTTACTCGGCGTGCGAGCGCGGGGTACTTGTTAGCGGGCGCTAACCGGTAAAACCTTGGTGAGACTGGTGCCGGTGGAGAGAGTCGAACTCCCGACCTTCGCATTACGAATGCGCTGCTCTACCAACTGAGCTACACCGGCGTGTCCTGCGGCCGCGCTCCGACGCCGAAACAGAGGGAGCGGGAAACGAAACAGAGGGAGCGGGAAAAGCCGATAATTATAGCAGAAAGCGGCATTCCCCGTCACCCGCGCGGCCTCGAAATCCCGAACGACGCGTCGAGCCCGTTCCACATGATCTGCACGCCGATGCACAGGAGAATGAACGCCGAAAGGCGCATCACCACCGCCAGCCCCGTCGCGCCCAGCGTGCGCTGCAGCCGCTCCGCGAACGCAAAGCAGAAGTAGGTCAGCACGCATACGATCAGCGCGCCGATGACGGCGGACATTGCGTCGTAGAAGAATGGCTGGGGTGTGGAGGGGAAATTGGCGCCCAGCGTGACCGCGACCGAGATCGCGCCGGGTCCGACCGTGAGCGGCAGCGTCAACGGATAGAACGCCTTCGCTCCGAGCGAGGCCGAGCTCGTCACTTGCCGTTGCTCGGGGTCGTTGCCGCTATCGTGCAGCAGGCGAAAGCCGAGGCTCGCGACGACGAGCCCGCCTGCAATCTGCAGCACGGGCACTGTCACGCCGAAGAAATCGAGCACGTAGTCGCCGGCGAAGATCGCGACCACGAGGAGCAAGAACCCGTTGGTCGCAACCTTCCGCGCGAGCACGGCGCGCTCCGCGTCCGTCAGGTCGCGCGTCAGCGTAAGGAACAGCGGCGCCATCCCGAGCGGGTTGACGATGGGAATCAGTGCGGCGGCCGCAAGCAGCACTCCCTGCACGATGCCGCGTATCTCGTCGGTCACGGCGTCTTGGCGGGCGCGGGTTGCGCAGGTTGCGCGGCGTGCGGCGGCGCGAAAGCGATCTCGCCGGCGAGCGACCTTACGCCGTTGAAGGTGATCTCGACGCCGATGCACAACACGATGAACGCCGACATGCGCAACACCACCATCACGCGGGTATGGCCGAGCCATTGCGCGACCCGCGGCGCGTAACGGTACGCGAGCCACACGCTTGCGGAGATGATCGCCGTGCCGATGATGCCCGCCAGGAAAGCGATCAGGACTCGCTCGACGCCGTGCGCGTGGTTAGCCCCGATCGTGATCGCGACCGAGATCGCGCCGGGGTCGACGGTGAGTGGGAGCGTGAGCGGATAGAACGCGCGCATGATCATCGACTCGCCCGGAATCGGTGTTCCCGGGTTCGTCGACGGCTCGCTGCTGAGGAGGTTCCAGCCCAAAGCGCAGAGCACCGCGCCGCCGGCGACCTGCACGACCCCGACGGAGAGGCCGAACACCTTCAGCACGTACGCGCCGAAGATCAGCGACCCCATGATGAGCAGGAACGAGTTGACGGCGACCTTCGCCGCCAGCTGCGCGCGGGTGTCCTCGTCCGCGCCGTGCGTCATCGCGAGGAACATCGGCGCCGACCCCACAGGGTTGACGATTGGCAATATGCCCCCCACGACCAGGAGGAGGGCCGTGAGGAAGTAGCGGAGGTCGTCGGAGAACGCGATCACGGCGCGCGGTACACTAGCATAGCCCGTGCCTGCCACTCGATCGCTTTTCGGATTCCATGCCGTGACGGCGCGAGTGCGCCAGCGGCCGGAGGCGGTGCACGCGTTGTACGTCCATTCCGGCCGCGACGATCCGCGGATGCGCGACCTCGTCGCCCGCGCGCAAGCCTCGAAGATCGCGGTCCACCTCGTCGACCACGCGCGCCTCGACGCACTTGCAGGACACGGACGCCACCAAGGCGTAGTCGCGACCGTCGATGACGCGCTACCCCACGTGACCCTCGACGACGTCCTCGATGCCCCCGCCGAGCCGCCGCTGCTCCTGATCCTCGACGGCGTGACCGATCCCCACAACCTGGGCGCGTGCCTGCGCAGCGCCGACGCCTTCGGCGCCATGGCGGTGATCGTGCCCAAGGACCGCGCCGTCGGCGTCAATGCGACCGTCGCCAAGGCCGCCTCCGGCGCGGCCGATACCGTACCGGTCATCGCCGTGACCAACCTCGCGCGCGCGATCCGCGAGCTCAAGGAGCGCGAAGTCTGGGTGATCGGCGCCGACGCCGGCGGCGAGCCGCTGCACGAGGCCGAGCTCGCGGGTCCGATCGCGTGGGTGCTCGGCGCCGAGGGCGCGGGACTGCGGCGGCTCACCCGCGAGTCCTGTGACCGCGTCGTCGGCATTCCGCTTTCGGGCAGCGTGGCGAGCCTCAACGTCTCCGTCGCCGCCGGCATCTGCCTCTACGCCACCCGCGCGGCCCGCCTGCGCGCGTAGAATTCGCGGCCAGCCATGGTCCGCTTTCTCCTCACCCGGCTGTCGCTGGTCATACCCACCTTCATCGGGATGACGCTGCTCGCGTTTTTCCTGATCCGCCTCGTCCCGGGCGATCCGATCGAGACGATGGCGGGCGAGCGCGGGATCGATCCCGCGCGCCACGCGCAGCTTCTCAAGGAATATGGCCTCGATCGCCCGGTGCTCGTGCAGTACGGGATCTACATCGGGCGCGTGCTGCACGGCGACCTCGGCAAGTCGATGATCACGCAGGCGCCGGTGCTGCACGAGTTCATCGCGCTGTTTCCCGCGACGATCGAGCTCGCGCTCTGCGCAATCCTGTTCGCGCTCGCCCTCGGCCTTCCCGCCGGCATCATCGCGGCCGTGAAACGCAATTCGCTGTTCGACCACGGTGTGATGGGCATCTCGCTCACCGGTTACTCGATGCCGATCTTCTGGTGGGGGTTGCTCCTCATCCTGCTGTTCTCGGTGCAGCTCGGCCTGACGCCGGTATCCGGACGCATCGACGTCAGGTACTACATCGAGCCCGTCACGGGATTTCTCACCATCGACGCGCTTTTGTCGGGGGAGAAGGGCGCCTTCAAGTCGGCTGTCATGCATCTCATCCTGCCGACGATCGTGCTCGGAACGCAGCCTCTCGCGATCATCGCGCGCATGACACGCTCGGCGATGCTCGAGGTGCTGGGCGAGGACTACATCCGCACCGCGCGCGCGAAGGGGCTGTCGGCCGTGCGGGTCGTGGCGCTACACGCGCTGCGCAACGCGCTCATCCCGGTCATCACCGTCATCGGCCTGCAGGTCGGCGTACTGTTCACCGGCGCCATCCTGACGGAGACGATCTTCTCGTGGCCGGGCGTGGGCAAGTGGATGATCGAGGCGATCAACCGCCGCGACTACCCGGTGCTGCAAGGCGGCGTCCTCCTGCTCGGGCTCGTGGTGATGACCGTGAACCTGCTGGTCGACGTGACGTACGGCATCATCAACCCGCGGATTCGAAAGTCATGAGCGCCGCCGGGCCGTCCCATGGCGCGAATTGCGCCCCCTCGGGGGCAGCGAGCAACGCAGCTACGCGAGCGCGGGAGCTCATTCATGACGAGCCGGGCCACGCCGCTCGACGTGCCCGTGCAGGTGACGAGGCCGCGCGGCCCGCTGCGCGAGTTCTGGGGTTACTTCAGCGCGAACCATGGCGCCGTCGCCGGCCTGATCTTCATCGTCGCGATCACGCTGGTCGCAATATTCGCCCCGCTCATCGCGCCGTACCCGCCCGATCTCACCAACAACGCGGTGTTCCTCAAGCCGCCCGCGTGGGAGGCGGGGGGGTCGTGGGCGTATCCGCTCGGCACCGACGCCATCGGCCGCGACATCCTCTCGCGACTCATCTACGGGGCGCGGCTGTCGCTCCTGATGGGCGTCGCGGTGGTCGCGATGGCGATCGTCGTCGGCATTGCGCTTGGATTGATCGCAGGATTCTTCCGCGGTCCCATCGAGGTCGCGATCATGCGTCTCATGGACATCATCCTCACGCTTCCGACGCTGCTGCTCGCGATCGTGATCGTGGCAATCCTCGGCCCGGGCATCATGAATGCCATGCTGGCGGTCGTGGTCGTGGTGCTCCCGCACTACGTGCGCCTGACACGCGCGGCCGTCATCAGCGAAACCTCGAAGGACTACGTGACCGCGGCACGTGCCGGCGGCGCGACCAAGCTGCGCCTCATGTTCTCGGAAGTGCTGCCGAACTGCTCGGCGCCGCTCATCGTGCAAGCATCGCTCGGCGTGTCGACCGCCATCCTCGATGCCGCTGCCCTGGGCTTTCTGGGCCTGGGAGCGCAGCCCCCGGCGTCGGAGTGGGGCACGATGCTCGGCGATGCGCGCGAGTTCGTGCTGCGCGCGTGGTGGGTGGTGACCTTCCCCGGTCTCATGATCCTGGTGACGGTGCTCGCGTTCAATCTCCTCGGCGACGGGTTGCGCGACGCACTCGATCCCAAATTGAAGCGCTGACGTATGGCCCTCCTCGAAATCGAAGACCTCCACGTCGAGTTCCCGACCCAATCGGGCGTGCTGCACGCGGTGGAAGGCGTGAGCCTCACGCTCGACGAGGGCGACGTGCTCGGCATCGTCGGCGAGTCGGGCTCGGGCAAGAGCGTGTCGATGCTCGCGCTGATGGGCCTCGTGGCGTTCCCCGGACGTGTGCGCGCGAAGCGCCTGCGCTTCGCGGGCCACGACGTGCTCACGTTGTCGGCGCGTGAGCGGCGCAGGATCGTCGGCGGCGACGTCGCGATGATTTTCCAGGACCCGACGACGAGCCTCAACCCGTGCTTCACCATCGGCTTCCAACTCGCCGAGACGCTGCGACTCCACCTCGACATGGACCAGAAGGCCGCGCGCAAGCGCTCGATCGAGCTCCTGGAGCTCGTCGGCATTCCCGCGGCGGAAAGCCGGCTCAGGGACTTCCCGCATCAAATGAGCGGCGGCATGAACCAGCGCGTGATGATCGCGATGGCGATTGCGTGCAATCCGCGCCTGCTCATCGCGGACGAGCCGACCACCGCGCTCGACGTGACGATCCAGGCGCAGATCCTCGACCTGCTGCGCGACCTGCAGCGGGAGCGCGGCATGGCGCTCGTGCTCGTCACCCACAACATGGGCGTCGTGGCCGAAATGGCGCGCCGCATTGCCGTGATGTATGCGGGACAGGTGATGGAGGAGCGCGGGGCCGACACGCTGTTCGAGGCACCCCAGCATCCGTACACGGCCGCCCTTCTCTCGGCGATGCCCGAGCGACACACCGTCAGTGACCGGCTAGCGACCATTCCCGGCGTCGTGCCGGGCTTGCACGATCGCCCTGTCGGCTGCCTCTTCTCCCCGCGATGCGCGTACGCCACGCCGGCCTGCAACGACCGTCCGGAGCTGCGGCAGTGGCAGGACGGCCTCGTGCGGTGTCATTACCCGTTCGGCGATCCGGCGCGCGAAGATAACCGCGCGCGCGACCTCAAAGTGGTCGCGGCATGAAGTCGGTTGTCAGCGCCAAGGAGCTCAAGCGGGTCTACGAGATTCGCCGCGGCGTGTTCAAGGCGCCCGCGCACCTGCAAGCCGTCGGCGGTATTTCCTTCGCCATCGAAGCCGGTCGCACGCTTGCGGTCGTCGGCGAATCGGGATGCGGCAAGTCGACCCTCGCGCGCGTGGTCGCGCTGATCGAGAAACCCAGCGCGGGCGAGCTTCACCTCGCGGGCGGCGACGCGGTCAACGTCAAGCCGTCCCACGTGCGCAAGCTGCGCAAGAGCGTGCAGATGGTCTTCCAGAATCCGTTCGGCTCGCTCAACCCGCGCAAGAAGATCGGCGCCATTCTCGAAGCGCCGCTGGTCATCAACACCAAGCTCGGCGCGTCCGCACGGACGGAGCGCGCGCGGGGCATGCTCGCTAAGGTCGGCTTAAGGCCCGAGTACTACGATCGCTACCCGCACATGTTCTCCGGCGGACAGCGCCAGCGCATTGCAATCGCGCGCGCGCTCATGCTGGAGCCTGCCCTGGTGGTCGCCGACGAGCCCGTATCGGCGCTCGACGTCTCGGTGCAGGCGCAAGTGCTGAACCTGTTGGCCGACTTGCAGCGCGACCTCGGCGTGGCGTACCTCTTCATCTCGCACGACCTCGCCGTGGTCCGCTACATATCGCACGACGTGCTCGTCATGTATCTGGGACTGGCGATGGAGCAGGGACCGAAGGAACGCATTTTCGAGCGGCCGCTTCACCCGTATACGCAGGCGCTTCTAGCCTCGACGCCCGCATTGGGCGGCGTGCGCAAGCAGCGCATCGTGCTCAAGGGGGAGCTGCCGAGCCCGCTGAACCCGCCGCCGGCGTGCGTGTTCTCGACCCGCTGCCCGCACGCCATCGACATCTGCCGCCAGGAGCGTCCGCCTCTGCGGCCGCTGGACGGGCGGCTGGTCGCCTGCCACCTTGCGGAAAAACTCGCCGATTCCAGTCATACTGTCGGGTTAGGTGCCTCGCCGCACTGATCCATTTGGAGGAAACCATGAAGAAAACCGCCGTTGCCGTCGCGCTTGCCCTTGCAGCAGCCGGCGCGTCCGCCAAGACCCTCGTCTATTGCTCGGAGGGCAGCCCCGAGAATTTCTATCCCGGCGTGAACACGACCGGCACGTCGTTCGACGCCAACAGCCAGATCTACAGCCGCGTCGTCGACTTCGAGCGCGGCACGACCAAGGTCATCCCCGGCCTTGCCGAGAGGTGGGACATTTCGCCCGATGGCCTGACGTACACGTTCCACATCCGCAAGGGTGTGAAGTGGCATAACCAGCGCGCGTGGAAACCGACGCGCGACATGAACGCCGACGACGTCATCTTCATGCTCGAGCGCCAGGGCAAGGAAGACAACCCGTACTTCAAGGTCACGAGCTCCAACCATTCGTACTACAACGACATGGGCATGGCGAAGCTCATCAAGTCGATCCAGAAGGTCGACGACTACACCGTGCGGATCACGCTCAACAAGCCGGAGGCGCCGTTCCTGTCGAACCTCGCGATGGAATACGCGGGCGTGCAGTCCAAGGAATACGCCGACGCGATGCTGAAGGCGGGAACGCCCGAGAAGATCGACCAGGAGCCCATCGGCACGGGTCCGTTCTTCCTCGTGCAGTACCAGAAGGACGCTGTGATCCGCTACAAGGCCTTCCCGCAGTACTGGGGCGGCAAGGCGAAGATCGACGACCTCGTGTTCTCGATCACGCCGGACGCGTCCGTGCGCTGGGCCAAGCTGCAGAAGGGCGAGTGCCACGTCATGCCGTATCCCAATCCGGCCGACCTCGACGCCATTCGCAAGGACGCCAACATCGTCGTGCTCGACCAGCCCGGCCTCAACGTCGGCTACCTCGCGTACAACACGACCAAGAAGCCCTTCGACGACGTGCGCGTGCGCAAGGCCATCAACATGGCCATCGACAAGAAGGCGATCATCGACGCGGTGTACCTGACCACCGGTGTCGCGGCGAAGAACCCCATTCCGCCGACGCAGTGGTCGTACAACGACAGCATCAAGGACGACCCGTTCGATCCCGCCGCCGCGAAGAAGCTCCTTGCGGAAGCGGGCTACCCGAACGGCTTCGAGACCGACCTTTGGGCCATGCCCGTGCAGCGCCCGTACAACCCGAACGCAAAGCGGATCGCCGAGCTGATGCAGGCCGACCTCGCGAAGATCGGTGTGAAGGCCGAGATCAAGAGCTTCGAGTGGGGCGAGTATCGCAAGCGTATGCAAGCGGGTGAGCACCAGACCGGCATGCTCGGCTGGACCGGCGACAACGGCGACCCCGACAACTTCCTCGCCAACCTGCTGGGCTGCGAGTCGGCCAAGAGCAACGGCAGCAACGTCGCCAAGTTCTGCCACCAGCCGTACGAGGACCTGATCCAGAAGGCGAAGTCGGCGACGACGCAGGCCGAGCGCCAGAAGCTCTACGAGCAGGCGCAGGTGATCTTCAAGCAGCAGGCGCCGTGGTTCACGATTGCGCATGCGGTGCAGCTGAAGCCGGTGCGCAAGGAAGTGATCGATTTCAAGCTCTCTCCTTTCGGCCGTCATACGTTCTATGGCGTAGACATCAAGGAATAGCAGCACCCGAGACGAGAACCCCGCGACGGACTCAGCGCCATCGCGGGGTTTTTCTTAATGCTTGCCTTTGTCATTCGCCGCCTGTTGCAGTCCGCCTTGGTCATGGCGGTGGTGGCTTTCATCGCCTTCGGCCTCTTCAACTTCACCGGAGACCCGGTGCAGTTCATGGTCGGGCAGGACACGACCCTCGAAGAGCGCGCGAAACTGCGCGCCGATTTAGGCCTCGACCGGCCGTTCTACGTGCAGTTCGTGAAATACCTCGGCAACGCGGTGCAGGGCGAGTTCGGCCTGTCGCTGCGCCAGGCGCGCAAGGTCTCCGTGCTGATCAAGGAGCGGCTGCCCGCAACCCTCGAGCTCGCGACCGCCGCGGCGCTGCTCGCGCATCGTGGTCGGCATCCCGATGGGCGTCTACACCGCGCTGCGACGAAACAGCGCGTTCTCGCACGTATTGCTGGCGGCGTCGCTGATCGGGGTGAGCCTGCCGAGCTTCCTCATCGGCATCCTGCTGATCCTGGTGTTCGCGGTGCAACTGGGATGGCTGCCCTCGTTCGGACGCGGCGAGACCGTCTCGCTCGGTTGGTGGACGACGGGCCTGTTAACCAAGAGCGGCCTCAAAGCGTTAATCCTTCCTACGATCACGCTGTCGCTCATCCAGATGACGCTCATCATGCGGCTCGTGCGCTCGGAGATGCTGGAAGTGCTGCGCACCGACTACATCAAGTTCGCGCGCGCCCGCGGCCTGACCGACCGCGCGATCCATTTCGGCCATGCGCTCAAGAACACCCTGGTCCCCGTCATCACGATCGTGGGGCTGCAGCTCGGCGCCATCATCGCGTTTGCCATCGTCACCGAGACGGTGTTCCAATGGCCCGGCATGGGACTCCTGTTCATCCAGTCCGTGTACTTCGCGGACATTCCCGTGATGGCCGCCTACCTGTGCCTCATCGCACTGGTGTTCGTGATCATCAACCTCGTCGTTGACCTCCTGTACTACGCCGTCGACCCGCGATTGCGGATCGAACGAACGGCGTCGGCGCATTGAATACCGAAAACTTCTGATGGAGGCGCGCCCGCGCGGCGAGCGCGACTTTGCGCAACATGAATCCAGCTGAATCCATACGTACCTATCACGACGAATTCACTGCCATTCGTCGTGATCTCCACGCCCATCCCGAGCTCGGCTTCGAGGAGGAACGCACCGCGCGCGTCGTGCAGGAAAAGCTTGCGGCCCTGGGCATCGAGCATCACACCGGCATCGGCAAGACGGGGCTGGTTGCCGTCATTCCGGGCAAGACGAACACCAGCGGCAAGTCGATCGGACTGCGCGCGGACATGGACGCGCTGCCGATGCAGGAGGAGAACGACTTCGCGCACAAGTCGCGCTACGAAGGCCGCATGCACGGCTGCGGCCATGACGGCCACACGACGATGCTCCTTGCCGCGGCGAAATACCTGCACGAGACGCGCCGCTTCGACGGCACGGTCTATCTGCATCTTCCAGCCCGGCGAGGAAGGGCACGCGGGCGCGAAGGCGATGATCAAGGACGGCCTCTTCGAGCGCTTTCCGGCGAGCGAGGTGTATGCGCTTCACAACTGGCCGGGGCTGCCGCCGGGGCAGATCGGCATCACGCCGGGTCCGGCGATGGCCGCGGCGGATCGCATCGAGATCGTGATCGACGGCAAAGGCGGGCACGGCGCGCATCCCCACGCGGCGATCGATCCCGTGCTCGTGGCGGGGCACATCATCACCGCCGCACAGTCGATCGTCAGCCGCAACGTGTCGCCCATCGACACGGCCGTGGTGAGCCTGTGCGCGATGCACGCGGGACATCCCGGCGCGATGAGCGTGATCCCGGCGCACGCGAAGCTCGTCGGCACCGTGCGCACGTTCCGTCCGGCAACGCAGGACATGATCGAGAAACGTCTTCACGAGCTCGTGCAATCGATCGCCGCCGCGTTCGGCGCCCGCGCGACGTTGCATTACGAGCGGGTATATCCGGCGACGATCAACCATTACAAGGAAGCGATGTTCGCGGCAGACGTCGCCGAGTCGCTGGTCGGCAACGGCAATGTGGTGCGCGACCTGCCGCCATCGATGGGCGCCGAGGACTTTTCCTTCATGCTGGAAGCCAAGCCGGGCGCGTTCGCACGCTTGGGTCAGGGAGGTGCCGAGGGCGGATGCTTCCTGCACAACAGCACGTACGATTTCAACGACGCGGTGATCCCGCTCGGCGCCGGATATCTCGCCGCGCTTGCCGAGGCGGCGATGCCGGTTCGCACGGAAGTTCGATGACGGCCGATCCCATCGCCGGATTCGCCGCGACGTACGCCGAAGCGCGTGAGCGTTTCCTCGAGGCCGCCAAGGCACGCGGCCTGCCGGTGACGCGTCACGTTCATCCCGTAGCGCGCGGGGCGCAGGGCGAAGAGCTCTCGATCGACGTCGCGTCGCTCGGACGTGCGGAGGCGCGCGAAGCGCTCATCCTGATCTCGGGTACCCACGGCGGCGAAGGCTTCTGCGGGTCCGGCTGCCAGGTCAACTTCCTGCGCGACGATGCGCTCCTGAAGGAGTTCGAGGACGCCGGCGTGCGCGTCGTTCTCCTGCATGCGCTCAATCCGTACGGTTTCTCGCACATCCGCCGCACGAACGAGGACAACGTCGATCTGAATCGCAACTTCCGCGATTTTTCGCAGCCCATCCCGCCGAATACGGACTATGCCGAGGTTCACGGGTTCATGGTGCCGTCGACGTGGCCGCCGTCGCCCGAGAACGAAGGCCGGCTGATGGCGTACGTCAAGGCGCGCGGCGAGCGCGCACTGCAAAACGCCACGAGCGGCGGTCAGTGCGAATTTCCGGACGGCCTGTTCTACGGCGGCGTACGCCCGGCCTGGAGCAATGCGATCCTGCGCAAGGTGATGCGCGAGCACGGCGCCGGCGCTCGCACGCTCGGGGTGATCGATTTTCACACCGGCCTCGGCCCCTATGGCCACGGCGAGAAGATTCTCGCCGCGCGGGACGTCGCCGCCGACATCGCGCGCACGAAAGCCTGGTGGGGCGACGACGTCACGTCCTTTCACGACGGAACCTCGACCTCGGCGCCGCTCACCGGCGTGAATTTCAATGCGGTCTACGACGAGTGCCCGGGTGTGACGTACGCCGGCATCGCGCTCGAGTACGGGACGCTGCCGATGATGGCCGTGCTTCAGGCGCTGCGCGGCGACCAGTGGCTCGACAATCATCCGGACGCTCCCGAGGAGGTTCGCCGCGCGATCAAGAAGCAAATGCGCGACGGCTTCTACCAGGACGCGGACGATTGGAAGCGCATGGTGTACGAGCAAGCGATGACGCATACGCGCCGCGCCATCGCGTGCTTGCGCGACAGCAAGATATGAACGACGCCACCGCAGCAATTCTTCCGCCGCCGTCGCTGCGCATGCGCCTGCGCACGGCGTGGGACGGCGACGTCGCGTGGAGCTTTCGTCATTCGCCGGTTGCGATCGTTTCGCTTGCCGTGTTCGCGATGTGCGTCGTCGCCGCGGTCGCAGCACCCTTGATCGCACCCCATAATCCGTTCGACCTGCGCACGCTCAGTCTCTCCGATTCGCTCCTGCCGCCGGGCTGGGTCGAGAACGGCAAGGCCGCGTTCCCGCTCGGCACCGACGATCAGGGCCGCGACGTGCTCTCGGCGATCATGTTCGGCGCGCGCATCTCGCTGCTCGTCGGCGCTGCGTCGGTCCTGTTTGCAATCGTCCTCGGCGTGTCGCTCGGCCTCGTCGCAGGTTATGCCGGCGGCAAGGTCGACGCCTTCATCATGCGCGTTGCCGACGTCCAGCTCTCGTTCCCCGCGATCCTCATCGCGCTCCTCATCGACGGCGTCGCGCGCGTCGCGCTGCCGCGCGGCTCGCACGACCAGGTCGCGGTCTACGTGCTGGTCCTCGCGATCGGCTTGTCGAACTGGGTGCAATACGCGCGCACCGTGCGCGGCTCGACGATGGTCGAGAAGAGCAAGGAATACGTGCAGGCGGCGCGCGTCATCGGCGTGACGCCCGCGGGTATCATGGCGCGCCACTTGCTGCCCAACGTGCTCGGCCCGGTGCTCGTCCTGGCGACGATCAACATCGCCACGGCCATCCTCACCGAGGCGACGCTTTCGTTCCTGGGCGTGGGCGTGCCGCCGACCGAGCCGTCGCTCGGTACGCTGATCCGGATCGGCAACGAATTTTTGTTCTCGGGCGAATGGTGGATTACCATCTTTCCGGGCGCGGCGCTGGTCATCATGGTGTTGTCCATCAACCTGCTCGGCGACTGGTTGCGCGATGCGCTGAATCCGCGCTTGCGTTGACGGAATAACCGAGCCTCCACTCGTGTTGAGTAACGTAGGAGATCTTCGCAATGCGCAAATCGTATTGGATGCTGATTCCCGCGATCGCCGCCCCGTTGCTCCTCGACGGCTGCCAGACGTGGGGCCCCACATGGAGCGCGGTGACAGGCCAGCGCTACAACATGACCATCACCAATCGCCGCCCGGCGATCATCGACATGGTCGACAACCAGGGATCCTTCCCCGACCCGAGAATGATCAGGATCACGCCCGGCGAGCATCGCCTCGTGGTCCAGGGTCCCGCACCGGGCTGGCCCGGCGGTCCGCCGCTGCACGTCATGATGCTCAACGCCGAGCCTTGCAAGCTCTATTACATCAACGCGCAGTTCGACACCACGATCACGCAGCAATGGACACCGGTCATCGACTACGTCGAGCAGATCGCCGGTTGCCAGGTTCCAGCGGCCAAGTCGCCGGCAACGCGTGACCTCCGCCGCGGCTGTCGAGCCGCTGCTCGCTGTCGAGGGCTTGCGCGTCGAATTCCCGACGCGCCGCGGCACGCTGGTCGCGGTGCACGACGTATCCTTCACGATCGCGCCCGGCGAAGTGCTGGGCGTGGTCGGCGAATCGGGCGCGGGCAAGTCGCTGACCGGCGCGGCGATCATCGGCCTGATCGACCCGCCGGGGCGCATCGCAAGCGGCATCGTGCGCCTCGCGGGTCGTCGCATCGACAACCTGCCGTACGACGCAATGCGCCTCGTCCGCGGGCGCGAGATAGGCGCCGTGTTCCAGGATCCGCTGACCTCGCTCAATCCGCTCTACACGATCGGCCGACAGCTGGTCGAGACGATCCGCACGCACCTGCCGATGGGGGAAACCGAGGCGCGCAGGCGCGCGGTCGCGCTCCTCGAGGAAGTCGGCATTCCGGCGGCCGCACGCCGTATCGACCACTACCCGCACCAGTTCAGCGGCGGCATGCGCCAGCGCGTGGTCATCGCGCTTGCGCTCGCGGCGAATCCCAAGCTCATCGTCGCGGACGAGCCGACGACGGCGCTCGACGTTTCGATCCAGGCGCAGATCATCGCGCTCTTGAAGCGCCTGTGCCGCGAGCACGGCACGGCGGTGATGCTCGTCACGCACGACATGGGCGTGATCGCCGAAACCGCGGACCGCGTCGCGGTGATGTACGCCGGACGCATCGTCGAGATCGGACCGGTGCACGACGTCATCCATCGACCCCAGCATCCGTATTCGGTCGGGTTGATGGGGTCGATTCCCTCCATCGTGGAGGAGCGCGAGCGGCTGACGCAGATCGACGGCGCGATGCCGCGACTGACCGCGATCCCGCCGGGCTGCGCGTTCAATCCGCGTTGCCCGCATGCGTTCGATCGATGCCGGCTCGAACGCCCGGAATTGCTGCCCGCGGGCGCGACGATGGCGGCCTGTTGGCTGAGGTTGCAATCGAGCCCCGACAACACGCTACTCGAGCTGCGCAACATCGCGCGTTACTTCGACGTCTCCCCGCCTTGGCTCGACCGCATCCTCGAGCGGCGCGGCCGCGTCACGCTCAAGGCCGTCGACGGCATCGACCTGGCGATCCGCAAGGGGGAGACGGTCGGCCTCGTCGGCGAATCCGGCTGCGGCAAGTCGACGGTCGCGCGCCTCATCGTCGGCCTGTATGCCCCGACGCGCGGCTCGATTCGCTACGACGGCGTGACCATCGCAGGCGAAGGCGTGACCGGCGATGCGCGCGCGCTGCGGCTCGCGCGGCGCGGCATGCAGATGATCTTCCAGGACCCGTACGCGAGCCTCAACCCGCGATGGCGCGTGGCGGACATCGTCGCCGAGCCGCTCCGCGCGCACGCACCGGCGACCCCGCGTCCGGAGCTCGACGAGCGGGTGGTCGCGCTGCTGCTCCAGGTGGGCCTTGCGGCGGCCGACGGTGCGAAGTATCCGCACCAGTTCTCGGGTGGCCAGCGCCAGCGCATCTCGATTGCGCGAGCGCTGTCGACGAATCCGCACTTCCTCGTGTGCGACGAGCCGACCTCCGCGCTCGACGTCTCGGTGCAGGCACAGGTGCTGAACCTGATGCGCGACCTGTCGCGGACGCTCGGACTCACGTATCTCTTCATCTCGCACAATCTTGCCGTGGTGCATCACATCGCCGACCGCGTCGGCGTGATGTACCTCGGGCCGCATCGTCGAGCTTGCGCCCACGCGCGAGCTCTTCGCCAACCCGCAGCATCCCTACACGCGCATGCTGCTCGACGCGGTCCCCGATCTCGAGATGACGGGCAAGTCGCGCGTCGCCGTCGCCGGCGAAGTGCCGAACCCGCTCGATCCCCCGGCCGGATGCACGTTCCACCCGCGCTGCCCGTACGCGAACGAGCGCTGCCGGCGCGAGGTTCCCAAGTTGCGCGCGGTCGGAGGGGACGCCCACGGCGAAGCAGCGTGCCACGCGGTCGAGGAGGGTCGCCTGCCTCCGCGCGCGATACCCCTGGCCGTCGCGTGAGCGCGAAGGGGCCCTAGCGAGCAAGGCGGGCGAGACCGAAGGTCGAGGCAAGGCCCGGGTGGCCCGGCGCCGCGCGAGCGTACGTGGCCGATACGCGGAAAAATTACATAGCGCAAGTGATGCAGGGAGGCCACGCTCCCGAGCGCGAACAAGCCCCGTAGCGCATAGCGCGGAGGATGATCCTTCGAGCGACACGATTCCGCTATAATTTCGCCGCTGTGGGTAGGGCTTTCGCCTTACTGCACGAAGCCTTGCCCTGACATCCGCTCGCAGGTTCCCCGCTTTGCGCCTCACCCAGATCAAGCTCGCCGGTTTCAAATCGTTCGTCGATCCCACGGCCATCGCAACGCCCGGCCAGCT
The DNA here is from genome assembly GCA_963707815.1 of uncultured beta proteobacterium. Classification (GTDB taxonomy): domain Bacteria; phylum Pseudomonadota; class Gammaproteobacteria; order Burkholderiales; family Casimicrobiaceae; genus VBCG01. Next base: position 22,898 of record CAVPRK010000001.1, read on the forward strand.
CGTCGGCATCGTCGGCCCGAACGGCTGCGGCAAGTCGAACGTGATCGACGCCGTGCGCTGGGTGCTGGGCGAGTCCAAGGCCTCGGCGCTGCGCGGCGAGTCGATGCAGGATGTGATCTTCAACGGCGCCGGCGAGCGCAAGCCTGTCGGCCGCGCTTCGGTCGAGCTCCATTTCGACAACAGCCTGGGCCGGATCGGCGGGCAATGGGGTCAGTACGCCGAGATCTCGATCAAGCGCGTGCTCACGCGCGACGGCGATTCCACGTACTACATCAACAACATCCCGGTCCGCCGGCGCGACATCCACGACCTCTTCCTCGGCACCGGGCTCGGTCCGCGCGCGTACGCGATCATCGAGCAGGGCATGATCTCGCGCGTCATCGAAGCGAAGCCCGAGGAGCTTCGAGTGTTCCTCGAGGAAGCGGCCGGCGTTTCCAAGTACAAGGAGCGTCGCAAGGAAACGGAAGGGCGGCTTTCGGATACGCGCGAGAATCTCTCCCGCGTGGAGGACATCCGCCTGGAGCTCGGCAACCAGCTGACACGCCTGGATCAGCAAGCGCAGGTCGCGACGCAATACCGCGAGCACGAAGCGCGCCTCACGCAATCGCAGCACCTCCTGTGGTACGCGAAGCAGCAGGACGCCGCGCGGTCGCGCGACCGCTGCACGACGGAGATCGCGTCGCTCACCGTGGCGCTCGAAGCGGTCCAGGCGGAAATCCGCGCCGCGGAAGCGAAGCTCGAGGCGCTGCGCAGCGAGCACTACACCGCCGGCGACGCGCTGCACGAGAAGCAGGGCGCGTTCTATGCGGCGAACGCCGAAGTGACGCGGCTCGAGCAGCAGCTTTCGTTCGCGCGCGAGTCGGAGACGCGCATCGCGCAGCAGGTGGCGCAGTTGACCGAAGCCATCGCCACCATCGCGGGCCAGGAGACCGCGCTCGCCGACGAGCGAACCGCGGCGGAGTCCGCGCTGCAAAGTGCGGCCGCAGCTCGCGAGGAAGCCCAACGCGGCGAACAGGCGGCGCAAGCGGAGTTGCCCGCGCTCGAAGCAACGGTGCAGGCCGCCGACGGCACGCTCGCCGAGCACCAGCAATCGATCGCGACCGCCGAGCAGGCGATGCGTGTCGCGGAGACGCGGCGCGAGAGCGCGCATCCGCGGCGTGTCGGATCTCGACGCGCGCAAGTCGCGCCTTGCGCAGGAGCTCGCGGGCATCGCGGCACCCGCCACCGATTTCGATCCGCGAGCTCGAAGAGCAGCTCGCGCAGGAGAATGCGGACCTCGCCGGCAAGCAGGAAGCGCTCGTCGACGCTGCAGAAGACCGTCGAATCCTGCAGCTGCGCCAGCGTGAGACGGCGCGACGCATGGCAGCGCGACAGCAAGGCGCTTGCGGACCTCGAGGCGCGGCAGCAGGCGCTCGCGGCGCTGCAGGCGAGGATCGGCCACGGCACGGATATCGACGGCTGGCTCGCCGATCGCGGATTGAACGACGCCGCGCCGGCTGTGGCAGGTGATCGACATCGAGCTCGGTTGGGAAGACGCGCTGGAAGCCGTGTTGCGCGAGCGCCTGTCCGCGCTCGAGCTCGATCGCCTCGACGAAGTGACCGACTGGGTCGCCGACGGCGCGCAGCCCCGCGGCGCCTCGCGGCCTATACGACGGCACCCGCACGCCACGCACCGCTCGCACAGAACGACGCATTGCTCGCCAAGGTGCGCCTGAAGCGCGAGGACGTGTCGCGCGTCGTCGCCGACGGGCTCGCCGGCGTGCGCTGCCGCGACGATCTCGCCGCAGCGCTTGCCGAGCGCGATGCGCTGGCGGTCGGCGAAGCGTTCGTCACGCCGGCGGGTCATCTCGTCACGTCGCAAAGCGTCGCGTTCTTCGCGCCCGATCACGAGCTGCACGGCGTGCTTGCGCGCCAGCGCGAGCTCGACGAGCTCGACGCTGCGATGGCGGGCGCGCGTACGCGGGCCGAGGAAGCGAGCGTGCAACGCGACGCGGTCGACACCGAGCTTGCCGCCGTCCAGCAGACGTACCACGCGGAAGGCCTCGCGGTCACGTCGCAGCAGCGGCGTGCGCACGACCTGGAGCTCGAGCTCCTGCAGCTTCGGCAAACGGCGGAAGCTGCGCAAAAGCGGCGCGCGCAGATCGAGCAGGAATCGGGCGAGCTCGCCGCGCGCATCGACGAGGCGCAGGCGCAGCGGACCGCCATCGATGCGGAGATCGCCGACCTGCAGTCCGCCTTGCACGACAAGCTCGCGGCGCGCGAGTCCGCGCGCCACGCCCGCAACGAAGCCGAGGTCGCGCTCGCGCGCGGCCGCGAGAAAGTGCGTGCCGCGGAGCGCAACACGCAGGAGGCGGACTTCGCGCAGCGCCGCTGCGACGACCGCATCGCCGAGCTCGCGCGCCGCGCGAGCGATCTCGCGACGCGTCGCGACCAGGAGCGCGGCCTCCTCGACCAGCTCTCGAGCGAACGCGCCGCGATCGACTGGACGCCCGTCGAGGCGACGCTCACCGAGCAACTGACCGTTCGCGCGTCCGCCGAACAGGCGCTCGCGAGTGCGCGCGACCGCCTGGAAGTTCTGGGCGCGGATCTTCGCGCGGCCGAGGAGGCACGCCTCGCCGCAGACCAGAAGCTCGAGCCGGCGCGCGTCAAGATCCAGGACATGCAGTTGAAGGAGCAGGCGGCGCAGCTCGCCGAGGCGCAGTTCACCGAGCAGCTGTCCGAAGCCCACGCCGACGTCGCGTCGCTGCCGGACGCGCTCAAGGCGTGGGGCAGCGCGCGCACGTTGCCTGCGGAGATCGAGCGCCTCAACGCCGCGATCGCGGAGCTGGGCGCAGTCAATCTCGCCGCACTCGACGAGCTCGCGCAGGCAACGCGAGCGCAAGGATTACCTCGACCGCCAGGCCGCCGACCTCACCGAGGCGATGTCGACGCTCGAGACCGCGATCCGCCAGATCGACCGCGAGTCGCGCGACCTGCTGCAGCAGACGTTCGACACGGTCAACACGAACTTCGCCAAGCTCTTTCCGGCGCTGTTCGGCGGCGGCAACGCGAGGCTCATGCTCACCGGCGAGGAGATCCTCGACTCGGGCGTGCAGGTCGTCGCGCAGCCGCCCGGCAAGCGCAACACGTCGATCCAGCTGCTGTCGGGCGGCGAGAAGGCGCTCACCGCGATCTCGCTCGTGTTCGCGCTGTTCAAGCTCAATCCCGCGCCCTTCTGCCTGCTGGACGAGGTGGACGCGCCGCTCGACGATCCGAACACCGACCGCTTCTGCGAGATGGTGCGCGAGATGTCGGCGGAGACGCAGTTCCTCTTCATCTCGCACAACAAGATCACGATGGAGATGGCCAGCCAGCTCGTCGGCGTCACGATGCCCGAGCCGGGCGCGTCGCGCGTGGTCGCGGTCGACATTGCCGAAGCGCTGACGCTCGCGGAAAACGCGGCGCTAGAGAAGTTATCGAAGTCGCGCGCGCTATAATCGAGCGAGCAAGGCGCACGAGCGAAGCGCCCCCTACATGCCCTTGAAGCCCAGACCATGACACTGCCGGTGAGTCCGCTTCAGCTGGGCCTCATCGTCGCCGGCGTGGCCCTGGTCGTAGGCGTCATGATCTACAACTGGTGGCTCGAGCGTCGCGTGCGGCGCCGCATCGAGACCACGTTCCGCAAGCCTGCGGATGCGCTCGCTGGCGCGGCGGGCGACGGGAGCACGCGTCGAGCCCACGCTGCGCGGCGCGGGCGATGTCCCCGACGATGTCGTTCCGGCGTATCGGCCCCCTGAGAACACCTCGACGTTCACGCCGCCGATGGACGTCGTCGCGCACGACGACGAAGGCGACGACCTCGAGCCGGAGGCCGCGCCGGAGCCGACTGCGATCGTCGATTCGGAAGGCGCCATCAGCCGGCGCGCCCGATTCCGAGATCGAGTGCATCGTGACCTTGCAGCCCGCGAAGCCGGTCGGCGTCGGCGCTTTCGCGGCGGGACTGCATGCGCGGCTCGGCAAGCGCTTGCGCTGGTTCGGGCGCACGACTCCCGACGGCCCGTGGCAGCTGCTCGGAACCGACACGCGCGGCGAGTTCATCGAGCTCGCGGCGTGCCTGCTGCTTGCCGACCGCAACGGGCCGGCCAGTCGCGCGCAGCTCGACACCTTCCTGCGCGTGATGGCAGACCTGGCGCCTCACCTGCCGGCGGCAATGTCCGTGCGCGACGTCGCGACGGAAGCGGATCGCGCAGAGGCGCTCGATCGCCTGTGCGCCGACGTCGACGTCCAGGTCGGGCCTCACCGTGCTCGTCAAGGAGAACGGCAGCGTGGCCGGTACGCGCGTTCGCGGCGTGGCCGAAGCGTCCGGGTTCAAGCTCGTCAACGGCGGCAAGTTCGAATGGGCCCAGGAGGACACCGGCGCCGTTCTCTATGCGCTGCACGAACCTGCGCAACGAGCCGTTCACGGCCGACTCGCTGCGCCTGTCCGCCACCAACGGCATCGTGCTGGTGCTCGACGTGCCGCGCGTCGCGGACCCGCCGCGCACGTTCGACCAGATGAGGATGACGGCCAAGCGCCTTGCGCACAACCTGGGCGCGGAGCTCGTCGACGACAACCAGCGGGCGCTCGACGACGCCGCGCTGGCGTCGATCCGCAAGCAGGTCGAGGCGGCGGCCGAAGCGTTGCGCGAGAGCGGCATCGAACCGGGAAGCCCGCGCGCGCTCGCGTTATTCGGGCCTAGTGGGCCCTCCTGCCGCGGTCGTGCGCCGCGCCGCCGCACTGCGGCGCCGAAATCGCCGAGCACAACGAGCGCTATTACGCCGACGACGCGCCGTCATCAGCGATGCCGAGTACGACAAGCTGTTCCGCGAGCTGCAGTCGATCGAGGCCGAGCATCCCGGAGCTGCGCACGCCGGATTCGCCGACGCAGCGCGTCGGCGGCGCGCGCGCCGCGGAGTTCGCGCCCGTCAGGCATCGCGGTGCCGATGCTGTCGCATCCGCACCGAGACCGACACGACCGCCGACGGCGCAGCCGACTTCGACGCGCGCATGCGCCGCGAGTTGAAGCTCGCCGCCGACGCGCCCGACATCGAGTACATGGCCGAGCTCAAGTTCGACGGCCTCGCGATGAGCTTGCGCTACGAAGCAGGGCGTTCTCGCGGTCGCGGCGCACGCGGGGCGACGGCGAAACGGGCGAGGACGTCACCGCGAACATCCGGACGATTCCCGCGATCCCGCAACGGCTCAAGGGCAAAGCGCCGCCGGTGCTCGAAGTGCGCGGCGAGATCTACATGTCGCGCACGGACTTCGCGGCGCTGAACCTGCGCCAGCAGGAGAGCGGCGGCAAGCTCTACGTGAATCCGCGCAACACGGCGGCGGGCGCGGTGCGGCAGCTCGATCCTGCGATGACCGCCGCAGCGTCCGCTTGCAGTTCTTTGCCTATGGCCTTGGCGAGACCGAAGGCTGGACCGTGCCCGCCACCCAAGGCGCGCTCCTCGACTGCTCTCGGCCGCTTCGGGCTTCCGGTCAACGACGACCGGCGCGTCGTGCGCGGCGCCGCGGGTCTCGCCGCGTTCTACGAGGACGTGCAGAAGCGTCGCATCGATCTGCCGTTCGAGATCGACGGGGTCGTCTACAAGGTCGACAGCCTCGACCTGCAGCGCGAGCTCGGCTTTCGCACGCGCGAGCCGCGCTGGGCGGTCGCGCACAAGTTCCCGCCCGAGGAGATGCCGACGAAGCTCCTCGAGATCAACGTGCAGGTCGGCCGCACCGGCGCGCATCACGCCCGTCGCCAAGCTCGAGCCCGTGTTCGTCGGCGGCACGACCGTCACCAACGTCACGCTTGCACAACGAAGACGAGATCCGGCGCCGCGACCTCCGCATCGGCGACACGGTGATCGTGCGGCGCGCTGGCGACGTGATCCCGCAGGTCGTGCGGCCGCTGCTCGAGCGGCGCCCGAGCGATGCGCGCGCGTTCGTAATGCCGACGCAATGCCCCGAGTGCGGATCGGCGATCGTGCGGCTGCCCGAAGAAGCGGTCGCGCGATGCAGCGGCGGGCTCGTGTGCCCCGCGCAGCGCAAGCAGGCGCTCCTGCACTTCGCGAGCCGGCCGCGCGCTGGATATCGAAGGATTGGGCGACAAGCTCGTCGACCAGCTGGTCGACGGCGGCGTCGTCCACACGCCGGCGGATCTGTACAAGCTCGGCCTCGCCAAGCTTGCCGCGCTCGAGCGCATGGCCGACAAAAGCGCCGGCAACGTGCTCGCGGCCATCGAGAAGAGCAAGTCCACCACGCTCGCACGCTTCATCTACGCCCTCGGCATCCGCCACGTCGGCGAAGCGACGGCGCGCGACCTCGCCAACCACTTCGGCAATCTCGACGCGCTGATGGATGCCGCCGAAGAGCAGCTGATCGAGGCCAACGACGTCGGACCGGTGCTTGCGGCCTCGATCGCGCGCTTCTTCGCGGAGCCGCACAATCGCGAAAGTGTCGAGCAGCTGCGCGCCGCAGGCGTACACTGGACCGAAGGCCCGCCGCGCATGGTACGGCCTGCAACCGGGCCGCTTCACAATCTCACGTTCGTGCTGACCGGTACGCTGCCCACGATGTCGCGCGAGGATGCGAAAGCGCTCATCGAAGACGCGGGCGGCAAGGTTGTCGGGCAGCGTTTCCAAGAAGACCGACTACGTCGTCGCAGGTGCTGAGGCAGGCAGCAAGCTCGCCAAGGCCGAGGAGCTCGGCGTCGCCGTGCTCGACGAGGCAGGACTCCAGCAACTCATCGCCCGAACAAGCTCATGAAAAAAATCACCAAAGCCGTCTTCCCCGTTGCCGGACTCGGCAGCCGGTTCCTGCCCGCCACCAAGGCGAGTCCCAAGGAAATGCTCCCCGTCGTCGACAAGCCGCTCATCCAGTACGCGGTCGAGGAGGCCGCGGCGGCCGGCATCACGGACATGATCTTCATCACCGGGCGCAACAAGCGCGCGATCGAGGATCACTTCGACAAGGCCTACGAGCTCGAGACCGAGCTCGCGCTGCGAAACAAGAGCGAGCTCCTGGAAGCGGTGAAAGATGCCACGCCGCCGGGCATCAACTGCATCTACATCCGGCAGTCCGAGGCGCTCGGCCTCGGCCACGCCGTGCTGTGCGCGGCGCCCGTCGTCGGCGACGAGCCGTTCGCGGTGATCCTCGCCGATGACCTCATCGACGCCGACGTTGCCGGTCACGAAGCAGATGGTCGACGTCGCGACGCGCGAGAACGTGTCGACCATCGGCGTGATGGAGGTGCCGGCCGACGACATCGGAAGCTGGGGCATCGTGGAGACGGCGGGCGCGGAAGCGGCGGACAATGTGTCGCGCATCACGCGCATCGTCGAGAAGCCGAAGCCGGGCACCACGCCCTTCGACGCTCGCCGTGGTCGGGCGCTACGTTCTCACGCCCGCGATCTTCGCTCACCTGCGCGCGATCGGAGCGGGCGCGGGCGGCGAGATCCAGCTCACCGACGGCATCGCCCGGCTGATGGGGGAAGAGCGTGTCGTGGCCTACCGCTTCGAGGGCCGCCGCTACGATTGCGGGCGCAAGCTCGGTTATCTCGAGGCGACGGTGGCGCTCGGCCTCAAGCATCCGGAAACGGGCGAAGGGTTCGCCCGGTTCCTGGCCGGTCTCAAGTGACGCTCAACGAGCTTCGCTATCTCGTCGCCGTTGCGCAGGAGCGCAATTTCGGGCGCGCCGCGCAGAAGTGCTTCGTGAGCCAGCCCGCGCTGTCGGTGGCGGTCCAGAAGCTCGAGGACGAGCTCGGCACGCTCGTCTTCGAGCGCGGCAAGAACGAAGTGACGGTGACCCCGGTCGGCGAGCGCATCGTCGAGCAGGCGCAGCGCGTGCTCGAGGAGTCGTCGCGCATCCGCGACATCGCGCAGTCCGGCCGCAACCAGCTCACGGGGACACTCACGCTCGGCGTCATCTATACCGTTGCGCCGTACCTGCTGCCCGACCTCATCCCCGCGCTGCACGAGCGCGCGCCGCAGATGCCGCTCGACATCGAGGAGAACCTCACGGAGAACCTGGAGGTCGGCCTCAAGTCGGGCCGCCTCGACGCGGCGATCGTCGCGCTGCCGTTCGCGCCGCCGGGCGTGGCGACGGAATTCCTGTACGAAGAGCCGTTCCAGGTCGTCGTGCCGTCGACGCACAAGTGGGCCAAGCGCAAGTCGGTGCAGCCGGCCGAGCTCGTGGGCGAGAACACGATCCTGCTCAACGTCGGTCACTGCTTCCGCGACCAGGTGCTGGAGTCGTGCCCCGAGCTCAACAAGGCGGACGCGCACGTGCCGCGCACGAACTCGCTCGAGACCATACGCAACATGGTGGCGTCGGGGCTCGGGATCTCGGTCCTGCCGCGCGATGCATTGACGCCGAAGTACCACAGCCGCCTGGTCGTGCCGGTGCCGTTCGCGCGACCGGCGCCCGTCGCGCCGGGTCGCGCTCGCGTACAGGCGCAGCTTTCCGCGGCCGGCGGCCATCGCCGCGCTGCGCGAATCGGTGGCCGCATGCCGGGGCGCTGCGGACAAGACCAACGAACGAGACATCGCAACTCAAAAGGGGTAAGGCAAATGGCAACGGATCTCAAGGACAAGGTCGTGCTCGTGACGGGCGCATCGACGGGCATCGGCGCGGCGGCAGCGCGCGCGTTCGCGGAGGTGGGCGCGCGGGTGGTCGTGCATTACAACGCGAGCGGCGACGCCGCGCAGCAGGTCGTGACCGACATCAAGGGGGCCGGCGGGCAGGCCGTTGCGGTCGGCGGCGACGTGATGTCCGAGGGGGACGTGAAGCGCATCGTCGCGGAATCGCGCGACGCGTTCGGCGGGCGCCTCGACGTCCTGATCAACAACGCGGGTGGCATGCTCGGCCGCGTCAAGATCGAGGACTATACGGTCGAGCACATCCAGCGCGTGCTGAGCCTCAATTGCACGCAGGTGGCACTCTTCATGCGCGAGGCCGTGCCGGTCATGCGCAAGCAGAAGTCGGGCAACATCATCAACGTGACCTCGATCGCCGCGCGCCACGGCGGCGGCGGCGGGGCGATCCTGTATGCGGGCGCCAAGGGCTTCGTGTCGACGGTCACACGCGGCTGGGCGAAGGAGCTCGTCGGCGACAACATCCGCGTCAACGCGGTGTCGCCGGGCGTCATCACCACGCCTTTCCACGATCGATACTCGACCGCCGAACAGCTGAAGGCCATGCAGGCGACGGTTCCGATGAACCGGCTCGGCAGCGCGGACGAGTGCGCGGGAACGTTCCTGTACCTTGCCTCCGACGCGATGTCGGGCTACGTGACCGGGCAGATCATCGAGGTCAACGGCGGCCAGCTGATGCCCTAGCGCGCAAGGAAGCCACGTAGTCAAACGGTCACCAGCGCGGGCAGCTCCGCCAGGGATCGCAGGATGTGACGCGGTGGCGTGCCGTGCCGGTCGACTGGCGCGCCGCTGCGGTTGATCCAGAACGTGGTGAAGCCGTACGACTGAGCGCCGATCGCGTCCCAGCAGTTCGACGAGATGAATGCGATCCTCCGTGCCGGCAGCCCGAGGCGCTGCTCGGCCATGGCGTAGACCCGCGGTGACGGCTTGTAGACGTCGACGTCGTCGACCGACCACACGCCGTCCAACAGCGACCCAAGGCCGCTTGCTTGAACAAGCGTTCCAAGGCTCTTCGACGTTCCGTTGGACAGGATCCATCGCGGTCGCGGGACCAGCGCGGCCAGCGCTCCGCGCGCGTCCGGATAAGGTGCGAGCGCGAGATAGGCTGCACACAGCCGGCGCTTCGCGTCTCGCCCAAGCTTGATGCCGAGCGCTGCTGTTGCGTGATCGAGCGCGCGGGCGGTGAGATCGTCGAAGTTGCGCCGCGGCCGTCGTCCGGATTGCATGAGCGACGACAGCCACGTGTACTCGAGCTGCTTCGCGCGCCACGCGCGCGACAGCGCATCACCCAGGCCCGGCGCCAGTTCGCCGGCGACCACTGCGACGGAGTGCACGTCGAACAGCGTCCCGTATGCATCGAAGACAAACGCCGCCGGCGGATCGGAAGTCATTGAATCACTTCGTCCGCGCGCGCCAGCACCGCCGGCGGAACGGTGATCCCCAAGGTTCGCGCAGTCCGCAAATTGATCACCAGCTCGAACTTGGTCGGCTGCTCCACGGGAAGGTCGGCCGGATTGGCGCCGCGCAGGATCTTGTCGACGTAGGCCGCCGAACGCCCGATGAAGTCGGACAGGTTCGCGGCATACGCGACGAGACCTGCCGCTTCCTCCAACATCTCGCGAAGGGTGTACAGGGTCGGCAGGCGCGACTTCAATACGGCCTCGCGCAGCTCCTTGCGGTAGGGAAGATAGATCGAGCCGCCCGCTACGCACAACATCTGTGCACGCGACTGCGCGATGGTCGAGAATGCCGCGGCGAATTCCTGCGGGCCGCGCGCTTCGACATGCCGAAGATCGAGCCCCAGCGACTGCGCGGCGGCATCGTATTCGCGCCGTTGCAGCGTTCGAAGCGGATCGGCGGGGCTCGCGAGGACCGCCGCACGCGAGCCGTGCGGCACGACGTCCTTGAGGACTTCGAGCTGCTTGCGCAGGATGCGGGTGTCGTGCGCATACGCGGTGCCGGTGACGTTGCCGCCCGGCCGTTGCAGGCTTTGCACGAGGCCGAGCCCGATCGGATCGGCGGGAAAGATCATCACGATCGGAATCCTGGCGGTGGCATCTTTCGCGGCGAGCGCAGCGACCGCGGCCGGAGCCACGATGACGTCCACGTCCTGCCGCACGAGATCGGCCGCGAGCGCAGGCAGCCGATCGCTGTTGCCGTCGGCCCATCGATACTCGATCGCGAGATTGCCGCCGTCGACCCACCCGAGGTCGCGCAGCGCGCGCAGGAACACCTGCAGGACGGGCTCGACGGACTCGCGGCTCGGCTGGCTCAGGTAACCGATGCGATACTTGCGCGGCGCCTGCTGTGCGTGCGCGATCGGATGCGCCGCGATGGTTGCAATCGCCGCGGCAACGAGGCGTCGTTGGCGGTTCACCGGCATCGTGCGCGAGAGAGCGTCAGCGATCCATCGCAAAAAAAGAGGGGTTACACTTTCGCGTAACCCCTTGGTTCAGTGTGGTGGGCATTGCTGGGTTCGAACCAGCGACCCCTCCCGTGTGAGGGGAGTGCTCTACCGCTGAGCTAAACGCCCCGCGAACCCAGACAGGAGCCGCGATTTAACCATAGGGCCGGTAGGAGGGCAAACCAACCTTCGGCTTATGTCCAACCCTGTCCAGGACAAAAATGCCCTCCAAAAGTGCGCCCGTGCGCGGTTTCGGGCGAACGCGAAATCCTTGTTTCAAAAAGGGTCGCGTTAAGCCTCTGGGCGGCAAAGGAATCCTTAAACTGGCGTATCGCTTGCTACTCATTGAACGACCGCTTCCCCGCCCGCATGTCTGCCCACCCGTACGATGAAATGACCTCCCCCGACCAGGGCGTCCGGCCCCATTACCGGGCGTTCGCCGACTGGTTGGAGCGCACCGACACTTCGCGCATTGCGCAGAAGCGCGAGGAAGCTGAGCGCGCGTTCCATCGCGTCGGCATCACGTTCGCGGTGTACGGCGACGACGGCGGAACCGAACGCCTCATTCCTTTCGACATCGTTCCGCGCATCATTCCCGCGGACGAGTGGACCGTGCTCGAGCGCGGGTTGAAGCAACGCGTGCGCGCGCTCAATCTCTTTCTCGCGGACGTCTATCACGATCAGCGCATCTTGAAGTCCGGCGCGATTCCCGCCGAGCGTGTGCTCGGCAACGCGCAATACCGCAACGAAATGGCCGGCATGGATGTGCCGGGCGGCATCTATGCTCACATCGCGGGCGTAGACATCGTGCGCGCGGGGAAGGGCGAGTACTACGTGCTCGAGGACAACCTGCGGGTTCCTTCGGGCGTGTCGTACATGCTCGAGAACCGCAAGATGATGATGCGGCTGTTTCCCGAACTCTTCGCGACGCGTTCGATCCGGCCGATCCAGCACTACCCCGACATGCTGCTCGAGAACCTCCGCGCGGTGGGTCCGAAGCGCGAGGACAGCCCGACCGTCGCGGTCCTCACGCCGGGCGCGTACAACTCCGCGTATTTCGAGCACGCGTTCCTCGCGCAGCAGATGGGGGTCGAGCTGGTCGAAGGCCAGGATCTCTTCGTCCAGAACGACACGGTCTACATGCGCACCACGCGCGGCCCGCGGCGCGTCCACGTGATCTACCGGCGCGTGGACGACGACTTCCTCGACCCGCTGGCATTCCGCAAGGACTCGATGCTCGGCGTGCCGGGACTTTTCGCCGCGTACCGCGCGGGGCGCGTGACGCTCGCCAACGCCATCGGCACCGGCGTGGCCGACGACAAGTCGATATACCCTTACGTGCCGGACATGATCCGCTACTACCTGTCCGAAGAGCCGATTCTCAACAACGTGCCGACGTTCATGTGCTACAAGCCGCAGGAGCGCGACCACGTTCTCTCGCACCTGCCGGACCTCGTCGTCAAGGAGGTGCACGGCGCGGGCGGCTACGGCATGCTCGTGGGACCTGCGTCGACGACGGAGGAGCGGGCCACGTTCCGCGAGCGCATCCTCGCCAATCCCGAGAAGTACATTGCGCAGCCGACGCTCGCGCTCTCGACCTGCCCGACGTTCGTGGGTGCGGGCATCGCGCCGCGCCACATCGACTTGCGGCCGTACGTGCTCTCCGGCGCGGACATCGACCTCGTGCCGGGCGGCCTCACCCGCGTGGCATTGCGAGAAGGGTCGCTGGTGGTCAATTCGTCCCAGGGCGGCGGGACGAAGGACACGTGGGTATTGGCGTAGGCGGCGCACATGCTCTCGAGGACCGCAAACGATCTCTATTGGATGGCGCGCCACATCGAGCGTGCCGAGAACACCGCGCGCCTGCTCGACGTCACCTACCGCACGTCGCTCCTGCCATACGAGCCGCAGGAGCCGGGCCTTGCATGGGCCGAGCCGTGGGCGGTCCCGCTCATCGCGACGGGCGGGGCCACGGGTTTCTACCAGGACTATCCGCAACTCACGGCGGAGAACGTGATCAAGTACATGGTCCTCGACGCCAGCAACTCCTCGTCGATCTACTGCTGCCTGCGCGCCGCGCGCGAATCGGCGCGCAGCGTCCGCGGGGCCATCACGTCGGAAATGTACGAGGACCTCAACGGGGCCTGGATCGAGATGCGCGCGCACGACTTCCAGCGCCTGCAGGCGATGGGGGTGTCCAATTTCCTCGAGTGGGTGAAGATGCGCTCGCACCTCTTCCGCGGCGTGACGTTCGGCACGATGCTCCGGGACGAGGCGTATCACTTCATTCGCCTCGGGACCCACCTGGAGCGGTCGGACAACACCGCGCGCATCCTCGACACGAAGTACCACATCCTGCTGCCCTCCGCGGCGGACGTGGGCGGCGCTGTCGACTACTATCAGTGGGCGTCGCTCCTGCAGTCGGTGTCCGGCTTTGAATCCTATCGCAAGATCTACAGCGACGTGATCTCGCCGCGGCGCGTCGCAGAGCTGCTGGTGCTGCGCGACGACATGCCGCGCTCGCTGCACAGCTGCTTCAACCTGATCGAGGACACGCTGGAGATATTGTGCGACGACAACAGCGCGGAAATCCGGCGCCAGGGCGGCGAGATCCACGCGCGGCTTCACTTCGGGCGGACCGACGACATCATCCGCTTCGGGCTCCACGAGTACCTCATGGACTTCATCCAGCGCGTGTCTCTTCTGGGCGACGAGATCAGCGATCATTTCCTGGCGCCGAGTTGAAAACTTCTGATGGAAACACACCCGCGTGGCGGGTGCGCTTTTGCTCTCGGATAAAATCGAAAGTTTAATCGCCGCATACCATGACTTATTGCGTTGCCATGTCGCTCGACGCCGGGATGATCTTCGCGTCGGACTCCCGCACCAACGCGGGCGTGGACCAGATCGCGCGCTTTTCCAAGATGCGCGTGTTCGCGCGCGAGGGTCAGCGCATGATCGTCACCCTGTCCTCGGGCAACCTTTCGATCACGCAGAACGCGATCAACGTGCTGGAAACGCGCGGCCGGGGGAGCGACAGCCAGCTCAACATGTGGAATGCCGAGTCGATGTTCGACGTGGCGCGGCTCCTCGGCGACTGCCTGCGCGAGGTCAAGACGCGCGACGGGCCCTACCTCGTGCAGAACAACATCGACGCGCACGCCAACTTCATCGTCGGCGGCCAGGTGCGCGGCGAGCCGCCGCGGCTCTTCAACGTCTACGGGGAAGGCAACTTCATCGAGGCGACCCCCGACACGTGCTACTTCCAGATCGGCGAGACCAAGTACGGCAAGCCGATCATCGATCGCGTGATGTCGCGCACGACGTCGCTGCTCGACGCCACCAAGTGCACGATGGTCTCGTTCGACTCGACGATGCGCTCGAATATCTCGGTGGGATTGCCGATCGATCTTCTGGTGTACGAGACGGACTCGCTGCGCATCAAGCTGCAGCGGCGCATCGACGAGGTCGACCCGTACTTCCAGATGGTGCACACGCAATGGGGCGAAGGCTTGCGGCGCGTGTTCGCGCAGCTTCCCGATCCCGACTGGACCTAGATGGCTATCCGAGTCGCGCTCTCGCATCGCACCACGTACAAGTTCGACCGTCTCGTCAACATCGGACCGCACGAGATCCGCCTGCGGCCGGCGCCGCATTGCCGCACGCCGATCCTCGGCTACTCGCTGAACGTCACGCCTGACAAGTATTTCCTGAACTGGCAGCAGGACCCGTACGGCAATTGGGTCGCGCGCCTCGTGTTCACGAGTCCCGCGGACAAGCTCGAGATCGAGGTCGATCTCGTCGCCGATCTCACGGTCATCAACCCGTTCGACTTCTTCGTCGAGGAGTACGCCGAGAAGTACCCGTTCGTGTACGCCCCGGCGCTCGCGAAGGAGCTCATCCCGTTCCTCGAGACGGCTCCGCTCGGTCCCAGGCTCGCGGCGTGGCTCGACGACTTCCGCAGGACGATCCAGCCGGGCGAGAACACGGCGATGTTGCTGGTGCGGCTCAACCAGCTCCTCCAGCATCAGGTGAAGTACCTCGTGCGTATGGAGCCCGGGGTGCAAACGCCGGAGCAGACGCTCGCGAATTGCAGCGGCTCGTGCCGCGACTCGGGGTGGCTCCTGGTGCAGATCATGCGGCATCTCGGCATTGCCGCGCGCTTCGCCTCCGGCTACCTGATCCAGCTCGTCGCCGACGTGAAGTCGCTCGACGGACCCTCCGGCACGGACCGCGACTTCACCGATCTCCACGCGTGGGCCGAGGCGTTCATCCCCGGCGCGGGATGGATCGGCCTCGACCCGACGTCGGGACTGCTTGCAGGAGAGGGCCACATTCCGCTCGCATGCACCGCCGATCCCGGCAACGCCGCGCCGGTGATCGGCTACACGGACGTCACCAACGTCGAGTTCGGCTTCGCGATGAGCATCACGCGCGTGCACGAAGACCCGCGCGTCACCAGGCCGTTCAGCGAGTCGCAGTGGCAGGCGATCGACGCGCTCGGCGAGCACGTCGACCAAGATCTCCTGGCGCACGACGTTCGATTGACGCAGGGCGGCGAGCCCACTTTCGTGTCGGTGGACGACATGGAGGGGCCTGAGTGGAACTACACCGCGCTGTCCCCGAAGAAGCGAGAGCTCGGCGAGTTGCTGCTGAAGCGGCTGCGCGCGCGCTTCGCGCCCAGCGGATTCGTACACTTCGGCCAGGGCAAGTGGTATCCGGGCGAACCGCTGCCCCGCTGGGCGCTGGGACTCATCTGGCGTACCGACGGCGAGCCGCTGTGGCAGCACGACGACCTCATCGCCGACACCACCAAGCCCGGCACCACGACGCTCGCCGTCGCCAAGGCATTCGGCGAGCGATTGGCCGAAATGCTGGGCCTGCCGGCTTCGCTGCTGATTACCGCGTACGAGGACGTGCCGCGTCTTCTCGACTCGGAAGCCGAGCTGCCGGTCAATGCCGACCCGATGCAGGCAGACCTCGCGGACCCAGGCGAGCGAGCACGCCTCGCGCGCATCCTGCGCTCCGGTCTCGGCGCCCCCGCGGGATTCGTGCTGCCGCTGCGCGCCACCGAAGCGCCGGGCGGCGGGGTGGCATGGCAGTCGAGCCCGTGGCCGCTGCGGCGCGGGCATCTCTTCGCGGTTTCGGGTGACTCCCCTCTCGGCTTTCGCTTGCCGCTCGCATCGTTGCCCGACGTGCTTCCGGAGGAAGAGGAGCCCGAGTTCGCGATCGATCCGTTCGCGCCGCGCGCCGCACTGCCCAAGCGTGGCGACCTTCGGGCCAAAGAGGGCCGCGTGCGAGGCGACAAGCCGCGCGAGGTGATCAAGACGGCGCTCACCCTGCAGGTGCGCGACGGGCATCTTTACGTGTTCGCGCCGCCGATCGAACAGCTCGAAGCCTACGTCGCGCTGCTTGCGGCGCTCGAGGACATCGCGGTCGCCACGAAGGTCCCCGTCGCCGTCGAGGGCTACACGCCGCCGCGCGACGCGCGCACGAAAGTGCTGAACGTCACGCCCGATCCCGGCGTGATCGAGGTCAACGTGCATCCATCCGCGACGTGGCGCGAGCTCATGCACACGAGCGAGACGCTCTACGAGGAGGCGCGGCTCGCCCGGTTGACGACCGAGAAGTTCATGCTCGACGGCCGCCACACCGGCACCGGCGGCGGCAATCACGTGACCCTCGGAGGGTCGACGCCCCCCGACAGTCCCCTGTTGCGGCGTCCCGACTTGCTGCAAAGCCTCATCACGTACTGGCAGAACCATCCGTCGCTGTCGTATCTCTTCGCGGGCATGTTCATCGGCCCGACGAGCCAGGCGCCGCGCGTGGACGAGGCGCGAGACGACCGTCTTTACGAGCTCGCGATCGCATTCCAGCAGCTTGCGCACAAGGCGCAGGTCGGCAAGGAGACGGTGCAGCCCTGGCTCGTCGACCGCCTGTTGCGCCACCTGTTGACCGACCTCACGGGCAACACGCATCGCACCGAGTTCTCGATCGACAAGCTCTACTCGCCAGACAGCTCCGACGGGTCGGCTCGGCCTTCTCGAGTTCCGCGCGTTCGAGATGCCGCCGCACTTCCGCATGGCTGCGTTGCAAATGGTGTTGCTACGCGCATTGGTGGCGCGGTTCTGGCGCGAGCCCTACCAAGGCAAGCTGGTCCCGTGGGGCACGGCGCTGCATGACCGCTGGCTCTTGCCGCACTACGTCGCCGCCGACATTCGCGACGTCGCGCAGGATCTCGCGCGCGCGGGCTATGCGTTCGAGCCCGCCTGGTTCGAGCCCTTCGTCGAGTTTCGCTTTCCGCGCTACGGCACCATTACCTACGATGGCGTGTCCGTCGAACTGAGGCAGGCGATCGAGCCATGGCACGTGCTGGGCGAGGAGCTCTCCGGCACCGGGACGGCGCGGTACGTCGATTCGTCGGTCGAGCGCCTCCAAGTCAAGGTGACGGGCATGACCGGAGGGCGTCACACGGTGACGTGCAATGGCCGCGTGGTCCCGCTTGCGCCGACGGGCGTGCCTGGCGAGTACGTCGCGGGCGTGCGCTATCGCGCGTGGAGCCCGGCGTCGGCGCTGCATCCGACCATCGCCGCCCACGCGCCACTGACGTTCGACCTCGTGGACACCTGGGCGCAACGCGCACTCGGCGGCTGCATGTATCACGTCGCGCACCCCGGCGGCCGCAACTACGATACGTTTCCCGTGAATGCCAACGAAGCCGAGGCGCGCCGCGTCGCACGCTTCTGGGCGCAGGGCCACACGCCGGGGCCGTTGCACGTTCATCCGGAGCCGCCGAATCCGGCGACGCCGGTGACGCTCGACCTGCGCTGGCAACCAGCCCGTTAGCGTGAACGAACCCCACGGCCGCTTCGCTCGCTGCCCCCCGGAGGGGGCTGTAGGTCGGACTTGAGTCCGACATGGACGCATCGCGTCGGGCTGAAGCCCGACCTGCATTTCCCCTGACATGACCGAGCGGGCGCGCACCGTGGCGCGCGGAACGACGCTGGTGGCGGCGCTCGTGCTTCTGGCCGCGCTCGGCGCGTGGATGCTGCAGGCGTCGATCCCACGCCGGATCGTCATCGCAACGGGCGTGGAGGACAGCCTCTACCACCTTTACGCGCAACGCTATCGCGAGATCCTCGCGCGCGACGGCGTCACGCTCGAGGAGCGGGTGACCGCCGGGTCCGGCGAGAACGCGCGTCTCATCGCCGATCCCAAGTCCGGCGTCGACGTGGCCTTCATGCAAGGCGGAGTGATGCATGCACCCGTCAACGTGGTGATGCTCGCCTCCCTCTATTACGAGCCGTTGTGGGTTTTCCATCGCGACGCCGCAACTCTCGACAATTTGAACGAGCTTCGCGGCAAGCGGATCGCCGTCGGGAGTGAAGGCCACGGCGTGCGGGCGTTCGTGGTCCCGCTGCTCGTCGCCAACGGAGTCACCGAAGCGAACAGCACGCTCGTCGCCGTCGGCAACCAAGATGCGCTGCGCGCGCTGCAGGCGGGGCAGGTCGATGCCGTCGCGTTCGTCGGCGGCGCGCAATCGTCCGCGGTCGGCGACGCGCTGCGCGATCCGACGATCAAGCTCCTGGACTTCCGGCGCGCGGACGCATACGTGCGCCGGTTCCCGCACGTGTCCCACCTCGTGCTGCCGGCGGGCACGTTCGACCTCGCCAACGACATTCCGCGCGAAGACGTGAACCTCATCGCGACGGAAGCGATGCTGGTGGCGCGCGACGACCTCTCGACCGCGCTTGTGCACTTGCTGGGCGACGCCGCGCGCGAGGTTCATTCCGCGCAGGGCTACTTCGAGAAGCCGCGCGAGTTTCCCAATACCGAACCCGTCGACGTCCCCGTGTCGGCAGACGCGGATCGCCATCAGCGCTTCGGTCCGAGCTTCATTCATCGCACGCTCCCGTTCTTTTTCGCGACGTTCGTGGAGCGCCTCGTCATCCTGCTCGTGCCGCTGCTGGTCCTCATCGTCCCGCTGGTCAACCTGCTGCCGCAGCTCCTGCGCTGGCGCGCCCGTTCGCGCATCTACCGCTGGTACGGCGAGCTCGCGCTTCTCGAGCGCGATGTCGAGTCGCGCACGGGGAGCATTCCGGCGGAGGCGTGGCTGGACAAGCTCGACCGTATCGAGGCGGGCGCGGCTCGCATCAAGACGCCCGCGAGCTATGCCGCCGAGGCGTATACCTTGCGCGAGCACATCGCGCTCGTGCGGCGTAACGTGCTCATGAAGGCGGAAGGGAGGCGGGACGTAGAATTGGCGGCGCCATGACCGTTCGCACACGCTTCGCCCCGTCGCCGACGGGATTCCTGCATCTCGGCGGCGCGCGCACCGCGCTCTTCTGCTGGGCGTTCGCGCGTCACCATCGCGGCACCTTCATCCTGCGCATCGAGGACACCGACGTCGAGCGATCGACGCCGGCCGCGGTGCAGGCGATCCTCGACGCCATGGCGTGGCTCGGCCTCGACTACGATGAAGGACCGTTCTATCAGATGCAGCGGATGGATCGCTATCGCGCGGCCATCGACGACATGCTCGCGCGGGGCCTCGCGTATCGCGATTACATGACGCCGGCGGAACTGGAAGCGCTGCGCGCGGACCAGATGGCGCGCGGCGAGAAGCCGCGCTACGACGGACGCTGGCGGCCGGAGAATGCGCAAGGCAAGACGCCACCGTCGGACGTCAAGCCCGTGATCCGTTTTCGCAATCCGGACACCGGCACCGTCGCGTGGGACGACGGGGTGAAGGGCCGCATCGAGTTTGCGAACAGCGAGCTCGACGATCTCGTGATCGCGCGCAGCGACGGCACGCCGACGTACAACTTCTGCGCCGTCGTCGACGATCGCGACATGCGGATCACGCACGTGATCCGCGGCGACGACCACGTCAACAACACGCCGCGCCAAATCAACATGTTCCGTGCGCTCGGCGCCACTCCGCCCGCCTATGCGCACGTGCCTACCGTGCTTGGCGAGGACGGCGCCAAGCTCTCCAAGCGCCACGGCGCCGTCAGCGTGATGGAGTACGAATCCGCGGGTTATCTGCCGGACGCGATGGTGAACTTCCTCGCGCGCATCGGCTGGGCGCATGGCGACGACGAGCTCTTCTCGCGCGCGCAGCTCGTCGATTGGTTCTCGCTCGAAGGCATCAGCCCGGCCCCTTCGCGATTCAACCTGGGCAAGCTCAACTGGGTCAACCAGGAGCACATGAAGCGCATGCCGGAGGACCTTCTCGGCACGCACCTCGCGCCGTATCTCGCGCGCGCAGGGCTCGAGGCATCGAAGGGACCCAGTGCGGGACCCGATCCTGGCAAGGTCGCCGTGCTTCTGCGCGACCGCGCGGAGACGCTCGTTTCAATGGCCGACCAGGCCGCGTACTTCTACGCGACGCCCAACGTCGATCCGCAGAAGGTCGCGGAACAGGTCACGCCGCCAATCCGCGCGGCGCTTGCCGAGTTGCACACCGCGTTCGCGGCGCTCGAATGGACGCGTGAAGCGCTCGCCGCGGCGATGAAAGCGGTTGCCGCCAGGCATGGGCTGAAGCCGCCGCAGGTCATGATGTCGATGCGGCTCGTCGTTTGCGGCACGACGACCACGCCCGCGATCGACGCCGTGCTGTTCCTGCTCGGACGCGAGACGGTGCGCACGCGGATGTCGGCCACGCTTGGCGGGTGGGGGGAACTCGGCTAAAATAA
This sequence comes from uncultured beta proteobacterium, assembly GCA_963707815.1. Lineage (GTDB taxonomy): Bacteria > Pseudomonadota > Gammaproteobacteria > Burkholderiales > Casimicrobiaceae > VBCG01. Next base: position 43,662 of record CAVPRK010000001.1, read on the forward strand.
GAATTTCCGGGACGAAAGAAATATGCCCAAGTTCGTCTTCGTGACTGGCGGCGTCGTTTCCTCGCTGGGAAAGGGCATCGCCGCCGCCTCTCTCGCCGCCATCCTTGCTTCCCGCGGCGTCCGCGTCACCAATCTCAAGCTCGACCCCTACATCAACGTCGATCCCGGCACGATGTCGCCGTTTCAGCACGGCGAGGTGTTCGTGACCGACGACGGCGCCGAGACGGACCTCGACCTCGGCCACTACGAGCGCTTCACCGACGTGCGCATGGCCAAGCGCAACAATTTCACGACGGGGCAGATCTACGAATCGGTGATCCGCAAGGAGCGCCGCGGCGATTACCTGGGCGGTACGGTACAGGTCATTCCGCACATCACCGACGAGATCAAGGCGTGGATCAAGACCGGCGCCGGAGACGCGGAGGTAGCCCTCGTGGAAGTCGGCGGCACCGTCGGCGACATCGAGTCGCTGCCCTTCCTCGAAGCGATTCGCCAGCTGGGCATCGAGCTGGGACGCGACAACGTCTGCTACATCCACCTCACGCTCGTGCCATTCATTCCGTCCGCGGGCGAGATGAAGACCAAGCCCACCCAGCACTCGGTCAAGGAATTGCGCGAGATCGGTATCCAGCCCGACGTCGTGCTGTGCCGCGCCGACCGGCCGATTCCGGAGGGCGATCGCCGCAAGATCGCGCTCTTCACCAATGTCCCAGCGGATGCCGTCATTCCGGCGCTGGACGCGAACTCGATCTACAAGATCCCCGGCATGCTGCACGCCGAAGGGCTCGACGTCATCGTGTGCAAGAAGCTCGGCATCAACCCGCCACCCGCGGACCTGTCCGTCTGGCATCGCATCGTCGATGCGCTCGAGCATCCGCAGCACGAAGTCAACATCGCCATGGTCGGCAAGTACGTCGACCTTACCGAGTCGTACAAGTCGCTGTCGGAAGCGCTGATCCACGCGGGGTTGCACACGCGCTCCAAGGTCAACATCCATTACGTCGATTCGGAAGTGATCGAAACGGACGGCGCCGAGTCGCTGCGCAACATGGACGCGATCCTGGTGCCCGGCGGCTTCGGCAAGCGCGGCGTGGAGGGCAAGATAAAAGCCATCCGCCTCGCGCGCGAAAGCAGCATCCCGTATCTCGGCATCTGCCTCGGCATGCAGCTCGCGGTCATCGAATCCGCGCGGCACCTGGCCGGGCTCGCCAACGCGAACAGCACGGAGTTCGACGATGCATCGCCGCATCCGGTCGTGGCGTTGATCACCGAGTGGCAGAACCGCGACGGCTCGATCGAAAAGCGCAGCGAGAATTCCGACATGGGCGGCACCATGCGCCTCGGCGCGCAGCCGTGCGAAGTCGTGCCCGGCTCGCTCGCGCACAAGATCTACGGTTCCACCGCGGTGGCGGAGCGCCACCGGCATCGCTACGAGGTGAACAACCACTACTTGCCTCGTATCGAGGGTGCGGGCCTCGCGGTCGGCGCCAAGGCGCGGAGCGAGACCGCCGGCGATCTCGTCGAGATGGTCGAGCTGCCGGGGCATCCGTGGTTTTTCGGATGCCAATTCCATCCGGAGTTCACGTCCAACCCGAGGCGCGGTCATCCGCTGTTCATCAGCTTCGTGAAGGCCGCGCTCGAGCACCAGCGGCGCGGGAGCGGCGACGCCGAGCAGGCGGTTGCCGAGCTGGTGGCGTCGATTTGAACCTGGCCGGCTTCGACGTCGGCCTCGACCGCCCGCTGTTCCTGATCGCGGGCCCGTGCGTGGTCGAGTCGCGCCAGTTGCAGATGGATGTCGCGGGCGAGCTCAAGGCCATCTGCGCGTCGCTGCGCATCCCGTTCATCTTCAAGTCGTCCTACGACAAGGCCAACCGGAGCTCGCATGCGTCGTTTCGCGGACCGGGCATGGAGGAGGGCCTGCGCATCCTCGCGGACGTGCGCAAGCACGTCGACGTCCCTGTGCTGACCGACGTGCACACGGCGGAAGAAGTGCCTGCGGCGGCGGAGGTCGTCGATGTGCTGCAGACCCCGGCGTTCCTGTGCCGGCAAACGGATTTCATCCAGGTGGTGGCGTCGGCGGGCAAGCCGGTCAACATCAAGAAGGGCCAGTTCCTGGCGCCCGAGGACATGAAGCAGGTCGTCGCCAAGGCGAAGGCCGCGAGCAAGGCCGACAACGTGATGGTGTGCGAGCGCGGCGCCTCCTTCGGCTATCACAACCTCGTGTCCGACATGCGCGCGCTCGCGATCATGCGCGACACGGGGTGCCCCGTCGTGTTCGATGCCACGCACTCGGTGCAGCTGCCCGGCGGGCAGGGAACGTCCTCGGGCGGCCAGCGCGAGTTCGTGCCCGTGCTGGCGCGCGCAGCCGTCGCTGCCGGCGTCTCGGGGCTCTTCATGGAGACCCACCCGCAGCCTGACAAGGCGCTGTCCGACGGTCCCAACGCGTGGCCGCTCGCGCGGATGCGAGCCCTCCTCGAGACGCTGGTGGAGCTCGATGCCGCGGTCAAGCGAAAAGGTTTTCCCGAAGCGGAGCTCATGTAGATGTTCGTCCATCTCGTTCTCATCAAGCTGAAGCCCGGCGTCACGCGCGCCGATCCCCGCGTGCCCGCATGGGAGGCGAAGTTCAAGGCGTTGCAGCATCAATGCGCGGGCATCGTGCGCTTCGAGTACGGATTCAACTTCACCGACCGGCCCGTGGCCTACGACATCGGCATCAACATGGCCTTCGACACGAAAGAAAACCTGGTCGCGTACGGACCGAATCCGGCGCACCAGGAAGTCGTGGCAGCGCTGCGCGAGATCGCCGACTGGGTGATCTGCGATTACGAAACTCCCGACCAGAGATAACAACGACATGAGCGCTATCGTCGACGTCATCGCCCGCGAGATCCTCGACTCCCGCGGCAATCCCACGGTCGAGGCGGACGTCGTTCTCGAGTCCGGCGTCTCGGGACGCGCGGCCGTGCCCTCGGGCGCGTCCACCGGCTCGAAGGAAGCGGTCGAGCTTCGCGACGGTGACAAGGCCCGCTATCTCGGCAAGGGCGTCACCAAGGCCGTCGACAACGTCAACACGGAGATATGCGAGGCGATCCTCGGGCTCGACGCGAGCGAGCAGAGCCTCATCGACCACACGCTGATCGAGCTCGACGGCACGGACAACAAGGCTCGCCTCGGCGCCAATGCGATCCTCGCGGTGTCGTGCGCGGTGGCGAAGGCGGCGGCGGAGGAAGCGTCGCTGCCGCTGTACCGCTATCTCGGGGGCGCGGGCCAGATGCAGCTCCCGGTGCCGATGATGAACGTGATCAACGGCGGCGCGCACGCGAACAATGCGATCGACTTGCAGGAATTCATGCTGGTCCCGCTCGGTGCGCCGACATTTCGCGAGGCGCTGCGCTACGGCGCCGAGGTCTTTCACACGCTCAAGAAGCTGATCGATGAGCGGGGCATGCCAACGACCGTGGGCGACGAAGGCGGCTTTGCGCCGAACCTGCCGAGCAACGAATCCGCGCTGCAGCTCCTGGTCGAGGCGATCGACAAGGCGGGCTACACGCCGGGCACCGACATCGCACTCGCCTGCGATTGCGCGGCGAGCGAGTTCTACAAGGAAGGCCGCTACAACCTCGAGTCGGAGAATCGCGCGCTCACTTCGGAAGAATTCGCGAACATGCTCTCGACCTGGTGCGACAAGTACCCGATCATCAGCATCGAGGACGGCATGGCCGAAGACGACTGGTCGGGATGGCAGTTCCTCACCGAGCGTCTGGGCAAGAACGTGCAGCTCGTCGGCGACGACGTTTTCGTGACCAACACGAAGATACTGAAGCAGGGCATCGCCAAGCACGTGGCGAACTCGATCCTCATCAAGATCAACCAGATCGGCACGCTGACCGAGACGTTCGCCGCCGTGACGATGGCGACGCGCGCGCGCTACACGTCGGTGATCTCGCACCGCTCGGGCGAGACCGAGGACAGCATCATCGCGGACATCGCGGTCGGCACGAACGCGGGGCAGATCAAGACCGGATCGTTGTCGCGCTCCGATCGCATCGCCAAGTACAACCAGCTCCTGCGGATCGAGGAAGACCTGGGCGACGCGGCGAGCTACCCGGGCCGCGACGCCTTCTTCAACATCACTGTAGAAAACCGCATGCGCTGGCTCGCCCTCATCTTCGGCATCCTGATCCTGGCCCTTCAATACCCGATGTGGCTCGGCAAGGGCGGCTGGCTGCAGGTGCGCGAGACGGACCGGCAGCTCGCGCTGCAGCGGGAGGCAAACGCCAAGCTCAAGGCGCGCAACACCGCGCTCGATGCCGACGTGCGCGATCTCAAGACGGGCTCGGAGGCCATCGAGGAGCGCGCGCGCTCCGAGCTCGGCATGATGAAGTCCGACGAAGTGTTCTTCCAGCTTCAGCCGGGCAACGTGCAGAAAGCCCCGGCCGGCGTGCCCAAGAAGTAGCCGGTACCGAAAACCTCATGCCCCGGGTCAGCGCGCGCGACAATCCGCGGCTGGTCGAGGCTGCACGCCTCGTCGCCTCTTCGCGCGACCGCCGCAAGCGCGGCAAGTGCGTGCTCGAGGGCGACCATCTCGTCGGTGTTTATCTCGACCGTGTCGGCGCGCCGGAGACCCTTCTTGTCGTCGAGGAGCGCGCGCACGGAAACGGAGATCGCGGCGCTGGTGGCGCGCGTTCCGTCGCGCGACGTGCTGGTCATGCGTGGCATCGCTGTTTGCAGAGACGGTCGTAGCGCCGGCCGACATCGCGGTCGCCGCCGTCGTTCCCACGCCCGCGCCGGCGATACCTCCGTCGCGCCAGGTTTCACCTCCTGCTCGAGGACATCCAGGACCCGGGCAATGTCGGCACCATCCTGCGCACCGCGGCCGCGGCGGGCGTGGATCAGGTGCTCCTGTCCAGGCAATGCGCGTTCGCGTGGTCTCCCAAGGTGCTGCGTGCGGGGCAGGGCGCGCACTTTGCGACGACGATCGTCGAGGACGTGGATCTCGTGGCGTGGACGGCGGCGTTCGCCGCTCGAAACGGCGAAGTGATCGCCACGACGCCGCGCGACGCGACGATGCTCTACGACGCGAAGTTGCGCGAGCCGTGGGCGGTGATGGTCGGCAACGAGGGCGCGGGACTTTCGGGCGCGCTGCTGGGACGCGCCACACGGCGCGTCTCGATACCGATGCACGAAGGCACCGAGTCGCTCAATGCGGCGGCAGCGGCGGCGGTCGTGCTCTTCGAGCTCGTCCGCCGCCGGGAATCCTCTCAGCTCGGAAGAAAGAGCAACGAGAAATAGCCGGTTTCGACGCAACCCGGGTATGCAGCGCCGACGTTGGCGGTCCAGGTTCCTTCGAGACCTTGCGCGGTCGCCTTGATCTGCGTGACGGTCGCCGTCATCGTCCTGCCGGCGAGGCTGTACGTGGCGTTCGCCATCGAAAAGAGCGTTCCCGTCTGGAAGTACGACCCGCTCATCGTGAACGGGTCGTTGGACGTGACGGCGAGTGTCATCGAGCCGCCCGCGGTTTGCGAGACCGTCCAGTTGCTGTCGTAGTCGATCGCCCCGTTGAGGGTCGAGTCGTTGCAGTTCGTGAATACCGACTGGTACGCGCCGCGGTACGTCCCGCCGAGAGGGATCGCGGTGAGCGACTGGCGCTGGATCGACTTGGTGACCGCGACGCCGTTGACGTTGTAGGCGAGTGTCCCCGTGATTGCGGAAGTCGGCGTGAACGTCGCCGTGCCCACCACCGTGGCGCTGTTGTTGCTGGTATTCCAGGGATTGCCGAAATAGGTGCCGGTCGTGGCATAGACGGGACCTGTCCACGTGCCGTTGGTCTGCCGCGTGAGCTGGGCGGTGTACCAGGTCGGCTGGTTGTTGGGCCCGTAGATGAAGAACGTGGCGAAGATGAACTGGTTCGACTGAACGAGGTTGACACCCCAACCGCCCTCCGACGGCAGGAACCATATGTCGGTATAGTCCACGGCGGCGGCGGGACGGACCAGCGCGAGGGACACAAGCAAAACTGCAGCGAGGCGGCGGATGAAGGACATGAGATGGCTCGCGAGCGGTGGACGGAGCTCGCATTCTAACGTCCGCGCGCCGGAGTCTTCTCTAGTCCGCGCGCTGTGCACCTTCGTGGGTGCACGCGATCGCACCGGCGCGCACGGCGTCGCGCAAGGCCTCGGGCGGCGGCAGGCCGCGGTCGAGCGCCGCCGCGAAGGCGCCGCACAGGGCATCCCCGGCGCCGGTCGTATCGACGACGTCGATCGCAGGCGGCGATTCCTGGTAGCGCATGCCTTGCCAGTCGAGGTGGGCGCCGCGCGCGCCCAGCGTCAGCACGACGTTCATGCTTGCGCGCCCGGCCAGGGACATTGCATGCTCGTGCTCGTTCACGACGAGGAAGTCGACGTTGTCGAGGAGGTCCGCCGGCAGCGCGGCGGCAGGCGCACCGTTCACCACGACGCGCGCACCACGCGATCGCGCGCGGCGCGCGAGCGCGACGACCTCGGGAATCGGGACCTCGAGCTGCATCAGCACGGTATTGCCGTGCGCAAGCGCCTCATCCCGGACCTGCGATGCACACGCACGCGCGTTGGCGCCGGGAACGACCGTGATCGCATTCTCGCCGCTCGCATCGACGTTGATGAGAGCAACGCCGGTCGGGCCCGCCACCCGCGCGATGCCGCTCATGTCGACCCCGCGCCGCACGAGGTTCGCCAGCGCGGCATCGGCGAACGCGTCGCGTCCGACGGCACCGAACATCGCGACTTGTGCACCCGCGTCACGCGCAGCGAGCGCCTGGTTCGCGCCCTTGCCACCCGGCACGGTGACAAATGACGTTCCCAGCAGCGTCTCGCCCGGTCGCGGAATGGTACCGACGCGCGCGACGAGATCAAGGTTGATGGAGCCGAAGACGATGACCACCGCTCAGGGCGCCGGATACTCGTTCACGACCCCCTTCACCAGGATCGCATTGCCGTAGGGCCGCAGATCGCCCGTGCGCACGACCGCGAACGCGTTGCGCGCCCGCTCGTAGAACGCGAACCGGTCGAGCGCGCCGATCGTCGCGTTCGCGCCGAGCACGCGCTGGAAATCGGCGACCGGCGGAGGGATGCCCTCTTGGCGACCGGCCGGTTGCATGGCGAACACCGCGGGCGAGGATGCAGCGTCGAGCGGGAATACCGTGAGGATGGCCTCGAGCACGTGCGGTGCGTCAGCGCCCGGCAGGGCGACCAGGCGGCGCGCGACCGACGCCGAAGGGAAGTTCGCGTCCGCGATCACGATCTCGTCGCCGTGCCCCATCGACGCCAGCGCGTGCAGCAGGTCCGGGGTCAGCAGGGGATGCACGCCGACCAGCATCAGCCGCCCTTGACGCTTCCCGCCGTCATCCCGGTCACGATCTCCTTCTGGATGAAGATGGTGAGCAGCAGCACCGGCAGCGTGACGATGATCGCGGCGGCCGCGAGCGGTCCCCAGGCAAGCTGCTCGAAGGTGAGCACGTTGTAAACGGCGACCGGCAGCGTGCGCGTCTCGCGCCCGGACAGCACGGCGCCGAACACGAAGTTGTTCCACGAAAAGATGAACGAGAGAATGAAACCGACCACGATGCCGGGCCTCGCGAGCGGAAGTGCCACGTAGCGGAACGCGGTCCACGCGCCGGCGCCGTCGATCTGCGCCGCCTCCTCGAGCTCTCGCGGCAGCGTCTCGAAGTGTCCGGCCATGATGTAAACCACGATCGGCACGGTGATGACGAGGTGCGTGATGACGAGGGCCGTGAGCGTGTTGTTGAGGCGCAGGAACTGGAACACGGCGAACAGCGGAATGAGATACGAGAGCGCGGGCGTCATGCGCGCAATCAGGATCAGGACTGTGAAGCGATGCGCGCCCGTCCGCGCGATGCCGTATCCCGCCGGAATGCCGATGAGTAGTGCGATCAGCGTGGCGCCGCCGGAGACGACGATGCTGTTCCAGAGATACCGGCCGATGTTGTTCTGCTGGAACACGGAGACGAAATTGGCGAACGTCGGCGGGTCGGGAATGAACACCGGGGGATAGGCGATGTTGTCGATCTCGTTCTTGAGCGACAGCGACAGCATCCAGAGGAAGACGAACACCGCGGGCGAGACGATGACGAATACCGAGAACCAGAAGCCGATGCGGCGGACGACCCTCTTGGGACTCATGTCCACTGCGTCCGTTGGCGCAGCCAGAGGAGCACGAGCGCGAGCGCCAGCACGATCGTGAAGAAGATCACCACCACCGCGGACGCGTTGCCGATGTTGTAGAACGCGAAGGCCTGGAGGTACAGATACAGGTTGATCGTCTCGGACGCCGTGCCTGGTCCGCCGGAGGTGATGACGTAGATCGTGTCGAACGTCTTGAGGGCGTCGATCGTGCGAATGACGCCCGCGACGAACAGGAACGGCGCCACGAGCGGCAGCGTGATATAGCGAAAAAGCTGCCACTCCGTTGCGCCGTCGAGGCGCGCCGACTCGTAGGGCTCGGTGGGCAGCGCGGCCATGCCACCGAGCACGATCAGCATGACCAGAGGTGTCCAGTGCCACACCTCGACCAGGACGAGGCTCGGGATCACGAGCGTCGGGGAGTAGACCCACTGTGACGGTGGGATACCCACCAGCGACAGCAGATAGTTGAGCACCCCCTGCTGCGGGTGGAACATCATCGTCCACACGAGCGCGACCGCGACGGGTGTCGCCATCATCGGCAGGATGAATACGCCGCGTAGCAGCCCGCGAAACCGGAACTCGCGATGAAAGATGAGGGCGGCGATCGTCCCGAGGATCAGCGGGGCGACGACGGCGAGCACGGTGAAGTAGAACGTGCGCACCACCGCCTCGAGGAAGCGGCGGTTGGTGAACAGACCCGTGTAATTGTCGAGGCCTACGAAGTGGGGCGTGTCGCCTATCTTCCACTCGAACGCGCTCATCCACAGCGTGAACAGCCACGGGAAGATGATGACGGCCCCGACCACTAGCAGCGCGGGCACGATGAACCAATAGAAGCGCCGCCGCCGCCGCGTGACCACGCTGGCGCGCGGAGGCGCGACCGGGACGGGGGCTGCGAGCGTTGCCATGTCGTTGCGTGCGCCCCTCACCGGCCCTGTCGGGCACCCTCTCCCCGCGTGCCGGGAGAGGGATGCGGTGAGGGGTATGTGTTCAGCTCTTCTCGCTCTTGTCCAGAACCGGTTGGAACTCCGCCGTCGCCTTCTTGAGCTCCGTCGCCGCGTCGGCGCCGTTGATCATGTTGGTGAGCGCGATACCGAACGTGTCGCGAAACTCGGTGACCGGCACGATGATCGGCAGTCCCGGGAGCGCGATCTTGACCGAGCCCAGCATGCAATCGACCCATGCCTTGCGCGTCTTCAACGCCGCCATGGCCTCGGCGTCGGCAAACGCCGAGATGCGCACCGGCGCACCCGCCGCGGCTTCCAGCATGCGCGCCTGGTTCTTCTTGTTCGACGCCCATTGCAGGTACAACCAGGACGGCCCCTTCTTCGACGAGAAGCTCGAGATACCTTCGCCGTCGCCGAACATGGCCGACACCTGCGCTTTGGGCCCCGGCGGCATGACGCCATAGCCGACCTTGCCGACGATACGCGACTTGGCGGGGTCTTCGAGCGGCGCCGCGAAGCCGATGCCGTCGAGCCACATCGCCGCCTTGCCCTGCGCGAAGAGGCTCTGCGACTCGTTCCAGTTGAAGCCCGCGACACCCTGCGGACCGCTCTTCGCGAGCAGCGTCTGGTACATCTTCGCGCTGTCGATCGCGGCCTGCGTCTCGGTCAGGAGCTTGCCCTTGTCGTCGACGAATCCGCCGCCGTAGCCCAGCAGGAAGCTCGACCAGACCGGCACGTTCGCGTTCTTGAGGCCGCGCCCGACGAAGCCGCTGATGCCCTTCGACGGATCGTTGAGGCGGGCTGCGGCGTCGACCATCTCCGCGAAGCTCTTCGGATAGGCAATGCCCTTCGCGTCGAACAGCTCCTTGTTGTAGTACAGCATCCACGGGTCGATGTTGAGCGGCAGGCTGTCGACCCGACCGTCCGGTTGCGTCGCCCAGGCGAGCCCGCTCTTCGCGAAGTCGGGATAGTCGAGATTGGGATCGGTGATCGACTTGTCCGCGACGAGCGGGCGCACGTCCTCCATCCACTTGTTCTTGCCGAACAGGCGCTTTTGCACGTGATACGAGATGGCGATGACGTCGAAGCTCGGCTTGCCCGAGTTGAACTCGATGACCGCTTTCTGGCGCTGCTGCTGCTCGGGAATCATCTCGGACCCGACGGTGATGCCCGTCATGTCCTCGAATTCCTTGTGGTACTTGGTGAGAAGATCGCCGCGCGGGCTCTTCACCAGGAACACCTCGATCTTCTCGCCCTTGAACTTCTTCCAGTCGAATGTGCCTTGCGCGTGTGACGCGATCTGCCCCGCGCCGGGAATCGCGCCCAGTGCTGCGGCGGCAGCGCCCGCTTGCAGCAGGCGGCGACGTTGGTGGTCGGAACGATGGTCAGCCATGGAAGTCTCCTCTTCGTTGCACCCGTTGTTGTACGAATGGGGGTGTTGGTGGCAATGATACTGCTCAGTGAATCTTGTCGATCTCTCCGAACACTGCGATGAGCTTCTCGGCGCTGCAGCCGGGCGCACGCGCGATGGCGAGGATGCGCGCCTCGCGGTCGGCGACGGCGCGAGCGGCATCCGGAATCGCGCGCACGAGGCTCACGGGAATCACGGCGGCGCCATGACGGTCGGCGTGCACGATGTCGCCATCGCGCACGCGCATGCCGAGGACCATGACTTCGCCACCGACCGCGACGGGTTTCGCGTAGGCGTGCGACGGCGCGAGCTTGGCGGCGAGGAACTGGAACCCCGGCGCCCACTGGTCGAGGTCTCGCACCGAGCCATTGGTAATGAGGCCGCGCGCGCCGAGGCCGACGTGAATGGCGGACTGCACCTCGCCCCAGAACGCGCCGTAGCCTGCATTCGCGCCGTCGAGGTCCTGGATCACGACGATCGAGGGTTTCGGCCCTGCGTCGACATGACGGTAGTAATCGTTCTGCGCGGAACGCTGCTCGGCGGACGACGTCGCCAACGGCTGCGCCGATCGTATCGCGGCCGTGCGCGCGTAGCCCACGACGGGCTTCATCGAGGGAAATCCGCACACGCACGGCTCGGTCGTGTAGCCGCGGCCTTGCAGCGCCGGGTCGAGACGCTCGAGCGCGTTGCAGATCGTCGGCGTGTCGAACGCGGTCAGCGCGTCGAGGTCGGCCTGCGTGATTTCGTTCATTTGCCACTCCTTTCAAATCCAGCGCCGTCGAGCGTTTCGCGAAGCTTGCGATGCTGATCGTCAGTCAGCGGCACTAGCGGCGGCCGCACATTGCGCCACGCCGCGTCGCCGGTACGGTCCGAGACCATGCACTTGAAGGCCGGCAGGAACGGCTGCATGAACGTGATCTCGATGAACTTCGCGATGCGTGCCTTGGTTTCCGCGCCGGCGTCGCGTGACAGGAGCGCTTTCACGAGATGCGGGTACGCGTTGGCGACGCCGCAAATCGTTCCGGCGCCGCCTGCCGCGATGAGACGAGGCAGGTCGGGCTCGTGGCCGATCACCACAGTCAGCTGCGGCGCCCGCTCGAGGAGCGCGGCGGTGTTTTCCCACTTGCCCTGGCTATCCTTGATGCCGGCTATCGTCCCGGGAAACGCGGCAGCGAGGCGCGCGACCAGGTCGACCGACAGCGGCACCGAGGAAACCTGCGGCAGGTGATACAGGAAGATGCGCAATCGCGCATCGTCGACGCCCTCGATCAGCCGCGCGTACCAGGTGAAGAGTCCCTCGTCGCTGGGCTCTTTCCAGAAGAACGGCGGCAGCACGAGCGACGCGACGCAGCCGGCGCTCGTCGCGTGCCTGGTGAGCGCGATCGTCTCGGTCAGCGACGCGCATCCGGTTCCGGGCAAGACGCGCTGCGCAGGCACGGTTGCGAGCAGCGCATCGAGCCCGGCGCGGCGCTCGTCGACCGAGAACGACTGACCTTCGCCCGTCGTGCCGAACGGCGCGATGCCCGCGACGCCCTGGGAGAAAAGCCAATGCACGTGGGCGGCAAAGCGCGCGTCGTCGATGGCGCCGCTTGCCGACACCGGCGTCAAGGTCGCGCACCACAGTCCTTCGATTAGGTGATGGGGGTGTCCGTTCATGTCCTAGGTCTCTTCAAAGGCCGAGTGCGCGGTTGCGCGCGTGGGTGAGGTGGGCTTCCATCGCCGCCACCGCGCGCACGGGATCGCGGGTGCGCAAGGCTGCAAGCAATGCGAGATGCTCGGTCATCGCGGGCTGCAATGACTCCGCGTTCAGCGTGACGCGCTCGAGCCGGATGAGGCGGATGCGCAGGCTGTTCACGCGATAGATCGACGAGATGATCTCGTTGCCGAGCGCGTCGATGATCGTGTCGTGCAATCCCCAGTCCACCGCCTGGGCGGCGTCGAGCAGGGCGGGCGAAACGCCCTTCGCGGCGCGCTTGACGACATCGCGATGCGCAGCCTCGAGCGCGTCGAGCTGGTCGTCGGTGGCCGACACCGCGAACTGCGCGGTGGCTTCCTTCTCGAGCGTGAGACGAAGCTGGAACGCGTTGCGCACGAGCTTGACGTCGACGTTGGCGATCTGCAACCCGCGCTGCGGCACCGTGACGAGCAACCCCTCGGCCTCCAGGCGCGGGATCACTTCGCGAATCGCGCCGAGCGGCAAGCCGGTGAGCGCCGCGAGCTCGCGTTGCGTGACGAACTGTCCCGGCCGGATGCGCGCGGCCATGAGCTGCTGCTGGAAGCGGTCGTACGCCTGCCAGCGCAACTGGCGCGGCGGCTCGGGGCGTGCGCGGGCCGCCGGCCTAGCCATAAATGAGCTTCGGCAGGTACATGACGAGTCCGGGCCAGTACGTCACGACGATCTGGACGACGATCAGCGGCGGGATGAACGGCAGGATCGCGCGCGCGAGCACCGCGAACGGGATGTTCGCGACCTTGGCCACGGTGAACAAGGCGACGCCGAACGGAGGCGTAAGAATGCCGATCATGAGGTTCATGACGACGACCACGCCGAAGTGCACGGGATCGATGCCGACCGCGTTCGTGACCGGCAGCAGCACCGGCACCATGAGAATCATGATTGCCATGCCTTCCATGAAGCAGCCGAGCACGAGCAACAGGATGTTGATGATCGTGAGCAGGACCCACGGCTCGCGGGAGAAACCCAGGAACCATGCCGCGAGCTGTTGCGGCACCTGCTCGCGCGCGAGTACCCAGCCGAACAGGCTCGCGCAGGCGACGATGAAACCCACGACCGCGGAGATGTTCACGGCGTCGCGGAATATCTTTGGCAGGTCGCGGAATCCGATCGTGCGGTAGATCGCCATGCCAAGGAGCAGCGAGTAGGCGGCCGTCACTGCCGCCGCCTCGGTCGGCGTGAAAATGCCGCCGAAGATGCCGCCCATGATGATCACGGGCGCGAGCAGCGGCAGGATTGACCCGCGGAAGGCGACCGCCATTTCGCGCGCGCTCGCGCGCGGCTTGCGCGGGAAGCCGTTGCGAATCGCCCAGAAGTGGACATAGATCATGAGCGCGATCGCGGTCAGCAGCCCCGGAACGATGCCGGCGATGAACAGCGCGCCGACCGACGTGCTCGCGATGACGCCGTAGATCACCATCGGGATCGACGGCGGCACGAGCGGACCGATGATGCAGGATGCGCAGGTGAGGGCCCCTGAGAAATCCTCCGGGTAGCCATGCTTCTTCATCTGCTCGATCTCGAGCACGCCGAGCCCGCCCGCGTCCGCGATGGCCGATCCCGACATGCCGGAGAAGATGAGACTTCCCACGACATTCACATGCCCGAGCCCGCCTGCAAAATGTCCGACCAGCACTTTCGCGAAGTTGTAGATGCGATCGGAGACGCCGCTCGCGTTCATCAACAGGCCGGACAGGATGAAGAGCGGCACGGCAAGGAGGGGAAACGAGTCGATGCCTCCGATGAGGCGCTGCGGGGCTGTGGCAAGCGACCCGCCCTCGAACATGAGCCACGCCACGCCCATGATACCGAGCGAGAAGGCCACGGGCGTGTTGGCGACGAGGAGGGCGAGCCAGCCGCCGAAATAGCCGATCATCAGATGATGACCCGTTGCTGGTCTTCAGGCGCCACGTGATACGTACGGTAGCGCGCGATGTCGCCCTGCATCAGCGCGAGCGTGCGAACGATCATCGCGAGCGAGGTCAGCGGAATCACGACGTAGACCCACGCGTACGACACCTGCGTTACCGACAACGGGATGTCGAGGTTGCGCAGCGTCGCGCGCGTTCCCCACCAGACCATGACCGCGAGAAAGCCGAGGATCAGCACGTCGACGCCCAGCGATACGATGAGCCGGGGCAACGGCGACAGTCGATCCGTGAAGTACGAGATGCTGACGTGGCTGCGCGCCGAGATGCCGGCGCTCGTCCCGAGGAATACGACATAGACATAGAGATAGCGCGAAGCCTCTTCGGTCCAGTCGGAAGGCACGCCGAGCACGTATCGCGTCAGCACCTGCCAGCACATCGCGATCAGCAAGACGCCGAGGAGGAGGGCCGCGAGGTTGTACTCGAACCGCGCGGCCCAGGTGGGAATACGCATGATGCGCCGCTGCTCTTCGCTAGAGCTTCTGCATCATCTCGAAGGTGCCCTTGCCCCAATCGTTCTCGTACTTGGGATACACGGACGTCATCGCCTGGCGGAACGACGCGAGGTCCGGTTGAATGACCTCCATTCCTTTCGCCTTGAATTCCCCGAGCAGGCGTCCTTCCGCTTCACGCGTGAGCCCGTCGTTCACCTTCCCGCCTTCCGCAAACGCCTCGACTACCGCCGCCTTGTCCGCGTCGGAAAGCGTCGCCCAGTACTTCGAGTTCACCATGACGAGCTGCGGCACGATGATGTGCGAGGTGAGGTTCAAGTACTTCTGCACTTCGTAGAACTTGTTGTTGTTGATCGTCGGCAAGGGATTTTCCTGGCCGTCGACCACGCCTGTTTGCAGCGCGAGGTAGACCTCCGACAGCGTCATCGGGGTAGGCGCCGCGTTCAGCGCGCGAATCATGTCGAGGAACAGCGGCGCCTCCGGGACGCGGATCTTGAGGCCCTTCGCGTCGGCAGCGGTCGCAAGGGCGCGGGGCTTGGTGGTGAAGTGGCGGACGCCGTAGTACCAGACGCCCACGTTGACCATGTTGCGGTTCTGAGCGAGCTGCGCGAACTGGCCCTTGGCCCAGTCCGTTGCCAGCATCTTGCGCAAATGGTCGAAGTCGCGCGCGAGGAACGGCGCCTCGAAGATCGACAACGGGCGCTGCAGCGTTGCGAGCGCGCCCGGGCCCTCGATGATGAAGTCGAGGTTGGCGTCGATGACCTGCGTCATCATCTCGCGCGCGCTGCCGAGCTGGCTCGAGGGGAAGAGGTCGATCTGCACACGGCCGGCCGTTTTCGCGGCGGCGACCTCGGCGGCCTTGACCAGGCCCTTGTGGATCGGCGAATCCGCGGGATGCTGGTGCCCGAAGCGGACCTTGCGCGTCTGCCCCCGTGTCGTCGCTGGAAGGCCGAGCGCCACGGCGGCGGTTGCAAGCGCGGCAAGCGTCTGTCGGCGTGAATGAAGCATCGGATACCCTCCCTGTGAAAATCGCAAGCTGCGTTGTTGTGCGTCCCGCGTCGCATCGGGGCCGTTGCCCGGCAGTGTAATTGACTGACATGTCAGTGCGCAACCAGGCGCGGATGTCGAGGCGTTTGGGCCGGCCGGCGCGATTCGGTAAAGTTGCACATGCCCTTGGCCGTGCTGCTTCCTTCCCAACGATGACCGGCTTCGTCGACGCGCATCACCATGTCTGGACGCTCGCGCGCGGAGACTACGGATGGCTTACGCCCGAGCTCGCGCCGATCTATCGCGACTACTCGCTGAAGGACCTGGCGCCGCATCTCGAATCCGCGAACGTGACCACCACCGTGCTGGTGCAGGCCGCGCCGACGATGGCGGAGACGAAGTTCCTCCTCGACGTCGCGCAGCGCAGCGACGGCGTTGTCAAGGGCGTGGTCGGCTGGGTCGACCTGGCGGCGCCGGACGCCATCCCGACGCTGACGCGCCT
Organism: uncultured beta proteobacterium; assembly: GCA_963707815.1. Classification (GTDB taxonomy): domain Bacteria; phylum Pseudomonadota; class Gammaproteobacteria; order Burkholderiales; family Casimicrobiaceae; genus VBCG01. Next base: position 59,804 of record CAVPRK010000001.1, read on the forward strand.
TGCGCGCAACGGCGTGCTGAAGAGCGTGCGTCCGATGCTGCAGGACCTGGGCGACGACGCATGGATCCTTCGCGCGGACGTCGGGCGCACGCTCGCCGCGTTGCCGCGCATCGGTTTGCGCTTCGACGCACTCGTGAGATCCGCGCAGCTGCCCGCGCTGCTCACGATGCTCGATCGCAACCCCGATCTTGCCGTCGTCATAGACCATGGCGCCAAGCCGGATATCGCGAACGGCGAGTGGGAGCCGTGGGCGCGTTTGGTGCGCGCGGCGGCGGCCAATCCCCGCGTACGCTGCAAGGTCTCGGGACTCGTGACCGAGGCGGGCGCCGGCTGGACGATCGATCGACTACGCAAATACTTCGACTTTCTCTGCGAAGCTTTCGGCCCGCAACGGCTGATGTGGGGCAGCGATTGGCCGGTTCTCGAGCTTGCCGCAACGTACAAGAGCTGGTACGCGGCAACGGTCGCGCTCACGGCCGGCTGGTCCGCGGCCGATCGTGCCGCACTCATGGGCGGTACCGCACGCCGGTTCTACGGCCTGTAGGACGTAGCACCACACGCGACTTCGGCGGCGCGACTACGTCGCCGCGTCGCGACGTCGGTTGGGAGACGACACCGCTCCTCTGTGTCTGACATTCGACGCTTGCTCGGACTCACCGCACTTTCGCGGAACGTCCGACTGTGCGTTTGCCTCGGGAAAACGATGATCAGCTCCATCGAAATTCCATCAAACGCGCGCATTGCAGTCCTGCGCGCGGGCAACGAGGGACATGAGCGCGCAATGGACTACTGGACTGCAATCGAAGCTGTCGTACGCTGTCGATAGCTGGCGGCGATCGGAATGCTTCCGGTCGTATGCGCCGCGCAGAGCGCCGCGGTCGCGTCGGATCACCGCTTGCAGCAGGCACGTGTCCCTCTCGGCACAGGCACACAGCTCGCGCCGAAGTATTTGTATTTGTTTTCGCCGACGGCGCGCTGGATGGGTCCCTTGCGCTGGCGATACAACCATGCAGGCGCCCCCGCCGCGCTTGCGACCGACAAGTCCGCGATCGTCGCGCAGATCACGAAGTCCTTCGAGAAATGGTCCTCGCAGTGCGGCATCACGTACGTCTACGAAGGTGAGACGACGGTCGCGCCTAACTCCACCGCGCCTGACGGCGTGAGTGTCGTCGGCTGGGGCACGATCGACGCCGGGCTCGGCGCCTGGACATACGCGTGGTACGCGCAAGAAGGCAGTAATCGCGTGATCTTCGATGCCGACGTCACGTTGAGCTCGACCAACGTCGCGTCGCTTTCCGACCTCGATCGCCTGATGACGCACGAGTGGGGCCATGCAATGGGTCTCGACCACTCGAATACGGAATCCTCTTTGATGGCGGGACCGCCGAGCACGCACTACAACGCGCTGGTCACTCCGCAGGCGGACGATCTGCGCGGTTGCCGCTGCCAATATGGTCTCCCGGCGGGCGCGAGCGGGGCGTACGCGTGCGCACTGCCCTCCAAGATCGACTTCGGCAGCGCGGCAGTGGGCTCGCCGTCGGCCGCGCAGGCCGTGACGATGACCAACAGCGGCAACGCCCCGCTATCCATCCAGTCGTCCACGGTCGCGAACCCGCAGTTCCGGCATGTCGCCGGATGCACGCCCGGAACGGTCGTCATGCCCGGCCAGAGTTGTACGATGCAGGTGCAAGTGACGCCGTCGACTACGGGCCCAGTCGCTTCGCAGCTCGCGCTGTTCACCAACGACGGCTACTACGAATTCGCGCTCGCCTCCAACGGAGTAACGCAAACGGGCGGTCCCTCCGCTACTGCTGCGAAGGTCGAGGTCGTCGAGTACTACAACGCCGAGCTCGATCATTACTTCCTGACGTGGATCGCGGCCGAGATGGCGAACCTCGACGCCGGTTCGACGCCGACGCGCTGGGTGCGCACCGGCCGCATGT
>CAVPRK010000002.1:0-65502 GCA_963707815.1 uncultured beta proteobacterium
GAGCAGGTTTCGGTACGCCCGCAGCCAGGCCGCATGCGGTCGCGCGCGAGCGAGTCCCAGTCGAGCCGGCTCTGCGCGACAGTGGATTCCGCGCCGGGATCCGGGATGCTCGCAGCCTTGTCCTCGTCGTCGAACGGCGGAAAGCCCGCGAATTCCGCGCGGCGCCCGTCGCGCACCGCGTTGGCAACGTCGCCGCTGAAGTCGGCGAAGAAGAGGAACGGCGTGTCCGCGCCGAATTCCTCGCCCATGAACAAAAGCGGAATCGAGGGCGCGAGCAGGAAAATCGGCAACATGCTGCGCAATGCCTCGGGTGTCGCGAGCGCATGCAGTCGCTCGCCGAAAGCGCGATTGCCGACCTGATCGTGGTTCTGCAGGAAGTTGACGAACGCCTCCGGGGGCAGGTGCGTGCTCGGCTCGCCGCGCCGCTCGTGCTTGCGATGCGGCGAAGGTTCGCCCTGGTAGGCGAAGCCCTCGGCCAGGCAGCGACCGAGCCGCGCCAGCGGCTCGTCCGCGTAATCGGCGTAGTACCCGTTGCGCTCGGCGGTAAGGAGATGATGCGCGACGTGGTGGAAGTCGTCGTTCCATTGCGCGGTGTACGCGCGCGGCATGCCGCGCGCGTCGCGCGCCAGGCGATGCGCGTCGTTGCGATCGTTCTCGAGCAGGAGATGGATCTCGCGCTCGCGACCCGGGCCTTCGCGCACGCGGCGCGCGAGCTCCGTCAGGAAGTCGGGCGAGGAGGCGTCGACAATCGCGTGCACGGCGTCGAGCCGCAGTCCGTCGGCGTGGAACTCCTCGAGCCAGTAGAGCGCGTTGTGCACGAAGAACTCGCGCACCGGCTTGCTCGCGGCTTCCTCGAAATCGATGGCCGCGCCCCACGGCGTCTTGTGGCGGTCCGTGAAGAAGGGCTGCGCGATCCGGTGCAGGTAATTGCCGTCCGGACCGAAGTGGTTGTACACGACGTCGACCAGCACCATGAGGCCGCGCGCATGTGCGGCCGTGATCAGCGATCGCAAGTCGTCGGGTGTGCCATAGCTCGCATCCGGCGCGAACGGCAGCACGCCGTCGTATCCCCAGTTGCGCTTGCCCGGGAAGTCGGCAAGCGGCATGAGCTCGATCGCCGTCACGCCCAGATCGGCGAGATAGTCGAGCCGTGTCTCGACGCCCCGATACGTGCCCTCCGGCGAGAATGTTCCTACGTGCAGCTCGTAGACGACGGCCTCGCGCCACGGACGCCCGCGCCAGTTGCGGTCGGTCCAGGCGAAGGTGCGGGGATCGACGACGACGCTCGCGCCGTGCACGTCGTCGGGATTGAAGCGCGACGCAGGGTCGGGGACGAAAAGCTCGCCATCGATGCGATAGCGATAGCGCGCGCCAGCGCCCGCACCGCGCGCGTGATGCTCGTACCACCCGTCCACGAGCTTCTGCGGCGACACGATGCGGCCGTCGATCTCGATCTCGACGGTTCGCGCGGACGGTGCCCACAAGCGAAAGCCCACGCCCTCGCCGGTGACGGCGGCGCCGAACGGCATCGAGTGCGCGCGCGTCAGCGCGGCGGGCGTGGACGGCATAGCAACACCAGCGAACGGCTGCTCAGCGGATATTCGGCACCGGCCGAGTACGTCGTCTGCGCGGGCACGCCCGAGTCGCAGTCCGTATCGATACGCACGTGCCAGGGCGCATCGCCGTTGGTGTTCAGGCGAAACGCGATCTCCTGGTCGCTCGCGTTGAAAAGCAGCATGAGATCGTCGTCCTCCACGGGCACGCCGTGCTCGTCACGCTCGCTCAACCCGCGCCCGGACAGATGCGCTCCCAGGCAGCGCGCGTGGCCCTGGCTCCATTCCTCGTCGCTCATCTCCCCGCCGTCGGGCTGAAGCCAGACGATGTCCTTGGAATCCGAATCGCGCACCGCGCGGCCGCGAAAGAACGTGAGGCGGCGGAACAGCGGATGCTTGTTGCGCAGTGCGATGACGCGCTGCGTGAAGTCCAGAAGTGTGCGTCCTTCCTCGTCCAAGTCCCAGCGCACCCACGAGATCTCGTTATCCTGGCAATACGCGTTGTTGTTGCCGCCTTGCGTGCGGCCTGCTTCGTCGCCCGCGACGAGCATGGGCACGCCCTGCGAGAAGAAGAGCGTGGCGAGAAAGTTGCGCATCTGTCGCTGCCGCAGCGCGCGGACGCTCGGGTCCTCGGTGGGACCTTCGACGCCGCAGTTCCAGCTGCGGTTGTGCGATTCGCCGTCGTTGTTGTCCTCGCCGTTGGCTTCGTTGTGCTTGTCGTTGTAGCTCACGAGGTCGCGCAGCGTGAAGCCGTCGTGCGCCGTGATGAAGTTGATCGATGCCGTCGGGCCGCGTCCGCCGGGCGCGAAGATGTCGCTCGACCCGGAGAGGCGGCTCGCGAGCTCGCCCACGAGCCCGCCGTCGCCTTTCCAGTACGAGCGCACTGCATCGCGGTAGCGTCCGTTCCAGTCGGACCAGCCGGGCGGAAAGCCGCCGACCTGGTAACCGCCTTCGCCCAGGTCCCAGGGCTCCGCAATGAGCTTCACCTGCGAAAGCACCGGGTCCTGGCGTGCGATGTCGAGGAACGCGCCGTATTGATCGAATGCATGCTGCTCGCGCGCGAGCGTGCTCGCGAGATCGAAGCGGAAGCCGTCGACGTGCATCTCGCTTACCCAATAGCGCAGGCTGTCGAACATCAGGCGCAGCGCGATGGGATGTTGCGTGGATAGCGTATTGCCGGTTCCCGTGTAATCGAGGTAGTGACGACGGTCCTCGGCGAGGCGGTAGTACACCGCATTGTCGATGCCGCGGAAAGAAATCGTGGGACCGAGGTGGTTGCCCTCCGCCGTGTGGTTGTAGACGACGTCGAGGATGACTTCGAGGCCTGCGCGGTGCAGGCGCTTGACCATCGTCTTGAATTCGCCGAGCGTCCCCGTCGCGGAGTAGCGCATGTCCGGCGCGAAGAAACCGATCGTGTTGTAGCCCCAGTAATTGCGCAGGCCGAGCTCCACCAGTCGCTTGTCGTCGACGGAGGTGTGCACGGGGAGGAGCTCGACGGCGGTGACGCCGAGGCGCAGCAGATACTCGAGGACGGGCGTGCTCGCGAGCCCGGCGTACGTGCCGCGCAATTGCGGCGGCACGTCGGGATGGAGCTTGGTCATTCCCTTGACGTGCGCTTCGTAGACGACCGTGTCCTTGAGCGGGATGCGCGGCGGCGCGTCGTCGCCCCAGCTGAACGCGGGATCGACGACCCGGCTCTTGAACGCGCCGGTCGCATTGTCGCGCGTGTCGAACGAAAGGTCTTCGCGGCGGTTGCCGACGCGGTATCCGAAGTGCGCGTCGGTCCAGCGCAGCGGCTCCTCGATCATCCTCGCGTAGGGGTCGAGCAGCAGCTTGTGCGGATTGAAGCGATGGCCTTGCTCGGGCGCGTAGGGGCCGTGCACGCGGTAACCGTAGAGCAAGCCGGGCCGCGCCTCGGGCAGGTAGCAATGCCATACGAAGTCCGTGCGATAGGGCACGTCCACGCGCTCGACCTCGCGCCTGCCCTTGGGGTCGAACAGGCAAAGCTCGACTCGCTCGGCATTTTCCGAATAAAGCGCGAAATTGACGCCCGAGCCGTCCCATGTCGCTCCGAGTGACGCCGGTGACCCGCGCCACACCTCGGACGCTGTTCTACTCACGGAGCCGCCACCAATTCGAGGATGGCGTTGAGCGGAATCGCGATCCAGTCGGGACGGTTGGCAAGCTCGTAGCGCAACTCGTACAGCGATTTCTCGAGCGTAAACGCGGCGACGAGGCGCGTGAACGTCTCCTCGTTGCGAGGGTGAGACGCCGCGCCGTCGATGGCGTTGCGGTAACCCACGAGGAATGCCTCGGTCGTTTCGCGTCGCCATTGCCCGAGCGATTCGGCGATGCGTGCGTGGTCCTCGGGCGACCGCGCGCGTTCTTGCGCGGCGACCGCCGCCGCGTACCCGAACGAGCGCAGCATGCCGGCGACGTCGCGCAGTGGCGAGTGCTTGGCGCGGCGCTCCTCGAGCGGGCGCGAGGGCTCGCCTTCAAAGTCCACGATCACGAAATCATGCTTGCTGATCAGCACCTGCCCCAGGTGAAAATCGCCGTGGTATCGCGTCTTCGCGGCTTCGATCGTGTCCGGCACGATGGCGCTAGCGTGGCCATGCAGCGCCTGGGCCATTTCGAGCAGCCGCTGTGCGCTTTCGCGCACGGCGTCGGACAGCGTGTCGACGCGGCTTGCGAGGAGCTCGACCGTGAGCTGGGCTTCTTGCTGCAGCTTCTTGCGCAACGCGGCGACGTCCTCGTCGTTGAAAGGCTCCGGATCGAACGCCGGATCGCCGGAAGGCTTGGCCAGCGCGAGATGGAGTTGCGCAGTCCGCGTGCCGAGCGTCTCCATGAGGGAGCGGAAGCCGCCGCGCAGAACCGTGGAATCCGCGACATCGGCCGCGGTCGCAACGACGGCTGTGGCATCGGTGGGCGTCGCTTGCCGCGCGAGAGTATCGTCGAGCAGGCGGGAAAGGTGCGCGGTCGCGTAGTCCCAGCCGCTGCCTTCGTTCGACACGTAGGCATGCGCGACCGCCACTGCCGTCGTTTCGCCGTTCGCATCGACGTGCTCGAGGCTCCCGAGCAGCGCCGCGATGTGCTTGAACGGCGAAACTTCCGTGAGAAAGCGGCCGATCTCGATTTCGGAATTGATGCCCCTGCGCAAACGCCGATAGCCCTTCAGCACCACCCGCTCGCCGAGGATCACGAGCGTGTTGCTTTGCTCGAACGCGGGATGCTTGACGGGGAGGTTCGTCACGTCGATCTTCGCCAGCCGGGCCGTCGAGCGCCAGCGCAATTCGCCCCCGTCCATCGGGCGCGCGAGATTCTCCTTCATCGCCAGGACGCTCGCGCGGCAGAACGCGTCGTCCCAGAACGCGTCGTACAGTACGCCGACGCGCGCCCGCTGTCGCACGCGGGCGAGCGTGCAATGGAGGAGCGCATCGATGCTCGAGCCGTCGCCTTGCTCCCAGGCCAGCGCCAGCGGGAGCGAGTAGGTTTGCCGGCTGCCGCCCTCGAGGTCGACTTCGACCAAGGCGAGAAGCCAGTTGCCGAGCGGCGTCTGCCACTCGCCTTGCTCGAGCAGTGCGGCTTGCTCGATGACGCGGCCCTTTCCTCCGAACCAGCGCTGCTGCGGAAGGATCTGCGGCAGCACTTCCCGCTCGAGCTGCTCGCGCACGCGCCGTGCGAGGAGCGCGCTGAGGTCGGTCGCGCCGGGGTCGCGCAGCGACAGCGCCGCCATCAACCCTTCGGGAATCACGAGGACCGGGAATTCGAAGTTGACCGGCCGCTCGACGTGCCACTTGGGATACTCGGCGTCGGTCGTCAGCGAAAACCAATAGAAGCCCCACGGCGGCAGCGTCAGGAGGTACGGCAACTCGCCGACCGGCGGGAACGCGGTATTGCCGAGGACCTCGAGGGGGACGCGTCCCTTGAATTCGCGCAAGTCGAGCTCGACCGGCTGGCTCGAGCGCGCGAGGTTTGCCACGCACAGGAGCGCCTGGCCGTCGTGTTCCCGCAAGTACGCAATCACCTTGCGATTGCCGGGGCGCAGGAAACGCAGCGATCCGCGCGACAGCGGAGCATGTGCCTTGCGCGCGGCGATGAGCCGCTTCGTCCAGTTGAGGAGCGACGCGGTGCTGCGCGATTGCGCCTCGACGTTGACGGCGGCAAACCCGTATACGGGATCCATGATCGGCGGCAGGTACAGGCGCTGCGGGTCGGCACGCGAGAAGCCGGCGTTGCGGTCGGGGCTCCATTGCATCGGCGTGCGCACGCCGTTGCGGTCGCCCAGGAAGATGTTGTCGCCCATGCCGATCTCGTCGCCGTAATACAGTACCGGCGAGCCGATCATCGACATCAGCAGGCTCTTCAAGAGCTCGATCTTCGGGCGATTGTTGTCCATGAGCGGCGCGAGCCTGCGCCGGATGCCGAGGTTGATGCGCATCTGGCGGTCGGCGGCGTACGTGCGGTACAGGTAGTCGCGCTCGCGCTCGGTCACCATCTCGAGCGTCAGCTCGTCGTGGTTGCGCAGGAAGATCGCCCACTGGCAATTCGGCGGGATCTCCGGCGTCTGTCCCATGATGTCGGTGATCGCGTGACGGTCTTCCTCCGCGAGGGCCATGTACATGCGCGGCATCAGCGGAAAGTGGAAGGCCATGTGGCACTCGTCGCCTTCGCCGAAGTATGGCCGCACATCTTCCGGCCATTGGTTCACTTCGGCGAGGAAGAAGCGGTTCTGGTAGTTCCGGTCGAGCTCGGCACGCATGTGCTTCAGCACTGCATGCGTCTCCGTCAGGTTCTCGTTGATCGTGCCGTCGCGCTCGATCAGGTAAGGAATGGCGTCGAGGCGCATCCCGTCCACGCCCATGTCGAGCCAGTAGCGCATCACGCGGATCACCGCGCGCACGACGTTCGGATTGTCGAAATTGAGGTCGGGCTGGTGCGAGAAGAAGCGATGCCAGTAGTACTGCTTGGCCACCGGATCCCAGGCCCAGTTCGACTTCTCGGTATCGGTGAAGATGATGCGCGTTTCGGGCCAGCGGGTGTCGGTGTCGCTCCACACGTAGTAGTTGCGCTTCGCGGAGCCGGGTGGCGCACGCCGCGCCGCCTGGAACCACGGATGCTGGTCCGACGTATGGTTGATGACGAGCTCGGTGATGACGCGCAGGCCGAGCCGATGCGCCTCGCGCATGAAGTGCCGGAAGTCCGCGAGCGTGCCGTAATGCGGATGCACGCCGTGGTAGTCGGCGATGTCGTAGCCGTCGTCCTTGAGCGGCGAAGGATAGAACGGCAGCAGCCATACCGTGTTGACGCCGAGGTCGCGGATGTACGGCAGGCTTTGCGTCAGTCCTGGAAAGTCGCCGACCCCGTCGTCGTTGCTGTCGCGGTACGCCTTGACGTGCACCTGGTAGACGACCGCGTCCTTGTACCAGAGCGGATCCCCGGCGGCGAGGACGGGTGTGGTCGGCGTCGCGTGCGCGGCAACCTGCTGGTGGAAGCGCGTCATGCGGGCGCCGCCTCCTGGGACCAGAATGCGGTATGCGCAGGCAGCGCGTCGGCGGCTGGCGCCGATTCGCGATTGGTCGCCGCCCTCCGGGCCTCCCCGCTCACGTCGCCACCCGAGTCACGTGGAAGACGTGTGCCGGCATGTCCTTTGGACGAAGCTCGACGTAGTTGCGCGGCCCCGTCCACGTGTAGCGCGCGTCGGTGAGCAGGTCGTGCACCTCGAACGGTTCGTCCTCCTCGATGCCGAGCTCGGCCAAGTCGAGTGACGTCCATCCCCACTGCGTGCTGCGCGGATCGAGGTTGACGAACGTGAGGATCACGTTGCCGTAGTCGGGCGTGGACTTCGAGTAACCGATGATCTCGTCGTTGTCGACCTCGTGAAACGCGAGACGCTCGTTCGCGTGCAGTGCCGGATTGGTGCGCCGGATCGCGTTCAGGCGCGCGATGATCGGCCGCAGGCTGTCTTCGCGGTCGCGGTCCCAGGCCCTGATCTCGTATTTCTCGGAATTGAGGTACTCCTCCGACCCCTTCGAGCGAGGCACGTGCTCCATGAGCTCGAACGCGGGACCGTAGATGCCGTAGCTCGCCGACAGCGTGCCGGCCAGGAGGAGGCGAACGACGAACGCGGGCTGCAATCCGCTCTGGAGGTATTCCGTGAGGATGTCCGGCGTATTGGGCCAGACGTTGGGCCGCAGGTAATCGCGCGACGCGTCCTTCGAGAGCTCCGTGAAGTATTCGGTGAGCTCTTCCTTGGTGTTGCGCCACGCGAAATACGTGTACGACTGCGAGAAGCCCACTTTGGCGAGCCAATGCATGGGATGCGGCCGCGTGAACGCCTCGGAGAGGAACAGCACCTCGGGATGCTGCGCCTTGACCTCGCCGATCAGCCATTTCCACATCGCAAACGGCTTGGTGTGCGGGTTGTCGACACGAAACACGCGCACGCCGACCTCGATCCAGTGCGTGAAGATGCCGAGGAGCTCCTGCCACAGCGCCTCCCAATCCGCGGACTCGAAGTCGAACGGATAGATGTCCTCGTATTTCTTCGGCGGATTCTCCGCGAATCGAATAGTGCCGTCGGGGCGATGGCCGAACCATTGCGGATGATCGGCGACGTACGGGTGGTCAGGCGATGTCTGGAACGCGATGTCGAGCGCGATCTCGATGCGGTGGTTGCGCGCCGCGTCGATGAGGCGTCGAAAGTCGGTTTCGGTGCCAAGCTCGGGATGGATCGACTTGTGACCGCCGGATGACGAGCCGATGGCCCACGGGCTTCCGGGCTCGCCAGGGGAGGCAACGAGCGCGTTGTTGCGTCCTTTGCGCTTGGTAGTGCCGATCGGATGGATGGGGGGCAGGTATAGGATGTCGAATCCCATGTCGGCGACATACGGCAGCAGCGCTTCCACATCCGCGAACGTGCCGTGGCGCGTTCCATCGCCGGCGGAGCGCGGAAACATTTCGTACCACGCGGAGAATCCGCCAAGACGGGGCTCCACGGCGACGGTCAGCACGGGCTTTGCGGTGGCGGCGAAGCGACGATCCGCGTAACGCTTGCCGAGCGTCGCCAGTTCTTCGTCGAGAGCGGCGATGCGCCTGGCCATCGGATCGCCGCGTGCGAGGAGGCGCGCCTTCCATTCGCCGAGCGCCACGCCGTCCGAGCCACGTGCCCGTCGCGCCATGTCCGCGACGATGCCGGCGCCCACTTGCAGCGCGGTTTCGATATCCGCACCCTCGGTCCACCGTGGCAGATCGTGCCGCCAGGTCGCGAACTTGTCCGTCCACGCCGTGACGTTGAATTCATAGACGCCCACGTCGGGCACATCGAAGGAACCGCGCCAGTGATCGTTGCGGCAGCGCCGTCATCTCGACTTCGGTCCACGCTGTTTCGCCGCGCGCGGCGATGCAGGAGGAGCGCCCGAAGCACGTCGTGGCCGTCGGTGAAGATATCGGCCTCGACCTCCACGCTGTCGCCCGCGCAGCGCTTGGCGGGAAAGCGGCCGCCGTCGACGCAGGGTGTCACGTTCTCGATGACGACGCGTTTCCTGCCTTCCTTGATCATGGCGCCACGAGATATAGCGCCGCGAGCGGCGGCAACGTGAGCGCGAGCGATTGCGCATGCCCGTGCGCCGCGATGGCGTCCGACGCGCACGGCGCCGAGGTTGCCGATGCCGCTGCCGCCGTAGATCGCGACTGTCGCTGTTCAGCACTTCGCGCCACTGGCCCTCGCGCGGCACGCCGAGCCGGTAGCCGTGACGCGGGACCGGCGTGAAGTTGCACACGACCAGGACGGGCGGATCGTCGCCGCGCGCATGGCGCACGAACGCGATCACGCTGTTGGCTTCGTCGGCGTGCGACGATCCAGGCGAAGCCTTCCTGCGCGAAGTCGACGGTATGCAAGCGCCGGCGCGCTCGCGAGCAGGTGATTGAGGTCGCGCACCCAGGCCTGCACGCCTGCGTGTTCGCGCTGCGCAAGAAGATGCCAGTCGAGGCTCGTGTCGTGGTTCCACTCGCGCCACTGCGCGAACTCGCCGCCCATGAAGAGGAGCTTCTTGCCCGGGTGCGCCCACATGTAGCCGTAGAGCAGGCGCAGGTTGGCGAACCGCTGCCACTCGTCGCCGGGCATCTTGCGCAAGAGCGAGCCCTTGCCGTGCACCACCTCGTCGTGCGAGAGCGGCAGGACGAAGTTCTCGTTCCAGGCGTACCAGAGGCTGAAGCGGATCTGGTCCTGGTGGAAGCGGCGATGCACCGGATCGCGCCGGAAATACGCGAGCGTGTCGTTCATCCAGCCCATGTTCCACTTGAGGTCGAAGCCGAGGCCGCCGTCGCGCGTCGGGCGCGACACCTGCGGCCACGCGGTCGATTCCTCGGCGATCGTGTGCACGTCCGGGTACGAGGTGGCGCGACCGCGTCGTTGAGCTGGCGCAGGAAGGCGACGGCCGCGAGGTTCTCGCGGCCGCCGTGCTCGTTCGGGATCCATTCGCCGGGCTTGCGCGCGTAGTCGAGGTACAGCATCGACGCGACGCGCGTCGACGCGCAGGCCGTCGATGTGATAGCGGTCGAGCCAGAACATGCGCGCTCGAGATCAGGAACGCGCGCACTTCGTTGCGGCCGTAGTTGAAGATGCAGCTCTTCCACTCCGGATGGAAGCCCTGGCGCGGATCGGCGTGCTCGAACAGGTGCGTGCCGTCGAAGTAGGCGAGGCCGTGCTCGTCGCTCGGGAAGTGCGACGGCACCCAGTCGAGGATCACGCCGATGCCGCGCTGGTGCAGGCGGTCGACGAGCGCCATGAAGTCTGCGGGCGAGCCGTAGCGCGCGCGTCGGCGCGAAGTAGCCCGGTGGTCTGGTAGCCCCACGAGCCGTAGAACGGATGCTCGGTGACCGGCATCAGCTCGACGTGCGTGAAGCCCATGTCGACGGCGTAGTCGGCGAGCGGCTCGGCGATCTCGCCGTACGACAGCAGGCGATCCGGTGACGCGGGGTCGCGCCGCCAGGAGCCAAGGTGCACCTCGTAGATCGACATCGGCGCCGACGAGTGCGTTGACGTCCCCGCGCCGCTGCATCCACGCCTCGTCGTGCCATTCGTAATCGAACGATGCGATCACCGACGCGGTGAGCGGGGGCCGCTCGCGACGCAAACGCGAACGGGTCCGCCTTGTCGGCCTGGTAATCGTCGCGCGACGACACGACGCGATATTTGTAGCGATGCCCGGCGCGCGCGCCGTCGACGTGGCCTTCCCAGATGCCCGACGTCGTCGCCGCGCGGGCGCAGGAGGTCGGCGTCGCCGTTCCACCCGTTGAAGTCGCCGACGACGGAGACGCGCTGCGCGTTCGGCGCCCAGACCGCGAATCGCGTGCCGCGTCGCGTCGACGTGCGCACCGAGCCGCTCGTACAGGCGCTGGTGCGTGCCTTGGCGGAAGAGGTACGTATCGAAATCGGAAAGCGCGGGCGCCAGTCGCGCGCGCGCGGGTTCCGATCGCGTGGGCGTTTTTGGCACGCGCATCATTCGTAGTTATCGAGCAGTCGTCTTCGACTGTATTACACGGCGAGCATAAGCCGTAATCGGCGTTTGTCCTACTGGCCTCCGGCTCGCTCCTTCCGGTGATCGCGCTCCTCGCGCCAGTTGCGCGGAGCCTCGGACGTCGCGGTGTACCGCCGATCGACTGCCGCCAGGATGCGCTCACGGCTCGTCGCGGCGTCGAGCGACTTGTCGATCTCGACCGCTTCGGCTTCCGCCGCGAGCTCGTCGTCCTTGATCACGCTGCGGAACCACTTCGAGTAGTCGTTCGCCTTGCGGTGGAACTGCCACGTGTCCTCGTCCACGCCTTCGCCGATCTGCACGAACAGCATGAGGTTGTGCGCACGCAGGTTGAGCTTCTGCCCGGCACCGCGGAAATAGAACGCGAGGTCGTCATCGAGGTGGCCTTCGGCGTACTTGCGCTTGTGGCGGTCGCGAGCCTGCTTCGGACTCAGCGCATCGATGGCGAACGGCGGCTCGCCCGAGCTGCGCGACCAGATACAGCACCTGGTCTTTCGCGTGCGGCGGACAATCGGGCGCCGCCACCCCGATCGTGTTGCAGAATGTCGCGATGGTTTCACTCGCCTTGTCGCCCATCGCCAGGACGTACTCCACGGTGCGCAGCGCGGCCGGCGACATCGCGTCGGGATGCACGGTGATGATAGATCGCGGCCGGGATCGCCTCGGGCAGGATCGTCTCGACGTCCTGCCGCGGCGCCCCGACCAGATGGTGGGCCTCGTCGACGAGCAGCCAGTGCGGCCGTCCCGTTCGCGCGCGCAGCGTGAGCACCTGCGGCAAGAGCTTCGCGAAGAGCTCCGGGACGCTCGGCAAGGTTCAGCGCCTGCGTATTCACGACCACGTTGGCGTGCAGCTTGCGCAGGAGCCCGAGTATCTGCTCGGCGAGCGGCGGCGTGCTCGCATCGCCGTTGGTCACGGAATGCTCGAGGGTCACGTAGTCGCCTTCCGGATCGAACACGCAGAACTGCAGCTTCTTATCGGTCATGCGCTCGGTCAGCGCGGTCGCGAGCGTCGACTTGCCGATGCCCGAGCTGCCCGCGATCAGCACGCCACCCAAGTGCGGCTCGAGGTAGACCTTTCGCCCGCTCGCTGTCGCTGCCCACCAGCACGCCATGCCGCTCGCGGCGGCACGATGCGCGAGTCGGCCTCCGCGATCATGCGCGCGAGCTCGACGACGCCTTCGCCGCGCGCATGCGGCAGGGCGATGTCGACTTCCGCCGCAAGCGATGGAATCGCGTTGGCGACGGCCGCGCTGCAGCCGCAGCACTTGAGGAAGGCGTGGTCGTTCTCGGCATCGCCCACGCCCACGACGTTGAGGCGCGAGAGCTCGAGCTCGTCCAGCGCGGCGCACAAGCCGCTCGCCTTGTTCACGTTGGAGGGCAGGACCATGACGGCGCCCTTGTTGAAGATGATGTGCAGCTCGAGCCCCAGCTCGTGGATCACCTCGAGCACGGTTTGCTCGTGCGGGCTGCCAGGTCGCGACGATCGAATGCCCGACCGAGAGTGGCGCCACGCCGCGCTCGCGCAGGCGCTCGACGAAGGCCGCCGAGGGCGGTGGCGCGATCACGCGCTCCTGCTCGGTCGCAGGGTCGTAGAGCAGCGCGCCGTTTTCCGCGACGACGCGGTCGAAGAGCTTCAACCGAGGGAATGCGCGCTTGAGGCTCGGCATGCCGCGGCCGGTGACGAGCAGGAGCTTTCGCCCCGTTTTCTTGAGCGCTTCGAGCGCCGCGTAGGTCTCGTCGCTCACGACCCCGTCCGCGGCAATCGTTCCGTCGTAGTCTGCAGCGAGCGCGAGAAAATACATGACCGTCCAGTATTGGCCGCGCGCCAAGCCGCAGGCCCGGCTCTCACGCGTACGACTGATGCGTTACCGCGGCGCGGACCGCATGAAGCGATCCGCGCCGTCGTTGCTGCTGTTGCCTAGCTGCGCTCGAACGTTCCGCCGCCGCTCGGCGCTTCGAGCGTGATGCGGTCCCACGCGGCGCGCGTGGCGGCCTTCGCCTCGTTCCACGTCAACCGCGAGCTGCCGCGATACGTGTCCCACTCGCGCGAAAGCGTCGACTCGTAGTCGTCGAACGCGCCGTCGTAGCGCCCACGGCTCGTGTAACCCAGCCGGTACGCCGGGCCATAGTCGTCGTACGTTCGACCTGCGCTGAAGTATGGCGCGTCGAGATACGCCGTCCGCCAGTACGCGTCTTCCGCCTGCGGATTCACGACGGAAGCCACACCTTTGCCCGCCGCACCGCCCGCCGCTGCACCGATGGCTGCGCCCGCGACCATGCCGATCGGTCCCGCAGCCGCGCCAATTGCCGCGCCCGCTGCCGCACCGCCGCCGACGCCCACGCCCGTGGCGAGATGATGGTCGCCCAGGTCGTCACGGCGCTTGGGGTTCACGACTTCGGCCGCGCCTTCGCCGGCCATGCCGCCGGCGACGGCACCGATAGCCGCACCGGCCGCCATGCCGACCGGACCCGCAGCCGCGCCGACACCCGCGCCGGCAAGCGCGCCTGCGCCCGCGCCGGACCCTTTCGCGAGGTTGTGATCTTCACGACGATCCCTGGGGTCGGGGTTGACGACTTCGGCCGCGCCCTTGCCGGCCAATCCGCCTGCGACACCGCCGATTGCCGCGCCGGCGGCCGTGCCGATCGGGCCCGCGACGCTGCCGACGGTCGCACCGGCGATCGCGCCGCCTGCCGCGCCAACGCCCGTGCCGATTTCATGCTGCTCGGGATCACCGCCGATCGTGGGATTGACGGCTTCGCCCGCAGCATGGCCGGCGAGACCGCCGGCAATCGCGCCGACGACGGCGCCCGCCGCCGCACCAACCGGGCCGGCTACCGCGCCGATGGCTGCGCCAGCAAGGGCACCGCCTGCGGCGCCGACGCCCGTGCCGACCGGATGCGAACCGGGCTCGTCGGTCAACGGGTCGAGGTTGAGATCTCCGATGGCCGGATCTTTCGGGTTGACTCGCGTGGTCGTCCGCGGGGGGACAGGGTTCGCCATGATCTTCTCCTAGGTGGATACGATGATTGTGTCGCGCGGGCCATGCCGTGCGCGATGCCAACGCGATAGTCGTCTCCACCTCGTAAGCCGGGTATCGGCCGCGTGCGTAAACGCGAATCGGACAAACGCTGATGCGCGGGCGTCTGTCAACGACAACTTCGCGAACGATCAGGCGCCGGGATATGCCGCGCCGAGGTGCGCGAGGAAAGAGTCGAGGTCCGCCCTCGCGAGCCGGGCGATGCCGGCGGCGGCTTCGCGCCCGTTGCCGTCGAACCTGCGGCAGAAGGCATCCGCGCCGAGCGGCGCAGCGCGCGGCGCACGCACGCTCACGGCGTAATCGCCGTCCTCGCGCACCGTGACGACCGCATGCGCGAGCCTGGGATGAGCGTTTGCGATCTCGTTGCCGAAGATCCCGCGCACGCGGCGCGCCCACGGCGCGTCCGGCAGCACGTATACGACCGCGCCGGGCGGACGTACGCAGGCTGGGTGTCGCGCGCGAGCCCGACATCGCGCCGCCGCGCGGCGTCCATCGCGTCGTAAGCGGCGCTCGTGGCGATGAAGCGCAGCGGATCGGCGCGCGCGATCAGCAGACGCGCGAGCTCGGCAGGCGCGTACCAGGGCGTCATCGATGCGGTCGCTGTAGCTGTTGTGACGTCAGCGCGTCCCCCAGGTCCTTGAGCGCTTCCAGCGCGCCTGCGTTCGCGGCGAGCGGGTGCCGCGAGGTCGAACGCGGCGTCGATCAGGTTGTCGCCGAATGCGGCGACCACCGCCCACATCCGCTGGCGTCCATGCAGGTGACGGTCGACCAGGATTCCCGTGCACACGCCGGGGGAGGTGTCGATGTGCGATACGACGCCCGGTGGCAGCGGCGCATCGCCCGCGAAGTGATGATCGAAGTACTCGACGGCCGCGCGGTCGCGCGCGAGGCGATCGAGCGCCGCACGGTTCGTGTGCGCCGACACGTCGCACACCGTGACGCTGTCGCCGGAACGCGCGTGGACGCGGTCGAGAAGCGCGATGTCCCGCTTCGTTCCGGTGACGAAGATGGAATCGCGCGGGTGCGCGAGACGGAGCTGGACGATGGAGCAGATGCCGTCCGCGTCGCCGTTGAAGACGATCCGCAGATGCATGGCGTGGATTAGCAGGGCGCGCGCTCGTGCTTCCTCCGGCGGCTTGACCTTGCCGGAAATCGCGAGCAGCAGCAGGTCGTAGACGATCTTGAGCGCGCCTGCGGCGACGAGCGGCCAGCCGAACGACGACAGCGCCAGCAGCTAGCCGGCGAGGAACGGACTCGCCGCGGAGGCGAGGCTGCGCGGCACGGACGTGATGCTCGCCGCCGCCGGCCGCTCCTCGGGCGTGACGATCGCCATCACGTACGAGCTGCGCGTCGGCACGTCCATCTGCGACAGCGCGGCTGCGAACGAAGAGCAGCGCGATCGCGTCAGCCGACGTCGGGCATGAACGGAATCGGCGACGAGGCACAGGTTCGCCGGCAGGTGCGTGAACACCATCGTGTTGACGAGACCGATGCGCTCGGCGATGCGCACCGCGACGAGGTACGAGACCGCGGTCAGGATGCCGGTCGCGAAGAAGATCGTGCCGGCCGCGGCGAGCGACAGCTCGAAGCGCTGGTAGAGCCACAGCGCGACCATCGACTGCACGACGAAGCCGCCGCCGAACGCATCGAGGCTGAACAGCGCGGCGAGCGTGTACACGCGCTCGGTTCGATTGGTGCAGCGGCGCCGGCGCGCTGGCGCGTCGACTCGAGCGCGCGCGGCAGGCCGCGATAGACGAGCGCCGCCGCGACGCCGAGCAGCGCGTAGAGCGACGAACATGACCTGCAGCGACGTGCGCTGCGGCCATCCGGTCGACGTGCGCCGATGCATCGCGGGCACTCCGGCGGCCAGCGAGCCCACCGCGGCGACGAGCGTGCCGACGAGGCTGTAGCGCGCGAACATCGCGGTGCGCTGGCGATCGTCGACGACGCGCGACAGCACGGCGTGCTCGAGCGGCAGGAACACGCTGACGTCGCCGCTCGACGGATTGAGCGTGCCGACGATCGCGATGACGAGCAGCGGCCAGAACTCGGTGACGGCCGCGAAGCCGAGGCCCGTCGCCGCCATGAGCGCGGCCGCCGCGAGCAGCAGCGTCCGATAGTGATAACGATGCGCGTGCAGGCCGACGGCGAGCGTCAGCACGCCGGAGCCCAGCAGCGTCGCGGACGCGATGATGCCGACCGTGCAGCGGCGTCGTAGCCGAGCTCCAGCAGGTACAGCGGCAGCAGCAGGCTGACGAAGCCGTCGCCGAAGGCGCGCAGCGCCCTTGGCGACGAGCAGGCGGTTGACGTTGGCGGTGTCCATTGCGCGTCCTCGTCGAGCGAGACGGCAGATTTGGACGGGACACCGTCTTGGTACCTTGCAGGAGCCACCGGGAATCTGCGGACCCCGGACGCGGAGATGCTAGCGAATTTCGCCGCGCGGTCGCAAACCGGGCCGCGGCGTTGTGCTAGCGTCGTGCTACCGTCGTCTCAACCACCGACGGAGGCCACCATGACTGACCACGTCTACAAGTCGATCGAGCTCACCGGTTCGTCCACCACCACCATCGAGGACGCCGTGCAGAACGCGATCGCGAAGGCCGGCAAGACGATGCGCAACATGCATTGGTTCCAGGTCTGGAGACGCGCGGCCACATCGCCGACGGCAAGGTCGCGCACTGGCAGGTGACGCTGAAGATCGGCTTCACGCTCGAGGACTAGCGGCTGGACCGGGCGTCGCCTCCGGCCGGCTACCGGGATTGGCGCACGGCGTTCGCAAGGCAGCGAAGAGCTGCCGCCATCCAACGGCGCATTCGGAGGACGACCATGGATTCGCAGTCGCAAGCCACCGCGCCGCCGGACGCGCTGGCCGTGCATTCGCTGCAGCGCTTCGTGTTCAGCGTGCCCGATCTCGGCGAGGCCGCGACGTTCTATCGCGCGTTCGGCCTCGACGTGCGCGAGACCGACGGCCGCCTCGACCTGTACACGTTCGGCCATCCGCATCGCTGGGGCGTCGATCTACCAGCGCGCGGGCCGCAAGCGTCTCGAGTACATCGAGGTTCGGCGCTTACGCCGAGGACTTCGATGCGCTCGTCGAGCGGCCTGGACGGCTCGGCATCGCCACTCGACACGCCGCACGCGCTCGCCGACGACGAAGGCGTGTGGATCGCCGATCCCGACGGCATCGCGGTCCAGATCGTCGCGCGCCGACAAAGTCTCGCCCGGGCCGGCGCGATCGCCGCGGCGATACGCGCCGTCCGCCCGGCAAGGGCGCGGCGCCCGCGCGCTCGAAGGCCGGCACCACGCGGCCGCGCCGCCTGTCGCACATCCTGCTGTTCACGTCCGACGTGCATGCGCTCGGTGCGCGTTCTACGACGACGCGCTCGGCCTGCGGCTGTCCGATCACTCGGGCGACATCATCGCGTTCATGCACGGCGCGCACGGCAGCGACCACCACATGCTCGCGTTCGCGAAGTCCGACGGCCCGGGCCTCCATCATTCGTCGTGGGACGTCGCGACGATCGACGATGTCGGCATCGGCATGCAGCAGATGGCGGATCGCGGCTACACGCATGGCTGGGGCGTCGGCCGGCACGTGATCGGCTCCAACTATTTCCGCTACGTGCGCGACCCGTGGGGCAGCTTCGCCGAGTACTCGTACGACATCGACTTCATTCCCGCCGACGTCGACTGGAAGGCCGGCGATCATCCGCCGGAGGATTCGTTTTACGTATGGGGACCGCCGGTGCCCGGACTACTTCATCCAGAATCACGAGAGCGCAGCGCGCGCGCCGCGTAGCGCGCGTCCGAAGCACGCAAGACGCCAAGGGGGAATCGCCATGACCATCGTTCGCCGCGCTTGATCGCCGCGCTCGTCACCGCATTTGCGTAGCTTGCGCCGAGGCGCCGCGCTCGCGCGGCAGCCGTCGGGCACGCCGATCCGCATCGGCAGCACGCTGGCGCTGACCGGACCGCTCGCGTCGACCGGGCATCGTGCACCAGCTCGTCGGCGAGATCTACGTCGACCAGACTGAACGCGCGGCGGCTTGCTCGGCCGGCCCGTCGAATGGATCGTCAAGGACGACCAGTCGAAGCCCGATCTCGCGCGCACGCTCTACGAGCAGCTCATCACCGTCGACAAGGTCGATCTGCTGATGGGGCCGTACGCGACCGGCGCGATCCTGTCGGCGATGGGCGTGGCGCAGCGCTACAACAAGATGCTCATCCATCACACGTTCGGCATCCCGAACCTCGCCAAGTACGACGAGCAATTTCCCGACGTGGTCGCTCGGCGCCGATCCGGCGAACACGTTCCCGAACACGCTGCTTCGACGCGCTCGCCGCGACGCCGCAAGCCGCCGAAGACGATCGCCATCGTCACGAGCAAGTTTCCGTCGGTCCACTTCATGTCGCTCGGCGCGCGCGAAGTTGCGAAGAAGCGCGGCATGCCAGGAAGTGCTGTTCCTCGAATGGGAGTTCGGCAACCGCGACTACGGCCCGATCGCCGCGCGCGATCAAGGACGCGAACCCCGACTTCGTCTGCGTCGGCGCGATCGGACTCGAGGGCAACCAGCTGCTCGAAGCGATGAAGAAGATCGACTACACGCCGCCGTACCACTTCTACATGTACCCGGCGCCGGGGCCGATGGTGAAGGCGCCGGACGGCGAAGAACGCGCTCGCCGGCACGATCTTCGAGGAGCATCCGCCGTTCATCGAGCAATCCGCGGCGCCGCCGAGTTCGTCAAGGCGTTCAACGAGCGCGCCGCCAAGGCCGGGCTCCCGTACACGAGCGTCGAGACGCAGGCGGCGGCGTCGTATACCGCGTGGCAGGTGCTCGAGGCCGCGGTGACGGCGACCAAGAGCCTCGACGACAAGGTGCTCGCCGACTGGCTGAAGAAGAACAAGGTCGACACCATCCAGGGCAAGCTGCGCTTCGACGGCCCGAACAACTACGGCGACGACCTGATGCGCGTGAAGCAGGTGCAGAACGGCCGCTGGGTCGTCGTGTGGCCGAAGGATCGCGGTGCGCCGCGCCGGGCGCCGAACGCTGCATCAGGCTGCCCGTGATCGCGCTGGACTGCCGATGAACTGCCCAGCGCGACGCTTCTCGGCGCAGTCGGTCCTCTCGGGCTTGTTCATCGGCGCGCTGTACGGCCTGCTCGGACTCGGCTTGAGCCTCTCCTGGGGCCTGCTGCGCCAGATCAACCTCGCGCATTTCGCGCTCGCGTTCCTCGGCGCGTATCTTTCCTACCAGCTCGCTACGCGTGGGCGGGATGGATCCGCTCGCGACGCTCGTCGTCATCGTTCCGCTGTTCTTCGCTGCTCGGCGTCGCGATGCAGTGGGTGTTCGCGCGCTTTCGCGTGAGCCCGCTTCAACTCGCTGCTGGTGACGTTCGGCCTGACCGTCATCGTCGAGAGCGATCATCCAGGCGCATCTGGACCGCGGATTTTCGCCGCCTCGAGTCGGTCTACGGCGACGCGAAGTTCAAGATCGGCGCTCTGTACGTGCCGGTGCCGGAGCTCATGACGCTGGTCGCTGCGCTCGCGCTCGCGTTCGGCGTTTGGGCGATTCTGCGCTACACCGACCTCGGCCGTGCGATGCGCGCGACCGCCGAGGACGCGCCGATCGCCGCCGCGTTCGGCGTCGAACCAGAAGGCGCTCGCGCTCGCGCTGTCGGGCGCTTCCGCGGCGCTCGCCGGCGTGGCCGGCGTGTGCATCGCGCTGTCGCTACACGCTCGCGCCGGCGCAGATCTACGCGTGGATCGGCGTCGTGTTCGCGACGGTGATGCTGGGCGGACTCGGGCGCGCGCTCGGGCCGCTCGTCGCCGGGCATCGTGATCGGCGTGAGCGAGTCGCGTGACGATGGCGGTGACCTCGCCGGCGTGGGCGCCGCTCGTCTCGTTCTCGCTGCTGATCCTCGTGCTGCTGCTGCGCCGGGCCCGCGAAGTAGCATGAGGCGCACCGTCGCGGCGATTCTGCTCGCCGGCGGCGCGCTCGCGCTGCTGCCGTCGCTCGGCCTGCCGCTCGTTCTACGAATCGTTCCTCTATCTCGTGTTCCACTGGATCGTGCTCGCCACGTCGTGGAACATCCTGTCCGGCTACTCGGGCTATTTCTCGTTCGGTCACGGCGCGTTCTTCGGCGCCGGCATGTACACGACGGCGACGCTCGCGCACGCGCTACGACGTGCCGTTCCTGTGGACGCTGCCGGTGGCCGCGGCTGATCGCCGCGGTGCTGGGCGTCGCGCTCGGCGCCGTCGTCTTTCGCGTGAAGCGCGTGCGCGGCGAGCTCTTCGCGCTTGCCACGCTCGCGTTCACGTTCGTGCGTCGGCGACGATCGTCCTCAATACGCCGATCGACGGCGGACCCGGTATCTCGCTCACCGGCGTCGCGGTGCCGAAGCTCGGGCCTCAGCGTGCCGTCGACGTTCTACCTGCTCGCGCTGGCGCTGGCGGTCGGCGACGCTGCTCATCGCGTATCTCGTTCGGCGCGCGCGAAGCTCGGCACCGGTCTCTTCGCGATCCACGACGACGAGGACGTCGCCGAAGTGATGGGCGTCCCGACGTTTCGCTACAAGCTCGCCGCGTTCGCGATCTCGTGCGCGCTCGCCGGCGTCGGCCGGCGGCATCCACGCGCTGTTCGTGTCTTACGTGACGGTGGGCGAGACGTTCTCGATCACCGTGCCGCTGTCCGTCGTGCTGATGAGCGTCCTCGGCGGCACGCGCCATTGGGCGGGTCCTGCGATCGGCGCCACGGTGATCACGGCGTTGCTGTACGCGTTCACCGCGGGCGATCACGCGCTCGCCGGCAAGGCGGTGTTCGGCGTCGTGCTGATCGTCGTGATCCTGTTCATGCCGCGAAGGCGTGCTCGGCCGGTTCTCGTCGCGCGGCACACGCGGCGGCGGTCGCACCGACGCCTCGGCGCGGTCGAGCCGCGCTCGCGCGCACGCGCGCGACACGCGACGTCGGACACGACAGCCGCTGCTCGCGATCGAGGCGTGCGCAAGTCGTTCCGAGGCGTGCAGGCGTTGCGACGGCGTGAGCCTCGACGTGCGCGAAGGCGAGATCCTCGCGACTTCTCGGACCCAACGGCTCGGGCAAGTCGACGTTCATCAATGTCGTCAGCGGCCATTACCGCCCCGACGGCGGATCGATCTGCTTCGCGGGCCGCGAGATCGCGGCATTGCGACGCGCATCGCATCGCGCGCGCCGGCATCGCCCGCACGTATCAGATCCCGCGGCCGTTTCGCGCACCTCTCCGTGCTCGCGACAACGTCACGCTCGCCCGCGATGTTCGGCGCGGCGACGCTCGACGCCCGCGCGGCGCGCCGCGAGGCGCATGCGCTGGCTCGAGTTCACGGGCCTCGCGCCCAAGGCCGACGCGCTTCCCTGACGATCTCAATCTGCACCAGCGCAAGTTCCTCGAGCTCGCGCGCGCGCTCGCCTCGCGCCCGCGGCTCGCTGCTGCTCGACGAAGTGCTCTCGGGCCTCACGCCGGGCGAGATCGACGGCGCCGTCGAGCTGATCCGCGCGATTCGCGACCAGGGCGCCACGATCGTGCTTCGTCGAGCACGTGATGCGCGCCGTGTTGCGCGTTGTCCGACCGCCTCGTCGTGCTCGACCACGGCGTCGTGCATCGCCGAAGGGCGCCGCGACGACGGTGATGGCTCGATCCCGACGTCGTGACCGCGTTCCTGGGAACGCGCGCATGCTTGAGGTGACGCAACGTCGCAGGTCGACCTACGGCGCCGCGCGCGCTGCGACGGCGTGTGCCTTCGACGTTGCCGCCGGCGAGCTCGTGTGCGTCGTCGGCCCGAACGGCGCGGGCAAGATCACGCTCATCAACGCGATCGCCGGCCTGCATCCGGTCACGTCCGGCACGATGTCGCTTGACGGCCGCGACCTCACGCGCCTTGCCGCCGCATCGGTTCTTCGCCGAAGGGATCGCCGTCGTGCCCGAGGGCCGCCGGCTCTTCACCGGCATGACGCGTGCGCGAGAACCTCGAGCTGGGGAGCTACATCCCGACGCCGCGGGCAGCGCGCGGCGCGTCGCTCGATCGCGTGATGTGCGACTCTTTCCGGCGCTGACCGGAGAAGCTCGACGCGCCGGCCGGCGCGCTTTCCGGCGGCCAGCAGCAGATGGTGGCGATCGCGCGCGCGCTGATGGCGCGCCCCGGCTGCTGCTGCTCGACGAGCCGTCGCTCGGGCTCTCGCCGCTCATCGTGCGTCGAATGTTCGCCATGATCGAGCGCATTCACGGCGACGGTGTCACCGTGCTGATGGTCGAGCAGAATGTCGCGCTGGCGCTCGAGGTCGCGACGCGCGCCTACGTGCTCGAGGAAGGACGATCGTGGCGTGCGACACGCCCGAAGCGCTTCGTCAGCAGCCGCACATCCGGCGGGCATACCTTGGAATGACCGACGCGACCTCGTGATCGAACAGGACTACCTGCGCATCATCGACGAGGGATTGCCGCTCGTTCCAGGCCCGCGCAAGCGCGTGATCGTGGTCGGCGCGGGCATGGCGGGGCTCACGGCCGCGTCGGAGCTCTTGCGCGCCGGCCACGATCCGATCGTCCTCGAAGCTAAGCAGCGCGTCGGCGGGCGCATCTATACGATGCGCGATCCTTTCACGCACGGCTTGTATGCGGAAGCGGGCGCGATGCGCATTCCCCGCTCGCACAAGCTCACGCTCGCCTTCGTGGAGAAGTTCGCGCTCGCCACGCACGACTTCACGATGAGCAATCCCGAAGGCTGGTGCCATCTCTTCGGCCGCAAGCACCGCTTCCGCGAGGTGGATGCAAAGCCGCACCTCATCGGCGCGCACCTCGAAGAGCGCGAGCGTGGCGTCACGTGCGCCGCGATGTGGGAACGCGCGCTCGATCCGTTCGTCAAGGAGCTTGCGGGAGGCGAAGGCGCCTGGACCGCGATCGTGCGCAAGTACGACGGCTATTCGATTCGCGAGTTCCTCGAAGAGCTTGGCTGGTCGGAGGCCGCGATCGAGCTGTTCGGGCTCGTGATGAACCAGGAATCGCTCATGAACACGTCGTTCCTCGAGCTCCTGCGCGAGGAGACGGGCCGTTTCTACACGAACATGGTCCACATCGACGGCGGCATGGATTACCTGCCGCGCGGATTCCTGCCTCAGCTTGGCAGCCGGATTCGTTTCGGCGCGCGCATGGTCGCGGTCGACCAGTCGCCGCATGACGTCTGCGTTCATTACACGACCGCGGCCGGCCGCATGCGCGTTCATGCGGACTACGCGATCGTCACTGTCCCGTTTACCGTGCTGCGCCACGTCGAAATGTTGAAGCCGTTATCGCTGCCCAAGCGCCGCGCGATCCGCCAGCTGCATTACGACGCGTCGGCGAAGATCCTGTTCCAGTGTCGCCGCCGCTTCTGGGAAGAGGACGAAGGCATCTTCGGCGGCGGCAGCGTGACCGACCTCGCGATCCGCAACATCTACTATCCGGAAGCGGGGCGCGAGACGGGGCGCGGCGTGCTGCTCGCGAGTTACACGTGGTCGGAAGACGCGCAGCGCTGGGGATCGCTGTCGCCCGACGAGCGCATCGCGCAGGCGCTCGAGAACGTCGCGATGATCCATCCGCAGATCAAGGAGGAGTTCGAGGTCGGAGCGTCGAAGATGTGGCACGACGACCCGTTCGCCGGCGGCGCCTTCGCGCTGTTCGAGCCGAGCCAGCAATCGCTCCTGTACCAGCACATCATCGCGCCGGAGGGGCGTCTCCATTTCGCGGGGGAACACGCGTCGCTCTGTCACGCGTGGATCCAGGGCGCGATCGAGTCGGGATTGCGCGCGGCGCTGGAGATCAATGCGATCGGTGGCGCGTGAACGGATTCGTACGCGGACTTGCCTTGGTCGTGGCCGGGATGTTGACGGCAGATCTCGACGCGGTCACCTACTCTATCGTGGACCTCGGGGGGGTCGGCGGAGTGAGAAGCAGCGGCGCGGGCATGAACAATCGCGGCGAGGTGGTCGGAACCATCTTGAGCGAGGACAAGCGGTTGTACCCGTTCGTCTTCGGGGCGCAGGGCATGCGACTGCTCGGCATGCCCGAAGGGGCGCGTGGAGAGGCCTACGCGATCAACGATATGGGCACCGTCGTGGGCATGGTCTATAGCGAAGACGGTCGATTGCAACATCTTTCGTTCTGGCGCAACGGTGTCTGGCAAGGACTCGATGTCCGCGACTTTGACGTGAGCTCGTTGGTCCCCTACGCAATCAACCAGGATGAGACCGTCGTAGGCCAGGTCGGTTTCCGAGTCGGCGGTGGAGAGAAGGGATTCGTCCTGAAGAGCGGGGCATTCGCCGCATTGCCCACGCTTGGCGGCGTGGTCAGCATAGCCTACGGAATCAATGATCTCGGCCAGATCGTCGGCGCGGCCACCACGCCAGGCGATGCGCAGCTGCGTCCCGCGATGTGGTCCAACGGCATGATCGCCGACCTGGGGAATCTGGGCGGCCGTCTCGCAGCTGCCCACGCGATCAATGAGCGAGGCCAGGTCGTCGGCGACAGCCTGACGACCGGCAACGTCTCACGACACGCTTTCTTCTATGAGAATGGCGTGATGCGCGACCTAGACCCCGATCCCGCCAGCGCGAGCTACCTTTCGTCGATCAACGCCAACGGAGATGCCGTCGGCCCTTCGCACGAGTACAGGAATGGGCGCCTCGCGCCATTTGATGCGCTCGTCAACCCTTACGCGTTCTGGTCGTTTTACGCAGTGGCGATCAACGACTCAGGGCTGATGCTTGCGAACGGATGCAAGAACAAGATCCATTGCCGCGCGTTGCTGCTCGTCCCACTGAAGCCGCCTCCACCGCCGCCGGCAGGCCAGGTCAACGTGATCGAATTCCACCACGCCGCGTCGAATCATTTCTTCATGACGACACAGCAGGCGGAGATAGATGCGCTCGACTCGGGCGCCATGCCGGGATGGCAACGAACAGGCGAGTTCTTCCGCGCGTATCCCGCACAGGTGCCGGGAACGTCTGCGGTCTGCCGGTTCTACATCCCGCCCGGATTCGGCGATTCGCATTTCTTCTCGGCGTCCCTAGCCGAATGCGCGGAGACGCGCGCGAAGTTCCCCCACCTCGTCCCCGAGACTGCCGAGGCGTTCTTCATCGCCGTCCCGGATGCGGCAGGACGCTGCGCTGCAGGGATGGTGCCGTTGTATCGCCTGTGGTCGCAACGCGCCGACTCCAACCATGCTACACGATCGACTCCGACGTGCGGGACAACATGGTCAATGCCGGCTGGCTTGTGGAAGGCAATGGTCCCGATCTCGCCAGCATGTGCGCGCCGGCGTGACGCGATCAGATCGTCCGGTCGCGCCCCTTCCAGAACGGATCGCGCATCTCACGCTTGAGCGTCTTGCCCGCCGCGTTGCGCGGAAAAACCTGCATGACGATGACGCGCTCGACGCGCTGGTACTTCGCGGCAACGCGCGCGTTGATCCAGTCGCGCAGCGCATCGGCATCGATCGCTTCCCGCAACAGGACCGCGCACACCGGTGTCTCGCCCCACTTGTCGTGCGGGATGCCGAACACCGCAACCTCGCGCACGGCGGGATGATGCGCGGCGATCTCCTCTATGTCCCTCGGATAGACCTTGACGCCGCCGCTGTCGATCATGTCCTTCTTGCGGTCGACGAGGTAGAGGTAGCCTTCCTCGTCGACGTATCCGAGGTCGCCGGTGTGCAGCCATCCGCCTGCCAGGGTCTGCGCGGTCAAGTCGTCGCGGTGGTAGTAGCCGGGCATGGTGATCGGGCCGCGACCCACGATCTCGCCGACCTCGCGCGCAGGAAGCTCGCGGCCGTCCTCTCCGACAATGCGCATCTCGTAGAACGGCGGCGGCACGCCTACGCTTCCCGCCTTGCGACGTGCGTCGTCGCGATCGAGGATCGTGACGAAGCCTTCGGTCAGCCCGTACAGCTCGTGGAAGCGGTCGGGCAGCAATCGATTGAGCCGGTCCTTTTGCTCGTTGTGGAGCGGTGCGCCGAGCGAAAGGATCATCTGCAGCGACGTGAGCCGGGACGGATCGAAGGATGGCGCATCGAGGATCGCGACGATCTGCGACGGCACGAGCATCGTGTGCGTCACGCGCTCGCGCTCGACGGTCTCGATGAGCGCGTCCGCGTCGAATGAGCGGTGTACGACGAACGTTCCGCCGCACATGAACAGCGGCAGCATGGTCACCATCGCACCGTTGAAGACGAGGGCGCCGGAATGCAGCACGACCGACTCGGGCGCCATGCGCCACGCGTTGGCCATCGTGGTCGCGTACATGGCCCGGATGAAGTGCGTGTGCTGGATGCCTTTCGGCAAGCCCGTAGTGCCGGACGTGTACATGAGCGTCAGCAGATCGCGCGCGTCGACTTCGGCCTGCGGCTCCGATTCGTCGCTCTCCGCAAGCAGCGCGCCGTACGAACGAAACGGACGCGAGTCGCCGGCGTCGACCAGCACCCATGCGATGTCGGGGTCGAGCGCGTCGCGAACCTCGTCGATCGCGGCGCGATGGGCCGAAGACGAGATGACCGCGCGAGGCGCCGCATCGGACAGCAACGAGCGCATTCCCGCTGCGGTCAGCAATGGCGACAGCGGCACCGCTGCCGCACCCAGCTTCGCGCACGCCCAGTAGGTCGCCAGGAGCTCGATACCGTTCCCCAGGAGGGTGGCGACGCGATCGCCGCGCGCAACGCCGAGGCCCGACAACGCGTTGGCCCAGCGGTTGACGTAGGCGTTGAACGCTCGCCAGTCGAGCCGAATCTCGTGATCTCCCGGCACCACGACGGCGGTGTGACGAGGCCGGTACTTCGCATGACGGGTGACGAGCCCGCCTAGATGCAGGCTGTTATACGCGAGAGGCGCATCCATGGCCGGATGATAAGGCGATATCATCTGCTCGCATATGGCCAACGGTCGCTTCGGTCCCGAAGAGTGGACAGCGCGAGTCGAGCTCGCCGCAGCCTATCGCATCTTCGACATGCTGGGCTGGACCGAGCTCATCTACAACCACATCTCGCTGCGCGTGCCGGGTCCGGAAACGCACTTCCTCATCAATCCGTTCGGCCTGCATTACAGCGAAGTCACCGCGTCGAACCTCGTCAAGATCGACCTCGCCGGCAACGTCGTGGGAGAGTCGAAGTGGCCGATCAACCCGGCGGGCTTCACGCCGCACGCGACGATCCACCGCGCCATCGCGGAGGCGCACTGCGTGATGCACACGCACACGACCGCCGGGCTCGCGGTGGCGTGCCTCGAAGACGGCCTGTCGATGAGCAACTTCTATTCGGCGCAGCTGCACGGCAAGGTCGCGTATCACGACTTCGAAGGCATCACGGTGCATCCCGACGAAGGACCGCGCCTTCTCGCGAGCGTCGGCAACCGGCAGGCCGTGATCCTGCGCAACCACGGGCTCCTGGCGTGGGGCAGCGACGTACCGCACGCGTTCGCGATCCTGTGGATGCTGCAGCGCGCTTGCGAGATCCAGCTTGCGACACTTTCGATGGGACGCCCACGCGCGATACCCGAGGACATCCAGAGGAAATGCACCGCCGACTCGCTGCTATTCGAGCCGAAGTTCGGCGCCGGCCAGGACGTCTTCGACGCACTGGTGCGCAAGATCGACCGCATCGATGTCAGCTACAAGCAGTAACGTCGGACAATCACTCGGGCAGTTGTCGGACGAACCCGTTTTTTGACGGCCGGCGGGCCGGCTGCGAGCGCGGCGCATGCACACTTGCGTTCGTGAATACCGCTCGCAGGCTCGTCGTCGTGCTGTCGTGGCTCGCACTCGCCGGCTGCGCGACGCTGCCGCCCGGCGCTGATCATCCGCGCACGCCGTCGACGTCCCTTGCCCCACCGCTGCCGACGCCGCTCGGCACGCAGGCCGAAGCGCAGGCGCGTTCGCATCCGGGTCTCTCGGGCGGACGCCTCCTCGCCCGTGGCGTGGACGGGCTCGTGCTGCGCACGCAGATGGTCCGCGCGGCCCAGAGGTCGCTCGACGTCCAGTACTACATATTCGTCGAAGACTATACCGGCAGGGTGTTGCTCGACGCGGTCCTCGATGCAGCCCAGCGTGGCGTCCGGGTGCGCATCCTCATCGACGATCTCAATCTGCACGGACGTCCTCAAACGCGCGAGACGCTCGCGGCGCTCGATCATCACGACAACATCGAGATGCGCGTATTCAACCCGTTCGCCTATCGCGGCGACAATGCCGCCGTGCACGCGGTCGATGCGCTGCTCAACGCGCGGCGCGTGAATCACCGGATGCACAACAAGCTCATGGTCGCCGACAACGCGGTGGCGCTCGTCGGCGGCCGCAACATCTCGGACGATTACTTCGAGGTCGGCACCTCGCCCAAGCGGTTCGGGGACTTCGACCTCGCCGTCGTCGGCCCGGTCGTCCCGGGACTTTCCGAGAACTTCGATGCGTTCTGGAATTGCGCGCTTGCGGTCCCGCTGGCTGCCGTGGAAACGGTATCCGGCTATCGCGCTGCCGAGGCCAAGCGTGAGGTCGCCGAAGACAACGCCGCCCGCGACATGCCGGACCTCGCGCGCCGGATCGAAAGCGGCGAGCTCCTGTCCTCCCTGATGAGCGGACGGCTGGCGATGGCGTGGGGGCGTGCGCAGGTCGTAGCCGATTCGCCCGAGAAGGCGCAAAACAACGCGGGTGACGGATCCGACTCGCCGACAGCTAAGGCGCTCGCATCTCAGCTGCGCGCAGTCGAGCGCGAGCTAGTCGTGATTTCACCGTACGTCATCCCGGGCGACGACGGCCTCGCGACGATCCGTGCGCTGCGCGAGCGTAACGTGCGCGTCCGCGTGCTCACGAACTCGCTCGCGTCGACCGACGTACCGATCGTGCATACGGCCTATCGAAAGTACCGCGAGCCGCTCGTGACGGCCGGCGTCGAGCTCTTCGAGGTGCGGCCCGCGCCGGGACAGCTGCGCGGGGACCGCAAGGGCCTAGGCAGCGCCGCGAGCGGGAAGCCTTTCGCGCTCCACGCCAAGGCCTACGTCTTCGACGGCTCGACCGTCCTGATCGGGTCGGCCAACCTCGACCCGCGCTCGCTGGTGCTCAATACCGAGTCCGGGATCATGATCGAAAGCCCCGAGCTTGCATCGCAAATCGTCCGCCGCTTCGAGGACTTTTCCGCGGGCGCCAATAGTTACGCCGTGCGCAGCGATGGCGGCGGCCTGCAGTGGCGCGCGAATGTCGACGGCCAGGAGGTCGCGTGGTCCCACGAGCCGGAGACCACCACGCAACAGCGCCTCAAGGTCGACATGCTTTCCATCCTGCCGCTCGACTCGCTTCTTTGACCGCATCGGCGCCGCCGTCCCGACGGGGCGCTACACTGCGCGGTGTGAATGCCGTCACGACCACGCTGAACCAGGTGCTCGCGTCGTCGCCCTTGCGGCACGCGCCGTTTCGCACCTTCTACATGGCGTCGGTCGGCGTGGCCCTCGGCTACACGATGCAGGCCACGATGGCGGCGTGGCTGATGGCGGTGATGACGCCGTCCGAGATCATGGTGGCGCTGGTCCAGACCATGAGCACGGCGCCCTCGATCCTGTTCGGATTCGTCGCGGGAGCTCTCTCCGACATCGTCGAGCGGCGGCACGTCATCCTCGCGACGCAGATCGTGTTCCTCGTCGGCACGATCATCCTCGGCATCGCAACGCTGTTCGGAGTGATGGCGCCATGGGCACTGCTCGTGCTCACGTTCGTGATCGGCATCGGCTTCACGTTCTACATGCCGGCGCAGTAGGCGAGCATCAACGAGCTGGTCGAGCGATCCGACGTGCCGAAAGCCGTGGCGCTCGGCGCGGTGGCGATGAACGTGTCGCGCGCCATCGGCCCGGCGATCGCGGGAGCGCTGACGCTTTGGGTCGGATCCGGCAATGCGTTTCTCGCGAGCGCTGTCTTCTTCGTCGGCATGATCTTCGTCGTGCGCGCATGGCCGGCGCAGCAGCGCGCGCTTCCCGGCGTGCCGGAGTCGCTGCTGACGGGCATCGCCAGCGGCCTGCGCTACGTGCGCCACTCCTCGCCGATGCGCGCGATCGTGCTTCGCAACTTCACGTTCGCGCTGTGCGCGAGCTCGCTTTACGCGCTGCTGCCGGTGATCGCGCGCGACCAGCTACATCTCGACGCGGGCGGCTTCGGCCTCCTGTTCGGCGAGCTTCGGCGCTGGCGCCGTCGTCGCCGCGCTCAACATCCCGCGCGCGCTCAGCAAGCACTCGCTGCAGCGCATGGTGCTCGCGGCGTCGCTCCTGTGGGTGATTTCCGCGACGCTCGTCGCCGCTACCGAGCACATGCCGCTGGCGATGGTCGGCACCTTCGGCGCGGGCGCGTCTTGGGTGGGCGTGTTCGCGAGCCTGGGCGCGGGGACGCAAAGCGCGGCGCCCGCGTGGGTGCGTGCGCGTGCCGTTGCGATGGGATTCGTGACGGTGCAGACCGCGCTTGCCGTCGGCAGCGTGCTGTGGGGCGTGATTGCATCCTGGCAGGGCACGCGCGTTACGCTGCTGGTGGCCGCCGCCACGTTCCTCGTGCTCCTAGCGCTGCATCGGCGCGTGCGCGTGCGCCTGGTGGGCGACAAGGACATCATGCTCTCCGACCAGCTACCGGCGCTCGGCATTTCCGACGAGCCGGAGCCCGAGGACGGCCCGGTGCTGATCCAGATCGAATATCGCATCGACCCTGCGAGCCGAGACGCGTTCCTGCGCGCCGTGCGGGCCGATCGGCCCCGTCCGCAGGCGCAACGGCGCCAACAGCTGGCGCGTGTTCCGCGACCTGGCCGAGGAGGGCCTGTTCGTCGAGCGCTACATCATCAGCTCGTGGGCGGAATACGTGCGTCTGCGCTCGCGCATGACGATTGCCGACCGCAACATCCAGCAGGAGGTCGAGAAGCACCAGCGCGAAGGCGTGCCGGTGCGCGTGTCGCGATTCCTGGGCGTCGACCTCCCCGCAGGGCGTCCACAGCATCTACGCAGCAAATAGACGCTTACCTGGCGAGGAGGCGCTTCATCTTCGCGGCCGCCTGCCCACTCTGGTCGGCGCATACGTCGACGTTGGCCTGCGCGAGGTGGCGAATGAGCTTGTCACGCTCGGCGGACGCGCGCTCGAGACGGACCTTGTCGGAGATCTCGGCGTAGCGTTGGCCGTCGGGCAGCGTGCTGATGTCCACGTCGTAGCCCTTCGCCCTATATACGCGATTGGCGATGGGACCGAGCGGACGCAGGTCCGAGGGCAGCGGCCACGCCTTCGCTACGTCGCGCAGGAAGCGCACTTGCGCTTCGCTCAGGAGCGTCGCGACGTCGACCTTGCCGGCGAGGAGGTCGCGCGCGACCGTCGCGTCGAGCGTGCGGGTGAGCGAAACCGCGCCATGGCTGGAATCGCCATAGACGTCGTACTCGCATTTGCCCTCGCCTTTCGGAATGGCGTTGCGCGGCAGGGTCGTGCAATCCTGCTTCGCGACTTTCAGCGTGAGCTCGCTCCCGTCGGGTTTCGCACGCAGGCGAAGGCGCAGGCCGCGATCGAGCAGCGCGAGCGCGTTGTCGTCGAACAGCCACGTCTCGTACGGCGCGCCGCGCGGGCGCAAGTCGAGCTTGCGTTCGAGCGAGGCGTCGGGCTCGCACAGCAGAATCTGGATCTCCGCGCGCGGCGAGGCAGCCTGTGCGGCGGCCGGAAGCAGGGCGATGGCAATGACGAGGAATTCGCGCATGAGTCTTCGATTTTAGCGGCTATCGTCGTTCGGAGGGCGGCCACGCCATAATGGCGAACCTCGCTGTACCGGACGACTCGACGGCAGGCTTCCGCCCGGTCCGCGGTCGCTCCGGTTAACTCACCGCTCACACTTCCCATGCGCATCTTCAACTTCAGTCCCGGTCCGGCCGTCCTGCCCGAGCCGGTCCTTCGCACCGCCGCCGCCGAGATGCTCGACTGGCACGGCACCGGCATGTCCGTCATGGAGATGAGCCATCGCGGCAAGGAATTCATCTCGCATCGCCGACAAGGCCGAGGCCGATCTTCGCACGCTGCTCGCCATTCCCGACGACTACGAGGTGCTGTTCCTGCAGGGCGGCGCCATCGGCGAGAACGCGATCGTCCCGATGAACCTGATGGGCGGGGCCAGCAACGTCGCCGACTTATGTGCACACGGGCGAGTGGTCGAAGAAGTCGATCAAGGAGGCGGGAAGTACGGCAAGGTGAACGTCGCCGCGTCGTCGGAGGACGAGGGCTTCACGCGCATTCCCGAGCGGGCGACGTGGCAACTCACCCCCGACGCCGCCTACGTGCACATCTGCAGCAACGAGACGATCGGCGGCGTCGAATACCACTGGACGCCGGATATCGGCGACGTTCCGCTCGTCGCCGACATGTCGTCGCACATCCTGTCGCGGCCTGATCGACGTGTCGAAGTACGGCGTGATCTACGGCGGAGCGCAGAAGAACATCGGTCCCGCCGGCCTCACGATCGTCATCGTGCGCAACGAGCTGCTCGATCGCGCGCTTCCGATCACGCCGTCGGCGTTCCACTGGAAGGAGCAGGCGGCCGCCGACTCGATGCTGAACACGCCGCCGACCTACGCGATCTACATCGCGGGCCTCGTGTTCGAGTGGCTGCTCGCGCAGGGCGGCGTGCCGGCCGTCGAGCGGAAGAACATCGAGAAGGCGGCGCTGCTCTACGACTACCTCGACCGGACGCCGCTTCTACACGAACCCCGTGCGCAAGGAAGACCGCTCGCGCATGAACGTGCCGTTCAAGCTTCCCGATCGCCGCGCTCGACGAGGCGTTCCTCAAGGGCGCCAAGGAGCGCGGCATGGTGCAGTTCAAGGGGCACCGGGCCGTCGGCGGCATGCGCGCGTCGATCTACAACGCGATGCCGATCGACGGCGTGCAGGCGCTCGTCGCGTACATGAAGGAATTCGAACAACGCACGCGATGGCATCCGCAAATACAGATCCTCACGCTCAACCAGATCGCGAGCCACGGCCTGCATCGCTTTCCGTCGGTCGCGTTACAGCGTCGGCAAGAGTCGTCGACCGACCCGACGCGATTCTCGTGCGCTCGCACGACATGCATGCGATGGAGATCGCGGCGAGCGTGAAGGCCATCGGCCGCGCGGGCGCGGGGACGAACAACATTCCCGTGGCCGCGATGTCGCAACGCGGCAGTCCCGGTGTTCAACGCGCCGGGCGCGAACGCGAACGCGGTGAAGGAGCTCGTGCTCGCGGCACTCCTGATGGCGGCGCGCAACGTGATGCCCGGCGCTCGCCTACGTGGCAGGCCTCGACGCGCAGGCGCCGGATCTCGAAGCGCGCGTCGAGGAGGGCAAGAAGCAGTTCGCCGGCGTGGAGCTGCCGCACCGCACGCTCGGCATCGTCGGGCTCGGCGCGATCGGCAGCCTCGTCGCGGACACCGCGATCAAGCTCGGCATGAAGGTGATCGGCTTCGACCCGGAGATCACGGTCGACGCCGCGTGGCGACTGCCGTCGAGCGTGCGCCGTGCGCACGGCATCGAGGAGCTGCTCAAGCAGTCGGACTTCGTGACGCTGCACGTGCCGCTGCTGCCGGTGACGCGCAAGCTGCATCGATGCGCCGCGCCTCGCGGTCATGAAGCCGGCGCGGTCCTGCTCAACTTCGCGCGCGACGGCATCGTCGACGAAGACGCCGTGCTGGATGCGCTGCGCGGCGCAGCGCCTCAAGGCGTACATCATGCGACTTCCCGAGCCGCGCAGCTCGCTGCACGAGCCGGGCGTCGTCGCGCTGCCGCACCTCGGCGCGTCGACCGCGGAAGCCGAGGAGAACTGCGCGGTCATGGTGGTCGATCAGGTGCGCGAGTATCTGGAGCACGGGCGCATCGCGCAACGCCGTCAACTTTCCCGACGTCGAGATGACGCGCGAGTCGCCGTACCGCGTCGCGATCGCCAACGCCAACGTGCCGAACATGCTCGGGCAGATCTCGACGACCATGGCGCATTACGGGCTCAACATCCACAACATGGTGAACAAGTCGCGCGGCGAGATGGCCTACACGCTCGTCGACGTCGATAGCCCCGTGGACGACAGGCTCATCGCGGCGATCGCCGCCATCGAAGGCGTGCTGTCGGTGCGCGCGATTCCCGCCGAACCCTGATTTCCGCGATTCCTACGCCAATTTCCGGAGAGCGCCGGACTGCGCATCATCGCGAGAGCGCAGTAACGTCGGCGTCATGGATTCGCGCGCGCTGATCGGCTTTCTCGTCCTGGTAGCGTTCGATGCCGCAGCAGGCGGCATCTACAAGTGCGTCGACGGCGGCGCGACGTCGTATCAAGCGACACCCTGCGGGCGTGGGCAGGACGAGGTTCCGATCAGGATCGCGGGCGTGTCCGCGCAGGCGGCGCGGGATCAGCCCCTGGCCGCCCCGGTCCCCGCGGCGCAGCCTCGCAAACGTGGCCCATGGACGCATGCGACACCCGAGATCGGTGTTTCGGATGACGAAGTGCTGAACATGCCGGGCTGGGGACGCCCGACGCACATCTTCCGTGCGCGCGTTGGCCGCGCGTGGGAGGAAGTGTGGCGCTACGGGAACAGCTATAACGGCGAGCGCGAGCTGCGCTTCGTCAATGCGCGGCTGGCCGACATCGTCGAAGCGCCCGCGACCGTCGCCTACGCGCGGTAGGCGTCAGCGCTGTTGCGCGGCAGTAGCCGCGACGTACATGTTGGAAACCCGCGCGCCGATCGGGATGCAGCCCGCCACGAGCAGCGCGATTGCAAGACATACGAGTAGCTTCGACATGGCAGCTCTCCCCTAACGAACGACGGATAGCCTAGCGCAAATCGCGTAGCGCTGCTTGACCGTTACGTTGGTGTAAGCTTTCCAGCCGACTTTGAGCAGGAGCCCGTCATGTCCCTCATCAGTTTCGTCAAGGAAGCCGGAGAAAAGCTGTTCGGGCGCGGCAACGCGCAGGCCGCGATGAAGGAATCCGCGGCCAATCCCGACGATGCCGCGAAGTCGAAGGCCGCCAACGACGCGGCGGGAGACGCGATCCTCGATTACATCAAGGCGCAGAACCTCTCCGCGACGGGGTTGACGGTGACGTTCGACGGCGCGACGTCGACGGTGTCGCTCTTCGGCGTCGCACCCGACCAGGCAACGAAGGAGAAGATTGCTCTGGCCGCCGGCAACGTTGCGGGCGTCTCCGCCGTCAGGAACATGCTTTCCGTCGACCAGAGCGCGCCGGAGGCCAAGTATTACACCGTCGTTTCCGGCGACAACCTGTCGAAGATCTCGAAAGCGCAGTACGGCGACGCCAACAAGTACATGGCCATCTTCGAGGCGAACCGGCCGATGCTGCAGCACCCGGACAAGATCTATCCGGGACAGGTCTTAAGGATCCCGCCGCAGCCATGACATCGTCTTCCCGCGGCCCGGATGACGATCCGATTCCCATCGGGGAGCCGGACGACGACGAGGGTTACGACGATGACGACGACGACGACGAGGGTGAGGACGACGACGGCGACTACGACGACGAGTAGCCGCCAGCCGCGCATCCGCGGATGACGCTTAGGGGGGTTATTCGTATCGGCGGGGCGATCGCTGCCTTGCTGGCCGGTACGGCGGCCGCCGTACCGCGGTATGTCGCCGTTCAGCTGTCGGAACAAGGCAGGAGTTTCGGCGCCGGCATCAACAGCCAAGGCGATTCGGTCGGCTACGTGGCGGATCTCGAGGTGGGTTATTTCTCGTTCGTCAACACCGGCGGCGTGACCCGGCCCCTCACGTCGATGACCTTTGCCGCGGGCATCAACGACCTGCGGCAGATTGTTGGCTACGAAGAGCTCAACAGCCCTTTTCCGGGCCCCCGCGTGAGAGGGGTCATAGATTCAGGAGGAGAGCTGCGTTACATCGGTTTCGACCATTATCCGGCTGCGATTAACGCCGAAGGCCAGGTGACGGGTCAGATCTTTGGCCTGCAGACCTCCAACGATCCTCACTTCTTTCTCTATGCACGTGGAGCCGGAAAGGACCTGGGTCTGGGGGTCGGGCATGGGATCAACGATGCTGGACAGGGCACGGGAGAGTTCCTGTTTTCCGGTCAACGGTTTCGCCACGCCGCCATCTATTCCGTCGGCACTTTTGTCGACCTTGGCGTTGTAGGGTGGGGCTCGGGGATCAATCGCTTGGGGCAGGTTGCGGGAACGGGACTGTTCGGCGTCGTCGACAACAGGGCCTTCCTCTATGCCGACGGGATCGTGCACGAGCTCGGAACGCTCGGCGGACAGCACAGCGGGGGCTGGGGGATCAACGATCGTGGCCATGTGGTAGGCCAGGCGCATACGGACGGCAACGCAAGTGTGCATGCCTTCCTTTACGCCGAAGGCAAGATGCACGACCTGAACGATCTCGTCGTATCCGGCTCAGAACGCGAACGGCTCAAAACGCAGTGGCAATCAACAACCGTGGTCAGATCGTCGGTCATGCGTGTGCCGTTTTCGAAAGCACCTGCCGCGCGTTTCGATTCGATCCGCTCGCGGAGCCGCAACCCATCGTGGTAGTTCCAACGCTTTCCGATACCGCGATGCTCGCAACCATGCTTCTGGTGCTGGCGGTCGCGTTCGCCGTGCGCATGCGCGGGTAGTACGGCCCGAGGCTGGCACGTCCGCCACAAATGGTGACGCCCGGTACATGGCCGGGCGTCGCTCTTCTCCCCACCGCGAATATTAGATGTTCAAGCTGGTTCCTCCTGGAACGCTTCCTCGCGTTTCTTCCGGATATTCGGCAGAGTGATCACCAGTACCAGCAGAACCGCCGCGATCAGCATCGCAGCTGAGATCGGCCGCGTCAGGAATATCGTCGGGTCGCCGCGCGACAGGAGCATCGCGCGGCGCAGGTTTTCTTCCATCATCGGTCCCAGCACGAATCCCAGCAGGAGCGGCGCGGGCTCGCACCCGAGCTTCATGAAAACCACGCCGAGGAATCCGAAGAAAGCCGTCATGGAGACGTCGACGTCCGTATTGTTCACGGTGTACACGCCGATCGCGCAGAACAGCAGGATCGCCGGATACAGGAGCCGGTAGGGCACCATGAGCAGCTTCACCCACATGTGGATGAGCGGCAGGTTGAGCACGACGAGCATCAGGTTGCCGACCCACATCGAGGCAATGAGCCCCCAGAAGAGCTTGGGGTTCGACGTCATCACCTGCGGGCCAGGCTGGATGTTGTGGATGGTCATCGCGCCGACCATCATCGCCATCACCGCGTTTTCCGGTATGCCAAGCGTGAGCAGCGGAATGAACGACGTCTGTGCCCCGGCGTTGTTGGCGGACTCGGGCCCGGCGACCCCGGCGACCGCGCCCTTGCCGAACTCTTCGGGATGCTTCGAGATCTTTTTTTCGACCGTATAAGAAGCGAAGGAGGACAGCATTGCCCCGCCCCCGGGGAGGATGCCGAGGATGGAGCCCAAACCCGTGCCGCGTAGTACCGCAGGCCATGCCTGGCGGAACTGCTCCTTCGTTAACCAGAGGCCCTTCACCTTGTTGGTGACGAGCACGCGCTTTTCGGTGGACTCGAGATTGGTGATGATCTCGGCGAAGCCGAAAAGACCCATTGCAACCCCGACGACACCGATGCCGTCCGAGAGCTCGGGAATGCCGAACGCGAAGCGCTGCGTTCCCGAATTCACGTCGGTGCCGACGATGCCGAGCAGCAGTCCCGTGACGATCATCGCGATCGCCTTGAGGAGCGAGCCGCTCGCGAGCACGACGGCGCCGATGAGACCCAGCACCATGAGCGAGAAGTATTCCGCGGGCCCGAACTTGAGCGCGAGCTCCGACAGGGGCACCGCCACGCTGGCGATCAGCATCGTGGCCACCGTACCGGCGAAAAACGATCCCAGGGCCGCGATCGCAAGGGCCGCGCCGGCCTGTCCCTTGCGCGCCATCTGGTGGCCGTCGAGGCACGTGACGACGGAAGACGACTCCCCGGGCATGTTGAGCAGCACCGCGGTCGTCGACCCGCCGTACTGTGCGCCATAGTAGATGCCGGCGAGCATGATGAGTGCAGAGACGGGCTGCAGCGCGTACGTCGTGGGCAGCAGCATGGCGATGGTCGCGACGGGACCGATGCCGGGCAGGACGCCGATCAGGGTGCCAAGCATGCATCCGATGAACGCATACAGGAGATTGACCGGCGTGAACGCGACGCCGAAGCCCGTTGCAAGGTGGCTCAGGAGCTCCATGTCAGTGTGGGTAAGGCTTCAGCCTTGCCTGGCGTCGGTGTCGGGCTGAAGCCTGACCTACGGCCCCTTCGGGGGGCAGCGAGCAGGGCGAGCGTGGGGGTGGTCTCATCTCAGTGGCGGAGGAAGGTGGGCCAGATCGGCAGCTGCACGCTCAGGCCGACGACGAAGACGCCCACGGCAAGTCCGGAGAGCAGCAGCCCTGCGATCACGGACTCCTTGAACCGAAACTCGTGGCTCGCCGCCGAGGCCCCGACGATCAGCAGTACGGTCGAGATCGCGATGCCGAGCCATCCGATGAGGATGCCGTAGATCACGACCGAGGCGAGCACGACGATCGTCGGGCGCCAGCGAAACGCCGGGATCCGTTCGCCATCCCAGCGGATGCCGCGGAACGTGATGATCGCGCCCAGGCCGATCAGCATGATCCCCAGGATGCGCGGGAAGTAGCCCGGTCCCATGCGCGCGGCAGTCCCGAGCGCGTATCGCGAGCCGACCCAGATCGCGAGAATGCCGAGCGAGATGAACAGCAACCCCGCCCAGAAATCCTTCGGACTGCGAATGACCATTGCACACCGCGCTGCGTGTCCTGACGCCGCAAGCTTACGGACCGGACCTTTCAAATCCCTTTCAAAAGGAATGCTGCGGCGCAGCGCGTCGTTGCGCTAAAGTCGCGTCCGTGCAGATTCGCATCCTGGCGGTGGAGGACGATCCCGACATCGCGCGTCTACTTTCGCTCGAGCTCGGCCGCCTGGGCTACAGCCTGCGTACGGTCGGCACCGCGGCGCAGGCTGCCGCGGAGCTGCGAATGAGCGCGCCGAGTCTCGTTCTGCTCGACCTCGGGCTGCCGGACCGGGACGGCGCCGACCTCCTGCGCGAGCTCCGCGCGGGCGGCGCCGCGATCCCCGTGATCTGCCTCACGGCGCGCGACAAGCCCGTCGAGCGCGTGGGTGGATTGCGCGCCGGCGCCGACGACTACATCGTGAAGCCGTTCGACATCGCCGAGCTCGACGCGCGCATCCAGGCCGTGCTGCGGCGATCCGACCGGCCGGTCGAGCAGGCGCTCGCCGTCGGTGCGTTGCGCCTCACGCCCGACGGGACGCGAATCGCGGGGCGCGATAGCGCCATCGCGCTGACGCCGCGCGAGCTTCACGTCCTGCGGCGGCTCATGAAGAACGCGGGCCGCGTGGTGACCAAGGCGCAGCTCACGGAGACGCTCGCCGAGCGCAACGAGGACATCGGCGACAATTCGGTCGAGGTCTACGTGCACCGCATACGCCAGAAGATTCAGGGCAACGGTGTGGAGATCGTGACGGTGCGGGGCTTCGGATATCTGTTGCGAACGGTCGAATCATGAGCAGACCGAGCGCGTCTGCGAGCCTGCGCCGCAAGCTCATCGTGCAGCTTGCGTTGCCGCTCCTTGGGCTTTTCATCGTCGACGGCGCGCTCTCGTTCTGGGCCGCGCGCCGGTACGCGGATCGCGTCTACGACCGTTGGCTCGTGGACTCGGCGCAGACGCTCGCGCAACAGGTGCGGCTCACGGCAGGACAAGCCGCCTTCAACATTCCGCGGGTCGCGCAGGAGATGTTCGAGTACGACGCGGAGGACCGCGTGCTGTTTCGCGTCGAGGGTGCGCAGAGCGGCGTGATCGGGGGCCGCGACGTGCCTCGCCACGGCCGCCACGAGGAGCGCCTGCGCAACGTGCGCTTCTACGACGCCGACGTCGACGGCGCGGCGATGCGCTTCATCGAGCTCGCGACGCCGCTGCCGCCGGTCGGCGAGGAAGTCACCGTGACGGTTGGCGAAACCACGCGCAAGCGCGACCGCCTCGCGGAAGAAATACTGCTGTACGTCTGGGTGCCGCAGATCCTGCTCCTCGCGCTCGCGGGCGGCGTCGCTTACCGGGCCATCGTGGTGCAGACCGACAAGCTGCATGCGCTTTCGGTCTCGCTGCGCGACATGAGCGCGCGCAAGCTCTCACCGGTGCCGGGCCGAAACATGCCCGCGGAGATGATGCCGCTCATCGAGGCGGTGAATGCGCTCATCGCCAAGCTCGACGCTGCGGCGCTCGCGCACCGCACGTTCATCTCCAACGCCGCGCATCAGCTCCGCACGCCTCTGACGGCGCTGCAGCTCCAGGCGGAGCAGGCGCTGCACTGCGATTCGCTCGAAGAGATGCGTGACGCCGTCTCGAAGCTGCAGGACGTCGTGCACCGCGCAGGACGCCTCGCCAATCAGCTTCTGCTGCTGTCTCGCGCCGAGCCCGAGGCGCAATCCGGCGCGAACCGCCATCGCACGGATCTGTACGAGCTCGCGTTCGAGACGGCGCGCGCCTGGGTGCCCGCCGCGATGGCGGCGTCGATCGATCTCGGTTTCGACGAAACCTCGGCGCATGCGGTGGTCGACGTCGACGAAGCACTCGTCGCCGAAGCGATCAACAATCTCCTCGACAATGCGCTCAAGTATTGCCCTTCGCGCACGCGCGTCACGGTGTCCGTGCGCTTGACGCCGCAGCCGACCGTCGTCGTCGAGGACACGGGCCGGGGCATTGCGCCCGCCGAGCGCAGCCGCGTCGTGCAGCGCTTCTATCGCGGCGACTACGCGACCGGCGGCGGTACGGGGCTCGGCCTCGCGATTGCCAACGAAATCGCGCTCGCGCACCAAGGCGCGTTCTCGATCACCGACGCGCCCGGCGGCGGCGCGCGCTTCGAGATGCGCTTCCCCTCTGCATAGCATGCATCTGCTGCAATTCATCGCCGCCTTCGCGCGGCGCCACTGGCGTGCCTATGTGCTGGCGGCGCTGATGCTGCTCGGCATCGCAGTGATGACGGTGATGATCCCGCGCCGCGTCGGTCACATCATCGACGAACTTGTAGCGGGCACGCTCGTCGGCAATGCGCTATGGTGGGAGATCGCGGTCCTGCTCGGGATGGGCGCGGGCATCTATCTGCTGCGCGTGGGCTGGCGGCTCGAGCTCTTCAGCGCGGCATTCAGGCTCGGCGTCGAGCTTCGCACGTCGCTCTACGCGCGACTGACTCAGCAGGCGCCCCGGTACTTCCACGGCGAGCGCACGGGCGACCTCATGGCGCGCGCGACCAACGACGTCGATGCCGTGGAGATGGCGGCGGGCGAAGCGTTCCTCGCCGCGTTCGACGGCTCGCTGACGCTGGTGCTCGTCGTGGCGATGATGACGCTGGGCATCGACTGGCGCCTGGGCTTGGTCGCGCTGCTGCCGTTTCCGCTCATGGCAAGGGCGTTCTGTCGTCATCTCCACCCACGTGCACGACGCGTGGAGACGCTCGCTCGACCGCTTTTCCGACCTCAACGAGCACGTGCAGGAAACGGTCGCCGCGGTGCGCACGCTGCGCGCGCTCGGACTCACCGGGCGCGCGGCCGCGGACTTCGGCAAGCGCCCGCAGACGCTGCGCGCGCGAGCTTCGACGACGCAGAAGTGGGAGTCGGCGTACGAGCCCGCGGTCGGTCTCACGCTCACGGTCGCCACCGTGCTGACGCTTGCGGTCGGCGGATGGCTCGTCTGGCAGGACGAGCTGACCATCGGCGGGTTGACCGCGTTCACGATGTACCTCGCGCAGCTCATCTGGCCGATGTTCGCGGCGGGATGGGTGCTGTCGCTGATCGAGCGCGGCAAGGCCGCATGGTCGCGCCTCGATCCGTTGCTGCGCGAGCCGCTGTCGA
This sequence comes from uncultured beta proteobacterium, assembly GCA_963707815.1. GTDB lineage: Bacteria > Pseudomonadota > Gammaproteobacteria > Burkholderiales > Casimicrobiaceae > VBCG01. The sequence continues at coordinate 42,072 of CAVPRK010000002.1, forward strand.
TCGACGATCAGGGCACGCGCGACGCAGCCGCCGCCAGGTGCGATCCGGTTCGACGACGTGACGTTTGCGTATCCATCGGCTGACGCACGCGCCCACGGATCCGCGACATCCGGTTCGGCGACGTTCGAACTGCGGCCCGGCGAAACGCTCGGCATCGTCGGGCCGACCGGCGCCGGCAAGTCGACGCTGCTGCATCTGCTGTTCCGCCACTACGCTTGCGCAACGGGGACGATTCGCTGGGGCGAAGTCGCGCTCACGGACTACACGCTCGCGGCCTTGCGCAGCCATCTGCGTGGGTGCCGCAGGAGCCGTTCCTGTTCTCCGCGACGATCGCCGAGAACATCGCGCTCGCGCGGGCCGGACTGCCAGTCGCGCTCGGAGATCGAGCGCGTGGCGCGGATGGCGGACCTGCACGCCGACATCCAGCGCTTCGCGCACGGCTACGACACGCGGTCGGCGAGCGCGGCGTCACGCTGTCGGGCGGGCAGCGGCAGCGGGTGGCGATTGCCCGCGCGCTGCTTGCCGGATGCGCCGCTGCTGCTGCTCGACGATGCGTTGAGCGCCGTGGACACGGGCACCGAGGCGCGCATCCTCGCGCATCTGCGCAGGCGCGCACGGCCGCACGGCGATCATCGTCAGCCACCGCCTGTCCGCGGTCGCCGATGCCGACCGGATCGTCGTGCTGCAAGGACGGGCGCGTCGTCGAGCGCGGCGATCACGAGCGAGCTGCTCGCGCGCGACGGCTGGTATGCGGCGCAGTGGCGTTATCAGCAGCTCGAGGCCAGCCTGGAAGGAACGACATGCCACGGAAGAATCGCCGACCATCCGGACTTGCGCCGCGTGGGCACGCAGGACCGCCGACGCGCGCTTCGCGCTGCTGTGGCGTGCGGCGCGCCCCGACCAGCGGCAGGTCGTGTGGCCGCGACTGGCTCGCGTCGCGGGCCTGCTGGAGGCGGCCGGCCCGATCTTCGGCAAGCAATTCATCGACGAGTACCTGCTACCGCGCCACTCGACTGGCCGACGATGGCGTTGCTGCTCGGCGGGTATGCCTCGTCACCGGCTGGGTCGCGCATCGCTCATCCGCTACTTCCAGCTCGTGCGCCTCGCCGGGCTGCGACGCGCTCGGTGCGGCGGTTGCGCGAAAGCGTGTACGGCGCACGTGCTGCGCTTGCCGATGAGCTTCTTCGACCGCGCCATCACCGGCCAGCTCGTGAGCCGCATCACCAACGATACCGAGTCCGTGCAAGCTCTATACGCAGGTGCTGTTCGAGCTGCTGGTCGGGGTCACCGTGCTGTTCGGCGTCGTCGTCGCGATGCTGTGGCTCGACTGGCGCCTGATGCTGATCGTGCTGCTGCTGGTGCCCGCGACCATCGGCGATCGTCTGGGGCTATCAGCGGCTGTCGGCGGCGGCCGTCACGCGCTCGCGAGCTCGCGCAGCGACATCAACGCGCAGATGGCCGAAGGCATCGCCGGCATGAGCGTGCTGCAGGCGGCCGGCGCCGCGCAGCGCTTCGGCCAGCGTTTCGCGCGTACCAACGATGCGCACTACCGGGCGCGCCTCGGCGAGAGTGCGCGCCAACGCGTGGCTGCTGCGGCCCGCGCTCGATTTCGTGAACGTGCTGCTGATCGTCGCCTGGTCGCGGCGATCGGCACGCAGAACCTGCAAGGGGTGGAGGTCGGCTTGCTGTACGCGTTCATCGCCTACGTGGCGCGCGTCGTCGAGCCGCTCATCCAGATCACGATGCAATTCTCGCTCTTGCAGCAGTCGGTGATCGCAGCGTCGCGCGTGGACGCGCTGCTGCACGAGGCGGAAGCTCCGCGGTCGACGAACACGCGCCGGATCGGTGCCGGCCACGTCGAGTTTGCGACGTGAGCTTCGGCTACGACCGCGAGCGGCCGGTGCTGCACGACTATCCCTCGACGTTCCTGCCGGCAAGCTTCGTCGGCATCGTCGGACAGACCGGAAGTGGCAAGTCGACGCTGCTTTCGCTGCTGCTGCGGTTCTACGCGCCGCAAAGCGGCCGCATCGACGTCGACGGCATCCCGCTGGGCGACATCGACGACAGGCACTTTCGCGAAGCGGTGGGCCTCGTGCCGCAGGAGCCGTTCCTGCTGGCGGCGAGCGTGCACGAGAACATCGACATGGGCCGCGGCCTGCCGGACGCGACGATCGAGCGCGCGGCGCGCGCGGCCCACGCGCACGACTTCATCGAACGGCTTCCGGAAGGTTACGCAACCGAGCTCGGCGAAGGTGGCGCGCGGCTGTCGTCCGGCCAGAAGCAGCTCGTCGCAATCGCGCGCTCGCTCGCGGGGTCGCCGCGCGTACTGTTCCTCGACGAGGCGACCTCGCGCATCGACAGCGAGACCGAGCAGGCCGTGCAGGCGGCGCTCGCGGACGTCGCACGCTCCGCGACGGTCATCGCGATCGCGCACCGGTTGTCGACGATTCGCGCGGCCGACAGCATTGTCGTGCTGCTTCACGGCCGCGTCGCCGAGCGGGAACGCACGACGCGTTGATGGCGATCGAAGGCGGCATCTATCGCCGCCTCTATCAGCTCCAGCAGATCGCGGGCGAAGAAAGGGACAGTCCCTTTGAGCGTCTCGCGGCAGTTAAAGGGGACTGTCCCTAAGACTGCTCGCCCAGCGCGATGTCGACCATCATCTCGTTGGCGAGCGCTTCGAGCGCGCGCCGGACGTCGTCGTTGCTGACCGATCTTCGGCACCAGCAGCACGGCCTTGACCTTGAACAGATGCTCGGCGGTCATCGCGCCGCTGACGATCTCGGTATGCAGCTCCTCGATGCTGACGCCGCGCTGCGCCAGCGCGCTCGACAGATCGCGCACGATGCCGGGCCGGTCGTGACCGACGAGCTCGAAGCGCACCACGCGGCGCCCCGCGGGCACTTGCGTGACATCGCTGCGCGCGATGTGGATCTTGAGCTCGGCCGACGCAAGCGCGAGGAGCGCCTCGGTGAGCGCGTCGGCATGTTCGGGCGGCACCTCGAAATGCACCATGCCCGCGAACTGGCCGGCAAGGCTCGCCATGCGGCTGCCGGCCCAGTTGGCGCCGAAGCCCTGCGCTTTCGCGGAGAGCAGGCTCACGATGCCCGGGCGGTCGGGACCGATCACGGTGACGACGAGCGAGGTAATCATGGATCGTTTTCCTCGGTGAGCGAGACCGTCCGCTTGATCATCGGCGCGCGCGTCGCGAAGCGCTCGTCCTGCTTGTGCTCCGGAATGCTGCCGGTGTCGCGCGCCTCGCGCACGACTCGGTAAGCAGGCGAGTCCCATCGGCGCAAGAGCGCGCTCCCACAATTCGCGCGCGCTTCGCCCTTGCCGACGAAGCACCAGTCCTGTGCGGCGATCGCGCCTGCATCCCAGCCTTCGGCGAGGTGATAGACCGAGCCGCCGGCGATCGGATCGCCTTCGCAGTATCGTCCATTCGACCGCGGCGATGCCGCGATGGCGCGGCAGGAGCGACGGGTGATAGCCGATGCCGCGCAGTCGCGAGCGCGCGAGCGCCTCGTCGCTCACGCGCGCATGCGTGTGCGCGGCGACGATGAGGTCGGTGCCTTCGGGAATCGCCTCGCCCGGGACGATCTTGGGATTCGCGAGCACGTGCACGGGAACGCCGGCCTTGGCGGCCGCGAGCGCCAGCCGGTCGTCGGCGGCCGGCGCGACGACCTGTGCGATCTCGACGCATGCCTTGCGCAGGGTGTCGAAGACCGCCGCGCCGAAATAGCGCGATCCGATGAGCGTAATCTTCATAGGGGTTGGATTATTTCACGACGAACGGCCATTGAACGGGCCGGATGCGCACCCACTATAGCGCTATGCAGGTTCATGCCACGGACCCCGCTTACGTTGCGTCCGACGACTCGCACGCTCGCTTTCGCGCCGCCGCGCTCGTGAGCGTGATGTTCGTCGCGGCGCTCGCGTTCGTTCACGTGATTTCATGGGCGCTCGGGCTCGACCTTCAGCGCTTCGGCGTTCATCCGCGCGACGTCGCAGGCCTGGCCGGGCATCGTCGTCGCGCCGCTGCTGCATGGCGACGTGGCGCATCTCGCGTCGAACGCGCTCCCGTTGCTGATCGCGGGCACGGCGCTGCTGTATCTGTATCCCGATTCGTCGCGCATCGTGTTGCCGGCGGTGTACCTCGGCCCCGGAATCGCCGTGTGGCTGTTCGGCCGCGACTCGATTCACATCGGCGCGAGCGGACTCGTGTACGGCATCGTCGCGTACGTCTTCGTCGGCGGCATCCTGCGCCGCGACCGGCGCGCGTGGGCGGCGTCGATTCTCGTCGCGTTCTTCTACGGGGCGATGGTGTGGGGCGTGCTGCCGATCAAGCACGGGCGTGTCGTGGGAAACGCACCTCGCGGCGGCGGCGATCGGCGTCGTCCTCGCGATCGCCTTGCGCCGCCGCGACATTCCGCCGCGCAAGCGTCTACAGCTGGGAGGTCGAGACCGAACCCGCCGAGGAGCAGGGCGAAGAGCTCACTTCGGCCGCCGATTCTCCGCGAGCCGCTGGTTGACCGCCTCTACTACGGTGTCGACCGTATCGAGATGCATGCCGCGCTCGGCCGCAATGCGCTGCACGAGCGAGTCGACGCGCTCGATGTTCGGTGCGCCGTTGGCCAGCGCCCGCGCGGCCGACGACGGCCTGGCGAGTCCGCTCTGCCGCCGCGGCGTATTTCTCGAACGGCACCTGGTCGTCCGGCGCCGCGCCCATCTTGCGGCACAGCGCGCTCACCCAGTCGTAGACTTCGCGCGATTGCACGAGATCGCTGTGGACTGCCTCGCGGATCGAGCGCACCTCGACCGGTCTGCACGCAGCGGTAGTTGCCCGTGAGAAGCATGCTCCACTTCGCGAGCGGCACGAACACCGAATCGTGGACCTTGAGCTTCACCGGCAGCTCCATCCCGTCGTAGCGGACCGCTTCGATATCGGCCTGCAGGTCGCGCAGCATGGCGGTGTGCACTTCCGACGGGAAGCGCGCGACCTTGAAATTGGTCGGCAACGTGACCTGCAGCACGTTGATCTTCTCTTCCGGCGGACGGAACGCCTGCGGGTCCGGGCTGCACAAGCGTCACGAGCGCGGGATCGAAGCCGTCCCACACCGCCGGGTCGGTGTAGCAATCGCGCAGCGCTTGCGCGTCCAAGTCCGGGAATGCGCGCAAGGTACGGCAACGGCGGCATGTTCATGATGGACATGCACGGAACGCGCGCCTTGGCGATGCGGGCGAGGACCTCGCGCACCGCCGGCGAGCGATACTGCGGCTCCTGCATCGCGAGCGCGACCAGGTCGTAGTCCGCGGGATTGACGTCCGCGCAACCACTCGCGGACAGCTCGCCCGGCGCGCGGCGCGAGTCGACGTCCACGAGCCCTTCGCGTCCCTTGACCGGCATGCGCACGCGGATGCCCTCCGCGTTGATGACCTCGACCTCGTTGGGCAGGCACACGAGCCGCATCTTGTGGCCGGCGAGCACGAGCTTGATGGCGAGAAGCGAGCCGTAAGACGCCCCCAGACCGAGGACGCGATATTGCTTCTGCATGGACATTCCTCCTTAGTGAGCGCCGCGCTTTCCCGAAGACGGGTGGCGATCTACTCGGGGCGGATGGTCCTACAGAACTTGAAGCGGTTCAATCGTGCACTGCACACCCGGGCAAGTCATTCCCGCGGCAGGCCCCCGAACCTGCGATAGAACGCGTCGTCGCCCGGCGGCCATGGCTCTCCGGGCTCCGACAGCGTCGCCGCGAGGTGCCGCTCGGCGTCGCGGTGGGTCAGGCGATAGAAGTCGCGGCACAGCGCATAGGCCGCCGCGCCCGGCCAGTCGAGCGGCAGCAGCGCCGGCGGCAACAGCGGATCGCGCAGCAGCACGCGGCGGTACGCGTGGATCAGCAGCGTGCGCACGACGAAGCATTGCTCCGGGTCATGCGCGTCGCCTTCGCGAAAGTGCTCGATGACGGCGCCGAAGCGCGCCAGGAATCGCCGGTAGCCGGAAGCGAGCGACCCCAGAGTCCCATGCTTCGGGCACCGCCTGCGCGATCGGCCGCCCGGCGAAGTCCGCGCCGATCGCCACGGTGACCGACGAGGCGATTCCCTTCGCGTCGAGAATCGACGGCAACGCGCGCGCGGCCTCGTGGGGACGAAGGAACGTCGTCGTCCCGAGCTCGCCGAATCCCGCCCACGCAAGCTCCTGCCGCAAGCCGAGGCGGCGCGGCGCGGCGACGCGTCCGCGAGCACGAGCTCCCAGTCGCCTCGCCAGTCGTCGGCGGGGCGCTCGTAGATGCGCCTGTACGCGTCGTGAAAGCGACGCGCGCCCTCGCGCGTCAGGCGATAGCGGCTGCGGCGGCCCTGCGAGGCGCGCGCTAGCCAGCCGTCGGCGGCGAGGCGGAATACGCTGGTGCGGACCAGCCGCTCGTTGATGGTCGAACGGCGCCAACAGCCGGATGAGGCCGGTCAGCCACACCCCGCCGCCGTGCGGCGCGAGCGCGTCGCCCCAGACGGTGACGATGAGCGACTTGGCGCGCGGCGGGTCGGCCGCGAGCGCGCGCCGGATCCATAGCGCAACGTAGGAATCTGATACAGAAATGGATTGCATTGTCAGAAAAATGTATCATATCTGGCGAGGAGGAACAGCCATGTACGCCCAGCAGGTAGACACCGGGGTCGCCAAGGTCCAGGCGCTCGCCGAAATGAGCGAGGAAGATCGCGCGTTCCAGGCCCGGATCGACGCCGACGTCAAGATCGAGCCGACGGACTGCGATGCCCGAGGCGTACCGGCGCACGCTGGTGCGCCAGATCCAGCAGCACGCGCATTCGGAGATCGTCGGCATGCTGCCGGAAGGCAACTGGATCACGCCGCGCGCCGACGCTCAAGCGCAAGGCGATCCTGATGGCCAAGGTGCAGGACGAGGGCGGCCATGGCCTGTACCTCTACGCGGCCGCGGAAACGCTCGGCGTGTCGCGCGACCAGCTCATCGCCGACCTGCATGCAGGCAAGGTCAAGTATTCGTCGATCTTCAACTATCCGACGCTCACGTGGGCCGACATCGGCGCCATCGGGTGGCTCGTCGACGGCGCGGCGATCATGAACCAGATCCCGCTGTGCCGCTGCTGCTACGGGCCGTATGCGCGGGCGATGGTGCGCATCTGCAAGGAAGAGTCGTTTCACCAGCGGCAGGGGTTCGACATCATGCTGTCGCTCTGCCGCGGCAGCGCCGAGCAGAAGGCGATGGCGCAGGATGCGCTCGAACCGCTGGTGGTGGCCGTCGCTCATGATGTTCGGGCCGCCCGATGCGCGAGAGCGTGCACAGCGCGCAGTCGGCGCGGTGGAAGATCAAGCTCCTGTCCAACGACGAGCTGCGCCAGCGCTTCGTCGACCAGACCGTGCCGCAGGCGGATTACCTCGGCATCACGATGCCCGACCCGGACCTGCGATGGAACGACGAACGCGGCCACTACGACTTCGGCGCCATCGACTGGAGCGAGTTCCACGAGGTGCTGAAGGGAAACGGCCCGTGCAACCGCGAGCGGCTCGCGCGCGCGCGTGGAAGCCTGGGAGAACGGCGCGTGGGTGCGGGAGGCGGCGCGTGGCGTATGCGCAAAAGCGCAAGCGGCGCGGCAACAGGAGGCAGCATGAGCAACGAGAGTGGCCGCTCTGGGAAATCTTCATCCGGTCGCAGCACGGGCTCGCGCACAAGCACGTCGGCAGCCTGCACGCGCCCGACGCGGAGATGGCCGTGAAGAACGCGCGCGACGTCTACACGCGGCGCAACGAAGGCGTGTCGATCTGGGTCGTGAAGTCCGTCGGACATCACCGCATCGAGTCCCGCCGACCGTGAGGCGCTGTTCGAGCCGGCGGCGTCGAAGGTCTACCGGCACCCGACGTTCTTCCCGATGCCGGACGAAGTGAAGCACCTATGAGCGCCGGGCCGCCCCGAGGGCGAATTGCCCCGAAGCGCGATAGCGCGGAGGCGAACTCCAATGAGCGCGAAGCTCGAGTACCTCGCTGCGCCTCGGCGACAACGATGTCGTGCTCGCGCAGCGCCTGGGCGAGTGGGTCGGACACGGGCCCGTGCTGGAGGAGGACATCGCGCTCGCCAACGTCGGCCTCGATCTCCTGGGCCAGGGCCGCATGTGGCTCGCCTACGCGGGCGAAGTCGAAGGCAAGGGTCGCGACCGAGGACGAGCTCGCCTTCCTGCGCGACCAGCACGCGTTTCGCAACGTCCAGCTGGTCGAGCTGCCCAACGGCGACTTCGCCGATGACGATGGCGCGCCAGTTCTATTTCGATCACGTGCATCTGCTGCTTCTGCACGCGCTGTCGCGGTCGACGGACGCACGCATCGCGGAGATCGCGGCCAAGGCCGCGAAGGAAGTCACGTATCACGCCGAGCGCAGCGCGGATTGGGTCGTCCGTCTCGGCGACGGCACGGAGGAATCGCACACGCGCATGCAGCAGGCGCTCGACAGCTTGTGGCCGTACACCGGCGAGATGTTCGCGCCGACGCGGTCGACATCGAGCTTGCGAAGCGCGGGCGTCGCGGCCGATCCGTCGACGCTGCGCGAGCCATGGCTCGCGGCGATCGGCCGGTGCTCGACGAAGCGACGCTCGCGCTGCCGGGCGGCGAATGGATGCAGGGATCGCGCGCGCGGCGGCGGCAAGCAGGGCGTGCACACCGAGCATCTCGGCCACCTCCTGTCCGAGATGCAATTCCTGCAGCGCGCGTACCCGGGTGCGCAATGGTGAAACGATCCACGCTCGCGGCTGCGACGCTTCGCTGCCGAGGCGGCGCAGTTCGAGCCTCGGGGCGGCCCTTCGGCTCGAACGACCGACCGCGTCTGGGACGCGCTGGCCGACGTGCCCGATCCCGAGGTCCCCGTGGTCTCGATCGTCGAGCTCGGCATCGTGCGCGACGTTTCGATGACCGACGGTCGCGTGCGGATCGAAGTCACGCCGACGTATTCCGGCTGTCCGGCCACCGAGATGATCGCGACGATGATCCGCGAGCGCCTCGCCGCCGTGGGCCTGACCGACGTCGATCTCGTGATGACGCTGTCGCCGCCGTGGACCACCGACTGGATCGCGCCGGAAGGCAAGCGCAAGCTCGCGCAATTCGGCATCGCGCCGCCGCATGCGGTCGCGCGCATCGACGTCGCCGGGCATCAGTCCGCTCCGCACGGCGACCGTGCCGTGCCCGCGCTGCGGTTCGCACAAACAACCTCGCTCCTGTCGCAATTCGGCTCGACCGCGTGCAAGGCGCAGTACGCTGCGACGACTGCCGCGAGCCGTTCGACTACTTCAAGCCGCACTGATGAGCAAGTTCCATCCCGCTGCCGATCGCGCGCGTCGATCGCGAGACGCGCGACGCCGTCGCCATCACGTTCGCCGTGCCCGACGCGCTGCGCGACCAGTTCCGCTACGCGCAAGGGCAGCACCTCACGCTTGCGCGCCAAGATCGGCGGCGCCGACGTGCGCCGCTCGTATTCGATCTGCTCGGCGGTGCAGGACGATGCGCTGCGCATCGCCGTGAAGAAGAGCCCGGGCGGCGTCTTCTCGACGTGGGCCAACGAGGCGCTCAAGGCGGGCGACGTCGATCGACGTCATGCCGCCGCTCGGTCACTTCAACGTGCCGCTCGACGCGAGCCGCCGCGCGTCACTACCTGGGCTTCGCCGCCGGCAGCGGCATCACGCCGCTCCTGTCGATCGTCAAGACGACGCTGGCGGCCGAGCCGGGCAGCCGCTTCACGCTGGTCTACGGCAATCGCGCGTCGAGCACCGTCATGTTCAAGGAGGAGCTGGCGGCGCTCAAGGACCGCTACCTCGACCGCTTCAACCTCGTCCACGTGCTCTCGCGCGAGGCGCAGGACATCGAGCTCCTGCACGGCCGCATCGACCGCGCCAAGGCCGACGCGCTGCTCGCGCACTGGGTGACGCTGCCGGACATCGACACCGCGTTCGTGTGCGGCCCCGAAGGCATGATGGAGGCAGTCATCGCCGCGCTGCGGCGCGCGGCTTTCCGGAATCGCGAAGATCAAGGTCGAGCGCTTCGCCGCGAGCATCCCGAAGCACACGCACGTCGTGCCGCCGATGCGCCGCGCGCCGGGCACGCCGAATGCGAGGCGACGGTGATGATCGACGGCGCCACGCGCACGTTCACGCTCGAGAAGGGCAAGGAGAACCTCCTCGACGCGGGACTGCGCAACGGCATCGAGCTGCCGTACTCGTGCAAGGGCGGCGTGTGCTCGACGTGCCGCTGCCGCGCTCGTCGAGGGCGAGGTCGACATGGACGTCAACTTCGCGCTCGAGGACTACGAGGTGGCGCGCGGCTTCATCCTCGCGTGCCAGAGCTATCCGGTGACCGACACGGTCAAGGTCACCTTCGACGACACCGGCACCGGCTGATACAGCGGTACGTCCCGGCCATTGCCGGTAAGATGGCGGAAACACGAGGCAGAAATTCGAGGAGTCCGTAACGTGCCGCATCCCTTTTTCGAACGTCATCGCGCGCTGCTCGATCGCGCGGTGCAGGCGATTCACGAGCGCAGCTACTGGAGCGCGTTTCCCGAGTCGGCGAGCCCCAAGGTCTACGGCGAAGGTGCGGCCGAAGCCGGCAAGGCGGCGTTCGACAGCTCTCTCGAACCAGCGCTTTCCGCTGACGCAGCCGGCGACGGTCGGCGACGTCGGCGGCGAGCGCTCGCCGTTCGGCATCCCGCTCGGCGTCACCTATCCCAAGCCCGACATCGACGGCCTCGTTCGCGGCGGTCGGGCGCGCGCACGACCAGTGGCGCAAGGCCGATCCGGAGACGTGGGCGGGCGTGTGCCTCGAAACGCTCGCGCGCATCAACAAGGCCGAGCTTCGAGATCGCCAACGCGGTCATGCACACGACGGGCCAGGCGTTCATGATGGCGTTCCAGGCGGGCGGTCCGCACGCGCAGGATCGCGGTCTCGAAGCGGTCGCGTATGCGTGGGACGAGCTGTCGCGCGTGCCGCGCGACGGCGCAGTGGGAAAAGCCGCAGGGCAAGAACGAGCCGATCCGCATGGAGAAGCGGTTTCGCGTCGTGCCGCGCGGCATCGGTCTCGTCATCGGTTGCTGCACGTTTCCGACGTGGAACGGCTACCCGGGTCTGTTCGCGAGCCTCGCGACCGGCAACGCGGTGGTCGTCAAGCCGCATCCGGGCGCGATCCTGCCGCTCGCGATCACGGTGCAGGATCGCGCGCGAGGTGCTCGCCGAAGCCGGCATCGATCCGAACGTCGTGACGCTGTTCGCGCACGAGGCCGGCAGCAACGTCGCGCAGCAGCTCGCGCTGCGTCCCGAGGTGCGCATCATCGACTTCACCGGCAGCACGCGCAAACGGCCGCTGGCTCGAGGAGCATGCGCGGCAGGCGCAGGTCTACACCGAAAAGGCCGGCGTCAACCAGATCATCGTCGACAGCGCGGCCGACATGAAGGCCGTCGCGCGCAACGTCGCGTTCTCGCTGTCGCTGTACACGGGACAGATGTGCACGGCGCCGCAGAACATCTACGTGCCGCGCGACGGCATCGACACTGCGGAAGGTCACCTGTCGTTCGACCAGGTCGCGGAGGCGATCGCCGACGGCGTGCGCAAGCTGCTCGCCGATCCGGCGCGCGCGGTCGAAGTGCTGGGCGCCGTGCAGAACGACGGCGTGCTGCGCCGGCTCGAGGCGGCGCGCTCGCTCGGCAAGGTCGTGCTCGACACGCAGTCGATCGCGCATCCCGCGTTTCCGGAAGCGACGATGCGCACGCCGCTCATCGTCAAGCTTGCGACCGCGGACCGCGCGACGTATCTCAACGAATGGTTCGGCCCCATCGCGTTCGTGATCGGCACCGCGGATACCGACGAGAGCCTCGCGATCGCGCGCGACGCCGTGCGCGGGCACGGCGCGCTCACGCTGTCCGTCTATTCGACCAACGACGACGTGATCGCGCGTGCGATCGACGTGGCCGAGGATGCCGGTGTCGCGCTCTCGATCAACCTCACCGGCGGCGTGTTCGTGAACCAGTCGGCCGCGTTTTCGGACTTCCACGGCACCGGCGCGAATCCGGCGGCCAATGCATCGCTGACCGACGCCGCTTACGTCGCAAGCCGCTTCCGCGTCGTGCAGCATCGGATGCACGTTTGAGGTCACCATGAACTACGAATCGATTCTCTATCAGAACGCGGACGGCATCGCGCGCATCACGCTGAACCGACCCGATCGGCTCAACAGCTTCACGTCGTCGATGCACGCGGAGGTGCGCGACGCGCTCGCCCAGGTCGCCGCCGACAAGTCGCGCGCGTGCTGCTGCTGACCGGCGCGGGGCGCGGCTTTTGCGCGGGCCAGGACTTGTCCGATCGCGCAGTCGCGCCGGGCGAGGCGCCCGTCGATCTCGGCGAGTCGATCGAGAACAACTATCGGCCGCTGGTGCTCGGCTTGCGCGATCTGCCGTTGCCCGTCGTGTGCGCGGTCAACGGCGTCGCAGCCGGCGCAGGCGCCAACATCGCGCTGGCGTGCGACATCGTGATCGCGGCGCAGCTCGGCGAGCTTCATCCAGGCGTTCTGCAAGATCGGGCTCATCCCCGATTCGGGCGGCACCTATTTCCTGCCGCGGCTTGTCGGCACCGCGCGCGCGATGGGACTCGCCATGCTCGGCGACAAGCTGAGCGCGGAGCAGGCCGAGCAGTGGGGACTCATCTGGAAGTGCGTCGACGACGCGGCGCTCGCATCGACGGTCGATGCATTGCTCGCGCAGCTGGCGCAGGCGCCCACGCGCGGTCTCGCGGCGATCAAGCGCGCGCTCCATGCGCTCGTCGAACGCCGCGCTCGAGGATGCGCTCGACTCTCGAGCGCGACCTGCAGCGCGAGCTCGGCTACAGCGACGATTATCGCGAGGGCGTGGCCGCGTTCCTGGAACAAGCGGCCACCCAAGTTCACGCGGAAAATGAGTTCGTTGGCACCGCGCCGCGGAGGTTGCCGTCGTCGGCGCCGGCGCGATGGGCACCGGCATCGCGCAGGTGGCCGCGCAAGTACGGCCATCGCGTTCACCTCTTCGACAATCGCATCGGCGCCGCGGACGCGGCGCAGCAGCAGATCGGCGATGCGCTGCGCAAGCTCGCGAGCAAGGGCAAGCTCGATTCCTCCGACGCGGAAGCCGCCGCTGCGCGAATCGTCCCCGTGCATGCGCTCGGCGACCTCGTGAGCGCGAAGCTCGTCGTCGAGGCGATCGTCGAGGATCTCGACGTCAAGCGCAAGATGTTCCGCGAGCTCGAGGTGGTCGTTACGCCGGATGCGATGCTCGCGTCGAACACGTCGTCGTTCTCGATCACCTCGCTTGCGGCCGGCATGAAGCACCCGGGCCGCATCGTCGGCATGCACTTCTTCAATCCTGCGCCGATCCTGCCGCTGGTCGAGGTCGTGAGCGGCCTCGCCACCGAACGCGCGGTCGCCGATCTCGTGTACGAGACGGCGAAGGCGTGGGGCAAGGTGCCCGTGCACGCGAAGTCCACGCCGGGCTTCATCGTCAACCGCTGCGCCCGGCCGTTCTACGGCGAAGCACTTCGGCTGCTTCTCGAGAACGCGGCCGACGCGGCGACGATCGACGCCGTCATGCGCGAGGCAGGCGGGTTTCGCATGGGACCGTTCGAGCTGATGGACCTGATCGGGCTCGACGTGAACTTCGCGGTGACGAAGAGCGTGTGGGAGGCGTACTTTCACGATCCTCGATTCGCGCCGTCGATCCTGCAGGCACGAGCTGGTCGCCGGCGGACGGCTCGGCCGCAAGTCCGGCCGCGGCTTTTACGACTATGCGGCCGATGCGCCGCAAGCCATCGCCCGCGACCGAGAGCGCAAAGCCGCGGCCCTCGAAGATCACGGCCGTCGGCGATGGACCGCTCGTGGACGGATTGCGCGAGCGCTTCGCGTCCGCGGGTCTCGCCGTCGAGCGCAGGAAAGCAAGCGGTCCCGCGCACTTCGTCGTGGAAGGCGGGATCCTCGCGCCGAGCGACGGGCGCACCGCCGTCGTCGATCGCGCGCGATGCGGTCGTCGTACGATCTCGCCTTCGACTACGGCACGTGCACGAGGCTTGCGGTCGCGTCGGCCGCGGGTTGCAGCGATGCGGCATACGCCGCGGCCGTCGGCGCGCTGCAGGCCGCCGGCATCGCGGTGTCGCGCATCGACGATGTCGGCGGGCCTCGTCGTCATGCGCACGGTCGCGATGCTCGCCAACGAGGCGGCCGACGCCGTCAACCAGGACGTCGCGAGCGCGCGGGACGTCGACCTTGCGATGCGCAACGGCGTCAACTATCCCGTGCGGGCCGCTGGCGTGGGCGGATGCGATCGGCGTCGATCACGTGCGCACGGTGCTGCGCAACCTGGCCGCGCATTACGGCGACCCGCGGTATCGCACGTCGCCGCTCGTCATGCGGGCGGAGCGTCTCACCGATGAGTGATGCCGACGCGCTGGCGACCCGCGTGGCCGACGCGATGTTCGCGCGCGATCGCGCCTCGCGGGCGCTCGGCATGCGCATCGTGCGCGTCGGCCCCGGCCACGCGGAGCTCGCGATGACGGTGCGAAACGACATGGTCAACGGCCATGCGATCTGCCACGGGGGACTCGTCTTCACGCTTGCCGACAGCGCGTTCGCATTCGCCTGCAACAGCTACAACTTCAACACCGTGGCCAACGGCTGCACGATCGAGTTCCTCGCGCCTGCGCACGAGGGTGACGTGCTGACCGCCGTCGCGCACGAGCGCTCGCAGGTGGGTCGCAACGGCATCTACGACGTCGAGGTACGCAACCAGGACGGCGTGACCATCGCGCACTTCCGCGGCAAGAGCACGCGCATCAAGGGTCGAACGTACGTCGAGGACCCATGACCGCCAGAAGCTTCCACGTCCCGAAGAGCTCGAGCCGATCGAGCGCGCGAGCACCGACGAGCTGCGGGCGCTGCAGCTCGAGCGGCTGCGCTGGTCCGTCGCGCATGCCTACGACAACGTACCGCACTATCGCAAGGCGTTCGACGCCAGGGGCGTGCACCCGCGCGACCTCGTGCAGCTCGCGGATCTCGCCAAGTTTCCGTTCACGGTCAAGACGGATCTGCGCGACAACTACCCGTTCGGCATGTTCGCCGTGCCGCGCGAGAAGGTCGTGCGCATCCATGCGTCGTCGGGCACGACGGGCAAGCCGACCGTCGTTGGTTACACGCGCAACGACATCGACGTGTGGGCCACCGTGATGGCGCGGTCGATCCGCGCCGCCGGCGGCCGGCCTGGGGATATCGTGCACGTCGCCTACGGCTACGGCCTCTTCACCGGCGGCCTCGGCGCGCATTACGGCGCGGAGAAACTGGGCTGCACCGTCGTGCCGATGTCCGGCGGACAGACCGAGAAGCAGGTCCAGCTCATCGCCGACTTCAAGCCCGACGATCATCATGGTGACGCCGTCGTACATGCTGGCGATCGCCGAGGAGATGGAGCGCCAGGGCATGGATCCAAAGACGTGCTCGCTGACGATCGGCATCTTCGGCGCCGAGCCGTGGACGCCGACGATGCGCGAAGCGATCGAGAGCAAGCTTGCGATGGACGCGATCGACATCTACGGGTTGTCGGAAGTGATCGGGCCGGGGGTCGCGCAGGAGTGCATCGAGACGAAGGACGGCCTCACCGTGTGGGAGGATCATTTCTATCCCGAGATCGTCGATCCTGCGACGGGTGAAGTGCTGCCGGAAGGCGAGCGCGGCGAGCTCGTGTTCACGTCGCTCACCAAGGAAGCGCTGCCGATCGTCCGCTATCGCACGCGCGACTTGACGCGGCTCCTGCCGCCGACGGCGCGCGCGATGCGCCGCATCGAGAAGATCACGGGCCGCTCCGACGACATGATGATCATCCGCGGCGTCAACGTGTTCCCGACGCAGATCGAGGAGATCATGCTCCGCGACGCGGCGCTCGCGCCTCACTACCAGATCGAGATCACGCGTCCGCGCAACCTGGACGAGATGACGGTGATCGTCGAGCGCGCGCCTTCCGCGGGATCGGCCGACGGCGACGCCGCGGGACAGCGGCTCGCGCATCTCATCAAGAACCTGATCGGCGTGACGGCGGACGTCAAGGTGCTGCCGCCGGGCGGTGTCGAGCGCTCGCTCGGCAAGGCGAAGCGGATCGTCGACAAGCGCCCGAAGTAGTCAGCGCGGCGCGTACCCGAGCTTGCGCGAGACGTCCTGCGCGCACGAGCGCACGGCTCCGGCCAGCAGACCCTCCCAATCCGGGTCGAAGCTTCCTGCGGGCCCGAGCGTCGTCACCGCCATCGCGATCGCGCCCATGTGATCGAACACCGGCGCGGACAGCGCGTTGATGCCCGGGATGGGTGCCCCTACCGCGCGCGCGAGGCCGTGCTCGCGGACTTCGGCAACGATGGTCGCGAGCTCGGTCTTCGACCGCTTGCCCGCTTCCTGCGCAGTGACGCGAGGGTCGTCGCGCTCGCGCGCGAGATGATGCTGTGCGATCTTCTCGGGCAGGTACGCGAGGAATACGCGGCCGGTTGCGGTGTTCACCGTGGACATCACGGTTCCGGCGCGCATGTTGACGTGGATAGGGCGCGCCGATTCGGTGATATAGACGATGGTCGGGCCGTGCGAGCCCAGGACCGCAATGGCGACGGTATGGCCGATCTCTTCGGCAAGCGCAGCGATCGCGGGAATCGCGATGCGCAACGGCGATCGCAGGGTGAGGCTTGAAAGGCCGAGCGCCAGCGCGTACGGTCCCAGCGTGTAATGACCTGTCAGCGCATCCTGCTCGATGAGTCCGAGCTTGCCGAAGCTCACGAGGTACGGGTGCGCTTTGGCCGAGCTCATGCCGGCGCGGCGCGCGAGGTCGCGCAGCGGCAACGCGGTCCCCGCATCGACCAACGCTTGCAGCAATGCTCCGCCGACCTCGATCGACTGGATGCCGCGTTGACCTCTTGGCGAGCTCAATTCCTCTCCCTCGAACAAGGGAACGCATAATACGGCCAAAGCTCACGACAGGAGAACCCATGAAGCATGTCGACGCACGCGCACTGATCGAGGCCGCCACCGACGCCTTCGTTGCGGCGGGGGTTGGTGGGGAAGAGGCGCGCACCGTTGCGGAGGGCCTTACCGAGGCCAACCTGTTCGGCCACGATTCGCACGGCATCGGGCTCGTGCCGCGCTACCTCGACAACATGCGCCTCGGGCTCCTGCGGCCGGGACAGAGGGTGGAGATCGTCGCGGACCACGGTGCGCTCGTGAGCATGAATGGGCATCGCGGGTTCGGCCAGACGATCGGCGAGGAGGCCACGGACATCGCCATCGAGCGCGCGCAAAAGCACGGCGTCTGCATCGCGGGACTGCACAACGCGCACCACATCGCGCGCATCGGCCGCTGGGCGGAACAGTGCGCTCGCGCGAACCTCGCCTCGATCCACTTCGTGAACGTGCTGTCGTCGCCGCTCGTGGCGCCGCATCGCGGAACGGATGCGCGCCTCGCAACGAACCCATTCTGCGTCGGCGTGCCGCACGCACCGCATCCGATCGTGCTCGACTACGCAACCAGCACGGTTGCGCAGGGAAAGGTGCGCGTCGCGCACGAGGCGGGCAAGAAGATGGACGAGGGCCTGCTGCTCGACGAGAAAGGCCGTCCGACACGCGACCCCGCCGTGATGTTTTCCGAGAAGATGGGCGCGATGCTGCCGTTCGCTCAGCACAAGGGGTACGCGCTCGCCGTGATGTGCGAGATCCTCGGCGGGGCGTTGTCCGGAGGCAAGGTTCAGGACCAGCTCTTCGAGCCGAGCCCGATGATCAACAACATGCTGTCGGTGGTGTTCGTGCCCGACAAGCTCACGTCGCGCGAGAAGCTCGCCGCCCAGGTGACGAGCCTCGCCGTGTGGTTGCGCGCATCGCCGCGCGCGAAGCAGGACGAGCCGATCCTTATGCCGGGGGAGCCCGAGCGCATCACCGCGAAGGAGCGCGAACGCGACGGCATTCCGTTGGCGCCCGCCACGTGCAAGGCGCTTGTCGAAGCGGGCAAGCGAGCCGGCAGCGAAGCTTTCGCGCGCGTATTGCAGTAATGCGGAGCCACGTCAGCCGCTTCACCGTCGAGTTCGGCGACTGCGATCCCGCGCAGATCGTCTTCTATCCGAACTTCTTCCGGTGGATGGATGCGGCGTCGTTGCGGTTCTTTCGCGCGGCCGGCGTTCCGCCATGGCGAGAGTTCGAAGCGCAATGCGGCATCATCGGCGCGCCGCTGGTCGATGCGTCGGCGCGTTTCCTGCGGCCCGCGAGCTACGGCGACGTGATCGACGTCGACACCGCGATTGACGAATGGCGCGGCAAGAGCTTCGCGATGTCGCACGTCATCCGTCGCGGAAGCGACGTGCTGGTCGAGGGACGGGAGGTGCGCGTGTTCGCGACGCGCCACCCGGCGGACCCGTCGCGCATCCAGGCGGTGCCGGTACCGGAAAGCATCCGCGAGTGGTGCGGTTAACGCTGTTCGTCACACCGTTGTCCAAGGGAGATTCCAATGGTGCACGCGAAGATGATCGGTATCGTCATGGGTGTCTGCGCTGTCTGGACGATCGCGCCGCAGGCGTTCTCCGCAGAGCTCGCGCCGTCGCCACTGCTTGCGATCGATCGCAATCGCGCGACCGTGGTGGACCGGGTCGTGGCGCAGTGGGGCACTGCGATTGCGAGCGCCGGCATTACTGCCGAGCAGTTGCGCGAGCTGCTGCTCGCGATGCGTTCCGATCAGCTCCTGGCGGCGAGCCTGGCGGGAAGCCTCGACGGCTTGCGCAATGTCGTCTCGGCATCGCTGCTCCCCGAGACGGACGTCAAGCCGACGCTCATCCACGCCAAGGCGCTGGGTGACGCCACCCAGGACGTGGTGTACGTGCCCGTGACACCTTGCCGGCTGGTCGAGACGCGTGGCGTGTTCCCGGCGGTGTACCAGGTAGGTGGGCCTTTCGCGCCCAACGAAGTGCGCACATACACGTTGCAGGGAGGCAACGGCGTGTGCCTGACGCAACTGCCCGCAAGCGTGAGCCCGAGTGCGGTCCAGATGCAGGTGTACGGGATCCCGACGACGACGGGATCAGGGGACATCGAGGTGCTGCCGCAGGGTTCCGCATTCGGGAGCTCGGCGTCGCTCGTGTACCTCGGCACCAGCGCGTTCACGTCGTCGGCGGTGACGAGTCCTGCGAACGTGGCGAACAAGCAGATCAGCGTGCAGGTGCGGGGCGGAGGGGCGCACGTAGCGATCGACATAGTGGGGTACTTCCGTCCGCCTGCGGGCGGGTACGTAAGCAGCGTCACCGCTGGCACCGGACTCACCGGTGGGACGATCACTGGCAGCGGGACGATCGCGGCCGACACGACTTACCTGCAACGACGCGTGAGCGGGACGTGCGCGGCGGGCAGCAGCATCCGCACGATCAACGCCGACGGCACGGTGGTGTGCGAAGCGGACGATGCCGGCACCGGGACGGTAACGAGCGTCGCTACCGGTGCAGGGCTGACCGGCGGGCCGGTCACGTCGGCGGGCACGATCAATCTCGCCGCGACTCAGCTGCTGCCGACTGTGGCGTGCGCCAACGGCCAGGTGCCGGGCTGGAACGGTGCGTCCTGGACGTGCACGACGCCGAACATCGTTGCCGCGAACGTCAACCTGCAGGACTCGGCGTCGTCCACGGTGGGCAATCTCACCAAGCCCGGCGGCGTCTTCATGCACAACTTCGGGATCAACGGTACTTTTGCGGGAGTCAACGCGGGCAACTTCTCGATGACCGGTTCCCACAATTCGGCGTTCGGGTATGGCGCCCTTGCGGTCAATGCATCGGGACTTCACAACACTGCCCTGGGAACGCAAGCGTTGGCGGCCAACACGAGCGGCAGCGCCAACACGGCGGCGGGCCTGTTCGCGCTCGGCAACACCACCTCCGGCGGGGGAAACACCGCCGTCGGGTGGACGGCGCTGTCCGGCAACGTCGCGGGCTCGAACAATACCGTGGTCGGCTCCGGCGCGTCGATCCTCTCGTCCGGATCGGGCAATACTGCCGTGGGACGCGGAGCGCTCAACAACAACACTTCGGGCAGCTCGAACATCGCGATCGGGGACTCCGCCGGCACCAGTCTCTCGACCGGGAACTTCAACATCGTCGTCGGGAACGCCGGCGTGAACGGCGAAGCCCAGACGATCCGCATCGGCACGAATGGCGACCAAACCCGCGCCTTCATCGCCGGCGTTCGTGGCGTGACCACCGGCATCGGCAACGGTATCGCCGTGTTGATCGACAGCAACGGACAACTCGGCACGGTGAGCTCGTCACGCGATGCCAAGGACGATATCGCAGACATGCAGGATGCCAGCGCTGGCCTGATGCGGCTCAGGCCCGTCGTGTTTCATTACCGGGATGACCACACCCCGGCGGGCCCGCGCTTGCAGTACGGCCTCATCGCTGAAGAGGTGGAGGGCGTTTACCCCGGCCTCGTCGCGCAGGACTCGAAGGGCAAGACCGAGACGGTGATGTACCAGTATCTGGGGCCGATGCTGCTCAACGAATATCAGAAGCAGCAGCGGACGATCGAAGCGCTCGTGCGCGAGATCGCCGAGCTTCGCCGTGCCGTCGGAGTGCTGATGGCGCCCACGGCGCAATAGGCAAGACGGGGCTTACGATATCTGCTCGAGCAGGCGGCCGACGATCGTGCGGGCGCGATCGGCATCGTGCGACGTGACCTGCCAGAACTCGATCTCGATCGTCTTGTCGCCGCGCAGCACGAAATAGGTCACGAAGCGACCGTTGCCCTGGATGCGCACGATGGCCCGGTCACCCAGCCCGGACACTTCGCGCATCGTCATTTCCGGACTCGGCTCGCGCTTGTACTCGCGCAGTATCGCTTCGCGGGCGCGGAACTCGTGGGCCGCGCCGACCTCGACGCGTATCGCCGGCGCTTCCTTCGTCGAAGTCGCGGCTACTTTGCACATCTTGCCGGGAGCGTCTTCGATCACGACGGGAACGGGTCCGAGAATCGAATCGGGGTGGGCAGCCAGAATGCTGTCGCACAGCGTCGCCGCGGCGCGTGCGGCGCGTTCCGGCGGCGTGGAAGTTGCGGGCGGGTTGGTTGCTGCAGGTTCCTGGGTTCGGGCGCGAGGGGTTGTCGCGTCCGGACGCGCGGGCATAGGCTTCGCGGCCCGCTCGTCGGTCACGACGCGCGTGTCCGGCGTGCTGGTCGACCGATAGCTGAAGGTGGCGTTCAGAACGATCCAGACGATCAGGAAGAACGCGACGCTGCCGACGGCGAGTCCGAACGCGCGGCCGGGCGTCAGCTCCGCGGAGCGTACGACGTAGCATCCGGAGAGCATGTCGTGCAGCGCGCGACGGTCTCGCGTCCAGCCGGCCATGCCGTAGAAGATGGCGAACAGGACGGGTGCGGCGGCGAGCGTCGCAACCAGCAGCCATCCCGTCGTCGCCGCGGAACCGGGCCCCTTCGGGTCGGCCAGCCTGCCGACCATGAAGAGCAACACGACCAGTGCCGGAAGAAGCGCGGCGAACTTGAACACGTGCCGGACCGTCGCTCGCCAGAACGAGATCTGCTCGTTCTGCGCATCCACGACCCATAGCCTCAGCAGCTGCTTGCCCGGGGTCGCGCGCGACGCGGAGGACTCGAAGAATGCGTAATAGAGCCAGCCGAGGAATTGCCCGAGAAACCACACGACCAGCCCCGTCACCAGCCAACCTACGAAGAACGCCAGCATGGCGAGGATGGCACCGAAGGAGCCCGTAAGGCCTCGCTCGATCAATCCGACGACGAACGAGACGAGCGCGATCCCGAACGCGAGCTTGACGAGAAAGCTCAGCAACGCGAGGACGATCGCGAGAATCGCGCTGTCGACCAGCCACGCCCAGAAGCGAAGCCAGAAGCCGGCGGGACGCGGTCGCGCCGACGAACGATCCACGTCGATCTGGGTCGACAACGTGCGCGGCGGCGGGCGACCTGGCGGCCGCGCCGGTGCGGCACTCCTGTCCATTCGTCTCCCCTCCGAACGAAGATGCGCGCGCAAACGATACGCGCGCGGCGTCTCCCCGGCAATTACCGCTCGTCGAGGATGCGAGCGTCAGGGCGGCGCGCACATGATGACTTGGCTCGGGCCGTATCCTTCGCCGATCCAGCCTTGCCCGACCATCTGCTGGCGCACTGTCGCGCTCGTCGTGTAGCGGTGATTGGTGTCGGGGCGGTTGTCCCACACGCGATAGACGGGCGACCATCCCGCGGCGCACGCGCCAGTCGCCGCATCGGGCAAACCAATGTAGAACGTTGCCGCCGTCTCGTAGACGAAGGCCGGATATTGCGCCGCGACCTGCGCGCATTCGGCGGGTGACGCGGAATAGAAGTGCGAGTCGCCGTACGCGGGCGGCAGATAGAAACGGCACACGGGGCTCGCGGTCGCGGCTGCCGTCGCATGTGCCTTGAACGACAGTCCCGTGCGCACCCACCCCGTGTGCACGCCGCTGTCGAGGTCGGCGATCTCGGAGGACGACGCCGACATGAAGTAGTGATCGCGTGCAACGTTGTAGAACTCGACGACGGCCACCGTTGCCGACGTGCTCCTGAACGTTCCCAGATACGCCGCGATGTCGGCGAGATCGACGTTGTCGAGCTCGGTCGTGATCCAGCCCATCTGCGACGGGTCGGCGGTGGCCGCGGCGACGATCGCGGCGGGATTGTTCGCCGCGTCCATGATCCCGTTGAACGGCTCGACCGACGTGCTCGGGTCGACGGTGTGGCAGACCTGGCAGTACGTCTTGTACAGCGTCTTGCCGGCAGTCGCGTTCTGCGCGGCCACCGGCATCGCGAGCAGCGCGGCGGTCGCGCAGAGGACAGCGCGGATCACGTCATGAAGCCCACGTCGCTGGTTGGGAAGCGCGAGAGATTGGGAAACACGTCCGCAATGTCCGCCACGGAGACGCCGAACCACTTCGCTAGCGTCGCGCCGTACTGATCGACGGACGTCGTTGGAATCCAGCGGCCGCGCTGCTCCGCGTCGTCAGGCCCGCCGAGCGCGAGCGTCGGATACTTGCCGAAGAAGTCGCCGCCCTTGACCGCGTCGCCGATGACGAATTGATGGTTGCCCCATGCGTGGTCGGTTCCTGCGCCGGACGCGGGCTGGAAGGTGCGACCGAAGTCGGAGAGTGTGAATGTCGTGACACGGTTCGCGACGCCCAGCGCCCCGGTCGCGTCGTAGAAGGCCTTCAGCGCGGGAGACAGTTGCGCAAGCAGGTTCGACTGCGTCGGGGCCTGGTTCGCGTGCGTGTCGAAATTGCCGAGCGACACGAAGAAGATCTGGCGCGCGGCCCCGGTGGCGGCGCGCGCCTCGATGGTCTTCGCGACCTGGTAGAGCGCCTGCGCGGTGGCG
>CAVPRK010000003.1:0-91550 GCA_963707815.1 uncultured beta proteobacterium
GGCCTGGCCGATGCGCGAGACGAAGCCCTCGGCACGGAAACGGTAGTAGTACTCACGGCCCGCGTGGAGGCCTTGGACGGTGACATGGACGGCGTGCGCGTGCTCCGGACGGGCGACGGCGACGCCGGCCTTCACCACGTGGTGGAACCGCTCGTCGGTCGCGACCTGCCACTGACACGGGGTACGCGCGGCTTGGCACGCCGCCGAGTCCGTCGTCGGCGACCGGGTCGACGGCGAGTCGGGTCCAGAGGACGAAGCCGTCCGGCCAGGGATCGCCACTGGCGACGCCGAGGGTGAACGGGTCTTGCCGGACCGGCGTCGCGGCCGCGGTCGTCGGGGTGGTCAGGGTTGGCGCCAGGCCGACCGCAGTGGAAGCCAGACCGGCTTTCAGGACGATCTACGGGAGCTCTCCATGCCCCGACCGTTCCCGTCAACAATGTGCGGATCCTGTCGCCCAGATGGCCACTGGATGACATGAATATCAGTCGAAGGTGCGGTCCAGCCGTTTCTCCAAGCGGGCCAGGGCTTTCTCGGCTGCCACGCGGACGGTGAGGTCCGGGTCGTCGAGGAGATCTTGCAGGGCCTCGGCGTGCTCGGCCTCGCCCGCGGCACCGACAGCGCGGGCGGCCGTCGCACGGACTCTGGGCAGCTCGTGCTGAAGATCGGGTAGCAAGGCGTCGACGAGCTGGCCGAGCTCGCGTTGCGCGGTGAGCCGGGCGACGTGTTCGCGGACCCGCCAGGCGGGATCCCTCGCGGCGACCAGCAGCGCGTCGACGGCGTCGTCGCGCCAGACGTAGAGGAAGACGCGGGCGGCCCACACCCTGATCCAGTAGTAGTTCACCGGGTCGACCGGCGCGGACCAGCCGCCTGGGTTCGGAGTTGCCCGTGATCGCGACCAGCTTCGGCAGGTCAGCGCCGTACGCGTCCTCCCCCGAGATCTCCCCGGTGAGGAACGCGACGCACCAGTCGATCACGGCGTCCTCGCCGTGCTTCGGCGCACGCCGCGCGCACAACCTCGCGCGGCGCCTCGCGTTCCTTGCCCATGCCGACCAGTAAAGCGCCGACCACCGACAACTACTGCGCCCGTGTCAGCTCGCGATGAGCGAACGGAGCACGTACTGCAGGATGCCGCCGTTGCGGTAGTAGTCGGCCTCACCGGGGGTGTCGATCCGGACGACCGCGTCGAACTCCTTGCTCGCCGCCGTCGGGCGAGGTGACCTTGACGTGGACGGTGCGCGGGATCGTCGCCGTCGTTGAGCGCGGTGACGCCGGTGATGTCGAACGTCTCCTCGCCGGTCAGGCCGAGCGACTCCGCGTTCTCGCCCTCCGGGTACTGCAGGGGCAGCACGCCCATGCCGATCAGGTTCGACCGGTGGATGCGCTCGAAGGACTCGGTGATCACGGCCTTCGCCCCGAGCAGCGCCGTACCCTTGGCGGCCCAGTCACGCGACGAACCCGAGCCGTACTCCTTGCCGGCCAGGATCACCAGCGGCGTGCCGGCCTCGGCGTACGACTGCGCGGCCTCGTAGATCGACGTGACGGGCGCGTCGTCCTTGGTGAAGTCGCGGGTGAAGCCGCCCTCGGTGCCCGGCGCGATCTGGTTGCGCAGCCGGATGTTCGCGAACGTGCCGCGGATCATCACCTCGTGGTTGCCGCGGCGCGACCCGTACGAGTTGAAGTCCTTGCGGTCGACGCCGTGCTCGGCCAGGTACTTGCCGGCCGGGCTGTCGGCCTTGATCGAACCGGCCGGGGAGATGTGGTCGGTGGTGACCGAGTCGCCCAGCTTGGCCAGCACCCGGGCGCCGGCGATGTCGGTGACCGGCGACGGGTCCTTGGCCATGCCCTCGAAGTACGGAGGCTTGCGCACGTACGTCGACTCGGCGTCCCAGGCGAACGTCTTGCCCTCGGGCGTCGGCAGCGACTGCCAGCGCTCGTCACCGGCGAACACGTCGGCGTAGTCCTTGGTGAACATCTCCTTGTTGATCGAGGAGGCGATCACCTTCTCGACCTCGTCCGCGGCCGGCCAGATGTCCTTCAGGAACACGTCGTTGCCGTCGGTGTCCTGGCCCAGGGCATCGGTCTCGAAGTCGAAGTCCATCGTCCCGGCCAGCGCGTAGGCGATCACCAGCGGCGGCGAGGCGAGGTAGTTCATCTTCACGTCCGGGTTGATCCGGCCCTCGAAGTTCCGGTTGCCGGACAGCACCGAGACGACCGCCAGGTCGGCCTCCTGCACGCCGGCCGAGACCGCCTCGGGCAGCGGGCCCGAGTTGCCGATGCAGGTGGTGCAGCCGTAGCCGACCAGGTGGAAGCCGAGCTTCTCCAGGTACGGCGTGACGCCGGCCTTGTCGTAGTAGTCGGTGACGACCTTCGACCCGGGCGCCAGCGACGTCTTCACCCACGGCTTGGACGCCAGGCCCTTGTCGACCGCGTTCTTGGCCAGCAGCGCGGCGGCGAGCATGACCGACGGGTTCGAGGTGTTGGTGCAGGAGGTGATGCTGGCGATCACGACGTGGCCGTGGTCGAGCTCGGTCTCCGCGCCGTTCAGCGTGATCTTGGTCTTCTTCGCCGGCCGGCCGGGACCGCCGTGCGGGACGTGCGGCTCGTCGTTCACGTTCGCCGTGACCGTTCGGCGCGTCGCTGGCCGGGAAGCTCCCGGTCTCCGACGGGTCGACGTCGAGCTCCTCGGTCGCGTAGTCGGTCAGCGCGCCGCGGAAGGCCTCCTTGGCCTCGGTCAGCGCGACCCGGTCCTGCGGCCGCTTCGGGCCGGCGATCGACGGCACGACGGTCGACAGGTCAAGCTCGAGGTACTCGGAGAACCGCGGCTCGACCGACGGCGTCGTGCCACAGGCCCTGCTCCTTGGCGTACGCCTCGACCAGCGCGACGTCCTGGTCGCTGCGGCCGGTCAGCCGCAGGTACTCCAGGGTGACGTCGTCGATCGGGAAGATCGCGCAGGTGGAGCCGAACTCCGGGCTCATGTTGCCGATCGTGGCCCGGTTCGCCAGCGGCACGGCCGCGACACCCTCGCCGTAGAACTCGACGAACTTGCCGACCACGCCGTGCTTGCGCAGCTGCTGGGTGATCGTGAGCACGACGTCGGTCGCGGTGGCGCCGGCCGGCACCGAGCCGGTCAGCTTGAAGCCGACGACCTTGGGGATCAGCATCGACACGGGCTGGCCGAGCATGGCCGCCTCGGCCTCGATGCCGCCGACGCCCCAGCCGAGCACGCCGAGGCCGTTGACCATCGTGGTGTGGCTGTCGGTGCCGACGCAGGTGTCCGGGTAGGCCATCGCCGTCGCGGACCATGACGGTGCGCGCGAGGTGCTCGATGTTGACCTGGTGCACGATGCCGGTGCCCGGCGGGACGACCTTGAAGTCGTCGAACGCGGTCTGGCCCCAGCGCAGGAACTGGTACCGCTCGCCGTTGCGCTGGTACTCGAACTCGACGTTGCGCTCGAACGCGTCCGGCCGGCCGAAGACGTCGGTGATGACCGAGTGGTCGATCACCAGCTCGGCCGGGGCCAGCGGGTTGATCTTGGTCGGGTCGCCGCCGAGCTCCGCGACCGCCTCGCGCATGGTGGCCAGGTCGACGACGCACGGCACGCCGGTGAAGTCCTGCATGATCACCCGGGCCGGGGTGAACTGGATCTCGGTGTCGGGCGCCGCGTTCGCGTCCCAGTTGCCGAGCTTGGTGATGTGCTCGGCGGTGATGTTCGCGCCGTCCTCGGTGCGCAGCAGGTTCTCCAGCAGGATCTTCAGGGAGTACGGCAGCGTGTCCGCACCCTCGATGCCCGCCAACCTGAAGATCTCGTACGACTGTCCGTTGACCTCGAGTGCACCCTTGGCACCGAAGCTGTCGACGCTCGCCATCAACCTGCTCCTCTGTCCAGTCCTGTTCCGCTGAGGCCCATCCTGCCGAGCACGCCACCCGGCCGCGAGATCAGGCTCCCCTAACCTCGCCCCAAACTCTCTCGACATCAAGATACACGACATCGAGCCACTCCATCCAACGATCGAGAACCTGTGGACGAACACCTGGCGATCAGCGCGCCGCGGCCGCGATCCGGACCGCGAGATCGTCCAGTTCGTCGAGGAGATCCGCCGCTCCCCACACCTGGTTTCGCGTTCGCGATGTCAGTGGCCGGATCACTCCGACCGCGTGCAGTCGTTCGATACCGGCGTACACACTGCTCGACGCGCCGCCGATTGCCTCCTCGGCGTCGCTCGCCGAGAAGATCGGTGCCGAGATCAGCCGATCCAGCAAGCGGGCAGTCGCGCTACCACCGCGGGCATCCGACCTCTCGCTGCCAGGGGGCGGCAACTCGGCGATCTTGGCCGCGGTCACCCGGGACTCGCGCGCCGCGATGGTCGGAGCCTCGGTGAACGACCGGATGATCGGTTCGATGCTGCCCTCGCGGTACTTCCCCAGTACGTCGAAGTAGTCGTCGCGACGCGCCACCAGCGCCGAGGCCAGCGGGACGACCACCCGGCGGGTCGCGCCCGCGTCGACGTAGGACGGTGTTGATCAGCGCGCGGCCGATCCGGCCGTTTCCGTCGGTGAACGGGTGGACGGACTCGAACTGGGCATGGACGACCGCCGCCTGGGCCAGCGCCGTTGCGTTGGCCAACGCATTGCGCACCGGAAGTCCCGCCACCCTCACCTACGCGTCGCTCGCGACGGATCCCGCAGATCCCACGACGACGATCACCACGGTCACGATTACGCCACCCACGAAACCCATGGGATGGGGCAACGTCTCGCATTCGCTGGGGCTGGCCCAGGTTGCGCTCAATCAGGCGGGCATCAGCAATCCGACCGGCGCGCAACTCCAGGCGGCGTTGCAAGGCGGCAGCGTCACGACCGCAGACGGCACCACGGTCGCATTCGCGGGCGTCCTCCAGCAGCGCGCGAACGGCGCGGGTTGGGGTCGCATTGCGCAGAGCTACGGTACGACGATGGGGGCCGTGAATCGCGGGATCAAAGCGCCGACGATCAACGTGGTCTCCACGAGCACGTCCCCGCGAACGGATGTGCCCACACCCCGCGTTCCGACGGTCGTCCCAACGAACGCGGCAGGAGCCGCGGTAAGCGGGGCCCGAGGTGCCAGGGGACTCACGACCGCCGCGGGCACAACGAGTCGCGCCACCGGTTACGGCAAGTCCGACGGCATCGTCAGCGCCAGCAGCGGTGGACAGAGCAACGCCAGCGCGCACGGACGCGGCGTGGTGACGGCGGCAGGAACGACCGCGAACACAGCCCAGGGTGCAAAGGGACTCACGACCGCCGCCGGCGGAACCAGCAGCGCCGCCGGTCAGGGCAAGACGGCCGGCATTGTCAACGCCGGCAGCGGTGGACATGGCAACGGCAACGCATACGGACGCGGTGTGGTTACTGCGGCAGGTGGCGGCGCCAGTGCCGCATCGGGCGTCACCGCGAGTAGTGCCGCGGGGAAAGGCGTCGTTTCGGGCACCGGAAGCGTCGGTCACGTCGTCAGCGCGAATCCAGGGCACGGCGCCGGAACGGGTCCGGGTCACGGAAAAGGCAAAGTCGGCGGGTGAGCACCGGCCGCAGCAGGAGCCAACATGCCCAGTCCGAGCTCGAGTCTCATGAGCGAGATCGCGAAGCAGGCGCTCCAGAGAATCCTGCCGCCCGGGGTGTCGCCGGATCCGTACAGGACATTCATCGCCGACATGAGCGGCGCCATCGCCGGCGGCTTTAGCCAATGGCACGCCTCGGCAACGCTCACCGGCGTCGTGATCAATGCCGTGACCGCAAACGGGGGACGCCTGATCGGACCGCCGCTCGCACCGCTCGTCCTTGCGCAAGCGCCCCGCGACAAACAGTGGATGGCGTATTCGAAGGCCATCGCCGACGGGTTCGGCAGCCAGTTCCAGCTGTTCGAGAGCGGCGTGACCGTTCCGGGCTTGCCCTGGTACCCCGCATTCGCCGCGTTTCCTGGTCCAGCGGCGCCGCCGACGCCCAACATTCCCATACCGCTGATGGCCCTTTCCGCCGCGGGCCGGTGGCACCTCGACGCTGGCTCCCTCGGTCCGGCGATGCAGCGCAAATTCAGCCATCCCAAGCCGCCCGCCGCCGACCAGATCGCCGCTGCCATGGCCGTGGGGATCGAAAAGGCGGTGCAGGTCTGGCTCGTGTCGACCATGGTCACCAACGTCATGGGCCAAGGGCCGATTCCCACGTTCGCTCCCCCCTATGTTCCGGTCGGGCCCGTCGTCGGCGGGATTGGGGTGCAGCTGCCCGGCGGGATGATATAGCTCGGGGGATGTGATGCGGGTACTGCTCATCAATCCGCCGTCGCCCGAGCGCCTGGGGGCGCCGCTGCTAGGCTTCCAGTATGTCGCCGCAGCGCTGCTCGCGCGCGGCTGCGAGGTCCGCGTCATCGACGCCGCGGCGCGTCACTTCGATCGCGACGCCGACGCGATCGTGGACGAGGCCGTGGCGTTCGCGCCGCGCATCATCGGCGTCGCGCTCTTCACCCGCTGGGTGTGGCACGCCTACCGGCTGGTCGAGCGGCTGCGCGGCTGCAACGCTTTGATGGTGGCGGGCGGAGCCCACACTACGGTCTGCCCCGACGAGACGCTCGATCGTGGATTCGACGCCGCGATAACGGGTGAAGCCGAGCGGTCGATCGTCGATCTCGTCGACGCCATCGAGCGCGACACGCCCCTCGATCGGGTGCCCGGCATCCGCCTGCGCGCACGCCACGGCTCGATCATCAGTGGACCGCCGTCGGCATTCATCGCCGATCTCGATCAGCTCGCGCCGCCGTGGACGGCGCAGCACCTGTTCGATGCGCGCTGGTACGACCCCTCCGGACGCGAGACGGTGCCCGGCGGCATCATCACAAGCCGCGGCTGCCCGGCGCGCTGCACGTTCTGCGCCAATTACGTGACGGGGCGCGGGTTCCGCCACCGCTCGGCCGCAAGCGTAGTCGACGAGCTCAACACTTACCACCAGCGCACCGGGGCAACCTTCTTCCCGTTCTGGGATGACGCACTCACGGCAAAATTCTCGCACCTGAACGAGCTCTGTGCGGCGATCGAGCGCGACATCCAGTTTCCGCTGCGCTTTTCCGCCATCACCCGTGCGACGATGGTGCGGCCGCAATTGCTGCAGACCATGAAGCGCGCCGGACTCGTGCACGTCAATTTCGGTGTCGAGAGCGGCGACGACGACATCCTGAAGGCGATCCGCAAGGGCGTTACTACGGACCAGGTCGTGCGCGCGCTCGAATGGGCCAAGGAGGCGGACCTCATGACGGCGTGCAATTTCATGCTCGGGTTTCCGGAGGACACGCCGGACACGCTCGAGCGCACCGCGCGCTTCATGGAGCGCATCGCGCCGATGGTCGATTCGTTCAGCACGATGGGCGTGGTGGTGCCGTTCCCGGGCACGCCGCTCTACGACGACAACCACGTTCGCTACGGCTTCACCGGCTGGTGGCTCGACGAGGCGTACAGCCGCTACAGCGCGTTTCCGCCAATCGAGGATGCGCACCGGTTCAATCGCTTCTACATCGACGACGCCAATCTCGACCTCGATTTCTTCCATTACAGCGAAGCGATGCGCGACGGCATCCGCGCCTGCCTGCGGATCAAGGGCGAGCACAACCTGCGGCAGATGGGCCTGCTGCCCGACCCCGTGTTCGAGGCCGACCCGGGGGCGGCACCAGCCGCGGTGGCGACCCCGGCGGCATGACCGGCTGGGATCACGCCGACACGGTTCGTTACTACGAGGCGTTCAACCGCCGCCACACCCGTTATCGCACGGCGAACCGTGCCCTGGTGCGCCACGCGCAGTTGCGCCCGGGGCTGCGCGTGCTCGATTTCGCCGCCGGCACCGGGGGCACGACGGCCGCTGCGCTCGACATCCTCGGTGCCGACGGCCGCGTCGATTGCGTCGAGCCGGCGCAGGCGATGCGCACGGCGGGAATGCAGAAGTTCGATGCACGAGTGCGCTGGTTTGCAGACCTTGAATCCGCCGGCACGGGATACGAGCGCATCCTTTGCGGCGCGGCCATCTGGCAAGTGCCCAACGTCGCCGCGTGCATCCGGGCGCTCGCCGAGCGGCTCGCGCCGGGCGGCGCACTCTGCTTCGACATTCCCGCGGCCTACGCCGGCGAAGCCGATCCGCCGGGCCGCGGCCCGGACCCGTTGCTCACCGAACTGCCGGCCGCGCTGGCGCGGCTCGGGGCCGGTGGCGAGCCGCAGGCGTCAGCTCCGGTCACGCTCGCCCGCCGCGAAGACCTGCATGCGGCATTGAGCGCGTGCGGGCTCGTCCCCTGTTCGTGGCGGTTCGTGTCCCGCCTGACGCAGCGCGCTTACCGCGACTGGCTCAAGATCCCGGTGCTCACCGATGAGTTGCTCGGATCGCTCGACGCGGACCAGCGCGCGGCCGCCATCGACGCGGCCAGCGCCGAGACCGATTCCGCATCGTGGCGGCGCGAACACTGGCTGGGCTGGACGGCATGGCGGCCGCCGTTCGCGCTCGGATTGCTGCACGACGCGTCCGCCGAGCACCGCGACCCGGCGCGCCTGCGCCATCGCGCGTTGCGGGAGGGCTACGTGTTCCTGCCCCGGCTCCTGCCCCGCGCTGCGGTGATGGCGCTGCGACGCCAGGCGATCAGGACCTGCCGCGAGCTCGGGCTGCTCGACGGACGCAATCGCTGGTGCGGCGGCCACTTCGGCGACGGATCCGGTACCGGTGCCTACAGCGACCCGCGCTGGCTGCAGCTGCAACAGAAGCTGTTCAGCCAACCGGAGTTCACCGCGCTCGAAAACCATCCGGCGCTGCGTGGTGTCGTGGCGCACATCCTGGGGGCCGTGCCGGTCAGCGGCCAAGGCAGCGTCTGCCGATTGGCGCCCCCGTCGCTGCAGCAAGCGCCGACCGCGATGCACCGCGACTACCAGTACATTCGGGGGTCGACACGGCTATGGACCGCGTGGCTGCCGCTCGGCGACTGTTCGCTCGAGCTGGGGCCGCTCGCCGTCTCGCCGCGATCGGAGCAGCAGGACAGCGCCGCCGATCTGCCCTGGGCCAGCGCGGCGATGCGCGCGGGCGACGTGCTGTTGGTCAACGTACTGACCCTGCATCGCGCCTGCCCGAACTTCTCGCGCGATCGTGTGCGCCTCTCGCTCGATTTCCGGTACGTGCATCCCGGCGATGTCGCGGGGCCGGCGTAACGTCGCCGGGGGCACATGCGACGATCTTCGGCATACTGTCCGCGATTGCGCGTCGCGCCGCCTTGCAACGAGTAGTCGCTTGACCCGGCATCGGCGCACTACGGTGTCCCCGGAAACTCCTTTTCGAGGAACAGTCCGCATGCTTTGGCGAACGGTGAGGTCGGCCGCTTCTTATCCGGTCCCATCTCGCCATAGGTCTGATCGCTCCCTTCGGGAATGAAGATCGGATCCCAGTTGGACTTGTTGTAATCGCCCCGCGCACGCAGTGCCACTTCGCCGCGGGTTTCGCCCGAATAGAGTCGGATACGTCGACCATCGCAATACCCGATGATCGCCCGGGCAACGGCGCGACGCGTGTCACCTTCGCGCAAGAACGAGCACATCCTTTCTCCTACGGCATTCCAGATCAGCTTCCCCATCGTTCCTGGAAGCTCGGGTAGTCCCTCGAAGAACAGCCCGCCGTGCTCCACGAGGCAAGGCCGCTGTACGGACCGAAAAGCCTCCAATGCCTTCCACCTGACGACCTCATCGAGCTTCGGATGCATGATCTCCTGAATCTCACTTTTCAAGATGCAGAAATCGATGCTCCGGCCACCGGCATCGGATATCTCGGCAAAGAACGACGTGGCCTCGGCGATCTTGTTCTCACTCTGCGTCACGAAGAATAGCTTCATACCAGCTTCTCCAGGAATTCATCCATGCCCTTAGCTTTGTCCACGGGGTCGAGCTCCACAATGGAAACGTCCCAGCGCTCCAACAATGTTCGTTGTATCTCCCCCGCAGCAAAGGTCACCAGGAATGCGCTCGGCGTCCGTTCACCGCCACGCTTCATCTGCAGTCTGAGTTTGTGCAATTTGTGCAGAAGGTAGCGCATGTTCAAATCGGTCAGGCTGTAGCCGATGAACAAGAGCGAACGCCCGAGGGTGTCCGCCCGGAACTTGATGTCGATGGCGGACTCGAATTCCAGGCGCTCGAAATAGCTCGACTCTGTCAGGACCAGGCTCGCGTCGTCGCTGAACGTCCCATGGAATTTCACGATGTGCGTCTCACCGGACGGTGCGGTGGCGATGTCATCGATATTCGCGATGGGGTAGCACGGACGCCCTTTCAGCTCGAAGGCGCGTTCGATGATTTCATCGTAGTTCGTCGTGTAGATGAGCGGCGGCTTCATATCGACGAGCGCGGCATGGGCCCTCGAGTTCTTGATCTGGTCGGCGCTCGGGTTGAAAGCCTTGTCCATCACGCTCCGGAGAGGTCCGATGCTGCCCTTCGTCGCCACGTAATACTCGGCGAGTTGCAACGAGTTACCGTTGCTCTTGAACACCTCGGGGTCGTAGTCCAGCTCCTCGGCAATGAGGCGGATCAACTCGGACCAGGTCGGCAGGCCCAGGGGAGTGGAAAGGCCGGCGCCCACGAACGGAATCAATTTCCCGTCGTTCCGCAACTTGCGCAAAGTGGGGAGCTTGTCGGAGTAGGAGAGCATGGTTGCCGGTTCCTCGGGTTCCGAAGCAGTTGGTCAATCGTAGCGCGGCGAGCATTGCGCTCCCCGCCGCTCAGGAGAGCGTGACCTCGACAGGTTACTGTGGAAGTCGAACGAGTCGCGCCTCAATGGCAGGCTTCGAAGGCATTGGCCTGACGGTCTTCGAGCACCTCAGGCCGCGGCACGGCGTCCGCTGGCGAATGAATGAGTATCGCGCGGTCTCAAGCCAGCGCTGGGGTCACGCCGGGGAGAGCTTCATCCGTCAAGACCGAATGGCAAAGGACAACTGTGACCGATCAACGCGGAGCAATCATCGGCGATCGACAACGGCGAAAGCCGCTAGCAACGGCATCGGCTTCGAGGGCAACGCGTCCGTCATCCTTTCATCCCCGCTGGCGTAAGCCGCGCATCGCGTTGCTTCTTGCTCTTGCCCGACACGGCCTCCACCGACAGCGTAAAAGACCTCTGCTCATTCGGACTGAGCATACCCACGCCCACCAGCCTGCGCGCGATCTCCTCGCCACGATCATTGTTGATCGTGACAACGACAGTGTATTCCCACGGTTCGCCGTCGGGAGGATGTCGGATGGTGCCTTCAATGCGCAGCGGCACGATCGCAAGTTGTTGCACGACCTCGCTAGCGTCGACGGCGCCGTAACGCAGGTGGTGCTTGCACGCGGGGCATACCGCCGCGCTCTCGAGGATCGTCTCACGACAGTGCGGACACTGACGGGTCGCCCCAGGTTGGCCAGGGCGCAGGTTGCTCATTGCCGGCTGCCGATCTCCGCGTCGACTTTCGGGCCTTCGCCATCGTCACCGCCGAACTCGGCCTTGCCGCGCATGGTCGCGCCTGCAGCGACGGCCAGTGCGCGAGCCTTCAAATCGCCGATGACAATACCGGTCTGCTGCAAGTCGATGCTCGATGCCCCAAGTACGCTGCCTTCCAGTTCGCCCGAGATCACGACCTTGTCTGCGCGCACGCTGCCGATCAGCTTGGCGCCCGCTTCGATCGTGAGATCGCCCTGAACGTTGACGTCGCCCTTGAACTTGCCGGCGATGCGCACGCTGCCGCCGCCTTCGATCTTGCCCTCGATCGTCAGATCGGCAGCAATCAGCGATTCCTTGCGTGGCGTACTCGCGGTGCCAACCGTCGTTGCAGCAGCGGCGCGCGCCCCGGTTGGCTCGGGCTTGGGCACTGCTTCGACGTGCGCCGACTCCTTCGCATCGAAGGGAGGCGAATAAGCGGGCTCCGGAACGGATTTCAGGGCGGTGTTTTCCTTCCACAGGGACATGATGTCGATCCTCCGAAGTACGGGCTTTCAAGATATGCCAAATAGATAGCATTGGCAATTGTCGGGTACAACGGTCTTCGGGCTCCGGATTCAGGACCTGCCGAAAAGCAACAACCGGGGGCCCTGGGCAGGCTGGCCGCGGCGTGCGCCGCGAGGTTGAATGTCGCCCGGGTCACCGCGCTCGGACCAGGTCCGATGGGCCAGTTGCGTCGCCTACTGCCTCGCAATGTGCCCTACAACAATGCTATCTGCCGGCGCCACTCGGTGCATGATGTGCGCAGACTCGACGAGAAATCGCTTGAAGCATGGTCGCGTTTCGCCGCTACCGACGAAGCCGGAACAAATAGAGCGCTTGATGGATCACGAACCAAAAACGTTCGAGCGCTATCCGCGAACTTTCCTCATCTGGGACAAATCTCCGAAGATGCACAGCACCGGATTGTCCGCTCGAGCGCTTGCAAATAGTTGTTATGCACGGGTTGTTCGCACCTCGGCGTGTCATTGGTAGTCATCGCGTGTCGAGTCGGGTACGATCAAGTGCTTTATCGAAGCGTCTTCACAGGAACCGAATGCCCAATATTGCAAGCGTACTGCGCGAGGAAATTCTTCGACTCTCCCGCAAAGAGAGCCGCAACCAAAACGCCGCGACCAAAAAAGCTGCTGCCCAGCATCGTCGTGACATTGCAGCACTCAAGCGACAAGTCGCAAGTCTCCAACGGACGGTCAACCACTTGTTGAAGCGCGGTTCGCGCAACGACGCAGCAGCTTCGGCGTCCGCGGCATCGAGCGGAACGAAGCTGCGCTTCGTCGCGAAGGGCCTTCAATCGCATCGCGCGCGGCTCGGATTGTCGGCCGGTGACTTCGGCAAGCTCGTCGGCGCCAGCGCGAATTCAGTCTATGCCTGGGAAACCGGCAGGACGGCGCCACGCCGCGAGCAGGTTGCGAAAATCGCGGCGGTCAGGATGATGGGCAAGCGCGAAGCCGCTCGCAAGCTGAAGGCCATAGGCTAGGACACGGAAGAGCCTGCGAGCGCTTTGAGCTGTGCCTTGAGACCGCGCGCAGCCATCGCATAGCCGCCATCGCTGCCGTCGACAAAGTGCACGTGGTTTCCGTTGTAGGAGAACACGATGCAGGTCACCAGCGCCTCGCGTGACTTGTGCATGCCGTAGACCAGCCGTCCTTCGCGGTGCTGCGCTTCGAGATAGCTTCGCAGTTCCTCGTATTGCGCTTCGCTGCCGTCCATCACCATGCGCAGCATGCCGTCGAACTTGCGGAAATCGGAGTTTTCGACCATGTCCGCGATGTAACGGCTCCAGCGCACAGTGCTCGTGTCTTTCCTGCGCGCGAACAGGTAAACGCCCGCCAGGTTGAGCAAGACCATGCGCGCGTAATAATTGACCCGTCCCATGAGGCTGAGCCGGCTCGAACGCACGCGCCACTCGTGGCCCAGCTCGCCCGGACTGAACGACAGCCTCATGCGTTCGGCGCGCAAAGGGTGGTAGCTGGAGATGTCGCCGTAAGTCTTCGCAATCCTGTCGAACAGCTTCCGATAGGTGTCCAGGTTCACCCTGGCATCGTCCGACACCGCAGCAACCAGCAGCGCAAGCTTGTGATCATTGAAGCTCGGCACGCCTTGCCAGCGACACTCGAAACCTTCGAAACTGCCCTCGCATGGACCCTCGTGCTCCTGCGACCCGCAACACGCCCTCGGCCAGCGGGTCCTTGACCATTCGCTCGGCCTCTTCCCAGCCATGTCCAGAGAACGTCGGTTGCGTGACGTTCGGCGACAAGCGAATCTTCGCAAGTCGCACCGTCAGGCCGTTGGAGACCAGAGTCGAAACCCGGACCATGCCGACACGCAACATCAGGTCGAAGTTGTGCCGCGACAGGCGTTGGGCTTCTCGCAACGCCGGGATCACGCGCTCGCGCAACGTGTCCGGTACGGCGAAGGTCGCGCCATCGCCGCCAAACACAAACGGTATGTCGACGCTTCGGTCCACGTTGACGACTGCGGCGATGCAGGCCGCGCCGACGGTGTTCACTTTCTTGTAGGCCCCGGATTCGATCGCCTGCGTCGAACCGGTCACATCGGCGACGACGATCCACCAATCGCCAGGAACCTGTACGTGCCGGTCGGTCTCGATAGCCTCGGTAAAGGATTGGAGCGCGGGAAGATCGTGGTAGAAATTCACCGGCCGTCGGAGCAGACGAACGATACGGCTTCGCTGGCGTCGGACTCGAACGGGCGACCGAAGCTGATGCGGCCGCGGCCCTTCAGCAGGCACTCCTGGCGGTGCAGGAGAAACTCGCTCTCGCCTTCGAACGTGACGTAGGTGCCGTTGACGCTCGAGTCGACGAGCGCAAACTTGTCGTGCCGCCGCTCGATGCGTGCATGCAGGCGTGACGCCCGCTGGTCTCTGATCACGATGTCGTTCTGCTCGTCGCGGCCAAGCGTAATCGCCTTGGTTCCGGCGTTGAGCATCATCGTGGAGTCGCCGTGACGAACCTCTACTTCGATCGCTTGGAGGATTGGCGGCCGCCCTACCATCGTGAGGTCCGCAGTCGCCTGCCAGACCAGTTCCACGACGTCGAGATCGTGCTGCTTTCCCTTGACCGTTATCGCGTTGAGAGCGCGCAGCTGCGATCGGGCATATGCAGGCAGCGCCGCGGCCGTGTCCGAAGAAGTAAGGATCTGGCCGGCCTTCGCGAGCGCTACGAGGCGCGCTGCCGTGTTCACCGAGTCGCCGAATACGTCGCCGTCGCGTTCGATCGCGGCACCGAAGTGGAACCCGATGTGAAAGGCGAGCCGCAATCCCATCACGTTCGCAAGTTCGGTCATTCGTTCCTGGATCGCCACCGCCGCCTCGGCAGCTTGCAGGGCGGTCGAGAACACGAGCATCACCTCGTCGCCGATAGTCCTCAGGAGACGCCCGCCGCAACCCACCGCCGCGTCTCGCGCCATTTCCAGGCACCGGCTCACGGTTGCAAGCGCCCGGGCATCCCCGAGTCGCTCGTACAGTTGCGTGCTTTCGCAGATATCCGCGAAGAGCACCGCAATTCTCTGAGGGCCTGTCACATCAGGTGGCAATACGATCACCGGCGAGCATGTCGACGTCGATGGGCGAGTCCCGCCCATCCGGGGGGTTGAGTTGCAAACTGCGCGCACGAGGTTAGCCGGTCCCCTTTCCTCCATCGCTGAAGTCTGCCGAACCCTCTCGCTGGCCCTATCTTATCAATCTCTGGGGACGGGCATCCGTGTTGCTGCCCCAAGCGCTCGTGCTACACGGCACAGTTGTCGTCGATTGCATCCGCAATCCGCGCCGCGGTGGCCGGCGCATCGGTCAAACCGAGGTGGCCATGCCCGACGGCGGCAAAGAGGGCCGGCCGGTTCGGCACCGATCCGATGTAGGGCACCGAGTCGGGCAGGCAAGGCCGATGTCCCATCCATTGCCGGAAGGGCGAGCCGCGCAGGGCCGGGAACGCGTCGCGCGCAGCTTCCGCGAGCATGCGCGCACGCCGCCAATCGGGCGGCGCGGCCAACCCCGCAATTTCGACCGTGCCGCCCACGCGCAAGCCTGTCTCCATCGGCGCCAGGAACGCTTTGCGATCGGTCAGCACCACGGTGCGCGTGACCGGCGCTGCGCCGTCGAACTCGACGTGGTAGCCGCGCTGCGTCTCGAGCGGGAGTTGGAGCCCCTGCGCATCGAGCAACCGCCGCGACCACGCGCCTGCGGCCACGACGACGACGTCGCACGACCACGAACCGTGTGCTCCCTCGACCGACCATCGGCCGCCGCGCGCCGCGAGCGCGTGCACGTCGGCGCGCCGGAGCTCGCCGCCCCGCTCGACGAACTTGCGCACGATCGCCTCGACGTAACGAAACGGGTTGCGCACGGTCGCGTGGTCGGCGAGGAACATTCCCGTCGTATACCGCGCATCGACGTCCGGCTCGAGTGCGACGATGCCTGCGCGGTCGAGGCGCTGCGGCACATGACCGTATTGCTCGCGCAAGCACCACGCCGCACGGTCGTTAGCCAGCGCGGTAGCATCCGCATACAAGTGAAGATGCCCGCGCACGAGGACGAGTTCGGGAACGCCAACGTCCTTCGCAAGCGCGACGTGGCGCGCAACCGCGCCGGCGTGCAAGGCGTCGAGCCGCGCGGCGGCGCGCGCAACCTTTTGGGGCGTCGCGGAAGCCACGAAACGCACGAGCCACGGCAGCGCACGCGGCAGGTACGACAGCGGCACCCGCAGCGGGCTTTGCGCATCGAGCAGCATGCGCGGCACACTCGCGAGCACG
This sequence comes from uncultured beta proteobacterium, assembly GCA_963707815.1. GTDB lineage: Bacteria > Pseudomonadota > Gammaproteobacteria > Burkholderiales > Casimicrobiaceae > VBCG01. The sequence continues at coordinate 16,275 of CAVPRK010000003.1, forward strand.
CCCGGCAGTGCCAGCGGCGCGACCGAACCGGGGCTGATGGCGCCCGAGTTGCCGAAGCTGCATCCCCGTCCCGGCTCGTCGCGGTCGACGAGCGTGACGTCGTGGCCGCGCTTTTGCAACTCGAGGGCGATCGCCGCGCCGACGATGCCAGCGCCAATCACCGTTACCCCTGCGCGCTCCTTGGCGCGCATCACGTCCCGCTACCTCATTCGGCGGTGATGCCGACCTTGGCCGCGAGCTCGCGCCACTTCGCGACTTCCTTCTGGATGAACTGGCCGAACTCCTCGGTGCTGTTGCCTCCGGGGATGATGTCCTTGTCTTCGAACGACTTGCGCAGGTCCGGCGCGTTCAGCGCAGCCACGACATCCGCGTGGATCTTGTCCACGACGGGCTTCGGTGTCTTCGCAGGCGCGAGCAGTCCGAACCAGGTGCCACCAACGAAGCCGGCAAGACCCTGCTCGCTCATGGTCGGCACGTTGGGGGCGTTGGCGATCCGCTGCGGCGTCGCTACGGCAATCGCCTTGAGCTTGCCGGCCTTGACGTGACCGAGCGTCGCCGCCGGCGTGTCGAACGTGTACTGCACCTGTCCGCCCATGAGATCCGTGATCGACGGTCCGCTTCCCTTGTACGGAATGTGCACGCTGTTGATGCCGGCCGTCGCCTTGAAGAGCTCGCCCACGAGATGGTTCGAGGTGTTGTTTCCGTACGAGGAGTAGTTGACCTTGCCCGGATTCGCCTTGGCATATGCGACGAGATCCGCGAGCGTGTTCGGCGGGAACCCCGGGTACGCAACGAGGAAAAACGGCACCACGCCGACGAGCGTGATCGGCGTCAGCTCCTTCACGGGATCGTAGGCCAGCGACTTGACCGTGATCGGCGCGATGGACACCTCGGGAGACGCGGCAAGCAGCAGCGTGTAGCCGTCGGGGTCCGCACGCACGACCGACAATGCGCCGATCGTGCCACCGGCGCCGCCGCGGTTCTCGACGACGAACTGCTGGCCGAGGTTCTTGGTGAGCTTCTCCGCAAGCAGGCGTCCGGCGATGTCGGTGCTGCCCCCGGGCGGATAGGCGATCACGATCTTCACCGGCTTGGTCGGCCATGCGGGTGACTGCGGCCGATGCGCTCGGCCGCCGCAAGCGCAAGCGCAATCGCGCGCGACGGAACGCTCGGGTCTTCGTTTCGAACGGCATGACGGGAGTCTCCGGCAGGGAGGTCGGCAGGTGTGGGCCACCGACACTGTAGAGCAGTACATGATATCGGTTAGCAATACACGAGTGCATCGTATTGCGATATCGCAGCGATCCCGAACCTACATGCGAACCGGACCCCATGCCCCATGCCCCACGCCCGCGCACCCGTCATCGACGGTCTCGTCTACCTCTGCGACGGCGATCCCGCGCCATTGCGCGAAGGCGGCGTCACTGCCGCGAACGTCACCGTCACCGACATGTTCTGGGACCTGCGAGCGCACGTTCGAGGAGATGGGCAAGTGGAATCGCAGGGTCGCCGCCCCCGGCTCGGGCTGGCGCCTCGTGCGCACGGCCGACGACATCGTCGCGGCGCAGGCCGACGGCACCACCGGCCTCATCATGGGCTGGCAGAGCATCCTCGCCGTTCGGCTCACGGCCTCGAACGCGTCGCGGCGTTCCATGCGCTCGGGCTGCGCATGGCGCAGCTGACCTACAACGAGGCGAGCCTCGCCGGCGACGGCTGCCTCGAGGAGCGCGGCGGCGGTCTCACGCGCTTCGGTCGCAAGCTCGTTGCGGAGATGAACCGCGTCGGCGTCGGCATCGACCTGTCGCATTGCGGCGATCGCACCGCGTTCGAGGCGGCGCGCGCGTCGGACAAGCCGGTGTTCCTCACGCACGCCAACGCCAAGGCGATCGACGATCGCGTACGCAACAAGCTCGACGACACGATCCGCGCGGTCGCCGAGACCGGCGGCGTGATGGGCGTGTCGATCCACGGCTTCATGAACTGGGACGGCATCCCGCGAACATCCGCCGACGCTCGCCAACTTCGTGCGCCACGCGCAGCTACGTGGCCGATCTCGTCGGCGTCGACCACGTCGGCATCGGCACCGACTTCTCGGCACTGCGCGACGAGGCCGACGCGCAGCGCGATCCTCGACATGTCGAAGAACTCGTATCCGGAGACGGGCGGCATCTTCGCGGCGGCGTTCGGCAACGACGTCGGCGGGCCGCTACCCGCCGGAAACGCCCACGCCGCGGCAGTTTCCGCGCATCCTCGACGCGCTTGCGCGACGGCGGATTCACCGCGAGCCGAGGTCGACGCGATCGGCGGCGGCAACTTCCTGCGCGCGTTCCGCGCCGTGTGGGGCTAGCGCGCATGGCACGCGCGACGCTCGTCGTCGCCGCGGCGCAAACGGGCAGCGTCGGTAACGGCGACCTGGCGACCCGCGCATCGTCGAGGCCGCGCACGCGATGCTCGACGAAGCCGGCCGCCGCGGCGTGCGCTTGCTCGCCTTCAGCGAGCTCTTCCTCGCGCCGTTCTTCCCGAATCGTCTCGAGGAAGCGCTTCGACGCACTACTTCATGCGCGACGACGACCCGCGCTCGCCGGCTTGCGCGGCCAAGGCGCGCGACGCTCGCATCGCGCTCGTGCTGCCGTTCGCCGAGCGCGCGCGAGCGCGGGATACTTCAACACGCGCGCTCGTGATCGACGAGACGGGGCCGCGTCGCCGGCCGCTATCGCAAGACGCACATCCCGGCCTACTTTCCCGAATCCGCAGGCCGGGCGGCACCGGCAGCTACGAGAAGTTCTACTTCACGCCCGGCGACGCCCTGCCCGTGTTCTACGTCGCGGGAACACGCATCGGCGTGCAGATCTGCAACGACCGGCTCTATCCGGAAGGCTCGCGCGCGCTGGCGCTCGCCGGGGCCGAGCTCATCGCGATGCCGATCTGCTACTCGACCTACAGCGATCCCGAGCATCGCGCGTCGATCTGGGACGTCCCGCTGCGTGCCCGCGCCTACGAGAACGGAGCTTTCGTGCTCGCCGCCAATCGCGTCGGGATCGAGGGCCCGCGCCATCATCTCGGCCGCAGCATGGTCGTCGACCCGCGCGGGACCATCGTCGCCGAGGCCGGTACGCGCGAGCCGGAGCTGCTGATCGCGACCATCGATCTCGATGACGTGACCTCGGCGCGCGCGAAGTTTCCCTGGTGGCGCGATCGCCGTCCCGACCTCTATGGCTCGCACGTCGGCGCGCCGGCTGCAGCGCGCCGCGGACAACCGCTCGTCGTAGCCGCTCTTCGTCGCGTCGATCGCCAAGTGCTTCGACGTGCTGGAAGCGCTCAATGGCGCGAGTCGGCCGGTCGCGCTGACCGAGCTCGCAGCACTCGCCCGGCGTGGAGCGCAGTGCCGTCCAGCGGATCACGCACACGCTTGAAGACGCTGGGCTACCTCCGCCAGCATCCGCAGACGCGCGCGTTCACGATCGCCGGGCGCATGCTCGACTTCGGCCATACAGTGCTCGCTACCGACCCGGTGCGCGCAAAAGCGTATCCGTTCCTCGAGCGGCTCAACGCCACCACCGGCGAGACCGTCAACCTGATGGAGCTCGAGGGCGACGACATCGTATACGTGGCGCGCTTTCCCAGCCTGCACGCCGTGAGCGTCGACCTGCACGTCGGTTCGCGACTGCCTGCCTTCTGCACTGCCGCAGGGCGCGCAATCCTGGCGCGACTGCCGGAAGCCGATGCCGCGGCACGCCTGGCAGGCGCGCCCCGCAAGGCGATGACGGCGCATACCGTCACCGACCTTGCCGGACTCAAGCGCGCACTCGCCGACGCGCGCAAGCTTGGCTACGCGCTCAACGATCAGGAAGCGTTCGTCGGCGACGTTTCCGTGGCTGCGGCGCTCAACGACCGCGGCGGGAATGTCGTCGGCGCCATCAACATCGCTGTGCCGTCGCCGCGGTGGAAGACGGAGGACGTGCGCCGCAAGCTTGCGCCGCAGGTCGTTGCGACGGCCCATGAGATCGGCTTGGAACTCGGCGTCCTATAGGCCATTCACATCCGGCGTAGCTCGGACGCCTTGCGCAACCATTGTGTCGAACAACTAAAGAGGCGTCCGCTCGCCCTACGCCGCTGCAAACGACGCATCCAGCGCCCCAACCCACTCGCGCTTCTTCTCGTCGCTCACGAAGCTCGCGTCGAAGCTGTTGCGCGCGAGCGCGTAGGCGTCCTTCGGACCCAGGGGCAAGGCTTCGAACGTCGCGAGGAAGTTGCGGTCGACATAGCCGCCGAAGTACGCCGGGTCGTCCGAGTTCACCGTCGCGCAGATGCCGGCGTCGAGCAGCGTCTTCAGAGGATGGTGCGCGAGATCGGGATACACGCATAACTTGACGTTCGACAATGGGCACACCGTCAAAGGAATGCGTTCCCGCGCGAGCCGGGCGACCAGGGCAGGATCCTCCAGGCAGCGCACGCCGTGGTCGATGCGCTCGGCGTGCAACACGTCGAGCGCCGCCTGAACGTACGCGGCCGGTCCCTCCTCGCCCGCGTGCGCGACGCGATGCAACCCAAGCTCGCCGGCCCGCGCGAACACCCGCGCGAACTTCTCCGGCGGATTGCCGCGTTCTCCGCTGTCGAGGCCCACGCCGATGAACTTGTCTCGATGCGGGATCGCTTCCTCCAGCGTCGCGAGCGCGGCCTCCTCGGGCAAGTGACGCAGGAAGCACAGGATGAGCGATGCGTCGATGCCGTAGAGCTTCCCGGCTCGCGCGCACGCGCGCGACAATCCGTCGATCACCGCCTTGAACGGGACGCCGCGATCGGTGTGCGTCTGCGGATCGAAGAAGAGCTCAGCGTGCACGACGTTGTCGGCGGCGGCGCGCGCGAAGTACGCCATCGCCATGTCGTAGAAGTCGTCCTCCCTCAGCAGGACGCTCGCGCCTGCATAGTAGATGTCGAGGAAGCTTTGCAGGTCGGTGAACGCGTACGCGGCGCGCAACGCCGCCACGTTCGGATACGCGAGCTCGACGTTGTTGCGCCGAGCCAGCGCGAAGATGAGCTCGGGCTCGAGCGATCCCTCGATATGGATGTGCAACTCCGCCTTCGGCATTGCCCGCAGCAGCGCGGGCAGCCGATCCTGCGGAAGCGCCGCGAGATTCACGCGCCGAACACGAGCGAGTTCAAACGCCGCACGAACGCGGCCGGATCGGCCAGCTGCGCACCTTCGGCCAGCATCGCCTCGTCGAACAGCAGGTTCGCCCAGTCTGCGAGCTTCTCATCGCCTTCCGACTCGAGGCGCTTCACCAGCGCGTGCTTCGGATTGATCTCGAGCACCGGCACAATCGTCGGCGCCTTCTGCCCTGCCGCCTTCAGGAGCCGCTCGAGGTTGCCCGAAAGCTCGCCCTCGCCCACCACGAGGCACGCCGGCGAGTCGGTGAGCCGGTGCGTGACGCGAACCTCTTTGACCTTGTCGCCAAGCGCGGTCTTCAACCGCTCGACCAAGGGCTTCAGCGCCTCGGCTTCTTCCTCTTGCGCCTTCTTTTCTTCGGCATCCGCGAGCTCGCCAAGGTCGAGCGCGCCCTTCGCCACCGAGCGCAGCGGCTTGTCTTCGAACTCCGGAACCGTGCCCGCGACCCACTCGTCGATGCGGTCGTAGAGGATCAGCACCTCGACGTCCTTCTTGCGGAAGAACTCGAGATGCGGGCTGTTGGCGGCGCCCGCGTAGGTATCGCCGGTGACGTAGTAGATCGCCTGCTGGCCTTCCTTCATGCGCCCGACATACTCGGCCAGGCTCACGTCCTGCGCATCGGTGCCGCCTTTGGTGGAAGCAAACCGCGCGAGCTTTGCCAAGCGATCGCGGTTGGCCATGTCGTCGACGAAGCCTTCCTTCAGGACGGACCCGAACGTCTTCCAGAACGTCGCGTACTTCTCCTTGTCGTTCTGCGCAAGATCGTCGAGAAGATCGAGCACGCGCTTGACGCACCCGTTGCGAATGGCTTCGACGTCGCGCGATTCCTGCAGGATCTCGCGCGAGACGTTGAGCGGAAGGTCGTTGCTGTCGACGACGCCGCGCACGAAGCGCAGGTACGGCGGCAGCAGCTGATCCGCGTCGTCCATGATGAACACCCGACGCACGTAGAGCTTGACTCCGTGGCGATGGTCCCGGTCCCACAGGTCGAACGGTGCGACCGACGGGATGTACAGCAGCAGCGTGTACTCCGTACGTCCCTCGATCCTGGCGTGCACCCACGCAAGCGGCGGCGCCCCGTCGTGCGCGACGTGCTTGTAGAACTCCTCGTACTGCTCCTTGGTGACGTCGCTCTTGGGTCGCGCCCACAGCGCGCTCGCCTGGTTGATCGTCTCGTCCTCGTCGGTCGCGCGATAACCCTTCTTCTCCTCGTCCCATACTTCCTTGCGCATCGCGATGGGTACGGCGATGTGGTCGGAGTACTTGCGAACGATCGCTGCAAGGCGGTAGCGGTCGAGGAGCTCCTCGTGATCCGCGCGCAGGTGCAACGTGACTTCAGTGCCGCGCTCGGCGCGCTCCACGGTCTCGATGGTGTATTCGCCTTCGCCGTCCGACTCCCAGCGCACGCCGTCGGTGGCCGGCAACCCGGCGCGGCGCGTGACCAGCGTCACGCGATCCGCGACGATGAACGACGAGTAGAAGCCGACGCCGAACTGGCCGATGAGCCGCGCGTCCTTCGCCTGGTCGCCCGACAGCGACGCGAAGAATTCGCGCGTGCCGGACTTGGCGATCGTGCCGATGTTCGCGACGACCTCGTCGAACGACATGCCGATGCCGTTGTCGCGCACGGTCACCGTTTTCGCGTCCCGGTCGTAGGAAACGGTGATGCGCAGGTCGGGCTCGCGCTCGTAATAATCGGGATGCGCGAGCGCCTCGAACTTGTAGCTTGTCGATGGCGTCGGCCGCGTTGCTGATGAGCTCGCGCAGGAAGATCTCGGGATGGCTGTACAGCGAGTGGATCATGAGCTGCAGCAGCTGCTTGACTTCCGCCTGGAAGCCGCGCGTTTGCGCCGGTGCTGCGGCGCTTGTCGTCGTGTCGGTCATGCCAATGTCCGCTATGCGTGGTTAGAATCGGGCGGCAATACCCGCTGCCAACCTTCAATTTTAGGTCAACCCGCAGGGAGTCAAGATGCTGCGAACCTTGCCGCGCAAGTCGGCCGTCTGGATCGGCTTGTTCTGCAGCGCCGCTGACTCCAGGATGCGGCGACGACCTGACGCCCGCGGCGCGGACAACGGCGAGTACGCTCCCCACGGCCCTGGCACGATCACCGCGGCCCGCGTACGCCGAGGTGCCCTGAGCCGAGCTGCAGCTAGTTCGCGAGCGTCGACCTCACAAGCCGTTCCCCCACGCGAGAAGGCGCGCTCGTCACCAATTAAGTATAAATATCAGCACGTAACGCGAGAGATCTAAAGTGATTTATCGGCGCGGCGCCTGCCAGTCGGCGTAGAGTGGCGCGGAGGAGGCACTGGCATGACCATCGTACTACCTACGCGCGTGACGATCCGCGAGGTCGGCTTGCGCGACGGATTGCAAAGCATCCAGACGATCCTCGCCACGGATCGCAAGCGCGAATGGATCCGCGCGGCGTTTGAGGCAGGGCTACGCGAGATCGAGGTCGGCTCGTTCGTTCCGCCGCATCTTTTGCCGCAGCTCGCCGACACGGCCGAGCTCGTCGCGGACGCGAAAAGGTTGCCCGGCCTTTTCGTGTCGGTGCTCGTCCCCAACCTAAAAGGCGCGCAGCGCGCGATCGAGAGCGGCGCCGACCTCATGCTGATCCCGCTGTCGGCGAGTCATGCCCACAGTCTCGCGAACCTGCGCAAGACGCCCGACGACGTGGTCGCCGAAGTCGCGAAGATCCGCGCCGCGCGGGATGCATCGGGATCGAAGACGCTGATCGAAGGCGGCGTCGGCACGGCGTTCGGTTGCACGCTGCAGGGACACGTCGACAAGGGCGAAGTGCTTCGGCTGCTGCAGGCGCTTCTAGACGCGGGCGCCGACCGCGTGAGCCTCGCGGATACCGTGGGCTACGCCGATCCGCGCATGGTGCGCGAGCTGTTCGAAGGCGCGGTCAGGATCGCCGGCGACCGCTTCTGGTGCGGTCACTTCCACGACACGCGCGGCCTCGCCATGGCCAACGTATATGCGGCGCTCGAAACCGGCGTCGAGCGGTTCGACGCGTCGCTCGGCGGCATCGGCGGCTGCCCGCACGCGCCGGGTGCGAGCGGCAACGCGACCACCGAGGATCTGGCGTTCATGCTGGCGAGCATGGGTGTCGAGACCGGTGTAGATATCGCCAGGCTTCTCGCGTTGCGCGAGCGCGTCCAGGGCTGGCTCGCCGGCGAAGCCATGCACGGCACGCTGTGGCGCGCCGGTTTACCCAGGACCTTCGAGCAGGCGGAAACACGATGAGCGCACAACCGGACGCCCTCCCCCTCGCTGGCGTGCGCGTCGTCGAGTTCACGCACATGGTCATGGGGCCGACCTGCGGCATGATCCTCGCCGACCTGGGCGCCGAGGTCATCAAGGTCGAGCCGCCCGGTGGCGACAAGACGCGCAACCTCCCGGGCCTCGGCATCGGCTTCTTCCGCACGTTCAATCGCAACAAGAAGAGCGTGGTGCTCGACATCCAGACCGAAGGGGGACGCGAGACCGCGATCGAGCTCGTCCGCCAGTCGGACGTCGTGCTCGAGAACTTTCGTCCCGGCCTGATGGCGAGCCTCGGGCTCGACTACGAATCGCTGTCGAAGGTGAATCCGCGCCTTGTCTACGTCTCGCACAAGGGGTTTCTACCCGGACCGTACGAGCACCGGCTCGCGCTCGACGAAGTCGTGCAGATGATGGGCGGCCTGTCCTATATGACCGGACCGCCGGGCCGGCCGCTGCGTGCGGGCACCTCCGTCAATGACATCATGGGCGGGATGTTCGGTGCGATCGGCGTTCTCGCCGCGCTGCGCGAGCGCGATCGCACGGGCAAGGGCCAGGAAATCCAGAGCGCGCTGTTCGAGAACTGCGTGTTCCTGTCGGCGCAGCACATGCAGCAGTATGCGATGACCGGCGACGCGCCGCCGCCGATGCCATCGCGAGTCTCGGCCTGGAGCGTGTACGACGTCTTCGACCTGGCCGACGGCGAGCAACTATTCATCGGCGCCGTGAGCGACAAGCAGTTCCGGGCGCTGTGCGACGTGCTCGAGCGTCCGGACGTCGCTAACGAGCCCGCGTTCGCGACGAATGCGCAGCGCGTCGCGGTACGTCGCGATCTCCTCGCGCGCCTCGGGCTGATCCTTGCGACGCACAGGAAAGACGAGCTCGCCGCCAAGCTGGAAGCGGCCGGCCTGCCCTACGCGCCGATCATCCGGCCCGAGCAGCTTCTGGACGATCCGCACCTGCGCGAAAGCGGGGGCCTGGTGCCGATGGAGACCGGCGACGGCGGTACGACCGATGTCGTATTGTTGCCGTTGACGCTGGGCGGCCGCAGGCCCGGCGTGCGCCGGCCGCTGCCGCGCGTCGGCGAACATACCGAAGAAGTGCTGGCATCGCTCGGCGCGAAGCAGAATACGCAAAGTGTCGTAGGAGCTCGAAATGACAGATCTGTTCGACAATCCCATGGGCCTTGCCGGCTTCGAGTTCGTCGAGTTCGCCTCGCCCACCCCCGGCGTGCTCGAAGGCGCTTTCGAGTCGCTGGGCTTCACACGGGTCGCGGTGCATCGCTCGAAGGACGTCGCGCTGTATCGCCAGGGCGAAATCAACTTCATCGTCAACAACGAGCCCGCGAGCGTCGCGTCGTACTTTGCGGCGGAGCACGGCCCTTCGGCGTGCGGCATGGGCTTTCGCGTACGCGACGCGCACAAGGCGTACACGCGCGCGCTGGAGCTCGGCGCGCAGCCCGTCGACCTGCCGCCGGGCCCGATGGAGTTGAAGCTGCCGGCGATCAAGGGCATCGGCGGCGCTCCGTTGTACCTGATCGATCGTTTCGAAGAAGGCGTGTCGATCTACGACATCGACTTCCGGTGGGTCGAAGGTGCGGATCGCCACCCGAAGGGCCACGGCCTGAAGCTCATCGATCACCTCACGCACAACGTCTATCGCGGCCGCATGGCGTATTGGGCCGGGTTCTACGAGAAGATCTTCAACTTTCGCGAGATCCGATACTTCGACATCAAGGGCGAGTACACGGGCCTCACCTCGAAGGCGATGACTGCGCCCGACGGCAAGATCCGCATTCCGCTCAACGAAGAAGCCTCGAAGTCCACCGGCCAGATCGAGGAATTCCTGATGCAGTACAACGGCGAGGGCATCCAGCACATCGCGCTTCTCACCGACGATCTCAAGCAAACGATCGACAGCCTGCGTGCGGCGGGCGTGCCGTTGATGACCCCGCCGCCTGCGACGTATTACGAAATGCTCGACGAGCGCTTGCCATCGCATGGCGAGGACGTCGCGTCGCTGCAGTCGCGCGGTATCCTGCTCGACGGCACGACCGGCAACGACCAGCAGCGCCTGCTGCTGCAGATTTTCTCGGGGACCCTCCTCGGGCCTGTGTTCTTCGAGTTCATCCAGCGCAAGGGCGACGAAGGCTTCGGCGAAGGCAACTTCAAGGCGCTGTTCGAGTCGATGGAACGCGACCAGGTGCGGCGCGGCGTGCTGCAGACTGCGTGATCGCCAGTCATGGCTGATCCCGTCGTCGTCATCACCGGAGCGAGCGGCAACCTGGGCCGTGCGCTTGCCGCGGCATTTGCGTCGCGCAATGCCCAGCTCGTGCTCGTCGACCGCCAGCGCGATCGCCTCGATGCGATCTATGGCGCCGAGGACGCGCGCCGGCTGCACGTAGCGGCCGACCTCATGAACGCCGATGCGGTCGAGGCCGCCGCGAAAGCAGCGATGGACCGCTTCGGCCGTGTCGACGTGCTGTGCAACATCGCCGGCGGCTTTCGCATGGGACCGCCCGTGCACGAGACTTCGGATGCCGACTGGAACTTCCTGTTCGACATCAACGCGAGGACCGTGCTTCACGCGGCGCGCGCGTTCGTCCCGCGCATGCTGGCGGGCGGCGGCGGCAAGATCGTCAACGTGGGCGCGTTCTCGGCGCAAAAGGGCGTCGCCGACATGGCGGCGTACGTCGCGTCGAAGAGCGCCGTGATTCGCCTCACCGAATCGATGAGCGCCGAGCTGCGCGAAAAGAACGTGAACGTCAATTGCGTGCTGCCGACGACCCTCGACACGCCGGAGAACCGCAAGGCGATGCCCGAATCCGATCCGAAGAAATGGGTGGCGCCCGAGGACTTGGCGAACGTCATCGCGTTCCTGGCCTCGGACGCGGCACGAGCGATCCACGGCGCGGCCATTCCCGTCACGGGATTGAGCTAGCGCGCCTTACGGCAGGAGCGCGGCGCGCGCGGCGTCGACCCTGCGGCTTATCTCGGAGTCTGGGGGCAAGCCGGCCTCACGCAGCGCCGCTGCCGCGAGATCGAGCTTGGCGCCCGCCTCCGCGGTGTCCCCCGCGTGGGCCTCGGCGTCGGCCCAGTCGCACAGCAGACCCACGTGTGCCGGCGCCGCGCCGATCTCGCGCAGCAGCGCCTCGCCCGACGCGAGCGCGGCGCGTGCCTCCGCGAGATGTCCGCGTTTGGCCATGAGCTGGCCGAGCATTCCGAGCGCAATGCCTTCCTGCTGGCGGTTGCCGACCATGCGCTGGATGGCGAGCGCACGCTCGCAATAGGCGATGGCCTCGTCGATCCGGTCCTCGCTGCGCAATGCTGCGGCGAGGAGCCCGAGGACGTAACCTTCGAACGAGGGATCTCCGACCTCGCGCGCGATGGATAGGCTCGCCGTGAAATGCGTGTGGGCTTCGTCGTAACGGTTGACGTCGACGTCGAGCAAGCCGAGGTTGGTCATGACAATGCCTTCGTCCCGCCGATTGCCGACCTCGCGGTCGATCGCGAGCGCGTTCTGGAAATGCTCGCGCGCCTCGTCCGACTTTCCGCTTTCACGGCATACCTCTCCGAGATTGCTGGTATCGATGCCCTCGATGTAACGGTTGCCGACCTCGCGATGGATCGCAAGCGCCTGCTCGAAGTGGGACCGCGCCTCCGCAAGGCGCCCCTGCATCGCGTGAATGATGCCAAGATTGCCCCAGGCGTGTCCCTCGACGCGCCGGTAGCCGAGCTCCTGCAGAAGCGCAAGCGCCGATTGCTGCACCGTCCGCGCGTCGTCGAGCCGTCCCTGGTCGCGGCGCACGTTGCCGAGGGTGAGCAGGCAATACGCTTCGCGTCGCCGGTTACCCAGCGCAAGGTACAGACGAACTGCCGCCTCCCACGCCGCCGCCGATTCCTCGATTCGACCCGCGCGGCGAAGCGGCATCGCGCTCGCCGCGAGCGCTTGCGCGCGCGCCACATCGTCCAGCGCGGCGACGGCGAGCACTTGCGCCGCGAGCACCGTGCCGAGGTTGTACGGCCCGGTGATCTCGATGATGTCGCACACGACGCGCAGGACCGAGGCCGCCACGGCGCCGTCTCCGCGCGCGACCGCGCGCCGGCACGCGGCCACCAGGTTGTCGAGCTCGAGCGCGAGGGCATGGCGTCGTCGTACGCCGCCATGAAGGAACAGCGCGTCCGTCTCTTCATCACTCCCGAACCGCGCGAAGTACGCGCCGTGCCGCGTTTCCGCCGCCTGCCGCGTGATGTCTCGCGAACCGTCGAGCTTCTGCGACGCGTAATCGCGAATGGTGAGGTACATGCCGAAGAACGGCTCTTCGATGTCGTATCGGGCGGTGGTCGCCGGGACCCACGTGCGCAGCAGGCTCTTGTCGGCCAGCGCCTGGACGACGTCCATCGGCGGCGGGGCTTCGCGCCATGGCCTGAGGTCGAGCACCGCCTCGGCAGCCTCGAGCGTGAAACCGCCGTCGAACACCGCGCATTGTGCAAATGCGCCCTGCTCCCACGGCGAAAGCAGCTCCCACGACCAGTCGATGGCAGCGCGCAGCGTGGCCTGCCTCGCCGCGACGCCGCGCGCGCCCGCGAGGATCGTGAAGCGGTCGCGCATGCGGGCGACGAGCTGGGCCGGCGACAGCAGCCGGATGCGCGCGGCCGCGAGCTCGATCGCCAGCGGAAGCCCGTCGAGCATGCGCACGACCTCCGCGACGTCGGCGCGATTGCCATCGGTCACGGCAAAGTCCGGACGTTGTGCACGGGCGCGCGTTGCAAAGAGCTCGATCGCGTCCGCGCCCACCGGCAGCGGCTCGACGGGAAAGACTTCTTCGCCGCGCACGTGGAGGCGCTCGCGGCTCGTCACGATGAACGCCGCATCGGGCGCGCGATCGAGCCATGCGCCGACGGTACCCGCCGCGTGCTCCACGACCTGCTCGAAGTTATCGACGATGACGAGGCAGCGACCGCGTCCGGCGATGGCGTGGCCCAGCTGTGCGCCGACGTCGCCGCGGCCGAGCGGGACCTCCAGCGCAGCGCCGACCGCGTAATGAATCGCGTCGAGGGAGCGCGCCTCGGACAAGTCGCAGAAGAACACGCCGCCAGGCCAGTCGCCGAGCCATGTCCAGGCGTAGCGCCGCGCAAGGCGCGTCTTGCCGGTGCCGCCGGGCCCTAGCACCGTCAAGAGGCGTGCGCCGCCGTCGAGGCGGTCGGCGAGCGCGCGCAATTCCGACGCGCGGCCGACGAAGGCATCGCGCTCGGACGGCAGGTTGTGCCGAATGTCGCGCAGCGGAATCCACATGTCGTCGGCGCGAACGACGCGGTAGGCCTTGTCGGCATCCGCGGGCGGCTGGAACGACGCGGCGTCGGCGGCGAGCTCGAACAGCTCGACAGGCTCCTCGATGCCCTTCAAGCGGTACCAGCCGTGCGATCGCACAGCTGCGCCAAGGGGGATTGCATCGGCCAGCGCTTCGCGCGCCGACGGCGTCAGAAGCGTCTGGCCGCCGCGGGCGAGGCTCATGACGCGCGCGGCAAGCGCCTTGCCGAGCCCTTCCACTTCGAGCGCCTTGGCGCCATGCGCGACGTCTTGCGGCGTGTTTTCGCGCACGATCACCGGCCCGGCATGCACCGAAACTCGCGATGCAATGCCGAGATCCGCGATGGCGTCGTGGTAGTCGCGCGCGAATGCACTCGCGCCCGCGATATCTTCGAACAGAAGGAAGAAGCCGTCGGTGCGATCGATTTCGCGGCCGCCACGTTGCGCAAAGAGCGCGCGCGCACGGCGATCGTGCTCCGACCAGATCGCCGCTGCGCGAACATCACCCAGCGTTTCGCCCATTGCCGTGCTGTCCACGAGATCGGTGAACACCATGACGCGGTTAGACGAGGTCGCCACGCTTACCAGTCCTGGTTCAGCATTCCCATTATGACGGCGCCCATCCACGAGGCCGCCGTAGCGGCCGCTCGTGCGCGTACCTCCGGGTCCTTGCGCCCGCTGCGCGCGCGCACGTGAAGGCCATGGTCGGCATCGTCGACGAGATGCAACGTCGCGCGCGGGGCGAGGCGCTCGATCACCGGCTCGAGCAGGTGGAGCTGTGCGAACTCGTCGCGCGACCCGGTGAGGAACAGCATTGGAATGCGCACGTCGTCGAGATGACGCGCGCGCTCGTCGGAGGGCTTCTCGGGCGGATGCAACGGGAAACCCACGAATACGAGGCCGCGCACGTCGCGTAGCGGCGCAATCGCCTGCGCCTGCGAAGTCATGCGTCCGCCGTACGACTTGCCGCCGGCGAACAACGGCACACCTGGGCATGCCTGGTGCGCGTGGGCCACCGCGGCCCGGACGGCAGCGTGCGCGTCCGCGGGCGCATCGGGCCGCTTGGACCCGCGCTCCATGTACAGGAATTGATAACGCAACGTCGCGATGCGCAATCCGGCAAGGTCGGCAGCGAATGCATTCATGAACGGATGCGCCATGCCCGCGCCGGCGCCGTGCGCCATCACGTAGCACCGACGGCATCGTCCGGAACGATCAGCAAGCCGCCGACGCTGCGCGCCTCGTCGATCGGGATCCTTACTGCATCCGCGGTCAAGCTCGCAGTTCCATGGCAGCTTCGTCGGCTTCGATGTCCGGCAGTGCGACGGGTTCGAAGCCGAGACGCTCGAGCAACCGCCGCGAGCGCTCGTTCCCCCGCTTGAAGACCGCGACGAAATGCAGCACGCCATACGCATCGCGAAGCTCGTCCATCATCGCGCGCACCGCTTCGCTCGCAAGCCCCTGGCCCCACCATCGGCTTGCCAGCACGTACGCGATGAAAGCGCGGCCGTTGGCCTCGACGGTCGCCTGCACGTAGCCGATCGCCTCGCCGGACGCGAGCCGCAACACCCAGTTGAGCCAGTGCTCGGAGCCGTCGCGCGAGCGGCGCGACTCGAGCTTCGCGTAACGCTCGCGCAGCCACTGCTCGGAGGCCGGCGGCTCGTTTTCGTGCTCGTAGATGCGCGGGTCCTTCAGCACGACGAACATCTCGGCTGCGTGCACCGCGGTCTGCGGCTCGAGGGCCGTGCGCGGCGTTCGGATTACGTGTTCCTCATGCATTCCAGGCTTGCATCAGCGCCGTCGCATACGCGGGCGCGGTAGGCTCGTGCATGAAGTAGGCGTAGATCTCCTGCCAGCCGGTCGCGCGCATCCGCCCTGCCCACTGCGCGAGAGCGTCGTCCGAATAGTTCTCGAGACGCAATCGCACGTAACCCCACGGCGCGGTCTCCACCAGCGGGGGTGGCGCGTCGTCCTCGCGCTCGGAGAAGCACAGCGAAGCGCCCGCGCCTTTCAACGACTCGTAGACGTCCTCGGCGAACCAGGTGTCGTTGCGGAACTCGAACGCCGCGCGATGATCGGCAGGCAGCAGCGCGAGAAACGCCGTCAGCCGGGGAAGGTCCTTCTTGAGGTTCGGCGGCAGCTGGAACAGCACCGGGCCCCGCTTGTCGCCGAGCGACGCGAGGTTCTTGTACAAGTACTCTACAGAATCGGCCACCGACTCGGCCTTGAGCCGCCCGATGTGCGTGATGCGGCGCGACGCCTTGATCGCGAAGCGGAACCCGGGCGGCGTGATCTGCACCCAGTGTTCCAGCATCGAGGTACGCGGCATCCGGTAGAACGTGTTGTTGATTTCAACCGACGGCAGCCGCTCGGCGTAGAACGGCAACATGGCGTCGGCGTCCATCTTGTCCGGGTAGAAGACGCCTCTCCACTCCTTGAACGAGTACCCGCTGGCGCCGGCCATCAAGCGTCGCCCGTTCATGGCGGCGACCCCGCCGTGTTGCAGTGCGCCTTCCCAGTCATGGCTGCCGATGTTACGGTATGCGCGGCCGGACCAGAACCTACACCAAACACACCGGCAATCCGAAAGCCCACCCCGTGACCAATCCGCTGCGCGCGATCGCGCATTTTTGCCAGCGTCGCATCGGCTGGCGCAACGTCGGCGTCGCGCTGAGCGTCGCGATCATCGTCGCCGCGGCCGTGGTACTGCATCGCATGCTGAACGGAATCGATATCGACGACGTCGTCGATGCCATCGTCGCCACGCGGTGGCAAAGCGTCGCGATTGCGGCCGCGTTCGTCGCAGCGGGATACTTCACGCTGACCTTCTACGATTTGTACGCGCTGCGGACGATCGGCAAGACCGCCATTCCCTATCGCATCGCGGCCCTCGCCGGATTCACGAGCTATTCTGTCGGACACAATCTCGGCGCGAGCGTGGTCACGGGCAGCGCGGTGCGCTACCGCATCTATTCGGCGCACGGGCTCGACGCTATCGACGTAGCGAAGGTCTGCTTCGTCGCGGGACTCACGTTCTGGCTCGGCAACGCGGCCGTCCTGGGATTGGGCATCGCGTACCAGCCGGAAGCCGCGTCGGCGATCGACCAGCTCCCCTCCGAGCTCAATCGGCTCCTGGCGATCGTCGTGCTCGCCGCACTCCTCGCCTACGTGGGCTGGGTGTGGCACGGGGGCCGCGTCATCGGCAAGGGCGGGTTCAAGGTCACGCTTCCGAACGGGCCGCTCACCCTCCTTCAGATCGCGATCGGCATCGTCGACCTCGCGTTCTGCGCGCTTGCCATGCACGCGTTGCTCCCGGTCGAGCCCGCGATCGATTTCATCACGCTTGCCGTCATCTTCGTATCGGCCACGCTCCTGGGCTTCGCGAGCCACTCGCCGGGCGGCATCGGCGTGTTCGATGCGGCGATGCTGGTGGCGCTCTATCACTTCGACCGCGAAGAGCTGCTCGCGAGTCTCCTGCTCTTCCGCCTCCTGTACTACATCACGCCGTTCGCTCTCGCGCTGCTGGTACTCGGCATGCGCGAGCTCGTTGTCGGCGTCGGCGGCGCGAAGTCGTGGATCCCGCCGCGGAAGATCCGGGCCTCCGCTCCTATCCGCACCGAAATCGACCGGAAATGAGGATCAGCTGCGTGAATTAGCGACGTACCCTTTTGAATGTCTCGCGGCAGATAACAGGGTACGTCGCTAATTCACACTCGTTTCCGTACAATTTGGCGCATGGCGAAGGATGCGCTGAAGGAGTATTCCTCCAAGCGAACGTTTACCGCGACGCCCGAGCCGCCGGCCGTCGTGCATGCGCGAAGCGACGGGCCGTTGCTCTTCGTCGTGCAGCGGCACATGGCCACGCGCGAGCACTACGACTTCCGCATCGAGTGCGACGGCGTGCTCCTGTCGTGGGCCGTTCCGAGGGCGCCCTCGCTCAACCGCACCGACAGGCGCCTCGCCGTCCCTACCGAGGATCATCCCTACGACTACGCGTCGTTCGAAGGCGTGATCCCCGCCGGTCAGTATGGCGCGGGCGAAGTCATCGTATGGGATTGCGGCGTGTATTCGCCCGACGAAGGCGGCGTGACGTGGTATCGCGATCGCGAGGCTGCTCAGCGCGAAGTGCGGGCAGGGATTGCCGCGGGAAAGCTGAGCCTCGAGCTGCGCGGGGAAAAGCTCAAGGGCTCCTTCGCACTCGTGCGCACGAAAGAGGCGTGGCTCGTCATCAAGCACAAGGACCGCTTCGTGTCGGATGCCGACGTCACCGCGCGGGATCGCTCGGTGCTGAGCGGCCTGCGCGTCAACGAGGTGAAGTTCCGGAAAGCGCAGCGACTCGCAGCCGACCGTCTCGCACCCACGGGCGACATCACGCCCATGCCGGCATCGCTGTTGCCCATGCTCGCGGAATCCGCCGACGCGCCTTTCAACCGCGAGGAATGGGCGTGGGAGCCGAAGCTCGACGGCTATCGGGTGCTCGCCTTCGTCACGAAGGACGGAGTGCGCCTGCGCTCGCGTCGCGGCCTCGACCTGACGCCGCAATTCCCGAAGCTCGCGGCGGAGCTCGCCGCGCAGAACGTCGACGGCATGATCCTCGACGGCGAGCTCGTTGCGTTCGATGCCGACGGCAAGCCGAGCTTCAACGCGCTGCAAGATCGCGCGAGCCGCAAGACGCCGACCGACGTGGCACTCGGCGAGCAATCGATTCCAGTCGTCATGTATTGCTTCGATCTTCTGCACTTCGCAGGCATCGATCTCACGCGCCACGCGTACGAGGAGCGCAGGCGCTACCTTTCGCAATGCCTGCTGCCGTCGCCTCTGGTGCAGCGCGTGCACGTCGCGGAGGATGGCGTCGCCCTGCACGCCGCCGCGGTCGCGAGCGGGTTCGAAGGCGTGGTGGGCAAGCGTCGGGACAGCCGCTACGAGCCCGGGCGCCGCACCGCTGCCTGGCTCAAAGTGAAGCCGACGCAGACGGGTGAGTTCGTCGTCGGCGGCTTCACGCGCGGCAAGGGTGCTCGCACGCCGCTCGGCGCGCTGATCGTCGGATACCACGCCGATGACGCACTCCACTACGCGTCTCACGTGGGGTCCGGCTTCGATGACCGGACGCTGGCCGATCTCACGAGGCGAGTGTCGAAAATGAAGACCGACGTGTGCCCGTTCGCGCAAGTTCCGGAGCAGAACGGCGTGCCGACATGGGTCGCGCCGTCGCTCGTGGCCGAGGTGAGCTACCACAGCTTCACCGACGACGGCCGGCTGCGGGCGCCGGTGTTCCTGCGCATGCGCGACGACCTCGAAGCATCGTCGATCCAGCGGCCGGGCGCCGTCGGGACGCATGCGCAATCGACGATCGACGACATCGTGGACCAGCTCGCGCGCGCGAAGGCAACCTGCACGCTCGAGGTGGGCGAGCATCGCATCAAGCTCACGAACCTCGACCGCGTGTACTGGCCCGATGACGCGGCGCAGCGGTTGCGCGCCTACACCAAGCGCGACCTGATCGAGTACCTCGCGCGGATCTCACCCTGCATGCTGCCGCATCTCGCGGACCGGCCGCTCACGATGATTCGCATGCCCGAAGGTATACATGGCGAGCGCTTTTTCCAGAAGCATTGGGAACAGGCAAGGCCCGAGTTCGTCGAGTCGATCACCGTCTTCTCCGGTACCAAGGACGAGTCGCACGATTACCTCCTGTGCAACAACCTTCCGACGCTGCTGTGGCTGGCGCAGTCCGGAACGCTCGAGTACCACGTGTGGCACTCGCGTGCGAAGCCGGGCCCGGACGCGCCCCATGCGGGCAACGATTACGCAAGCTCCCTCGAATCGCTCGAAGCGTCGATCCTCAATTTTCCGGATTACGTGCTGTTCGACCTCGACCCGTATATCTACTCCGGCAAGGAGGCCAAGGGGGCTGAGCCCGAGCTCAACACCGTTGCGTTCGAGAAAGGCAAGGAGGTCGCGTTCCGGCTGCGCGAGCTTCTACAGAGCATGAAGCTCGACGCCATCGTGAAGACGTCCGGGAAGACGGGGCTCCACGTCTTCGTCCCGATCGAGCGCACGATCGACTTCGACGCCGCGCGTCACGTCTCGGAGCTGTTCGGTGCGCACTTGATGCGCCTCCATCCCAGGGACATCACGCAGGAATGGAGCATCCCCAAGCGCACCGGCAAGATCTTCATGGACTTCAACATGAACGTGCGCGGCAAGACGCTGAACGTCGCGTACTCGCCTCGCGGCGCGCCCGGCGCGCCCGTCTCGATGCCGCTGTCCTGGGAGGACCTTGCGGGCGCCCATCCGCTCGACTTCACCATGGCGAACGCGCCACAGAGGTTAGCAAAAACTGGAGATTTATGGGCTAACGCCTTGACGCGCAAGCAGAATATCCAGCACACTCTGGGACTTGGCGGGTCCTAGCCGTCCCTCTTGGAGAGAACATGGCTGCACGATCCATCGCGAGCTTGACCGTCTCCTTCGGTCTGGTGTCGATTCCGGTCAAGCTCTTTTCCGCGACCGAGGCGAGCAAGTCCATCTCGTTCAACATGCTGCACAAGGCCTGCGGCTCGCGCGTCAAGCAGCAGTACATCTGCATCAAGGAAGAGGTCATCGTCCCGCGCGAGGAGATGGTGAAGGGCTACGAGTTCGCGAAGGACCAGTACGTGATGTTCACGGCGGAAGAGCTGAAGGCGATGGAGGAAGTCGGCACGCACACGGCGGACATCACCGAGTTCGTCCCGCTCGACAGCGTCGACCCCGTGTACTTCGACAAGGCGTATTACCTGGCCCCCGACAAGGGCGGCGCCAAGCCATATGCCCTGCTCGCGGCGGCTTTGCGCGAGTCGAACAAGTGCGCGCTCGGCCGCTGGGCAGCGCGCGGCAAGCAGTACATCGTGATGCTGCGCCCGGTGGAGGACGGCATCGTCATGCAGCAGCTTTTGAATGCCGAAGAGGTGCGCTCGATCAAGGACATCGAGATCCCCGAGACCGAAGTCAAGCCGCAGGAGCTGAAGCTCGCGCAAATGCTGATCGAGCAGCAGTCCGCGGAGACTTTCGATCCGTCCCAGTACAAGGACACCGTCACCGCACGCATCGAGGCGGCGATCGAGAAGAAGGTGCAGGGCCAGGAGATCACGCTCGCCGAACCCGAGGAGAAGGGAGCGCAAGTCATCGACCTCATGGAGGCGCTGCGCGCGTCGCTCGAGCGCAAGGCACCCGCCGCCAAGTCAGCGCCCGCCGCGGAAGAGTCGAAGCCCGCGCCCGCCCGCAAGCCCGCAAAGCGCGCACAGCAAGTGGAAGCGGCGGCCGAGGCCCCCGCCCCGCGCAAGGTGGCGCGCGGCAGGCGTTAACATGGCGGAGTGACCAAAGGCTACGGCGTGCACGATGTCCAACGCCTGCTGCGCCTGCCGCGCAGCACCATCCGCTCGCTGGTCCACGCCGGGTTCGTGACGCCATCGCGCGGTGCGCGCGGCGCGTGGCGGTTCTCGTTCCAGGATCTGATCGTTCTTCGCACGGCACAGGCACTCGTCGACGCCAACGTCCCGGCGCGGCGCATCACGCGCTCGATGCGCGAGTTGAAGAAGCGCCTGCCCGACGCAATGCCCTTATCCGGACTGGCGATCGGAGCGATTGCGGATCGGGTGGTCGTACGCGAGGGCGGCGCACGCTGGCAGGCGGAATCCGGCCAGTACGTGCTCGAGTTCGAGGCGGATCCCGCGAACGGCGCGCCCCGCGTGATCGAGCGTGCGCCGCCGCAGCGGGACGCCCGCACGTGGTTCGAGGAGGCGGCGGCGCTCGAAGGGACCGACGCCGCGGGAGCGATCCATGCCTACGAGCAGGCCATCGTGGGGGACCCGTCGCTCGTCGATGCGCGAATCAACCTCGGTCGCTTCCTGCACGATCGCGGCGATCTCGCCGCTGCCGAGCGCGTTTATCGCGCGGCAGCCGCGATCAGCGACGACTCGGTGCTGCTGTTCAATCTCGGCGTGCTGCTCGACGACCAGCATCGCGGGGCCGAAGCGCTCGCTGCCTACGAAGCGGCGATCGCGTCCGATCCGGACTTCGCCGACGCGCATTACAACCTCGGGCTGCTCTACGAA
Source organism: uncultured beta proteobacterium (assembly GCA_963707815.1). Lineage (GTDB taxonomy): Bacteria > Pseudomonadota > Gammaproteobacteria > Burkholderiales > Casimicrobiaceae > VBCG01. The sequence goes on from CAVPRK010000003.1 coordinate 38,110, forward strand.
TCCCTCGGGCGCGCGAAGGACGCGATCCGCCACATGGCGCGCTATCGCGTGCTCAGCGCACGGCGGTAAGGCTTTTCACTACGCCGTTCCAGAGCGAGAGCGTCTCGGCGACGTCCGGCACGCCCACGTTCTTCACGGCCGTGTGCACCATCACGATCTTCGACTTCGGCGCGACGTAGATACCCTGTCCGCGCAAGCCGCGCAACATGAACTCGCGCTCCTTGGCGTCGATGATCCACGTCTGGTACCCGTAGCCGAACAAGGCTCCCGTCATGCCGGGGAAGAATTGCGGCGCCGACGGCGTCGTCGCCGCGCGGACCCACGACGCGGGGATGATCGCGCGGCCATCGCGCATGCCGTCGTCGGCGAGCAGCATGCCGAGCCGCGCGTAGTCGCGCAGCGTGGCGTTGAAGAACGCGAATGCGACCTCGTAGCCGCCGCCGTCGATCACCCAGCTCGCATCCGCCTCGGCGCCCATCGGCTGCCACAGCTTTCGCGACGCGTACTCGGCGAGCGGCTCGCCGGTCGCGCCGCGCAGTACCAGCCCCAGCACCTGCGTCTCCGCGGACGAGTAGCTGAAGCGCTGGCCCGCGGGACGCTCGCGCGTCGTGAACGGCCGCACGGTCGCTGCGCCGCCCGCGCCATCCCGCAGCAGCGATAGTTTCGCCAGCGTGGCCACGTCGTCGAAGCCGCTGTACGTCTCGCTGAACTTCACGCCGGACGACATCGTGAGCAGATGCCGGATCGGCGTCTCGCCGTAGGGCGAGCCCTTCAATGCAGGCACATAGAGTTCAGCCGGATCATCGAGGGATCGTATCTTGCCGTCCGCGACTGCGATCCCCACCAGCATGCCGACGATCGACTTGGCCATCGAGAACGACGCCATGCGATGCGACGGTTCGCGGTCATACTGATAGCGTTCCACGAGGACCGTGCCGTTCTGGACGATCAGGAGACCCGTGGTGCGATTGCGCGCCAGGAAATCGTCGATCGTGGCAGTCTGGCCTGCGCTGCTATAGCGAATGGCGGGCTCGCTCGCCACACGCGGCAACGGGCGCACGTCCGGTCCGCGCGGTACGCGACGCGACTCGAACAGCTCGTCGTAGTGGCTCAGCAGGTGGACAAGGCACTTCTGCTCGGGCCGGATGTCGCGCCCGCAGGACGGGTAGCCCTCCGCCTTGCCGAGCACATCCTCTTCGGGCGCCGCGAGCGCAACGCCCGACGCGATCAGCAACGCGGCCAGCGCCGCACTCATCGCATCACGTTCCGCGACCCCACAGGCCGCAATACCGCCGCGCGATGAACGGCACGCCGCTCTCGTAGCCGGGCCACGACTCGTAGCCCGACAGCTTGAACTCCTTCTCGGCGGTGCCCCCAGCACTTGCCGTCCTGCGCGAGTTTCTTCATCTCCGCCGACGCCGACTGAAGGAGGACGAGCTGGTCCTGCGCGTCCTTCCTGGTCCCGAGACGATCGCCCGGACCCGGATGACCCGGGATGAGGCGGTCCAATCGAGCGCGATCACTTCCTTGATGAACTGCTCGGTCTCGAACGGATGGAAATCGATCATCCCGCGTCCTGGGACCTGGCCGACCGGAAGCGTGTCGACGATGAACACGAGCTTCTCCTTGGGCAGGAGCATCACGAGGTTCGTGTCGGAGTGATTGAGGCCCATGTATTTCAGCTCGAGGACCGTGTTGCCGAGCTTGAGGGTGCGCCCGCTGTCGGGCACCGCCTCGTCGGGCAGCACCGTGTGCGGGTCCTTGAGTTGCTCCAGACGCACGTCTGCCCGCCGGTAGGACGTCCATAGGCGACCGGATCGGTCGCGATGACGCCTTCGTCGGTGACGATGAACATCGCCTGATGGTTGCCGTTCCTGAAGATGTAGACGTTGTCGGTGCCCTCGACCTTGGTGGTGGCAAATGGCGGGCGTGCCGGTTGCTGCGCCAAAGCGACCGCGGCGAGAGCGCCGGCGGCGATCAACAGCAAAGCGTTGCGAAGCATGCGTTCCTCCAGTTCACGGTGACTTTGGTAGTGGGCGGACCATTTCATACTTCACGATACCCTGCGGGAACCCCCGCACTTCCCACGCGACGTGATAGCCGAGCGCGCGATACAGCCGCGGCGCCTGGAAGCTGAACGTCGTGAGGTAGCACGTCGTGCATCCCTGCGCTGCCACATGGGCCTCGAACATCCGCACGAGACTCGCGCCAATGCCCTTGCGCCGATGGACCGGCGCGACCCAAAGCTGCAACAGCTCGGCGCAGGTTCCCCACGTGCGGCCGACCGCGCCGCCGATCACGTCGCCGCCGTCGCCGCGCGCCACGCAGGTCACGTGTGCGACGTCGTCGAGCGGAGCGTTGTCGTGGTTGAACGCATCGAGCCCGTCGTCGACGATCCCCGCTTCCTGCGGCGGGCGTCCGTCGAGCGCCTCGTAGCGAACAGCCATGCGTTAGAAGAATTCCCGCGACGCGATCCGCGCGCCCTCGGACATCGCCGCCATCTTCGCCCACACCACGTCCGGATCGACCGCCGCCTGCCCGACCCACGTGCCGAATCCGCAATCGCTGCCTGCGATCACATTCTCGCGTCCGACGAGCTTCGCGTAGCGCGCGATACGCTGCGCGACGAGCTCCGGATGCTCGATGAAATTCGACTTGGACTCGATGACGCCGGGAATCAGGAGCTTGCCATCGGGAAGCTTGACGGTCTCGAAGAGCTTCCACTCGTGCGCATGCCGGGGATTCGCGGCTTCCAGCGCGATCGCCATCGGCTTGGCCTTGAACACGATGTCGATGACGTCGGCGAGAGGCACGTCGCAATGATGCGGGCCTTCATAGTTGCCCCAGCACAGGTGCATGCGAAGCTGCTCGGCAGGAACGTTCGCCACCGCATGGTTGAGCGCCTCGACGTGCATGTGCGCCTTCTTGCGCCATTCGGGGAGACTCAAGTTCGCGTACTGGATGTGGCGTCCCATGCCGAGGTCGGGACAGTCGATCTGGAGCACGATGCCTGCCTTGCCGATCGCCTCGTATTCGCTTCGCATCGCGTCGGCGATGGCGAATACGTACGCCTCCTCGCTCGGGTAGTGCTCGTTGCGGAAGAAGAGCGACACGACGCCCGGCGACGCGCCGGTGAGGAACCTCTCTTCGACACCGAGACCGGAGACCGCAGCATTCAGGTGATCGATGTCGACGAGCGGCGCCTGCGCATCGCGCACCGCGATGGGCGCGTTGCATGCAGGCGTCTTGCGCCGCGAGCGGCCCGGATCGCCGAACACGCGCTTGGCGAGGCTCGGAAATTCCGCCAGATCCTGGTAGACGAACGTGTTGCCCTCGCCTCCGAAGCCGCTCAAGCGATCCTTGATATAGGTCGCATAGCTCGGCTTGCTCATCTCGCCGTCGTTGACGATGTCGACCCCGGACTCCGCCTGCTTGCGCACGACCTCGGCAACCGCTTCGGCGACGCGCTGCGATAGCGCTGCCGGCTCGACCGGCACGCCCTCCTCCTTGGCGTACATCATGCGAATCAGGTCCGGCGGGCGCGGCAGGCTGCCGGTGTGAGTGGTCAGGAACCGCTCGGTGCTGCGTTTCATGTTTCGTCCCCGGTAGGTCGGGCTTCGCCCCGACGGGATGTTGCGGCGGACCGAAGTCCGCCTAACCTTCAATCCAGCCGCACGAGCTCCGTGAGGTACAGCCCCCTGCGCTTGATGTACGTCTCGGCGGCATGGCGCAGCATCGCTAGGTCATCGCCGGTGAGCTCGCGCACGACCTTGGCCGGCGCGCCCATGATGAGCGAACGCGGGGGATACGTCTTGCGCTCCGTCACGATCGACCCTGCCGCCACGAGGGACGACTCGCCGATCACCGCGTGATTGAGCACGATCGCCTGGATACCGATCAACGAGCCGTCGCCGATCGTGCATCCGTGCAGCATGACCTGGTGGCCGACGGTCACGTTGCGTCCGATGTTCATCGGGACGCCCGGATCGACGTGGAGCACGGCGTTGTCCTGCACGTTGCTGCCGTCGCCGATCGTGATCGGCTCGGAGTCGGCGCGGATGACGGCGCCGGGCCACACGCTGGTCTCCTCACCCAGGATGACGCGGCCGATGACCGACGCCGTGTCGGCGACGTAGGTGCTGGCAGGGATCTGCGGCGTGAAGCCGCGGAAGCGGTAGCGGGGCATTCCTGTACGTCCGGCCGGAGGAAAGACCACGATGGTAGCGCGACACGGGCCGGGCCGCGCTTCGTGCAAGAATCGCGATCCGACCTCTTCCGACGGAACGAGTCATGCCGACCGCCCCCCGCCGCCGTCCTCCAGCGTCCCAGGTTCCCGTCCGTCCACCGCGCGACGAGGCCATCGAAGCCGTGCGCACGCTCATTCGGTGGGCGGGCGACGATCCCGATCGCGAAGGATTGCTCGAAACGCCCGACCGCGTCGTGCGTTCGTACGACGAGTTTTTCTCGGGTTACGGGCAGGACCCGAAGGAGATCCTCGCCAAGACGTTCTCCGAGGTCGACGGCTACGACGAGATGATCGTCATGAACGACATCCGCTTCGAGAGCCATTGCGAGCATCACATGGTGCCGATCATCGGCAAGGCGCATATCGGATACCTCCCCGACAAGCGCGTGGTCGGGATCAGCAAGCTCGCTCGCCTCGTCGATGTCTACGCGCGCCGGCTGCAGATCCAGGAAAAGATGACGGTGCAGATCGCCGACACGCTGCAGGAAGTGCTGCAGCCGAAGGGCGTAGGCGTGGTCGTCGAGGCCGCCCACCAGTGCATGACCACGCGCGGCGTGCACAAGCCGGGCGCCGCGCTCGTCACGAGCCGCATGCTCGGCGCGTTCCGCAAGGACGTCTCCACCCGTCGCGAGTTCCTGGCCATCATCGCGCGCGGAAGCGGCGGCGGGCTCCCGAACACGTGACCGACGTCGTCATCGTCGGCGGCGGCGTCGGCGGGCTCACGCTCGCGCTCTGCCTCCACGAGCGCGGCATTGCGTGCCGCGTCTTCGAGCAGGCGGCGGCGTTTCGGCCGCTCGGCGTCGGCATCAACATCCTCCCGCACGCGTCGGCGGAGCTCGCACGCCTCGGTCTTGCCGACGCGCTCGCGGGCGTATCGGTCCTGACGCGCGAGGCCGTCTTCTACAACCGCTTCGGCCAGCTGATCTACGCCGAGCCTCTGGGACGTTACGCGGGGTACGCGCACCCGCAGTACTCGATTCATCGCGCATGGCTGCACGACGTCCTCCATCGCGCCGTCGTCGAGCGCCTGGGAACCGAAGCCGTGGTCACCGGCGCGCCGTGTACGCTCGTGACGCAGGACGGGCAATCGGTGATGGCGCATTTCGACGGTGGAGTGGCGCCCGCACGAGGCGATGCGCTCGTCGCGTGCGACGGCCTGCATTCGGTCGTGCGCAAGCAACTGCATCCGCACGAAGGGTCGCCGCTGTACTCCGGTGTCAACATGTGGCGCGGCGTCACCGTATGGCCGCGCATCCTCTCCGGCGCGAGCATGATCCGCGCAGGGTGGCTTGCGACAGGCAAGATGGTGATCTACCCGATCGCAGACGACGTGGACGGCGAAGGACGCCAGCTCGTCAACTGGGTGGCCGAGATCGAGACGCCCCAACACACGACGCGCGACTGGAACCGCCGGGGCGAGCTTCGCGACTTCATCGGCGCGTTTGCCGATTGGGAATTCGACTGGCTCGACGTTCCGGCAATGATTCGCGGCGCGGAATCCATCCTCGAGTTCCCGATGGTAGACCAGGAACCGCTGCCGTTCTGGACGCAGGGTCGCGTGACATTGCTGGGCGATGCCGCGCATCCCATGTACCCGCGAGGATCGAACGGCGCCGGACAGGCGATCCTCGACGCACGCTCGCTTGCCGACGCCCTTGCCTCGCACGACAGCGTGGAGGCGGCGCTCGCGAGCTACGAGTCGATACGCCTGCCCTTCACCGCGAACGTCGTGCGCACGAACCGCACGAGTCCGCCGGACGCGATCCTGCGCGAAGTGTGGCAGCGGACAGGCGACAAGCCGTTCAGGCACATCGACGACGTCATGTCGCGCGAGGAGCTCGTCGCGCTTTCCGATGGTTACAAACGCGTCGCCGGCATGGCCGCCCCGACGCGCGAGGAGGAAACCCGATGAATCCGTACCGGCTCGTTGGCGCCGCGATGCTCGCCCTTGCGGCATCCGCATTCGCGCAAGAACCTTTTCCGTCGCGCCCGGTCAAGCTCGTCGTTCCGTTCACGCCCGGAACGGGCATCGACATCCTGGCGCGAACGCTCGGGCAGAAGCTTGGCGACGAATGGAAAGTGGGGGTCGTCGTCGAGAATCGCCCGGGCGCGAGCGGCAACATCGGCACCGAAGCCGCGGCCAAGGCGCCGGCCGACGGCTATACGCTGCTCACGACTGCGCAAACCATGGTCGTCAACCGGGCGCTCTTCGCGTCGCTGCCCTACGATCCCGTGAAGGATTTCGCGCCTGTCGTGCCGCTGGCGATCGGCAGCCTCGCGCTCGTCGTCCATCCGTCGCTCAACGTCAAGACGGTCAACGAGCTCGTAACGCTCGCGAAGGCGAATCCCGGCAAGCTCAACTATGCGTCGCCCGGCAACGGCACGCCGCACCATCTTGCGATGGAGCTCTTCAAGTCCAAGGCCGGCCTCGACATCGTGCACGTGCCGTACAAGGGCACTGCGCAGGCCGTGCAGGATTTGCTCGGCGGCCAGGTGGGCGTCATGTTCCTGCCGGTGCACGTAGCACTCCCGCAAAGCGACGCGGGCAAGCTCGTCATGCTCGCGGCCGGTGGCACCAGGCGCTCGAATGCGACGCCGAGCGTGCAGTCCCTCGGCGAAGCCGCGGGCATCCGCGACATCGATACCGATATCTGGTACGGGCTTTACGCGCCGGCGCGCACGCCGCAAGCGGTCATCGACCGCCTGAACGCGGATGTCAATCGCCTGCTCAAGCAGCCAGACGTCGCGGACACCCTGGCGAAGCAAGGATTGCAGGCCACGGGCGGCACGCCCGCCGCGCTCGCGGAGCTCACGAAATCCGACCTCGAGCGGTGGAGCGCAGTCGTGAAGGCGGCGAAGATCCAGCCGGACTAACCGAAATAGGGACGCTCCCTATCTCAAGATGCAACGACTGACGCGCCTTGTAATGGGGTACGTCCTATTTCACTCGGTGCTCGCCTTGTCGAGCTCGCGCAGCGCGTCTTCGTCGAGCGTCAGGCGGGTCGAAGCGAGAATGTCTTCGAGCTGCGCAAGGCTCGTGGCGCTTGCGATCGGCGCGACCACCGCAGGGCGCGTCATGAGCCACGCGAGCGCGATCTGCGCGGGTGTCGCGCCGGTCCGCCGCGACACGTTGTCGAGCGCGGCGAGGATCGCATGGCCGCGCGGATGCAAATACTTCTTGAGACCCGGTCCGCGCTTGCTCTTGTGAAGGTCGTGCTCGCTGCGGTACTTCCCGGTGAGGAAGCCCGCCGCGAGCGAGAAGTATGGAATGACGCCGATGCCTTCCTTGACACAGAGGTCCTGCAGCGGACCCTCGAACGATGCGCGCTCGATCAGGTTGTAGTGCGGCTGCAGCGTCGCGTAATTCGGCCGCCCGCTGCTGCGACTCACCTCCAGCGCCTGCGCAAGTCGCGTGGCGTCGAGGTTCGACGCGCCGACCGCCTTTACCTTGCCCTGCTGCATGAGACGCGAGTAGGCCTCGAGCGTCTCGTCGAACGGCGTGGTCTCGTCGTCCCAGTGCGATTGATAGAGGTCGAGCGCGTCGACGCCGAGGCGGCGCAGCGAATCCTCCGCGGCGCGCATGATGTAGTCGCGCTTGAGGCACTTGTATCCGAGGCCCATGTCGGAGCCGACCTTGGTCGCGATGACGACGTCGTCGTGGCGTCCGCGCTTCGCGATCCAGCGGCCGATGATCGTCTCCGATTCGCCACCCTTATGACCCTCGACCCAGCGCGAGTACGAATCGGCGGTATCGACGAGATTGAAGCCTTGTGCGACGAACGCGTCGAGCAACGCGAACGACGTCGGCTCGTCGGCCGTCCATCCGAAGACGTTGCCGCCGAAGGCGAGCGGCGCCACCTGGTAGTCGGTATGTCCCAGCTTGCGTCGTTGCATGATCGTCCTCGTCAATCGGCCGTCTTCGCTGCGCGCCGCAAGTCCGCGACCAGGAAATCGTAGAGCTCCTGCCGCCGGTCCTCGTCGGGCGCGCGCAGCACCGCAGACGGATGATACGTGGCGACGACGCGCACGCCCTCGGCGTTGCGCAACGTGGACGTCGCGCGCGCTTCGGTGATCGTGATCCGCTTGCCCATGACGGCCCCGAGAGCGGTCGCGCCCAGGGCGACGATCACCGACGGCTTGAGCGCGGCCAACTCCTGCTCGAGCCAGGCGTGGCACGCCGCGACTTCGCGCTGCGCGGGCGTCTTGTGAATCCGGCGCTTGCCGCGCAGCTCGAAGCTGAAGTGCTTGACCGCATTCGTGACGTAGATGTCGCCGTCGTCGATGCCGGCGTGCTCGAGCGCGCTGCGCAGCAGGCGCCCCGCCGGACCGACGAACGGGCGGCCCTTGACGTCCTCCTCGTCGCCGGGCTGCTCGCCCACGAGCATCATGCGCGAGGCGCGCGGCCCTTCACCTGGAACGCCCTGAGTCGCGAGCGAGCCGAGCCTGCATCGTCGACATTGGTCGAGCTCGTCCTTCGAAGGAAGCTTGGCAGGCATTCCGGGAAGTATCGCGCTCGTTCACGCCGAAGCCCGCTTGCGCGCAAACACCTTTTCCGCGCGCGTCCGGAATGCGGCGAGCTGCGGCGACACGCGCGCCTCGTCCCACACGAGCGACAAGGGGACGGAATCGAGTGCCTCGCGCAGGGCGAGGAATGCAACGCCCGGCATCGCGAGCTTCGTCGCGTACGCCGGCACCAAGGCATACCCCAGCCCGCTAGCCACGAAGCCGAGCTGCGCGGCTATCGAGCGCGCGTGCTGGCCGATGCGAGGCGTCACCCCGGCGTCGCGAAACCCCGCGTGAATGCGATCGAACTGGTGCGGCGTGACGTCGCGCGGCGGCACGATGAGCGCCTCGCGCGCGAGCTCGCGCAGACCCACGCGGCGCTTGGCCGCAAGCGCGTGGCGGGCTGGCACGGCGACCGTGAATCGCACGCGCTCGAGCGCACGCAGCGCAAGACCCCGCGGTGCGCGATCCTCCCACACGAGTCCGCAGTCGAGACGGCCGTCCACGACCGCCGCCACGATGTCCGCCGTGTGCGCCTCGGTGACGCGGATCTCGAACGACTCGTCATGGTCGTCGAGGATGCGCGGAAGGACGCCGAACAGGCCCGACGGAACGCAACCCAGAAAGAGCTGGCCGGACCGGCCCGTGGCCGCGCCTGTCATCACGCTCGCGACGCGCTCCGCGTGCGCGATGAGCCGCGTTGCCTCGTCGTACAGCACGCGCCCCGGCGCGGTGAGCGCGACGTGCCGGCGGGTCCTCTGCAGGAGCGTAACGCCGATCGACGTCTCGAGACCGCGAATTTGCTCCGAAAGCGGCGGCTGAGATATGCCGAGGCGCTGGGCGGCTCGTCCGAAATGGAGCTCCTCTGCGACTGCGACGAAGTAGCGCAGGTGGCGAAGGTCCAGTGCGGCGGCATTCATTCGATTTACCTATCAAAATCGGCACTTTGGCATATTGGACATATCAAACGCAATCGCCTAACGTGCGTGTCGTTCGAACGACAGGAGGAATCCGATGATCCCGATCCGCGCGCGCATCGCTGCGCTCGCAGCGACCGCCTTGCTCGCGGTCCACGCCCACGCGCAGTCGGGCTATCCGAGCAAGCCCATCAAGGTCCTCGTGCCGTTCCCGCCTGCGCAGATCTCCGACACCGTGGCGCGGGCCATCGGCGAGGGCCTTGCGCAGTCGCTTGGCCAGCCGGTGATCGTCGAGAACAAGCCCGGCCAGGCAGGCAGCATCGGCGTCGCCGAATTCGCCAAGGCCGCGCCGGACGGCTACACGCTGCTGCTCGGCGCCACGGCCGCGTTCGCCTCGAACAAGTTTCTGTACAAGAACGTGCCCTACGATCCTCTCAAGGACTTCCAGCCGATCACCATGATCTCGACGACGCGCCTCCTGCTCATGGTCGGCGCGCACGTGCCGGCCAAGGACATGCAGGAGCTCGTGAAGATCATGAAGGACAACCCGACCAAGCTCTCCTATGCATCGTCGGGCTACGGCACGATCAGCCACATGACGATGGAAGCTTTCAAGCTCGCGTGCAATTGCGGCGCCGTGCACGTGCCCTACCCGGGCATTGCGCAATCGACGACCGCGATGCTTGGTGGCCATCTCGACCTCATGATCGACGCGGTCTTCACGGCCGCGCCGCACCTCAAGGACGGCAAGATCCGGCCCATCGCGGTCCCGATGCCCACGCGCGATCCGTTGTTGCCGGACATTCCGACGTTCGAGGAAGTGGGCTTCGGGGGCTTCGGCCACACGTCGTGGACCGCGATGTTCGTTCCGGCGGGTACGCCGAAGCCGATCGTCGACACACTGAACGCGGCGATCGTGAAGATCGTGCAGTCGCCGGAGTTCAAGAAGAGGTTCGACGGGCTCAACATCGTTACGTCCACGCCCGAGGCCGCGCAGAAATGGATCAGCGACGACTTCTACTACTGGGGCGACATCGTCAAGCGCGCCAACGTCAAAGCGGAATGAGCCGAGACGGCGAGCAGTTCAAGGAGCCAAGAATGAGAGAGGAAAGAACATGAGCGATAACCGCCGCCCCACGGGGCTCCTGCAGGATGGCATGATCAAGCCGAAGGGCCCGGTCGTGTCGCGCGACGTCATCGAGCGCTTCCTGGCGCTCGAGGACCTGTCGGGCACGATCTCGGACGTGCTCGACAAGCTAGGCGTGCGCGGCGTGGTCGGCGCGTCGATCCTGATCCCGACGCTCCCCGATAAGCGCATCGTCGGTCCCGCCGTAACGGTGCGCAACGTCCCGCAGGAGCTCGACCCGTTGCAGAGCGTCGGCACCAACGAGAATCGCATGACGGAGATCGAAGGCATCAACTTCGGCGACGACGGCGACGTGCTCGTGATCCAGGGTCTTCGCGACACGTCGAACATGGGAGGCATCATGGCTACCCTGGCCCAGCGCCAGGGACTCGCGGGCGCGGTCGTGGATGGCGGCGTGCGCGACGTGGGGCAGTCGCGACGCATCGGCTTTCCGGTCTGGTCGCGAGACGTGAGCCCGATCACCGGCAAGTGGAGGTGCGTCACGGCGGAGGTCAACGGTGCCGTCAACATCGCAGGCATCGCGGTGCGCCCGGGCGACCTCGTGATTGCGGACGAGACCGGAACCTGCTTCGTGCCGCACGCGCTGATCGCCAAGGTCCTGCCCATGGCCGAGGACATCACGCAGAAGGAACGCGCGGTGATGAAGCGCATGGAGGACGGCATCGCCATCCCAATGCTCGCGAAGGAACTGTTCGGCCGAGGCGGCTAGCCGAACAAGCCGTCTTGCATTTTCGCGCGGCGTCTCCTATGGTTCGGCATGGACCAGCGCTTCGACCGCGCCGGCGAGGACGTCGGCAACATCGTCAAGCTCGAACACATCAACGTGACGATCCCTGACCAGCGTCTCGCAACGCTGTTCTACGTAAGCGGCCTCGGTCTTACCCGCGACCCGTACCTCATGACGGGTGTCGACAACATGTGGGTGAACGTCGGGGAGTCGCAGTTTCATCTGCCGACCGACGCGCCGCAAGTATTCCGCGGAACGATCGGGCTCGTGGTGCCCGAGCTCACAGCACTCGTCGCGCGGCTACGAAGGATCGAGCCTATGCTCGTTGGCACGCGGTTCTCGTATGCACCGCACGATGCGTTCGTCGACACTACGTGCCCATGGGGCAATCGCATTCGCTGCCACGCGGCCGACTCAATGCGCGCAGGCGGGCGTACGCTCGGCATGGCATACCTGCAATTCGACGTGCGACGGGGGACTGCGCCTGCGATCGCAAGCTTCTACCGCGAGATGCTCGATGCGCCGTCGCGGGTGGAAGGCGATGCCGCGATCGTGACCGTCGGTGCTGCGCAGGCCTTGCGTTTCGTCGAGAGTCGAAGCCTGCCTGCGGAATATGATGGACACCACTTGCAGATCTATCTCGCCGACTTTTCGGGGCCGTACAGGAAGCTCGTCGAGCGCGGGCTCGTCAGTCGCGAAACCGACGAGCACGAATATCGCTTCATCGACATCGTCGACCTCGCGACCGGCGCAGTGCAGTTTCAGATCGAGCACGAAGTGCGCAGCATGCGTCATCCGCTGTACGGACGGCCGCTCGTCAACCGCAACCCGGCGCAGACCAACCAGAACTACGTTCCCGGCCGCGACGCGTTTCGCTGATCAGTCGAAGGTGATCTTCGCCGCCTTGACGACGGCACTCCACCGCCCGACGTCCTCGGCGAGCATGCGCGCGAACTCCTGCGGGGTGCCGCCGGCGACCTCGTAGCCTTGCGAGAAGAAGATCGGTCGCGTCTCGGGCTCCGCTAGCACCGCGTTGAACTCCCGGTTCAGGAGCTCGACAATCGCGGACGGCGTCTTCGCCGGCGCCGCAACGCCTGAGAAGCTGCCGATGTCCACACCGGAGACGCCCGACTCCTGCATGCCCGGTACGTCGGGAAGCATCGGCGTGCGCTTTGCCGAGACGACGGCAATCGGCCGCAATGTGCCCGCATCGAAGTGAGGCTTGAGCGCTGCGATGGCGTCGAGGCCGATGTCGACGTCGCCCGCGATCGCCGCAGCCGCCGTTTGCGCGGTCCCCTTGTACGGAACGTGCACGGCGTCGAGCCCCGTTTGCATCTTGAGGTACTCGAACGCGAGGTGCGGTGTCGAGCCGGTACCTACCGATCCGTAATTGAGCTTTCCCGGATGCGCCTTGGAATACGCGACGAGCTGCGCGAACGTCTTGGCGGGCACCTTGGGATTGACGTAGAGCACGAACGTGAAGTGCGTCATCTGCACGATCGGGGTCACGTCCGTCCGGATGTCGAACGGCGGCGCGCCCTTGGCCGAGGAGATCGTATTGCTTCCCGACAGACACACGAGCGTGTAGCCGTCCGGGCGTGCGTTCATGACCTGCTTGACCGCGATCTCGCCGGACGCGCCGGGGCGATTTTCGACAACCACCGGCTGCCCGAGACGCGCGCCGACGCGCTGCGCCCAGTGCCGGCAGCTGATGTCGAGGCCGCCGCCTGGGGAGAAGCCGACGATGAGCTTGACCGGCTGCGAAGGATACTCGGCACCGAGCGCAGCCGTCGCGAGCGCAGCGGCGAGAACAAGGGCAAATCCGCGCCTCATGGGAGGGCATTGTCGCTCAAATCGCGCGGCCGTCTTGATACACGTCAACGCGTCCGGCAGCCCGGTTGGCTAGTCTCCGCCGGTGCAAGCCGCCCTTCCCGAAACCGTCCACATCGACGACCTCGTCGCCCCCGAGGCGATGTGTTTCCACTGCGGCGAGACCCATTCCGCAAATCCGCAATGGCGTCACGTCGTCGAAGGCCGTGAGCGCACGTTCTGCTGCGCGGGCTGCCTTGCCGTCGCGCAGACGATCGATGCCGCAGGACTCGCGCCTTACTACCGCCAGCGCACGACGGCGGCTCGGCCGGCCGGCATCGACGAGGGGAAGTACGAGCGTGAGGCCGCGCAGGCCGCGGCCGGCGGGCTCGTCGTCGCGGTCGCCCCCGGCCGGCATGAAGCGGCGCTACTGCTCGAGGGTCTGCACTGCGGCGCGTGTGTGTGGCTGATCGAGACGTGGCTCGCGCGCAAGCCCAGCATCGAGGAAATCTCGGTCAACTTCGCGACACGCCGCGCCCGCGTTCGCTGGCGCGGCGACGCGCAGGACCTCGCGTCGGTCCTCCGCGACATCGCGGTGATCGGCTATCGCGCATATGCCTACGATCCGGTGCGCCGCGAAGCGCTGTTACGCCGAGAGACGCGCGCGCTGATGCTGCGCATGGGCGTCGCGCTGCTCGCGTCGATGCAGGTGATGATGCTCGCCGTGCCCGTGTATCTCGCGCAGGACATCGTCGAGCCGGAACTCAAGTCCCTGCTCGACTGGGCAAGCTTCGCGATGACTTTGCCGGTCGTTGCCTATTCCGCCGCGCCTTTCTTCACGGGCGCATGGCGCAGCCTGCGGGCGCGAATGCCGGGCATGGATGTGCCTGTCGCCATCGGCGTCGCGGGCGCATTCGCGGCGAGCGCGTGGTCCACGTTCACCGGCCGCGGCGACGTGTATTACGACTCCGTGACCATGTTCGTCGCGCTCCTGCTCGTTGCTCGCTTCTGCGAGCATCGGGCTCGCGCGAAAGCCGCGCGCACGATCGAAAGTGTCGCGCGCGAGTTGCCGTCGACCGCGGACCGCCTGCGCGGATCGGCGATCGACACCGTTGCCGCGGACTCGCTTGTCGACGGCGACCTCGTACGCGTCGCGGCGGGCGCGTCCGTGCCGGCCGACGGCGTTGTCGTCGAGGGTGCGTCGAGTGTCGAGGAGGCGCTGCTGACCGGCGAAAGCCGTCCCCTTCGCAAGCTGGTCGGTGATCCCTTGCTCGCAGGCTCGATCAACCGGGAGAGCCCCCTCGTGATGCGGGTCACGGCCGCGGGGCGGTCGACGACACTCGCGTCGCTCGCGCGGCTCGTCGAGCGTGCCGCGGATGCACGCCCGCGGTCGGTCCGCTTTGCCGAGTACGCCGCCGCGTGGTTCGTCGGCATTCTGCTGATCGTAGCGGCCGGCACGGCGCTTTACTGGTCGGCGCACGACGCATCCCGGATGCTGCCCATCGTGTTCTCCGTGCTCGTGGTCTCGTGTCCCTGCGCGCTTTCGCTTGCGACGCCCGCCGCGATGGCGACGGCCGCGGGCGCGCTCGGACGTCTTGGCGTAGTCGCCGTGCGGCCCGACGCGATCGAATCGCTCGCGCGGGCCGACCATGTCGTGTTCGACAAGACGGGCACGCTCACCGTCGGCCGGCCGCGGCTGGCAGCCCTCGACGTTCAAGGCCGGCTGGATCGCGAGGCGTGTCTTGCAATCGCGGCGGCGCTCGAGGCGGGAGCGTCGCATCCGCTCGAGGAGGCATTTCGTCCTTTCGGTGGCATCCCGCCGCCCGATGTGCACGACATCGTCGCGGTCCCGGGCGAAGGTGTCGAAGGCCGCATCGCAGGGCGCCGATATCGATGCGGCCGGCCGTCGTGGGTCGGCGAGATCGCGTACCCGGCTCCGGCGCCGCATGCACCCGACGAGGCCATCGTCGTGGCGCTCGCCGACGAGCGCGGATGGCTTGCGACGTTCGTGCTCGAGGATGCGCTGCGCGAGGGCAGCGGCCCGCTCGTGCGCACGCTCCGCGAGCTTCGCATGACGGTCACGCTGCTGTCGGGCGACCGCGCGCCGGTCGTGCGGCGCATCGCCGAACAGGCGGGCATCGTGCACTGGCGCGCCGAGCTTCGCCCGAACGACAAGGGTGCCTTCGTTCGCACCCGCCAGCAGGAAGGCGCACGCATCGCCATGATCGGCGACGGCCTCAACGACGCGCCCGCACTCGCGCAGGCGGACGTCTCGATCGCGATGGGCGACGCCGCCGCGCTCACGCGGTGGACCGCCGACATCGTCGTGCTCGGTGACGACGTGCGCCGCATAGGCGACGCCTTCGCCATCGCGCGGCGCACTTTCGCCATCGTGCGCGAGAACGTGGGCTGGGCAGTCGCCTACAACGTCGTCGCGATTCCGCTCGCCGCCGTTGGCCTCGTGTCGCCCTTCGCCGCGTCGATCGGCATGGCGGTGTCGTCGCTCGTCGTCGTAGGGAATGCCTTGCGCCTCGCCAAAGGCTGACGCATGGACATCCTGTTCCTGCTGATCCCGCTCGCCGTCGTTCTCGCGTTCCTGATCGGCGCCGCGTTCGTGTGGTCCGTCCGGTCCGGGCAGTTCGACGATCTCGACGGGCCGGCGCAACGGGTTCTGCTGGATGACGATACGCTGCATTGACATTCGTCAACGCGCACCCGCTGCATTGTTCCTAGCATTCCCGCTTCCCTTCCGGAGTGACGCATGAGTCCCGACATTGCCCCGACGTTCAATTACAAGGTGGTGCGCCAGTTCACCATCATGACCGTCGTCTGGGGCATCGTCGGAATGCTCGTGGGCGTGATCATCGCCGCGCAGCTCCTGTGGCCCGAGTTCCTGGGCGGCATCTCGTGGCTTTCCTACGGACGCCTGCGGCCGCTGCACACCAACGCTGTGATCTTCGCGTTCGGAGGCTCGGCGCTCTTCGCGACCTCGTACTACGTGGTACAGCGAACGTGCCAGGTGAGACTGTTCTGCGGACCGCTTGCAGCGTTCACGTTCTGGGGATGGACCGCCGTGATCGTGCTCGCCGCGATCACGCTGCCGCTGGGCTACACGAGCGGCAAGGAATACGCCGAGCTCGAGTGGCCGATCGACATCCTGATCACGCTCGTGTGGGTCTCGTATGCCATCGTGTTCTTCGGCACCCTCTACCTGCGCAAGACGCCGCACATCTACGTCGCGAACTGGTTCTACGGCGCGTTCATCCTGACCGTCGCGGTACTGCATCTCGTCAACAGCGCGGAGATGCCGGTGTCGCTGTGGCCGATGAAGTCGTATTCGGCGTACGCGGGCGTGCAGGATGCAATGGTGCAGTGGTGGTACGGGCACAACGCGGTGGGCTTCTTCCTGACCGCCGGCTTCCTCGGGATCATGTATTACTTCATCCCGAAGCAGGCCGGGCGTCCGATCTACTCCTATCGCCTGTCGGTGGTCCACTTCTGGGCGCTCATCTTCACGTACATGTGGGCGGGCCCGCACCACCTTCACTTCACCGCACTTCCCGACTGGACGCAGTCGCTGGGGATGATCTTCTCGCTCATCCTGCTCGCGCCGTCGTGGGGCGGCATGATCAACGGCGTCATGACGCTGTCAGGCGCGTGGCACAAGCTGCGCGACGACCCGATCCTCAAGTTCCTCATCGTATCGCTGTCGTTCTACGGCATGTCGACGTTCGAGGGACCGATGATGTCCATCAAGACCGTGAACGCGCTGTCGCACTACACGGACTGGACCGTCGGTCACGTGCATTCGGGGGCGCTCGGGTGGGTCGCGTTCATCAGCATCGGGGCGATCTATTACCTCGTGCCGCGAATGTTCGGCAAGGCGCAGATGTGGTCGATGCGTCTCGTCGGCGTGCACTTCTGGATCGCGACCATCGGCGTCGTACTCTATATCGCCGCGATGTGGATCGCCGGCGTCATGCAAGGGCTCATGTGGCGCGCAACGAATCCCGACGGGACGCTCACGTATGCGTTCGTGGAGAGCGTGAAGGCGACGTACCCGTTCTACGCCATCCGCCTCGTCGGCGGGACGCTTTTCCTCGCGGGAATGCTGCTCATGGCTTGGAATACGTGGAAGACCGCCGTCGGCGGCCGCGCCGTCGACGCGCCGATTCCTGCGACGGTGCGCGACAGCCTCGTCAGCGCTGCGTAACGAGACCATGCTCATGAAGATCAACCAAGAGATCGTCGAGAAGAACATCGGACTCTTGATCGTCCTCGTCATCGCGGTCATCGCGGTGGGCGGACTGGTCGAGATCGTGCCGCTCTACTTCCAGAAGTCGACGACGACGCCGGTCGCGGGCGTCAAGCCGTATCCACCGCTCGAGCTCGCCGGGCGCGACGTCTACCTGCGCGAAGGCTGCTACAACTGCCATTCGCAGATGATCCGCCCGTTCCGCGCGGAAACGGAGCGCTACGGCCACTATTCCGTCGCCGGCGAGTTCGTCTACGACCATCCGTTCCAGTGGGGAAGCAAGCGGACGGGACCGGACCTCGCGCGTGTCGGCGCCCGCTACTCGGACGAATGGCACCGTGCGCACCTCGACAACCCGCGCGACGTCGTGCCCGAGTCGAACATGCCGGCGTACCCGTGGCTCGCCGAACACCCAGCTCGCGCCCGATGAGATCCAGCCGAAGATGCGCGCGCTGCGCCGCGTGGGCGTTCCGTACACCGACGAGCAGATCGCGAAGGCGCCCGACGGACGCTCAAGGGCAAGAACGAGCAGGACGCGGTGGTCGCGTACTCTGCAGAACCTCGGGCCTCGCCTTGAAGAACGCGAAGTGACGCAACGCGATCTACTCCATCCTCGCCAGCGCCATGACGGTGATCAGCTTCGTCGTGTTCATCGCGATCGTCGCGTGGGCCTACAGCAAGCATCGCAAGAAGCCGTACGAAGACGCGGCCAACGCACCCTTCGCGTTGCCCGACGAACTGCCGCCGAGGTAGAGCCCATGCCATGTCCGATTTCACTTCCGATTTCTGGAGCATCTACGTCGCGGTCCTCACGATCGTGTCGGTCGTCGCGTGCGGCGTGCTTCTCTACGTGATGGGCCGCATGCGCGTCGCGAAGGGCAAGGCGCCCGACACGACCGGCCACGTGTGGGACGAAGACCTGGCCGAGTACAACAATCCGCTGCCGCGCTGGTGGATGTGGCTCTTCTACATCACGATCGCGTTCGGCTTCGTCTATCTCGCCCTCTATCCCGGACTGGGCAAGCTGCCGGGGTTGCTGGGCTGGACGTCCGCGGAAGCCTACGCCAAGGAGACCGCGTCGTTCGACAAGGAAGTAGCGCCCCTCTACGCGAGATATCTCGGCATGGACGTCGCCGCCATCGCGAAGGACCCCGCGGGGCAGGCGATCGGCGAGCGCCTGTTCCTCAACAGCTGCGCGCAGTGCCACGGCTCGGATGCGGGCGGCAGCAAGGGCTTTCCCAACCTGCGCGATTCCGATTGGCTGTACGGCGGCGATCCCGCGACGATCACGGCGTCGATCGCCGACGGCCGCAACGGCATCATGCCCGCGTTCGGCGCGACGCTCGGGCAGCAAGGCGTCGACAACGTCGTCCACTACGTGCGCGGCCTGTCGGGCCTGCCCGTGGACTCGCTGAAGGCACAGCTCGGCAAGCCCGTGTTCGCCGCCAATTGCGCGGCGTGCCACGGCGCCGACGGCAAGGGCAATCATGCGCTCGGCGCGCCCAACCTCGCCGGACAACATCTGGCTGTACGGCGGATCGCTTGCCGCCGTCACTGAAACCGTCAGCAAGGGACGCGGCGATCCCGCGGCCACCGTCACGCGCATGCCCGCGCACAAGGACATGCTCGATCCCGCGAAGATCCGCATCCTGACGGCCTACGTCTGGGGTCTGTCGAACCGCGGCAAATAGCTACGAATGCCTCTCGATTCGCCACGCGCCGTGACCGACGTCACCGTCAAACCGCCGCGGGAACCGATTCCAATCGTTCCCGCTGCGGAAGAAGTCGCCCTCTACGAGATCCGCAGGAAGATCTACCCGCGCGCCGTGCACGGCGCGTTCGCGCGCTGGCGATGGGCGCTCGTGCTCGCGACGCAGATCGTGTTCTACGGCCTGCCATGGCTCACGTGGAACGGCCGGCAGGCGGTCCTGTTCGACCTCGGCGCGCGAAAGTTCTACATCGGGGGGCTCGTGTTCTGGCCCCAGGACGTGATCTACCTCACGATCCTGCTCATCCTCGCTGCGCTTTCGCTGTTCCTGTTCACCACGATCGCGGGACGCCTTTGGTGCGGCTACGCCTGCCCGCAGACGGTTTACACGGAACTCTTTTCCTGGATCGAGCGCAAGATCGAAGGCGACCGCCTCGCGCGCATCCGCCTCGATGCCGCGCCGCTGACGCTCAGGAAATTCGGCGTAAAGGCATCGAAGCACGCCGCGTGGTTCGCGGTCGCGTTGTGGACGGGCTACACGTTCGTCGGCTATTTCTCGCCGATCCGCGAAGTCGGCATCGATGCCATCCGCTGGCAGCTCGGCCCGTGGGAAGGCTTCTGGATGCTGTTCTACGGCTTCGCGACCTGGGGCAATGCCGGCTTCATGCGCGAGCAGGTATGCAAGTACATGTGCCCGTACGCGCGCTTCCAGGGCGTGATGTTCGACAAGGACACGCTCGTCATCACTTACGACAGCAAGCGCGGCGACCCGCGCGGCAGCCGCCGCAAGGGCAGCGATCCGCGCGCGCAAGGACTCGGCGATTGCGTCGACTGCAACATCTGCGTGCAGGTGTGCCCGACCGGCATCGACATCCGCAACGGGCTGCAGCACGAGTGCATCGGATGCGCGGCGTGCATCGACGGCTGCGACCAGGTGATGGACAAGATGGGCTACCCGAAGGGCCTCATCCGCTACACGACGCAGAACGCGCTCACCAAGGGATACGACCGGCGCGCGACCTGGCGGCGGGTGTTGCGGGCCCGCACGGTCATCTACGCCGTCGTGCTCCTCGCCATCGGCAGCGCGACGGCCGTTGCGCTGGCCACGCGCAACCCGCTCAAGGTGGACATCCTGCGCGACCGCGGCGCGCTTGCGCGCGAAGCGTCGCCGGGAATCATCGAGAACGTCTATCGCGTGCAGATCATGAACACCGACGAAACCGCGCGCCGCTTCACGATTCGCGCGGATGGCTTCCCGGGCTGGAGGTCGTGGGTGTGGAGCAGCCGGTGGACCTCGGCCCGGCGCAATCCCGCCTGCTGCCGGTGCGCCTGCGCGCCGCCGTGCCGGACGACGCGGCGTCGGTTTCGAAGGCGGAGCCGCATCCGATCGAGTTCACGGTCCAATCCGTCGGCGACGACAAGGTGGTACGTCATGAGAAGTCCACGTTCATCGTCCCAAGGCAATAGCGAGCTTCGCTCGCTTCCCGCAAAGGGAGCGAGCGTCATCGCGTGGTATCGCGAGCCGTGGCCGTGGATCCTGATTGCGGGTCCGCTTCTGGTCGTGATCGCGTGCATGGCCACCGCCGTGATCGCGGTGCGCAGCGACGACGGAGTCGTCGCCGGCGACTATTACAAGCGCGGGCTGCTCGTCAACCAGCGCTTGCCCAAGGATGGCGCGATCACGCCGCATTACGCCGCCACGCTCGCGCTCGGCGCGCGTGGTGAAATCCTCGTCCACCCCGAAGCGGGCGATGCGCAAGGCGATTTTCTGCGCGTGACCCTCTACCATCCGGCGAGCGGCGCGCGCGAGACGGTCTCGCTCGCGCGCAACGGCGACGGCGACTTCGCCGGTGCGGTTGCGCAAACGCGCGAGGGACGCTGGGTCGTCAGTGTCGAGTCGGCGGACTGGACGCTTCCGACTACGGTCATCGAGCGCGGCGACGAGGTTCGAGTCGCCACGTCGCCTGCGATCCGATGATGGACCGCGTGCTCGTCCGCCGTGCGATGCAGGTCGTATGGCCGGCGTTCCTGACGGCGGCCGTCGCGGAGCTCGTGTTCTTCGCCATTTTCGACCCCTTCGAGCTTCACTTCTTCGGGCAGCCCCTGGATTGGTCGCGCCGGGCGATCTACGCCCTCGGGTTCTTCGGCTTCTGGGGATTGGGGGTCGCCTCGTCGACCCTGACACTGCTCCTTGCGCACACGCGCGAGCCCGAAATCGCGCGTGAAGAATGAGCGCGCGGGCCGAGCCGGAGGCGAGGGAGGCGCTGTGCGCGCGTCCGCGCGCGATTGACGCGAGGCGGCACTGCGTCCGCAAACCACAGCAGCACAGATGGAATGACCGCCTTCTCCTCAGCGGCCTTCTCGCCGGCCTCGTCGGAGGCCTTCATTGCGCGGCGATGTGCGGCGGATTCGCTGCCGCAGCGGCGGCGCGCGACGCCGCCATCCTGCGGCCAAGGCGTGCGCTCCTCGCACGGCAATTGACGTATCACGCAGGGCGCGTCGCGTCGTACACCTTGCTTGGCGTCCTTTTCGGCGCGGTGGGGGAATCGGCGCTCGCCACCGCGAAGCTCGCGCCCGTGCAACAGCTGCTCTATGCCGCGGCGAACGTGCTGCTGCTCCTGCTCGCGACGGGAATCGCCATACCAGCGACGGGCACGACGTGGCTCGCGCGGACCGGCGCAGGCGCGTTCGCACGCGTACTGCCCCACGTGCAGCCGCTGCTGCGCGGCGATCGCGCCGGAAGCCGGCTCGCCCTGGGCGCGCTCTGGGGTTTCGTCCCGTGCACGCTGGTCTACAGCGTGCTGCCGCTCGCGCTGTTCGCGGGCGGCGCCTGGCAGGGCGGCCTCGTGATGCTGGTGTTCGGTGCGGCCACGTTGCCGCATCTGGTGGGCGCGGGATTCGCGCTTGCAAGCCGTCGATCTGCGCCGGCCGCGGCTGCGCCGCGCGGCCGCGATCGTCATCTGCGCCTTCGGACTGCTTGGCCTCTATCGCGCGGCGTTCGTCCCCGAGGCGATCGGTCAGGGCCGTTCTGCCTTTTCTAGGCGGGGCCGACGCCGATCGGCGGAGGCGCCAGCATGACGATGCGGTCGAAGAGCTTTGCGTATTCGTCGGTGGTCCTGGATTGAAGATCGGCACGGCGCCGCCCGCGAAGGCCGCGTCGATGGCTTCCCAATCCTCGGAGTGGAGATGCGCCCTGGCGAGCGGCATTATGTCGCGCTCTTCGCGGCGCATGTGCTCGAGCTCGAAGGCCGCGAAGCTTTCCACGGCGGATGCGAATGCCGGAAACTCGGCCGCGCCACCGCCCTGGTAACGGGCGAGCGCTTGCCCAAGGCGGCGAACATGCTCTGCGCCGGCGCGGTGCTCCTCCTCCAGCACGTCGAGGATCGGCGCCGCTTCCTGGCAGCGCACGCGCAGGAAGCGGAACAGGTATTCGCTTTCCCGCGGATGATGCACGCGTTCCGGGAAGGCGTCGATGTAGTAGATCATCGCACCCAGCACGTCGAAGCGCGGCGCAGCCCCCCGCTCCGCGATCTCGCGCACCAGCCAGCGCATGCCGTGGAGAACCGCGGCCAGCGCGCGATGATCGTCCTCGATGATGCGGATGGCGTCCATGGCTTATCATCGTGCGCGATTCGTCCCACGGAATCCTTGACCAGGGTCAACCGCAACGCAACCGCATGCCTCAGCGCGCGCACCTGCTGTTCGAGTCCGCAATGGACCCCATCGTCACCATCGATGAGGACCAGCGCATCGTCGCGTTCAATGCGGCGGCCGAAGCGGCATTCGGCTGGACGCGCGACGAAACCGTGGGACAGCCGCTCGACATGTTGATCCCCGAGCGCTTCCGGGACCGGCACCGCGCGCACGTCGATGCGTTCGCGCGCACCGGGACGACGTCGCGGCGGATGGGAACGCATGCCGTGCTCGCGGGCTTGCGCGCGCAACGGCGAGGAATTCCCGATCGAGGCGTCGATCTCGCAGTACACCGGCGACGACGGGAAGCGCTTCACCGTCATCCTGCGCGACGTCACGGAGCGCGTGCACACGCTGGCGCGCCTCGCGGCGCAGCGAAGCGCGCATGCGCGGCATCCTCGACTCGGCGATGGACGCGATCATCACCGTCGACGAGAACCAGCGCGTCGTGCTCTTCAACACGGCGGCCGAAGCGATGTTCGGATGCGCCGCGCGAGGAGGCGATCGGCGCGCCGCTCGCGACGTTCATTCCGGAGCGCTTTCGCGCGGGCGCACGCCGTCGCACGTGCGGCGCTTCGGCGAGGACCGCGCACGCTCGCGGCGCATGGCCGACTCGCGCGTCGTCACGGGCCTGCGGCGCGACGGCGAGGAGTTCCCGATCGACGCGTCGATCTCGCAGCTGCGCGACGCCGGGCACGCGTTCTACACCGTGATCCTGCGCGACGTGACGCGCGCGCGAGGCGGCGCTCGCGGACGCTCGCGCCAATCCAAGCGACGAGCTGCAGGAGCTCGGCGCCGCCGCGGAAGCCACGCGCGAGCAGGAGAAGAGCCGCATCGCGCGCGAGCTGCACGACGAGCTCGGCCAGGCGCTCACGATGCTGCAGGATGGACGTCGCGTGGTGCGGCGAACCTCGCCGGCGGCCGCGCCCGACGTCGGCGCGCCAAGCTCGACCGCATGGAGAAGCTGCTGAAGACCACGGTCGCCGCCACGCGCCGCATCGCCTCCGACCTGCGGCCGCTCATGCTCGACGACCTCGGGCTCGTGCCCGCGCTCGAGTGGCTCGTGCAGAACTTCGTCGCAGCGCACGGGCTTGCGTGCGAGCTTCGTCGATCGACGATCCCGCGATCGCGCTGCCGCCGCACGCACTCGACGGCCGTGTTCCGCATCGTGCAGGAGTCGCTCACCAACATCGCGAAGCACGCGCGCGGGTCGCACGCGGCAGTCGCGATCCGCCGAAGCGGCGACGCGCTCGTGATCACGATCCGCGACGATGGCGTCGGCTTCGCCGCCGACGATCCGCGCAAGCCGGAATCGTTCGGGCTTCTCGGATTGCGCGAGCGCGCCTCGCTCCTGGGCGGCGACCGCGTCGATCACAGAGCGCGCCGGGCGCGGGCACCGACCATCGAGGTGCGCCTGCCGCTCGCCGCGGCGGAGGCCAGCATGATCCGCGTCGTCATCGCCGACGACCACACGATCGTGCGCGAAGGGCTTGCGGCAGCTCCTCGGTCGCGCCGGCGGACGTCGAGGTCGTCGCGCGAGGCGGCCGACGGCCACGAGGTGCTCGCGCGCGTGCGCGACGCTCGACTTCGACGTGCTGCTGCTCGACATGTCGATGCCCGGCAAGAGCGGCATCGAGCTCATCAAGCAGGTCAAGCCGAGAAGCCGAAGCTGCGCGTGCTCGTGCTGTCGATGCACGAGGAGCACGCAGTACGCGGTGCGCGCGATCAGGGCCGGCGCGTCGGGCTACGTCACCAAGGACAGCGCGGGCACGCAGCTCGTGACCGCGATTCGCAAGGTCGCCGGCGGCGGCGCGTTCATCACGCGCCGAGGTCGCCGAGCAGCTGGCCCTGGGCGCCATGCCCGCGGCGGAGGGACCGCCGCACACGACGCTGTCGGATCGCGAGTTCGAGGTCTTCCAGTTGCTCGTCGCCGGCGAGACGGTCACCGACATCGCGGCGAAGCTCAACCTCTCGGTCAAGACCGTCAGCACGCACAAGGCGCGGCTCATGGAGAAGCTCGGCATCGACAACCAGGCCGACCTCGTCCGCTACGCGATGAAGCACGGCCTGTCGGACGACGTGTAGGGGATGCCCTACCCCTTGAATCAGGGGTTCCCGACCAGGGCAATCAGCGCGCACCCGATAGGTCCGCGAGCATGCGCTGCCAACAATGGCGGCATGAACGCAGCGCACAGAACCGAGGTCTTCATCGTGGACGACGTTCCTTCGATGCGGGACCGCCTGCGCGAGCTCGTGAGCGAGGTGCCCGACGTCGACGTCGTCGGCGATGCCGGCACGCCCGCTGACGCCATCGCCGGGATTCTCGACAAGCGTCCTGCGTGCGTGCTCCTCGATTACCAGCTGGTCGGCGGGACGGGCGTCGACGTGCTGCGCGCCGTCCACGGCCACGCCCCGGGCACGGTGTTCGTCGTGCTGACCAACCATCCCGATCCGCAATACCGCCGCGCGTGCATGGCCGCGGGTGCGGATCACTTCTTCGATAAAAGCACCGAGTTCGAGTGCGTGGCCGACGTCCTGCGCAAGCTGCGCGACGCCCGGCGTCCTTCATGAATCCAAGGGAGACTCACATGGCCTCAGCCGCGCTGCAGAACGTCGTTGCCCTGCCTCACACCCGTCGCACCGATTCGCTGACACGCCTGCACGCGGTCGATCGCAGTCGTCCAACATGCTCGGCGTGCGGGTCACTCGCCTTCTGCATGCCTGCCGGCAAGTCGCGAGATGGAAGCTGGCACCTCGAGGATCTCGTGTCGACGAGCGTTCGTCTCCACAAGGGAGAAATCCTCGTACGCAGCGGCGACCGGTTCGGCGCGCTCTATGCGATCCGCTCGGGCTCGTGCAAGTCGGTGGTCACAACGCCCGGTGGCCAGCAGCAGATCGCGGGCTATCACATCGCCGGCGACGTCCTGGGTGCCGAGGGCATCTTCGGCAATACGTACGACGCGACCGTGACCGCGCTGGAGGATAGCGAGTTCTGTGTCATCCCGTTCGAGCGCATGGAGGCGCTCGCGCATCAGAACGGCGAATTCCAGCACGGGTTGTCCGTGCTGCTGTCCCGCGAGATCGGGCGCGAGCGGCGTCTTATGCTGATGTTGGGCACGATGCGCGCCGAGCAGCGGCTCGCCTCGTTCCTGCTCGAACTCGCCGATCGCTATCGCGCGCGCGGCTATTCGTCGTGCGAGTTCGTGCTGCGCATGACGCGCGAAGAGATCGGCAGCCACCTCGGGCTCAAGCTCGAGACCGTGAGCCGCCTCTTTTCGCGCTTTCACCTGGAAGGTCTCATCGCCGTTCAGGGACGCGAGGTGAAGCTGCTCGACCGCGAGGCGCTGCGCGAGCTGGTGGACGCAGCGTTGCAGTAACCTCGCCGATTCCTCGTCGCCAGGCTGCTAACATCGCGGAATGGCACAAGTAGAGGCGGCATGAGCATCGACTGGGCCTCGTTCACGCCGGCCTCGGCTGCGGCGGGCGGTGCCCTGATCGGCCTCGCCGCAGGCATGTTGCTTCTGTTGAGCGGCCGCGTGGCGGGCGTGAGCGGCATCGCCGGCGGCACGCTGCGCCCCGTGCGCGGCGACGTCGCGTGGCGCATCGCGTTTCTCGCGGGCCTCGTCGCCGCACCCATGTGCTACGCGCTGGTGCGCGGGCTCCCGCCCATCACGTTCGACGTCTCGCTGCCGGTCGTCGCGGTCGCCGGGTTCGTGGTCGGCATCGGAACGCGCTACGGCGCGGGCTGCACGAGCGGGCATGGGATCTGCGGCATTGCGCGCCTGTCGCCGCGATCGATCGTAGCCACCCTGGTCTTCGTGGCGAGCGGCATGGCCACGGTGTACCTCTTGCGTCATCTGCTGGGGACGACCGCATGAACGCAGTCGTCGCTTTCGCGTGCGGGCTCGTGTTCGGCACGGGTCTCGTAATTTCCGGCATGTCCGACCCGGCCAAGGTCATCGCTTTTCTCGACGTCACGGGACGCTTCGATCCGTCGCTGCTCGTCGTGATGGGCAGCGCGCTTGCTGTCTCCGCCATCGCCTTTGCGATCGCCAGGCACCGTACGGCAAGCTACATGGGTTGCGCCTTCAGCTTGCCGACCTCGCGCGAGCTCGACCGCCGACTCGTCGCCGGCGCAGCCGTGTTCGGCATCGGCTGGGGAATCGCGGGCGTGTGTCCCGGGCCCGCGTTCGTCGTGCTCGGCGCGGGACGCGTCGAGGGCGTCGTGTTCGTAGCCGCGATGCTCGTGGGCATGCTCGCGTTCGAGCTCCTCGAGCGGCGACGGGTGCAGGCGTCGGCGGCCGCCCCATCATGATCGTCTTTCGCCAGCTGTTCGATCCCCAGTCGTCGACGTACACGTATCTTCTCGGCGACGCGCGCAGCAGGCAGGCGCTGCTCGTCGATCCCGTCTTCGAGCAGGCGCGCCGCGACGACGCGCTCGTGCGCGAGCTCGGGCTTACGCTCGTGGCCACGCTCGACACCCACGTGCACGCGGATCACGTCACGGGTGCCTGGCTTTTGAAACAGGGTCACGGCAGCGCAATCGTCGTCTCCAAGGAGAGCGGCGCGACCGGCGCGGACCGTTATGTCGGCCACGGCGACCGCGTGGCATTCGGCGCGCGTTACGTCGAGGTGCGCGCAACCCCCGGTCACACGCACGGTTGCGTCACCTACGTGCTCGACGACGAGAGCATGGCGTTCACGGGCGATTGCCTGCTCATTCGCGGCAGCGGCCGCACCGACTTCCAGCAAGGTGACGCGCGCGCGATGTATCGGTCGGTGAAGAGCCAGATCTTGTCGCTGCCGCCGCCGTGCCTCCTCTATCCCGCGCACGATTACCGCGGCCTCACGGTTACGAGCGTAGGCGAAGAGCGCAGCTTCAATCCGCGCCTCGGCGGCGACATCGGCGAGAACGACTTCGTCGGGTACATGGAGAACCTCGGGCTGCCCCACCCGAAGCTGATGGACATCGCGGTGCCTGCGAACATGAAGTGCGGGGAGCCCGAGCAAGGCAAGGCGCCGATGCGCGATCCGCAATGGGCGCATCTCACGTTCACCTTCGCGGGCATCTGGGAGCTTCCGCCCGCGATCCTCGAAGAACATCTCAATCACGTGCAGGTCGTCGACGTGCGCGAGCGCGACGAATACGAAGGACCGCTCGGCCACATCAAGGGGTCGCGCCTCATCCCGCTTTCGGAATTGCCGTCGCGCGCCAGCGAGCTTGCGCGCGACACGCCCGTGGTCGCGGTCTGCCGCTCGGGCGCGCGCTCTGCGCAAGCCGTCGTGATGCTGCAAAAGGCGGGCTTCGTCGACGTCGCGAACCTCGCCGGCGGGATGCTGCGCTGGCGAGCGGAAAGCAACGCGGTCGAAGCCGGGCGGGATTAATCGACGGGTACGGTGCGATATTTCGCCACCTCGAGCGGGCTTACCGCGCTCGAGCGGTTGCCCCACGACTGGCGCATGTAGCTCACCACGTCGGCGACTTCCTGGTCGGTCAGCGTGTATGCAAAGGGCGGCATGCCGAACGGCCGGGGATTGCCGCGCGTGGACGGCGGGAATCCCCCGAACAGCACCATGCGGATGGGATTCACCGAGAACTCCATGTTGATCGCCTGGTTGTTGGCGAGCGGCGGGTACATCGGCGGTACGCCCAGACCATTCGTGCCGTGGCACGACTTGCAGTGCTTGTCGTAGACCTTCGCGCCCGATTCGTACGAGGCGCGGCTTTGCTCCTCGGTCCTGCGCAACTGCCCCGGGTCACTGGGCGCATCGGTGGTCGCCAGCGACTTCAAATACACGGCCATCGCCTGCGTGTCGGCTTCCGTGATGTATTGCAGGCTGTCGTGGACCACCTGTGCCATCGGCCCGAAGACGACGCCGCGATTGCTGATCCCGGTTCGCAGCAGAGCGACCACCTCCTCGATCGGCCACTGGCCAAGACCGGCTTCGCGGTTGGACGTGAGCGACGGGGCATACCAGTCCTGTAGCGGAATGAGGCCGCCCGAGAGCTCCTTGTCCTTTTGCGTCGCACCCAGCATGTTGCGGCTCGTGTGGCACGCATCGCAGTGGCCAAGGCCGAGGACCAGGTACGCGCCGCGGTTCCACTCCGCCGACTGCTTGGGATCGGGCTGGTATTCGCCGGCCTTGAAGTACAGCGCACGCCACCCGATCAGCAGGTTGCGCTGGTTATAGGGAAACTTCATCGCATGCGGCTTGTTTTTCTTCTTCACCGGCGTGATGGTCTGGATGTACCCGTAGATCGCATCCGAATCCGCGCGTGTAACCTTGGTATAGCTCGGGTAAGGGAATGCGGGGTAGAGGAGCGAGCCGTCCTTCGACTTGCCTTCGTGGAGCGCGCGGTAGAACTCGTCGGCCGTCCACTTGCCGATGCCGGTCTCGGGATCGGGCGTGATGTTCGGCGTGTAGATCGTGCCGAAAGGCGTCGGCATTTCGAGGCCGCCCGCGAACGGCTCCCCGCCACGCGCCGTGTGGCAGGCGATGCAATCGCCGGCACGGGCGAGGTACTCGCCGTCGGTTTGGGCGGGAACACGGGTCGCGCTTGGCGTACGCGCCTTGGTCGCTTGCGCGAAGGCGCTCGCGAACGCGACCGACGCGCAGATCGCGACTGCAATGTGGGCAAACCTACGTGAGCGGCTCATCGTGACGCCTCCTATTGCGGCTGGCTGCCGCAGTTCATCGGCAGCTTTTGTTGGGTGGCGGGCGCGGGAAGCGAAGTCGGCGTCCCGGGGAGGCTCGCAAGATATGCGGCCGCCGCGGCACTGTCCGCGCCGCTCAAGCGTTGCGCGATGCGCGCCATGCAATCCGGGTCGGTCGCCTTCCGCAAACCGCTGCGCCAGGCGCCCATCTGTCCATTGATGTAATCGGGATACAGCCCGACGAGGCCGGGAACGCCGGGGAGCATGCCCGTCAGCGCCTTGCCGTGGCACGCGACGCATGCCGGGATGCCTTTCGCCTGGTCGCCGTTGCGCACGATCTGCTCGCCGCGCGCAAGCGCTTCCTTCGTCGCCGCAGGCTGGATCGGCGTCGGAAAGGGAGGCGCCAGCTTCGAGTAGAACGTGGCGATCTCGCGAAGGTACTCGTCGGAGAGATGGCGCGACATGTACACCATCTGCGGATAGGTACGGCGTCCGTCGCGGAAGTTCACGAGCTGGCGGTACAGGTACTCCGGCGGCTTGCCCGCGATGCGCGGGTAGTACTCGTTCTGACGGTGGCCCTCGCCTTGCTTGCCGTGGCAGAAGGAGCACGCGATGAGCCTCTGCTCGATCGTATCGGCGAACTCGGTGCCGGCGTCGGCCGCAGCCCATGCGTCGAAGGCCAACGCCGACAGGGAAAGCGTGATTAGGCGCGCGATGCGATGCATGCTCCTCCCCCAATTCAAAGTTCAACGCCATCGTACAGCCACACCGTGCCTGCCCCGGGCTTGCAGCCCGGATTGGGCTTTCCCGGCAATTATCTGCCGACGCCGCGGGGACCGCTTGTTCAGCCTGCTTGTATGCGCGACGTCGGGCCATTGTCCGATAGACGTTCGAGGCACTTCGCCTACAGGCAGGGGCACCCGCCGCGCCTACAGTGGGCGGCGAGCCTCTTGACCATGACCATGCGAGTCCCTGCCGTCACATTGCCGAGAAGCCGCGCCGGGCGCGCGTGGCTCGCCGCCGCCGGGGTCGCTGTCGTCCTCGCGGTCGTCGTCCTGCTGTTTCCGTGGAACGCGCTCCGCGGTCCGGTCGCCAAGTACGTCAGCGCGCGTCTCGATCGCACGGTGACGATCGGCGCGCTCGATGTAGACCTTGGCCGTCGCGTTCGCGTCGATGCCCAAGGCGTCACCGTCGCCAATGTCGACTGGGCGGCCGAGCGGCCGATGATCGACGCCGTACGCGTCGTCGTCTGGTTCACTTGGACGGGCCTTTTTATCGGCGCTCCAGCGAAGCTCCGATTCGAGGACGCTCGTGTCGCGCTCGAGCGCAATGCCGCGGGTGAGGACAACTGGCATTTCGGCCATCGGTCCGGCGCCGTCCCGCGCGTGGGCAACATCGAAGTCGACCGCGGCAAGCTTCACTATCTCGACGCCAAGGCCGCGGCCGACATAGCGCTCGCGTTGGATACCGTGACCGGCGAAACGACCGAAGGGGCACAGCTCAAGTTCACGGGTGAAGGCAAGCTGCATGGCGAGCGGATCGTGCTCGAGGGCACGAGCATGGGACTCTCGCAATTGCAGGACATGGACGACCCCTATCGCTTTCGCCTTCACGCGGTGAACGGGCGCACGGTAATCGACTTCGACGGCACGGTCGTGCCTTCGAATACCGACAACCTCGACGGCACGCTCGCAATCGCCGGGCCCGACATGTCGAAGCTGTATCCGGTCGTGCCGACGCCGATTCCCTGGACTCCCGCCTATCGCCTGGTCGGCAAGCTGTCACACACAGACGTGTGGCGGTACAGCGATTTCAAGGGGGTCGTCGGCGCCAGCGATCTCGCGGGCAACATTACCGTCGACACGCGCGGCAAGCGCCCGGCGACCACCGCGCAACTGACGTCGCGACGCTTCGACTACAAGGATCTCGGCGGCTTCGTCGGCCTGCCGCCTGGCAGGAAGGCGGTCGAGCTGCGCCACCGGATATCGTCGCGCACCTTGCCCGACAAGCCGCTCGAGCTTGCCAAGCTGCGCGATCACGACGTCGACATCGAGTTTCGTGGCGAGAGCGTGAAGTGGGAGCGCCTTCCGCTCGATAACCTCAAGACGCACCTCGTGCTGAAGGACGGCGTGCTGCGGTTCGCGCCCGCCGATTTCGGCCTCGCCGGCGGGCACGTCGTCGCCAACCTTGCGGTCGACGTCACGCGAGACCTCGCACAGGCGCGGGGCGACGTCACTGTGCGCAACGTCGAGTTGAAGCGCATCTTCCCGCAGCTCGCGTCCCCGCGCGGCACCGCCGGCCGCGTCGGCGGCCGCGCGAAGTTCGAGGCGCGCGGCAACTCCGTCGCCGACATGATGGCCGCCGCCGAAGGCGAGCTCGCATTGATCATGCGCGGCGGCGAAGCAAGCACGCTCGCTCTCGTGCTGACCAACCTCGATCTCGCCCGCGCAGCCGAGCTTCTGCTGCGCGGCGACCGGACCGCGGAGATCCGCTGCGCCGCCGCGTCGATGCGCACCCACCAGGGCGTGATGACGCCGGATCTCTTCGTGGTGGACACGTCGGCCGTGCTCATCACCGGAGAGGGCAGTGTCAACTTCCGTGACGAGCGCTACGACGCGCTCCTCCGCGCCAAGTCGAAGCAGATGAGCCTCCTTGCCCTGCGCGGGCCCATCGTCGTGCAGGGCACGTTCAAGCAACCGGTGGTCAGGCCCGCGATCGGCCCCGTCGCGATTCGTGTGGGCGCGGCCGTCGCGCTCGGCGCGGTGGCGCCACCGCTGGCGCTGCTGCCGCTCGTCGACTTCGGCGGCGCGCCCGACGTCGACTGCCGCAACCTCATGCAGGAAGCGCGCATCGACACCGCACGCGACGGTGGCGCGCGCACGGCGGTCAACTAGTCCGTGCGCTGGACCGGGCTCACGCCCGCCTGGCCCGTACGGGGAGACCGAGCTCTAACACAAGGGCGATGAGGTCGTCGAAGTCGACCGGCTTGGTGAGGTGGCGCGCAAAACCAGCCCGCAAGGCATCGCCCTTGTCCTGTTCGGTTCCCCAGCCTGTCAGCGCGATCATCGCCGGCGGGTGCGGGGCGACGCGCAGCGTCTCCGCCACTTGGTAACCATTCATGACGGGCAGCCCGATGTCGATGAGCGCGACGTCCGGCTTGAAGGCCAGCGCGCTGTCGACCGCCTTGCCGCCTTCGTAGGCCACCGCGACTTCGTGTCCGAACATGCGCAGGTTCTCCGCAACCGAATCCGCCGCGTCCTTGTTGTCGTCGACGACGAGCACGCGCAGGGCATTCGCCGGCTCGGGTGCGCCGCGCTCGCGCCTCGACTCGGTGACGACGCTTGCCGAGGCAGCCGGAAGCGTGATCTCGAATTCGCAACCCTGCCCCCGCCCGTCGCTGCGTGCCGCGATCTTGCCGCCGTGCGCGGCGACGATCTCGTGCGCGGTATAGAGCCCGATGCCCAGTCCTTCGGCGCTCGCGTTTCGCGCACCGCTTCCGCGACCGAAGAGATCGAACAGCATCGGCATCTCGTCTTCCGTGATGCCGATGCCGGCGTCGCGCACGCGCACGACGATTGAAGCATTCTCGCACGCGACATCGACGTCGATGCGCGAGCCTTCGGGAGAATACTTGCTCGCGTTGACGAGAAGGTTGGTCACCGCCTGCTCGAACCGCGCGCTGTCGAGCATCGCCGTGAACGGTCCGTTCTCCGCCGAGAGCACGACGGTCTGCCCCCGCGCATACATGTCGGCGCGCGTCGTCTCGATCCCGCCTTCGACCGCACGCCCGACGTCCGACGCGGTCAGCCGCAACGCCGTCTTGCGCGACAAGCTCACGAGGTCGAGGAGCTCCTCGAGCAGGTTCGCAAGCTTCGCCACCTGCCGCTCGATGGCGTGGGCAGCGCTCTCGCACGCTTGCTCGAGCGCCTGCGTTCGAATCACGCGCGCGTTCATGCGAATGGCGTGCACCGGGTTGCGCAGCTCGTGCGAGAGGATCGCGAGGAAGTTGCCCTTCGCCCGGTCCGCTTGCGCCAGCTCCTCGCGTTGCTGCTCGAGAAGCTCGTTCGCGATGCGAAGCTCGCTCGTACGCGCATCGACCCGGATCTCGAGGTCGCGCCGCGCTTCCTCGAGCGCCGCCTCGGCGCCGCGACGCTGGAGGACTTCGCGCTCGAGCGCTGCCTTCGCCGCCTCGAGCTGGGCGATGCTGGGAAGCGCAAGCGCCTTCGGTATCAGCAGGAACAGCAGGATCGCGGTCGGTACCGAAGCTGCCGCAGTGATGGCCTTGATCGCGCCGGCAACCCAATACGCGGGAGTCCACACCGTCAGCACTTCCATCCAGTGGGTGGCGCCGCACGCGACGATGAACAGGCCGAACAGCAGGAACATCCAGTTGAACGGGATGTCGGCGCGCCTCCTGATGAAGTGCACCAGCGCGACCGGAATGGCGAGGTACGCGAGCCCGATCAGCACGTCCGACACGAGGTGCAGGCGGATGAGGCCCGGCTGCCACGCGTAGCAGACACCGTGCGGAAGATAGCGATCCATGCCGCCTTGCATTGCGGCGAAGATAACGAGCGCGGCGGCTGGAATGCCGGCAAGCGACACCAGCGCGACAGGATGCAGGGGCTTCGCCATCATGGGAAAATCCGGGCGCGGGACGCGACCGCCGAACACTAACGGCTTTGCCACTAGCGGGCAACCACCACGCCAGGAGGGCAGGACATGCGACTCACGTTTCATCTCGCCGCTGCGCTGACGGCCGCGGGCCTCGCGGCCTGCGCCCTAGCGCAATCATTTCCGAGCCGCGCAGTCACGCTTACGGTGGGCTTCGCACCGGGCGGCGGCACCGACACCGCGGCGCGCATCGTCGCGCAGAAGCTCTCCGAGAACATCGGACAGCCGGTCGCGGTCGAGAATAAATCGGGCGCCGGAGGCAACATCGCCGCGCAGCAGATCGCGTTGGCGCCACCCGACGGCTACACGATCCACCTCACCTCCGTGGGACCGATGAGCGTCGCGCCGCACATGGTGAAGAACCTGGGCTACGATCCGAAGCGCGATATCGCGCCGATCACGATGGGCGTGATGTTTCCCAACGTGTTCATCGTCCACGACGCGGTGCCGGCGAAGACGCTCACCGAATTCGTGGCGCTTGCGAAGCAAAGGCCGGGCAAGCTCACCTATGCGTCGTCGGGCATCGGGGGCGCAGGCCATCTCGCCGGCGAGCTCTTCAAGGAACGCGCGGGCATCGACGTGGTTCACGCGCCTTACAAGGGCGGCGGACCGGCGATGACGGACCTCCTGGGCGGGCGTATCGAGATGTACGTGGGCGTGCCGTCGACGACGCAGCCTCACATCGACGCCGGCAAGGCGCGCGCGCTCGCCACGACCGGCGCTCGGCGCACGGCAACGCTACCCAACGTTCCGACGGTCGCCGAGTCGGGCTTTCCCGGCTTCGAGGCCACCAATTGGTACGCGTTCGTCGCACCTGGCAAGACTCCGAAGGAGATCCTCGATTACTGGAATCGCGAGATCACCAAGGTGCTCGCCGATCCGCGCGTGAAGGAAGAGCTCGCGCGCCATGGGCTCGATCCGACGCCCGGCACGCGCGACGAGCTCGCGCAATACATCGATCGCGAGACCGTGAAGTGGGGCAAGGTCGTGCGCGAGGCCAGGATCACCGCGGAGTAACCGGTCGCCTTCGTGCCCACGGCAGATCCGTCGCACGCGCGCGACGTCGCAAGGCCTCCGACAACGTAGCGTTCGCGATGCTGACGCGCCAGTTCCTGCACGCCGCGACTTGCGTCGTTGCATGGAACCACCGGCCCGCGCGCGCTTACCAACGAACGTGTGCAACCCACGGAGGTAACTTGCAATGAAAAAGACTCTCATCGCGCTCGCGGCCGCGGGCATGCTCGCGCCCACGGTCGGTATGGCGCAACCGTATCATCGCGACGACCCCCAGCGGTATGTCCAGAACGATCGATGGGACGACCGGTCGTTAAACATCAACGAGCGCGAAGCGCGCATCAACGCGCATATCCAACGCGGAATGAGCGATGGCCGCATCGACGATCGCGAAGCCCGCAGGCTCTACCGCGAGCTGCGCGAAATCGAGGCCAAGGAGCAGTCCTACATGAACGACGGCCGACTCAACCGCCGCGAGACCGACGCGCTGAGTCGCGACCTCGACCGCCTTACGGATCACGTCCGCCAGCAGATCCTCGACTAGGCGAGATCCAGCCCGAAGTCCTTCGTTAGTCAAGAGGCGAGCCGTTAGTGCGCTCCGCGCACGGACGGCCGCCCCGAGATCCAAAGGTGGGCGCGCCGGTGCTGAGCTACCGCTTTGGCTGCTCTTTCGTGTCCACGAAGTAGCCGATGAGAACCGCGCTCGGCAGCCATCCGAGGACACGATGCCCGTCAGCGGCGTGATGTTCACGCAATGAGCGTGGCGAGCGCGTCAGGCGAGCGAAGGTTGGCCGGCGCAGGCTCCATGGCCTGCGATCATGGGGTAGGACGCCGGCCGACGCGCGCGATGCAGGGCGGCCGATGCCACTCGGCTTCTCGCGGTGTCAAGCTTTGGCTTTACCCGAGGAGCGCATCATGGCCACCACCCCTTCCGTTTTGAACAACCTCATCGAAACCTCCAAGGACGGCGAACAAGGTTTTCGCACGTCGGCGGACAACGCGAAGGATCCGGAGCTCAAGGAGCTGTTCCGCAAGCGCGCCGAGGATTGCGCGCGCGGCGCGGCCGAACTGCAAGCGCTGGTTGCCGGCATGGGTGACGAGCCCGAGCAAGGCGGCAGCGTTGCAGGGGCCGTGCATCGCGGCTGGGTGAACATCAAGGCGTCGTTGTCGATCGATGACGACCTCGCCATTCTCGAGGAGGTCGAGCGCGGCGAGGACGTGGCGAAGGCCAGCTACCGCAAGGCGCTCGCCAGCGGCGACCTCTCGCCCGACGCGCGTGCGATCGTCCAGAAGCAATACGACGGCGTGCTTCGCAATCACGACCAGATGCGGGCGCTGCGCGACCGCTACCGCAACAGCACGCATTGACGCTCGACCGCGGCTTCCTCGCCACACTGTGGCGGGAGATGTCCGACGACAACGTCTGGAACGGCGCCGCGGCGTTGGGGTTCTACCTGACGCTCGCGGTCTTTCCGGCGATGATCTTCGTCATGGCGCTCCTGCCCTACCTGCCGATCGCGCACGTCGACCAGGCGATCATGGATCTCCTGCGCCAGGCGTTTCCGCCGCGCACGGCGCAGATGTTCTCCGGCGTCGTGCAGGAAGTCGTCAGCGAACGCCGCGGGGGCGTGCTCACCTTCGGCATTGCCGCCGCGCTTTGGGCGTCGTCGAGCGGCATGTACGCGATCATGCAGCAGATGAACGTCGCCTACGACGTGGAAGAGCAGCGCGGCTTCCTGAAGGCGCGGGCGATCGCGCTTGTTCTAAGTCTCCTGTTCGTCGTGCTGGTGATCGGTGCGTTTTCGCTGGTCGTGCTGGGGGGCGCGATCGAGCATTGGCTCAGCGTG
Source organism: uncultured beta proteobacterium (assembly GCA_963707815.1). Classification (GTDB taxonomy): domain Bacteria; phylum Pseudomonadota; class Gammaproteobacteria; order Burkholderiales; family Casimicrobiaceae; genus VBCG01. The sequence goes on from CAVPRK010000003.1 coordinate 75,306, forward strand.
CGCATGGGCGTGAGCGACACGCTGTTGTACGCCTTCATCGTCTTCAGGTGGATGGTGATCGTGCTCGCGCTGCTCTTCGCCATCGCCCTCATCTACGACAAGGCACCCGCGCGCAAGCGCCGGTTCGCGCTCGTGACCCGGGGCACGGTTACGGCGACTGTCGCGCTCATCGTGACCTCGCTCGCGTTTCGTCTCTACGTCGCGAACTTCGGGAACTACAGCGCGACCTACGGCAGCGTCGGCGCCGTCATCGTGCTCATGCTTTGGTTCTATCTCGCAGGGTTGGTAATTCTGGTCGGCGCCGAGATCGACGCCATCAACGAGTCGCGCGCCACGGCACGCGAAGTGGACGTCAGCGCGGCTTGATGTCGCCGCGTTCGCGCGCCCGGGATTCGAGGTCGCGGTGGTACTTGATCGGGCCGGCCTTGCCGCCGCGCACGAAGCGCGTGGCGTGCTCCGGGAAGAGCTCGAAGTACACGGACGCCCCCGCATAGATTGCGATCAGCACGAAGCTGCCGATGCGCGGCCCGAGCGCGGGCACCAAACCTGTGCCCACGGCAATGAACACGACCATCCACCGCGCGGCGAGGAACAGCCCCCGCACCGACAGGATCCTGTCGTCGTCGTACGTCGCCTGAAGCTCGCGGTGGACGCGCATCGCCGCAAGCACCGACATCAGGACCTGCAGCGCGAGGCCGAGCAGAAAGCCGCGGTCGTCGAGGAGCGTGCTTGTCACCACGTCGTCGCCGAGCATGAACAGGAGCGGTAAGGCAAGAGGCAATACGAGGATCGCGCCCAGCACGACGAGCGCGCCGGCGAGCTTTCCCCATCGTTTCCACCCTTCGATGGGCGTGTCGAGCTCGTCGCCGGTGACGTGAGTCATGAGGAGCATCATCACCGCGCACGCACCGACGAAGGTGTCGACGAAGTAGCTGATCAGCACGCCGGCCGGCTGCCAGCCGAGGAACACGATGCCTGCGAGCGGCGTGATGCTGACGGCGACCACCGCGGCGAGCGCGTCGGGAGAGCGTGGCGCGCGTGCCTCCGCCATTACGGAAGCGGGATGAACTCGTCGTGGTCGAGGTCAGGCAGCTTCATCCGTCCCGCGCGCCAGTCCGCCTTCGCCTGCTCGATGCGCTCCTTGGACGACGACACGAAGTTCCAGTCGATGTAACGCGGTCCGACGGGTTCGCCGCCGATCGCGAGCAAGATGGTCGGCACGCTCGCACGCAGGGTCGGAGAGGCGCCCTCGGTGATCACCGCCATCTGCCCCGCCCGCAAGACGCCGCCCGCAACGTCCACTTCACCCGTGGCGACGTAAACGGCGCGCTCGCGATGCTCCGCCGGCAGGTCGATGCGCGCGCCGGGAGCGAGCGACCAGTGCACGTAGAACATCGGCGAATGCGTGGGAACGGTAGCGCGCGCACCGTACGCCGCACCGGCGATCAGGCGGCCCTGCGCTGCGTCTTCCTCGAGCGACGGCAGCGACGCCGCATCGTAATGATAGAACTCGGGATCGGTCTCCTCGTACGCGTCGGGCAGCGCAACCCAGGCCTGGATGCCATGCATGTGCCCGCCTTCGCGGCGCGCGCGCTCGAAGCGCTCGGAATGCGTGATGCCGCGCCCGGCGACCATCCAGTTCACCTCACCAGGGCGAATCGCCTGCTCGGAGCCCAGACTGTCGCGATGCATGATCTCGCCTTCGAACAGGTACGTGACGGTGGCGAGACCGATGTGCGGATGCGGACGCACGTCGAGCGTGCGCGGGATGCCCGGCGCAAAGTCGACGGGGCCGATGTGGTCGAAGAAGATGAACGGTCCCACCATGCGGTGCTGCGCGAACGGCAGGACGCGGCCCACCTCGAAGCCGCCGAGGTCGCGGCGTCGCTGGTCGATGACGAGGTCGATCATGCCATCCCCCTCACACCATCCTTCTCCCCGCTCGCGGGAACAGCGTGCCCGACGGCGCGCGCGAGGGGCGTGCCCACCAACTCCGGCGCCGGCGGCAGTCCCGTGACTTCGAGAATCTCCTGCTCTCCCAGCGTCTCCTGCGCAAGCAGCGCCTGCACCAGCGCGTCGAGCGACTTGCGATGCTGCACGAGCAGGCGCTTCGCGTCGGCGTGGCATTCGTCGATGATGCGCTGCACTTCGACGTCGACGAGTCGCGCGGTCTCGTCGCTGAACGGCTTCTCGCCGCCGAAGCTCGCCACGCCGCCGAGGTACGGATTCTGGTGCGGCGCGAGCTGGACCATGCCGACGACGTCGCTCATGCCCCAGCGGGCGACCATGTTGCGCGCAAGACCGGTCGCCTGCTCGATGTCGTTCTCGGCCCCCGTCGTACGCGTGCCGTACACGACCTCCTCCGCGGCGCGCCCGCCCAGCATGCCGATGATCCTTGCGCGCAGGTACGCTTCCGGATAGTTGTAGCGGTCCGTCTGCGGGCGCTGATACGTGACACCGAGCGCCTGGCCACGCGGCACGATGGTCACGCGGTGCACGGGATCGGCACCCGCGACCACGAGCCCGAGGATCGCGTGTCCGCTCTCGTGGTACGCGATGCGCTCCCGGTCCTCGCGGGTCAGGAGCAGGGGGCGCTCGGGTCCCAGCACGATCTTTTCGAGCGAGTCGAGAAAATCCTTCTGGCGCACGTCGTTCTGCTCGCGGCGCGCGGCCAGGAGCGCCGCTTCATTGACGAGATTCTTGAGGTCGGCACCGGAAAACCCGGGCGTGGCGGAAGCAAGATCGCCGAGATCGGCGTCGCTCGCAAGCGGCACCTTGCGCGTGTGCACGCGCAGGATCGCCTCGCGCCCGGCCTTGTCCGGAAGATTCACGACGACGCGGCGATCGAAGCGGCCCGGACGCAGCAAGGCTCGGTCGAGCACGTCGGGCTGGTTGGTCGCCGCCAACACGATGATGCCCTCGCGTCCGGTGAAGCCGTCCATCTCGGTGAGGATTTGCTGCAGCGTCTGCTCCTGCTCGCTCGACCCGCCGATCGCGACCTGGCCGCGCGCCCGGCCGATCGCGTCCACCTCGTCGATGAAGATGATCGCCGGAGCACTTTCGCGCGCCTGCTTGAAGAGGTCGCGCACACGCGCAGCCCCCACGCCGACGATCATCTCGACGAACTCCGCGGCACTCATCGAGAAGAATGGCACGCCCGCCTCGCCCGCCACCGCGCGCGCGAGCAGCGTCTTGCCGGTTCCCGGCGAACCGATGAGCAGCACGCCCTTGGGCGCCGTGCCGCCGAGTCGCGTGTATTTCTCGGGCGACTTCAGGAAGTCGACGATCTCGACGAGCTCGTTCTCGGCTTCGTCGATGCCCGCGACGTCGTTGAACGTGACCCGGTTCTCGCCCTCGGCATCATAACGACGCGCCTTGCTGCGGCCGATGCCCATGATGCCACCCAGACCCATGCCGCCGCCCTGCTGCGCGCGCCGGTAGAGCCAGACATAGAACGCGATGATCAGGATCGCCGGGCCGAAGCCGTAGATCAGCGTCGCCCAGAGACTGCCTTCGCGGATCGGCACTGCGCTGATTTCGACGCCGTGCTGGATGAGGAACGCTTCGAGGCCGGGATCGACGAACGCGGGAAGCTCGGTGGTGAACGTGTCGCCTGTGCGCGGCGTCTGCGGAAGCCCCTTCGCGGGCGCTTCGGCCTTGGCGGCTTTCTCGTCCGTCGGCCAGGTGATCGAGGATTTGAGACGTCCCTCCACGCTCGTGCCGCGGCTGTAGATGGAGGCCACGTTGCCCTTGTTCGCCTGCTCCTTGAAGATCGTGTACGGAATCGTCAGCGGATCGCCCGGCCCGGGGAAGAGCGAGCGCACGAGGAAGTAATTGGCAAGCAGGATGACGACGAACACGAGCCAGGACTTGCGTCCGGGGAGTGCTGCGTCCGGCTTGGGCGGGGGCTTAGGGGTGGACCTGTTGTCGGCCATGGCGCATCCGTCGTCGTAGTGATACCACAGTTGGGGGCGTCCGCCGCCAAATGCCACTACAATGCGCGCGCCACCCAAAGCACGCACCCAGACTTGAACGCCAAGTACCGCGACCACTTCCTGACGCGCGAGCGCATCCTCGTGATCGTGCTCGTGGCCGTCAGCGTCCTGGTCGGCTGGCTATGCTGGCTCCTGGTCCAGCCTTTCGTGCCCGCGCTCACGTGGGCAGTCGTGCTCGCCGTCATCGCGCATCCGCTGCACGAGCGGCTGCTTGCGCGCATGCCGAATTGGCCGAATGCGGCCGCGATCCTCGCCGTCATCTGCGTCACAGTGGTGATCGCCGCACCCGCCGCGCTGCTCGCGCGCGAAGTCGTCAACGAGGCGATCGCCAGCGCCGACGCGATTCACAAGATCGCCGACCAGGAGCGCTGGAAACGTGCGCTCGACCAGTTCCCGCGCCTTGCGCCGTTGCGCGACTGGATCCTGGAGCGCGTCGACTTCAACGAGGTCAGCGGCACGGGCGACGTCGCCAACAACGTGAAGACGGCTATTGCGAACGCAACCGAATTCGCAATCACGTTCCTGGTCACGTTCTTCCTCCTGTTCTTCTTTCTGCGCGACAAGGTCCGGATCCTCGAGACGCTGCAAAGCCTGATGCCTCTCGCGCACGTGGAATCCGCGCAGGTGACGCACAAGGTGCGCGACATGATTTCCGCGGTCGTGTATGGGACGCTCCTAGTCGCGCTCGTCCAGGGCACGCTGGGCGGCCTTATCTTCCGGTGGCTCGAGCTCCCCGCGCCGCTCCTGTGGGGCGCGGTGATGGCGCTCGTGGCCGTGTTGCCGATCTTCGGCGCGGCCCTCGTCTGGGTTCCGGCTGCAGCGTGGCTGCTCATCGAAGGCCACTGGGAGAAGGCCTTCGTGCTGGCGCTGTGGGGCTCGGTAGTCATCGGCCTCATCGACAACGTCCTCTATCCGCTGCTGATGAAGAACCGTCTGTCGATGCACACCGTGCCGGTGTTCATTGCGGCGATGGGCGGTCTTTTCGCGTTCGGCGCGACAGGCATCGTGCTTGGGCCGCTGATTCTCGCCGTGACCATCGCTCTCCTCGACGTCTGGCACCGGCGCATGCGCCTGCACGAGATCGAGATGGGCGTGAACGACAACTCCGACCGTTAGCGCGCGCCGAAGTAACGCTCCACCGCATCGATCGTGCGCACCGCAGGATCGATGAGCGCGATGTCCTCGTCCGCCATGTGGCAGCGCATTGCGTAGTCGACGACGACCGGCCGGCCTTCGAGGTAGCCCCATTCGCCGAGCTTGCTCTCGTAGAGCTCGGGGTCGGGATGGTGAACGGGATACGCCTCGCTCTCGGAAAAGATTCGAAACTCGCCGGGGTTCATGAGACGCGCGGCCCGCATGACGAGCGCCACGCCGAACGGCAGGCACGCGATCACGGGACACAGCTCGGGATAGAAGCGCTGCCAACCCTCGCGCCAAAGTCGGGCTTCTTCGCGGTTGGCGCGCGCGGCCTCGCGCAAGCGGCCCCACCGCGGAAGCTTGATCGCGATGTTGCCCAGCACGAATGCCCGGCGGTGGCTTCCGCGCAGCCGCATGCCGGCAATGCTAACCCCGGTGCGCGCACCCCCACGCTAAAGCGATGCTAGTGGTGCGCGGCGGCGACGGCGGCCTCGCTTGCGCGGAATTCCGGCACGTGCGACTCGACGGCGAGCGGCAGCATGACCAGGACCGACAGTGCAATTGCGGCAAGTGCGAACGCGGCAACGGCAAGCAGGCCGCGCGGACGGCGGGGACGATAGTTCTTCATGGCATTCGATGGATTGTGGATTCGATGCCCACGAGTCTAGGTCGCAAGCGTTTCACGCATGCTTCGCCAACGCCCGAGAATTGTTTCGTGTGTTGCAGCCCTGCGCGTCAACCGGATGAGGGAACTTCGCCTGCCGCCAGCGCGCCTACGATGCGCCGGACGTCGCCGGGCAGGAAGGGCTTCTCGATGGTGGGGCGCCCGCTGTTCGCCACGAACTGACGCAGCGCGGGTGTGAGCGTGTCTCCGGTGACGAACACGACGCGCGATGCGAGCCGCGGCCACCGCTCGCGTATCTGCTGGAACAACGCACGCCCGTCGATATCGGGCATGCGAATGTCGGTGACCACCACGTCGTAGCGTTCCGCGGCGATCCGCGCGAGCGCCTCGCGTCCGGACGCCGCGGTGGTCACTTCATGATCGGCACCCCGCAGGATCTCCGCCAGCATCTCGCGGATCTCCGGCTCGTCGTCGACCACCAGGATCGCGTGGTTCAAGTCCCTGGGCGGCTCGACCGCATCTTCGGGCGTCGGCGGCCGCTCGGCGCCGCCAACCGGCAACGCGAAGGTGAACGCGGCGCCGCCTTCCGCCGCGCGATCCACGCTCAGGGTGCCGCCATGCGCCTCCACGATCCCGAGGCTCACGGCGAGCCCGACCCCGGTGCCCGAAGGCTTGGTCGTGAAATATGGCTCGAAAACGCGTGCCCTGACTTCCGGCGGAATGCCAGGTCCATTGTCCGCCACCGTTACGCGCACCGTCTGGGTCAGGGCGTCGAACATCGTCGCGATGCGGATGCGCCGCTCGCCGGCCTGTTCCTGCAGCGACTGCTGCGCGTTGATGACGAGGTTGAGCAACACCTGGTGGAGCTGATCGGCGTCCGCCTCGATCGCGGGAACGTCGGGCGCGAGGTCGAGCACGACGTCGATGCTGCTCGTGCGGATCGGATAGGCGGCAAGATCGAGCGCCTCGGTCACGACGTCGTTCATCGCCACCGGACCGCGCTCCGGTCGCTGCTGGCGCGCCATCGCGAGAAACGTCCGCACGATGCGGGCGCACCGCTCGGCGGCGACGCGGATCTTCTTGGCAGCGGACTGCGTTGCAGCATCGCCTCGCTCCTCGAGCAGGACCGCACGGGCGACGACCACCGAAAGCGGGTTGTTGAGCTCGTGCGCGACACCCGCGAGCAGCGAGCCCAAGGCTGCGAGCTTCTCGCGCTGATGCAGCGACTCGCGCTGGCGCGCGAGCTCCTCGGCGGCGCGTTTCTTGTCCGTCACGTCGCGCGCGATCGTCAGTACGTGCGGCTGTCCGCGATACTGCATCGGGATGCCGTGCAGCTCGATCTCCATGACGGAACCGCCCTTGCGAACGGTCTGGATGTCGCGGTCCCGAGGCTCGCCGGCGGCGACGGCGCCGATGAAGTCCGACGGATATGCCGGCCCGGACCACTCGCTGTGCCGCAGGGCCGACGGATCGGGCTCGTCGTAGCCGTACATGCGCCACAGTGCCGGGTTGGTGTCGACGAGCTCGCCTGCGGCATCCCACAGCGCCAGGCCGTCGATCGAGGCATTGAACATCGCGCGGTACTGCTCCTCGCTCGCGACCAGCGCCTCTTCCGCGACCTTGCGGTCGCCGATGTCGCGCGCGAGCGAGAGGATGCGGTCGTGGCCGCCTATCGTCACGCGCTTGGCAACCACCTCGAACCAGCGAAGCCCGCCGCTCTTGGTGCGGCTGTGCCACTCCACACGGATGTCCTCGCCCGCGCGTGTGCGCGCAAGCAAATCGTCGGCCGCGGCGTCGTCGAAGCGCCCGACGCCCGAGCTCAATGCACCGAGGTCGAGCTCGCGGAATTCGTCGCGCGTATAGCCGAACGCCCGGCATGCCGCGGGATTCACGTCGACGATCGCGCCGGTGTCGACGTCGCGCACCAGGATGGCATCTTCCGCAGAGTCGAAGATGGCGCGATAGCTCTCCTCGGACACCCGCAGCGCCTCGGACGCACGCTTGCGCTCAGCGAGGTCGTTGCGCAGGCGCGTTTGCGTCTGCGCGACCTCGAGCGCCATCGCGTCGAACGCGCGGCCGAGGCGGCCCAGCTCGTCGTTGCCGTGAAGCCCGCTCCGAACGTCGAGGTTGCCACCGGCGAGCTGCTCGGCGGCGCTCACGAGCTTGGCGGTACGGCGCGTGAGCAGGAAGTGGAAGGCAAGCCACATGAAGAGCGCGAGCGCGGTCACCCATCCGGCCCAGTACAGGGATTGCTCGAGCACCTGGTGGCGCGCTTCGGCCTTGCGGCGGGCGAGATCGTACGAGACAAACAGGCCACCGACGTGCGACGGCCGCAGCTCCCCCCCTTTTACGGTGAGGATGCCGGTGTATCCCAGGTACTCGTCGCCCGACGAATCGAGGGTCATGCCCGCCCGGCGTGCGCGGATCGCTTCCGCTGCCGCACCCACGTCGAATTTCGGGAGCACTTCCATGATCGGTCTGCCGATCCACGCCCTGCGCGTTGCCGCGATGACATCTCCGCGATCGTTCGTCAGCGCTGCGAAGTTGACGTCATGGTTGTGCGCGAGGGCCTCGATCTCGTGCTCGGCCACGGCCGTCTCGCCTTTGAGAATGAGGTATTCCACGGTGCTCTGCAGGCGCGACATCTCCTGCGCGAGGCGCTTGGCCGTGTCCTCTTCCACTGCGCGCTCGCCCTGTGGCACGTAATGAAGCACGTTGATCACGCTCAGGATCGCAGCGAACCCGAGCAGGATCAGGGGAACCGTGAACTTGAGAGACACCTGACGCGCGTCTTCTTTCAGCGCTCCATCGAGAGGATCGGCGCGGGGGCGAGCACCTTCTCGATGGGAACGCTTGTCCGCAGCAGTTTGGCGTCGACCATCAGCGCCATGAGGCTCTTACCGGTCGTCGCGAGCTGCGGAGACTCACCGCCGATCATGGCGAGGTTCTCCTCCCGCGTCGGGATGTGCAATCCGCCCAGCGCCGCGGCGAACTGCTCGCCGCTCGTTTGCTGGCGAATGCCCATGCGGCGCGCGGCGTCGGCCGGCTCGCGCTTGAGGTAGGCGATTGCCTCGAACCAGCCCTTGAGCAGCGCCTGGATCGCTTTCGGCTTGCGCTCGAGCATCGAAGCGCGAACCGCGACCAGGTCCACGATCTCGCCGGGAATCTGCGTGCTGTCGAACAGCACGTTCGCGCCCGCTTTCAGGAACTGCGCGCGAAACGGATCGAACGTGACCGCGCCGTCGACCTGCCCCTCGCTGAACGCGCGCGGCTGTTCGTTCGACTCGAGATGCACGACGCGCACGTCGGATGCCTCCATCCCGTTCTTGGCGAGCGCGCGGCTCAGGACGAACGCGCCGAGCGCGCCGCTCTCCACCGCCACCGCCTTGCCCTTGAGATCCTTCATCGAGCGCATCTCGCGACGCCCCACCACGACGTCGGCGCCGTGCGAGACGTCGACGACCAGGATGACCCGAGGATCGAGCCCGTCGACCGCGAGGCCGAAGAGCTCGTCGAGGCTGATCACCATGCCGTCGATCGCCTCGTTGCGGAAGGCGCGCAGGACTTCGCTCGCGGAGGGGTACTCGACGAGCTGCACCACCGCGGGGTCGAGGTTGCCGAGCTCACGCGCGAGGTAGAGCGGCTCGCTGCCGATCCAGACATTGGTCCCGATCCGCAGGGCGGTTTCCGGCGGGCGCATGCACGACGCGAGCGCGATGGCGACGAAGGCCGCGACCAGCACCGCGAGCATTCGCTGGCGCATGGTCGGATGCAGGTCGGGTTGTAGCCCGACGCGTTGCATCGATGTCGGACTGTAGTCCGACCTACGGCCCCCTCGTGGGGCAGCAAGCGTAGCGCGCGTGAGGGGAGGTCTCATCTCAGTTTCCATCGGGAACGAAGATGTAGCCTTCGTTGCGAATGGTGCGGATGAAGCGGGGCTGCGCCGGGTCGGGCTCGATCTTCTTGCGCAGGCGCATGATGCGCAGATCGACGCTGCGATCGAAGGGATCCCAGTCCCGCTGGTTGAGGTTCAGGATGCGCTCGCGCGACAACGGCTGGTTGGGATGCTCCGCGAGCGCCTTCAGGAGGTCGAACTCGAGCGGCGTCATCGGCACTTCCTCTCCGGTCTCGTCGACCAGCCGGTGCGCGGTGACGTCGAGCACACATCGCCCCATCCGCACGCGAGCATCGCCCAATTCTCCGCGCGCCGACGCCGACGTGCGGCGAAGCACGCTCTTCACCCGTGCCAGAAGCTCGCGTGGATCGAACGGCTTCGCGATGTAGTCGTCCGCGCCCATCTCGAGTCCGACGATCCGGTCCACGACCGTATTCGCAGAGGTGACCATCACGATTGCAATCCTGGGATAGCGCTCACGCAGGTGACGCGCAAGGCTCAAGCCATCCTCACCCGGCATGCGGATGTCGAGAAGCGCCAAGTCGACGACGCGGGCCGCCGCGGCCTCGCGCGCGGCGGCGGCATGCTCGGCAACCACGGCGTCATAGCCGTGACCCGCGAGGTATTCCTCGAGCACCTCACGGACGCCGGGCTCGTCGTCGACGATCAGGATGGTGGCTTTCGGCATGACGTACGGTGGGCTCGATACGCGCGAACCCCGCATCGTAGCGCCGGATGCCTCGGTCGTGGTCACAGTGGACATGCCGCCCTCGCCTCTCGAGCGTTGGGAACGGCCGCAAGGATACGAAAACGCGGGCGCCCGGAGGGCCGTTCGAAACAAAGGAAACAAATTCCCACCGCCTTCGAAATCGCCGGGGACCGTGCTCCGGGTACCTTGCCTCGACCGTACCCACGAGCGCCCTGCCATGCCCCACGTATTCGAAACCGTGACCCTTGCCGCGTCCACCTTCGCCGCAAGCGCACGGACCCCGGTCGTCATGCTCCACGCATCCTTGTCCTGCAAGTCGCAGTGGGACGCCCTCGGGGAGGCCCTGACGCCACGCTATGAGGCAATCGCCCTGGACCTCGTCGGTTACGGCGCAGCTCCGCTGCCGCCGCCGGCGCCCGCCTTCACCATCGACGACGAGGCGCGCCACGTCGAGCAGCAGTTGAAAGGCGTGGTTGGCGCGCGGCCGTACCATCTCGTCGGCCACTCCTACGGCGCGCTCGTGGCGTTGCGCCTCGCGCAGCGGCAACCGTCGCGCGTCGCAAGCCTGTCCCTCTACGAGCCGGTCGCGTTGCGGCTGCTCGCTGACGACGACCCGGCGCATGCGAGCCTGCGTGCCGTCGCGGAACGCGTGCAACGCCACATCGGCGCGGGACGCAACCAGGACGCGGCGCAGACATTCGTCGACCACTGGAACGGCGGCGGTTACTTCGCGTCGCTGCCCACGCCTACACGTCACGCGATCGCGAAGCGCGTAGCGAAGGTCATGCTCGACTTCCAGGCTTCGCTGCGCTGGCCCGCGCATGCATCGGAGCTTCGGGCGATCACTGCTCCCGCGCTCTTGCTGGTCGGCACCGAAGGCCAGGCCGTGACGCAGCGCATCGCAGCCCGCATCGTCGGCGCGATTCCCGATTGCCGGTTGCGCGCGTGCGACGCCGGACACCTTGGACCGATCGCCGCTCCCGCGATGGTGAACCCCTGGATCGAGGCGTTCATCGACGAATGCGAGCGCAATATGCATCTGCGCGCACCGGCGGCGGCGACGGCGTGACGCGCGCAACAAACGAAACAACAAGGCGGTTCGCGCGAAATCAATTGGCTGCACGGCGTCTCTAGAGTGCGAAGCGTAGTCCATCAACTCAAGGAGACATCGACATGCAACGCACGCCTTCGTACTACGCCAGGAAATCCTTCGCCGCGGTGCTCGCCGGTGCGGCAGGTCTCGTGGTGGGCATGCAGATCGAAACGAATCACGCGAGTCAGCACAATCCGGAGTCCTACTTCGTGATGCAGGCCTACGCGAGCGATGCCTTCGTCCAGTTCGTCTCGACGCCGTCGCTGCTGATCCCCGGCGAGAATCGGATGGACCTCGCGCGCGAGTGCGGCGCGGGCATCGACACCGATTGCACCTACCTCTGAGCAGAAAGACTGCCATGAACGAAGCTTTGCACGTTCAATCGTCGAACGTGTTCGACGCAAGCTCGTTGTCCATGCTGCGCCGGATCCGCGGCGACGCTCCGGCGGCGAACCAGGATTCGTGCGCCGACGTTCAGCCCGCCGACGAAGCCGACGCCTGGGCGCGACATGCGTCCGGCGCGAACGGCTTCGGCGATGCAATGGCGGCGCCCGACTCCCCGCGGCTCACGATCACCGCGGTCGAGATTCACCGCCGCGCGCGTGCCGCGCGGTCGAAGGCCATCGTCAGGCTGATGGCGAGACCTCTGTCGTACCTGTCGGCATCCCTTCGCCGGGCGCTTGCGCGGTACCTCGAATATCGCGTCGCCCGCGAAACGATTCGTGCGCTCCATGGGCTCGACGACCGGACGTTGCATGACCTCGGCTACGACCGCAGCGAGATCGAGTCCGTCGCGACCGAGATCAGCACCGCGCGCGCGAGGTGACCGCATGAAGATCACGATACGCACCGCATCGGAGTACGATCAGGAAGCGATCACCGCGCTCGTGCGCAGCGAGCGGTTGAACCCGTCCGATCTCGACTGGCGCCGCTTTCTCGTCGCCACCGACGCTCGCGGCCTCGCCGGTACCGTCCAGCTGCGCAACCACTTCGATGGCTCGCTCGAATTGGGCTCGCTGGTCGTCCGCCCGGACACGCGGTCGCGGGGTGTCGCCGCGCGCCTCATCGACGCGCTGATGCTGTTCGCGCGGGGACGCGTCTACATGATCACCGGCGCGCGGTTCGCGGCGCACTACGCGCATTGGGGCTTCGCGCCCGTCGAGCCGACGCACGCGCCGTCCGGCATCCAGCGCAATTACTTCCTGGGACGCCTCGCCGGCATCGCATCGCGCGTCATCGGCCGCACGCCGAACCCCCTGGCGGTGCTGGCGAGAGCGGCGTAACTCCGGTACGCCTCTTGCAACGGTCTTGCGCGAAAGCGCCTGCTCGCTGGGAAAACCGCGTCGCAGACGTAACGCTTACACGCACGGCTTGCAACATTTGCGCTCGTGTGCGAATCGGAGGAAGTACCAAGCCATGAATCGTTCCGCCTTGTCGCCCGCCAACCTGTGGTCGATGGTCAAGGAGTCGGTCACGGCGTGGATCGACGACTTCGCGCCGAGCATGGGCGCCAGCATTGCCTATTACACGGCGTTCTCCATCGCGCCGCTCCTCATTATCGTCATCGCAATCGCGGGGTTGGTCTGGGGACAGGAGGCCGCGAGCGGCTACCTCTACGCCCAGCTCGCCGGCATCCTCGGCGACGAGGGAACGAAAGCCGTACAGGCGATGGTGGCAAGCGCGAGCAACATGAAGGAAGGCGTGCTCGCTACCGTCGTCGGCGTGGCGCTGCTCGTGGTCGGCGCCACGACCGTGTTCGCCGAATTGCAAAGCGATCTCGACCGGATCTGGAAAGCGCCCGCCGTCAAGAGGGACGAGGGATTTTGGGGAATGATCCGCAGCCGCGTGCTGTCGCTGGGACTCGTCGTAAGCATCGGGTTCCTGCTCCTGGTGTCGCTCGTGGTCAGTGCGGCGCTCGCCGCGTTCGGCAAATGGTGGGGCAGCATCTTCGGTGAAATGGAGTGGCTGTTCCACGTCCTCGATTTCGTCGTGAGCATCGGCGTGATCGCCGTGATGTTCGCGCTCATGTACAAGATCCTGCCGCGCGTCAAGATCGCGTGGCACGACGTGTGGATCGGCGCCGGCGTAACGGCGCTCCTGTTCGCGATCGGCAAGTTCCTGGTCGGCTTGTATGTCGGCAAGACGAGCGTGGCGTCGAGCTTCGGTACGGCAGGATCCCTCGCCGTTCTCCTCGTGTGGGTCTACTACTCCGCGCAGATCTTCCTTCTCGGCGCCGAGTTCACGTGGGTCTACGCGCATCGCTACGGGTCGCGGCGAGGCGAGGAGAAGCCTGCCACTGCCAAGGAAGCGGCTGGCACGACGGACAAGCCGGAAGGCGATCACCCATCGACCGGAGCGCGCGAAAGCGCGCGGCGGCCGGCGCGTGTCGAGCGTCCCGTCCCCGAGGAGGGCGTGCTGGGTGCTGCGTCGCGTCATACCGCCGCACTCACGGCGGGCGCCATCGTCGTCGGCGCGCTCGCCGGACGACTTATCGATCGGAAGCATCGCGCCTAGTCGCGCTGCATCACGCGGTCGAGCACTTCGAGGAGCCGGTCGGGATCGACGGGTTTGACAAGGTGCTCGTCGAATCCTGCCGCGAGTGCCTTTTCTCGATCGTTCGCCGTCCCGTACCCGGTCAGCGCCAGCAGGTGCGGTGGGTTTTTCGTGCCCCGGAGCTGCGCCGCAAGCTCGTAGCCGTCCAAGCCGGGCAGGCCAATGTCGAGGATCGCAACGTCCGGCACGAATGAAGCCATCGCGGCGAGCGCCCCGACACCGTCGCCCGCAGTCTCGACGACATAGCCGTGAAGGTCGAGCAATGTCGCGAGCGTCGTTGCGGCGTCGCGATTGTCGTCGACGACGAGAACCCTTGCGTGACGGCTTGCACGCGGGACGTCGACGATCGCCCCTCCAGGACTCGGCTGCGCGCCACCCACCACGACCGGCAGCCGGACGGTGAACACGCAGCCGCGTCCAGTGCCTTCGCTGCGAGCCTCGACCTCGCCGCCGTGCATCTCGACAAGCGTGCGAACGATCGCAAGGCCGAGCCCCAAGCCGCCGGCAACGCGGTCGATCGACTGCTTGCCTTGCACGAAGAGGTCGAACACATGCGGAATGAGGCTCGCCTCGATGCCCATCCCTTGGTCGCTGACTTCGATCCGCGCGCTGTCCCCGCTGCACGCGAGGCTCAGGCGGATGACGCCCGGGTCCGGCGTGAACTTGGCGGCGTTGATGAGCAAGTTCGACACAACCTGCGCAAGCCGGGTCTCGTCGCCCTCCACGAAGCATGCCGGGGCCGCCTCGACCGCGAGCGAGCGCGTGCGCCGCTCGAACACCGGACGCGTGAGCTCGATCGCCTTGGCGATCACGTCGCGCAGATCCACGCGGTCGCGCCGCAGCATGATCTTGCCCTGTGTGATCCGGGCGACATCCAGGAGATCGTCGACCAGGCGCGTGAGATGCCGTACCTGGCGCTCGATGATGCGGCGCTGTGCGACGCTGTCGCCGGACGAGCGTTCCATGACTTCCAGCGCCATGACGATAGGCGCGAGCGGATTGCGCAGCTCGTGGCCGAGGATGCCGAGGAATTCGTCCTTGGCGCGGTTCGCGCGCTCGGCTTCGCGGCGCGCTGCTTCCGCTTCCGCGTAGAGCCGCGCATTGTCGAGCGCGAGCGCCGCCCTCCGCCCGAGCTCGTCGATCATCGCGCAATCGTCCTGTGTGAAGGAACGCTCCGACTCCGCCTGCAGCGCGGCGAGCGCGCCGAGCGTGCGACCGCGCGCGATCAGCGGCACGACATAGTACGCACGCATGCCGATGGCCGCCGCGAACGTCAGGAGATCGCGATCGCGTGTCGCGTCGTACGCTATCGGCGGATCGAATTGCGCAAGATGCGACTGGCCGGTCCGGACGGCCCACGCCATCGATCCCACGGCTTCCGGAGCCGCGCGAAGGCGGTTGACGAGCTCCCATCCATATTGCGAACGCGCGGGATCGGAGTGGTGCGCAACCGCGCGTACGAGCTTGCCGCGCGCATCCAGCAGATCCACGCGGCACCAGTCGGCGATGCGCGGAACCACGGTCTCCGCGATCGCGTCCAGCGTCTCGTTCGGATCGAGCGAGCGCGCGAAGACGTCGCCCGCCATGGCGAGCAACGCGAGCCGCTCGTCGCGCGAGTCTGCACGGAAATTCATCAAGAGCCGTCGCATGCCGTCCAGCGACGGCGCAGCGTGGAAGTGTAACGTGCGCCGGAGGCGGTCCGGAAAACTGGAGGAGCTTTGGTCGTCCGGGAACGACGATGCCGGCGGCTACCCGGCGCTCGACGGTGAGGACATGTGCGAAAAGAAGCGGCGAAGGCCGGGACCGATCCGCTTCAGCTCGACGCGGTGCATCGACGCGAGCCTGGCGAGCAGCTGCCGTCCAGCGCGCGTTAACACGATCTCGACCCGACGGCGGTCGGTCGCGGACCGCCGTCGCGTGACGAGGCCCTCGCGCGCGAGACGGTCCACGAGGCCCACCGCGCTGTTGTGCCTGATGAGGAGTTCCTGCGCGAGACCGTCGATTGGAACCGGCCGCCGTCCTTCGCAGCCTCGCAGGAACAGCATCGCCTGGTACTGGCGCCCGGTCAGCCCGGCCTGTGCAGCGGCGTGCTCGCTGAACTGCAGGAACTCGCGCAGCGCGCGCCGGAACGCGGCCAGTTCGGCGTAATCGGCAGTCACGAGCCGCACAGCTTTGACTTGGGTCAATGGCATGTCGTCCTCGCGCGAGCAGCCGTCCTCGTGCCCGCACGAGTGGAGT
>CAVPRK010000004.1:0-52844 GCA_963707815.1 uncultured beta proteobacterium
CCAGTGAAATAGTGCCATACTTTCCTCGGAGCAGCGAGGTAGCAGGAACAAGAGAGGTAACTGACTAAGACTAAATTTGACGTTGGCTGCCAACTTTTTGCCTGCAGTAGAAAAGAAGGTATTTAGAGAAGGTATTTAGTGAGGTATTTAGAGAAGGTATTTAGTGACTCGTGCCCAAGTTGATAAGATCGGATCGGCATTCCAGGATGGGGTGGACAACCAGGATGCAGCGGCTCTTGCCACCCTTTATACAGAGGACGCCAGGTACTTGGCCCCCAACATGCCGCCGTACGAGGGTCGGGCTGCGATCCGTGAGGCCCTGCAGCAGCAGATGGAGGGCGCCCATAATTTGCTCGTCGAGCCGATAGACGTCCGCGAGGCAGGCGACCTGACCATCGAGTACGGCCGTTACACCTGGGACATCGAAGCCTCCGGCACGAGCGGATGACCGAGGTGGGGAAGTACGTGGTGATTCACGAGGCCCAGGCGGACGGGTCGACCAAGATCGTGCTCGATATCTTCAACCTGGACGGGACCTCCTCTTCGCTGAGTACCACTGCACCGCCGCCACTTGCAGTAGGCCGGTCATCACCGTAAGCAAGCTCCGCGTCCGGTCGCTCAGCCAGCCGCACACCGCCGTCCCGATCGCGGTGGCGACACCGAGCGTAGCGAGCACGAGACCCGCTTCCCGGAACGAGACACCGCGCTCGGCGAGCACAGAGACCGAGTGGAAGACACTCATTAGCCTGCGAAGCAAACGCCGCGCGTCTCACAGCGGAGCAGGTCAGGGGCGCACGTGGCAGCCCGAGGAGGTCACCGCGGCCTGGGCGAGCGTGTCGCTTGAGGGCCAGTGAGTCACACTTCTCCCTCATTCCGTGACCGGATTGCGCGCCATGGACAAGTGGCCGCATCTCAGAGCCCGCCACCAACGAACCGAATCGACTACATCACTGAGTCGCTCGAGAGTTCCGGCGGTACTGCCCACGGTAAAGGCCGAGAGCTAGCTCGGCGACTTGCGCGGGCGGCCTCTCCGCGCTTGCTTAGTCCCGACTGAAACGAGCTTCTGCACCTCGGCATCGCCCTCGGCCGCATCAACGACGTAGGTGCCTCGGCGAGCGTCAGCGAAGCTGACGGTCATGCAGGTAGGCATGGTCGATCAGTCCTTGCCGCTCAAGTCGCTCACGAAGATGACTTTCTTTGCCATCGCGCGCTTCCTTTCGGTTGATTGCAGCAACGGCGGACGATCTGCTCAGCAGGATCGCAGCAGGCAGCGGGATGCGCAGTCCATTGCGGGAGCTGCCATGCCAGCTCGAGCTTCCGATCGGTGGTCGAGTTGGTCAGGGTCGGGATCAGCAGCGGATATCGACAGAGGCGTCGCTCGTGTGCCCAGCGCGTCAGCTCGTGTCGGGACGAGAGCTGGAGCTTGCGAAGAACGCTCGACACGTGCGCCTCCACGGTCTTCACCGACAAGTGGAGGCGCGCGGCGATCTCCTTGTAGCGGTAGCCGCGGGCGATGAGTTGCAGTACTTCCCGCTCGCGGCTCGTCAAGACGTCAAGCTCGGCATCGCCGCCCACCCGCTCGCCGGCCGCAAAGGCGTCAAGCACGAAGCCCGCCAGGCGCGGCGAGAACACGGCGTCGCCCTCGGCCACCCGTTCGATCGCGTCCGCCAGCTCCTCGCTGGAGATGGTTTTGGTGACGTAGCCGCGCGCCCCGGCGCGGATGACGCTAATCACGTCCGCGGCAGCGTCAGAGACGGAGAGCGCCAGAAACTTCACGCCTGGCCGCTCGGGAGCAACGCCTGCAATCACGCCTTCGCCGCCTCCGTCCGCGAGATGGACGTCGAGCAGCACAACGTCCGGATCGAGCTCGCGGATGAGCGCTATCGCTTCTGCGACGGTGCCAGCCTCACCGACGATCTCTAGTGAGTCACCGAGCTGTTCCACGCACTCCCCGCCGGAAGGCTTCGTGATCGTCAACCAACACAACTCGGCGTTTCATCTCGGCAGCCTCAACTCGACTTCAGTTCCTTGCCCCCGCGCTGCAACGATCGCCGCAGTCCCGCCCGCGCGCTTCATCCGCCCCTCGATCGACTCCGCGATCCCGTGGCGGTCCGGCGTCACGGCAGTGCGGTCGAAGCCGACGCCGGCGTCGCGAATGAACACCGCGATGCCTTCCTGTCCGCTTTCTGCGTAGACGAAGACCTGATCGGCGCCCGAGAACTTTGCGGAGTTCGTCATCGCCTCACGCGCGGCGAGCACGAGCTGACCCACGGCGTCATCGAGCGCCGCATCCCCAGCGCTCGCAACTTCGACCCGGACGCCATGAAGTTCCTCGACATCGGCGGCGGCGTCGGTCAAGGCGTCCACCAGCAATGCAACCTCTGCGACGCCGCTTCCGTGAGCCAGCGACGGCGGCTTCGCGCTCCTGGCGACGTGCAAGCGAAGCGACTCGTTGAGGGTCACTCGCATGACGCTGGACGAGCGCCAATGTCTGCAGGACGGAGTCGTGAATGCGCGCCGCAACCTCGGCACGTTCTTGGATACGAATCCGTTCGGTGCGTTCGTTCGTCAACTGCCAGATCCAGGGTCTAACGACAAGCACGAGTGCACCCACGACGGCGCCGGGCACGATGAAACAACGGACTTGCCGTTGGTGCGGAAGATGACAGCGCCGGCGAGCAAGAGCGTGACGCCGAGAATCGGGAGTGATCCGCCGGGACGCAGGGAGCCGCCCCGTATGGCGACGGTCGCGAACCCGGCGACGAGCAACGTGGCGCCGACCACCGCGGTCGTTGAGAGGCCAAGCGCGAGGAGCAGCATCGCCCCGGCGGCTGCGATGCGTGCCGCCGCACCCCAGGTGCGCCACCCCTCGCCGTATGTCCCAGAGGGCGAAGTAGAGGAGGATGCCGGCGCCACCGGCGAGTGCGAGGAGCGCGAAGACAAGACGGACGAGTGTCGCATCGACGCCGAGGCGTGCGGCCAACCCCCCGCACACCCCGGCGACGACGCGGTCATGTTCGCTGCGCTCGAAGAGCAGCGCCGACATCTCGCTCATCGTATGGCGCGGACGATGTCGACTCGGCCGGCGCCGACTTCGCGTCGATCACCGAGTAGACCTCCCGAACCCGTGCTTACTTCGGCGTTACGGCCGTCAGCGTGACGGCCCAGGACGTACACCTCCCCGGCCTTCGCGCGTGCGCTCGCCGTGACGGAAGCAATGGAGGGAACGATGATCCGTAGCTGGCCTACGCCGACTTTTGCCTGCACGTGCGTTTCGGTCGTTAACTTGCCGATGTTCGACAGGTCGACGCGAAGGTCGCCGACACCGAGCTCGTATGCCGACTTGCAGCCAGCCGCGCTCGCTGGTGACTCGACGCGAGTGCCGACTCCGTCGCCGAGACTGACGTCGAACCACGCGAAGGCAACGCTCACGGCTGCGACCACCGCGACGATGAGCGCGACCGTCAGCCCGACGAGTGATCGCACGAGGATGCGCGAGCGGCGATTGCCACGGGTCGCATCGGACGTCCACAGAATCGCGAGTCCCGCGGAGGACGAGCACCCAGCCGAAGCCGGCAGCCGGCCAGATCGCGGCACGCGAGAGAAGGACTGCCAGCGCAACGGCGGCGAGGCCGAGTCCAACAATCGGCCACGGCCGTTCGCGTCGAGCGGCAAGAATCCCTTCCGCGATCGACTTCTCCTTGCCTTCGTCCGGGACGACGAGCACTGCGGCGAGGTAGATCAGAATCCCGGCTCCTCCAAGCAGCGTGAGGACCACGAATCCCAGCCGGAAGAACGTCGGATTCAGGTCGAAGTAGCGCCCGAGGCCGCCGGACACGCCCGCAATCACGCGGTCGGACGAGCTGCGCTCGAGACGCTTGATGCTTTCCCTATGTGTGATGTTTTCGCTCATGCGTGCAGGGTGCCGCGGCCGGAACTGCGCGTAAATCGGGATTTCCCCTGGTCCGACCCTAGAGGTAGACACAGTCAATCCGAGGGTGATCGAAGCGGACCCACCTGGGCGGTAGCTGCGTTGCAGGCGAGCCCAGAGTCTGTCTCTGTTGGTGTCTGGCTCTGATCTGCATGGAGGGGGATGGTCAATCCCTCCCAGTCAGACGCGGAGGACAGTGCGGCACACTGGCACCGTGATGACCGACGGGGAAGGCATGAGCACCATCGAGAGCGAGAGTGTCGAACTCGCTGGAGGTACGAAGCTGCCCATTCTCGGGTTCGGAACGTGGCAGTTGCGGGGCGGAAGTGCCGTCGACGCCGTCATGCGCGCGCTCGACGTCGGTTATCGACACATCGATACGGCCACCGCGTATGGCAACGAGGAACAGGTGGGGCAAGCAGTGGCGCACGGTGACGTTCGCCGTGAAGACATCTTCGTCACGACGAAGCTGCCGCCCAGCCGCGCGGGGCGTGAGCGCGAGACTCTCGAGGCAAGTCTCGATGCGCTGGCGTTCGATTACGTCGATCTGTGGCTCGTCCACTGGCCACCGACTGACGGCGCGCGACCGGACGTATGGGAGCGGCTTCTCGAGTTGCAGGTGGAAGGACTGACGCGGGAAGTCGGCGTCAGCAATTACTCCGCCTCGCAGATCGACGAGCTGCGGCGCGCCACCGGACACCTACCTGCTGTCAACCAGATCGAGTGGAGCCCACCGCTCTTCGATCCGAACGTGCTCGAAGAACACCGGCGCCGCGCTGTGCAGCTCGAGGGTTACAGCCCGCTGCTGAACATCAACCTGCGCGACCCGCGGCTCGGGGAATCGCCGGCCGTCACGGTGTTACACCGGCACAGGTCGTGCTGCGTTGGCACGTCGAGCACCAGATCGTCGCGATTCCAAGGTCATCGAATGCGGAACGGATTGCCGAGAACGCAGACATTTTCGGCTTTGCGCTGACGTCGTCCGAAGTCGAGACACTCGACGCCTTCGGCGGCCTCTGACACGCGAGCTCGCATCGAGGCGCGCGACCCCTCTCAAGGGATCCTCAGTCCTCTGCCGCGCACAGATCAGCCCCTTGTGCGATCCGTACCCGCTTTCCATCGCGTCCGCGTCGTGCACTCAACGAAGTTAGGGCTGATACAGCACGTCGGTTTTGGCCGCCATGACGAAATCGTTGCGATGCAGACCTCTGATCGCGTGCGTCCACCAAGTGACCGTCGTGCGGCCCCATTCGGTCAGCAGCGCAGGGTGATGACCCTCTTCGTCTGCAAGCTCGCCAACCTTGTTCGTGAATTCCAGCGCATGCGCAAAGTCGTCGAACGAATAGACGCGCGTCAGGCGGTTGATTCCATCGAGCTCCACGATTTCCCAATCAGAGACTTGGGGATGGAACTCGGCGATCTCCGCGTCGGTCACGGTCGGTTCGCCCGTGCGGCACGCGACGCACTTCATCTGCATCAGTTTCTCCATCTCCCCGCTCCCATTCGTCGGTTCCGCCACACGCGGTCTCTCGTAGTTTTCCCAATTCCCCTCCTAGTCGTCGGTCGAGGCCGCACGGTCTTCCGGAGCGAATCCAGAGGCTCAGCCCGTGAATGCGCAGCCATGCTCGCTCGTCGGCATCATCGAATCGTGGATCGCACCAGCCGACAACTCGAGATGCCGATCCCGAAGGAACTTATCGATGCGATCGCAGAGCGCGTGGCCGACATCATCCTCGATCGTCTGGCTGATGGACCCCGCGCTCTCGGTCGTCTCGCAGACGGACCCGAAGCTCCGAGCCTGCCACGTGGATGCGTTCAGCCGAGGTAGCTCAATACCTCGGCTGGAGTCGAAAGTCCGTCTACCGCCGCGTAGCTCGAATGGCAATGCCGCACTACAAGATCGACGGGATTCTTTCTTCAAGAGAGATGAGCTCGATGTGTGGCTCGAGCAATACCGGGAGGAACCAAGGCAGCAAGAACGACTCGACCACTCAGGTGCCGGTCGCCGCTCACCGCGTAACCGTGCAGTTGCGCGCCAGTCGATTGCTGAGGGCCCAAAGACGAACCACCGAAGAAGTCGAGGTCGCAGGCACCGCGTCCCCTTCCTCCGCCGCTCGGCGGCGATGAACAGCACAAAGACGAGTGGGCACACCAGCTCGAGATCACGCGCGGGGAGTTGGATGAGATGAGTCCAACGGTCTTTGGGAAGGCATGGGACAAGCGGAACGAGCGCCTCAGGGACGGCGGGGTATTCGAGTACGTGACGGAACTCTCGGACGCCCACGGCTGGGACGTCATACAGAAGATGACAGCGGGTGAGTTGATTCGGGCCGTGGCAGATCTAGGCCTGACTCCTTCAGCTGCGAACTCAGAGCCTGTCGACGCCCGGAGGTGAGCCCGCAGGCTGGCCGGGGATTTATGAATCGCCGCCAGCGCGACGCTTTCCGCGACACCACGATGCGAACGAGACCGGAGGCGTCGACCACGACGACTGGGGGCGCCGAGAAGGGGCTTGGGCCCCCACTCAATTTCGGGCACGTGGCCGGTGAGCCACGAGACCGTCGCGGGATCTGCGCTCACGAGCGTCCGCCCGTCCGCGACTACGAGCGCCCGCTCGAGCCGTGTCACGCCCGGCCCCCCGATGTGGGCCGGAAGACCGTTCGGAGGTCGGGCTCGGTGCCCTCGGCGGGTTGTGATCGGCGCGCGGACACGCGCGGATCCAACCACATCGCGCTCCCGAGACGGATCTCCAAGACTGCCCCGGCCTAGCCGCCGAGACGGGGTAGCCAGAGAGGCGGCGCGCACCGCTTGACTCTGAACATCGAGCGTGTCACAGTCGTCCAGTCAAGTCCTGTGGGCCTTCGGGTTCGCAGGACTTGGCATTTTGTTGGGCTATTGGCGCATCGAAGAGGCGAGGACTCGGCGGAGCGAGAAAGCGGGCTTGGGTAGGCGAGACATCCTTTGCGTGCGAGCTGGGGGAGGGGGATGAGAGATCCCGAGAAGCCGCCGAGCGCCGGGAAGGTTGAGCCAGTCCGCCGGTTGAGCAACTGGCGTTTCCTCAACGAGCCGGCATTGTGCTGGCGCGGAGAGCATACCGCCAATGTCGCCGAAAGCGCGTCGGTCGGCGCTTCGCCAGGTTTTCTGATCTGGAATCGGCTCTTGCCTAGCCTTCGGTGGCCGCGAGAGAGCGCCGTGCTTCACTGAATGTGAGCGCGCGAGTCATCGACCTGGAGGTGAAACGGACGTAATGCAGGCACTGGCCGAGCTGACCGTCGCGGAAGCACGTGCGCAAGAGAGGGCTTCTCTGCTTGCCCGCGTTGCGGTACCGGAACCGGTCGCCGAAGTGACCGACGTCGCGATTCCCGGCTCTGGCGGGCCAATCCTGGCGCGCGTGTACCGGCCTGCGCGGTTTGTACGTCCTACGCCGGCGCTCGTCTGGTTCCCCGGCGGGGGCTGGGTCGTCGGCTCGCTCGACGCCGCGGATCTCGCGTGCCGCAAGCTCGCCAACGAGACACGGTGTGTCGTCATCTCGGTCGAGTACCGGCAGGCTCCCGGAGCACCATTTCCCCGCCGCCGTGGACGATTGTTTCGCTGCGACCAGCTGGATCGCGAGCCCTGCGACGACTCGGCGTCGACCCGACGCCGGTCGCGATCGGAGGTGCCAGCGCGGGTGCGAACCTCGCCGCGGTGGTGACTCGACTCGCTCGCGACACGGGTGGGCCGCCGCTTGCCTACCAGGTGCTCGTCTATCCGCCGACCGATCGTCGTGCGCGCGGTGACACCGCGTTTCCCGGCGCATTCGACCGCGCCGACGCCGACTGGTGCTGGTCGCATTACCTCGGAGGCGCTTCGGTCGCTACGTCCTCGGCGTGGCGCCGCACAGCCTGCGCGCGGTGACGGCCGAGGAGCTCGCGCAAATCGTGCGCCTCGTCCCCGCGAATGCGCCCATCCACATCCACGCCGCGGAGCAGACGCGGGAGGTGGACGAATGCTACGCAGCGACGCGCATGCGGCCGGTCGAGTGGCTCGTGTCGCACGCCGGGGTGGACAGGCGCTGGTGCGTCGTGCACGCAACGCACATGACCGAGCGGGAGATCGATGCGCTCGCCGCGAGCGGCGCGGTCGCAGGCCTGGCGCCGACGACCGAGGCCGATCTCGGCGACGGCACGTTCCCGGGGCCGCGATACTTTGCAGCAAGAGGCCGCTTCGGGATCGGCAGCGATTCCAACACCGTGATCTCGCCGTTCGAGGAGTTGCGCATGCTCGAGTGGTCGCAGCGTCTGCACGCGCGCCGCCGGAACGTGCTTGCCGACCACGGCGGCCTGCCGGTGGGTACGTCGCTGTGGTTGCGCGCTGCGAGTGGCGGCGCTCAAGCGCTGGCCCAGCCGGTCGGTGCGATCGAGCCGGGATGCCGCGCCGATCTCGTGGTCTTGAACGACGACGATCCGGCAATGACGATGCAGCGCACGTCGGACGTTCTCGACGCCGCGATTTTCGGCCCCGCGCGCAATCCCGTGCGCGATGTGCTGATCGGAGGGCACTATGTCGTGCGCGACGGGAGACATCCGTACGAGGAGATGATGCTCGATCGTTATCGCAAGGCGCTTGCGCGCCTCGTGTCATGAGCACATTCGATCTTTTGCTCGTCGACGCGCACGTTGCCACGATGGACGAGGGCTACGGGGTCATCCGCGACGCCGCGGTCGGCATACGCGACGATCGCATCGCGTGGGTCGGGCCGCGTCGCGATTGGCCGCGCGACGCGCACGCCGCCGCGACGCTCTCGTGCGCCGGCGACTGGCTGATGCCGGGCCTCGTCGATTGCCACACGCATCTCGTCTACGCGGGCAATCGCGCGAACGAATTCGAGCGGCGCCTCAACGGTGCAACGTACGCGGACATCGCGCGCGAAGGCGGCGGCATCGCTTCGACGGTGCGCGCAACGCGCGCCGCGAGCGAAGACGACCTCGCGCGCCAAAGCATGCCGCGTCTTGCGTCGCTCGCATCGGAGGGCGTCACGACGGTGGAGATCAAGTCCGGCTACGGCCTCGACACTGCGAACGAGGCGAAGCAGCTTCGGGTCGCGCGCGGCCTCGCTGCCGGAGCGGGCGTGGACGTGCGAACCACGCTCCTCGCGGCGCACGCGCTGCCGCCCGAGTATGCGGGACGTGCGGACGACTACGTCGACTACGTGTGCCGCGACACTATCCCGGCCATCGCGCGCGAGGGGCTGGCTGACGCGGTCGATGCGTTTTGCGAGTCGATCGCCTTCACGCGGGCGCAGACGCAGCGCGTGTTCGAGGCCGCGCACGCGCACGGGCTGCCCGTGAAGCTTCACGCCGACCAGCTGAGCGACATGGACGGCGCAAGGCTCGCGGCGGAATCGGGCGCGCTCTCCGCCGATCACATCGAGTACACGAGCGACGTGGGCATCGCAGCCATGGCCGCGTCGGGCACTGTCGCAGTGCTCTTGCCGGGCGCCTTCTACGCATTGCGCGAGACGAAGTCTCCGCCGATCGCGGCCTTGCGCGCGGCGTGTGTTCCCATCGCGATCTCGACCGACTGCAATCCAGGCACTTCGCCGGTCACCTCGCTCGTGCTCATGATCAACATGGCGTGCACCGTCTTTCGCCTCACGCCGGAGGAGGCGCTGCGGGGCGTCACCGTCAATGCGGCGCGTGCGCTCGGTCTGTCCGATCGCGGCGTCGTTGCGCCCGGCAAACGGGCGGATCTCGCGCGTTTCCAGATTGAGGAACCCGCAGAGCTCGCCTATCGCATCGGCGGCAACGCAAGCCGCGGCGCGGTGCGCGCGGGGCGTGTCGCGTATTGGGATGGGGAGGCAGCCTGATGGCCCTGTGGCGACTGACGCAGGGCACCAGCCCCCTCATCGTGAACGTCCCGCATGCGGGCACGCTCGTGCCTGATTCGGTGAGCCAGCGATTGACCCGCGCCGCGTGTGCGCTGCCGGATACGGACTGGCACGTCGAGAAGCTGTACGACTTCGTCGCGAAGGAAGGCATCACGCTGATGACGGCAACGCAGTCGCGTTTCGTCGTGGACCTCAACCGCGACCCGTCGGGTGCCGAGCTTTACGCGGGCGCCGACAATACCGAGCTTTGTCCGACGCGCACTTTTGCCGACGAGACGATCTACGTTCGCGGCAAGGCGCCGGCGCCGGAGGAAGTCGACGCAACGCCTGGTCTCGAATTTCCTCCCGTATCACCAGACGCTGGCCACCGAGATCGCGCGTGTCAAGAAGCTGAACGGGTACGCGATCCTGCTCGACGGCCATTCGATTCGCGGCGAGGTGCCGCGATTCTTCGCAGGGCGGCTGCCGGACCTCAACCTGGGCACGGCTTCCGGCGAGAGCTGCGCGCACGAAGTGCAGGCGGTCGCGGTCTCTGTCCTGAAGAGCGCTCCGGGCTTCAGCTACGTCGTCAACGGCCGGTTCAAGGGCGGCTGGATCACGCGGCATTACGGCCGGCCGTACGATCACGTCCACGCGCTGCAGCTCGAGATCGCGCAGCGCTGCTACATGGACGAGGCGCCGCCCTATGCGTGGGATGCGACGCGCGCGGCGGCGCTGGTCGAGGTGCTGCGCCGCCTTGTCGCAGCGCTCGAGCAATGGCGGCCCACGACATGATCCGCTTCTACACCGCGCGTTACAGGTACGACGCGTGGCTCGTCGCGGACCGGCTGCGCCAGGCCGGCATCCGCGTGCACGTCTTCAACCAGCACGCGTCGAGCATCGCGGGCGAGATCCCGTGTCGATCATGTCATGCAACCGCAGGTCTGGCTCGAGCGCGAGTCGGATCGCGAGCGCGCGGAAATCGTCCTGCGCGACATCGAGAACGCGGCGCGCCAGGGCGACGTCGCGTGCGGTGCGTGCGGCGAGGACTCGCCCGGCAACTTCGATCTTTGCTGGAACTGCGGTAACGGACTCTAAACCGGCGCGCACATCGTCACGGTCTCCGGGCCGTCGCCCTCCGCAACCCAGCCGCGGACCTCCATCTGCGTACGCGTCGCTGTGTCGCCGACGTAGCGATGATTGGTGTCGGCGCGATTGCTGTAGAGCCGGTAGACGGGTGTCGTGTCCGTCGCGCATTTGCCGTTTGCCGGCAGGTACAAGTGCATGTACGCGGGGTCCTCCATCACGGCCCCGGGGATGCTCGCCGCCTTGCTGCATTCGTCCGCACCGCGGCCGTAGAAGTGCGAGTCACCCTGCGCGGGCGGGAGGTAGAGCCGGCAGACGGGCGACGTCCCGGCCTGCGGGGTCGTGAACGCGTTGAACCACCGACCCGTGCGCGCCCACCCCTGGGTCGCACCGCTGTCGAGCTTCGCCATTTCCGCCGGATCGTGCGTCATGAAGTAGTCGCCGCTCGCGGTGTTGCGATATTCGTGCACTTCGATGCGACCGCCGCCATTCGGCTTGTTGGGACCCACCTCGTCCGGAAGGAGGGTGATCACGATCGTGTCGATGGCAGTGGACAGGCTGGCGTCCCACGCAACCGAGACGTGTCCGCCCTGGATGCGGTCGGAGTACGCGAAGGCGTATGCATCCGAAAGCGGGTAGAGCGCCTCGGCGTACCTGTTGTAGTACTCGTCGTTGGTTTGGAGATAGCCGTAGTAGTAGTCGTAGACGCCCCCCTTGCCGGTGGCCGCCGCCAGTGCTGCGCCCAGCCCGAACCAATCCTGCGAGGGCATCGAACCGACGGTCGTCGTGGTCGTGTACTTGTTCCCGTTGATTGTGACCGCCTGCGGCAACGTCACCGTGCTGCCGATCGCGCCGAGGTTCATGCCGGCGAAAAGATCGCCCACGATCTGCGTCATGACCGTATTTCCCGGGGGGTTGTTGAACGGACTGGTCTGGCTGTAGCCCGGGTCGGTCGTGCCCTGCTTGTAGAACTTGTAGATGTAGTTGGCGTTGGACCCGACGACGCCGGTCGGGTCGAGCATGAACGCATACTGATAACTGCCTTTGAGCATCTCGTAATAGTTCGTCAGGCCGCCATACGGCACCTTGATCTCCGTCGTATAGGTCCCCTCGTACGTGGAGGTCGAGGGGACCGTCACCGTGCCCGTCAGGGTGACGAAGCCCGTGAACTGGATGATCACGTTGCCGCTGTCGTAGGTAAGGGTGCGCGGTTCGGTGGGGTTCCAGGATACCGACAGGCTGTACGTCGACGACGTCGTCGCGGCGTCGGTTGGGGTCTTCGCGCCGCTGAACGAACCGGCAATCGTCGTCGTCCCCGTATAAGACGGGACCGCGCGGCCGTCCATCAGCTTCACGTAGTTTTCGTAGTTCTTCCAGGTGTAGTTCGCGGGAACGGCGTTGCCGTTGGCCAGTGCCACGGGATCGACGTTCCCGCCCGGCGTGTTGTAGCGGTAGATCAGGTTGTCGTTGCCCACGATGCGCACGAAGCTCCCGGTCTGGCCGAATGGCGAGTACTGGTAGCCCGTGTAGCCCGGCGCGGGGGTCAAGCCCAGCGAGTTCGAGTTGATGACGATGTACGGGCTGTTGCCGGTGATCGGTTGCAGCGTAGGTGACGCGCCGGTGGGCGTGGTAGCAGACGCCGCATTCGGATTGGCCGCGATCGCCGCGAGCGGCGAGTAAACCTTGCGGCCGAGCTCGCTCTTCAGGATCTGCGTCGTCGCGGCACGGTTCGTCGAAAGGTAGCCTTCGATGCTGATCGGGATGGCGAATTTGTCGACGGCGGTCGTGTTGATGTTGTCGTCCTTGGTGCCCGCGATCTTGGCTTCGACCCAGTCGAAGCGCTTCGTAAAGTTGACATCGGTGAAGTTTCCGAGCGTAGGCTGGTAGCTGGTGCCGTCGAAGGCCCAGCCGCTCGCGCCGTAGGTGAACCACATCCGGCCGCCATCCATGGTGAAGCCTGTGATCTCGTACTCGTTGGCCGTCGTCGTCGTAAAGGTGGAGAGGTCGTAGCCGGCCGAATTGGTCGTTCCCGTCGAGGGCTGTATGCTGAACCCGCCGGTCGTCCCCGCGAGACTCGTCGCACCCGTCATACCCGTCCATTGCACCCACACCTGCTGGCCGCTGAAATTCTTGATCTTGAGCGTGACGGCGGCGTTCGCGTTCGCGGCGATGCCGACGGCCGCGGCGAGCGACAGCAAGGCGAGCTTCATGGAATCTCCCGACGTTTGTTGAGGTCGGGAAACTACGGTTGCAATGCTTATGCCACTCTTACACGACCCAGAAGTAGCGCGTGAGGTGGAAGAAGATCGGCGCGGCGAACACGACCGAGTCGAGGCGGTCGAGCATGCCGCCGTGGCCTTCGATCAGGTGACCCCAATCCTTGACGCCGCGGTCGCGCTTGATCGCCGACATCACGAGCCCGCCGAAGAAGCCCATCACCGTGATGGCGAGCGCCATGAGCGCGGCCTGCCACCGGTTGAACGGCGTGATCCACCACAGCGCCGCGCCGAGCGCCGTGGCGCGACAACACGCCGCCCACAAGTCCTTCGACGGTCTTCGAAGGCGAGACCTCCGGTGCGATCTTGTGCTTGCCGAAGAGCTTGCCCCACACGTATTGCAGCACGTCGCTCGACTGCACGACGATGACCAGGAACGCGATGAGCAGCAGGTTGCGGCCCTCGTAGCCCGGAATGTCGAGCGTGAGCAGCGCCGGCACGTGCGAAATGCAGATACACGCAGACGAGCAGGCCCCACTGGATCTTCGACGTGCGCTCGAGGAATCGCTTGGTGTCGCCGGCGAGGACCTCGAGGATCGGCAGCAGCAGGAAGACGTAGACGGGAATGAAGATGGCGTACAGGCCGTACCACCCGATGTACACGAGCACGTATTGCAACGGCAGCACGACGAAGAACGCGGCGGCGAGCGCCAGGTAGTCGGCGCTGCGCGTGTACGTGAGCGTGAGGAATTCGCGCAGCGCGAAGAACGAGATGAACGCGAACAGCAGGATCACGCCGGGCCGCCCGAACACGAAGGCGAGCCCGATGACCAGCACCATCACCCACCACGCCTTGATGCGCGCGTTGAGGTTGTCGATCGTCGCGTGCGGCTGGCCCTTGGCCACCGCGGTCTTGCAGCGACCAGCCGACGATCGACGCGACGACGAGGACCACGCCGATGCCGACGAACAGCGTGTACGTTGACTTGAGCGGCGTCATTCTTCGGGCGGGCGCAGTGCGAGCAGGGCATCGCGCGTGCGGGCGACGAACACATCGCGATCCTCGCCCGCGGCCGAGCATGATAGGCGCACCGACGCGTCAGCGTGCAAAGCAGCGGCAGCGGCAGGAGCTTTCCCTTGGGCATCACGCGGCGCGCGTTCTCGATCCACACCGGCACGAACTCGGTGTCGGGACAGGTGCCGCAAGGTGGAAGATGCCGCTCTTGAAGGGCAGCAGCGTTTCGTCGGTCGTGTTGCGCGTGCCTTCGGGAAACACGATGAGGGAGTCGCCATGCTCGATGACGTCCGCCATCTGCTTGATCGGGTCTTGCGTGCGCGTTTCGGGATTGCGGTCGATCAGCACGGCGCGGATCACGCGCTCGGCGACATAGGTGCGAAGCTTGCCCTTGAGCCAGTAGTCGGCGCCGGCGACGGGTCGTGTGCGCTCGCGCAGGTCGTCGGGCAGGCAGCCCAGATCAGCGCGAAGTCGCCGTGACTGTTGTGATTGCCGTAGTAGACGCGCACGTTGGCCGACGGGCGCGCAGCCGATCCACAGCATGCGGGCGCCCGTGAGGGTCTTGGTGAACACGCACAGCGCCTAGGCGCTGAACGTGTCGAGCGGGATCAAAAGAGGGCGTTCTACTTGTCAGCGTAGCGCGATGGTGCCTGCGGCGAGCACGAACAGCAATCCCTGCAACGCCGTGAGCCAGCCGAGCCACTTCACGAGCCTGAGCGCGCCGCGGCACCGCGTATCCCAATCGCGCCCTTCCTTGCCCGTCGGCAGCATGCCCACGCCGCGCAGCGCGCGATCGAGATGCTCCGTGCGGAATCCCGACTTCTGCACGGCGTGCACGAGCTCGGCGAAGACCACGCCATCGAAGTGCACGCGCACGGCCATCCACTTGGCGGCAAGTCCGACGACGATCTGCGCTGCCAGGAAGACGAGCGCCAGCGGCGGGACGGAATGCCACAGCGCGATACCGATGCCGGCCGCGGCAACCAGCGTGAGGCCCGTCGACAGCGTGTCGATGGTGCCCACGGCGGCGAGCGCTTCCGCAGTGAGCCGCAAACGCCAGGCGAGCTCGTCGTCGATCGTGTCGGAGAGCGTCATTGCAGGAGCCTCGCGTGACCGTCGTGAAGCACGACGTCGCTGCGAACGCTGCGCAAGCGGGCGATCGCGTGCTCCGCATCGGACGCGCGCCCCGTCGACACGAGCCACGCGGCGATCGCGCAGGCGCTGCGCGAAAAACCGAGTGCGCAGCATACGAGCACCGGACCGCGTGCGCGCAGCGCTTCGATGGCGCCCGCCGCATCCGCAAGCGATGCCGGGTCGGGCGGTACGAGGTCGAGCATGGGCACGAACGCATGGCGAGAGGGGAAGAAGGCAGGCTCATCTCGGCGGACACGTCGACGACTCCCGCGAACGCCGCGAGGTCGCGCCGCGCAGGCGTCCGTCCGATCCACACGCCGTCCGCGACGTGCACCGGTTGCGGCGCGCGCCGCGTCCACCAGCGCGAGTTGATCCACGCGCCGGCAAGATACGGCGCGAGCAGCCAGCGCGCTGCGACACTCAGGCGACCGTCGGCGTGCTTTCTGGAAGCCGGCGGCGCCGACGCCCGCGTAGATCGCGGCCACGAGCGCGAGCGACAGCGCAGGCCAGAGGAGCCAGAGCGCCCAACCTCCGGCATACAGCGCAATCGCGCCGCAGCAAACCGCGCCGGCGACGTATGCGAGCGCCAGCCGCTGACGTGCAGGGTCAGCCGTGTAACGCCATGCGGAGACGGGCCGCGCCGCGGCCCGCGGCATCGGCCACAGCCAGACGCACAGCCAGCCCAGCGCGAAGCCGGTCGGCATGTCGATGAAGTGGTGCTGATAGGTGGTCAGCACGGACGCTCCGATCATGACGAACCAAACGTCGAGCAAGATGCGCGCCAAGCCCTGCAACTTGCGTGCAGTACAGCGCCCACAGGATCACGGCCAGCGCGATGTGCAGCGACGGCAGCTGGTTGAAGGGCAGGTCGAAGCCGGCGAGCACGTCGAACAGCGCGCCGGAGATGCCGTCGGCAGCCGGCCGCTCGAACGAGAAGCGGAGCGGAAACGCGATGAAGCATGCGATCGCCACCAGCTGCGCCGTCAGGAGCCGCTTGGCATGCGTGTCGAGCTCCGCGCGCGTCGCGCACACGAAGAGCGAAAGCGCATAGAACGCATCGATCGACCAGTAGGGGACGATCGTCCATGCCAGAAACGGGATCGCGCGTTCCCATTCGAATACGGCGACCGGCACGTTCGCGCGCAAGCGCGGCGAGCCAGTTGGCGAAGCCGTAGATCAGGAAGAAGAAGGGGCCGAGGAAAAGCGAGCCAGCCGAGCGCGCGCTTCCACGGCCGTCGCAGGCGCTTCATCGCGGCAAGCGACGTGCGCATCGAGCGACACGGTGAAGATGCCCCACTGGTCGATGCGCTGCGTCGATCTTGCGGAATCCCGCGCTGTCGACGAGCTGGTCGAGCTCGACCTGCGTGCGCCGCCGCATCACCCACGCGCCGCCGCGATGGCTCGTGAGCGCCGCGCGCGATGAGCTCGAGCTGCGGATGCCACGGCTGCCCGGTGTAGATCAGGAGGCCGTCGTCCTCGATCGCGTCGGCGAGCCCGGCGAGCGACGCGCGCACCATCGCGTTGTCGGGAAAGAGCTCGTAGAGCCCGGAGACGATGCCGATCGTCGGACGCGGCGCGATCGCTGCGAGACTCGCGCGATCGAACGCGTCGCCGCGCTCGAACGCGGCAATGCCGTCGAGCCGACGTGCACGGATCAGCGCGTCGCCCTGCTCGACGTTCCGCTCGCTGTAGTCGCGCAGCAGGATCGAGTCGGGTTGCTGCGCCCTTGCGCGATCGCGTCGAGCACGTAGCGGCCGTGGCCCGCGGCGATGTCGACGATGCGCACCGGTCCCGCCTTGCGCGCGACGGTCGGCGATCGCCTTCCGCAGCAGCTCCTCGAGGTGCAGCTTGCGCTGGCGGATGCCGGTCCAGCCGATCGGCACCGAGGTAGTTGCGGTCGATCATGCGTCCCAGCGGCGTGACGCCCGACGCGGCATTGCGATAGACGTAGTCGAGCGTGCTGCCGGAATCGAATCCCGTCTCGTGGCCGAGCCGAACGCCGTCCGACAGCGTCGCACCGAAGCGCAGTCCCGCGCGCGTGGCGGCCCAGTACAGGCCACGCGGCGACAGCGGCGGCAGCGGCGCGGCGAGCGCGTCGGCTTCCTCGCGCGTGAAGCCCGCGAGGTCGGCATCGGTCAGATCCGGCTATCGCGAGCGGCGCCGTCGAAGCGGCGCAAGAGGAACGTCGCGCATGCGCGCGACCGGCATGGCGCGATCGCGCTCGCCCAGCGTGTCGTGATAGAAGCCGTGCAGCACGTGCCGCTCCTTGACCGTCGCGCCCAGCCGGTCGAAGAACGCGTGCTGCGGTCCGTGATGCACGACCCAGTCGGCACCGGAAATGAGGAGCTGCGTGGGCGTGACGATCGCCGCCGCATCGGCGACGATGCGCTCGACAGCGTCGTACAGGCCGAGCAGGATGCGCACCGAGATCGCGCGCGCGATCAGCGGGTCGGTGTCGTAGCTCGCGCATGCGCGCGGGGTCGCGCGTCAGGAACTTCGCCTTGACGTAGCTTGTCACGAAGAAGTTGCCGCGCAGCTTGTGCATGAGGGCGAGGCCGGGACGCGCGAACGGCACGTAGAGCTTGACCTTGAACGCGGGCGAGGCGAGCACCATGCAGCGGATGCGCGGCGCGTAGTCGTGCACCCACGCCGCGACCAGCACCGCGCCCACGCTTTGCGCGACGACGGCGATGTCTTCCATCGCGAAGCCGTGCGCATGCGCAGATGTGCTCGACGAACGTCTGCACGTCGCGCACCAGTGCCGAAATGCTCGGTGCGTCGCCGCGCGCGCCCGGCGAGCGGCCGTGGCCGCGCGCGTCCCAGGCGAAGAAGTCGAATTCCGGCAGGCCGAGCTCGTCGACGAGGTGCGCCATGCGTCCCGAATGCTCGTGGCCGCGATGGAACAGCACGATCGCGCCGCGTGCGGGGCCTTCGGAGCGGGCCAGTGCCGATAGAAGAGATCGACGCCGTCGTGCGTGCGGAACGTGCGCTCGTGCGCGGTGCGTGCGAGCGCGATGACTTCGGCCGCGTCGTTCATCGAGGTCCTTCGGCGAGCCCGCGCCGCACGCGATTGACGATGGTGAGCACGAGCGCCGCGGCAACGACCGGCATGACGTAGGCCGCCCACGCGGGCAGCGAAGGCGCAATGCCGATCCAAAGACCCAGCGCGCCGAACACGAACGCGCGGTCGCTCTTGCCCATCGGGCCGTCGTAGCGGCGCGACGCGCCGACCATGAGGCCCAGCACACCCGCGTATTCGGAGATCACGGCGAGCACGATCACCCCGGCAACCGACCACAGCGAAAACGGCGCGACGAACGCGAAGGGCAGATAGAGCGCGGAGTCGGAGACGACGTCGGTCAGCTCGTTGAGATACGCGCCGAGCGCGGCTCTTCTGTCCGAACTCGCGCGCGAGCATGCCGTCGATCGCGTTGAACGCCATGCGCAGGAACATCCACAGCGGCACGAGCAGGAACGGCCAGCGCTCGTCGGCGCGCCAGGCGACGAAGACGGCGACGAGCACCGAGACGACGCATGCCGCGAGCGTCACCTGGTTGGCCGTGACGCCGGCGCGCGCGAGCGCCGCGGTCAATGGTCGCAGCAGCGACTGGAAGCGCGGCTTTAGCGCGTAGATCGACAACCGTTACTCCAGCGGGCTGTCGAGCAGCTCGCGCGCCTTGTCGACACCGGAGGGCGGCGGCGGATCTTCGTCGTCATCGCTCTTGCGGCGGCGACGCGTGATGATCCACCAGATGCCGACGCCGATGGCGAGCAGCACGAACGGGCCGAACCACAAGAGCCACGTGGTGCGCTTGACCGGCGGATCGTAGAGCACGAAATCGCCGTAGCGCGCGACGAGGAACGCCTTGATCTCGTCGTCGCTCTTGCCGGCGACCGCGAGCGCGCGGACTTCGCGTCGCAGGTCCTCGGCGAGCGGCGCACTCGAATCGGCGAGCGACTGGTTCTGGCATACGAGGCAGCGCAGCTACTTCCTCGAGCTTCTTGAGCCTCGCGTCGAGCGCAGGATCGGATTGCGCGAAGACGTGTCGTCACGACGAACAACAACGTCAGCGCAAAGGCTCTCATGCTTTCTGCAGCTCGCGCACCAGCGGCAGGATCTTCTGCTCCAGCGCCTCGACCGTGATCGGCCCGATCTGCTTGTAGCGGATGACGCCGTTCTTGTCGACGACGAACGTCTCGGGCACGCCGTACACGCCCCAGTCGATGCCGACGCGGCCGTCCGCGTCGACGACCGACAAGCGATAGGGGTCGCCGTTCTGCTTGAGCCATGCGATTCCCGCGTCGTTCTTGTCCTTGTAGTTGAGGCCGATGACGGGAACGACGTTCGCCTTCGCGAGCTCCACGAGCAGCGGATGCTCGACGCGGCAGGATACGCACCACGATGCCCAGACGTTGAGGAGCCAGACCTGCCCTTTCATGTCCGCCGTGCCGAGCTTCTTGCCCGGCTCTTGCAGCTGGACGAGCTCGAACGCCGGCGCCGGCTTGCCGATCAGTGGCGAGGGGACCTCGCGCGGGTCGCGCCCGAGCCCGGCCCATAGAAAGCCGACGATGACGATGAAGACGGCGAGAGGAATGAGCAGTCGAAGCGATTTCATGGTGCTTACGCAGGTGCGCCGAGGGCCGAGGCGATCTTCTGCCGTACCGCAAGGCGATAGCGCCGGTCGCTCATCGCGACGAATCCGCCGAGCGCCATCAGGAAGCAGCCGCCCCAGATCCAGTCGACGAAAGGCTTGATGTACACGCGAAGCGCCCACGCGCCTGCCGCGCCTTGTCGGAGACGGGCTCGCCGAGCGACACGTAGCGGTCACCGAACAGGCCGGCGTCGATCGCGGCCTCGGTCATCGGCGTGCCGCTCGCGTTGTAGATGCGCTTTTCCGGATGCAGCGTATCGAGGAGCTCGCCGTTCCTTGCGCATCTCGACGATGCCCGCCACGCCGGAGTAATTGGGACCGTTCACGGGCACGACGCCGCCGAACGTGAATTCGTAGCCGCCGACCTGTACGGTCTGGCCTTTGTCCATCGTCACGTTCTGCTCGATGCCGTATGCCTTCACGAGCGTGACGCCCACGATGAACACCGCGACGCCGAGATGCGCGATGACCATGCCGTACCACGCGGCGGAGTTGCTGCGCAGGCTCGTTTGTCGCAGGCGCTGGATTACCTGCAGGACCGTCGACGCAGCGATCCAGAGGGCCAGGAACAATCCCACCGCGACCATCGGCTGCCATGTGCCCATGACGAACGGCAACAGGCCCGCGGTGACGATCGCGATCGCGAGCGCCCACCGCAACCGCGTCCAGACGTCCGGCAGATCGGCCTTGCGCCAGCTCGCCACGGGACCGATCCCAAGCAGGAACACGAGCGGCGCCGTCAGCGCGAAGAACACCGCATCGAAGTAGGGCGGTCCGACCGAGATCTTGCCGGCGCCAAGCGCATCGATGACCAAGGGATAAAGCGTGCCGAGCAGCACGCTCGCGCACGCGACGACCAGCAGGATGTTGTTCGCGAGCAGGAGCGATTCGCGCGAGACGGGCGCGAACCCCGCGCCGGCGCCGACCGTTCCCGCCCGAAACGCGTACAGCGTGAGCGAGCCGCCGACGACGATGGCAAGGAAGATCAGGATGAAGACGCCGCGCGTGGGATCGGTGGCAAACGCATGCACCGACGTGAGAACGCCCGAGCGCACGAGGAACGTGCCGAGCAGCGACAGCGAGAACGCGACGATGGCGAGCAGCACCGTCCAGCTCTTGAACGTGCCGCGCTTCTCGGTCACGGCGAGCGAATGCACGAGCGCGGTGCCCACGAGCCACGGCATGAACGACGCGTTCTCGACCGGATCCCAGAACCACCAGCCGCCCCAGCCCAGCTCGTAGTACGCCCACCAGCTTCCGAGCGCGATGCCGATGGTCAGGAACGACCACGCGGCGATCGTCCACGGACGCGACCAGCGCGCCCATGTTGCGTCGAGCTTGCCGGCGAGCAACGCCGCGATCGAGAACGCGAACGCGACGGAGAATCCGACGTAGCCCATGTAGAGCATCGGCGGATGGATCACCATCCCCGGGTCCTGCAGCAGCGGATTGAGGTCGCGTCCCTCGGCGGCGGCGGGCACGAGGCGCAGGAACGGATTGGACGGTGAACAGCATGAAGAGCAGGAAGCCGACGCCGACGAGGCCCATCACCGCGAGCACGCGCGCGAGCAAGGGGGCCGGCAGGTTGCGCGATCGCAGTGTCACCGCGAGCGCCCAGCCCGTGAGCATCAGCATCCACAGGAGCAGCGAGCCCTCGTGCGAGCCCCACGTCGCGGCGATCCGGTAGGGGAGCGGCAGCTGCGTGTTCGAGTGCAGCGCCACGAGCTCGACCGAGAAGTCGCTGGTGGCGAAGCAATAGGCGAGGCACAGCGAACGCGATCACGACGAGCGCGAATTGCGCGCGCGCGGCCGGCTGCGCGAGCGCCATCAGCGCGGCGTCGCGCCGATAAGCGCCCCGACGAGCGGCAGCGTGCCCTGCGCGAGCGCCACGAGCAGCGCGAGGATCAGCGCGAAGTGGCCGAGCTCGGGAATCATGTTTCGCGTCCTTAAGGGTCGGCATCTCATCGACTTGTGCTTCTGCGCGGCTTCCATCGCGGCGCCCGCTTCGGGCGGCATGTAGTTCTCGTCGTGCTTCGCGAGCACTTCGGTCGCGTGGAACGTGCCGTCGAGTGCGAGCGTGCCCTGCGCGACCACACCCTTGCCTTCCTTGAAGAGGTCGGGCAGGAGCCCGCTGTACACGACCGGCACGCGCTGCACGGTGTCGGTGACCACGAAGCTCACGTCGACCGAGTTGGGGATGCGCCTGAGGCTTCCCGCTTCGACCAGACCGCCGATGCGGAATGGCCGTCCCTGCGGCGCTTCCTTCGCGGCCACCTGCGACGGCGTGAAGAAGAAGACGAGGTTCGACTGGAAGACGTTGAGCACGAGCGCAGCCGCGACGCCGAGCACGACGACGCCGCGCCGATCCACACGAGGCGGCGATGCCGGGCCTTCATGCATTTCGCTTGCCTCTTCGCGGCGCGCAATCGCGCGCGCGACGCACGCTCATGACTTCGACCACGATGACGAGTGCGGTCACGCCATACGCGCCCCACACGTAGAAACCGTAGCCGCCCATTGCGAAAAAATCCATCATGCGCCGCTTCCTGACACGTACGCGCTATTGATCGTTCGGAGCGTCGGCGTCAGCGCAATCGCGCGGCGACGCCCCTGCGGGCCTTGCCTGCGGCCGCCGGCTCATGCGCGAGCCATTCCCGGCAAGCCCTCGATCCACGCCGCACCGCGCTCGCGCTCGAGGATGATCGCCCGCACGCGCCACGAGCGCGACCGCGACGGCGTAGAACCACGCGGCCAACGCCATCACGAGCATCCGCGCTCAGCATGGTCGCCGCCATCTTCGGTGCCGCGGTCAGGCTCACCGAGGCGCCCTGGTGCAGCGTGTTCCACCAGTGCACGGAGAAATAGATGATGGGGATGTTCACGGCGCCCACGATCGTCAGCACGGCGCAGGCGCGGTCCGCGCGCCGCGGATCGTCGATGGCATTGCGCAGCGCGATGACGCCGAAGTAGAGGAAGAGCAGGATGAGCTCCGACGTCATGCGCGCATCCCAGGCCCAGTATGTGCCCCATGTGGGCCGGCCCCACAACGACGCCGTCCACAGCGCGATGAAGGTCATCCATGCGCCGGTCGGCGCCAGCGCCTGCGCCATCATCGCCGACAGCCGCGTGTTGAAGCTCAAGCGCGACGATGCTCCAGAACGCCATCACGAGATAGATGAACATCGACATCCATGCGGACGGCACGTGGATGAAGATGATGCGGTATGCCTCGCCCTGCTGGAAATCGGTGGGCGCGATCACGAAGCCGATCCAGAGGCCGACGACGGCGAGCACCGCCGCCGCGCCCGCGAACCACGGCGCGAGCGTCCCGCGAGTGGTAGAACGTGGCCGGCGAGGAGAATTGGTAGACGCTGACTTGCATCAGTCGAGCGCGATGCGCACCGCCGCGGCCGTGGCGAACGGCGCGCCGACGAGCGTGATCAGCAGCCCCGCGCCGAGCAGCGAAAGATTGGGCGCAACGGACAGCCCGGCACGCAACGCATCCGCCGCAGCCCGCGCCGAAGATCAGCACGGGGACATAGAGCGGCAGGATCAGCAGCGCGAGCAGGCTGCCGCCGCCGCGCGTGCCGAGCGTGAGCGCGGCGCCGATGCCGCCGAGCAGCGACAGGATCGGCGTGCCGATCAAGAGCGAAGCGTGACGATCGCCAGCATCTGCGCGTCGAGCGCGTATTGCACCCCGAGGATCGGCGCGAGCACCACCAGCGGGCAATCCGGTCGTGAGCCAGTGCGCGAGCACCTTGCCCGCAACGAGCGCGGGCAAGGGATAAGGCGACAGCGCGATCTGCTCGAGCGTGCCGTCGGCGAAGTCGCTTGCGAAAAGACGTGGCAGCGCGAGCAGCGACGCGAGCAGCGACGCGACCCAAAGGACGCCGGGGCCCATCGCGGCGAGCAGCGCGCGATCGGGGGAGGATGCGAGGGGAAAGACGCTCACGACGATAACGTAGAACAGGAGCTGCACGCCGAGTTCCGCGCGCGAGCGCAGCGCCACGCGAAGGTCGCGCGCGACCGCCCAGCGGACCGCCGCGAGCACGCCGTAACTCGGGTTCGGTCGGGACGGTGGCGACGGCGGTGCTCATTGCAGCGCGTAACTGTCCGTGCGATCGGCCAGCAGGTCCAGCGGCTGGTGCGTCGCTGCGACAACCGCGCCGCCCGCGCGCAACCGTTGCGCGACAAGGTCCGCGAGCACTCGCAGACCCGCCGCATCGAGCGCCGTCGCCGGCTCGTCGAGCAGCCACAGGGCGCGCGGCAGCAGCGCAAGACGCGCC
This sequence comes from uncultured beta proteobacterium, assembly GCA_963707815.1. Classification (GTDB taxonomy): domain Bacteria; phylum Pseudomonadota; class Gammaproteobacteria; order Burkholderiales; family Casimicrobiaceae; genus VBCG01. The sequence continues at coordinate 24,169 of CAVPRK010000004.1, forward strand.
AGGCCGACGCGCCGTCGCTGGCCAGCGGACAGCGCGCGCGCCGGGAGCTCGCGCTGCTGCGAAAGTTCGACCCCGACGAGTGCCGCGCGCACTGCTTCGACGGTCGCCGTCTCGCCCGACAGCTCGACCAATGCGCGCAGGTTCTCCTCGACCGTCAACTCGTCCTTGAGCGCGGCGGCGTGACCCGCGAACGCCATGTGCGCGCGCATCGCATATGCGGGCTCGCCGTTGATCGTCACGCGGCCTTCCTCCGGCTGCGTCAAGCCCGCGAGGATGCGCAGCAGGGTCGTCTTGCCGCTGCCGTTGCGGCCGGTGATGAGCAGTGCTCGGCCCGCGTCGACGCGCAAACGGAGACGCGTGAAAAGCACGGCGGACCCGCGCCGTGCCGTGAGATCGATCGCTTCGAGCATTGCCACTCGCTAGCATACCGTCAGGGAAGAATGCGATCGATGGTGACCCGGACATCCGTCGCGCCGGGCGCGACGGCCGTGCTCGTCCCGGCGAGATCGCCCGCCTGCGGCTTGACCTCGCCGGATTTGCTGACGCGAGCCTCGATCACGATCTTGCCCGCCCGGGAGATCGTTGCCGCGGGGCTCATCGCCATCTCGTCCGTCAGCGCAAAGGCGCGCGGCAAGTCGGCGCCGCGCAACTTCATCGCCGCGAGTGGCATGCGGCCGCCGTCGGGATCGCGGGCGAAGATGAAGACCGTGTCGTCGGGCGATACGTTCTTGGCAATCTTTGGATCGACCTCGACGCGGCCCGCGACGCTCTTGCCGGCGGGTGTCGCAGGTGCGGCGGGTGCGCCCGCTGTGGGACTCGTCGACCCGGCGGCCTGCGCCAATGCCGCATCGATCTGGCGCGCCTGCGGGCTGTCGGGGGGAAGCAATCCTCGCAGCTTCGTCCACGTTGCGATCGCGGCGGGACGGTCGTTGCGCTCCATTGCGGCTGCGCCCAAGAGCGCGAGCGCCTTCAAGTTGTCGGGTTCGAGCTTGATGGCGCGCTCGAGAAGGTCGGTAGGTTGTCCCGCAAGCGAGCGGCCTTGCGCCTGCGCGATGGCCTCCGCCCACTCGACATAGAGCGACGCGTTCGGCGGCAGGCGCTTGCTCGCTTCGTTGTACGCCATCGACGCCGCGTCGTAGCGGCCGAGCACGCGATACGATCGCCCGAGCAGCGCCCAACCGTCGCCGTCCTCCGGATTGGCAGCGAGCTTCTTCGCGAGTTGGTCGACCATCGCGACGATCTGCGGATCGCCGGCGGGATCGCCTTGCGCCGATGCGGCCGGCGCGTTCATCGCCGCAGGGTTGCCGAGCGAGAAGTAGAGCACGCCCGCGACGACGGGCACGCACGCGACGAGCCCCATCGCCGCCATCCATCGCGTGCGCTCGCTCACGTGAGTGGACGCGTCGCCAACGTGCGCGAGCTCTTCGCCGAAGCGGTGCGTGAGCTCCGCGATGGCCCCGTCCCGCTCATGCTGCGTGATTACGCCGGCCGCGAAATCCGACTCGACCTGGCGCTTGTGATCGCGGTAGACCGCCGTCGTCGCCGACACGTCCTCGGGCGCGTCGCTTTTGGTCGTGCGCCGCAGGAGGGGCGTCACGAGGTACGCGAGCATCACCGCGACGAGGATGAACGCAACGAGCCAGAACAGGGGAGACGATGCCATCGGCGAATCAGCGGGCAAACCGTAAATTATAGCGCTCGCCGCCTGGAGACTTCCGGGCCTCGGCGCTGGGTTGGATTATGATGGGCACCCCGCCAACGCGCCGCGCACGAGCCATGTCCGACAAAGACATCCGCGAAGCTTCCCTCGAGTATCACCGGCAGGCTCCCGCAGGCAAGATCGCACTGCTGCCTACCAAGCACCTCACGAACCAGCGCGATCTCGCGCTCGCGTATACGCCCGGCGTGGCCGCGGCCTGCGACGAAATCGTCCGCGATCCGAACGAGGCGTCGAACCTCACCGCGCGCGGCAATCTCGTCGCGGTGGTGACCAACGGCACCGCGGTGCTCGGCCTGGGCGCCATCGGCCCGCTCGCGGCAAAGCCCGTGATGGAAGGCAAGGCGGTCCTCTTCAAGAAGTTCGCCGGCATCGACTGCTTCGACATCGAGCTCAACGAGCGCGATCCGGACAAGCTCGTCGACATCATCTGCGCGCTCGAGCCTACGTTCGGCGGCATCAACCTCGAGGACATCAAGGCGCCCGAGTGCTTCGAGATCGAGCGCAGCTGTCGCGAGCGCATGAAGATCCCGGTGTTCCACGACGACCAGCACGGCACCGCGATCATCGTAGGCGCCGCGATCGTCAACGGGCTTCGGGTCGTCGGCAAGGAATCGAGCAAGGTCAAGCTCGTGTGCTCGGGCGCCGGCGCCGCCGCGCTCGCGTGCCTCGACCTGCTGCGTTCGCTCGGCATCCGGCGCGAGAACATCTACGTCACCGACATCGAGGGCGTGGTCTACGAGGGCCGCACCAAGCTCATGGACGAGCACAAGGTCGTCTATGCGCGCAAGACCGACGGCGCGCACGCTGGCCGAGGTGCTCGCGGGCGCGGACGTCTTCCTCGGCCTGTCCGCGGCGCGGCGTGCTGAAGCCGGAGTGGCTGACGACGATGGCGCCGAAGCCCGCTCATCCTCGCGCTCGCCAATCCCGAGCCGGAGATCATGCCGGACGTCGCGAAGGCGGCGCGGCCCGACGCGGTGATCGCCACGGGCCGCTCGGACTATCCCGAACCAGGTCAACAACGTCCTCTGCTTCCCGTTCATCTTCCGCGGCGCGCTCGACGTCGGCGCCACGACGATCAACGAGGAGATGAAGCTCGCGTGCCGTGCGCGCGATCGCCGATCTCGCGATGGCCGAGCAGTCGGACATCGTCGCGCACGCCTACGGCATCGAGAGACTTGAGCTTCGGTCCCGACTATCTCATTCCGCGGCCGTTCGATCCGCGCCTCATCGTGCAGATCGCGCCGGCGGTCGCCAAGGCGGCGATGGACTCGGGCGTCGCCACCGCGCCCGATCGCGGACTTCGACGCGTACCGCGCAGACGCTCACGCAGTTCGTGTACCACTCCGGCCTGCATGATGAAGCCGGTGTTCACGGCGGCCAAGGCGGCGCCGCAGCGCATCGTCTACGCCGAAGGCGAGGACGAGCGCGTGCTGCGCGCCGTGCAGGTCGTCGTCGACGAAGGACTGGCGAAGCCGATCCTGATCGGGCGGCCGGCAGTGATCGAGCAGCGCCTCGAGCGCTTCGGGCTGCGCATGCAGCCCGGGCGCGACTTCGACCTGATCAACCCCGAGTCCGACGACCGCGCTACCGCGACTACTGGACCGAGTACCACCGCCTCACGGAGCGCAAGGGCGTGTCGCAGGCAGTACGCGCAGGTCGAGATGCGCCGGCGCCTGACGCTGATCGGCGCGGTGGCGATCTACAAGGGCGAGGCCGACGGCATGCTGTGCGGCATGTTCGGCACGTACACGCAGCATCTGCAGCTACATCGACGAGGTGCTCGGCCTGCGCCGCGGCGTGCGGAATTACGCGGCGATGAACGTGGTGATGCTGCCTGCCGCGCACGGTGTTCATCTGCGACACCTACGTGAACCCGGATCCCGACGCCCGACCAGATCGCGGAGATGACGCTGCTCGCCGCCGAGGAGATCAAGCGCTTCGGCATCGTGCCCAAGGTCGCGCTGTTGTCGCAGTCGAGCTTCGGCGACGTCGGACGAGCCGTCGGCGAGGAAGATGCGGGCCGCGGTCGCGCTCGTCAGTGCGCATGGATCCGGACCTCGAGGTCGAGGGCGAGATGCATGGCGACGCCGCGCTCGTCGGAGAGTGTCCGCCAGCGGTGTTTCCCAACTCGCGGCTCAAGGGCGAGGCGAACCTGCTCATCATGCCGACGGTCGACGCCGCCAACATCTCGTTCAACCTGCTCAAGATCGCGGCGGCGATCGGGCGTGACGGTCGGGCCGATCCTGCTCGGCGGCGCAAGCGCCGGTGCACATCCTCACGCCGTCGGCCACGGTGCGGCGCATCGTGAACATGACGCGCGCTCACCGTCGTCGACGCGCAGACGCAGCGCCAGCCGTCGTTGCTATGAAGAGGTGAGACGCGGGTGAGGGGCTTTAGCCTTACCGAACAACACTACCTGGTGACGTTGGGATGAAAGGTGGACTCACGCGGCGCGTGGGGTCCTGGCAATGTATGACGCACCTGGCCGCCAGCTATCGCGTCGCAGCCTTTGTCAACGTGTCGGCCAGGTCCGTCAGCAGCGGCCCGATTTCCCTTTCGAGTACAGGCATGGGGAAGGTCGTCCGCGGCCCCCGAAGCTCACGCACGCGACGGGCTCCGCCGTGCTCGCGCCGATCGGGACGGCGATCGCGTTGATTTCCGGATGGACACCCCCTTGGTCACCATGTATCCCTTGACCGGGAACTGCGCCAGGGTTTCGCGAAGCGCCCCATGGAGACGTGAGAATTCCTCCGGCATACGCTCATTGATCCGGTCGAGTGGAAGGCGGCCCCGGGCCCCAACTACACGCCCATCATCCTGCGGATTCGAATATCCGCTGATCCTGGTTGCCAAGCCATCCGCGCCGTTCAAGGACCTCAAAGGGCTGCTTGCCTATGCCAAGCAAAATCCTGGCAGCGTCATGCGGGATCCGCGGGCATCGGGACCGGACCGCATCTTGGCGTCGCTGCGTTGAACTCGCTCGGGGGTGTCGACATCACGCATGTGCCATATGGCGGCAACGCACCGGCCGTTGCGGCGCTTCTCGGCGGCAGCGTGGACGTGATGTGGACGGACATTGCCGCCAAGGCGCACGTGGATTCCGGCAAGATGATTGCACTCGGAGTGGCGTCCCCCGTTCGCTGGAACCTGTTTCCCAATGTGCCCACGCTGGAGGAGGCGGGCCTGCCGGGCCTTTATCTGCAATCGTGGAGCGGTCTCGCCGGGCCGGCAGATTTGCCGCCGAATCTTGCCAGCGCGCTGAATGTCGCGTTTGGCAAAGTGCTGAACGACCCCGAGGTTTGCGCTCGGCTCGCCAAGGAACAGGCGGCAACCGTGCGCGCGGCCGAGCCGGGATGCCTGTTCTACACGCCGTACCGCTCGCTCGAGGACCCGGAAGGCTTCCTGTTCTACGAGGTGTATCAGGACCAGGCAGCGATGGACTTTCACATGAGCGCATCTCATCTTGCCGCTTACCGCAAGAAGCGGCAGGACCTGGGCTTGGTCGAAGGTCCGCCGGACATTCAGGTGTTGCGGTCCTAGCCGTACGCCGTATCGATCCACGCCCTAGGCGGCTGTCCAATTGACGCTTGTGCTGCGTCGGCCGCGCGGCTGTAGTCGCGCGCCTACGTCGCCTTCGTGCGCTCTCCGGCTGCGAGCGAGGCCACCACGGCCGATGATGCAGCATTCACTATTACCGGAGATTGGCCATGACCGAAGCCGTTGCGGATACGCGCCCGGGCATCAGCGAGGAATCCGTTGCGAAGCAGCGGGAGGAGTTCTTCGAACGCCTGAAGAAAACGCCTTACTGCATGCTCGTCACCCACGACGTCGATGGCGGCATGCACGTGCGTCCAATGACGACGCAGTGCGCTGCGGAGGCGGGCCAGATATGGATGTTCCTCGCCGCGGACAGCGAGACGGCGGCGGAGGTTGCGGCCAACCCCAACGTGCTGCTGACGTATGCCGACACCGGTGACAACGCGTTCGTCGCCGCGCGCGGTCACGGGACGATCCTGCGCGATCCAGCACGTGCGAAGGAGCTCTGGAGCAAGATTGCGGAAGCATGGTTTCCGGGAGGCCCGGACGATCCAAACCTCGCCTTGCTGCGCATCACCCTCGCCTCCGCGGAGCACTGGGAGCCGCCACAAGGCAAAATCCTGCAGTTCGTGGAGATCGTCACGGCGGCCATCACGCATAATCCGCCGGAGCACGAGGGCGTATACCGCAAGTTGCACTTCTAGGCACGCGTTTCGCTAAACTTCCTTCCTAACGCGCCTCGTGCGGCCGCACGAGGCGTTTTTGCACCGATTCGGGGAGGACCTTGATGCATATCCGCGCATGTCTCATCGCGTTGGCCTTTGCGTGCAGCGCCAACGCGCAAGACACCAAGATCGCGTTCCAGCTCGACTGGCGCTTCGAAGGCCCGGCGGCGATGTTCCTTTTGCCGAAGGCGAAGGGCTACTTCGCGGCGGAAAAGCTGGACGTCACGGTCGACGCCGGCAGCGGGTCGGGCAACGCGGTCAATCGCGTGGCGTCGGGGACGTATCAGATGGGGTTCGCCGACCTCGCGGCGCTGATCGAATTCGTCGGCAACAACCCGACCGCGCCGAACAAGCCCGTCGCGGTCATGATGGTGTACGACACGACGCCGGCGGCGGTGCTCTCGCTCAAGAAGACGGGCATCAAGACGCCCGCCGATCTGCAAGGCAAGAAGATGGGTGCGCCGGTGTTCGACGCGGGCAGGCGCGCGTTTCCCATCTTCGTGAAGGCGAACAAGCTCGACGCCGCGAAGATCCAGTGGACGGCGATGGACCCGCCGCTGCGCGAGACGATGCTCGTCAAGGGCGACGTCGATGCGATTACCGGCTTCTACTTCACGAGCCTCCTCAATCTCAACGCGCGCGGCGTGAAGGATGCCGACGTCGACGTCCTCATGTATCCCAAGCATGGCGTCAACCTCTACGGCAACGCGATCATCGTCTCCGAGCAGTTCCTGAAGGAGAAGCCCGAAGCCGTGAAAGCGTTCCTGCGCGCGTTCACCAAGGGCATGAAGGACGTGCTTGCCGATCCCGACGGGTCCATCAAGTACGTGAAGGAACGCGACGCTCTGATCGATGAAGCGCTCGAGAAGCGACGTATGAAGCTCGCCCTCGACAGCGTCGTCATCACGCCGGAGGCGAAGGCGAACGGCCTCGGCGACGTCACGTCCGCGCGCCTATCCGACATGGTGACGCAAGTGTCGCAGGCGTTCGAGATCAAGAATCCGGTGAAGGCCGAGACGATCTGGAGCGGGGCGTACCTGCCGGCGAAGCCGGAGCGGATGGTATTTCCGAAATAGGGACGTACCCCATGACAAGGCCTGGCACCTTTTCTTGAAACACTTTGAAATGGGGTACGTCCCTATTTCGATTCCTGCGTCCTTCGTCGAGTTTCGCGACGTCTCGCTCGCCTACGACGGGCAGTCCGGCTTCGCCGTCGAGGACATTTCGCTGTCGATCGCGCCGGGTGAGTTCGTCGCGATCGTGGGGCCGTCGGGTTGCGGCAAGTCGACGTTCATGAAGCTCGCGACGGGGCTCAAGCCGCCGACGCGCGGCGCGGTCTCGGTCGAAGGCGCGCCGGTCAATGGGCCGCTCAAGATCGTCGGCATGGCGTTCCAGGCGCCCACGCTCTTGCCATGGCGCACCACGCTCGACAATGTCCTGCTGCCGCTCGAGATCGTCGAGCCTTACCGGTCCACGTTCAAGCGCGACCGCGCGAAGTTCGAGGATCGCGCGCGTGACCTGTTGCGAACGGTCGGCCTCGACGGTTACGCCGACAAGCATCCCTGGGAACTTTCGGGAGGCATGCAGCAGCGTGCGTCCATCTGCCGCGCGCTCGTCCATCAGCCGAAGATGCTGCTCCTCGACGAGCCCTTCGGCGCGCTCGACGCATTCACGCGCGAGGAACTTTGGTGCCTGTTGCGCGACCTCTGGTCGGAGCACGGGTTTACGGTCATCCTCGTTACGCACGACCTGCGCGAGGCGGTGTTCCTCGCGGACACCGTCTACGTCATGAGTGCGCGCCCCGGCCGTATCATCGAGCGCCGCCAGGTGGACCTGGCGCGTCCGCGCGACCTCGAAGTGACCTACACCGACCACTTCTCCGAGGTCGTGCACGATTTGCGCGAGCGCATCGGCAGGGTGCGCAAGTGAAGGGCGGGAAGCTCGAGGCCGCGGCGCCCTGGCTGGTCACGCTCGCGCTGCTCGTGGTGTGGCAGGCGATATGCAGCGTCTTCGACGTGTCGGATTTCATCTTCCCGAGCCCGTACACGATCGCGCTGTCGCTCGTGCAGTACGCAGGCCCCATCGCCGGCCACGCATGGCAGACGTTCTGGACGACGATGATCGGATTCGCCATCGGCGTCGTCGTGGGACTGGCCCTGGGGGTGGCAATCGGCACCTCGCGCTTCGTCTACAAAGGGCTGTATCCCCTGCTGGTGGCATTCAATGCGATTCCCAAGGTGGCGTTCGTGCCGATCCTCGTGGTGTGGTTCGGCATCGGCTCGGTTCCCGCTGTCCTGACCGCGTTCCTGATCAGTTTCTTTCCCATCGTGGTTAACGTCGCTACCGGGCTTGCGACACTCGAGCCGGAGCTCGAGGACGTGCTGCGCTCGCTGGGCGCGACCAAATTCGACATCCTGTGGAAGGTGGGCCTTCCACGTTCGCTTCCGTACTTCTTCGCGTCGCTCAAGGTGTCGATCACGCTCGCCTTCATCGGCACCGTCGTTTCCGAGACCGTCGCCTCGAACCAGGGCATCGGCTATCTCATGATGTCCGCCGGCTCTTCGATGCGCATGCCGCTCGTGTTCGCCGGTCTCGCGGTCATCGGCGTCATGGCGATGGCGATGTACGAGCTCTTCGCGGTGCTCGAACGGCGCATGACGCGCTGGGCGCACCGCGGCGACCTGTCATGACCCGATCCCTTCTCTTTTCCCCGATCCAGCTGCGCGAGGTCGTCCTGCGCAACCGCACGGTCGTTTCGCCCATGTGCCAGTACTCGGCGCACGACGGCTTCGCCAACGATTGGCACTTCGTCCACCTCGGCCAGTTCGCGATGGGTGGCTTCGGTCTCGTTTTCATCGAAGCGAGCGCCGTCGTGCCCGAGGGACGCATCACGCACGGCGACCTGGGCCTGTGGTCCGACGAGCACATCGTCCCGGTTAGAAGGATTGCCGACTACGTGCACGGGCAGGGTGCGCGCCTCGGTATCCAGCTCGCGCATGCAGGACGCAAGGCGAGCATGCAGCGCCCGTGGTTCGGCAACGCCGTACTCGGCGAAGCCGATCGCGCTCGCGGCGACGAGCCGTGGACCATCGTCGGTCCCGTGGCGACGCCGCACAACGAAGGCTGGCTTGTGCCCCAAGCGCTCGACAAGCGCGGCATCTCGCACATCGTGTCGGCGTTCGGCGCCGCGGCCAAGCGCGCGCACGCCGCGGGACTGGACGTGGTCGAGATCCACGGCGCGCACGGCTATCTCATCCATTCCTTCCTGTCGCCCGTGTCCAACACGCGCAGTGACGAGTACGGAGGCGACCTCGCGGGCCGCATGCGAGTGGCGCTCGAAGTCGCGCGATCCGTGCGCGATGCCTGGCCCGCTGCAAAGCCGCTCTTCTTTCGCCTGTCGACGGTCGACGGCGTGGATAGCGGTTGGTCGCTCGACGATACCGTCGCGCTGGCCCGGGAGTTGAAAGCGGTCGGCGTCGACGTCCTCGATTGTTCCGCGGGCGGATTTCTTTCGTCGCGCCTCGACTTGAAGCAGGGCTACCTCGTGCCGAATGCATCACGTGTGCGACGCGAAGCGGGCGTCGCAACGCAAGCGGTCGGATTCATCGTCGATGCGCGCCAGGCCGAGCACGTTCTGCAATCCGGCGCGGCCGACTTGATCGCCGTCGCGCGAGAAGCGCTGGTCGATCCGCATTGGGCCGGCAAGGCTGCCGTCGAGCTCGAAGGCGACACCGGGTGGGCGCAATGGCCCGCGCAGTATGGCTGGTGGCTCGAGCGCCGGGCGGCGCTGATGAAAAAGTTCTAGGCCGTCGGCGCGTCGCGGTCGATCAATCCCAGCGTCTTCAGCTCATCCCAGAACTGGCGCGGAATATCGGCGCGGCAATGCCCGAGATTCGCGGTCGCTTCGGCGCCGTTTCGCATGCCAGTCACGACGCTCGCCACGGCGGGGTGATGCAGCGGGAACTGGATGGCGGCCGCGGCAAGCGCGACGCGGTGCCGCGCGCACACGGCCTCGATGCGACGCGTGCGCTCCTTGATGTCGGAGTCGGCTTCCACATAGAAGAACGTGGCGCCATCGCGCGCACCGGTGGCGAGGATGCCCGAGTTGAACGGTGCCGCCATGAGCACCGAGATGCCGCGCCGCTGGCAATCGGGCATGAACGCCGCAAGCGCCGTGTGATCGAGCAGCGTGTAGCGGCCGGCCAGCATGAAGCAATCGAAGTCACCGTCGGCGGCGAAGCGCAGCAGGATGCTCCAGTCGTTGACGCCTACGCCAAACGCCTTGATCGCGCCCGCGTCCCGTAGCTCGGAGAGCGCCTTGTGCGCGCCGGCCATCGCTTCTCTGTACCGCTGCTCGACGAGATCCCCCTGCCAGCGGCGATTGACGTCGTGGATGAGGACGATGTCGATGGAGTTCGTGCCGAGGCGCTGCATGCTGTGCTCGATGGATCGCATCGTGCCGTCGTAGCTGTAGTCGTAGCGGACCTCGAACGCATCGGGGCCCGACGTCGGCGTGCGCGTCGGCACGAGCAAGCGCCCCACTTTCGAGGAGACTACGAGCGAGCTTCGCGCCACACGGTGCATGCAGGCTCCGAGTCGCCGCTCGGCAAGGCCGGTTCCGTAAAATGGCGCTGTGTCGAAGTAACGCAGGCCTCCGCTGTGCAACCTATCGAACGCATCACGAACAGCGGTGTCGCCGTCGGGGGCGCTTCCGAACGGCGCGGTACCCACCCCGAGCTGCGAAACATTCAAGGCGCGCCGGCCGATGCGCCTTGTTGCCGCTGGATCGAACATCAGACCGACGCTCCCAGGCGGCTCACGACCTCCGTCCCTTCGCCGACGATCTCGCCGAACGTCAACGCACCCGACGCCACCGCGAGCAGACGATCCATCGCGTCGCGCGCCGCCGCATCGAGCGTCATGCTGCGATCCATCACGCCCGGCGCCGCGAAGTCGATCTGCGCGCCGAGGCGCTCCGCGGTCGCGCGATTGGCGCTCATCTTGAACGTGGGGGCGACGAGGCTGCAGTAGCTGTTCCCGGCACCCGTCGTGAAGATCACGATCTGCGCGCCTGCCGCGATCATCGCCGTCATGGATTCCGGCGAGAAGAATGGCGTGTCCATGAGGTACAGACCCGGCGCGCCGGGCCGCTGCGCCGGCTCCAGCACGCCCCTGATGGCTTGCCGGCCGCCTTTGGCGATGGCGCCCATCGCCTTTTCTTCGATCGTCGTGATTCCGCCTGCGATGTTCTGCGGCCCCGGATTTTGCGCGCGCCAGTCGCCGCCGGCTTCGCGCACCATGCGTTCGCGTGCGCGTACCGCGTCTTCGATCCGGCGCGCGACGTCGGGTGTCTCGGCGCGCGCAACGAGGAGGTGCTCCGCGCCCGCCCACTCGATCGTCTCGCTGAAGATCGCCTGGCCGCCGCCGCTTACGATGGCTTCCATCATGCGACCGGCGAGGGGATTGCACACGAGGCCGGACGACGTATCCGAGTGCCCGCACTCGACCGCGATGCACAGGTCCTTGATCTCGCATCGCTCGCGGCGCAGGAAGGATGCGTCGTGCACGAGCTTCGTCGCCGCACGGACGCCGGCGTCGACCAGCGCGAGCGCATCCTCGCGTGCGCCGGGCAGCGACAATGCGACAACGGGCTTGCCGTCGCGCGCGACATCGTCGGCATACGAGCGCGCGATGCCGTCATCCGCCGCCAAAACGACCACGGCCGCAACGTTCGGGTGCGTGGCAAGGCCCGCGAGCGTGTCGAAGTGGAGCTTCGCGTCCGCCCCCACCTGGCCTCGTCCGTAGCCGGACGTTACGCAGATCGTGCCCTTCACCAGCGACGACACGCGCTGCGCCGCCATCGACGTAAGCCCCGTCGGCGACAGCACGAGCACGTGATTGCGGACACCAATGCGCCCGTCGGGCCGGCGGTATCCGTCGAACGTGGTCACGCGAGACGCACCTGTACGCCGGCCGGCTCCTCCCGCAGCTTGAGGAGGGCGCCGACGTCGTTGTCGGCAAGTCCGCGTTGCAGACCTTCGGCGAGGCTCGCGAGCGTGGCGCGTCCGACCGGAGCCGCCACGCCGAGCATCTCCGTCATCTGCAACGCGAGCCGGCAGTCCTTGTGGGCGAGCTTCATCATGAAGCCCGGGCTGAAGTCCCCGGCCAGCGGTCGCTTGGGCATCGCGATCGCAAGCTGGTTGCTCCACGCCATCGTCGTCTTGAACACGGAGACCATGGTTTCGAGCGACAAGCCGGCCTTTCTTCCGGTCACGAGCGCCTCGAACGTCGCCTCCGCGATGCACGTCGCGAGCAGGTTGTTGATGAGCTTGATGGTTTGCCCGGCTCCCAGCTCGCCGCAGTGAAAGAAGTCCGTGCCCATGCAGTCGAGCACCGGGCGTACGCGCGCGACGACGTCCGCAGGCCCGCCGACCATCAGGGTCAACGTGCCCGACACGGCGGCATCGGCCGTCTTGCCCACGGGACTGTCGATCATGGAGGCGCTCTTTGCCGCGATTGCTGCGCCTACCTTGCGCGTGGTCGCAGGATCGATTGTGCTCATGTCGATGTACACGGAGCCTGAGCGAATCCCCTCGACGATGCCGTCCGCACCTAGAGCGACGCGCTCGACGTCGGGCGCATCCGGCAGCATGGTGATGACGACGTCGCACGACGCCGCGACTTCCCGCGGCGTCGTGGCTGCATGTGCTCCCGCATCGACGAGCGATTGCACGGCCGCGGCTTGCGTGTCGTGTACGACCAGCCGATGGCCCTTCTTCATCACGTTGCGCGCCATCGGCGCGCCCATGGTCCCGAGTCCGATGAAGCCGACGTTCATGTCAGGTCCGATCCTTCCACCGCGCGAGATCCCACGCGGGCGCGCCGCGCAAGTCCTTCGCGTCCTTCGCCTCGAACGCGGGCGTATCGGGCTTGCGTCCCGTCTTCTCCCATGCGGCCTTGACTGCCGGGGATGCAAGCGCGAAGGCGTCGCGCACCTGCGACCATGCGAGCGGCTTGGGAATCAGCTTGCCCTCGACCATGTACTTCGACGTCTCGAGCAGCGCCGCAGCGTCGCCTTCCGTCGGCCAGCACCATCCGCGCTGAAACAGCACGTCGTCCTTGACCACCAGCGCGCCGAGCTTGGGATCGAGCTCCCAGTACTTGCGCGCGAGCTCGGAAACGGCGCCGGCTTCCATCGCCGAGAGCTTTGCCACCGCGTCCTGCTGCGCCATCGCGAACGCGGTGACGACGCCCGGATTCTCCTTCACCATCTTGTCGCCGCTGATCCAGAAGGAACGGTGCAGGTAGTAGCCGTCGGGATAGAACGGGGACTTCTTGACCGATTCGAGCAGGATGCCGGCGCCTTCGCCGCCCGGACCCTTGTAGTGGCTCTCGGTGTACCCGAACGAGTTCATGATGCCGACCGTGCCGATTTCGGTGTTCGCCTTCAGGAACGCGGGGTGGATCACGACGGCCGCATCCATGCCCTGCGGGATCGTCGCGGCCTGCGCCTGCGTCGGCGTGTTGACGACCGTAATGCCGTGGGCTTTCGGATCGCCGTTGCCGAGCTCGAAGCGCAGCATCTGCACCAGCACGTTGTACGGATCGCCGCCGAGCAGGGCGCCGACGGTCTTGCCCTTCAAGTCCGCGATATTGCGGATCGGCGAGTCCTTGCGCGTGGCGAGCACGAAACGGAAATGGCCTTCGCCGACCGTGACGAGCTGGATGCCCTGGTTCTGCGAGATCAGGCGGACGATCGGCGTGTTGCCCCACATGCCGAAGTCGAGGTTGCCCGAGACGAAGGCCTCCACCATCGGCAAGGCCGACGGATAGTCGCGATAGTCCGCCGTGATGTCGTAGCCGAGCTCCGCGCCGTACTTCTCGAAGGTCTTGTTGGCCATCATGTAGGCCGTCACCGGCGAGTTGCCGGCGGCCCAGGGCTGGCGTCCGACCGCGACCTTGATCGCCTTGCGCTGCTGGGCGCGCACGACGGCGGGCACGGCCAGCGCGAGCGTCGCCGCGCCGGCCGCGGTCACGAAGCTCCGGCGCGATTTCGTCTTGTGCTCGTTCATGTCATTCCTCCTCGGTGGTCAGGCGACGGTGGCACGATAGGCCTCGTCGCGGATCGATTGCCAGATGTGCTGCGTCAACGCCTGGAATTCGGGAAGCGCGCGGGTGGCGTCGTTACGCGCGCGCGGAAGGTTCACGTCGATCACTTCCTTGATGCGGCCCGGATGCGTGGTCATGACGACGACGCGGTCGGCCAGGAACACCGCTTCGTCGATCGCGTGGGTGATGAACACGACGGTTCGCCGGTCGCCCCGGGCGCGATCCTGGCCCCAGATGCGCAGGAGCTCGTCCTGGAGGATGAGGCGCGTCTGGGCGTCCAGCGCCGCCAGCGGTTCGTCCATCAGCAGGACCGCAGGATCGTTGGCCATCAGTCGAGCGAGCGCGACGCGCTGGCGCATGCCGCCCGAAAGCTGATGCGGATACTTTTCCTCCGATCCGGTCAGGCCGACGAGATCGACGTAATGCCGCACGCGTTTCGTGCGTGCTTCGCTGGTCATGCCCTCGCCCGCCGGTCCATGACGGAGGCCGAATTCGATGTTGCCCCACACCGTGCACCAGGGAAACAGTGCGTAGTCCTGAAACATTACGCCGCGTTCGGGGCCGGGGCCGGTAATGGGTGTTCCGTTGAGGAGCAGCCGCCCGAATGTCGGCGATTGCAGCCCGGCGAGCATGTTGAGGATCGTCGTCTTGCCGCATCCCGACGGCCCCACGATCACGACGAATTCGCCCTGCGCGATGTCCAGCATGACGTCGGTGACCGCGACGGTTTCCTTGCCGCCGGCGGCCGGGAAGGTCTTGCCCGCGCGCTCGATGCGAATCTGCGTCATCGGATGCTCCACGGCATGGCAAGGCGCAATCCCAGGCGAATCATTCGATCGAGCGCGAGAGCGACGATGCCGACCGCAATCATGCAGACGATGATGCGGTTGAGCTCGATGCTGTAGGCGTAGAACACGAACATCATCTGGCCGATGCCGCCGGAGCCGCCCCCGCCTGCTTTCGCGCCGACCGCGAGCTCGGCGGCAACGATGGCCGTCCACGCCACGCCCATCCCGATGCGCAGTCCGACGCCGATCGACGGCATCGCCGCCGGCACCACCACCGTGCGAACGGTCCGTGCGCGCGTGAGCCCCATCGTTGCGGCAGCTTGCAACAGGGACGGCGGAACGCGCTTGGCGCCGGCGACCGTATTCACCACGATCGGAAAAAATGCGGCGTACGCCACGATCATCACCGCGGCCGCCGTCCCCGTGCCGAGCCACAGGATGGCGAGCGGCAGGATGGCTATCGCGGCCACCGGCCGGAAGCTTTCGACGAGCGGATCGACGTTGCGCTCGACGGCGCGCACGTGGCCCATGGCGAGCCCGAGCGGTATGGCGATGAGCGCCGCCACGGCGAAACCGCCGAACACGCGTCCGAGGCTCTGCATGATGGCCATGGGGAGATCGCCATCGGCGACCATTTGCAGAAAGGCAGTGGCGACCTTCGACGGCAGCGGCATGCGCGGATTTTTCACCGTGCTGCCGATCGCCTGCCAGAACACGAGTAACGCGATGGGCAGCATCGCGCCGATCGCGAAGCGGTTTGCGCCGTGGATCATTTCGAGGCCGCCGTTTCAGGCGCCCACGGCGTCAGCGCGATGGAGAGCTCGCGCACCGCTCGATCGCACAGGTAGCCCAGCACGCCGATCATGGCGATGAACGACATCACTTGCGGCGTCATGAGAAGCTCGCGATACCACTCGATGGCATAGCCGAGGCCACTTGGGGCGCCGATGAGCTCCGCCGCGACCACTGCGGTCCATGCGGATGCGACGCCGAGACGCAACGCAACGAGAAGCGACGGGAGTGCCGCCGGCAGTACGACGCGCGTCACGATGGTCCGTTGTGCGATGCCCATGGTGCGCGCGGCGTCGACGAGCCGCTGATCGACGCTTCGAACGCCCGCGACCGTCCCGAGCAGGATCGGAAAGAACGCCGCATAGGTCATGATGAAGACCGGCAGCGCGTTGCCGATCCCGAAGATGAAGAGCGCGAGAGGAATCCACGCGATGCCGGAAATCGGGCGCAGCATCTCCATCGTCGGATCGACGATGCGGTCGAACAGGGGATGCAGCCCCATCGCGATCCCGAGCGGAATGGCGAGCGCGGTGGCCAGCGCGAGGCTCGCGAGCAGGCGGGCGAGGCTGATCCCCGCGTGCTCGAACAACTCGAGATCCTTCGCGAGCTCGACGATGGCTGCCATCACGGCGAGCGGCGAGGGCAGCAGCACGGTGTTGCCCTTGAGCCATGCGATGAGCGCCCACGCGAGTACGAACAGCGCCATCGTGCGCAGGTAGACGAGCGCCGCGCCCAGCGTCGCTTTTCTCATTCCCGTGATTCCTCCGGCGCCTCGATTCGGGCCCTGACTCTTCCCGGCGAAGGCCGGAATGTATACGCTTACATGTTAGCGATGACTTTCCGGCCCGTCAAACGGCCGGACCCCAAGTGGCCAGCAGCCCCAAACCGCGCTCGAAAGCCTCTCGCACCCGCCTCGCCGACGTCGCGCGAACGGCCGGCGTGTCGACGATGACGGTCGTGCGCGTGATGCGCGATCCGGAACGCGTCGCCAAGCGCACGCGCGAGCGCGTCGAGGCCGTCCTGCGCGAGACCGGGTACACGCCGGACCTCACGGCAAGTGCGCTCGCGTCACAACGCTCGCGGCTGGTCGGGGCCATCGTACCGGTTCTCACGAACTCGCTCATCGCGGAGATCATCCAGGGGCTGACCGACGCGCTTGCCGAGAGCGGCCTGCAGATGTTGCTGGGCGTCAGCGGCTTCTCGGCGCAGAACGAGGAGCGCCTCGTGCAGGCATTCCTCTCGCGACGCGTGGATGCACTGTTCCTGACGGGAGTCACGCGAACCGACGAGACGCTGCGGATGTTGCGCGACGCCGCGATTCCGGTCGTCGAGGCAGGCAATCTCACGGCATCGCCGGTCGACATGGTCGTCGGTTACGCCAACGTCGATGCCGCACGCGACATGACCCGCTATCTCGTCAGGAAGGGCTACGGAAGGATCGGCTATATCGGCGCCTTTCCGCGGGACAACGATCGTGCCCGCGATCGCCGACTGGGCTACGAAAAGGCCCTGCGCGCCGCGAAGGTGAAGCCGGACCCGCGCACTTGTATCGAGACCACGCTGGACATTGACGCAGGGGCGGCCGCAATGGCGCAGATGCTCGACGCGCGTCCACGCGTGCGCGCGGTGTTCTGCTCCGCCGATGCCCTGGCCGTGGGCGCGCTTGCGGAGTGTCAGCGCCGCGGCATCGCGGTGCCGCAGGACGTCGCCATCGCGGGCTTCGACGACATCGTGCTGGCGGCGCAGGTTGTGCCTGCGCTCACGACGATCCGGGTGCCGCGCTATGAGATAGGCCAGCGCGCCGGTGCCATGTTGTGCGATCGACTGGCGCATCGGCCGGTGCGCAAGCGCGTCGTCGATGCGGGATACGAGCTCGTCGCTCGGGCGAGCGCGTGAACGTCGTCGAAGCGCCTTGCGCGGTCGCGTCACCCGCGCGAGCGATGCTTGGCGAATCGCCCGTGTGGTGTGCAGGCAGAGAGACGCTGTACTGGGTCGACGTGCGCGGACCCACGCTCTTCGACCTTGACGGATCGCAGTGGCAACTGCCCGAGCTCGTCGGCGGCGTCGCGATCGCCGACGACGGGAGGCTCGTGCTGGCGATGAAATCGGGATTGTTCCTGTTCGACGTCGATTCCGCGGCGCTGACGCGGCACGCCGAGTGCGACCCGCCGGAGCTCGACAATCGCATGAACGAGGCGAAGTGCGATCGCCTTGGCCGCCTGTGGGTCGGCACGATGCGCGACTTCGGCACGGCGACGACCGGTTCGCTCTATCGCGTGTCGCACGGCGTCGCGATGCCGATACTGCGCGGCATCACCATTCCCAATGGCCAATGCTTCAGTCCCGACGACCGCACGTTCTATTTCGCGGACACCGCCGAGGGCTGCATCCGGATGTACGACTTCACGGACGGCGAATTGCACGACGAGCGCACGCTGATCGGCGCCGGCGCGCTGCCTGGCCGGCCGGACGGGGCGACCGTCGATGCGGAAGGCTTTCTGTGGAGCGCACGCTACGGAGGTGGCGGCATCGCGCGCCTCGACCCGGCGGGCCGCGTCGAGCGCTTCCTGAAGCTGCCGGTTACGCAGGTCACTTCCGTGATGTTCGGCGGCGCTGACCTTTGCACGCTGTACGTGACGACGTCGCGGCAACGCATGAGCGACGAGGCGCTCGCGCAAGAGCCGCTCGCGGGCGCGTTGCTGGCGATCGACGCCGGCGTGCAAGGCTTGCCGGAACCGCGCTATGCGATTTGACGAAGGCGCGGCTGGAGTGCCGCCAACACGCTACTCCGGCTTGATCCCGATCGACTTCACGAGCGTCTGGAACCTCGGCAGGTCCGACTTGACGCTCGCTGCCATCGCCTCCGGCGAGCCGCCGTTCGGCACGAGGCCGGCTCCCGCCAGGCGATCGACCACTTGCGGATCGGCGAGCGCCTTCTTCATCTCCGCGTTCAATCTCGCGATGATCGCCGGCGGTGTTCCCGCAGGCGCGAGGAGCGCGAAGTAGGTCGGCACCAGGATGTCGTTGGCGGCGCCCGCCTCGGTCATCGTCGGGACGTCGGGCAGAACGGCAAAACGCTTTTCCCCGCCTACCGCAAGTGCGCGCAGGCGACCGTCCTTGATGAAGCCTTGCACGGCAGGCACGGTGGCGATCGTGACGCCGACCTCGCCGGCCACCGCAGCTTGGGCTGCCGGTCCCGCGCCCTTGTACGGCACGTGCAGCATGTCGGTGCCCATCTTCTGGTTGAACGCTTCGAGGTTGAGTTGCGCCATGCTGCCCACGCCGTAACTTGCGTAGCTGAGCGTTCCCGGCTTCGCCTTGGATAGCGCCACGAGCTCCTTCACCGTGCTCACGCCGAGCTTCGGATTGGCGACGAGAACGTAAGGGCCGTCGGTGATGATGCCGACGTAGGCAAAGTCCTTGATCGGGTCATACGGCAGCTTTTGATACAACCACGGATTGACGGTGAGGGAACCGCGATCGGTCAGCAGCAGCGTGTAGCCGTCAGGCGCCGCTTTCGCGGCGATGTCGATGCCGACCACGCCGTTGGCCCCTGGCTTGTTGTCGACCACGACCGACTGGCCCAGCCCTTCGCTCATCTTCTGCGCGATCGTGCGTGCGGTCAGGTCGGAGGCCCCTCCCGGCGAGAACGGCACCACGAGATGAATGGGCTTCGCAGGATAGGTCTGCGCGAATGCGCTCGTCGCGGCGAGCGCCAGCAGGGCGAGGGTCTTCTTCATGTTCATTCCTTCGGCGCGAACTTGGCCTTCCACAGGCCCCACGGACGCGCCATCACCGATTCGTTGGATTTCTCGGAGAGCGCGGCTTCCTCTTCGGTGAGGAACGTTATGTCGTCACCTCCGATCGCAATCGCACGCTGCTGCAGCTCCGCATTGAGCTGCGTGTAATACGCGCGGAACACGACGACCGGGATCGATTGCCCCATCGCGCAGTAGCCGTGACCGCGCATGAGCACGACCGAGCTCTTGCCGAGAGCCTCCGCGAGCGCGGCCCCCTGCGCGTTGTTGCGCACGAGCATGTCGGTGTTGCCGAAACGCTGGCGCATGTCGAACACGGGAACGTCGGTGCGCAGGAAGCTCGACATGTGGAAGATAGGGCGCAGCGGCACCTTCGTCGTGCTGAACGGCACCACCGCCGCCGCGTGGCTGTGCACCACGGCGAGGGCATCGGGGCGCTGCGCGTAGATCTCGCCGTGGATGAACCGCTCGAGATAAGGCTGGCGCGTGTCGCCGTCCTGCACGTTCGACTCGAGGTCGTAGGTCTGGATGTCGGCGCGCGTCACGAGCTCCGGCGCGAGCGAGCGGGAAAGCAGGAAACGATCGGGCCGGTCGGGATGCCGCGCACTGACGTGACCGAAGCCGTCGAGGACCGCGAGTCCCGCGAGAATGCGATTGGCGGCGACGATGTCGTCGATCACGGCGTCGAGGGTCGACATGAGCGTGTCTCCTGGATGTCGGGCTCGAAAGCTATCACGATTTACGGCCGCTTCCGGTCTTGGTACCATGCGACGGTCGCTCTCCTTGCCCGGGAATCCGCATGCTAGACCGCATTGCCATGCGAGCGCCGCTCGCGCTAATCGCGTTCGCCTGTATCGCGCTGTTCGCGCTCATTGACGATGCAGTCGCACAGCAACGCCAGGTCGATCGGCCGTTCCCGGCCGCAAAGCGCCAGCAGATCGATGCGGTGGTCAATCAAGGTTACGCGGCGGCGCAAGTGCCGGGAGTCGTGGTCGGCATCTGGATTCCGGGGGAGGGCAGCTACGTCGCGGCAAAGGGATTCGCCGACCTTCGCTCACGGCAAGCGATGCGAAGCTCGTATTACTTCCGCATCGGCAGCATCACCAAGACGTTCACCGTGACGGCCCTCCTGATCCTCGCCGACGAAAAGAAGCTCGGTCTCGACGATCCTGTGAGCAAGTACGTCGACTTCGTGCCGAGCGGCGACAGGATCACGCTGCGCATGCTCGCGAACATGACGAGCGGCCTCCATAGCTATACCGAGGACGATTCATGGGTAACGCAGATGCTGGGCAACCCGAACCGCATCTGGACGCCGCGCGAGCTCGTCGATGTCGGGTTGCGCAGTCCGCCCGACTTCGCGCCCGGCACCGGATTCCACTACAGCAACACCAATACCGTGCTGCTCGGGATGATTCTAGAAAAGGTGAGCGGCCAGCGCATCCAGGATCTCTACGCGCAGAAGCTGTATTCCCCGCTGCACCTGCGCAACACGATCTGGCCGACTTCGGGTCAGATGCCATCCCCTTACGCGTCGGGCTACACACGACAGACACTCGATAACACGCGCGCGAACGCGACGAACCGCAATCCGAGCTGGGCGTTCACCGCGGGCGAGCTCATCTCGACGATGGCGGATTTGCGCACGTGGGTCACGTCGTACACGACGGGCTCGCTCGTGTCGCCGGAGATGCAGAAAGAGCGGCTCACTTGGGTCACGCTCCCCCCGAACACGCCATCGCGCCACTATGGATTGGGCATCGGGGAGGACCACGGCTGGCTCGGCCACACGGGCGAGCTCCCGGGCTACAACACCGCGGCTTACTACTTACCGGCGAAGCGGGCGGTGGTCGTCGTGATGGTGAACAGCGACATTCCCGTCGGCAAGGCGAATCCTGCGCCGACCATATTCAAGGCGATCGCCGCGCTGCTCACGCCCCAGAATGTGCCGGAGTAGGCGGTCCTGTAAAATGTGCGTTCCGCACCACCGCGTTCCGGAGTCGTAACGAGCGCCGGAATCGAATTCGAAAACGGAGAGGTGGATGAGCGGTTTAAGTCACACGCCTGGAAAGCGTGCGAGGGTTAATAGCCCTCCGCGGGTTCGAATCCCGCCCTCTCCGCCATCGTTTTCATAGGGAAACTGCGTTTTCGGCAGTCGGTTTGTGGCCCAATTGTTGCCCAATCGGTGTAGGACAGGCCTCGGTTTTCGAACCGAAAATAGGCTCGAATTTGGTGTCGAAAATTCGGTCGAAGGCCGATTCAACATCGCACTGTAATCCGACGTTGCGAACGTGTCGTCGACGACGAACACACGCACCCAAAAGCGCAAGAACGTAATTACGCTTTGTATAGCTTGTTAGATCGTCGCAGCAAGCAGTCGCTGGCGAGCAGCATCCTCCCTGTCCGATCCTCATGTGGGCTGCGATTTCGCCGTACTTATCGTGAATCTCTTCCTTCAGATCATTTGAGGCGCTCATGGTGGCTCCTCAGCGATCAACCGCAGCAGGCGGCGCGTTTTGTCTTGGGCATTGCAACGGTGGCAGGTTCAGGGGCGCAGCATCCGCTTTGCTCCTTGGTCTCGGCCGGGGAGTCGGCTTCTGCACCAAACATCGGAATGGACCCAAGGCTATGGAAAGACTCCCATGCGATACCGGCGGGATCGGTGACCCAGTACTTGTCCGACTTCGCGTAGCAGCAGTTGGCACCTTGCTCGGCCACGACCGCCCGGTCAGCCGATTCAAGCTGAGTGTGCAGTGCCTCCAGCTCGTCATTGCTGTCGACCTGGAACCCCAGGTGGTTGATGCCAACCTTCGCGCCGCGTTGCGAGATCGCAAAATTCACACGCGGGTCTTCGAGCATCCATTTTGCGTAGTCGGGCTTGGTCACGGTTGGCTCCGCGCCAAACAACGTCGAATAAAAGCGCACGCTTTCGGCGAGGTCGGGGACTGCGACGTGGACGTGGAAGCGTTTCATTACGATCTCCTCGATTTGGCGGCGCGAGGAGCCCTAACGGTCCGTCGGCTCGCCGGGGTTAAGACAGGCACGCAGACAACAGAATCGTCCGCGCATTGGGCTGCACAACAATTCGCCGTGAGGAACTCGAGCAGCTCGTTCATCGTCGGGTAGTTGGCGCGATAGATCACGAATCTTCCCTGCGACTCGCTCGAGACGAGGCCCGCGTTCGCGAGCTCCTTGAGGTGGAACGAGAGCGTCGGCGCAGCGACGTCCAGCCGCTCGGCAATCGCCCCAGCGGTCTGTCCCGCGGCCCCCGCTTGGACCAATAAGCGAAAGATCCCCAACCGGGTTTCCTGCGCGAGGGCGGCGAGGGCGGTGATCACGCCCTTAGATTCCATATTTCGCAGATTATAGAAATATAGAAACGATGTCAAGGGGTCGCAATCGGTGAGGTTTGAATCGAATGCTGGAAGGGGGGTGGCCCCAAGGTCTCGCGATGGACAGTCCCAAGGCGCGGCGCGTCGACCGTCTCCGCGCTCCCCGACAGCCGGCGCCGACGCCTGTTAGGCGGACCGTTTGCGCTTTAGTGGCGGTACGGCGACGGCTGCGATCTGTCGCGACTGCGGCGCGCATTTGGGATCGCACACTGCGCTCGATCGGCAGCAGTTCTCGGTGAGATAGCCGACGACCTCGTTCATCGCATCGAGGTCGGCGCTGTACCAGACGAAGCGTCCGTCTTGACGAGAATTGATGAGACCCGCGTTCGTCAATTCCTTGAAGTGAAAGGACAACGAGTTCGGCGGGATGTCCAGTCGCTCCGCGACACGTCCGGCCGGCAGCCCTTCCGGCGCGTGCTCGACGAGCAATCGATATACCGCCAAGCGCGTTTCCTGCGCGAGCGCGGCGAGCGCGACCAAGACCATGGGCGTTTTCATATTCGTTGAACTATATGGGTTGTTTGACTCTTGTCAACCTTGCGGACCATCCATCGGCGTCAAATCCATCCTGCTGTTCTGGGTGCCGCGATACTGCGAGCGTATGGCCGAGCAAAGCTCGCGAGCCGTTCTTCGCTGCGCTTGGCCGCATGACGGCAACCGCACTTGCGCTCGATCGGCGAAAAGCGTCGACGATGCGCTGCACGTTGCATCCTCGCCTTGAGCAGACTGATGATCGAGATTGCGAGCACGCTTTCAAGAGTCCGGGTCGCCGCGAGCGAGGCCGCTGCACGGGTTTCGATGGCACCGGTGGAAACGGTGTCCTTTGCCACGCGGGGCGTCGTACTCGTGACGGGCCAGGCCGAACGCGTCCTTTCGGTATTGCACCGGTTGCCGGACCCGCTGCGAGTGGTGGCGTTCGTCCCCGACGCCGGAGGCGCGGACGTCGCTCGATCAGGCGCGCGCATCGTCGCTGCACCGATCACCGCCGTCTCAGGCCATCTCGGGCATTTTTCCGCGAGCACGGTCCCTGTCGATGGCGCACCCGTCGACGCGGGCCGGTTCGGCTGAACGAGGATCGGCGATTCGACTTCGTTCTCGATCTGAACGGGACGCCCCTGCTTATGCACGAGGTGCCGCCCATCGGTTACTTCGCGCCACGGGACGAGTCGGCTCTGACGGGAGCCATCGAGCGCATCCGAACGCAGCCGACGTCATTGCGCAGGCCTCGCTACTTTGCGTACGAGGCGGCACGCTGCACCCACGGTGCTGCAGGAATCACGGGCTGCACCCGTTGTCTGGATGCGTGTCCGGCGGGCGCGGTGACGAGTGCGGGCGAGAAGGTTCGCTTCGACCCGTTTCTATGCCAAGGGTGCGGGACGTGCACTGCCGTTTGTCCGGACGGTGCCGTGCGCTACGCCCATCCCGCCGCGGCGGCGATGCGGCGCCCGAGCTCCGTTTTACCGAGTCGCGCTGCGTGCAGTGCGGCTTGTGCGAGCAGGGGTGCCCCGAACATGCGATTCAACGGGTCCCGCGCATCACTTTTTCCCGCACTGAGCGCAAGGAGGTGAACGTGCTTTGCTCGGACGAGCCTTTCCTATGCATCGATTGCGGCACGCCCTTCATCAGCCGCCGCACGCTGATGCGAAGCATGGAGCTCGTGAAGGAGCACCCGATGATCCAGGAGGAGGGGATCGAGCGGCTCAAGCTATGCATGCCGTGCCGGGCGCAGGCCACGATGCGGAACACTTGAGCGCGCGGTCGGCCGACGTTATTTCGGCGACCGCGTCCCACCACATGCATTTAGGGAGGTAAGAATGACCAAGCTGCCAGCTTCCGGCGCCCTCCGGTTCGCCAACGACTATCCCGCGATTTGGGAAACCTACACGGCGCTTGGCAAGAGCGTTTCGGAGGCCGGAGATATCGATGCCCGAACGCGACGACTGCTCAAGATTGCTCTCGCCGTTGGAGCCAACTCAGAAGGCGCGGTTCATTCACATGTCCGCCGGGCGCGCGAGGAGGGCATCTCCGATGCAGATGTTCGTCAGGTGGTGCTGCTCGCGATCACCACGCTCGGCTTCCCCGCGGCGATGGCCGCCTATTCGTGGGTCAACGACATTCTAATAAGCCCGGCTGATTCCCGTACGTTAGATGAGCGGCGGGCGTGGCACGCAATCGGTCATCGTGCCGGCCTCGTCACGCCGCACCTCACAGACTCGCGTCATTGGCCCGCGTTGACCGGGCAGGGAACCGTCATGATCACGCGCGCTCGTACCAGCCCTTGCTCGCGTTGACCACGTACACGACGAGCAGCATTACGGGAACTTCGATCAGCACGCCGACCACCGTCGCGAGCGCCGCGCCTGAATTGAAGCCGAACAAGCTGATCGCGGCGGCCACCGCCAACTCGAAGAAATTCGACGCACCGATCAGGGCCGATGGGCAGGCGACGCTATGCGTCTCTCCAACGGCACGGTTCAGCAGGTAAGCCACCGACGAATTGAAGAACACCTGGAGGAGGATCGGAACCGCCAGCAGCAGGATGATCAGCGGCTGCTTGAGAATGGCCTCGCCCTGGAAGGCGAACAGGAGCACGAGTGTCGCGAGCAGGGCTGTTATCGACCACGGCCCGATCCTGGCCATCGTTGCATCGAACGCCGCCTGACCTTGCTGCCCACCTCCGCGCAACAGTGATTTTCGCCACACTTGCGCAAGAATCACCGGGATCACGATGTACAGAACTACAGAGGTCAGCAGCGTATGCCAGGGCACTGTGATCGCGGAAATCCCCAGCAGAAACGCCACCAAGGGCGCAAACGCCACGACCATGATCGTGTCGTTGAGGGCGACCTGCGAAAGCGTGAACAACGGATCGCCGTTGGACAGCCGACTCCACACGAAAACCATTGCCGTGCAAGGTGCGGCCGCGAGCAGGATCAATCCCGCGATGTAGCTGTCGATCTGATCCGCCGGAAGGAGAGGCGCAAACAAGTTGCGAATGAACAGCCAACCCAGAAATGCCATCGAGAACGGCTTGACCAGCCAGTTCACGAACAAGGTGACGCCGATGCCGCGCACGTGCTGCCGTACCTCGTGCAACGCGCCGAAGTCGACCTTCATCAACATCGGAATGATCATCACCCAGATGAGAATGCCGACCGGAAGATTGACGCGCGCGATCTCAAGTCGACCGACGGCCTGAAACACGCCGGGCATGAACTGACCGAGTGCAATGCCTGTGACGATGCACAGAAGCACCCATACGGTCAGATAACGCTCGAACACGCTCATGGGCGCCGCTGCGCGATTCAAGGTCATGTCTGTCGACATGTCGGCGCCTCTTTATCGAATCGCGTGCTGCGGCTCGCCCAGCTCACGCAAGCTGGCCTGGAGCGACATTCGGTCCAGCTTGTCCACCGGCAGGCTCAGCAGCAGGCGAATGCGGCTGACGATCTCAAATTGCGCGTTGGTGAACGCTTTGAGCTGTTGCTCGCGGGTGCCAACGACTGCCGCAGGATCGCCGAACCCCCAGTGTGCCGTGATCGGCTGCCCTGGTCCAGGCCGGACATGCCTCGCCGGCTGCCTGATCGCATACGGTAAAGATGAAGTCCATCGCCGCTGCGGACGGACCCGCGAACTCGATCCAGCTCTTGCTTCGCAGTCCATCCATCGCGTAGCCCTGTCCGGCGAGTACCTGGATGGTGAGGGGATGGACTTGCCCACGCGGATGGCTGCCCGCGCTGAAGGCGCGAAAGCGGTTGTTGCCGAGATGGTTGAGAATGACCTCCGCCATGATGCTGCGCGCGGAGTTGCCGGTACAGATGAAAAGTGCGTCGTAGACGCGGTGCGGCATGTCATGCCTCCTCGGCGATCTTGTCTATCGCGGCCTTGAGTGACGCTTTGTCGTGGATCAGTGATTCAAGAGGCAGCGCCAAGAATGCCTCGATCCGGGCGCGCAGGATGCGATAGGCGCGCAGGAAGGTAGCATCGATCTCGGCGTCGGTCCCCGTGGCTTTTGCCGGATCTTCCACGCCCCAGTGCGTGCGCAGAACGTGACCGAGGTAGGCCGGGCACGTCTCGCCCGCCGCACTGTCGCAGACCGTCACGACGATGTCGGGGATGACGGGGAGGTTGTGCCAGGACTTGCTCTTGTAGCATTCGTTCGGAATGCCCTCGCGCGCGAGCAGGGCAAGCGAGCGCGGATGCACAACGCCCGTGGGGTGACTACCTGCGCTCAGTGCCCGCCAACCGGGCGGCGCGAAGTCGTTGAAGATGGCCTCGGCCAGGATCGAGCGCGCAGAATTGCCGGTGCAAAGAAAGAGTACGTTCATTGGAGTGCACCGCCGACGTTCGTATAGTCTAACAAACGTGGAAATGATACCCTGACTGGCAAGGCTGGTCCAGCACTTGCACCCGTCGTCGTCAAAGATCGACAGGGTCGAGGTCGAACGAGGCTCGGCGCCTAGTTCCTTCGCAGTCCGGTGTGGCCGGTGACGAAGGCGGTGATTGCCTGTGGCGCCTCGAGGTTCAACACGGGCAGCGTACACGTCACCATGGGCGCCTCTCTTTACGAGCCGATTAACGTCTACAAGCCAGTCGCGGCGGACATCGGCATCGTCGATGGCCCACTAGAATATTTGATTGTCAGCGGAATCAGGTTGCCGCTCCCGTTCACGACCCGAATGACGGTGGTGCGCCTCTCAAACGGCGACCTCTTCCTTCATTCGCCGATCAAGTTTGACCAGACACTCGCCAAGGAACTGCAACGACTGGGCAGAGTTCGCCATCTCGTGTCGCCCAACCAATTTCACTATGCGCATATCGGGGAATGGGTGAGAGCGTTTCCTGGAACGACATCGTGGGCGTCACCAGGTGTGCGTCGCCGGGCACGGGCAAGGCATGTGGATATCGACTTCACGAAAGACCTCGACGCCCGTGCGCCAGAAGAATGGCGTGGAGATATGGACCAACTGCTCTTTCCCGGTGGCTATTTCAAGGAGTTCATTTTCTTCCACAAGACGTCACGGACGCTGATACTCACCGATGCGATCATCAACATCGAACTGGACAAGATCTCTGAGCCGTGGCGCACGGTGACCAGGCTCGCCGGGATGTACCATCCTCAAGGCCAATTATTCTTCGGCATGCGGCTGCCGCTGCTTCTTCAGCGGCGAAAGACGAAGGCGGCCATCGCAAAAATCCGCACATGGCGGCCGCGGCGAATTGTGCTTAGCCATGGCCGCTGCTTTGGTGCGGATGCCGACAAGGTCATGCGAAGAATATTCGGAGCGCCGCCCAAGGCATAGTTTGTCCGTTGCGAACGCGAGCACGAAGTACTCAATGAGTTGCCCCTGAGTCAGTTAGCAATGGCATTCGCGATGTCCGCCTTCCGCCCACATGGCCGCGATCTGGACTTAGGGGTGAGCTAGCAGCAACCCTCTTGTTGCTGGATGGGCGGGCACTTTACTGAGCCATAGCTGCAGAAGACTCAACAATCTCCAGGCGCTGGACGCAGCAACGTCTTACACCCGGCGCATTCGTAGAAGAACACGCAAGCATCGGTGGGCATCGTCTCGCGCGCGACGACAAGTCAATACGGAGTCCAGGACTAAAGCCATCGCTATTTGTGCATGGAAGAGGGCGCTTCGGTGGTAGCTTTGATCAGTGTAGCGACCTTTAGTTGTCTTAACCGCGATTTGATCGTGCGTGCAGTGTTAGATGACCCCTCACCTTGACGGGCCGAGCTCGGCCGTCAGTTATCGTTGACGGGAGCCGACTGACTGCCCGCTTCCGTAGGCGGAAGGAGCCATTCCATGCGTTTAGGCGAAATGGCGCTATCGACCCATCTGAGGTCATTG
>CAVPRK010000005.1:0-115889 GCA_963707815.1 uncultured beta proteobacterium
TTCAGGCCAAGATCGCAATGGGAGTACCGCAGATGGCCCGTGACGCACCTGCCAGTGAATACCGATTCGGTCGCTTTGCCGTCCAGCCGGCCGAGCGTCGGCTTCTTGCAGAGGACCAGAGCATCCCCGTGGGCCCCCGTGCGTTCGATTTACTCGTCGCATTGATTGACCGCGCCGGTCATCTGGTAACCAAGCAAGAACTGATCGAGAGCGTATGGCCGAACTTGGTGATCGAAGAGAATAACCTGCAGGTACAAGTTTCCGCTCTGCGCAAGATCCTGGGACGCGAGACCATCGCTACGATTCCGGGACGCGGCTACCGCTTCACTGTAGCGTTGAAGTTGGCAGGATCAGACCTACCGCCTCCATCGCAAGTGCTCCCGGCGACTGACGACTGCACGCCATCGATCGCCGTTCTGCCGTTCGTCAACCTCAGCGACGACGTGGCCAATGAATATTTCGCGGATGGCCTTGCGGAGGAACTTCTGAACGTGCTGTCGAAGATCCGCGGTCTGCACGTCGTCTCGCGCACGTCCTCGTTCTACTTCAAGGGAAGGATGTTGACTTGCCGACCGTGGCGCAGAAGCTCGACGTGGCGCCCGGTGCTCCAGGGCAGCGTACGCAAATCTGGCACGCGCGTGCGCATCACCGCGCAGCTGATCCAGGTCGCGACGGATTCGCACCTGTGGTCGGAAACGTATGACCGAGAGCTTGACGACATCTTCGCGGTGCAGGACGACATCGCGCAATCGGTGGTGAAGGAGTTGCGCGCCGCGCTGCTGGGCGAGGACGCCGGATCAAGGGCGAGAGCCCAAGCGAAAGCGGATGTGCAGGCCGCCGTGACCGGCCGCACCGACAGTCCGGAAGCCTATCGGCTCTATCTCAAGGGGCGCAGCTTCCTCGTGGGCAATCAGCTGGAGATGGACAAAAGTGTCGACTACTTCCAGCAGGCTGTGGCCCGTTCACCCGACTATGCGATGGCGTACGCTGGTCTCGCGGAGGTTTACACCAGGCAGGCCTACCTTCGAGCGAGCGATCGCACCGAGGCGGTGAGAAAGGCACGGGCCGCGGTGACGCGAGCGCTGGATCTCGATCCTCATCTAGCCGAGGCCCATACGGCGCTCGGCCTCGTCCGCTTCTACTTCGAATGGGATTGGGCCGGGGCAGAAGTCAGTTCCGGCGTGCACTCGAGCTCGACCCGGGCAGCCAAGCCGTTCACGAGGAATTCGGGAACTTCCTGGACGCGATGGGCCGCCTCGACGAGGGACTCGCTCGGAGCCGAGAAGCCGCGAGGCTAGATCCCCTCTCCCTCGGGCCCGCCCACAACATCGCCATAAACGCGATGATCCGGGGTGACTACGAACTGGCTGCCGCGGGTTTTCGCCACACGATCGACATCGATCCCAACTGGACCTGGGGATACATCAAGGCTTCGCGGACGCTCGCTCAGAACGACTGCAAGGAAGCCTTTGCACAGGCCGAAATCGCCGAGCGAAGAATCGCGGGCGGGGCCGCGCCGTTATCGTGGTCGTGGCTGGGTGTCACCTATGCGACCTGCGGGGACACCGCCCGTGCACGCGACAAGCTCGACCAGCTTCATGCGCTGGAGGAAAAGCAGTACGTCGACCCGGTGACTTTCGCCGAGATTCACTGCGCACTAGGCGAAGTGGACGAGGCGCTGGGTGAACGAGAAAGCCTTCACGGACCGCACGCCGAACATGGTCTACGCCGCCATCCTTCCACGACTCGGCCGTCAGCTTGCTGGCAATCGGCGCTTCGAGGCGATCATTGATCGCATGGGCTTTCCGCGATCGGGCAGATAGGAGCGATGGGTATCTGGCGGAGCCCTAGTCGCAGAGGGCGGCGTAGCGAGGGGGCGCCCCTGGCAGGAGGAAAGCGACATTTGCGCACGGACGAACGCGACATGGCCAAGCATCTCGGCCTTCCCGTTACACAGGATCGTTGTTGCACGAGTGATGTCGAACGTCTGGTCTGGCAGGGCTCTCTGCCTGCTATGGATCGGATGGGCCGGTCGCGCCGGCGCCTCTCTAGGGCCGATACTGCCGGCGTGCCGATCACCTTCGACTTCCGCAGGCTGGAGGCGCGACATCAATGCACTCCCGCCAATTCTCTCGGTCGCGGGCGTCGCAGTCACCATCCATACACATTGGCGACTCGGAAATTTCGTCCGCGGCGCGGGTCGGAACTGGCGCTACGATTGTTTCTCGTGCTCCTCGGCATCGGTGTAGGCTCGGCGGCTGTCATCACTGTCGCGGAGACAAATCCCGCGATGACATTCCTTGCCGGTTTCGGCCTCGTGCACCTGCCGCCCTCGATCGTCCTAATGCTCAAGCGCCTGCGTGGCGAAGGGCGCAGCGAGAACCGAGCGAGGCAACCCTGCCCCCAACCTTGCGCGTTCCTAAAGCCGTTCTCCGCGGTCGGCGTTACTGCGGCTGATCGTCGGCCGGCCGGCGCATCTTCCAGCGCTGCGGCGGGTCTCCCAGGCGCGTCCGTATTCGTCATGCATGCCGCGCTCCGTCGTCAGGGTGCACCGTGGAAACAAGATCGGGATGCAATGCGGGAAGCATGACGCGCTCGCAGTCGATGATCTCCTCCCGCTGGGTAAAGGTTGGCGCCGGTTCTGCCACGACCTGGGTGTGGACCCCGACGCGCTAGCGGCGCCCTTTACGGAACACGTTGAAGCGATGGAGTAGGTTCTAGACCGGGCATACGAGGCCGCATGTCAATTCGTAGAGGATCCCGATGCGGACGAGCGACGAGTACGCGAAATCGCCGACGCAGAGCATCGGGTGCTGAGTGAGGCGCGGGCCGTTCAATGCTGAGGTGCGGCGAGTACTTCCGCTTTGATTTGAGTTAGCCGCCTGAGCCACCTATCGCAGGCTGCTCTAGCAAATTGGGTGCACCAAAGGGCGAGGGCACGGCGGACGGCGCGTAGTCACGCGTCACAACCTATTCTCCAGACTGGGTATACCAAACAACAACAACGGGACTTTGGACGCCGACGACGTCCACGTCACCTCGTTCGGCCATGCGAGCCAACAGCAGACGCCGGGCGAGGGCGGCAACGGCTGCTTCGATCATGGAAGCCCCCGGCATCCCGGACCTGAAGGCACCGTTCAGCGTAGGGGTTGGCGGCTTTGGCGGCCCCGGCGTGCTGGGTGTGAGCTTTTGCCGCCGGGACTGCAGGTACCAACGGCCTCATCACGTGAGGCAACAACTCGCCGATGCGGCTGGCGGGCATCGCGAAAATGCGCAACAACAGCTGCAACGCTTACTCAACGTGGATTCACAGTTCCATTAGCTTCGCCAGGCTCTCAATCCATCTTCGCTATTGGCGACAACTTGCGGGTAAGATGTCCAGTCCCTGCACTACCTCCGCAAGGAGTTGTTCAATGTGTGGCCTGCGCAAAGCCTTGGCCTTGGCAGCCGTCGCTCTGGCCTGCTTGATCCCCGTGACGGCAAATGCTGACCTCGTCCCCATCCCCGGCATCTTGGTACCAGGGCAGGATACGGGCGTGTACGGTGAGCAGACTTGTCCCCCGCCTATCGGTTGTGTCGAGTCTGGCAATACCCAGCTCGGGTTCAGCATCGTCAACAACTCCGGCAGCATGAGCCTCGCGTTCATCGGAGTGGTTGATCCGTCGGGCAATGGGTTCTATACGTTCGACGTGCAGGTCTTCGATCCGATGAACAACATCATCGCCAGTGGCATCGGCTCCCCCAGTCTGTTTATCCCTTCATTTTCAATGTTGCTCTCGCTGACAACTACTTCATCAACATTGACTGGACGTTCAGTGGAACGGGTACTTCGCAGACCGCCAGCTGGCGCGTGGTAGCCGCTGCATCAGCGGCAGCCGTACCGGAGCCTGGCTCCTTAGCACTGGTCGGCCTCGGCCTGATCGCAGCCGGCGCTACACGTAGACGTAAGGCAGCGTAACAGGATTCTGCGACGCGATCGGCTGGCGCAGCACGATCAACGACGCGGACCGAAGGACCTCCCGGGACGGCTGGAGAGGCTCAGCTACGGGTATCGGGCTCGCTCGCCTTTGTGGCAGCAGCACGAGCCGCACATGTCGTTGTTCTGGACCCGGAGGATGAGGGTCACGCCTACTGCTGCGCATCGTCAAGCGCCTCTTGGATCACTCGCATGAGCCGCAACCACTCGACGGGTTTGGGAACCGTGAGAGCACCACCTTGAAGTGCCATGGTAAGGGCGTCCGGATATCCACTTAAGAGGATTACCCCGCAGCACGGAACGCAATCGCCGGCCAGATCTAGCCACTTCAAGCCCCGAAGCCCCAGGCAGCACAATGTCGGCAAGCACTAGATCGCACGCTGCATCGGTAGAAAGATGCCGCAAGGCCTCTTGCGCGCTGCCAGCAGTCACGACCTCACTTCCCATCCGCTTAAGAAGTGATGCCATGAGCTCCCTGGTGCTGGGATTGTCCTCCACTACCAGGATGTTTGCGCCGATAAGTCCCACCGTGCTCCCGGCTTGCCCTTCGTCAATACGAGCACACGTCCTCCGCTTACGCCCTTTTCGCAAGGTACCGGCATACCTCCACGACCGCTAGGCCGACAGCCGCGACGGCTTCTCGCAGCTTCACCTTCCGTGCATCGCAGAGCGGTGGTCCAATAGCCCACCTGCCATCGCTCGTCGAGAGCGGCTTGTTTCGACGTGTGTCGTCGGTCATCTAGCCATACCAAGAGGTGCCAACAACCCGCGTCTGACGCCATGCGCGCGTCATGAATGCCGCGATGACGCCAAATGAATTCGAAACCAAATACGCCGATGATTTCAATCCACATTTGCCGGACCCGCAAACCTACCGCTAAGGAGCCGCCGCCGAGATTGTCGTACGTTTAAAGGATTGCTGATTGAACTGCTGTGCAATCGGCTCTGGCCACATGGCGAGCGCTTGCGCGCGCCCCACTCCGCCTTGCGCTGTCGCTTGGCGCCTCTTCAGTATGCGGTCGCGTGCGGCCTCGCGTTCCACGGCTCACGGGGCGGATCGTGCGTTGCATGGCGCACGCCGGACAAGAGGCAGCGTGCAAACTTCTCTCGGACTGCGCAGGACTTCGCTGGCCACTTTGGGACCCTATTCATACGCGTTGTTGAATGTTGCACGCCCAGGGAATGCAACGTGCAACATCGGCCCGCTCATCTTGGTTGCCACGTTGATGCGGCGCCGCCTCGATGGCGCTCAGGCCGCTTTCCCTCGCATAAGCGGTCATGCTGGGTTTCAGCCAACACCGCGCTCGACCTCGCTTACACGCCGTGTCATGTGAAACGCACCTTGAAGAAGTAAGCCCCGCCTACAATGACGCAAGAATCTGTTGACATTGGGTGCGCTGCCTATCAACCTGTAGCAATATCTGTACGTCGCGTAGGAGATATATATGGCCGCCACCACAGGATTGACAGTCGCCTACCGGTTGGCGTTGGCTTCGATCTTAGCCTTTGCGTCAACCAGCGCCTTTGCGTCGTCCGGAACACTCGACATCGCGACGGACACCGTGCTCCATGAAGATCACATTGGACCCATAACCTTCGTTGCGGACTCGGTCACGCTAAATTGCGCCGGACATCAGGTAAGCGCACCAGGCGAAATTCAAGCGATTCTTATACAGCAACGGGCGAGAGTCACTGTCAAGAATTGCAGGATTACCGGCGGTGTCTTCGGCCTGTACGTAATTGACTCTTCAGACATTGTGATCAAAGGCAACGTCACGTTTGGCAATGAAGGCACGGGTATGTTCCTTACAAGCTCCGACGGGTTGACGATCGAAAACAATCTCTCAACAGACAATGGGATCGCCGGAATCGACGCTCAATTCTTGACGCACAGTACCGTTCACCACAATTCGGCCATCATAAACGGGTTCTATGGATTCCTGTTTCTCGTTGACAATGACAGCGAATTTACGCACAACTTCGCTGCCGGTAACACAGCCTTCGGATTCATTTTTTTCTCGAGTTCCGGCAATTTGCTCCACCAGAATTCAGCCTGCGGCCATACAGTAGATCTGTTGCTCGACACGATCCAGCCAGGCGCGAATGTCATCA
Source organism: uncultured beta proteobacterium (assembly GCA_963707815.1). Classification (GTDB taxonomy): domain Bacteria; phylum Pseudomonadota; class Gammaproteobacteria; order Burkholderiales; family Casimicrobiaceae; genus VBCG01. The sequence goes on from CAVPRK010000005.1 coordinate 6,089, forward strand.
AGAACAACAGATTCTGTATTGTGATAGAGCAAAGCTCGTAGTGGGCGAGGGTCTTCTGGGTGAGCGATTCGTTAATGCCGTTCTGCCGAGGCCTTCGAGGATCCCGCGGGCGCGGGCCAATCCCTGCGCGCATCCTGCGCGCCCCTCCCAATCTGTACGATTGTCTAAGCGATTTGGACCTTTAGTTGGGTAGACTGCCGATGGCGCTCGACGCGCGGATCAAAGGCCGCGCAGTGCGAACGCGAATCCCCGTCGAAAAGGAGATGGCATGAACCGTACGCTACGCGCAGGGCTCCTCGCCTCGGCAGTCGCATTCGCTGCAACTGCCTCGCAGGCAGTTAGCCCGCCAGATTCTTGGAAGAACCTTCGAGTGCTGGACTGCGATGGTGAAAGCGTCACCACGTACTTGACGCCGGCCGGCTTCGGGACCCCGTTTCATATCGTCGAATCCACGGACGTGATAATTCCCAAGTATGTCGAGGTGACGCTTAACGGGGCGACGTTCGTGACGCTCAACGTGCCCGGCTTCGATCCCGGTGGACCTGATGTGGTGGCTTGTTCGTACGTCGATCCGGTTGGGTTGGAAGTGTCCTTTCTTGGCCTGAGAAAGTAATGGGCTTCGAGCGCTACGACGCCCGTTTTCGTTATTCTCTTGATTTCCCGAGTCGCTCAATCTTGAAAGCCGCGGGCAGCCCACCCAAGTGGCGCGCGCATCACAAGCAGAACCGCAACCAGGACTCGGCCATCGTTTGAAAGGGTCGTTCATGTGGCGGAACACTGGGGGCGCCTTTGTTGGAGGGTGTCCCGGTGGGCGACTTGTGCGCAAACGGCAGCACAATGTGCGCGTTTGTGCGAGTTGTGCGATTCGGTGGCTACAAGGTCGCGCATTTGAGAAGGCTGCAGAGGCCCTCCGTAGACCATCCCGCATTTACATCGCGGCACACCCCGCGCACCAGTGAGCCCATTGCATTGTTTGAGCGCCGCCATGCTGAAACTGCTTATATGCTCGACTCGGCTCACATTACCCCGTCGTCGCGCAATCCATCGTCCAACGTCTCGCACCAGATTTCGACCTGGCTTTGGGCCGGTCGCCATCGTTATCTTTATCTTGGGCCCGCTCGCGGCCGTTCCCGCGTACGCTGAGTACTTCGGATTTGGTGAGATTTTGGTTCCGGCAGGCAAAGCAGTCTCAAAGTCGCGCGGCCCCATCTGCTCCACCAATGTGGTTCCTGCGCGGCTGAACGTACGAATAATCGTAAATGGCTCATGGGACCTAATCGGCGGGGGTGACGCACCGTTGTATGGTGTGCCCCCAGTGCATGGAAAACTCGTCACACAAGTAGGTCTGCAACGAGGTAAGAGAGCGCCATATACGGGTAACAATTTTCTGACTGCAACGCGGTCATCGAAGGTGTGCGTGTTTCCTTCGAAATTTGCACCCAAGGCAACGCTATCCGCCCACGCCGGTGATTCCCTTACGCTGCTTGTTTTGGACGCAAAGACTCCAATCATCGGCTCTTCCGCGGCACCGCCCGGTTGGCTGCAGCACATCGAGTGGTGCGGTCACAATTGCGGCCGGATTGAAGGTGATGGAGGAAACTGCGCCGAGGTTGCGGGGAGGCTATCGGCGGACCCAGCGACCTTGGCGTGCCCTCGCGGCGCGCTCGTTAGAGTTTCCACCGGCTTGGCCCGAGCTGGGAAGAGCGACTTGGCTTTTGACATGGCACGAAGTTGTCAGTGTCATAACGATAATGCAGGACGGACTCTCGATGCCAACCGGGAAGCTGTTTTGCAGTGGCTCAAGACGCATTAGCGGTAGAACTCGTACATCGACGCGTGACGCACATGACCTGTCCACAAGCAAGGCATCACGACTCACACATGGCGTGTCCAGGCCTGATCCCACGCGTGCCTCGCGGCGAAGAATTTCACCTGGGAGACGACGCACGGGTTACGCTCCAGCTTGTCACGACGGCATTCCGACCGTCGCACACACGATTCTGGAGTTTCCCATGGTCGCAATTCCGAACTACGGAAAAGATCCCGCCTTTCCACCGCCCGGAGGTGCCAACAAGCAAGGCATTACGATTCGAGACTACTTTGCGGCGACCGCGCTCATCGGCTTGACCACGGCGCTCGGGCAAGCGAGCGACGGAAGAGGCCGGGAATTGGCCGAACAGGCCTACGCCCTCGCAGATGCGATGGTAAAAGCCCGCGAGTGAAGCGTCACCCCGGCTTGCCATCCAACCGCTCCCGGGTCAGGATGGACCAGTACCTTATCGCGTAGATGGCGAACCCGGCGGACCAGCACGCTGCCGACGCAATGACTGTCGCGACGTAGAACCTCGGCAGCAGCATGCCACCGAACACGCGGATTACCGCCGCAGCCTGGATCAATGCGTAGCACGCCACTTCGAAGCGGTCCGCGATCAGCGGACGGCCCGTGTGGCCACGGGCGGTTCGGGTCATCATGCCGATCGTCATCCCGCCGATGGCGCCGATCGTGAGTGCATGAGTCGCAAACGTCGCGGCGACGAGTCCCCAGGCAGCGAGTGCCCGCAAGGCGAGATAGACGACGATCCAGGCGTAGCTTGCGTGCAGCACCCACACGAGCGGCGTGCGGACCGTTCGCCATGGCTGCCACAGGTACAGCCGGATCAGGTGCGCCGTAGCGCCTGCGATGGCCACCAATCCGACGAACGCTTCCGGCGCCTGCAGGACTTCCGCCGCAAGCAGCACCAGAATGCTTCCGAGGGCGAGCCCCTCGATCAGCGGACGACGCGTGGCATGCGTTCCTGGGATGCCATTGTTGGTGAACATCGGAATGACGCGACCGCCGATCACGGCGATGACGAACAGCACGAGGTCGAGCCCTGCGACGAGACTCAGGTGCTCGGGCCATGCGAGAACGCCGGCGTACGACAAATGCAGGGTGAGCGCCGCCAGCGCAAACGCGCCAAGCAATGCGACGAAGAAATAGTTGCGCCGATTACCGCTCTTGACGAGCGGAATCGCCAGCCCCGCGGCGACGCCGAGTGGGAATGCCGCGCTGACGATCGCTGCCGCGGTCGACCACGGTGTGAACGCCAGCACGCGGCCGACTACCCAAAGCAAAGCGAGCGCTACCAGCGCCCGCCCCGTTGGCGTCGGTTGACCCGTCCAATTCCGAGCTGCGGTAAGCAGGAAGCCGGCGATCACGGCAAGCGCGTATCCGAACAGCATCTCGTGGGCATGCGAGACCATGCCGCGCGCGTACGGTGCCAACCATCCGGCGTACTGTGCAACCCAAAGCGGTATCGACAACGCCGCGAAAATGCTCGCCAGCAGGTAGAACGGGCGAAACCCCAGCTGCCACAAGGCGACCTTCGCGCGCCGCTGCTCAATCACCCGGCGGGCCCCACACCTTCTTGAGATCCGCCTCGGCGGTCCGAGTCGGCAGTTCCTGTGCCGTGCAATACTTGCCGGCATTGAAGATCAACGGATCGCCATCGTCGTACGCCATGCGATGAACCCGACCGATGAACAGCAGGTGGTCGCCACCTTCCGTGACCGAGACGGTCTCGCATTCGAACGTCGCGAGCACGTCACGCAAGACGGGCGCGTTGCCGAGTCCTTCGTCGAACGCGACGCCTTCGAACTTGTTGTCGCGGCGCGTGGCGAACCGATGAGAGATGTCGGCCTGGCTCGCGCGCAGAACGTTCACCGCGAAATGTCCTGCGGCACGAAAGCCGGCTGCCGAAGGCGAGCTGTGGTTGAGGCTCCACAGCACGAGCGCAGGCTCGAGCGACAATGCCGCGAACGAATTGACCGTAAGACCCTCGAAGCGACCCGTCGGGCCGCGAGTGGTCACGACCGTGACGCCGGTGGGGAACCTGCCGAGCGCATTGCGCAAGTGCCGTGCGTCGTGCCGGCCGGCGATAGCGATGTGCTTGTGCTTTGATCGGGTCACATCGGGATTGTAATGCGCTCGCGATTCCCGCCTCCGCCGATGCTCCTGTTGCACACGAAGCAACGATGACGTCCTCGCCGCACCGACCCGCCCCGACCGTGGTCGCGGGCCTCGTGCAATCGCTACTGCCGCACGCACCGTTCTCGGCCATGGCGGAGAAAGCCGTCGTGACGCTCGTACGCGACTCGCATGTCGTCTACTTCGCGCGCGGCGACACCATCCTGGAGCCGTCGTCGTCGCGGCCCGAGCACTGTTACGCGATCAAGCAAGGTGCGGTGCGAGGCGAATCGGCCGACGAAGCGCGCGCTGAAGCATTGTTCGAGCTCGGCCCAGGGGAGATGTTCGCGCTGGGTGCGCTACTGCAAAAGCGCGGCCCGACGTCGCGATATCGCGCGGCGCGGGACACATTGTGCCTCGCGTTTCCGGTGTCGACTTTCGACTCGCTCCTCCGCGAATCACCCGCGTTTCGAGACTTTTGCACCGGCAGGCTCGCCTTCCTGCTGGAAAGCGTCCGCGCGCGGGTGCAGGCGGAGTACGTGGGAAGCCTAACCGAGCGCCGCGACATGTCAACGCGGCTATGCGACCTGGCGCGCGGAGACGCCGTGACAACCGGGCCCGAGACGCCGCTCGACGCTGCGCTGCGCACGATGGAAGCGCGCCGGATCGGATCGATGCCCATCGTGAACGCGGCGGGACATCCGCTCGGCATATTCACGAGGCAGGACGTGGTCGGCCGCGTCGTTCTGCCCCGCCGAGACCCGTCGACTCCGATCGGCGACATCATGACCGCCCCCGTCATTACGCTGCCGCAGAGTGCCGCGGCAGCTGACGCTGCACTTCTCATGGCACAGCATGGCATCCGCCACGTCGTCATCACGAGCGACGACGGCCGCGTCGCCGGCGTCGTGTCCGAGCGCGACCTGTTCGCGCTGCACCGCATGTCGGTGCGCGATATCTCGTCCGCGATCCGCAAGGCGGCGGATTTGCCCTCGCTCGTCCATTGCGCCGCCGACATTCGCGCGCTGTCGCTCGCGCTCGTGGCACAGGGTGTGGCCAGCGCGCCGCTGACGGGGATGATCTCGGGCCTCAACGACCGGCTCACGGCGCGCATCCTCGACCTGACCGCGCCGCAGTTCGAGCTCGAGGGCATCCAGGCGTGCTGGCTGGGCCTCGGATCGGAGGGACGTGAAGAACAGACGATCGCGACGGACCAGGACAACGCCATCGTGTTCGAAGCGGCTGGGCCCCCGGAACGCGCGCGGGAGCGCCTCCTGCCCTTCGCGCGGACCGTCAACGAGGCGCTCGACCGCTGCGGCTATCCGTTGTGCAAGGGCGGCGTCATGGCCATGAACCCGCAGTGGTGCCAGTCGCTCGACGAGTGGCGGGCCACATTCGCGCAGTGGATCGACCGCGGCGATCCAGCGAGCCTGCTTGCCGTCTCGATCTTCTTCGACTTCCGCTCGCTGTGGGGCCGCGACGCGCTCGCCGCGGAGTTGCGCGCATTCGTGGCATCTCGCGCGGAGGCCAACGCGCGATTCCAGAAGCAGCTTGCGGAAAATGCAACGCGCAACCGGCCGCCGTTGTCGTGGCGCGGCGAGATCGTAGAGCGGGCCGACACGAGCGGTGCGGAAGGCATCGACCTCAAGCTCTTCGGAAGCATGCCCATCACCGACGCGGCGCGCCTGTTTGCGCTTGCCACCGGTGTGCATGCCACCGGAACGCTCGACCGTCTCTCGGATGGTGGTGCGCGCAAGGGCATCGCGCGTACGGACCTCACCGACTGGAGAGACGCGTTCGCGTACCTGCAGATGCTGCGCTTGCGCACGCAGCATCGACGCATGCGGCGAGAGCTGCCTGCATCCGACAACCCGAACGTCGTCCCAGTCGCAAGCCTCGGAAACCTCGACCGCCGCGTGCTCAAGGAAGCGCTGCGGCAGGTTCGCAAGCTGCAGCAGCGCCTGTCGCTCGATTACCCGTGAGAGAACGCCTGATCGAACGACTAGTCGCACGCTGGCGCAACGACGACCGATACGATGCGCGCGTCGTCGTGCTCGACACGGAAACTTCCGGCCTCGATCCGCAGCGCGACCAGCTCCTTGCAATCGGCGCTGTCGGAGTGGACGACGCGGGCATCCGGGTGGAAGACAGCTTCGAGGTCGTCGTTCGCCCCGACGAGGCGGTCAGCCGCGAGAGTGTGGCCATCCATGGCATCGGCGGCGAGATGCAGCGTGCGGGCGTTCCTCCGCGCGACGCGCTCGCGGCATTCACTTCGTATGTCGGCGGCGCGCCGATCGTCGCGTTCCACGCAGCGTTCGACCGGGCCGTGATCGAACGTGCGCTGTCGCGGGCAGGCGTTCGTGCCGATCCGTTGCGCTGGCTCGACGCCGCGGAGCTTGCCGCGACGCTCTGGCCCGAGGAGCACAAGCGCGGCCGGCGCGCCCTCGACGATTGGCTCGCGCACTTCTCCATCGGAACTTCTTCCCGCCACAGCGCGGCCGGCGATGCAGCGGCCACCGCCGAGCTGTTCCTGAGCCTGCGTGCGCTCGCGGGCAAGCAGAGTCGCCGCAGCCACGCATCGCTTGCGCGCTTCGCGCAAGGCTACCGTTGGCTCTGACCGCGCGCTAAAAAAAACCGAGGTGGCTGACGACCGCGCCGACGACCGTCGACGTCACCGACAGGAGCAGGATCGAGATGCCCACGAATTCGGCCTGCTCGTTGCGCTGTACGTGAAGCACCTGCTTCGCCGCGAGCCAGTAGAGATAGAGCGAGTGGACGAAGCCGACGAGCGCGACGATCGCCATGACAGGCAACACGAGCGTCGCGCCCGCCAGCAGAAGCGGCACGGCACCGTACGTCGCCACCTGCAGCGCGACACGATAGTCCCGCGTGCTTCCATAGAACGGCGCCAGCAGAACGAAGATGCCTGCGAGCGCGAACACCGATGCGATCGATGCGAACAGGGTCGTTGCTGCCGCCGCGAACATGTCCTCGACTGGCACGCGATAGCCCGAATCGACGTCCCATCCGCGGTCGAATACGCGCATGCCGATGCTCGTGGCGACCGGCGCCAGCAGCGACAGCGGCACGATGAACCGGCACACCAGTGCATCGACGGAGGGCGTCTCCGTCGCGACGAGCTCCCACTCCTTGCGAGGACGGAACACGATGCCGAAGATCCTGTCGAGGGTCTTCACGCCGGCGATTATGTATCATGCGCGCCAACTCCTCCCGGGAAGAACCCGCAATGCGGCAGTTGCTCGGCATCGTCCAACTCGTCGTGGCCATCGCACTGATGGGCCTCATCGGCCAGGCGATCTTGTACGTGCTCGCCGGCACCAATCGCGACAAAAACGTTTTCTATCAGATCATTCGCGTCATCCCCCTACCCTTCGTGAAGCTCTTCCGACTCATCACGCCACGCACGTTCGCCGACAAGTACATGCCGTTTGCCACTTTTTGCGGGTTGTCCGCGATCTTCCTCTGGCTCGCGTTCGAGATTCCGCGTCTTTCGCCGTGAACGCGCTCCTGCGGTGGCTCTACATCGAGCTCGCGCGCTGGTGCAAGGTATTCGGCCAGGGCGAGACGGCCCTCAAGTACTACAAGCTCGCGCTTGGCGTTCGCCCTGGCGATCCCGTTGTCCTCGCGAGCATTGGATTCGAGCTTGCACGACAGGGCCGCAAGCGCGAGGCGCTTTCTTGGTTCGACCGCGCCGTCGCGGCAAGGCCGAATTACGCGGAGGGACACTTCGATCGCGGCTACCTCTTGCAGGAGCTCAACGATCCGGAAGCGGCGATCGCTGCGTTCAACGAGGCGCTCAAGTTCAACCCCGACCACGATCGCGCGCTGTACGGCAAGGCACTGTCGCTCATCGGGCTGCGCCGGCACGATGAGGCGGTCGCACCGCTGGAGAAAAGCACCAAGCTCCAACCGTTCAGCCCCTACGCCTGGTATCAGCTTGGACGTTTGCAGTTCGATCGCGGCAAGCCGGACAAGACGCAGGCCATCATCGAGCACCTCGTGACCTTCGAACCCAAGATCGCTGCCCAGCTCGCCCGCGAGACGGGGCTGAAGCTCCCGCCGGAGTAGGCCGCGGCGCCGAGGCGCGGGCCAAAAAGCCACAAACCTTGGAAAAACGCCGGCTTTGATGGTCAAGCGGCGTTGTTGAGCGCAAAGAAGCTGTCGATACTCCGCCGAGTCCGGCCCCGTGGAGGCAGTTGCGGGTTACGTCCGGTCATGCCAGGTCCCGGCAAGAGGACCGGCAATTCGGTGCTTGCCAATCTCGGAACGCCATTGCCAATTCAGGAGGGATTTCATGCAGTTGACTACAAAACAGCAAGAGTACTGGCGCAAGAACCTGCGCATCACCGGCATTCTTCTCTTCATCTGGTTCGTCGCTACGTTCGTGATGGGCTTCTACGCCCGTCCCTGAACAGATCAACTTCTTCGGCTGGCCGCTCGCCTTCTACATGTCCGCGCAGGGCTCGTTGATCATCTACGTAGTCATCATCTGGTACTACGCGCGCTACATGAACAATCTTGACCGCGTGTACGACGTCGAAGAAGCGGAGGACGAGTAATGGCCACGCCAGTCGCAGCCCCCGGAGGCGCCGTTGCTGCCGGTGAGAATCGCCGGTTCAAAAACCAGCTCAAGAAGGTCTACACTTGGTATACGGGCGGATTCATCCTGTTCCTCATCGCGCTCGCAATCGCCGAGCAGATGGGCCTGCCCCGTAGCATCATCGGCTACGTCTTTCTCCTCGCCACGGTAGGCCTGTACGCCGGCATCGGCGTCATGAGCCGCACGTCCGACGCGGCGGAGTATTACGTGGCAGGACGCCGCGTGCCCGCGCTGTTCAACGGCATGGCGACCGGCGCCGACTGGATGTCGGCCGCGTCGTTCATCGGCATGGCCGGGTCGCTCTACCTCCTGGGGTTCAACGGCCTCGCCTTCATCCTCGGGTGGACCGGCGGCTACTGCCTCGTCGCGCTGTTCCTCGCGCCATATCTGCGTAAGTTCGGGCAGTTCACGATCCCGGACTTCCTGGGCGCGCGTTACGGGGGCAACATCCCGCGCTTCGTGGGTATCTTCGCGGCGATCCTGTGCTCGTTCACGTACGTGGTCGCGCAGATCTACGGCGTGGGACTGATCACCGCGCGCATGAGCGGCGTGTCCTTCGAGCTCGGCGTGTTCCTGGGCCTTGCGGGCATTCTCGTGTGCTCGTTCCTGGGCGGCATGCGGGCCGTCACGTGGACGCAGGTGGCGCAGTACATCATCCTCATCATCGCGTACCTGATTCCTGTGATCTGGCTATCGGTCAAGATCACCGGCGTTCCCGTGCCGCAGCCGTGTACGGGAAGGTGCTCGAGAAGGTCGGCCAGCGGGAAGAGCAGCTCCTCAAGGATCCGAAGGAGATCCAGGTCCGCGACATCTTCAAGCAACGCGCCGCGGACGCGAGCGCGAAGCTCAAGGACGTGGACAAGTCCTACGCCGAAGGCAAAGCCGCATTGACGGCTGCCGTCACCAAGGCGGAAACCGACAACGCCGGCGTCGCAGCGGTGGACGACGCCAAGAAGGCACTCGAGGCGTATCCGAAGGATGCCGCCGCGGCCAAGGCGGCTTGGACCAAGGACACGGGACTTGCGGCAAGAGCAGCCCCGCCGTTGCGCCACGCCGAGGCGTTCCCCGGCAAGGACGAAGCGGCGCGCGACGTCTCGCGGCGCAACTTCCTGGCCCTCGTGTTCTGCCTCATGGTTGGAACAGCGGCGCTCCCGCACATCTTGATGCGGTACTACACGACGCCCTCGGTACGACAGGCGCGCGAGTCGGTGTTCTGGTCGCTGTTCTTCATCTTCCTGCTGTACTTCACTGCCCCAGCGCTCGCGGTGCTCGCGAAGTTCGACGTTTACACGTTCCTCGTAGGCTCGGAGTTCAGTAAATTACCGCAGTGGGTGGCGTCGTGGCAGAGGGTGGATCCATCGCTGCTGTCGATCGTCGACATCAACAGGGACGGCATCGTCCAGCTCGCGGAGATCTCGATAGGCGGCGACATCATCGTGCTCGCCACGCCTGAAATCGCCGGGCTGCCGTACGTGATCTCCGGACTCGTCGCGGCAGGCGGTCTCGCCGCGGCGCTGTCGACCGCTGACGGCCTTCTCCTCACGATCGCCAACGCGCTGTCGCACGACCTCTACTACAAGATGCTGGACCCGCACGCCTCCACGGCGCGTCGTGTGACGATCTCCAAGGTGCTGCTCCTGGTCGTCGCTTTGATCGCCGCGTACGTCGCGTCGCTCAAGACGGCGGACATCCTGTTCCTCGTATCGGCGGCGTTCTCGCTGGCCGCGGCGGCTTTCTTCCCTGCGCTGGTACTCGGTATCTTCTGGAAGCGCGCCAACAAATGGGGGGCAACGCTCGGCATGATCGCCGGCCTGGGCATCACGTTCTACTACATGGCGACGACGCAACCGTGGCTGCGCGGCGTGTTCGGCGTGACCGGGTCGATCGCGGATCACACGTGGTGGGGCATCCAGGCGATCTCGGCGGGCCTCTGGGGCGTGCCGATGGGATTTGTGGTGATCATCATCGTCAGCATGCTCACACCGGCCCCGAACCGCGACATTCAGGAGCTCATCGAGCACGTGCGCTACCCGAACCTGAAGGGCGACACGGTCAACACGCTCGGTACGTAGGCGACGGTTCGTTTGCAATCCAAGGCCCGCGAAGCTTGCGGGCCTTCTTCTTTCAGAACGGTCCGAGCGCCGCGACTCGGTCGATGAGCGCGGCCTGCCGTTCCGGCGACACGCTCCGGAACCACTTTACGGCCACGTACTGTCTCCCGGTCGGCCGATATCCAACGCGCGTACAAACGCGCAACGAACGCTCGTCGCCAATGTACGCAAACCACGCGTCGCAGTCGTTCAGTTCCCGGGCGGCGGCCTCCATAATGAGTTGCGCGACGCCACCCAGCGCCCGGCACTCGTCCGAATGCGCAGCCGGAAGGCGCGCGTAGAACGTGCGCCGTACGCACAGGCCGCCTTCCAGCCACAACGCGTCGAGGGGCAGGTAGTTGCAGAATCCCACCGGCTCGACCAGGTCGTCGTTCCACCGATAGAACGCGACGTATTGCGCCCAGCCCGACCCTGGCGGCGGAACCGGAAACGCGGCGCCGAAGCTCTCCTCGAACAAAGGTCCGGCGAAGTACGCGGCGTCGTCGAAGCGACGGATGTGCAAGCGCGCCGCGAACGTATCGGATTCACTGCGGCTCAAGCTTGCTCTCTCTCAGGATTCGTTCGAGGTCTTCCGGCGTCGAGGTGTCGCTCGCGCCGTGCGTGAAGCGTGGCAAGTACCAGCGATCCGATTCAGCGGTCGCATAGGCATGGTCGATCGAGAAGGCAGCGCGCAGCCCGATCTCGGCGCCGCGCATGGGAAGATACGTCTCGCGCAGGTACTCCGACGCCTGGCCGTAGGGATACGCGAAGTAACGCGGCCTGCACCCGCTGCGATCCTCGATGTACCGGGATGCGGCTGCCACCTGCGCCTCGCAGTCGTCGAACGTATCGACGAGCCTGAAGTCACCTTTCCGCTGGTCGCGCTGCGCGACGCGGCCGGCCAGCGGATGCACGTGATCGTAGCTATGGCTCTCGATTTTCATCACGCCGCTCGCGTTCGCGTCGCGCCACCACGTGTCGTTCCACCAGTCGAGGCCCGCGAGGCAGGCCACCTCGAGTTCCTTGCGGGTCGTCGGCGAAGCGACGACGAACGAGGTCATTTCGACAGGTGGATCAACCTCGCCCGTCTCGGCGACAAAGTCGCGGATGATGTTCGCGAAGCTGCGGCGCCTGCCGTACGTGGGATGGTCCGCGTCGATCCAGTCCAGGTCCACACCGTCGTCGCAGGTCAACGCGACCACTTTCGCGATCGGCTCGCGCTCGCCCAGCAGCGCCTCGACGACCCAATCGAGCGGGACGACGCGATACCCGAGACGATAGATCGCGCGCAGGTCCGCCGCAAGCGCGATGTGGTCGTCCGTGGCGTAACTGTCGCCCGCGTTGCAGGAGTGATAGCAGAGAATCGGGACTTTCACCCTCTCGATCGTATCAGTCCGGCACCACCGCCGTGACTTCTATCTCCACCTTGGCCCGGTCCTCGATCAGCGCCGAAACCTCCACCGCCGTCATGGCGATATCGTAGACGCCGACGAGCTCTCGAAACGCACGGCCGATCTCCGCGTACGAGTCGACGTACTCGCGCTTATCCGTGACGTACCAGGTCATGCGCACGATGTGCGAGGGCGACGCGCCGTCCGCCGCGAGAACGGCGACGACGTTGCGGAGCGCCTGGCGCGCCTGCTCCGCCAGGCGGTCGGACGCGAACTCGTTGCGCTCGTTCCAACCGATCATTCCGGCGACGAAGATGGTCCGCCCGCGCGCGCTGACGCCGTTCGCATAGCCGCGCGGACGCGGCCAGCCTGGCGGGAGAAGGGCTTTCTTGTCCGTCACTCTATCGACCGCAGCTTGAAACGCTGCAGCTTTCCCGTTTCCGTGCGCGGCAGCGCGTCGATAAACGCGATCGCGCGCGGGTACTTGTAGGGCGCGATCGTCTGCTTCACGAAGTCCTGCAGTTCCTTGACGGTGGAAGCGTCCCGCGCGTGGCCCGGCTTCAACACGACGAACGCCTTGACGATTTGCCCACGCTCTTCGTCGGGCGTGCCGACGACACCGCACTCGGCGACCTTGGGATGCGCGAGCAACGCGTCCTCGACCTCGGGCGCGCCGATGTTGTAGCCGGCGGAGATGATCATGTCGTCGGTGCGCGACTGATAGTGGAAGTAGCCGTCGTCGTCCATGAGGTACGCGTCGCCCGTGTAGTTCCACCCATCCTTCACATAGCTCGCCTGGCGCGCATCGGCCAGGTAACGGCAGCCCGTCGGTCCCTTCACGGCGAGCCGTCCGACGGTGTTCGGCCGGGACCGGACGGCCGTCGTCGTCGACGATACGCGCAACGTAGCCGGGTATCGCCTTGCCCGTCGCGCCGGGGCGCGCGTGCGCCTCGTCCGCGGAAATGAAGATGTGAAGGAGCTCGGTCGAGCCAATGCCGTCGATGATGTCGATGCCGGTTGCCTCTTTCCACAGCGCGCGCGTCGTCGCTGGCAGCGCTTCGCCCGCGGACACGCACTTGCGGAGCTTGCTCGCGCGCACGGCCGCGCCATGGGCAGCCAGCACGCGATACGACGTCGGCGCGATGAAGATCACCGTGGCGCCATGCGTGCGGATGGCGTCGAGGAGCGCGTCGGGCGAGGGCTTTTCGACGAGCAGCGTCGACGCGCCGATGCTCATCGGAAACAGCAGGAGCCCGCCGAGGCCGAAAGTAAACGCAAGCGGCGGACTGCCGCAAAAGACGTCGTCGGCGCGTGCACGCAGCACGTGCGGCGGAAAGCACTTGCAGATCGCCATCACGTCGCGGTGAAAGTGCATCGTCGCCTTGGGGACACCCGTCGTTCCCGAGGTGAAGGCGAGGATGCAGGTGTCGTCCGCGGCCGTGTCGACGTTCCGGAAAGCCTCCGGTTGCCGCGCCATCGCGCCTTCCAGGCCGTCGCCGGAGGCGTCGTCGAACATCTTGACGCGAAGCGAAGGCGATTGCGCGACGGCAGCGCTCAGTTCGTCCGCAAGCCGCGCGTCGCACAGCGCGTGCGAGACCTTCGCCTTGCCGATGATCGTCGCGAGCTCCTTCGCGCGCAGGAGAGGCATCGTCGCGACCGCGATGGCACCCGCCTTCATTACCGCGAACCAGCATGCGGCCATCATCGGGCTGTTGGGTGCGCGCAGGAGGACGCGGTTGCCCGGGACCACGCCCATCTCGCGCTGAAGCACGTTGGCGATGCGATTGGCCTTCGCAAGAAGATCGGCGTACGTCCAGCACGTCCCTTCGGGTGTCCGTATGCAGGGCGCACCGCCGCCGCCTTCGGCCACTCGCCGGTCGAGAAGCTCCGTCGCGCAATTGAGCTGCGCCGGGAATGCGAGCTCCGGAAGATCGAACAGGTATTCCGGCTGCTGCTCGCGCGGCGGCAGGTTGTCGCGCGCGAACGTGTCGACGTGCGCCGTGCCCATCACGCCCCTCCCGTTCTCTCCGACTCCTGATGCTTGACGACACCCATGCGCAGCTCGCCCAGGTGCTTGTAGAGGCGCTGCACGATGGCCGGCTCCAGGCCTGCGAAGAGCTCGACGATCCATTGCTCGTGCTGCTTGGCCATGGCCTCGAAGCTCTGGCGCCCGAGCGGTGTCAGCCTCACGATGACGGCACGGCGATCGCTCTCGCTGACCTCGCGCTGCACGAGACCCTCGCGCTCGAGCTCGTCGGTGAGTCCCGTTACGTTGCCGCCCGTCACCATGAGATAGCGCGAGAGGTCGCGCATCCTGAGCCCGCCGTGACGGTAGAGCTGCGCGAGGTAGTCGAAGCGCGCGAGCGAGACGTTGAATCCTGCGCGCAGTCGGCGGCGCACCTCGTCCTCGATCTGGGTGGTGCACGTCAGGAGGCGCAGCCACAACTTGAGCGCCGCGTGGTCGTTGTCGCGGACCCGCGCCTCGTGTCCCAGCTCGCGGGCGTCCCGCAGCCGGGAGTGCGCCACGTCGGTCTTCATCGGGTCTTCATCCGACTTCGCCTCCGTTGATGGGAACGGCGGCCCCGTTCACACTCGCCGCGCCGTCGCTGCAAAGCCACATCACAGCGTCGGCCACGTCTTGAGGCTGGACGACGCGGCCCTGGGGATTCAGCGACGCGAAGTACGCGCGCGCTTCCTCGCGCGTGCGTCCGGTGCGCCTCATGACGTTGTCGATCGCCTGGTCCATCATGTCGGTCTCGACATAGCCGGGACATACCGCGTTCACGGTGATGCCGCGGTCGGCGACTTCGAGCGCGAGCGACCGCGTGAGGCCGAGCACGCCATGCTTCGATGCGGCATACGCCGTGCCGTACCGAAAGCCGCGCAGCGCCGCGGTGCTGGCGATGTTCACGATGCGACCGTAGCCTGCGCTCAACATGTCGGGAAGCGCCGCCTGCGAGCACAGCATCGTACCCGTGAGATTGACGGCGAGCATGCGATTCCAGACGGCGAGCGTCATCTTCGTGAGCGGAGCGGTCTCCGCCTGCCCGGCATTGTTCACGAGGATGGACACGGGTCCCGAGCTGTTCGCGTGCTCGCGAGAACGCGCGCGCAACCTGTGCTTCGTCGCTCACGTCGGCAACCACGCAACAGGTGTCGGCCCCGAGTTTCGAAGCAAGCGAATCGAGCGTTGCCTCGTTGCGTCCCGTCAAGGTCACGCGAGCACCGGCGTCGCAAAGAGCGCGCGCGATCGCGGCGCCGATGCCGCGCGCCGCACCCGTCACCACCGCATGGCGTCCGGTCATGAGCACGAAGGGCCGCCCCGAGCGCGAATTGCGCCCCCTCGGGGGCAGCGAGCGTGGGGGTCGTTCACTGCAGGCCCCCTCCTTCGCCATCGGCGGGACCGCTGCCGCCGCGCGCTCGCGCTCGAGATTGCGAACGAGCTGCATCTTCGCCGTCCGGTACTGCTTGGGCCACTCGAGATCGACATAGCCGATCCTGGCCGCTTCCGTGAGCGTCCACGACGGATTGGCAAGGTGCGGGCGTGCGATCGCGCATAGGTCGGCGCGCCCCGCGCCGATGATGCTGTTCACGTGATCGGCCTCGGAGATCGCGCCGACTGCGATGGTCGCGATGCCCGCCTCGTTGCGAATGCGATCGGCGAAGGGCGTCTGGAACATGCGGCCGTACACCGGCTTCTGCCTGCGGCTCACCTGACCCGAAGAGCAGTCGATCATGTCCGCACCCGCGGCCTTGAACGTACGCGCGATCTCGACCGCATCGTCCGGCGTGATGCCGCCTTCCACCCAGTCGTGCGCCGAGATGCGCACGGACATCGGCAAGTGATCGGGCCAAGCTTCGCGCATGGCGCGGAACACCTCGAGCGGATAGCGCAAGCGGTTGGCAAGCGGGCCGCCGTACTCGTCGGTGCGCAGATTGGTGAGCGGCGAGATGAAGCTCGACAGGAGATAGCCGTGTGCGCAGTGGAGCTCGAGCCAGTCGAACCCCGCCTCGGCGGCGTACCTTGTCGAGCGCACGAAGTCGTCGCGCACGCGGTCCATGTCGGCTCGCGTCATGGCGTGCGACCAGTCACTGACGCCATCGACGTACTGCTGGGGCGACGCCGAGATGAGCGGCCAGTTCCCGGTTTGCAACGGCTCGTCCTCGCCCTCCCACGCGACGCGCGTCGATCCCTTTGCGCCCGCGTGGCCGAGCTGCAACGCGATCGCAGCGGCGCTGTTCGCGTGCACGAAGTCCACGATCCGCTTCCACGCGTCGCGCTGATCCTCGTTCCACAATCCCGGGCACCTCGGCGTGATGCGCGCGTCGGGCGTGGGACACGTCATCTCGGCAACGACGAGGCCCGCGCCGCCCATCGCGCGCGCGCCGAGATGCACGAGGTGAAAGTCGCCGGGCACGCCGTCGACGCAGGAGTACTGCGCCATCGGCGACACCACGACGCGATTGCGCAACGTCACTCCGCGCACGGTCAACGGCGTGAACATCGGAGGAATGGGCATCTGCGCAGCCGTGCGCGCGACACCGGAGCGCTGCGCGAGGAAGTCTTCGTAGCCTTCGAGATATTCGCGGTCGCGCACGCGAAGGTTCTCGTGACTGATGCGCTGGCTGCGCGTGAGCAGCGAATACGCAAATTGTTCGGGCGGAAGATTCGCGTAACGCGCGACGTTCTCGAACCACTCCGTCGAGTTGCGCGCGGCATTCTGGATGCGCAGGACTTCCACGCCGCGAACCGCTTCGTACCGGTGCAACGCGCCGCGCAAATCCGACGGATGCCCGCCGATGCAGCGTGCAAGCTCGATCGCGTCCTCGAGCGCGAGCTTGGTTCCAGATCCGACCGAGAAGTGCGCGGTGTGTGCCGCGTCGCCCATCAGGACAACGGGCACGTTGCCGCGCCAGTGCACCCAGCTCTTGCACACGACGCGCGGAAATCGAATCCATTGCGCGGAGCCGCGAAGGTGCGCCGCGTTGGACATCAGGCGATGCCCGTCGAGGTGACGCGCGAAGAGACGCTCGCACCACGCGATCGACTCCTCCTTCTCCATCCGGTCGAGGCCTGCCGCCTGCCATACGTGCTCCGGCGTTTCGACGATGAACGTCGAGGTCGTGTCGTCGAAGCGGTACGCGTGCGCCTGGAGCCAGCCGTGCCCGGTCTCCTCGAATGCGAACGTGAATGCCTCGAAGAGCTTGTGCGTGCCGAGCCAGACGAACCGGCAGCGGCGCAAGTCGATGTCGGGCTCGTACGTCTGCGCGTACCGGTCGCGGATGCGGCTCCCGAGTCCATCGCTCGCGACGACGAGGTCGGCATCCGGGTACGCCTCGTCGCTCTGAACGTCCGCCTCGAACACGAGCTCGACGCCGAGCGCTTCGCACCGTGCCTGCAGGATATTGAGAAGGCGCTTGCGGCCGATCCCGCAAAAGCCGTGGCCGCTCGAGCGGATCTTGCGGCCACGGATGTTGACCTCGATGTCGTCCCAATGATTGAACGCGGTGAGGATCTCCTCCGCGGTCGGCGCGTCGGCCTCTTTCAGGTTGCCGAGCGTCTGGTCGGAGAACACGACGCCCCAGCCGAACGTGTCGTACGGCCGGTTGCGCTCCACCACCGTGATGCGATGGCCCGGGTCGCGCTGTTTCATCAACAACGCGAAGTAGAGGCCTGCCGGACCGCCGCCGATGCAGACGATGTTCACGCCGCTCCGATCGATCAGGAGTCAATAGTTTAGTTCTCAAGTAATACTAGCGACCGGAGGGCGCTTTTGCAAGCGCTGCTATGCTTCCCGGGCCCCTGCACCGCTTCCTACCGAGAGGTCTTCGATGCGCCGTTTTTCCTACGCCTGCCTGTGGCTGCTGTTCGCCGCGCTGCCCGCAGTTGCACAGGACAAGATCGTCTTTGCCACCGACTGGCTGGCGCAGGCCGAGCACGGCGGGTTCTACCAGGCGCTGGCCGAGGGCCTCTACAAGAAGCACGGGCTCGATGTGACGATTCGCATGGGCGGGCCGCAGGTCAACGGCCTGCAACTCCTCGCGGCCAACCAGATCGACGTCGCGATGGCCGACGGCCTGCAGGTGCTCGCCGCCGTCGAGCAGGGCGTGCCGCTCGTGGCCTTCGCAGCGACCTTCCAGAAGAACCCGACAGTGATCATCGCTCACCCCGGCGTTGCCAAGCTCGAGGACTTGAAGGGCAAGCCGATCGCGATCGGCGCGGCAAGCAACACCACGTTCTGGCCGTGGCTCAAGCAGAAGTACGGCTTCACCGACGCCCAGAAGCGTCCGTACGGTTTCTCGGTGCAGCCGTTCCTTGCCGACTCCAAACTCTCGCAACAGGGCTTCGCGACGTCGGAGCCGTTCTCGATCGAGAAAGCCGGCGTCATGCCTGTCGTGTTCCTGCTCGCCGACCTGGGCTACCCGCCCTACTCCGAAGTGCTCGTCGCCACGCGCACCAACCTCATTCGCCGCTCCGACGCGCTGCGCCGCTTCGTGCAGGCGTCCGCCGAAGGGTGGAAGAGCTACCTCGCCAATCCCGCGCCGGGCAACGCGCTCATCAAGAAGGACAATCCGCAGATGGGCGACGATCTTCTCGCCTACGGCGTGCGCAAGATGCGCGAGTACGGCATCGTGGCCGGAGGCGGCGCTGCGAAGGACGGCCTCTTCACGATGTCGGACGCGCGCTGGCGGACCACGGTCGAGTTCGTCAAGGCCGCGGGCATCGGGCGAGCGAACACCGATTACGCGAAAGCGTGGTCGCTCGAACTCGTCGACAAAGTGCGAGTCACGCCCTAGGGTGACAGTCTCCCCCGAAGTCATCACGGTCGAGCACGCGAGCAAGACGTACGCGACCGGAGCGCAGGCCGTCGCCCCCGTAGACCTCACGGTGCGCGGCGGCGAGTTCGTTGCGCTGCTCGGGCCGTCGGGCTGCGGCAAGACGACGCTGTTGCGGATGATTGCAGGGTTGGTCGCGCCCACGGCCGGCAGCATCGTCGCGCACGGCGACGCGCGCGCTGCCATGGTGTTCCAGTCGCCGACCTTGATGCCCTGGTCGCGCGTCGAAGGCAACGTGCGCCTGCCGCTCGACTTGGCGGGGGTCCCGCGCGAGGCGGCCGACGCCGCGGTGCGCGACGCGCTCGCCATCGTGGGACTGTCGCAGGCAGGCGAACGCTACCCGCGTGAGCTGTCGGGAGGAATGCAGATGCGCGTTGCAATCGCACGCGCGCTTGCCGTCTCGCCGGCGGTCCTCCTCATGGACGAGCCGTTCGCGGCGCTCGACGAATTCACGCGCCAAAGGCTCGACGATGACCTGGCCGCGCTGTGGCACGCGCGATCGCTTACCGTGATCTTCGTCACCCACAGCATCCAGGAAGCGGTGTATCTCGCCACGCGCGTCGTCGTGATGACGGCGTGCCCGGGTCGCGTGGCGGCCGACCTCGCCATCGACGGCCCGCATCCGCGCGATGAGGGCTACCGAGGCAGCGCGAACTTCGCCATGTGGTGCGCGCGGGTGTCGGACGCCATCGCACGTCCATGATGCGCGAGCACCTCATCAGGGTCCTGGCACCTGTCGCGGTGGCGATCGTGCTGCTCGCCGCCTGGCAGCTCGCGGTGATGTTCTACGAGGTTCCGTCGTACCTCGTTCCATCGCCCCTTCGCATCGCGCAAACGATGATCGAGGACCGCGACCTGCTGCTCGGCTCGCTATGGGTGACGGCGGAGATCGCGCTGACCGCGCTCGCCATCGCGGTCCTCGCAGGCGTGGCGATCGCCCTCGCTGTTCGCCCAAAGCCGGATCATCGAGGCGAGCCTCCTGCCCTACGCGATCCTGCTGCAGGTGACGCCGATCGTCGCGATCGCCCCCCTCATCATCATCTGGGTGAAAGACACGCACGTCGCCCTCGTGCTCTGCGCCGTCGTAGTGGCGATCTTCCCGATCATCTCGAGCACGTCCGTCGGCCTGCGAAGCATCGACCCCGGTCTTGCCGACCTCTTCCGCATGAGCCGCGCCACGCGTCTGCAGACGCTCGTGCGCCTGCGCATCCCGAGCGCGCTGCCCTACTTTTTCGCGGGGCTTCGGGTGGCGAGCGGCCTTGCGCTCATAGGCGCGGTCGTCGCTGAATTCGTCGCCGGCACGGGCGGCCAGGGCGCGGGCCTCGCCTACCAGATCCTCATGGCCGGCATCCAGCTCAACGTGCCGCGGTTGTTCGCCGCACTCGTGCTGATCACGCTGGCGGGCATCGTCCTGTACCTTGCCGTCGGCCTGCTGGCGCACCTAGTGCTTGCGCACTGGCATGAAAGCGAGCTCGCGCAAAGCTAGGTAGGTGCGCCGAAACCTCCGGGAGCTACGCCCGTTGCTCGGACCGCGTCGACGGACGACGAAGCTGACGTCCGACGCAGAGGTTGAAGAGCTCGGCCATCGACGCGACGCCGAGCTTCGCGTGAATGCGGCTGCGATGGAACTCGACGGTCTTGACGCTGATGAACAGCGCCTCGGCGATCGCGCGCGTCTGGCGCCCGTCGAGGATGAGGTCGAGCACCTCGCGCTCGCGCTTGGAGAGCGATGCCACCGCCGGCGGCAGCGTGCGTGACGGCGAGTCCTCGCCGACCTCGCCCGACATCGCGGCGTCGATCGCCGCGAGAAGCTGCGTCTCGTCGACGGGCTTTTGCAGGAAGTCCCACGCGCCGCGCTTGATCGTGCGCACAGCCATCGGGATGTCACCGTGTCCCGTCAGGAACACGATGGGCAGCGTGTCGTTGTGCTCGACCAGCCATTCCTGGAGCTGGAGCCCGCTCATGCCCGGCATGCGCAGGTCGAGCACGACGCAGCCCATTCTGGCGGCGCCGCGGCGATCGATGAATTCCTGCGCCGTGGCGAACGATTCGACGTTGCGTCCCGCCGCGCGCAGCATCATCGACAACGAGTCGCGAACGGCCTCGTCGTCGTCGACAATGAAAATGGTGGGTTCGCGATTCATGGTGCCCCCGTAGGCAGTGAAAAGTGGAAGGCGGTGCCGCCGCCTGGACGGCTATCGTGCCACAGACGGCCGGCGTGCATCTCAACGACCGACCGGCAAATCGACAAACCTAGTCCTAACCCTCGTTCTTTCGTCGTGAAGAACGGCGTGAACAGTCGCGATTCGTTCTCCGGCGCGATACCCGCGCCACGATCGGCAACAGTGACACGCACTGCATTGCGCTCTTCGGCCACGCGTCTGGATGAGAAGTTCCCGCTGTGCGATCGGCGTGTTGCGCATCGCATCGGCGGCGTTGTTGACGAGGTTCAGCACGACCTGCTCCACGAGGATGGCATCGGCTTGCGCCGTCGGAAGCGCGGGATCGAGCTCGAGCGTGACGCGCACGCCGTCGCGCTCGAGCTCGTCGCGCACCCAGGCGAGCACCTTGCTCACCATCACGTTGAAGTCGCACGGGGCGAGCGTCGGCGAACGCTTGCGCGTGAGCTCGCGGATGCGGCGAAGAATGTCTCCCGCGCGCACGGCCTGCGCGCGGGACTTTTCCATCGCGGCAGCAAGCTCGGCGGGATCGGCGTTGCCGCTGTCGAGCATGCGCAGGCACGCCGAGTTGTAACCGACGATCGCGACCAGCGGCTGGTTGAGCTCGTGCGCGAGGGTCGTTCCCGCTTCCGCGAGATTGACCAGGCGTGCGGTGTGATGCAGCGCCGCCTGGTTCTCGCGCTGCAAGGCGGCGGCACGCTTCTGCTCGCTGATGTCGGTCAGCACGGTGAGACGCACGCGGCGCCCGTCGGTCCACGTGATCGCCCCGGCCTGCGCGAGATACCAGCGGCCGTCGATGGCGTCGCGCACTTCGTAGCCGGTGAACGGAAGATGCGCCGGCGTCTCGGCCAGGGCTGCCGTGCCGGTGACCGCGATGGGAAAGCGCGCGGCGATATCGTCGGGTCCAGGCGCGTGCGAGCGGTCGAGCATGCGGGCCAGCCACTCGTTGGCGAACAGCACCTGATGCTCGTCGCTCACGAACACGGCCGCGTGCAGCCCGCTCAGGACTCGCACGAAGCGGTCGTCCGAGCGCGCAAGCGCGACACGCAGCCGCGCGAGAAGCTCGCCGAAGAGGAGCAGCGTGACGCCCAGCGCAGCGCAGTCCCATACGAAATACGGGTCGCTCTGCGGATAGCTCTGCGCGCGAAACACGAGGCCCCAGACGGCCACGCTCAGCACGCTCGTCGTCGCGCCCCACGCGCGCCCGCACGTCCAGGTCGCGACCGCGACCGGCATCACGTACAACACGGAGATGCGTGCGACTGTCAGGTAATCGCTGACCCCGACCGCGAGCACCAGCAACAGCGAAATGGCGATCGCAAGCCCGGGTTTCGAGGCGAGCGCCGAGGACTGCCGGGCGAACCACAGGTCGATGCGCGGCGCAGGCGAGCGCCCCTGTGAATCGGGCGCGCGCTCCAAATGGCGTTGCGATGCGAGGCGGGTTGGAAGCCACGGAGTGAGCATACCCCGACCCAGGCGGCCGGGGAACGAACGAAAAGACTAACGCACGAGCCGCTTGCGCATCGCCGCGGTGATCGTCTGGCGGGTGTCGAGGAAGTCCGCCCACGGGTCGTCCTTCATCCCGGTCAGCCGCTCGCGGGCGTTGTTGAGGTTGAAGTGATCGTTGCGTACGTCGACGTCGAGCTCGCTCCAGTGGATCGGCATTGCGACCGGCGCGTTCGCGCGCGAGCGCACGACGTACGGCGCGACCGCGGTCGCCCCTTCGCCGTTGCGGAGATAGTCGACGAGGATCTTGCCGTTGCGCTTCGCCTTGCTGATCGTCGCCACGAAGCGGTCGGGGAACGTACGCACCATGAGGTCCGCAACGGATTTGGTAAATGCCTTTGCCTCGTCCCAGGTGAGCGTCGCGCGGATCGGCAGCACGACGTGCAAGCCCTTGCCGCCCGTCGTCTTCAGGAATCCGACGAGCTTCATTTCCTCGAGCAGCGTGCGCAGGAGCGTCACCGCGGTCACGAGTTCCTTCCACGGCAGCTCGGGATCGGGATCGAAGTCGAAGATCAGCCGGTCGGGCCGGTCGAGGCGCGGCGCACGCGAGCCCCACGGGTGCATCTCGATGACGCCCCATTGCACGAGCGCGGCAAGCGCCGTGGCGGTGCTTGCGCCCATGTAAGTCGCCTTGCCGCCGCCACTCTCCGGCACGGGGATGCGACTCACGGCCGCATTGACGGCCTTGTCCGCATTCTTCTGGTAGAAGCACTGCCCTTGCCACCCGTCGGGGCAGCGGACGAGGCTCAGCGGACGATTCGCGATGTGCGGAAGGAGCAGCGGCGCGACGTCCGCGTAATACTGCGCGACGTCGCGCTTGGTGATCTTCGCTTCGGGAAAGTAGAGCTTGTCCGGGTGCGAGATCGCCACGCCCGCGACCTCGGTGCGCTCCTCGGCTTTCCGCGTGGGCGCGGACACGCGCTTCGCGGCCGCCGTCTTCTTGGCCTTCTTCGCCGCGGGCTCGTCGTCGGGACGCTCGCGCACCACTTCAGCGGCCTTCTTGTCCGGACGCAACCCCTGGAATGACGGATGGCGCAACGCGCCGTCGCGGCTCCACTCCGTGAACGCGATCTCCGCGACGAGCTCGGGACGAATCCAATGCGCACCTTTCGCTTCGTAACCGCGCGGCGGGTCGGCAAACGCAGGCTTGTCGATCTCGCGCTTGACGAGCTCGGGCGTGAGGCTGCGCAACATCGCGTCGTCGAAGCCCGTGCCCACCTTGCCCGCGTAACGCAGCTTGCCGTCTTCATGGTAACCGAGCAGGAGCGCACCGAAGCCCTTGCGCGAGCCCTGCGGCTCCGTGTAGCCCCCGATCACCATTTCCTGGCGCTGGATGCACTTGATCTTCTGCCACTCGCGCGTGCGAAGCCCGCTCGCGTACGTCGAGTCGGCGCGCTTGGCGATGATGCCTTCGAGCCCCAGCTTGCACGCCTGCGCGAAGAACTCGCTGCCCGATCCCGCGAGCTCGGGACCCACCCGCACCACGCCCGGTGGCTTGGCCGCAAGCTCACGAAGCACGCGCTTGCGCTCCTTCAACGCAACGCCGCGCAAGTCGTAGCCGTCGAGATGCATCACGTCGAAGACGAAGAACGCGAGGCCGGGCGTCTTGGGACTCGCCAATGCATTTTGCAGCGCCTGGAAGCTCGAGCGCCCCGTTTCGTCGAGCACGACGACTTCGCCGTCGATCCACGCGCTCTGCACCGGCAGGGCCGCGAGGTCGCGCGCGACGTCCGGAAACGACGCGGTCCACTCTTTTTCGTTGCGCGAGAAAAGGCGCGCCTTACCCCGCGCGATGCGCGCGACGAGGCGATAGCCGTCGTACTTCACTTCGTGGATCCAGTCCTCGCCCGCAGGCGGCTCGCTCACGAGCGTGGTGAGCATTGGCGGAACGTAGTCGGGAAGCCCCGCTTTTTTCGCACCTTCGGGAATCGATGACTTCGGCTTGGAGGTGGCGACGGCGCCCGCCTTCACGTTCTCCTTCACCGACTTGTCGGAACGCCACACGCGCTCCTTCTCTTGCGCGATTTCATCCAGGCTCCGGCCGGTCGCAACGCTAGCGGGCTCCTGCTCGACGACCGATGCGCTGCTCGTGGCGTCGGCGTCGCGCTCCTTGATCAACAGCCATGCGCGCCCGTCGTTCTTGCCGTCGTCGCGCGTGCCGCGGGTGCGCACGAGATTCCATCCGCCGGAAAGCTTCTCACCCTCGAGCGTGAACTTGAGGCGGCCCTTGCGCAAGCCTTCGCGAGGATCGCCCTGCGGCGTCCACGTGCCCCGATCCCAGAGCATCACCGTGCCGCCGCCGTACTGGCCTTTCGGAATGATGCCTTCGAAGCCCCCGTACTCGATCGGATGGTCCTCGGTCTGCATGGCGAGACGCTTGTCGGCCGGGTCCAGGCTAGGCCCCTTTGGAACAGCCCAGCTCAAGAGAACGCCGTCGAGCTCGAGGCGAAAATCGTAGTGCAGGTGGCTCGCCGCGTGCTTTTGCACGACAAACGACCATCCCTGCGACTTGCGTGCACTCGCCTTGCCTCGCGGCTCGGGCGTGAGCCCGAAGTCACGCTTGGCCCAATACGTGTTCAGTGGCATAGGACTCAAATAGGGTACGTCCCTATTACAAAGTCTGTCCCTATTACGCGCGCTTGCGCTTCGCGTGGGAAGCCGCGGCGCGCTTCACCGGCTTCTTGGCGGTGGTACCGCCCAAGCTTTGCTTCAAGAGCTCGGCGAGGTCGATGACCTGCGCCGACTTGCGCGCACCTTCCTTTGCGGGCTTGGTGATCTCGGTGGCCTGCCCCGCCTTCACTTTTTCCTCGATACGCTTCATGAGGTCATCGTGGTAGTTGTTCTTGTACTGCGACGGGTCCCATTCCTCTGTCATGTCGTCGACGAGTCGCTTGGCGAGCGCGACCTCCTTGGCGGTGACGCCTGCGCTCTTGAGCCCGGCCGGGGGGAGCTCGATGCCGCTCGCGTCCTTGAGCTCGTCCTGATAGCGCAGCGTGTTGAACATCAGCGCCTTTTCCTGGGGATAGACGACGCCGAGGTGCGGCGTCGTGCGCAGGACCACTTCGGCCACCGCAACGCGGCCCGTCTCCTTGAGCGTCTCCCGCAACAGCGCGTAGACCTTGCCGCCGCGCTGAGCGGGCGCCAGGTAATAGGGGGTCTCGTAGTACTCGAGCGGAATCTCGCCGGCGTCCACGAACGCGCGGATGTCGATCGTCTGCGTAGCCTTGACGTTCGCCTGCTTGAAGTCTTCCTCGGACAGGACGACGTACTCGTCCTTGCCGTATTCGTACCCCTTGACGATGTCGCCCCACGCGACCTCTTTGCCCGTGGACTTGTTGTAGCGCTTGTAGCCGACCGGCGAGAGATCGCGCTTGTCGAGCATCGAAAAGCTGAACGACTTGCGATCCTCGGCGCTGTACATCTCGATGGGGATGTTCACGAGGCCGAAGGAGATCGCCCCTTTCCACAGTGCGCGTGCCATAGGTCAGCTCTCCGCGTTGTTGGCGGCGACGGGCATCGTCATGCACGCGATGCACGTGCCCGCCACGACGCCATGCCGGTCGACGATCTCACCGCATTCCCAGCAGATTGTGACGTGCGGCTCGTCGGCGAGCGCGCAATGGCGCCCGTAGCAGTCGGCGCGGCCGCACGCCGCAAGGTCGACGGGACAGATCTTCATGTCAGTCCCTCTTCATGTCAGTCCCGAAGGGCCGCCCCAAGGGACTGACTGCACCCCCTTTGGGGGAAGCGAGCGAATGCGAGCGTGGGGGTCCATCATCCGCCGGACGTTTCGCCGCCCATCACCTGCAGGATCGTGCCCGTGATGTACGACGAATCCGCGTTCGACGCGAGGAACACGTACGCCGGTGCCAACTCTTCCGGCTGTGCCGGCCGCTTCATCGGGCTGTCCTTGCCGAAGTTCGCGACCTTTTCCTTGTCGGCGCCGGCGTCCGAGGGATTGAGGGGCGTCCACACGGGACCCGGAGCGACGGCGTTGACCCGGATGCCCTTGTCGATGACGTTCATCGCCAGCGTCTTCGTAAACGCATTGAGCGCACCCTTGGTCGCCGAATAGTCCGGCAGCTTTTCGGACCCGAGGATGCCCGTCTCCGAGCTCGTGATCAGGATTACGCCGCCGCGTCCCATGTGCTCGAGCGATGCGCGCGCGAGGCGAATGCACGCGTAGACATTGGTCTCGAAGGTTTCCGCCATCTCCTCGTCGGTGAGCTCCGCGAGCGTGTCCTTGCGGTTCTGGTGGGCCGCGTTGGACACGAGGATGTCGAGCTTGCCGAGCTCATGCACAGTCTTGTCGACCAGCGATTGGCAGAACTTGCCGTCGGTGAGATTGCCCGGAACGAGCACGCATCGACGGCCCTCGGCCTCGATCGCCGCGCGAGTCTCGTCGGCGTCGCTTTGCTCTTCCGGCAGGTAGTTGATGGCGACATCCGCCCCCTCGCGTGCGAACAGGACGGCGACCGCGCGACCGATGCCCGAGTCGCCCCCCGTGATCAGCGCGACCTTGTCCTCGAGCTTGCCCGCCGCCTTGTACGCGTCCGCCTGGTAACGCGGCCGCGGGTCGAGCCTGGACTCGAGGCCCGGCGCCTGCTGGTGCTGTTTCGGAAACGGCGGCTTCGGCTCCTGGTCCCCCAGCGGCTTCTCCCGGGTGCGGGTAGTCATGATGCGTCCTTTCGATTTAGAGTCAAACCCTACCGCGGGGCCGCTGGTCCGGCGCTCGGACGAAGCCCCAACACCACGTCGGACAAAGTCGCATGGACTCCGCATTCGGCCCCTGGAACCCTGGAATCGAATCGCAGATTCCCAACCCGCTCCTGGCGCTCGCCACGCTGTACCGATCGGAGCACGCCCGCACGCCGTTGCGGGACGTGCGCGAGATCGCCGACCTCACCGGCTTGCCGCTGCGCGACATCGTCGCGTTCCGGCCGGAAAGGCTTGCGCTGCACGAGCTTCTCGTGCGCGTGACGGCCGACATCTCGGTGCCCGACGGCACGCGCATCGAAGACCTCGGCATCAACTTCCGCCGCATCACGAGCACCATGCTCGAGCGCGACATCATGCCGCGCATGGACGCAATCCGAACCGCTTATACGCGCGCTCGCGAGGCGATCGGCGAGACGGTGTCCGGCGAGCTCGGCCGTTTGTACGCCCCGCCTCCGGCACCGGTCCCGCGCGAAGGATGGCTCGCGCGGCTGCGTGGATCGCGCGCGATCGCAACGCCGCCTCCCACGTCCGAGCGAGAGCTCATCGCCGAATGGGAGACGCGCGCACGCGAGGTCGAGGGTGCAGAACGCGCGGCGCTGCGCGCGCTTTCGCGACTCGTGTCCGCACTCGTCGTACGCCACGAGCGCGTGTGGGCGGACCGCGGCCTGGTCGCGCGCGTGGCGTCGGACATGGCCGCAAACGAATGGGGCAGCGCCGCCATCGGCGCTGCGATCGAGCCGATGATCGCCGATGCGGTCGAACGTGAAGGCTACCGTGTCCTGCGCCGGCAGGACCGGCCGGTGGTCATGAACACCAAGGGCCCTTCGGCAGCAGGCAAGAGCACGATGCGGCCGCTGCAAAAGCAACTGGCAGGACGCATCGGCGTCGACTGGGCCGAGTTCGCGCTGATCAGCCCCGACATCTGGCGCAAGCAGCTCCTCGACTACGGCAGCCTGGGCGAGGCGTACAAGTACGCGGGCGCATTCACCGGCGACGAGCTCGCGATCGTCGATCAGAAGCTCGACCGCTACATGGCACGCAAGGCGCAGCGCGGCGAGATGTCGCATTTGCTGATCGATCGCTTTCGCTTCGACAGCTTCGCGCCGCATTCCGAGGAAGCGGGCAGCAATCTCCTCACGCGCTTCGGCGAGATCGTGTATCTGTTCTTCCTCGTGACGCCGCCCGCGGCGCTGGTCGAGCGCGCGTGGAACCGCGGGCTCGACGTGGGGCGTTACAAGGCCGTCGACGACACGCTCGCTCACTCGGTGGAAGCGTATTCGGGCATGCCCGAGCTCTTCTTCACCTGGATCCGGCGTACCGACAAGCGCGTGCACTTCGAATTCCTCGACAACACCGTCACGCGCGGCGCGCCGCCGCGCACGGCGGCGTTCGGTTGGAACGAGGTCATGAACATTCTCGATGTCGATTGCCTGATCGACATCGAGCGATACCAGAAAATCAACGTCGATGCGCAAGGACCGCCGGCGCTGCATCGCGACCCCGCGGATCTTGCAATTGCACGCAACGTCGAATTCCTGCGACGCTGCCTGCGGGAGTTTCGGGAAGTGAATTTCAGCGAACAGTCGACGGGGCGGATTTACCTACGCGTGGAGCTCGGGGTCGTTACGTACGTAGATGCACCGCCAGACGCGGCGAAGAACGTCCTCGACAACGTGCTGCCGGGAACGTCCTTCGTGAAGAGCGGCGAACCCCGCTATCTCGACGCCGACGAGCGCGTGCACACCGTCGGCGCTTGGCGGGACGCTGGTGCAGTGGTTACTTGATCTGGTTGCCGATGACGCCGCCAACCGCCGCGCCGCCGACCGTGCCGGCCACGCTGCCGTCGGTCACCGCAGCGCCCGCCGCCGCGCCCAGACCCGCGCCGATCACCGTGTTCCGGTCGCGCGTGTCCATGCTGCCGCAAGCGGTCAGGCTCAAGGCAACGCAGATCATTCCGATAGCTTTCTTCATGGTGCCTCCACAGATTGAACGTGGTGCTATGGACGCACTATGGCCCGACGCGGCCGCGTCATTGATCGGAGGGCGGATGAAACGTGCGTAGGATTTGCCGCGCGGCGCAGCCGGCGCAATTTGCACGCCATTTCGTCCGATAATGTGGGGTTCGCCCGGGTGGTGAAATCGGTTAGACACCGGGGACTTAAAATCCCCCGCCTAACGGCATGCCGGTTCGAATCCGGCCCCGGGCACCAACCCCTTTCAGTAGGCGCCCGATTGGCGGAGCGATCGCTCATGCCACTCATGTTGCGCGCACTGCCGCGCTGCTGCGAACTACCGCGTGGTGCCCGCGTAATCCCACGTTGCGCGGCCGCCGAACAACGTGAACGCCATGCCGTTCAGCGTACGGCCCTCCAGCCCCACCCACGAGGCCGGGACCGCGAGCCGCACCCACGTCCCGGTCGCGGGCAACGCGCCCATGTAGCGCCGGCTCGACGTGCCGTCGGCGCCGAAGCTCAACTGGTTAGTCCCCCAGTATGCGCGATGCTCCCACGAGCCGTCGTTCCACTGCAGCATCACTTCGCTCGGTGGATTGGCGGGGTCGAGGTAGACGTACGCGTACAGCGTGTCCCCCACTGCCACCGGCAGCGTCGCGGTGGCGCCTTCAAAGAAGTGCTGGTGCATCCCTGCCGCGATGGCGGACTGATGCGCCTGCGCACCCTGGAACGGGGTCGGATTGGTCGTGACCCAGGTCCATGCATCGCCACCCGCAGTGCCGCGCGTCGCACCCGCGGGAACGGCTTCGTCGACCCACACGGTCCCGGCGGACTTGCCGGCGTAGTCGAAAGTGGCGCGACCGCCGTACAGCGTGAATGCCATCCCGTTGAGCGTGCGACCTTCGAGCCCGACCACGGCCGCCGGCACCGACAGCTTGACCCACTGCCCCGTCGCCGGCAGCGCGCCCATGTAGCGCCGGCTCGACGTGCCGTCGACGCCGAAGCTCACCTGGTTAGTCCCCCAATACGCGCGGTGCTCCCAACTGCCATCGTTCCACTGCAGCATCACTTCGCTTGGCGGATTGGCCGGGTCTAGATAGACGTACGCGAACAGCGTGTCGCCCACCGCCACCGGCAGCGTCGCGGTCGCGCCATAGAAATAATGCTGGTGCATGCCCCCCGTCGCCGCCGACTGATGCGCGAGCGCGCCGGCGAATGGCGCCGGGTTGCTGCCGATCCACGTCCATCCGTCGACAGCTCCACCCACCGCAGCGCCGCCCGGCACCGCGTCGTCGACCCACACGGTCTGCGCGCTCGCCGCGGCTGCGTAGTTCTCCGTCGTCCGGTCCGCGCCGACCGCGCTGTAGGTGCGCGACGCCGGCGTGAAGGTATACCCCGCCTTCGACGGGGTCACGGTCCCGCTCCACCCCTGGGGCACCGTGCACGCGTAGCGACCAGCGGCGTCCGAACTGCTGCAGGTCACGCCATTGGTCGCCGCGATCACAACTCCGTTCAAGGCCGACCCGCCCTGCGTCACCGTGCCGCTCAACTGATAGGTCGTCGCCCCCGCCGATGTCTTGCCCGCGTAGTCGAAAGTGGCGCGACCGCCGTACAGCGTGAATGCCATCCCGTTGAGCGTGCGACCTTCGAGCCCGACCACGGCCGCCGGCACCGACAGCTTGACCCACTGCCCCGTCGCCGGCAGCGCGCCCATGTAGCGCCGGCTCGACGTGCCGTCGACGCCGAAGCTCACCTGGTTAGTCCCCCAATACGCGCGGTGCTCCCAACTGCCATCGTTCCACTGCAGCATCACTTCGCTTGGCGGATTGGCCGGGTCTAGATAGACGTACGCGAACAGCGTGTCGCCCACCGCCACCGGCAGCGTCGCGGTCGCGCCATAGAAATAATGCTGGTGCATGCCCCCCGTCGCCGCCGACTGATGCGCGAGCGCGCCGGCGAATGGCGCCGGGTTGCTGCCGATCCACGTCCATCCGTCGACAGCTCCACCCACCGCAGCGCCGCCCGGCACCGCGTCGTCGACCCACACGGTCTGCGCGCTCGCCGC
Organism: uncultured beta proteobacterium; assembly: GCA_963707815.1. GTDB lineage: Bacteria > Pseudomonadota > Gammaproteobacteria > Burkholderiales > Casimicrobiaceae > VBCG01. The sequence goes on from CAVPRK010000005.1 coordinate 37,396, forward strand.
GGCTGCGTAGTTCTCCGTCGTCCGGTCCGCGCCGACCGCGCTGTAGGTGCGCGACGCCGGCGTGAAGGTATACCCCGCCTTCGACGGGGTCACGGTGCCCGCTCCACCCCTGGGGCACCGTGCACGCGTAGCGACCAGCGGCGTCCGAACTGCTGCAGGTCACGCCATTGGTCGCCGCGATCACAACTCCGTTCAAGGCCGACCCGCCCTGCGTCACCGTGCCGCTCAACTGATAGGTCGTCGCCCCCGCCGATGTCTTGCCCGCGTAGTCGAAGGTGGCGCGACCCCCGAACAACGTGAACGCCATCCCGGACAGCGTCCGTCCTTCCAGCCCCACCGCTGCCGCCGGCACGGAGAGCTTGACCCACTGCCCCAGCGGCGGCAACACACCCATGTACCGGCGGCTCGCCGTACCGTCCACGCCCCACGCCGTGAGCTGGTTGCTGCCCCAATACGCGCGGTGCTCCCAACTGCCATCGTTCCACTGCAGCATCACCTCGGTGGGCGGATTCGCCGGATCGAGATAGACGTAGGCAAACAGGTCATCGCCGGTGCCGACCTGCATCTTCGTCGTCGCATTGGAGAACAGATGCTGATGCATGCCGGCCGCGATGGCGGACTGGTGCGCAAGCCCGCGCGAGAACGGCGTCGGGTTGCTGCCGACCCACGTCCAACTGTCCCCGCCTGAGCTCGTCAGGGTGGCATTCAGGGGCGTCGCATCGTCCACCCAGATGCATCCGGTCGCAGACGGCGGGTCCGCCGGTCCGCTGAGCGCAGCGGCCTGCAACGTGACGTTGCCGGCTCCGGAAAACTGGCTCCAGGTCACCGTTAGCTGCTCGTCCGAGGCCGCGGCGGAAAAGTTCAACGTATAGACCACGTCGTACTGCCCGGTGCTCGAGAATGCGGTATCGACGAATTGCGGCGCCGAGCCATCGGACAGCCGCGCCGTGAGCATGCCCCGCGAGTTGTTTCCCCCGAGGTAGAGCCGCAGCGTACGTGCGGTCGTACCCGCCGGCACCGTCAGCAGGAAGCCATTGTTGAGCCCGGCCGCGTAGACGCCGCTCGCCGACGCGGAGCAGAGGTTCAACCCGCCGTCGTTCCAGGTGAACGCTCCGCGCTGCGTTGGCGAACGTCCCCACCGACGCCCCGAGGTAGCCAAAGTCGCTGATCCGGTTGTTGCCGGTCGACTTGCCCTCGTATTGCGGCCACACCGCCCAGTCGGTCGTTCCCACGGCCGTGAGGTCGACCGCGGCAGAGGAAAGCACGCCGGCGCCGGTGATCGATCCGCCGCTCGCCGCAGGGATCGAGGCGAGGAGTCCGTACACGTTGAGCCGGTTGGAGAAGCTCGACATGTAGACGCGCCCATTCACCACCGTGGGCGGCACATACTTGGCGAAGTTGCCGATGTCGTCGCGCGCGGGGACCATGCGCGTGTTCCACAGCTCGCGGCTCAGATCCGTGGCATCGAATGCGCGCAGCACCCCCGACACCACTTCGTCATTGGCGTCCTCGGCATACGGCAGGCTCGCCCACAGCACACCGCTGCCCGCCTGTGTGCCGTTGGACGAGACGGTCAGAAAGCCGCCGGGCATGCCGGGCGGCGCAGCGTACGGCGACTTGCTGACCGGCGTGGTGTTGAGCAGCGCGCCGCTGACCGCAAAGGACTTCAGGTAATCGTCCTCTCCCCAGACAAAGACCCGCGGCCCGGCAGAGCCATTCCAGTAGGTCGGCCCGCCATGCACGTTGCCAATGGCGACCCGAAACGATTGGAGGATCTGGCCGTTGCCTGACTGTGAGTGGCCGAGATTGTTGCGATCGAGCACGTAGAACAGGCCGTCCTTGCCCGCGCCGATCACGTCGTTCGTGCCGGGCACAAGCAGCACGCCCGACGAGCCGAGGTCCCGATCGGACCTGTTCAACGAGTCCCAGTTGCCGGGGGTGAACCAGTCGAGCACCGTCGACAGGTTCGGGTTGAGCTTGAGGATCGTCTGCCCGAAGTTCCGCACTCCGTCGAACGTGCCGTTCCCGGTGGCGAGATAAAGGTTGCCGCTGGCGTCGATCGACGGCGGTTGCCCGGACTGCCAGACCCCTGCGGCGCTGCCGTCCGGCGTGATGCAGAAGACGCCGACCTGCTGCAACGTGCTGGCCGAGTACGCCATCACCCAGCCGTGATAAAAACCGCCGTCGCCGTAGGACGACCAGGCGATATAGACATTGCCGTTTGCCAGCGCGAGGCCGGCCCGTTGATTCGCGGTGCGGGCGTTGAACGTCACCACGCCACCGGCGTTGTCGTAGCCTGTACCCGCCACCGTAGCCGTGATCATCACCGGTCCGCCGAACTTCTCGGCCCCCGACCGGATGTCGAGCGCGTGCAGGCGCTGCACGTACGTCACGCTGGCGCCGACGGTTTCCTTGGTGCGGGCCACCACGTAGAGCGTGCCCGTCGCCTGATCGATCACCGGCGTGCCCATGATGCCGATCGGGCCGGGCGTGCGGATGCTGTTGAGCGTTTGGACGTCGGTGGCCGGGATCGGGGTGACACCCGGGCCGTTGAAATTCACGTGCCACAGCGGCAGATCGTTGCCGCTTCGATTGGTGTCGGCGTCGAACGCGTATACGCTGTTGTTGTTGGTGGCGACGAAGACGACGTTGTGGGTGCCCTTCCCGGCCACCGCGACGTTGGCGATGACGAGCGGCTGGGTATAGATGTCGGCGTCGACGCCGTAGCTGAACAGCTTGCCGAACTGGCCGGGATTGACGTTCGACGTGTTGAGCTGGACCTCGCCCGCATTGACGCCGGAGCGCGCGTTGTCGTAGCGATGCGTCCAGACGCTGGGTTGCGCCCATGCCCCGCCGCACACCATCACCAGCCAACACAGACCCGCGATCCCGCGCGCCGCAATCCGCTTGATGTCAGTCACACTGAAGCCTGTCGTCGCGATTCAGGAACCTGCAGCGGGCGAGCGCAATGGCCCGTCCGCTTCCCCGCCCATCCAATTGAGCAGGGTATCAACAGTTCGCGGGCTTTCCAAGCTTGCGCCGTATCGAGGCGCACGACCCGATAGGCGTGGCGCATCGCTTCGCGAACGGTGCGAAGCCCTGGTGCGCGCCGCTCCGTCCAGGTCCGTTCGTCGCCATACGCGCAGTGCCCGCAGGGCGTGCACCACAATAGAAGACAATGCTGCCATCCGAACCAATCTGACGCCGTGAACGCTCTCAAGACCCTCGCCTGCCTCGCGCCAAGCCTGTGCATCATCAATTACCTGCTGCGGCGCGACCTCCCGCGCGCCACCTCACGTCCCTGCTGCAGATCGCCAACGACCGCCCGCGCCTGTTGCAGGGCGTGGCTTCGAGCGGCCGCTTCAAGCCGGCCAGCGGGATTCGCGAATGTCTGGTCCCTATACCCACGAGCGGCAAAAACGGGTCGATCTCGGTCATTCCCTGAACCATTATTCGCCTTCCGCGTGCGCGCATGTCGAACGCCTGGCGGCCTCGAATGTGTCCCGCCGATCGAAGTCTTTCCGCAGCGTCACCACCGAGAGGAAATTCGTAATTGTTAGATCTTCTGCTCAAAATTCCGCCATTCCTATACCTGATCTTCGCCTTCGTGGCGCTAATTTTGGTTATCGGATGGATTCTCGTCCCGTTCATCTTGATGAACACGAACGCTTATCTGCGACGCGTTTTGCGCGAACAGGAACGAACCAACGCGCTGTTAGAAGCGACCCGGCCATCGCGGTCTCCAGACGCTACCGCCATCCCCAGCGTGCGCATTGAGCCGCGCGACAGATGAGTTAGTCCTACGGAGCTCTACCGGCGGCTTGATCGAGCTACGCGCGCGGTCGCGTTACTGCGGCTGATCGTCGGCCGGCCGACGCATTTTCCATTGCTATGCGTCGACAGGCGGTCGTTCTTGCTGCGCATGCGGAAGCACTTTGGTACCGAACGGCGCGTACTATATTGTCCCCGTCACGTTCCGAAGCGTGCAAATGACACTCAAACTAAGCTTCTATGTCATCGCGCTGATAGCAACGATCGTAGTCATTCTCTGGGCCACCCGTCGGCAGACTCCCAAGAAGCACCCGCCGATGGCCGCACAAGGGCCGCTGATGCAGCGCTCCGCCCGCACACAACTGCAGGCGACAAACGAGGCATACACGATCATGGGACCGACGACGATCCGGGAGGTCGAGGATCAGGTTCCCACAGTCGATGAGCGCGGCCATCGGCACGTCGTAATCCGCACGCGAAAGCTTGAAACGATACTAGGGTCGGTTGGCCCCACTGAGATAGAACGCGAGCGTAGACACACGCTTCCGGGCCAAGGGCACGTCATTCCACTCTCGGACACAGAGTTCGAGGTCTTTCATAATCACGCCAAGCTGCATCTCGACATAGGAGGGTTGCACGCTACCGGGACTTCAGGCGGCGCTCGATCCGAGCAACCAATGCGACAACGGCGGCAAAGAACAACCACAAGAGAATCCAGATCGAATACTCGTTCACCCTAGATCCCGTCTCTTGCCAGACGTAATACGCGACGACGATCTGCGCTATTACCGGGAACCAAAGAGCCGACAGTGCGGCCGCGTACTCCCCGAGTCCCGGGTCCGCGATTTGGTATGCCTTGACCGCGGTGTAAGCATGCAGTGCGATAGCGCCTATTATCAGGAGCGCATATCCTCTATTTAGTAACCATCGCAACACGCGAATTACTATAAACCGTGCCCATCAAGCTTCGTTTGACGCTTGTACAACGCACCGTCGAGTGCGACCCGATCGGGCATCTTCCAACTTTCGCGAAATGATTTCTACCTGCACGCGGGCATTGTGGGTGCCGTCATCACGAATGCCGACATGCTTCGTCGAATCGCTACGCTCGCGTCGCTCGTCCTGCTGGCGCTCCTTCCCTGCGTCGCGCGCACGGCAACGCTCAACGCCGTCGAGTACTTTCACGCGGGCTTCGGTCACTACTTCGTAACCGCCGAGCCGGACGAGGTCGCGGCGCTCGATGCCGGCACGCCGCAGGGATGGGCTCGCATCGGGCTTGCGTTCTCCGCAGCCTCGGGACCCGAGGATCGCTCCCAGCCGGTTTGCCGTCTGTTCAGCGCAGCGTTCGCGCCCCGCAGCTCGCATTTCTACACGCCGTTCGCGTCCGAATGCGCGTCGCTGCGCGCGGGCACCGCGTGGACGTTCGAATCGATCGCCTTCTACCTCACGTTGCCCTCGCCGGAAGGCACGTGCCCGGCGGGAACCACGACGATCTATCGGCGCGCCGAACCTACCGCGCCGACCCTCGCAAGCGCGTGCTGAGCGGATTATCGACCGGCGGAAACTTCCCGTTCCATGCGCTGTACCTCGAAGCGCCCGGACCATGGACGTTTGCGCACTATTGGTCGTCCGAGGGGGCGTTCTGGCAACAGGCGGACCTCGTCGCCCGCGAGGAGCAGGAGATGTACGACCGCATCGGACGCTCGCCCTTCCGGGTCACGCTGGTGCTTGCGCGCGGAGGGGTCGGCTCGTCCACCAACTTCGGTGGTCGTGCGTGCGCTCTACGACCAGTTCGCAAGCCGCGATTACGTCGGGATGCGCTTGTACGACTACTACTATCCGGACTTCGGGCACGTGCCAATGGACGCGCCCTCCTTCCGCCACGAGCTCGGGCTGTTACCGAAATAGGGCCGGACCCGGGCCCGGTCCCGCATCGCTACTTCTTCATCCCGGGCATCATCTTCGTGAAGTCGCCCATCACCTTCTGCATCGACTCGAACGCGTTGCCGCCGGCGCCGACGACGCCCTGCATCGCCTTGATCACGTTCTGCGCGCCGCGCAGGTCCGGCATCATCGACATCGCCGCCTTCGCCTCCTTGACGCCCGGCACGCCGGCCATCTGCTCTTCCATCATCACCCACAGGCGCTTCTGCATTTCGGAGATCATGTCGAACATCTGGCCCCAGTAGCGCATCGCGTGCTCCATCGCTTCCTGCGACGCCGTCTGCCCGGCGGCCATCATTTCGTCAGGCGTCCCCGCCTCCGCCGCCCGCTTGGCCGCCTTGCGCCCCATCGCGCGCGACTCTTCCTCGCCCTCGAATTGCAGGCGGCGCAGCTTGCTCGTGTTCTCGATCGCCGCGTTGATGACGTCGAGCGCCATCTTGGCGTTGGCCTTGTAGAGCTCCATCGCCTGCTCGGGCGTCATCATCTTGGCCACCTTGGAGAAGTCCATGGCGGCCATCTGTTTCGGGTCGAACATCGGCGGGAGCGGAGCCTCCTTGCGAGCTGCCTGCGAAGCCTCCTTTCGTTCCGCGCGTTTGCCGGAGACCTTCTTCACTGCGGCCTTTGCTTTGGATTTGAGATTTCGAGTCGCCATGGCACGCTCCTTGGGGTGGGTTGACGTTACGGCGCGAGTATGACGCCGTTCAGGCCGGATGGGTCGATACGCGCGCTCCCGGTGCGCCGGGACGTACGTGCTACGATTTTCGATTTCCTCGGGCGCGCATGACATGAGCGATCTCAAGCAGCGGTTCGGCCGGCCCCTTCGGCTTGGCATCGTAGGCGGTGGTCCGGACTCGTGGATCGGCAAGATGCACCGCAGCGCGGCGGAGCTCGACGGCTGGTGGCGCTGCACCGCCGGCGTGTTCTCGAGCGATTCTGCGCGCTCGCGCACGGCAGGCGTCACGCTGGGCTTCGCCGCCGACCGCAGCTACGGCACGGTCGAGGAGATGATCGCCGGCGAGCGCACGCGCAGCGACGGCATCGAAGCCGTGGCGATCATGACGCCCAACGACACGCATTACACGGTTGCCGCGGCGGCGCTGGACGCCGGGCTCGACGTCCTTTGCGACAAGCCCGTCACCCACGATGCAGCACAGGCGCGCGACCTCGTGGCGAAGACTGCGAAGCAAGGGCGCGTGTTCGCCATCGCTCACGGCTACACGGCATACCCGATGGTCCGCTACGCACGCCAGCTCGTGGAGGAAGACAGGATCGGCAGCCTGCGCCTCGTGCAGGTGGAGTACATCCAGAGCGGCATGGCCACGCGTGTGGAAGACGGGCCGCAGAACAACCGGTTCCGCTGGATATTGGACCCGGGGCGCAGCGGGCAGGCGCTCGTGATGAGCGCCATCGGCTGCCACGCACAGCACCTGGGGTCGTTCGTCACGGGGCGCGAGGTCGGACGGGTCATGGCCGACGTCGGCACGCTGCTTCCCGGACGCGAGGTCGTCGACTATGTGTCGGCGCTGATCTCCTTGAACGACGGTACGCGCGGCACTTTCACGGTCACGCAAGCCGCCGCCGGCGGCGAGAACGACATCCGGCTGCGCGTCTACGGCGACAAGGGGATGCTCGAGTGGTGGCATCGCGACCCTTCGTACCTTCGCGTCGCCATGCAGGGAGAGCCCGTGCAGGTGGTCACGCGCGCCGATCCTTTCCTGCCGCCGGCGATCATAGCGCTCGGCCGATCGCCGCGCGGGCACCCCGAAGGACTGCGCGAAGCGTTCGCAAACATCTATGGCGAGATGGCGCAGGACCGCATCTCGCGCACTCTCGGCGACGGGCCGCTGCCGCTGCCCTACCCTCGCATCGAGGAAGGCGCGCACACGATGGCCTTCATCGAAGCGTGCCTCCGCTCGAGCGCGAGCGGGCGCTGGGAGGACGTGGCGAAGCAGTCCTAGTCAGCCACGCCGTGCGCGATGCCGGTCGTCATCGGGCGGGCCACGGTCGACTTCGCGCACGCCAATAGCAAGCCGGCCACGATGAGATAGCTGGCGGCCACGAACGGCGACTGCGCGATGCCGATCGCCTCGCCATGCATGAACCCGAAGAACGTGAGCACGGCGCCTGCGAGGGCGAACGCGGCCGCCTTGCGCATCGCGCCGTCGATAATGAACGCCGCGATCGCGCCAAGCACGAGGCCGCCGATGATCGCGCCGCCGCCCATGATCGCCAACCCTTGGTAGAGAACGCCGACTTGCGCGAGCTTGTCGATGCCTACCGCCGCGGCCGTCGTTCCCGCCGCGCCGAGCGCGTTGTCGATCATGAGCTTGCCCCATGCGGCGAGATGCGGCGTCAGCGCGAGCACGACCGCGGGCGCATGAGACTTGGGCGACTCCTGGAACGCCTGCGCGCCGATCAGCATGCCGATGTACAGCAGGATCGGCGAGATCGCCACCACGGGAATCAGCGACGACACGAGCGCGATGATCCCGAACCACGCGAGCACGATCACCATGAGACCGGTGGCCGCGGAGTATCCGAGACGCCCGCCCATCGACTTCCATCCCGGATGCCCGATGTAAACCGCGTTGATGAACGGATTGCCCATGAGGCATCCGATCAGGCTCACCACGCCGTCGGCGGTTAGCACGCGTGTGGTGGGATAGCTGTCGCCCGCCGCCGCCGCGCTTTCCACGTTGTCCATCGCCTCCACGAGATCGTAGATGCCGAACGGGATCGCCGTGACGAGGATGATGCCGAGGTAGTCGAAGCCCGAGAACACGTGTCCGATTGCCGGCAGCGGCAACGAGAAACCGAAGTTCGCGAACGCCTGCGCGACATTCCCGACGCTCATGCCGCCCATCGGCACGCCGACCGCGGTCGATGCCCATGCAATCGCAGTACCTGCTGCGATCGCGACGAGACCCGCCGGGATGCCGCGCCAGTAGCGCACGCCGCCGAACCAGCTCGCGAGGATGATGGCGAAGCACACGATGCCGATGATCGGCGTCATGTACATCTCCTCCGCGGGACGCATGGAGATGAAGGCGATCGACACGCCCGCGAGCGTGCCCAGCAGCGCCGCGCGCGGCGTGATCCTGCGCACGAACGGCGCGATGAATCCGCCCAGCATCAGCACGAAGCTCTGCACGAACACCCACACGAGTCCCGCTTCCCAGCCCTTGATGGGATCGCCGGTCTTGAGGCTGATCGGCAGCATGATCACGAACACCACGACGAACATGTGGGGCACGCTGATGCCCGAGGGCAGCGCGCAAACGTCGTCGCGTCCCGTCTTCAGCGCAAGACGGTACGCAAGCCACGCGTAGTACGTCGTGGAGAGCGCCATCATGAGCCCGGCGGCGGGCAGGATGCGGCCGAACACGAGGTCGTCGGGCATCTTCAGCACGAAGCGCAGAAGTCCCGTCAGCACGAGCATGTTGACGAGGATGTTGGTGCCGAAACCGAAGAACGCGTTCCAGTCGCCGGGCGTCCACAGCTTGGGCTTCGTGTTCGTCATCGTGTTTCTCCCCTTACGAAGGCAGCGCCGCAAGCAACCGGCGCGAATCGGTGACCCACCCGAAGATCCCGCCTTGCGCCTTGATCATGGCGAGGCCCACGGCGTGGAACTCCGGAAAGTACGAGGCACAGCAGTCGCCCGGCACGATGCAGCGGTAGCCGCGGTCGTTGGCTTCACGGACGGTCGTATGGACGCAGACTTCGGTCGTCACGCCACCGACGATCAGGCTGTCGATGTGGCGGTTGCGCAGGAGCTCGTGGAGGTCGGTCGCGAAGAACGCACCCTTGCCCGGCTTGTCGACGACGGGCTCGCCTGGAATCGGCGCGAGCGCGGGCACGATGTCGTGTCCCGGCTCGCCGCGCACGAGAATGCGTCCCATCGGCCCGGGCGAACCGATGCGCATCGTGGGCGTCCCGCGCTCGACCTTCGCGCGCGGCGCGTCCGAGAGATCGGAGCGATGGCCCTCGCGCGTGTGAATGACCAGCATGCCGAGGCGCCGGGCGGCCGCGAGTACGGCGCGGCACGGCTCGATGGCCGCCGCGAGAAGCGAAACGTCGTTGCCCAGCGTTTCCCCGAACCCGCCAGGCTCGAGGAAGTCGCGCTGCATGTCGATCAGGATGAGCGCGGTCGTGCCCGGATCGATGGCGACGGAACCCGGCTCAGCTTCCACCAGGATGGCGCGCATGTCGTCCACGGCTCCCATCGCGAAGGGCTTTGCAAGAAGCAAACCACGCCCAGGCACGCATGTTTTCAACGCGTTGCACGATACACCCGATTTTGCAGGCGCGCGAGTCTGGTGCGCCTGCGCCGAGTTGGTGCGTCAGGCGGGTGCTACCACCCTCCGACGGCCCGCGATCAGAAAGCCGAGACCGATTCCGATGGCGAGCGCGACGACGGCCCCGATGATGCCGTCGCGGATCAGCGTGTTCTTCACCTTGGTGAGCACCGGGTTGTCGAGGTTGTTGGTGCCGAAGTGGATCGCGCGCAGGCGCCACTGGCCGTCGTCGCCGCGCACCATCACGGCTGTCCAGCGTGTCGTGAAGTCGAATACGTCGCCGTCGTTGGCTTCGTAGTGCTCGAGCGCCTTGCCGCGCACGAGGCCCCAGCTCTTGTCCGGTGAAAGCTCGGTGAGCTTGTCGGCGTCGAGCTTCATCGTCCATCCGCTTCATGTACGCCTTGGGGCCGAACCACTCCCTGAAGTACTTCGAGACGTCGACGCGACTGCTCATCACCTCCTGCGTGATGCTGGTCGCCTCCACGTTCTCGGTAAGGTACGGCAGCATCTTGTCGTACTGGCCGGTGTTGATGGCCGTCACGACCTCCTTCAGCATCGCGCGCAGCGCCTCGTGGATCTCGTGGTCCGGCTCTTGTTGAGCGGACGCAACGCACGCGAAGAGAAGCGCGCACAGCGCGCCGGCGACACGATTCACGTGACCTCCCTTCACGGGCTCGGGATGCGGTCCTTGTACTTGCGCGAGCCACTGCGTCGAACGACATGAGCGACGGATTGAGCTCGCGCGAGCGCGCGACGTCGCGCAGCTCGTTGAGCGGACCCGCATAGTCGCGATAGAACTGGAACATGTTGCCCAGGTCGTCGGCGCCCGGGAACCCGAGCGCCCGATACGCCTCCGGCGTCATGGCGTTGTGGCGGATGTCCTTGCCGAGCGCGTTCGTGAGCCTGGCTGCCATCTCGGCGCCAGTCGAGGTGCTCTCCGGCCACGCCCACCTTCTGGCCGAAGTACTTCGACCCCGCCTTGAAGATGCCGTACGCCACGCTTCCGATGTCCTCGGACGCGATGCCCGCCATCTTCTCGTTCGCGGTCGGCAGCGTGAAATACAGGTTGCCGTCCTGACCCTTCGCCGGGCCTGCGCCGAAGTAGATGAGGTTGTCCCAGTAATACGACGCATAGAGGATACGTCGTGGGTACACCCGACATCGCGGAAGAGCTGGTCGGCCTCGCCCTTGGCATCGAAGTGCGGCACCTTGTATTTGTCCATGAGCGTCGGCATCGAGTCGGGCGGGACGATGGTGCGCGTGTCCTCGAGCGTGGACCAGACGACGTGCGACACGCGGGCCGCCTTGGCGGCGCTGCGCCATGTTGCGCGCTTCCGCGTACTCCTGCTCCGGCTTGAAGTGCGCCCAGTAGAACGTCACGCAGTAGGCGCCGTACGCGCCTTCGAACGCCCGGACGAGGCTTTGCTCGTCGTCGACGTCGGCGGCGACCACCTCCGCGCCCATCGCGGCGAGTGCGCTTCGCCTTGTCGGAGTTGACGTCGCGCGTGACGGCGCGCGCCGCGAAGCCGCCCTGCGGATCGGCGAGAATGGCGCGGATGAGGCCGCCGCCCTGTGCGCCCGTGGCGCCGATGACCGCGATCGTCTTGCGTGACATGTGCGTGCTCCTTCGACGAAGCATCGATGATAAACGAACCGTCCTGCCGCGGGCTTTGCAATAATGTCATCGGCATCCTTGAGAACGGGCGATGAAATACAAGGACTACTACGGCATCCTCGGCGTCAAGCGCGAAGCGAGCGCGGACGACATCAAGACCTCGTATCGCAAGCTCGCGCGCAAGTACCATCCGGACGTGTCGAAGGAAAAGGACGCCGAGGAAAAGTTCAAGGAGGTGTCCGAGGCGTACGAGACGCTCAAGGACGCCGAGAAGCGCGCCGCCTACGACCAGCTCGGCACGCATCGCGCGGGCCAGGAATTCCGGCCGCCGCCCGACTGGGGCCAGCAGTTCGGCCAGGGCGGAATGGGCGGGCCACTTCGAGGACATCGACTTGTCCGATCTGTTCGCGGGACTCGCCGGTGCGCGCGGGCGCGCTCCCGGCGGCGGCGCGCGTGCGGAATCGCCCGATGGCGGGAAGCGACTACGAAGCGGTCGTGCGCATCTCGTTCGACCAGGCGTTTCACGGCACCGAGGTCGACCTCGAGCTGTCGGCGCTCGAATGGGATCCCGACGGCGGCGTGCGCCGCGTGCCGCATCGCGTGCGCACGCGCATCCCGCGCGGCGTCACCAACGGCGAGAAGCTTGCGCGTGCCCGGCAAGGGCGGCAAGGGCGCGAACGGCGGCCCCGACGGCGATCTCTATCTCGACATCGAAGTCGCCGATCATCCGCTGTACCGCGTGTCGGGCAACGACCTGTACGTCGACCTTCCGCTCGCACCGTGGGAAGCGGTGCTCGGCACCAGCGTCGACCTGCCGACGCCGGCAGGTACGGTCACGCTCAAGGTGCCGCCGGGCACGCGCGCCGGGCAACAGCTGCGGCTTGTCCGGTCGCGGCATGACGCGCGGCAGCGCCGCCGCCGGCCATCTGTATGCGCTGGTGCGCATCGAGGTGCCGAGCGTCGTCGACGACACGCACAAGGATCTCTACAAGAAGCTCGCGGAGACGTCGAACTTCGATCCGCGCGCGCATTTCGTCAAGGAGACATCGCGATGATTGCGCCGGTGCAGGATGCCGTTCGCTTCGACACGGTGACCGAAGTGACGTGGACGCAGATCGTCAATGCGTCCGGCACTGAGCGAAGCCGAGCTGACCGAGCTCGTGCAGTACGGCGCGCTCGTGCCTCGCGATCCCTCGGCGGCGCCGCTCACCTTCGAGTCGCGCTGGCTGATCGTGGCACGCACCGCGTCACGGCTGCGCCGCGACTTCGACCTCGACGCGCATGGCGTCAGCGTCGTGCTTTAGCTATCGTCGACCGCATCGAATCGCTCGAGACGGAGCTGCGCACACTGCGGGCGCAGCTCGGGATAGCCTGCGTGCCGACGCGCCTCGGCCTTTCGGCGCGCGAGTACGCACCGCTCGCGCGGCTGACCACGCCCCGAGCGCATCCAGGCGTTCATCAACGCGATTCCCGCGAATCACGAGCCCGACGGCGAGACCGTCCATTCCGTTCGCAGCGTTCTGCGTCATCGCGTCGCGCATTGCATCGAAGGCGCGCTGGTCGCCGCGTGCGCGCTTGCGATCAACGGCGAGCCGCCGCTCGTCATGCATCTCGACTGCGCGCCGCACGACAACCCGCACGTGGTTGCGCTGTTTCGCCGGCGCGGCGCACTGGGGCGCGCTGTCGAAGAGCAACGGCGCGTGGCTGCGCTATCGCGAGCCGGTGTACCGCACGCTGCGCGAGCTCGCGATGTCGTACTTCCACGAGTTCTTCGACAAGCGCGGGCACAAGACGCTGCGCGCTACTCGCGGACGCGTTCGACCTGCGGCAGCTTCGACCCGCGCGCTGTGGGTCACGAACGCCGAATCCTGCTGGCGCGTCCACGATGCGCTCGCATCGGTACGCCACTACCCGCTCGTGACGGCGGCGCAGGCGCGCGCGCTGTCGCGGCGCGATGCCCACGAACGGCGCGCGGCGACGCTCGTCCAGTACCCCAAGACGGGCTAGGGACGGCTTGTCCGGCGTATTGCCCGGCACCACCTTGACGTCGGTCGCCGTCGTCGCTCCGCTGTCGGCGATGCCTTTGGTAAGTCCCGCGAGCGACGTCGAGTTGAGCCCGACCCGAACGGTGGCGGCGCATCGAACGAACGTTCTATTGTGGTAGTCTTTTCTCCGCACGACCCCATCTAGTGCGCTCGATGTCCGCCGCACCGCTTCCACCCCGCTGTCGAGCGCTGGTTCGCAGCGACCTTTCCGGCTCCGACCGCGCCGCAGCTCGCCGCATGGCCGCAGATCCAGGCCGGACGCAACGTGCTCGTGGCGGCGCCGACCGGCTCCGGAAAGACGCTGGCGGCATTCCTCGCCTCGATCGACGACCTGGTGCGGCAAGCCGTGGGCGGCTCGCTATCCGACGAAACGCAGGTCGTGTACGTGTCGCCGCTCAAGGCGTTGTCGAACGACGTCGAGCGCAATCTCGCGGCGCCTTTGGCGGGCATTCGCGCGGAGCTTGCGAAGATGGGTATGGACGACGTGCCGATCCGCACGCTCGTGCGCACCGGCGACACGCCGCAAACCGCGCGCGCGGGCATGCGCCGGCGTCCTCCGCACATCCTCGTCACGACGCCCGAGTCGCTCTACGTGCTCCTGGGATCGGAGTCGGGCCGCGCGATGCTGTCCACCACGCGCTCGGTGATCGTCGACGAGATTCACGCCATCGCCGGCAACAAGCGCGGCAGCCACCTCGCGTTGTCGCTCGCGCGCCTCGATGCGCTGACCGACAAGCCCCCCGTTCGCATCGGATTGTCGGCCACGCAAAAGCCGATCGACGAGATCGCGCAATTCCTGGTCCGTACCGGAGCTGCGTGCGAGATCGTCGACGTCGGTCACGTGCGCGAGCGCGACCTCGCGATCGAGCTCCCGTCGTCGCCGCTCGAGGCGGTGATGTCGCACGACGTGTGGGCCGAGGTGTACGAGCGCATCGCCGACCTCGCGGCGTCGCATCGCACTACGCTCGTGTTCGTCAACACGCGGCGCATGGCGGAGCGCGCGGCCCGCCATCTGACCGAGCTTCTCGGCCCGGACCAGGTGATGTCGCATCACGGCAGCATGTCGAAGGAGCTTCGCCACAAGGCCGAGCAGCGTCTCAAGAACGGCGAGCTCAAGGTCCTGTGCGCCACCGCTTCGCTCGAGCTCGGGATCGACATCGGCGACGTGGATCTCGTGTGTCAATTGGGCTCGCCCCGCTCGATCGCGACGTTCCTGCAACGCGCCGGCCGCGCAAGCCACCAGGTGGGCGGCACGCCGAAGGCGCGCATCTTCCCACTCTCGCGCGACGAGCTCGTCGAGTGCGCGGCGCTGCTCGATGCCGTGCGCCGCGGCGAGCTCGATCGTTTGCACATCCCGCCAAAGCCGCTCGACGTCCTTTCGCAGCAGATCGTCGCGGAAGTCGGCGCGCGCGAGTGGAACGAAGACGCGCTGTTCGAGCTCGTGCGCCGCGCCTATCCGTACCGCGACCTTCGCGCGCAGCGAATTCACCGAGATCGTGCGCATGTTGTCCGATGGCTTCGACACGAGCCGCGGACATCGCTCGGCCTACGTTCACCGCGATGCGGTCAACGGCGTGCTGCGAGGCCGCAAGGGCGCGCGCCTGACCGCGCTGACTTCGGGCGGCGCAATTCCCGACAATGCGGATTACGACGTCGTGCTCGAGCCGGCGGGCCAGAAGGTCGGCACGGTCAACGAGGACTTCGCGGTCGAAAGCCTCGCGGGCGACATGTTCCAGCTCGGCAATACGTCGTACAGGATTCGCCGCGTCGAAGCCGGACGCGTGCGCGTCGAGGATGCGCAAGGACAGGCGCCCACGATACCGTTCTGGCTCGGCGAAGCGCCCGGACGCACGAACGAGCTCTCGCACGCCGTATCGCGCCTTCGCGAGGAGGTCGGCGACCGCACCGCCGATCACTTGCCGTCGGCGGGGGTCGTGCCCGCGGCCGTGTCGCAGCTCACGGATTACCTCACGAGCGCCAAGGCCGCGCTCGGCGCCCTCCCCACGCAATCCACGATCGTGCTCGAGCGCTTTTTCGACGAGAGCGGCGGGATGCAGCTCGTCATCCATTCGCCCTTCGGGAGCCGCATCAACCGCGCGTGGGGGTTCGCGCTGCGCAAGCGCTTCTGCCTCAAGTTCAACTTCGAGCTGCAGGCCGCGGCCACCGAGGACGCGATCGTGCTTTCGCTGTCCACGACGCACAGCTTCGATCTCGCCGGCGTGGCGCGTTACCTTCACTCCGAACTCGGTGCGCGACGTGCTCGTGCAGGCGATGCTCGCGGCGCCGATGTTCGCAGCGCGTTGGAGGTGGATCGCGAACATCTCGCTTGCGCTCCCGCGCTTCCGCGGCGGCAGGAAGGTCGCGGCACCCTTGCAGCGCATGCGCGCCGACGACCTCATGGCGTCGGTGTTCCCCGACCAGGTCGCGTGCGCCGACAACATCGTCGGCGATCGCGAGATTCCCGACCACCCGCTCGTGCGCCAGATGATCGACGACTGCCTGCACGAAGCCATGGACATCGACGGCTTCGTGGCGCTCCTGCGCGGGATCGAGTCAGGCGCCATCGAAGTCGTCGCGCGCGACATGCCGACACCTTCGCCGCTCGCGCTCGAGGTCCTGACCGCGACGACCGTACGCGTACCTCGACGACGCGCCGCTCGAGGAGCGACGCACGCAAGCGGTCATGGCACGGCGCTGGCTCGACCCCGAGACCGCCTCCGACCTGGGCAAGCTCGACCTTGCCGCCATCGAGCGCGTCCGCGAGGAAGCGTGGCCGGCCGCCGACACCGGCGACGAGCTGCACGACGCGCTCGTGGGCCAGGGCTTCCTCGCGACGCGAAGTCGCGCGCGGCACGGGATGGTCCGTGCTCGCGGACAAGCTCGTGAAGGACCAGCGCGCGACGTGGCTTACGGTCACGCCTTCGCTGCGCTGGCTCGTTGCGGCCGAGCGCTTGCCGCACGCGCTTGCGGTGCACCCGTCCGCCACCATGAAGCCGCGCATCGCCGTGCCGGCGGAATACGCGAGAACGCTCGTGCGCAGCGATGCGATCGTCGATCTCGTGCGCTCGCGCCTCGAAGGCGCGGGACCCGTCACGGTCGCGCGGCTTGCCGAGGTCGTCGGCGTTGCCCGAGGCGATGTCGAGATCGCGCTCGCGGCGCTCGCTTCGCAAGGCATTGCGATGAGCGGCAGCTTCACGCCGGGCGCCGGCGAGCTCGAGTGGTGCGATCGGGGCTTGCTGGCACGCATCCATCGCTACACCGTGAAGCGTCTGCGCGAGGAGATCGAGCCGGTCGCGACGCAGGACTTCATGCGGTTCCTGCTGCGCTGGCAGCACCTCGTGCCGGACGAGCGTCGCGAGGGGCCCGATGCGCTCGACGCCGTCATCACCCAACTGCAGGGATTCGAAGCACCGGCCGCTGCATGGGAAGCCGAGATTCTTCCCGCGCGCCTCAACGACTACGACTTCACCTGGCTCGACGATCTCTGCCTGTCGGGGCGCGCAGTGTGGACACGCCTCACGCCTCCCGGGAGCGGCGGCGGCAGCGGACCGATTCGCACGTCGCCTATCGCGCTCTTGCCGCGGCGCGCGGCGTCGTTGTGGAACCGGCTGGCGCGGCCCGAGACCGAGCCGGTGACAATGGGACCGAAGGCGCAACGCATCGCGGACTTTCTCGCGACGCACGGCGCCGTCGTTCTTCGACGAAATCGTCGACGCGACGCGGATGCTGCGCACCGAAGTCGAGGAAGCGCTGGGCGAACTCGTCGCCTCGGGGCTCGTCACGTCGGACAGCTTCTCAGGCCTACGCGCATTGCTGACGCCGTCGGAAAAGCGCAGGCCCTTCGGCGGACGGCGTGGCCATCGTCGGTCGCTGTGGGGGATCGAGGACGCGGGACGCTGGTCGCTGCGCAGGCTCGGCCCGGCGAACGCAACGGCCGACATCGACGCGATCGAGCCGATCGTGCACGCGCTCCTGCGACGCTACGGCGTCGTGTTCTGGAAAATGCTCCAGCGGGAAGCCGCATGGCTGCCGCCGTGGCGCGACCTCCTGCACGTGCTGCGCAGGCTCGAAGCGCGCGGCGACATTCGCGGCGGCCGCTTCGTCGCGGGGGTTTCCGGCGAGCAGTTCGCAACGCCTGAAGCCGTAAAGGCAATGCGCGACACGCGGCGCCAGCCGATGACGGGCGAGCTCATCGCCGTAAGCGGCGCCGATCCGCTCAACCTCGCGGGCGTGGTGTTGCCGGGCGCCAAAGTGCCGGCCTTGACCGGCAATCGCATCGTCTATCGCGACGGGGCGACCATCGCGACCCTGGTCAGCGGAGAAATGCAGTGGATCGAAACGCCCGATCCCGAGACCGCCGTCAGGATCGAGGAGATGCTGCAACAGCGTCGCGCCGGATCGCCGCTACTCGCTTACTTGCGCTGAAGTCGACGATCTTGTCGCGCGCAACGCGCGGCAGCTCGCGCCGCACGATGTCGTAGATGCGCTTGTCGAAGCCGGCGCGCCTCGTCGCGACGAGCTCGTGCGCCTCCTCGTCGTTGCGTGCGGTGCCCAGGAACTGCCAGCCGTCGATCACGTGAAGGTCACCGCGCTCGCGAATCCCGATCGCGCCTTCGTAGGGCCACGCATCGACGCGAAGCGGCCGGATGGCCTCGTGGATGCGGATGAGATGCCGCTTGCGCGCGAGCGCCGGGCCGCAGTCCCTGTGCTCGCATGCGGCACACTCGCCGTCGAGGCCGAGCATCGCGTGGCATAGGCCGCGGCGCGCCGCCGAGGCGCTCCAGCGCATTGCGCGCCTTGCGCTCCGACGCGAACAAACCGAACGACTCGGCGTAATCCGGGGCGCGGCACGCCTCGATCGCGATCACGTCGACGCACGGCACGGCATCGGGCTCGAATCGCCACGACATGTCCGGCGCGACGCGGCGCGCGCAGTGCACTCGCATGAGCCACGCAGCGTGAAGCCGCGCGCCGATCATGCCGCGCGTCTTGCGGTACGCGATGTTCGTCACGCGATGGGCGTGGTCCATCGCGCGCGGCGTCGCGCGATCGACGCGGAAGTAGTCGATGGCGTGAGCGCGCAGGTTGGGTGCGGCGCCGATGGCAAGTGCCCTTCCATCATCCCCGTGCATGACGAACGCGCCGGGCCCGGACGGCAGGCTTTCGATCAGTGCCGGATCGAGTGCTGCCGGCAGCACGGGACCCGCGAGGAGCGCGTCCAGTGCGGACGCGACCGAGGCCTCGCCGAACTCGTCGCGAAGCTTCTGCCACCATTGCCACACCAGGTCGGCATCCGGCAGCGCACGATGGCGCTCTTCGACACGAAGCTCATGGTGCGTCGCAAGCGAGTCGAGGTCGTGTCGCGCCAGGTGCGGCCGCAGCTTGCGCGACAGCATCACCGAGCACACGACGGGCGCTTCGAAAGCGATGCCGGACCGCTCGAACTCCGCCCGCAGGAACGCATAGTCGAAGCGCGCGTTATGCGCGACGAAAAGTCGCCCTTCCAGGCGCTGCGCCAACGCCTGGGCGAGATCGCCGAAAGCAGGCGCCGCGCTGCGCGGGTCGCCGGCGCGCAGAAACGTCGTCCAACGCTCGACGCCCTGGCCGTCGACGGTGATTACGCCAATTTCGGCGATGCGATTTTCCGAGGGACTGAGGCCCGTCGTCTCGACGTCGACGAACGCGAGCCGTTCGTAATCAGCCATGCCGCCATTATCGAACGTAAGTTCGATGGGCAGAGCGCAGTCATTGACAGTCGAAGGCCGACGCGCAGCGCTGCCATCGACTCGTTGACGGCCGCCAGGAGATCGCGCCGCATGTCGTCCCGCGTGAGCTTTTCCTCTACTGCGAGCAATGTCATGTCGGTGGCAAGGCCCACCGCCGCGCCCGCGACGAGTCCTGCCGCGGTCCCGAACCCCGGCGCGATGGATCCGGCGGCCGCGCCTGCTGCCGCGGCCGAGCCCACCCGGCCGACGCCTCGCTTGGCGGCGGCGCGGCCGACGACGCGTCCGGCGGCCTGCATGCTCGCGCGGCTCATCGCCCGTGACGTCAGCGCTCCGGCAAAAGCCCCCGTCACCACCCCGGCCGCCGCGCTCGCCAGGAAGCGCCCGCGAAGCCCGTCGTAACGGGGCAAGGCCGCGACACCGGTGGCCGCGTCGGCGACCACCCTGCACTGACGCTCGTCGAGCACGAACCGCTGCTGCTCCAGGAGATCCGCGAGGCCGCTGTGGCCCAGCGACGCTACTTCGAGCAGGTAGTGCTGGTCATGCTGCAACTCGCCGATCAGCGCCTGGATTCGCGGATCCGAGGCCACGAGCTTGTCGAACTTCACTTCGAGCAACGACTCCACGTCGCCCGCGAACGTCAACGCGAAGCGCGTCCAGTCCCCGCTCAAGCTGAAGTACCAGTCGAGGTAGGCGTCGACGTTCTTTTCCGCGACCCGACCGATCTCCGCGATGCGCGCGCAGGCAGTCGCGCGCCTTGACCGCATGCCTTCCTCCAGCACCGTCGAGTAAGCCTGGACTTTCGCAAGCGTTCCAAGCGAGTACATGCGCGTACCGATGCGCTCGCACTTCGGCATCGCCTCGAGCGCCAGAAAGCGCGGCTGCCGGCCGAGCGATTCGTCGGCGTGCGCGAACACGACGACGATCGAGGCGATCGCTGCTGCCACGCACGCGCCGTAGGCCATCAGGCGCGGACGTGTAAGCGGCGGTGGAACGTCCGCATCCGTCAACGACGCGCCAATCATGCGCCGCCAGCCAGCAATGTCGACCGAGGCGCCTGCCGCGGACCACACCGCATGGCCGAATACGGTGAGCGGAAGGAAGATCGCAGTGATCGCAACGCGCCACCACGGCACTTCGATCGATCCGGCAAGCATCGCAAGCGTCGCTTCGCCCCACGCGCCGGCGTCGATCGCCCATCGCGCGGTGGCCGATCCCGTCGTCGGCCATGCCGTTTGCAGTGCGAACACCACCTCGGCAAGCGGCCTCGAGTCGGTGGAAGCAAGCGCATAACGTCCCGCGAACCAGACGACGCACATCGTCGCGAAGGTAAGCAGGCGCGCAACGCCGGTCGCGCTGCTCGCCGCGTACACCTCGCGCGAGAAAAGCTGCCCGCCGCGAACGAGCGCGATGCGACGGTATGCAAGAAACACGAGCGGAGCCACCGCGAGCAAGGTCCACTCGAGCGTCCCGAAAAAGGGACTCTGCAGCACCACCAGCGCAGCGAGCGCAAGTGCCACGACCGCGCTCACGACTTGTCCGAGCACTCTCCTGCCCGCCCATCGACGCAGCCAGCGGTCGGGCGTGAACCGATGCAAGCGCTCGAGGCGGCGGACCGCGCTGCGATGCCAAATACCTGCAATCGGCAGCACGGCCAGTGCGACCACCGCCGCCCCCAGCGTCATCGCATTCATCGACGGGACGAACCGTTCGACGACGGCAAGCAGCGCAAGCGCGCCGTAGGCCGCGGCGAGATAACGCACGAGGGGGAGGTCGGAAGGTGCGAAGCCCGTGGGCATGCCCGTAAATCTACATCGTCCGGCGTGTCCGGCGGACAACGCGGCGGACACTGCGGACATGCTTAACCACTTGATTTAACACAAGTCGCCGATTGGCACGCGACGTGCAGTACAAGGTCGATGATCCCCGATACCTCCGGCCAGGACGTTGCCGTCACGCAGAAGCCACGTCGCAGACTCGCGCGCGCGCTCCTGTGGGGCGGTATCGCGGTCGCGGCGCTGTGCGCCGTCGGCGTCCTTGCCTGGTCCTGGAAGGACACCACGGAGTCCGTAAGCGCGTCGCGGTTGCGCGTCGCCGCAGTCACGCGCGGCACGCTGGTGCGCGATGCATACGTCAACGGCCGCGTCGTCGCGGCGGTGAGCCCGACGCTCTTCGCGCCTGCGGGCGGCACCGTCACGCTGAAAGTCAGCGCAGGCGATACCGTCAAGCGTGGCGACGTGGTGGCCGATATCGACTCGCCCGACCTCACGGATCAACTCAAGCGCGAACAGGCGATCTTCGCTCAGATGGAAGCCGAGCTTGGCCGCGCCCGGATCGTCGCAAGGAAGCAAAGGCTCCTCGCGCAGCGCGACGCAGACACTGCCGAGATCGAGCGCATTTCGGCGCAACGCGTGTACGAGCGCATCGAGAAGGCGGGCGTCGCCGGCGTGGTCGCGAAGAACGATTTCATGAAGGCCGAGGATGCGCTGCGCTCGGCCCAAGTTCGCAGCAAGCACGCCGCCGAGGCCGCTCAGCTCGAAAGCGAAGACGTCGTGCTCGAGCTTCGCACGAAAGAAAGCCAGCTTCAGCGCCAGCGCCTCGCGCTCGACTACGCGAAGCGGCGCGTCGACGAGCTTGCGGTGCGCGCGCCGGTCGATGGCTTCATCGGCAGCCTCGCCGTCGCAAACCGCAGCGTCGTCCCGGTGAATGCGCCGCTCATGACCCTGGTCGATCTCTCGGTGCTCGAGGTCGAGCTCGAGATTCCGGAGACGTATGCCGCCGACCTCGGTATCGGCATGACCGCGGAGGTCACGACAGCCGAAGGCAAGGCGATGGGCAAGCTCTCCGCGATGTCGCCGGAAGTCGTGCGCAACCAGGTGCTCGCGCGCGTGCGCTTCACGGGTATACAACCCGCCAACCTCCGGCAAAGCCAGCGCGTGTCCGCGCGCCTGCTGATCGAGGAGAAGCCGAACGTGCTGATGCTGCCGCGGGGTCCGTTCGTCGAGACGGGCGGCGGGCTCTTCGCCTACGTCGTCACCGGCAACGTCGCCCAGCGCCGCCCCATTCGCATGGGCGCAACGAGCGTTTCCGCCGTCGAGATCGTGGACGGCGTCAAGGAAGGCGACAAGGTCGTCGTTGCGGGGGCGGACGCCTTCGACAACGCCGAGCGCGTCTCGATCAATCAATAACGAAAGGAACGGCGCAATGCTTCGGATGCAAGGCTTGAGCAAGGTTTATCGCACGCAGATGATCGAGACGCACGCGCTGCGCGGCTTCGAGATCCACGTCCGGGAAGGCGAGTTCGTGACGGTGACCGGGCCCTCGGGCTCCGGCAAGACGACCTTCCTCAACATCGCCGGGCTCCTCGAGACGTTCGACGCGCGGTGAATACACGCTCGACGGTGTCGACGTGAAGGGCTTGAGCGACGACCAGCGCTCGCGGCTGCGCAACGAGAAGCTCGGCTTCATTTTCCAGGGCTTCAACCTCATTCCCGATCTCGATCTCTTCGACAACGTCGACGTGCCGCTGCGCTATCGCGGCTTCTCCGGTGCGGAGCGCGCCGAGCGGATCAAGCATGCGCTCGCGACGGTAGGCCTCGCCTCGCGCATGAAGCACTATCCCGCGGAGCTGTCGGGCGGTCAGCAGCAGCGCGTCGCCATCGCGCGTGCGCTCGCGGGAACCCCGCGCGTCCTGCTGGCCGACGAGCCGACAGGAAACCTCGACAGCCAGATGGCGCGCAGCGTCATGGAGCTCCTCGAGGACATCAACGCGAACGGCACCACGATCATCATGGTGACGCACGACCCCGAGCTCGCTGTTCGCGCGCAGCGCAACGTGCACATCATCGACGGCCAGGTGAGCGATCTCGTGCGCCGCATGCCGTCGCTCGTCGAACCACGCGCGCAGGAGCCGGTGGCGCGCCCGGCGATTCAGTGAGGCAGCGATGTTCCACTATTACCTCGTTCTCGGCGTGCGCAACCTGTTGCGGAATCCGATTCTCACGACGCTGATGGTGCTGACCCTCGCGGTCGGCGTCGCCGCGAGCATCGCGACGCTCACCATCCTGCACATCATGTCCGGCAACCCGATCCCGCATAAGAGCGCGAAGCTCCTGGTGCCGCTCGTGGACAACGGCCCCGCCAAGAGCCACGTCGCTGGTGCGCCGCCGGACGACAAGCAAACCTCGTACATCGACGCCGCGAACTGGAGGCGCGAAGCGCCGGTCGAGATGCGCACGGCCGTGTACGACGTGAACGGCGCCATCGAGGGCCTGCGTCCCGACTTGCCCGTGGAGCAAGTCGGCGGTCTCGCGGTCGACAGCGATTACTTCGCGATGTTCGAAGTTCCGTTCCTGCACGGCAACGCGTGGACGCGTGCGGAGGACGAAGGCAAGACGCGCGTGATCGTGGTCGGCCGCAAGAGGAGCGAGAAGCTCTTCGGCAACGAGAATCCCGTGGGCAAGACGATCCACGTCTTCGGCCAGGACTTTCGCATCGTCGGCGTCCGCGATACGTGGAACCCGGTGCCGCGCTACACGCGCCTCATCAACAGCTCCGGCGGCCCATTGAGCGGCGAGGACGATGCCTATATTCCGTTCAATACCGCGACCGACGTCGAGCTCTACAACAACGCGAGCACGAGTTGCCAGGACGACGAGCGCCAGCCGGGCTACGCGGGGTTTCTCAAGTCCGAGTGCACGTGGATCCAGTTCTGGTTCCAGACCTCCGACCGCGCGGGCCTCGCGAGTTACCTCGACAACTACGCGAGCGAGCAGCGCAGGCTCGGTCGGCTCAAGCGTGACGCCCCCGTGCAACTTTTCGACGTGATGGAGTGGATGCGTTATCTCGAAGTCGTGAGCAACGACACGCGCCTGTCCGTGTGGCTCGCGTTCGGGTTCCTGCTTCTGTGCCTGGTCAACACGACCGGACTCCTGCTCGCGAAATTCTCGGCGCGGGCATCCGAAGTCGGCGTCCGTCGCGCCCTCGGTGCGACGCAGGGCGCTATCTTCCGCCAGTTCCTGGTCGAGGCAGGCGTCGTCGGGCTCGCGGGCGGCATCGTCGGTCTCGCCCTCAGCGCCGCGGCTCTTTTCGTGATCGGTAAGCAGGCGAGATCGCTCTCGGTTGTGACGCAAATGGACTGGCCGATGCTCGGCCTCACGTTCGTGCTCGCCATCGCCGCCGCCTTGATTGCCGGATTGCTGCCGACATGGCGCGCGACCCAGGTCACGCCGGCGTTGCAGTTGAAATCGCAATAGAGGCCATCATGGAAATCCGCCCCATTCTTTCCGTTCTCATGCGCAGCAAGACCGCGCCGCTGCTTGTTGCGGTGCAGGTCGCGCTGAGCCTCGCCATACTCGCCAACGCCGTGTACATCGTGAACCTGCGGCAGGCTTCCTCGAGCCGTCCGTCGGGTCTCGCCGACGAGGCGAGCATGATCACGATCACCGCGCGCCCGGTGAAACGGCAACCGCACGACGAAGCACTCGCGCAGCAAAAGCGCGACGTCGAGATTCTGCGTGCGCTGCCCGGCGTCAAGGCAGCGACATGGATCAGCCAGATGCCGATGTCGCGCTCGGGCAGCAACAGCGGCTTCGCGCTCGACCGCAAGCAGGCGCGCCAGAGCATCATCATGTCGACGTTCTTTGCGCCGCCCGGCGCAATCGACGTGCTGGGGCTAAAGCTCCTCGAGGGTCGCGACATCACTGCCGACGACATGGTCGAGTACGACGCGGAGGAGGACACGCCGAACAAGACCTGGCCCCGGGCGATCATCCTGACCAGGGCCGCGGCCGAGCAACTGTTTCCCGGCAGCAGCGCGAACGCGAGGGCAAGTTCGAAGCGGCCGACGGCGGCACGCTGTTCCTGGACGAGATCGGCAACCTCCCGCTCGCGGGTCAGATGAAGCTCCTGCGCGTGCTCGAGACGGGGCGCTTCCAGCGCTTGGGCAGCAATCGCGAACGCCAGGTGAAGGTCCGCATCCTGAGCGCTACCAACGCGGATCTCTCCGCGATGATCCGCGCGGGCACGTTCCGCCAGGACCTCCTGTATCGGCTCAACGTGGTCGAGCTCGCGCTGCCGCCGCTGGCCGAGCGCCCCGACGACATCCTCCCCCTCGCCGCGCATTTCCTCGCGGAGGGCAAGACGCTGCACGCATCGGCGCAAGCCACGCTGCTCAATCACCCTTGGCCGGGCAACGTGCGAGAGCTCAAGAACGTGATGCAGCGCGCGAGCCTGCTCTCGAAAAGCGCCGAGCTGCAGGCGTCCGATCTGGGCCTGCCGGCATCGGCCGCGGCTCGCGCGGAGGTCGATCCGGGGCTCGACAAGGAAGCGATCGAGCAGGCGCTCGCGCGTGCATCGGGTGTCGTCGCGCAGGCCGCGGCCGAGCTTGGCCTGAGCAGGCAAGCAATGTATCGGCGCATGGACCGGTTCGGCATCAGTCGAAGCCCGAACGAGCCTTGACATCACGGCGGCGCTCGCTCGCGGCTCGGCTCTCGTTCGCCGTCGCGGTGTTCCTCGCGCTAGCGATCACGGCGATTTTCGTCCTCGACCATTTCTTTCCGGACCAGCAGGTCGCGATCGCGCTCGGCGTCTTCGCGATCGCATCGATTCTCCTCTTCGCGATCGTGCGCGCGATGCTGCGCCCCCTGCTGTCGATGTTCCACGCGCTCAGCGGCACGGTGCTGAGCTACAAGGACGGCGACTATGCGTTCGGCCTTCACTGGCCGCGCAACGACGAGGTCGGCGATCTCGTCGATGCCCACAACGCGCTCGGGCAGGTCCTGCGCGACCAGCGCCTCGAGCTCGTACGGCGCGAGCTCCTGCTCGACACGATGGTGCAGAACACGCCGGTTGCCATGCTGCTCCTCGCCGAGCACGGCGCCATCGTTTTCGCCAACATCGCGGCCCGGCAGCTCCTCAACCGCGGGCGCAAGCTCGAAGGCCATCACCTGAGCGATCTCGTGCACGACGCCCCGTCGCTGCGCGAGGCGCTCGATCGCGGCAACGACGGCCTGTTCACGGCGACGCGTGAAGCGGACGGAAACAACGATGCGGAAGAAGACGACATCTATCACCTCGCGCGGCGCTCGTTCACGCTGAACGGCCGCCGTCACGAGCTCCTTCTCCTGCGCCTGCTCACGTCGGAGCTGCGGCGGCAGGAAGTGCAAACGTGGAAAAAAGTGATCCGCGTGATCAGCCACGAGCTGAACAACTCGCTCGCGCCCGTAGGCTCGCTCGTCAATTCGGCGAGCGAGCTTCTTCGACGCGGGCAAACCGAACGGCTGCCCGACATCCTCGCCACCATCGGCGAGCGCACGCATCACCTCCAATCCTTCATCGAGGGCTACGCCAAGTTCGCGAAGCTGCCGGCGCCGCGCCGCGAGATCATTCCCTGGCCGCGCTTCGTCGACGGTTTGCGCTCGCAGATCGCGTTCGGCCTCGCGGGCCCGCTTCCGGAAGAGCCCGTGAGCTTCGACGTCGCGCAAATGGAGCAGGCCCTCTTCAACCTCCTCAAGAACGCGCACGAGTCGGGATCGAAGCCCGAGGACGTGTGCCTTGCCGTGCGCCGCATCTCGGGCGGATTCGTGATGGAAGTGCAGGACCGCGGCCACGGCATGACGGACACCGTGATGTCGAATGCACTCGTGCCCTTCTACTCGACCAAACGCAGCGGGACGGGCCTGGGGCTTGCGCTGGCGCGCGAGATCATCGAAGCGCACGGCGGGCGGATCACGATCAGCAATCGCGAAGGCGGCGGCATCGCCGTGGGATTGGTACTGCCGTCGTGACGCATGCGAGCGAAGCATTTTCGCGAGCGCGGGGGAGTTACACTAACGGCGAAGGAGGACTCGATGACCCACGCATTCGCACGCCTCACCTGCCTCGCCTTCGCTGTCGTCGCCGCATCGGCATGGGCGCAAACACCCACGGTCGTGCCGTCGGAGTTCGGCGACGAGTTCTACCGGCCTCGCTCGGGCCAGGCCGGCAAGGATGTGGTCTGGGTGCCGACGCCCGACCTGCTCGTCACCCGCATGCTGCAAGCGGCAAAGGTTACCGACAAGGACGTCGTCTACGACCTGGGAGCCGGTGACGGCAAGATTCCCATCGCCGCCGCGCGCGACTTCAAGGCGCGTTCCGTCGGCATCGAGTACAACCCCGAGATGGCGGCGCTCGCCCGTCGGAATGTCGAGCGTGCGGGCGTCGTGGACCGCGTGAAGATCATCACCGGCGACATCTTCGAGCAGGACTTCTCCGAAGCCACGGTCGTCACGCTGTACCTGCTGCCCGACCTCAACTACAAGCTGCGACCCACGATCCTCAAGATGAAGCCCGGCACGCGCGTCGTGTCGCACCAGTTCACCATGCGCGACTGGGACGCGGACGAGATCATCAACGAGCAATACCGGGACGCGTACCTGTGGATCGTGCCCGGCAACGCGGCCGGGCGCTGGACGTTCCAGGAGCAGCGCGGCGAATGGGTCGGCACCGCGGACATCACCCAGTCGTTCCAGCGCATCGGCGGCTACCTCATGGTCGGCAACAAGTCGCAGCCGCTCTTGTCTTCGGCGCTGTCCGGCAACAATCTCTCGTTCTTCTTCATCGATGCGGACGGTGTTTCGCGCTCCATCCGCGGCACCATCGACGGCGACAAATTCGACGGATGGCTTCGCAACGCGACGCACGAAACGCGCGTCAGCGGGCAACGCACGGCGGCCGCGAAGTAGTCATACGGGTACCGACATCAACACCGGCGCGTGATCGCTGGTGCCGACGTCCGCCAGCACGCGGCATTCGGTCACGCGCTCGGCAAGGGTCTTCGAGGCCAGGATGTAGTCGATGCGCCATCCGATGTTGCGCTTGCGCATGTCGCGCCACGGCGGCCACCACGTGAACATCGCCGCGTTGTCGGGGTCGAGCGCACGCGCGACGTCGACGAGTCCATTGCCCAGCATGGCTTCGAACAGCGCCCGCTCCTCCTCGCGCTGCCCGATCACGCCGGGCTTGCGCTCCCTGGGATGCACGTCCATGTCCGCGCGCGCGATGTTGATGTCGCCGCAAACGATGAGGTCCCGGCCTTCGGCCTTCACCGCAGCCGTCCATTCGACCAGCGCACGCAGGAAGGCGAGCTTCGCCGCGTAATCCTTGCCGCCGTTCGGCACGTACACCGACGCAAGCACGAGGTTGCCGAGGGAGGCGACGACGATGCGCGTCTCCATGTCGAACGCGGGATGCGTGAATTGCGGATCGTCGAGGAGCTCCCGCCGCAGGTGGAGCGACACGCCGGAATAGCCGCCGGCACCATGCCAGAACGCGTGATAGTCGGCGAGCTTGCACGTGTCGGGCACCTGGTCGGGCCGCGCCTTGATCTCTTGCAGGCACACGACGTCCGGGCGGTCGCGCGCTACCCATTCGCATAGCTGCGCCTCGCGTGCCCGAATGCCGTTGACGTTCCAGGTGGCGATCTTCATGCGCACAATGTTAGCCGATCCTCGAACGCCTCCTTCGCAGGCGATGCGAGATGAGACCATGGTCCGGGCCGCACGGTACAATTGCAGCTGCGGCCCCGGTGCGCATTCACCGTGGCCGCGATTTTTTTCCCTGCCCGTGAATCGCAAGCTCGCCCTCGACATCTATCGGCTCGCGTGGCCCGTGCTCGTGGCACAGCTCGCGGTCATGGCGTACGCCGTCATCGACACCATGATGGCCGGCCGCTTCGCCACCGACGATCTCGCCGCGGTCGGCATCGGCGCGTCGATCTACTTCAGCGTGTTCGTCGCGCTGATGGGCGTGCTGCTCGCCGTGTCGCCGATCGCAGCGCAGCTCCTCGGTGCGGGCCGCGACTCGGAGATCGGCGAGCAAGTGCGGCAGGGCATGTGGCTCACGGTCGCGCTCACGGTGTTGTCCATCGTCGTGTTCCGCTTTCCCGAGCCGTTTCTCGCGCTGAGCCAGCCGTCGCCGGTCGTGGCCCGGAAAGTTCGGGACTACCTCGCGATTGCCGCGTGGGGTGCGCCCGCGGGCCTCGCGTTCCGGTTGTTTGCGAGCTACACCACTGCGGTGTCGCTGCCGCGCGTGATGATGGGCCTCAACCTTGCGGGACTCGTGGTCAAGGTGCCGCTCACGTGGATCCTCGTGTTCGGGCACGCGGGCGCCCCCGCATTGGGCGCAGCCGGATGCGCGCTGTCGACCGCGATCGTTTACTGGATCATCTGCATCGCGGCCTGGATATGGTGCGCAAGGTCGCCTGCTTATGCCCGCTACCGCGTGTTCGCGCGCTGGTCATGGCCACGCATGCGCGACCAGCGGCACCTCCTCGCGCTCGGAACGCCCATCGGCCTCACGTTTCTCGTCGACGTGACGGCCTTCACGTTCATGGCGCTCTTCATTGCGCGCCTCGGCGCGGTCAACTCGGCGGCCCACCAGATCGCGGGCAACGTTGCCGCGGTGATGTACATGCTGCCGCTGGCGCTCGGCAACGGTGTGGCCGTGCTCGTGGCGCAAGCGGTCGGTGCCCGCAAATTCGACGTGGCGCGATCGACAGGGATCACCGGCATCGGCCTTGCGGCCGGATTGGCATTGATCGCGTCCGTTGTGCTGATCGTGGGGGCGGCCGCGATCACGGTGATCTACACCGGGGACGGCGCAGTGCGCGCGGTCACGGCGACACTGCTTGTCCTCGTTGCCGTGTACCACGTGTTCGATGCCCTGCAAGTCGTGACCGTCAGCGCGTTGCGCGGGTACAAGCGCGCGGTCGTCCCGATGGTCATCAGCGCCGTGAGCCTGTGGGGCGTCGGTCTCGCCGGAGGCTACGTGATCGGTCTTTCCGACGCGCTCGACTTGTCGATCTTCGGCGTGGTCGTTCCACTCGGCGCGCCGGGATTCTGGGCTGCCGCGATCGCCGGCCTCGTCGTCGCGTTCGCGGCGACGGTCGTGTACTACCTCGTGGTGAGCGCGCCCCGCCACGCCTCTCGCGAGGCCTTCGAGAAAGCGGGCATTCAGAAGCCCATGGCCGACGCGTAGGCGAAGCGCCGACCAGTGTTTGCGCGCCCGGCCGATGGAGCGCACCGGCCCGTCGCGAGAAAGTGGCGCGATGCCCGCTCGCCCCACACGCTCATCGATCTGCACTGCCCTTCTCGCATTCGCGCTCGCGCCTGGGCTCGCGAGCGCAGGCGACTTCGATGCCGCCATGCGTTGCGTGCTCGGCACCATGACGAGCGCGCTCGTGCCGGCGACCGCAAGCACCGAGCAGCTTGCAAACGTGGCGCTGGCTCGATGCGCAGACGAGATCGAGATGGCCGCCATCGCGCTGGCCGGCACGCCCCTCGTGCACGCGCGAATCGATGCGTCGCGCATGGCGGTGCGCCACGAGCTGCATGGTTATGCGCTCGCCGTGGCGGCGGGTCCCGTGTCCGACACAGGTCCCGAACCGACCGCTACCCCTTCGATCGCCTGGTAACGCAGAGCCAGTAGGTCGCGCTCCATCCGGACGCAGCTGCCCGGCGGACTGAAGTCCGCCCCTACGGCACTGGCGCGAAGACTATCAATGCGGCCAGATCGTCGACGTCGTCGCGTCACAGAACTCCTGACCACAATCGAGGTTACGAAAGTTGAAGTAGTAGGTGCTTCCCGGAACAAGCGACACCGGCGGTACGCCCACGTTCCAGTTGATGAGCACCGCGCTCCCTTGGATCGCGACAATCGGACCGTTGACGCCGGAAGGATCCGGCGCCCGGAAGTCGCACGGCGTGTTCGAAAGGGTCATGTGGCGGAGCGCCGGCGGACCGTTGTATTCGACGAGGCTCGAGTACCCCGCGGCCGCATAAGACGCGGGCGTCGAAGGCACGACGAGTGGCACGACCAGAACGGTCTCGATCGAAAAATGGCCGTAGTCTTCGGTATTGAAGCGAGCGAAGTTGCCCCAGACGATCGGGACCTGCTTGATGCGCGCGTATTGACTGCAGAAGCCCCCGAACGCCGCGCTGTTTTGCCACTCCACACCCGTTTCCACCCATGGGCCCGTGCCGTAGCTGTTGGCCGGCGTCACGAGGTACCGCAACAACGCCGCCGAGCTCGACGTCACGGTGCACGTCGGGGAATTGTTGCAGGACGCAATAGCTGAGCAACTCTGCAAGCCGGCGTTGCATTGCTGCCACTGGAACGTTGTTGCCGCCGGCGTGCACGACGCGGTCACCGTGACCTGGGATCCGATCGACGGGTATTTGGTCGACGCCGCGAGCGAGCAGTACGGTATCGTGCCGCTCGGGGGCGGCGGCGTCGGATTGTGCCAATCGATCGAGACGTTCACCGGCGCGCCTGGCCCTGCGGCGTTCGCCGTGTACAACGCGTACGTCGCGGTACCCTCGGTCGAACGCGTGGTCGTGCACGTGGCTTGCGTGCTCGTGCATCCCACCCATAGGAACGCTGTCGGACCGTTTGCGCAATTCGCATTCAGCGTGAGGCTGGAGCCCGTGGCCGGCGAAGTCGTGTTTGCCCCGACGTTGCACACCGGCGCGCCGTTGGGCGGCGTCGGCACGACGTCGCCACCGGTCGGGCTGCAGAACGCAACGGGCGTCGTTGGGCTCCCGTCGCCTTCGGGTATGTAGCCCTTCCCCTTCATGAACACGAACACGCCGAGCTGGTCGGTGTAACGGTGATTGGCGTCCGGCCTGTTGTTGTACAGGCGATAAACCGCTTGCGTGTCGGCCGGGCACGCGCCGCTCGCGGGATCGACGAGGAATGCGCGGAACACCTCGGACGACTCGAAGGTCCAGGTCTGCGGGAACTTGACCTTGACGTCCTCGCACTCCGCGGGCTTCGCCGAGTAGAAGTGCGTGTCGAGCGTGAAGCTGTAGAACCGGCACACGGGGGTCGTGCCCGGGTAGGTGCTGCCCCCCTTCATCACTGCGAAGCGATACCCCGTGCGCGCCCAGCCTATGTGAACGCCGGTGTCGAGATCGCTGATCTCCGCCGGATTGGCGGTGATGAAATAGTGGTCGAGCGCCGCATGGTAGAACTCGACCGCAGCGGCCTGTTCGCTTGCGGGAATTGAGGCGCGCGCGCATGCCGCGGCGAGGGCGAGCGCAAACACAAAAACGTAACGAATCTTCATGCGGCGATTATAGGTTCGCAGGCAGAGCGGCCGCGCCTAAATAGCCGTAGGAATGCGACTACATGATCCTGCCGTACCAGAGCATGGACAGCACGGCCGCCATGACGGCGAAGAGCGCCGCGACTGCAGCGAAGAGCGCGGTGATCTCAGTCTGTCGCTGTTCGAAGACAAGCTTCGAGTTCAGCGTCTCGTAAACCTTCTTGAGATCGCCCGCAGTTCCGGCGTAGAAGTACTCGCCTTGCGTGACGTTCGCGATCTGCTTGAGCGACGCCTCGTCGAGGCGCACGCGCATCGACCACCCTTCCGCGCCGATCATCTCGCCTTTCTCGGTGCCAATGCCGACCGTGAACACGCGCACGCCGCGTTCGGACGCGATGCGCGCGGACTCGATGGGATCGGGACCCGTGGTCGTCTGACCGTCGGTCAGCAGGATGATCGCCGCGCCGTTGTACGACCCGGGCGGCACTGGCTTCGGCGCTTCCTTCTCGCCTCGCTTCTGCACGCGATCGATCGGCGCCGACTTGCCTTGGTCGATGCGCGGGTTCCAGTTGCGCAGATCGAACTCGACGTCCGGGAAGATGAGCTTCAACGACACGAGGATGCCCGCGCCCACCGCCGTGCCTCGCTGCAACTGGAAGCGGTCGATCGCGGCGAGGATGTCGTCCTTGCTCTTCGTCGGCGGCTGCACGACCGCAGCCGTGCCCGCAAACGACACCACACCCACGCGGGTATTCATGGGCGTGTCGTTGACGAACGCTTTGGCAGCGGCTTGCGCAGCGGCGAGGCGATTCGGCTCGACGTCGGCCGCGCGCATGCTGCCCGACACGTCCATCGCGAGGATGATCGTCTCGTGCTGCGACGGCAGCAGCACGACCGCCTGCGGTCGCGCGACGGCCACGATCATCAGCGTGAGCGCGACGAGGAACAGCGCGGGCGGGATGTGGCGGCGGAAGCGCTGGCCGGCCCCCATCGCGTCGCGGACCATCGCGAGGCTCGCGTAGCGCACCGCGACCTTCTTCTTCCGGCGCAGGAGCAGCCAGTAGCCGAGCACGAGCAGCGGGACGAGAACGAGCAGCCAGAGGAAGTCCGGCCAGAGGAAGGTGATGGGGAAGTCCTTCATGCGGCCTCCACGCCCGTGCGGCTATGCGCAAGGTGTGTTCTCGGCCGCAGGGCAATCGCGCGGCGACGTGCCCTTCGGGCCTCCGCTCGGCGTTCCGCCTCGCGCGCCGCGCTCATGCCTTCCCCATATGCTGCGGCATGCCGCCGCCGGCGGCCAGCTGGCTGCGCCGCTTGCGAAGATCGGCAAAGCGCATGATCGCGTCGACGAGGTCGTCGTCCGTGGCGAGTTCGAGCGCGTCCACGCCTGCCGTGCGAAATGCGGCGCGCAGCTCCTCCTCGCGGCGCTTGGCGAGCTCCGCGAAGCGCTTGCGGAACCCCTTGTCGTGCGTATCGACGAACACTTGTTCGCCGGTCTCCGCATCCTGGATCACAAGGAGGCCGAGGTCGGGCATCTCCTGCTCCAGTGGATCGTAGATGCGCACCGCGATCACCTCATGGCGCTGCGCGAGGTGCGCGAGCGTCTGCGCCCATCCCGGACGGCTGATGAAGTCCGACACGATGAAAACGAGCGAGCGGCGGCGAACGACGTCGTAGCCGGCGCGCAGCAGCGTATCGATGTCCGTGGGCTGCGACTGGTTCAGCACCGGGCGCTTCATCATCTCGTGCAGGATGTGCAGCACGTGGCGGCGGCCGCTGCGCGTCGGGATCATCGCGTCGACCTCGCCGCCGTAGAACAGCGCGCCGACGCGGTTGCCGTGTCGCGTCAGCAGACGGGCGAGCACGGTCACGAACTCGCTCGACACGGCGCGCTTGCGAACGCTCTCGGAGCCGAAATCGACTGACGGCGACAGGTCGAGCAGGAACCACGCCGCGACTTCGCGCTCCTCGTTGAACTCGCGCACGTAAGGGGTCTGCATGCGCGCCGTCACGTTCCAGTCGATGTGGCGCACGTCGTCGTGATGCTGGTACTCGCGCAGGTCGGCGAGGTCGAGTCCGTAGCCGCGGAACAGGGTGCGGTAATCGCCGTGCAAGAGCCCGTCGAGACGGCGGATCACCGTCCACTCGAGCCTGCGCAGGACGCCCTCAGGCGTTGGCGACGCGGACATGCGTCTCGAGCGGCTTCGACGGCGCAGCGATCTGTTGCATCACCTTGCGGATCAGCATGTCCGGCGACTGACCTTCCGCCAGCGCCTCGTACGAGAGCACGAGGCGATGGCGCATCACGTCGGGCACGATGTCCGTCACGTCCTCGGGCAGCACGTACGTGCGGCCGCGCAGGAAGGCGAGCGCCTTGGCGCCCTCGATCATGTGGATCGTCGCGCGCGGACTGGCACCGAACGTGAGGAAGCGCCCGAAGTCCTTGAGGCCGAAGCGCTCGGGCTCGCGCGTCGCGGCCACGAGGCGCACGGCGTAGTTGATGAGGTTGGGATCGACGTACACGCGCCGGCATTCCTTCTGCAAGTCGGCCAACTGCTCCGTGGTCGCAACGGCGCCGACGTCGATCGGCTCGCCGGTCACCCGCTGCACGATCACGAATTCCTCTTCCTCGTTCGGATAGCCGACCAGCACCTTCATCATGAAGCGGTCGACCTGCGCCTCGGGCAGCGGGTACGTGCCCTCGGTCTCGATGGGGTTCTGCGTGGCCATTACGAGGAACGGCCGCGGCACGAAATGCGTCTCGCCCGCGATCGTCACCTGGTACTCCTGCATCACCTCGAGCAGCGCGCTTTGCACCTTCGCGGGCGCACGATTGATTTCGTCGGCGAGCAGCAAGTGGCAGAACACGGGGCCCAGCGAGGTCGCGAAGTCGCCGGTCTTCTGGTTGTAGATGCGCGTGCCGACCAAGTCCGCGGGCACGAGGTCGGGCGTGAACTGGATGCGCTTGAACGACCCGTGCACAGCGCGCGCGAGCGTCTTGACGGTCAGTGTCTTGGCAAGCCCGGGCACGCCCTCCACGAGCAGGTGGCCCTGCGCCAGGATCGCGACCATCACGCGCTCGAGGAAGTGGTCCTGGCCGACAACCACCTTTTTAACTTCGTAGAGGATGCGCTCCATCAGGGTGGCGACTTCGCCCCCGTTCATCTCACGGATGTCCATGCGTTGGATTGTCTGCTCTGTTTAGAAGGGGGACATGCCGACCGCTGCTGCAGCGTTCTCGATCGGCACGGCAAAGCCGATGCCGATGAAGACGCGTTGGCTGGTCGGATTGAGGATGCCGGTGACGATACCCACGACTTCGCCATCGGCCGTGACGAGCGGCCCGCCGGAGTTGCCGGGATTCGCCGCCGCGTCGAACTGGATGAGATTGGTCAGGATGCGCTTGCCCTCGGGCGAGTGGTATTCGCGCTTGAGTCCGGACACGACGCCCGCGGACGCCGATGGTCCGATGCCGAACGGGAATCCCACGGCCACGACGTGGTCGCCAACCTGCAGATCCGCCGTCGAGCGCAGCGTGGCCGCGACGAGGTCGTCGGGAATCGACTTTGCCTGCAGGACGGCGAGGTCGTGCTCCGGGCGCACGCCGATCACCGTGGCTTCCGCTTCCATGCCGTCGAAGAATCGTACCTTGATCTTCTCGGCGCCCAGAACGACGTGCAAATTCGTGAGAATCACGCCCTTGTCGACGATTACCACGCCGGTGCCGATGCCCGTGCTGCGGTAGCCGGGGAAGCCGCCGTCGTTGCGCGCGGACTTGGGATCCTTGTCCTTGTCGGCGTCCTTGGAAGGCTCTTTGTCCTTTGCGGGCTCCTTCGACTTGGGTTCGGGCGCCTTCTGAACGCCCCCGTCGTTGCGCGCGAGCTTATCCTTCGCCGCGGCCTTGTCCTTCTCCTTGGCGGCCGACTTCGACTTGTCCTTCGCCGCGTCCTTCTCCTTGTCCTTGGCGGCGTCCTTGGACTTGTCGTCCCCCTTGCCCTTCTCCTTTTCCTTCTCCTCGTCGTCGCCCTTGTCGAGTCCGTAGCCCATTACACGCACCACGGAGGGCGCGATCGCGGCCGCGGCCTTGGTCGCCATCGACGGCAGGTTCGTGTTCTCGAGCGTGTGCAGGACCGCTTGGTCGATGTCCTTTTGGGTAAGCTCGTGTGGTACCGGGCGCGTCTTCGCATACGTGAGGACGAGCGCAACGGCGAACAGCGCTCCGGCGGCGACGAGAATCGGCTGCTCGAAGCGGCGATAGAAGCGCCTCGCCCCGGAAGCGGCGGGCGCAGGCGCGACCGCTTCGGCAGGCTTCGTCTCGGCCGGAGCCTCTTCCGCGGCGGCCTTGCGGGAGCGATTGGAGCTGCTGTAGAGAGCGACCTTCTTCATCGGGAACCCGTTGCCGGACTGAATCCTTTCAGTAACGTTAACATGCGCGCGCCGGATGCGCACGGCGAACCCCCGGACGGCATCCCTGCATAGGCATTGCGATGCGTGCGGAAGTTCCGGCCGGCGCGTCCTTCATCGATTGCGCGGATGGTGCGCGGCGCGCCGCTCGTTCCCGCGCTTGTAGCGCCCGGTAATCTTTGCCAGGGCCGTCTGGCGCTGCTCGGGCGCCAACGCCGCGACCCGTGCATCGACTTCGCGCGCAGCGTCGCCTCGCAGCACCGTCACCGTGCGCCCGTCGCGTGTAATCGTCACCTCGCCCGTCTTGTGGACGCGGTAGGCGAATCCCAGGTCAGTAGAGTGTTCCATCCTTGCGGTGGTAGCGCCACTTGCCGTCGGGACCGAGCTTGGCGGCGAGGTCGTCGTCGGGGTATTGGACCTCGTCGTCGCAGGCACGGTCCCCGACCTCCAGGAACTCGACGACGTCAGGACCGGGATTGACGAGCTGGTGCGCATCGCCGCTGCCGGCGGCGAAGCCTGCGCACATCCCGGGCGCGAGCTCGGTCTCGCCGCCGTTCGTGACCAGCACCGGATTGCCGCGCAGGATGTAGATGAACTCGTCCTGCTTGGTGTGGCAGTGGCGAATCGACGATACGCAGCCGGGCTTGAGGCGGGTCAGGTTAACGCCGAAGTTGGTGAGGCCGAAGAGGTCGCCCAACGGACGCTTTTCGCGCCCGGATACGCGCGCTGCATAAGGCTGCGGATAGCCTGTCTGCTTCGCGCGCAGCGGCGCCTCGGACGCGTCGATCGCAACGGCAGGCTCGGGAGCAGACGACATGGCAGGGTCCTTGGCGCGCGTAGAATCTCCAAGTTTAGCAAGGAGGGACGCACGCATGAAAATCGAGGAAATACGCGCCGACCGTCTCGACAGCGGCGGCACCACCGTCGCCATCGAAAAGCTCGCCGGCAAGTCGATGCCGTGGTCGAACGCGTTCCCGACGACCGAGCTCGAGCTGCACTTCCACGCGATCGCCAATTTCGTGCGGACGTTCGAGTTCCGCCAGGGCGACCGCCTCGTGTTCCTGACCGACAAGCTCCTCGATCCCCGCGTGGTCTCGGCGATCGGCGGGCTCGCGGCTTCGCAGGGCGTGCGCGCCATCGAAGTCAAGACGCACACCACGAACATGATGGAGATTCCCGACGAGGTGAAACCCATCCTCGAGCAGGCGACGTTCGTCGTCTCGTCGTGGTTCTGCTCGGCGTGGCATCCGTACTGCATCGACCTGCGGCGCAGGCTCGGGCAACGCTGGGTCAAGATCACGTTCTTCCGCAATCTCGATCTCCTGCACACCGCGCAAGCGCGGTTCCCGACGGAGATCGTGGGCGAGCTCGTGCGCGCGACCGCCGCGCGCATTCCGCGCAACACGGACTACGTTCTGTCGTTCACCGACCGACGCGGCAGCGACCTGAAGATCCCGCTGACCGCGCGCATGACCGACCGCAACCTCGACACCAACCGGTGGCGCGGCGAGATGTTCGCGACGAGCCCGGGCGCGTACGTGCACTACCTGCCGACGCACGGCCCCAATCTGTACGAGCCGGGACCCATGCTCGACGATCCGACGCAGCATCGCTCGGTGGCGGTGACCGGCACGATATATCCGCAGTGGGCGGTTGGATTCGAGAAGCCGTTCGGCGAGCGCATCGGCGTGCGCTTCGAGGACAACTGCGTCGTCGAGGTGACGGGCGCCTCGCCCGACGCGGTGCTGCTGCGTGAAATGCTCATCGGCGGCGCGCTGATCGAGCTCGGCTGCGGCTTCAATCCCAAGTGGCCGCGGCATCAGATCTACCCCGCAGGCTCGAACTCTCCGGGCGCGCTGCACTTCGGCATCGACCTCACCAAGCCTTCGGACTACATCAAGAAGGTGATGCCGAACTGGGAGGAGCCGCCGGTGCACATGGACATCGTGACGTTCGACAGCACCGTCGACGCGGGCAGCGGCCGGCTCGTCACCGACGGCTTCCTCGAGGCATTGCGCGATCCCGGCGGTCGTGGAGATGGCGTCGCGTTACGGCGATCCGGTCGACCTGCTGGAAAGCTGGCCCGATTGACCTGGTTCGTCGGACCAGGCGATCTCGCCCGGCTGTTTACGAGCGGAACCATCACGCCGCGCGATTGCGTCGACGCGGTCGAGTCGTCCTTTCGCGAGCAGGGCGAGGACGGCGTCGGCGTACTGCCGCGTGCGATCCTGACCGCGGACGGCGCACCGCCGGCACCGCGCTCGCGCGCCCTCAAGCTGTCCGCGTCGTACATGCGCGACTCAAGGCTCATGGGCGCGTCGATCTACTCGACCCATTTCCGTCCCGGCGACGTCGACATGTGGCTGACCGTGTTCTCGGGCGAGACGGGGCGCATGATCGGCGTGCTCTGCGGCAAGGCGCTTTCGCTGTGGAAGACCGGTGCTACCGCGGCGGTGGCCACACGCTACCTCGCGCGCGAGGATGCGTCTCGCGCCGCCATCGTCGGCACGGGACGCTACGCGCTGTCGCAGTTGCGATGCCTTGCCACCGTGCGCGACCTGCAGGAAGTGCGCTGCTTCAGTCGCGACGCGACCAGGCGCGAGGCCTTCGTGCGGGAAGCGTGCGCCGCCCTGCCCGGCCTGCGCATCGTCGCCTGCGATTCGGCGCGAGGGGCGGTGCAAGGCGCGGACATCGTCACGACGATCACGACATCCGCGACTCCGGTCGTCCTGGGCCAGTGGCTTGCGCCAGGATCGCATTGCAATGCCATGGGCCAGCACGCGCCGTCGACGCGCGAGATCGACACGCAGGCAATCTGCGAGGCGGATGTCTTCGTGGACGCGCGCGAGCAGGCGTTCGCGGAGAAAGGCGAGATCCTGATGCCGATCGCGGAAGGGTTGCTCGCACGCGAGCAGGTGCGCGGCGAGCTTGGCGAAGTCGTCGCCGGGCGCATCGCAGGACGCACGTCGCGCGATCGGCGCACCGTGTTCTGCTCCGGCGGCACGGCGCTGGAGTACATGACCCTGTGCGCGATGCTGATCGCGAAGGCGCGCGTCGCAGGGATAGGGCAACATCTCGACGACGGAGGAAACGATGCATGACGCATGGCGCGCGGTCGCCGCCTGGGCTTTGATGTGCGTGGCGGCGCTCGCCGCGGCGCAGGATTATCCGAATCGGCCGATCCGGCTCGTCGTGCCGCAGCCGGCCGGCGGCCCC
Organism: uncultured beta proteobacterium; assembly: GCA_963707815.1. Taxonomy (GTDB): domain Bacteria; phylum Pseudomonadota; class Gammaproteobacteria; order Burkholderiales; family Casimicrobiaceae; genus VBCG01. The sequence continues at coordinate 77,490 of CAVPRK010000005.1, forward strand.
ACCGATATCGTGGCCCGCCTAGTCGCGCAGAAGCTTTCGGAGCGGCTCGGCCAGCAGGTCATCGTCGACAACCGGCCGGGCGCGGGCAGCAACATCGGTACCGAACTCGTCGCTAAAGCGCCGAAGGACGGCTATACGCTCGTCGTCGCGACCGTGCAGCACATCGTCAACCCGTTCCTGTTTCCCGCCCTGCCGTTCGATCCCGCCAGGGATTTCACGCCGGTCACGCTCATGACGAAGGCGTACATCGTGCTCGACGTGAACCCGGAAGTGCCCGTCCAGAACGTGAAGGAATTGATCGCCTACGCGAAGTCGAAGGCGGGCGGCGTCTCGTGGGCCTCGGCAGGCAACGGCAGCACGTCGCATCTTGCGCTCGAGCTCTTCAAGGTCGAGACCGGCGTGCCCGCGACGCACGTGCCTTACAAGGGCACGCCGCCGGCGCTCAACGATCTCATCGGGGGACGCGTGCAGGCTATGTTCGACGGCGTGATCACGTCGCTGCCGCAGATCAAGGCCGGCAAGGTGAAGCCGCTCGCGGTGGCGAGCAATACGCGCTCGCCTCTGCTGCCCGACGTCCCGACGATGACCGAGGCGGGCATGCCAGGCTTCGAGACCGTCGGCCTCGCAGCCATCCTGGCGCCTGCAGGCACGCCACCGGCGATCGTCGACAAGCTTCATCGCGAGATCGCAGCGATTCTCAAGATGCCCGACGTGCGCGGCCAGCTCGAAGGCATGGGGCTCGAGATCGTCGCAAGCTCGCCTTCCGAGTTCGCCGCCTATATCGACGCCGAATCGAAAAAGTGGGGCAAGCTCATCAAGGATGCGAAGGTGACCGTCGATTGACGGGCATCTACCAAAATGGTCGTTCAGACATCGGCCCAGGCTGCGGCAATCCGCCCAGCCAGCTGGCGACTACGACCACTGCCCCCGTTCCCAGGTATACGCCGACGTAAGCGCGGCCATCGCGGCAGGGTACTTCAGCCAGGCGTTCCTGGTGCTTCGCGGGTGTCGGCTGGAGACACGACGACATGTTACAGGTGCCGTTCCGCCGATCGCACCGTAGACGACGATCACATGCAACGCCAGTACAAGCGCCTGGACCGGCGTTGCCGACAGCGCTTCGACGATCGCAAGAATTGCCCTTCCCTGCTGCTCGGTCAGCTCAGGGACGGACGGTTCTTGCGGTACGAGTCCTTCAGTGCGATCTTGCCATCGCGAAAAGTGAACACGTCGCAACCATGGACTTCCACGCGAGTGCCGTCGACCCGTGTGCCCGTGAAGGTCCATTCCGACACCCCTCTCTCGCCCACGACGAAATGTCGCGCGTTGCCCCAGTGCGCGTCGGGAAAAGTTGCCCAGACTTCCGCGAAACCAGCTCGGACGGCATCCCTCCCCGCGTACCGGGTGCCGCAAATCTCCGTTCCTGCGGACGCTTCGAAGGCACAATCCTCGGTCATGAGTGACATCAGGGCATCGATATCGTGGCGATTCCAAGCATCGGCAAACTCTTGCAAGGTGTCTTCGGTCATTTGCGCACTCCATTCGGAACAACGCAATATCAGGTGTCAGGACCTGCACGAGGACGCTCCATGGCGACCTTGGAACGGACAAAGCCAAGCTTCTCATAGAAAAGCTCGAGACCTTCTCGTGCAGCGCGCAGTACCCACGTTACGTGGGGATCCTCGCCCATCACAGATTGCACGAGTGCACGTCCTATCCCTTGGCGTCGGTGGCCTTCCGCAACGACGAGCATTGAAATGTAGCCGTTGGAAATTCCATCGGATAGGGCTCGAATGAAACCGATCACTCGACCGCCCTCCACCGCAACCAGTGCTTGCGAAGACCGCGCCACCAGCTCCGGGAACCGGTCTGGTTCAACTTCACGACGTCGCCAGCCATTCGCGATGAGAAGTAGCCGGGTCTCCTCGAACTCCTCCGGTTGGATGCTGCGAATGTCCACCCGATACCTGACGATCAAGTTAACCGGCGCGTCCCTTGACATGCTGTAGTCCCACGGTCAACAGGCAGACGACCAGGAGAACACTGTATTCGGAACCATTGCGTCCCAGGCCGACAACGAACCATAGGCCACCCGGAAACCCGACCGAGGATAGGAAGCCGCCAAACGGTACCACTCCTCCAGCCGCCACCCGCGCGAGGCCGTGCGCTCCGATGAGGATGGCCAACGTCACGCGCAGGACCAGCCACCCCAGCCTGCTGCGATGGGAACCAGAATCCAACCAGGCTGGAAGCACTCGTCCCCTGACGATCGAGTCAATGGCTCGTGCCGAGCGCGCCGAAGTACGGACGACGGACACGCGTTCGGTTCACGGCATCTTCGCGTTCCGCGGTGAGACGCCGCGCAGGAAGGCAACGTATCGCAGCATTACTGCGTGACTTCCTGCGAGGTTGCTGTCCACTGGCCCAATCCGGTGAGACAGTAGCGTCCTCTAATCCGGACAGGTCCGTACTTGACCTGCGGTCGGAATTTGGCCGCGAGTACCACGTCCGCGCACTGCTCCGTGGTCGGCACGACGTCCACGTCGATAACCGGCAAATGCGCGTACCGCTGCTCGTAACGGTAGGTCGTCTTCGTCGGCTTCATCCCCAGCGCTTGCCCGAGTGCAATGAAAACGCTGCTGCCGGCGGTCTCCGGGAATGCGATCGCAGCCAGGCGCTTCTCCAGGTCCCGGCGCGACTCGGGCGCGAGATGCGGCGTTACCGGCGTCACCGCGTCGACGGAAAGCGAAACCACGACGACCAACGACACGACGGCGCGCAACTTCACGACGGCTCGCCGGCTACAGCCGCTGACGTGTGGCAACGAGCTATTCGACGATCGCATCATCCGGCGAGCGGCGAACCAGATGGCACCAACCCGACTGAAGTCGGTTCGACGCAACGTCAGGGCTCATTTCGCGGTTTCAGCCTTGCCCCGACCGGAGCGTGCCTTATGGTCGGCGAGTCCCGCCCACGAAACTTGCCCCGTGTACCGATTGACGAGTATGGGATCTCGCGCAACAACTCCAGCGTAGCCCACCTTGAACGGAAAGACCCAATGGTCTCCACGCAGGGAAGGTTCGGCGACTGAGCCCTCCATCGCAATCTCGTTTGCGAAGAAGCGATTCGCAATCACGGTGGCTTCCGCTTTGGATAACTCCGCCCCTTTCGGAGTGTCGGCTGTCAGTGCCACTTTTGAAACGGTTCCCAGCGTGATCACGAGGACCAGCGCGGCGATGGTGCGCCCCAATGTCCAAGCCAACCGGCGCGCGCCGAGCCGTCCGAAGGACGAGCGATGGACACGCGTCCGGTTGAACGCAAGACTAGGCAGCCCAGTGCGCCCAAGGCGACTCATCGTTTGCCCACTCCAATAAGGTTTCTGCTCGCGACTCGAGAAGCGGTGCCAGTGTCGCCCACGTGTCGGCGGTTCCGATCGATGGTCGGGTGAGTTCGCCACACGCCCACCTCTCAACGTCGGCTGGATCGTCGCCATCGTTAGCCACGTCAAGCTCTCAAACGGAACGCGGGCTTCTTGCGTGTGGGCGTCGGTCGCGGCGCGCCGGTTCACTTGAGCGTTAACCATCGCGCGATGCCATCTCCGCAGTGAGCCAGGTGGGCATGCCTGGGTAGAACGCGATGTACTCGGCGTTATGAGCGAAGTGCGCGAGGCTGGCGATGAAATACAGGGCTGCAAGCACCCATATGTACTTTGGGAGAACCGGCTCAGTAACTGAATGCCAGCGCGTCCGGTTGAACGCCAAGTCAAGGGCGTTGGTTTGAAGCCGCGTGCCGGCCCGTCCGGTTTAGGCCCCAGATACATTGACCGTTCGCTCCGTCTTCTCCTCAGGGGACCCGCGCGGGTAGTGGTACCAATCAGCATGCGCCGACAACTCTCCACACGCGAGGCACTGGGTTCGTTCCCACTTGTAGCTGCAACCTGGGCAGACACCACGAGTCCAGAAAGTATTCCAGCTTGTGCCACAACTCGGAATACATTCCCAGCGATCCTCGGCTCTCGGCCGCCACTCGCACCGGGGACAGTAGATTTCGGGCTCTGCCATTGGGGCCTAACGCATCCCGGCGCTACTTGGTCACATCGGCGCCAGCTTTGGCGACCATCCCATCCTGGTCGGCATTGACCCCCGAAACGCCGATACCACCGACCACCTTGCCGTCGATCATCAGCGTCAGTCCTCCCTCAACGGGAGACGCCCCACGCAGGCCAAGTATCCGAAGGCCCGCGCCGCCGCCGGCAACCACATCCTGGAACGCCTTGGTCGATCGGCGGAACATCGCGGCAGAGACCGCCTTGTCGATCGCAACCTGGACACTGCCGGTCTGGGTATTGTCCATGCGCTCGTAGGCAACGAGCATGCCCGAGTTGTCGACGACTGCAATCGCCACCGGCCAGTTGTTCTTGCGCGCCTCCGCTTGACCAGCGGCGATAGCCTTCTTCGCCTGCTCGAGGTTGATGCTTACACCGTACTGGGGCACCTGGGCGGCGGTGCCGAAACTTACCCATGCGAGCAGCACTGCGATCAATGCCTTCCATGTGTTCTTCATGTTTTCCTCCAGGTGATCGAGGGAAGCCCTCGGAGCAGCAGCCTACGCGTCTTGGCCTGTTCGGCCTAGCCGTCGAGTCCGTACGGAAGCCAAGTCACGACATTCGTCATTCGCAGTGGAACGATAGATGCGGCAGTGTTTCGATCATTGAATCACGTCATCAGCGCGCTGCAGCAGCGATTGCGGGACGGTGATGCCCAGCGCCTTCGCGGCCTTCAGGTTGATCGCCAGCTCAAACTTGGTTGGCTGCTCCACCGCGATATCGGCGGGCTTCGCGCCCTTGAGAATCTTGTCGACAAAGCTGGCTGCGCTGCGCCAATGCCACGCGTTGGACGAGGTATACGACAGCAAACCGCCGGCGTCGACATATTCGCGAGCACCGAAAATGGACGGTACCTGCGACCGGAGCGTCAGCTCGACGATGTGGACGAGGCGCGGATAAAACATCGGGTCGTTCACGATTACGAGCGCGCCACCCTTGGCGCGCGCAATGGCCTCGTCCAGTTCGCCTTCCGACGCGACGTCGATACGATCAAGGCGCACGCCGAGAGTCCTTGCGCGCAACGACATCACGTCAAAGAAGAATCCGTTGGCGGGGTTGGCGCTGTTCATCACCACGCAGACCCTCTTGAGTTGCGGCACGGCAGCCGACAGCAGCTCCACTTGCTTGGCAAGGACTTCTTCGCCGGCTGCCGAAGTGCCCGTCAGGTCGCCACCTGGCCGGGCCAGGCTGGCCACGAACTTCGCACCAACCGGGTCTCCCGCGTTGACCATGACAATGGGCAGACCGGGAGCACCATCACGCGCCGCGCGGATCGTGGTCGTTCCGAACGCAAGGATCAGCGCCACCGGGAGCGCCTTGAGTTCGGCGGCGAGTTCGCGCTGCCGGTGCGGATTCACGCCCGCCCAACGGATTTCGATTACGAGGTTCTTTCCTTCGACCCAGCCCAGGTCGCGCAAACCGATACGAAGTTCTTCCAGGTCGATCCGGCCGCCGGGTGGGGCTCCGGTAAACGGAGCAAGCAATCCGATCCTGAAGACTTTGCCTGACTGCTGTGCGCGAACCGCGAGCGGCTCGAGCAGGCATGTGCCGGCGACGAGGACGACAAATGTCCGGCGGTCCATCACAGCGGCTGTCCGCGAGGCCGAATGCCTGCCCAGTTGTCGCATTGGGCTACAGTCGGAAAGTCTTGCCCACAGCAGAGGGGACTACTGCTTGCCCGAAGGCAGCTGTGAGTGCACCTATCGCACGCCAGCCTGTGCAGTGTGCTGCCGCGATCGTCTTGAGGTTGAATTCACGCAGCGCATCGACCGTTTCGGGGATGATTTTCTCCGTGCTTCCCGACAGATGGAAACCTCCCATTACGCCGTGAAGCGATTGACCTGGGAAGGACTCCCGTGCGTGAGTTAACACATTCACGACCCCAGCGTGCGAACACGCAGTGAACACGAAGACACCTTTGTCCTTCACGCGCACGGCGACGAAGCGCTCGTCAACGATTAGCGGATCGGCCTCCCAACCCGAACCATCCTCGGTGCGCCGATAGTGGTTCGGCAATCCTGTCTCGAATTTTGTGACTCGCGGTATTTCGCCGCTGACGAAGAAGAGGTCCTCCAGGATGAGTTGCGCATCCGTGGCGTGGAACACGCGCGCCCCGTGCTTTTCGAGGGCGGCCGCGCTCGGGACATCGTCAAACAAATGCATCGAACCGTCGGGCGTCCGCGTGGCGCGGGTCCTGTACATGCCCGGATGCATATACGTGGGGACCTCGCGACCGCCGTTGCTCGTCTGAATCATCTCCAGTGCACGGAGCATGGCGCCGCCGTGGTCCCAGTGCCCATGCGAAAGAACGATTCCGTCCACGGCGCCCATATCGAATCCAAGGCGTTCAACGTTTCTTTCGAACACCGACGCGTCGGGCCCGGTGTCAAACAAGAGCGTCTTGGCGATGTCGCCACGCCACGCAGTGATGGCACAGGATAGGCCGTGCGCAGCGCAACACAGGCATTGGCCGGACAGGATTCGACCCCCTCTTCTCCAGAATCGTCGAAACTCGTTCTCTACAAACTCGGGGACGGTCGAAAGGTTGTCCGTCACGTTGTCGACGAGAACCAGGACTTCCACGCGATCGGCGAAGGCTAGGTCACCCATGCTGGGCTCCATGCTGGATTTGTGACGCCTGACGGCTAAGTTATCCGGCGCGTGCCGAGCCCGCCGAAGGACGGGCGGACACACGTCCGGTTCAAGGCAATGTTAGGCCTCGAGCCTTTGCTAGCGAGAAACTCTCTACTCGGCAGCACAGTATGCCTCGACGCTAGAAGTCGACAAGAAATGGGGCGGCCACCAGCACGATGCCGATGCCCAACAGCCAAGGCAGACTGTCAACGAAATAGGGGTAGATGCACAGGAGAACGCCGGCCAGCATCGGTACGAACTTAGTCTGCCGCTTGCCGTACAAGAAGTAGCCGGCTCCGATTGCGCCCGCAAGAATACTGACAACGAGACTATTCACGGCGCATCGGTTTCACGTTAGGCGTCATTCGGTTTCAGTCCAAGAACTTCCAAGTGTCTGCGCCATCGAAGCGCCGGATCTGAACCGACTCCAGAACCTTCGGGTCGAAATTCCGTAGGTTCACGCCGTGACGAGAACCCGGCTCCGGTGGCAGAGGCTCCCAGTGCGTAACGCATCCGCATGTCGCACAACGCACCGTCCTGAGCGTTCTGTCGCCTTGGATGTATTCCTGCGTGTTCTCGGGGTGACCGGCGATGCGAACCGTGCCGAACTCGTAATAGGCCCAGACGGCACCGGTGCGCCTGCAAATGGAGCAGTTGCAGCTCGTAGCTTTCTCCGGAGCGGATGGCAACTCGATCGTGACAGCGCCACAGTGGCAGGTTCCGACAAGCATGAAGTGCTCTCCGGGGATTGATGTCGCGGACTGTGCGACTGACTCCGTTCATGACGCCTAACGGCTAAGCTAACCGGCCCGCCGCCACCGGTGTTCGCGAGCAAGAAAGCATATGCCCGCGGGTCCGGTTGAGCGAATGGAAAGGACTTCCCCTACTCGGGTTAGATCGCGCCGGATACACCGTGCTTCCGCCATACGCTTGCGAGCCAAGGCTGCCGCTCGAGCGGCAATCCTGGCGGACGATAGTAGTACTCCAACTCCCTGAACGCCGCCGCTTTCAGAAACGCGCGCCATGATTCCAGGTCGTGATACACGCCATACCGCCCCCCATTCCAACCCTCCTCGTTATGGCCCCGGGGGTTCGAAGCGAAGAGCACGCCATCGGGCTTGAGCGCCGCGTGCAATTCGCTCAGGACGCGCGGCAGCTCTTGGCGTGGCACGTGAAACAGCGAAGCGTTGGCAAAGATGCCGTCGAAGCGGCAGGAGGGAAGCTTCAGCGAGAGGAAATCCTGCTCCCAGACCTCGCGGCCGCTGTGCTCGCGTGCCATGGTGGCAAGTGGCGGGGAGCCCTCAAGGCCAACCGGCTCGTGGCCTAGAGCGCGAAACGCCGCTAGGTCACGCCCAGGCCCGCAGCCGAAGTCGAGTATGCGCAACGGTGGCGCAGCGCGAATGTGTCGCAGCAGCGCCTCGATATTCTGCGTCACGTCGTGGTCGCGCGTGCCTTCCCAAAACTCGGCGGCGCGCTCGTTGTAGTGCTCGAGCGTCTTCGCAGTGATGAACTCCAGGCCCTCGGGCAGCTGTGTCATCGCGCTCCTTCGATTCCTCACGGAGATCTAACTGGAATAGGCCGCAAGAATGCCGGATCTCCCGATATCCCGTTTCGCATAATCAGCCCCCGTGGAACCTGACCCGCTGACTAGCCTATCAATTTTTCGCCGCCAAAACGAGCCAGGCACGATATGCACGCCGAAAGACGTCGGAGCGCGCACGCCGCCATCAATACTAACGATGATCCAGCGCTGATCCGTCACGTCGCGCCTGACGTCGGAGCAACGACGCTGCGCGCGCTAATTCACGGGAGATCGAATGGACTCCACCCAAGTTCCTTCGAACGGAATGCGCGTCGATCTCACCGACAGGTTCGGCCCCAGCTCATACACGTTGCGATAACCGTACGTATAGAGCGACGTATACATCGCGAGATTGAGCGCGGCGGCGGCAACTTGACCGGCATCGGATCGGGCGCATTGGCAAAGTTGTTGTTGCAGTAGATGAGGATCGTGGTGGCGTGTCCGGCAGCCGCGCGTCCAGGCTGTCGACGGTGAGGTCGGGAAAGGACAGGTTGACGGCGCCGCGCACGTGCAGGGCGTCGTACTTCGCCTTGCTGCGCCCATCGAGGATCACCACGCCCGGCTTCGCGGCAAGGCGATGAACTCGTCTTCGGACAGTCGCCGCGACTCCCGCTGCGCCATCGCTGCCTGCGCATCGCGCAGGTAGCCGCGCTGTCGATGACGGGATTGGCCGCCGCCGAAGCGCTTCGCGCTTCGGCGGCACGCGGATAGGGGCAGCCCGCCGGACGTGGCCGGCTCGTTCGCGCCGTTTCGAGCGCGACGCAGCAGCACTCATGCGGAGAATGCGCCGAGGGCCTTCGATGTTTGAGGCGTCCCCTCCGTCCTCAACGCCTCATCCGTCCGGCCAGTTGACGAGGCCCTTGACGACCGTTCAATGCCGATTATAATTACGGTACCGCATGTTCATACGGTATCGGCACATGTCCCCCCGCCGCAGCAGCGACAACCTCGAGGTGCCGCGCCTCACCGCGCGCCAGCAGCAGATCCTCGACTGGATCCGCAGCCACATGGAGGCGAACGGCATGCCGCCCACGCGGGCGGAGATCGCCACGGGGCTGGGCTTTTCCACCGCGAGCTCGGCGGAGGATCACCTGCAGGCGCTGGCGAAGAAGGGCGCGATCGACATCACGCCGGGCGCCGCCCGCGGCCTGCGCCTGCGCGACATCCCCGGCCTGCCGGTGCAAGGCACGCTGCCGCTCGTGGGCCGCGTGGCGGCGGGCAGTCCCATCCTCGCCGCCGAGCACATCGAGGCGCAATACCGCATCGATTCCTCGCTCTTCACGCCGCACGCCGACTACATGCTGCGGGTCAAGGGCGCGAGCATGCAGGACATCGGCATCCTCGACGGCGACCTCCTCGTCGTGCACAAGACCGGCGAGGCGCGCAGCGGACAGATCGTCGTCGCGCGCCTGGGGGAGGAGGTCACCGTCAAACGCCTGAAACGTCGCGGGCGTGAAATCACGCTGGTGGCGGAGAATGCGGCGTTTGCGCCGATCGTGGTCGATCCCGCGAAAACACCGTTCTCCATCGAAGGCATCGCGGTCGGGGTGATCCGCCCCAGCCGTTCGCTGTAGACGCATCACGCTTTTCCGCAGCATCAGCAGCAACGCAGTTCCATTTCTCCGTCTGGAGTCACTCCCGGTTCGCTCGCCGGTCTTCCTCCAGTGGCGACGGGCATCCGGCTGTTTTTTCCAGACTACCTCGACGAAGGAGACGTTCATGGCCGTTGCTCCCATCCCCCAGGGTTACCACACCGTCACCGCTTATCTCATCACCAACGATGCCGCCAAGGCCATCGAGTTCTACAAGAAGGCCTTCGGCGCCGAAGAGCTCTTTCGCTTCCCCATGCCCGACGGCAAGATCGGCCACGCCGAGATCAGGATCGGCGACTCGAACGTGATGCTCGCCGATGCGATGGAAGGCTTTCGAGATCCGCACGCCTTCGGCGGCACGCCGGTGAGCTTCATGGTCTACGTGAACCGACGTCGACAACATCTTCTCGCCAGGCGATCGCGGCAGGCGCCACACAAGTGCGCCCGGTGGCGAACCAGTTCTACGGCGATCGCACCGGCACGCTCACCGATCCCTTCGGCCATGTGTGGACCATCGCCACGCACGTCGAGGACGTGTCGCCGGAAGAGATGAATCGCCGGAAGACATGGCCAACAAGTGAGGTGATGGCCGCCCGAGCGCGAGTGATCCCACACGTATCGCGCGGAGGGCAGCCAGAGCGCTCGCAGCGCCGCGGCTACTCCTCGAGGCGGCGGCTCGCGGCCGCCGTGGAGATTCCGTTTCGGGCGCATGGTTCGAAGGTCGAGCGTCGTGGGAGGCCGGGTCCGGGCCTCGACGAACTCGACCCGCGTGAATCCGCTCGTGCAGATTCCGACGCTCGTGCTGCCCGATGGCTCGGTCATGACGGAGAGCGCCGCGATCCTCATCCATCTGGGCCTCGCGCATCCGGATAGCGATTTGCTGCCGGATGGCCGAGCAAGCGCGCGCAGGCGATCCGCGGCCTCGTGTACATCGCGGCCAATTGTTACGCGGCGATCGGCGTCATCGATTATCCGGAGCGCTAGGTGAGCGAACCCGGACGACGACGTACGCAAGCGCATCATCGCCGGCACTCGCAAGCGGCTTCATCACCTGTGGGACGTTTTCGCCGATACGTTTCCTGCGTCATCCATACTTGAGTGGCGAAAGCTCGGCGCGCTCGATCTCCTGGCAACGGTGGTGTCGAAGTGGTCGGGCTCGCGCCAGCACTTGGCGACCTCGCGTCCTGCATTGAGCGTTGCTCGTGCAAAAGATCGAGCACGATCCGCGCTCGCCGCGATCTTCGCGCGTATTGGCCTCCGCAGTGATTGGTGTCGATGTCATGGCTCGCTCGCCAGCGCCCTCGTCTCGCTGCTTTCGCATCCCGCCATCTGGCGCGGCGACGACGTCGCGCCGGAGCCGGCGCGGTTCCGTCGGGCTTCGCGGCGCTCGATGCAGTGCTGCCGGGACGCGGCTGGCCGCAAGCCGCGCTGACCGAGCTTCTGCTCGAGCGCGAGGGCATCGGCGAGATCCGGCTCACGCTGCCGGCGCTTGTGCGGTTGCAGTCGCAGCGGCGCGATATCGTGTGGATCGCGCCGCCGCACCAGCCGTATGCGCCGTCGCTCACCGCGGCGGGCCTCGATCTTTCGCGGCTCTTACGTGGTGACGTGCACGACGCCGCAGGATGCGCTGTGGGCCTACGAGCAGGCGTTGCGCGCGCCCGAATGCGGCGCCGCTTTCGCATGGCTCGCCACGCACGACGAGCGCGTGCTGCGACGGTTGCAGGTGGCCGCGCGCGACGGCCGCACGTGGGGTGCGTTGTGGCGGCGCCCAGGCTAGCGCGGCAGCGCGATCGCCGCGCCCTTGCGCCTTGCGTTGTCGCGGCAGGAGGGACGTCTCGCGGTGCGCGTATTGAAGCGCCGAGGCATGGAGCTCACGCAACCGGTGCATGCTCGATGCGGCAAGCCCAGCTGAGGCAGTCGCGTGCTTCCACGGCTTACAACTGCCACCTCATGAATACCGTTCGCTTCGGGCGCTTCCGCGTCGCATCCCCTTGCCTTCCGCAGGAGACTGCCATGCCCTCCACCCTCGCCCATCATTTCTACACGATGGCCGCCAACAATGCGTGGTCCAATCATCGACTGCTCGCGGCGTGCTCGAGGTTGTCTCAGGACGATTTCGATCGCCACGCGCACGAGCTTCTTTCCCTCGATCAAGGCCACGCTCAATCACATCGTCACCGTCGACTGGTATTACGTCGATGCGATGGAGCGCGCGCTGCGCGGCGAGCCGCGCGAACACGCAGCCGCGGGCGCTTTTTCGATCCCGACGAGCCGTTCGCGACTGCGCCGCGCTGTCGGCCGAGCAGCATGCGGTGGACCAGCGCCTGCTCGATCGCGTGCCAACGCGCTCGCCGATGCGCAGATCGTCGATCGCGACGTCGCGCTCCTGCGCCGCACGGGCGTCGCAGATGGAAACGACAGCCGCGACTCCTCGCGCATCTTTTCCAGCACCAGATCCATCATCGTGGCCAGGCGCACGCGATGCTCGCGGGCACCTCGGTCGCACCGCCGCAGCTCGACGAATTCTTCTGCGCCAACGAAGCGCACTTGCGCGCGCAGGAGCTGGCGGAGCTCGGGCTTTCGGAGCATGTCGGTCTGTCGCAGCTGAACCGACGCGTCTGTGGGCCTGTCTGCTGTTTCCGTCGCTGCCGCTCGACGTCTTCGCGCGTGCGCAGTCATCCTCCGACGACGCAGCGTCCTTTCGTCGTCGGCAGCGGCGGTCACTATCCGCGCGTCGTCGCCGCCAACGCCGTCGCGCGCGATGCGGGCATTCGCGACGAGCAGCTCGTCTCCGGCGCGCTCGCGCTGGCGCCCGATCTCGCGCTGCGCGATCGCGACGACGATGCCGAAAGCCACGCGCTCGCGCAGCTTGCGACCTGGATGCTGACGTTCACGCCCATGGCGTGCCTCGCGCCGCCGAACGCGATGGTGGCCGAGATCGGTACGAGCCTGCGTCTCTTCGGCGGCCTGCCGCGGCTCGTGGCGCGCCTACCGCCGGCGGCACTCGATGCGTGGGTTACGACAATGCGCATGGGCATCGCACCCACGCCCGGGGCGGCGCTTGCTGCTCGCACGCGCCGGCATCACGCGTCCCGTCGACGAGCGCGCGCACGCCTGCCGCAGGTGCTGGGGCCGCTTGCCGCTCACGCTGCTCGATCTGCATGACGCCATGCGCAACACGTTGCGCGATGCCGGCGTCACGACGTTCGCGACAGGCCGCTGCACTGCCGCGCGACGGGCTCGCGCGTCGCTTCGGCCATGCGATCGTCGACGCCGCATCGACCATGCGCTCGGTCACGCACCCGATCCCGCGCGCCTCGTTCGTGCCGCCGCCGCGTGTTCGCGGGACGCCTCGACCTGCCGGCGCCCGTGCACGACGTCGAGGCGCTCGCGCTTCGGCGTGCAGCGTCTGGTGCGCGATCTCGCCGATTGGCTCATCGCGCGCGGACTGGGCGCCGTGCGCCTCACGCTCGTGCTGATCCACGAGCTCTACCTGCGCGCAGCGCGGGCTGCCCGCCACCGAAGTGCCGTTCGCGCTCGGCGCGCCGACGCGCATGCCGTCGCATCTCATGGGCGTGTTTGCGCGAGCGCCTGTCGCGCGTGACGCTGCCCGCACCGGTCGAAGCGATCGATCCTGCGCAGCGAGGAAACCGCGCCGCTCGCAGGACGCAACCTCGGACTCCTGCCCGGCGACGATCGTCGATCGCGTCGAGGTGCCGCTCGTCGATCGCCTGCGCGCGCGCCTCGGTGAGGATGCGTTGATCGCCTCGCGCCGCATGCCGATCATCGTCCGGAGCTCGCGACCGCCGCATCGGCAGCGGCAGCGCTGCCGACGGCGATGCGACGCTTCCCGATGCCCCGCGCCCCGTCTGGCTCCTTCCGAGCCGCAGCGCTCGCCTCGATCTTGGAACGCGCGCCATGGATGTTGCGCGACGGTCCCGAGCGCATCGAGTCGGGATGGTGGGACGGCGCCGACATGCGCCGCGATTACTTCGTCGCGCGACACGCACGACGGCGCCACCGTATGGATCTATCGCGATCATCGCTACGGCGTGGGCGACGGCGAGTGGTTCCTGCACGGGCTGTTCGCCTGATACGCTATCGCGCATGGAACCGGAGCCGCACGCGCCGCTGCCCAATCTCCGCTGCCCGCTCTGCGGACAGGCGAACGCATGCGCGCCGGCCGCAAGCGGAAGCTTCGATACGCCGTGCTGGTGCACGACAGTCGACATCGATCCTCGCGCCGTTGCCGCGCTCGACGGCAAGCGCGACGCGTGCTTGTGCCCGGCGTGCGCGCGGGGCGCACGCACGCCGAAGCCCTGACTACTTGCGCAAGAGGTCGTCGATCGTCGCGGGCCCGCTGCCGCCGCTGATCAGCGTCGGCCATTGCTTCGACCCGAACGGCACGAGCGGCGGAAGGAACGGCGTCATACCGTACTTCGGCGCCTCCGCGATGATCGCCGCGCGACCGTTGCCGCCCATGAGCTCGTAGTCCATGAGGTGATAGCTGCCGAAGAAGAGCTGTCCCACCGAGCGGTCGGCGATGATGCGCGTGAGCGACTCCATCATGTCCTCCGGCGTGGTCGTGAACGACACCGTCTCGATCAGGATGAGGCGGTCGTTGATGGCTTCCGGACCGAAGAACTGCGCGAGCACGCTGAAGAGCACGTTGTTCTGCCGCGCGACGTAGATCGTGTTGCTCGCGGCGTACGTCTTGCTCCAGTCGGGGCCGATCATCTTCTTCCACTCGGCCATCACGCCCATCCAGTGCCCGACCTGCGTTTCCGCCGCCCACTTGACGTTGAGCGCGAGCAGCGGCGCCTGCTTCTTCGCCCACGCCTGCAGCGCGTCGTACGAGATCACGTTCTTGGCGAGGCACTCGTCCACGAACGCGACGTTGTTGGCGAGGATCGCTGCGCTGGTTGGGCTTCCAGTCCGGCTGAACATCGGCGGCGGCGAGCGCCGCGAGCATCAAGAGTCGGCGAAACATGCGCTCGATCGATCGCGGACAGCAGCGCATAGTGTAACGCACGGCGCGCTCGCGTGGCGCAGGTGCACGCCGCTCGAGGCGCGGCCGGCAACGGCTCTCAAATGCCCGCGTACCACTGGTAGCCCTGGTCCTCCCAGTAGCCGCCCTTGCCGCCGGCGATCTTCGCGAACGATCGATACGAACTCGATCCCGGTGACGAACTTGGCGTGCTTGTAGCCCAGCTGCCGCTCGACGCGCAGGCGAATCGGCGCGCCGTTCGGGCACGGGCAGCGGCTGCGTCGTTGAGGTCGTAGGCGAGGATCGTCTGCTCGTGACGCGCGTCGTCGAAGTCGATGCTCTCGTAGTAGAGATCGGTGCCGTCCTACGACATCGGATCGGCGCAATAGAACATCACGTAGCGCGCCTGGGACTTGACCTTGACGTGTCGAGCAGCGCCGAGAGGCGCGCGCCCTTCCACTTGGCGATGGCGCTCCAGCCCTCGACGCAGTCGTGACGCGTGATCTGCGTGCGCGACGGCAGCGCGCGCAGCTCCGCGAGCGTGAACTTGCGCGGCGCTTCGCACAGCCCGCCGACGTCGAGCGCGTAATCGGCGAACTTGATTGGCACCCACGCGTTGTACTGCTCCGTATCCGGGCCATGTCGCTGCCGTTGCTGCGGAAGGTGGGCGAGCGATCGGACTCGGCGCGAACTCCTGCGCCATGGCGTTGCGGCCGATCAGCTTCGGCGAGCGCCTCGTTCAGCGGCTCGACGGACTCGAGGATCTTCGGGCAACCACTCGGTGCGCGACAGGTTGTCGCAGCCCGGCGAGCGCCAGTGCGCGACGGCCGCCACCGCGCCGCGCAGGAAAGTGCGGCGGCGCAAGCGCCTGCGCAGTCGAAAGGGACACGTCGCGTCTCATGCACGGCACCTCGATAGCGGCCGGTGATCATCGAGCGCAGGTTGTTCCAGAGCCCGGTCACGATCACCTGGAACACGTGGATCAGCACGAACGCGACCAGCAGCCACGCGATGATGAAGTGGATCGAGCGCGCCGACTGCCGCCCGCCGACGATGTCGACCCAGCCGGCCAGCATCGCGTCGAGCCACGGCGACATGCGCGAAGCCCATCAGCACGATCAGCGGCAGCAGGACGAAGATCACGACGAGGTAGGCGAGCTTCTGCAGCACGTTGTAGCGCTTCGCCGCCTCGCCGGTCGGATGCTGGAAACGCAGGTGATCGCGGATCGACGCGCCGATGCCGCGAAGGTCGTCGCGCGTCGGGGCCGAGATCGCGCGTCAGGTGGCGGCTCGCGATCGCGTAGACGAGGAACGCGAGGCCGTTCAGCACGAACACCCACGCGAAGAAGAAGTGCCACGAGCGTGCCATCGACAGCCACTGCGGCCCCGGCAGCATCATCCACGGCGGAAAGGTCGAGGCGACGTAGTCACCCTGCGGGCCGCGCGTCACGCCCGAGCCAGCCGGTGGTGTCGAATTCCTTGCCGAAGATCCGGGTGACGCCCTGCGGCTGGCCGTTCGGCCCCATGCGCGCGCCGATCTCCAGCACGGGCGGCTTGCCGTCGTAGGACGACTTGCCGAAGTTGAGCACGGGATGCGCGTTGAAGATCTGCAGCCCGCTCATGAACAGCACCGTGAGCGCGACCACGTTGATCCAGTGCATGATGCGCACCGGCAGCGTGTGGCGGTAGTACAGCTGGGCGGGGGCAGCTGACGGTGTCATCGTCGGCTGGCATATGCGGCATGGTCGGTCAGGAGGGCCGTGGCCCTTACAATCGGGTCGATGACGGCCGCCGTACGCGACGCTGACGCCCGACCGCATCCTCGACGCGCTCGACGCGGTCGGCGTCCGCGGCGACGGCCGCATGCTCGCGCTCAACAGCTACGAGAATCGCGTCTACCTCGTGTACTGCGACGAGGCGCCGTCGGTCGTCGTCAAGTTCTACCGCCCGGGACGCTGGACCGACGCGCGAAATCGTCGAAGAGCACGCCTTCGTGGCCGAGCTCGTCGGAGCGCGAGATTCCCGCCGTGGCGCCGCTCGTCCTCGGCGGACGCACGTTGCACCACGACGGCGACCTGCGTTTCGCCGTGTATCCGAGTCGCGGCGGACGCACGCCGGAGCTCGACGACCGCAAGACGCTCACCTGGATCGGACGCTACATCGGACGCATTCACGCGGTGGGCGCGCAGATCGCCGTTCGCACACCGGCCCGCGCTCGACATCGCGACCCTCGGCGAGGAGCCGCGCGAATTCCTGCTGGCCGCCGAGTTCGTGCCCGGACGACCTGCGCGAGGCGTATTCGACGATCTCGACCTTGGCGCTCGCGGGCGTGCGCGCCTGTTTCGATCGCGCCGGCGCCTTCGCGACCCTGCGCCTGCACGGCGACTGCCACGCGAGCAACGTCCTGTGGACGGACGACGGGCCGCACTTCGTCGACTTCGACGACGCGCGCACGGGACCGGCGGTGCAGGACCTGTGGATGCTGCTGTCGGGCGATCGCGCGTCGATGACGCAGCAGCTGGGCGACGTGCTCGACGGCTACGAGGACTTCGCCGAGTTCGACCGCGCGAGCTGCATCTCGTGGAAGCGCTGCGCACGCTGCGCCTGATGCACTACGCGGCGTGGATCGCGCGGCGCTGGGACGATCCCGCCTTCCCTGCGGCCTTTCCCTGGTTCAATACGCAGCGCTACTGGCAGGACCGCATTCTCGAGCTGCGGGAGCAGGTCGCGGCCATGGACGAGGCACCGCTGGTCGCATGACGCGTCAGCCTTGGATCAACCAGTACGCCCCCTGCCCCAGGTACACCACCGACAGCGCGACGATGATGGCGCGGCTCCAGCGCCTGAATTGCTCGTCGCTCATCTTGTCGAGGACCTTGCGCGACACCTGCGTGCCGACGACCGCCAGCGCAACGGCGATTGTCAGGATCATCGGCGACAGGTCGTCGCCGCCGATGACGGCCAATGCCGTGCCGAAGTACACGAGCTTCAGGGCGTGGCTCAACGTTTGCACGGCTGCCTTGGTCGACACGATGCCGCGGCGGTCGAGGCCGGACTGCACGAAGAACACGTCGAGGATCGGTCCCGACACGCCCGCCAGCAACTGAAGCGACATGCAAACCGCGCCGCCCACGATTGCGTGAACGGGCTTCGCGACGTTGAGTCGTGCGTGCTCGGGCAACGCGAGCGCGAGGAACGGCGTGAGCCCCAGGATGATAAGGGCTAGGCCCTTGGCGGGAATGACCGCGACCGCCGCAAACGCGAGCGCGGCGAGGAGCGAGCCGACGGAAAAAATGCCGACGATGCGCCAGTCGATGTGCGTGCGCCACAGCCACGCGCGCCACCCGTTCGACGTCACCTGCGTCACGGCGTGCAGGACCATCGCGGCGGGCAGCGGCATGAGGGCGAGCAGCAGCCCCATCAGGATCATGCCGCCGGCCATCCCGAAGATCCCAGACAGGAACGACGTCACGACGACGCCCGCGGCAACGGTGGCAATCATGGGTAACGTAAGCATGCCGAGAGCGTATGCCCGAGACGTTGCGTGCGCAAACGGTATTCCCTGGGCCTTGCCCTACAAAAACTAGGGGTACACTACCGCCGATGCGCAAGTTGCCGTCGCTCAACGGGCTGCGCGCGTTCGAAGCGTCCGCGCGACTCGGAAGCTTTGCCGCTGCGGGCCACGAGCTCGCGGTGACGCAGGCAGCCGTCAGCCGCATGGTGCGGCTGCTGGAAGAGCGCCTTGGGTACGCGCTGTTCGAGCGCCATGCGAACCGCCTGACCCTCACCTGGCAAGGCCGCACGCTGCTGCCCGGGCTCACGTCCGCATTCGACTCCGTGGCAACCCTCGCCGCTCAAATCGGCAGCATGAGCAACGCCCGCGTGCTGACCGTCGGCGTCGGAACTTCGTTCGCCATGCGCTGGCTCATTCCGCGTCTCGGCGGTTTCCAGGAGCGCCATGCGGACATCGAAGTGCGCATTGCCACCGGCGGCGCGCAGAATCCGATCCGCGACGACTGGACATGCGGCATCGTGCTGGGCGACGGCAACTGGCCGGGGTTCGACGCTGACGCCCTCTTTTCGGCGGATCTGTTCCCGGTGTGCGCACGCGCGGTCGCGCAGCGCCTGAAGACGCCGGGCGATATACGCAACGAAACGCTGCTGCAGGTCGCGCATCAGCCGGACGATTGGCCGTCGTGGCTGCACGCTGCCGGGCTCAAGCTGCGTCCCGAGAAGCGCGGCCCGCGCTTCGACAATTACGCGCTGGCGCTGCAGGCCGCAGTGGACGGACTCGGCATCGCGATCGGCCTGCGGCCTTACGTGGAGGACGACCTCGCCGCGGGACGCCTGGTGGCGCCGTTCGCGATCACGGTGCCGAAGGACCAGGCGTGGTACCTGATCGCGTCACCGGCGCGGCGCGAGGACCCCTCGTTCGCTGCCTTCCGCGATTGGCTGCTCGAACACAGGAAGCAATAATCCCCCGTCACTGCGCCGGCAACGTCACCGTCGCACGCACGACGCCTGCCCGCTCGTGGCGCGCCGTGAGCTTCACGAGATCACCCGCCGTGCCGCGCACCACCCAACTCAGCTTCATGCGGTCGTCGGTCACCTGGTAATCGGGCCAGAACGAGACCCCCGTGTGCTTGTACGCGCGCCCCTCGAGCTGGCCGTGCTCGGCGCGCCGCTTGCCTTCCACGAGCGTCGCAGCTGCCGGAAGCTCGATCTCCGCGATGACGCCACGCACGATCTTGCGATCGAGCCCGCGCTTGCTCACGTAGGTCGGCAGCCAGCCCGTGTTCTGCACGACGAGCGTGATCGTGTAGTGCCCGCCGCCGGTCGGTTTCGCTTCTGCGTGCACGAGCTCGAGCTTGGGCGAAATCAGTGCGCTCCACACGAGCCATTTCGGAAACCGTGCGACCTCGCTTTCGAGCCTTTGCGGCGGCGGATTCGAGAACGCATGAAATCGGTTCCACCCGCCGATCTCGATCCTGCCCAGTTGCGGATGATCGAAAGGCTTCCAGGGAATGTGCGCGATGCCGCCCAGCTTCTCGTCGCTCCAGCGTAAGAGCTTCAAATCGTCCTCGGGCGGATGGTCGCGGAACCGATCTGTCGCCCGTCCTGCTCGTCCGCCCCGGGGACGGGAGATCCGCTGATCGTGGCCGACGGCTATCACCGAATCTGCGCGAGCTACCACCTCGACGAGAACGCGGAGATCCCATGCCGGATCGTCGATTCGACCTGACGAAGCTCGCGGGGCCACGGCGGCTTTTCTCCGAGCTCTTCGGGACGTTCCTGCTCGTCCTCGCGGGCGCGGGAGCGGCAGTGGTCAACGCGGTCAGCCCGGGCTCGATCGGCCGCCAGGCCGCCGTCACCGCACCCGGTCTGACGGTGCTCGCGGTCATCCTCTTCATGGGCGCCGTGTCGGGAGCCCACCTGAATCCGGCGGTGACCGTCGCGTTCTGGATGCGCGGCGACTTCCCCTGGCAGCGCGTTCCGGGGTACGTACTCGCGCAGCTCGCCGGTGCGACGCTCGCGTGTCTCTTCCTCCGCGCGGTCTACGGCAACGTCGGCGCGCTCGGGCGCAACCGAGCCGGGCCACGGGATCGCGGACTGGAAGGCGTTGCTCACCGAGCTCGTGCTGACGGTTGGTCTCGTCAGCACGATCCTCGGCACGGCTTCCCGGGCACAGAACGTCGGCGGGCTCTCGGCGATCGCCGTGGGCGGCTACATCGTGCTCGCAGGGCTCTGGTCGAGCCCGATCAGCGGCGCGTCGATGAACCCCGCACGCTCGTTCGGCCCGGATCTCGCGCTCCGCGACTTCTCGCATTTCTGGCTCTACGTCGTCGGACCGCTCGCCGGCGCGGTGATCGCCGTCGGCTTCGCGTGGATCCTGCGCGGGAAGGGTGGCGACCCTGGTGGGGTCGCCGCGGCCCGAGGGCAGTTAGGGTCCTAAGTCTCACGTACGTGAGACGACCTGTTCCAGGTCCTGCTCCAGCTTGCGGATGCGCCGCAACCGCGGCGACTTGAAGGTGCGGTTCGTCAGCAGCGTGCTCGACGCACAGGCGAGGAAGCACGCCGCTCCCAGCCGCGGTATTGAAGTTCGCAGCCGCCAGGTCGACGATCGAGCCCGTCGACGGGACGACATATCCGGCGACGGCCGAGACGCCGAAGAAGACGCACCCGAGCAGGTTGATCGCAGGCTCCCACCAGCCGGCGTCCCCACGTTCGGGAAGCCACCGGCGGCGCGGCGAGGCGCGATACGCGATCACGCCCGACACGAGGAAGCAGATCGAGCCGAGCGCGTCCGGCCGCCACACGAGCCTGTCGTAGCTCGGGTTCGGACAGGGCCGTGTGCAGCGCCTGGTAGGTCGTCACGTTGAAGAACAACGTGCCGGCAGACTGGACGCGGCGGCCCACCACGCGGACCTTCCGGCACCGGGCGAACGGCGTTCGGGAAATGCGATCAGCGTCTGCAGCGCTCCCCCGGCCGTGAACAGGATCGAGCCGACGAAGAAAGTGACCGCGTCGGCCTTGCCCCCGACAAGCTGCGCGTAGCCCGGAAACGGCCCGATCAGGAAACACGTCGAGCCGAGCGCGAAGAAGAGCGCCATCGATCGTTGCCGACTCATGGGCCTGAGCTCGTCATCCGAACAGGACGATGTCGGCGGGGCGGGCGGACGTTACAACTCTCGGTATGACGGTCACGCATTCGCGGTTCGATCGAGCCGGCGCCGAGAATCTGTCCGTGGAGCCGTTGCTGGCGAGCGACACGGGCAAGATCCCGCGGCACCCGCTCCCGGCCGGCGAGATGCCGCCGGACGTCGCGTACCAGATCATCCACGACGAGTTGATGCTCGACGGGAATGCGCGGATGAACCTCGCGACGTTCGTCAGCACGCTGGATGGAGCCGCAGGCCGAGAAGCTGATGTCGGAGTGCTTCGACAAGAACATGATCGACAAGGACGAGTATCCGCAGACGGCGCGAGCTCGAGCGGCGCTGCGTCAACATCCTCGCCGATCTGTGGCATGCACCCGACTCCGGCGCACGCGACCGGCTGCTCGACGACCGGTTCGAGCGAGGCGCGCGATGCTCGGCGGTCTGGCGCTGAAACGGCGCTGGCAGCACCGCCGGGCCGCCGAGGGCAAGCCCGCCGACAAGCCGAACATCGTCATGGGCATCAACGTCCAGGTCTGCTGGGACAAGTTCGCGAACTACTGGGACGTCGAGATGCGCCTCGTGCCGATGGAGGGCGACCGCTACCACCTGAACGCCGAGGAGGCGGTCAAGCTGTGCGACGAGAACACGATCGGCGTCGTTCCCGTGCTCGGCTCGACGTTCGACGGCTCGTACGAGCCGGTCAAGGAGATCTGCGACGGCTCTCGACGAGCTGCAGGAGAAGACCGGGCTCGACATCCCGGTGCACGTCGACGGCGCGTCGGGAGCGTTCGTCGCGCCGTTCATCGACCAGGACCTGGAGTGGGACTTCCGGCTGCCGCGTGTCGCCTCGATCAACGCGTCGGGCCACAAGTACGGGCTCGTCTACCCGGGCGTCGGCTGGGTGGTGTGGCGCGACGCCGACGCACTGCCGGAGGACCTGATCTTCTGGGTCAACTACCTCGGCGACAACATGCCGACGTTCGCGCTGAACTTCTCGCGCCCTGGCGCCCAGGTCGTCGCGCAGTACTACAACTTCCTGCGGCTCGGGTTCGAGGGCTACGCGGCGGTGCAGGGCTACGCGCGCGACGTCGCCACGCCCCTGTCGTCGCAGATCGCCGAGCTCGGCCCCTTCGAGCTGCTCACGCGCGGCGACGAGCTGCCGGTGTTCGCGTTCACGCTCGCCGACGGGATCGACAACTACACGGTCTTCGACGTCTCGAACGCGCTGCGCGAGCGCGGCTGGCTGCTGCCCGCGTACACGTTCCCGAAGAACCGCACGGACCTCGCGGCGTTGCGCGTCGTCGTCAAGCGCGGCTTCAGCCACGACATGGCGGATCTGCTCGTCGAGGACATCAAGCGACAGCTTCCGAAGCTCCAGAAGCAGCCGGAGCCGGTCCACCAGACCGCCGCCACCGGGTTCCATCACTAAAGCCGGGTTACGCGTGTGCGGGCACGACGGGCCGGAACGGGTGCATCTCGTCCTGGCCGGGCTGGACGACACCCCAGCTTGCCTCCGGCACCTCGTTCCACACGCCCGGGAGATCCCCGAGCGGCTCCGAGACGACGACCCGGGTCTCCGCGTCGAAGTTGAGCAGCCGCTCGTCGTCGGGGTACATCGCCCGCAACGTGTCGTACAGGCTCGGGCAGCTTGCGCTCACCGGCGTGCGCGACCTCTCGATTATCGCCTCGCCGCCGGTCGACCGGCTGGCCGTGCGCACGTTCGTGACGCCGTTCGATCCGGTGACCATCCGGGAAGCGCTGCTGCGCGAGAAATATCGCGGCGGACAGTCGTTTTACGTCTGCCCGCGCATCGAAAATCTCGCCGAGGCAAAGGACTTTCTCGACAAGGCCGTGCCGGAAGTGCGCGTCGCCGTGGCGCATGGGCAGATGCCGCCGACCGTCCTCGACGACATCATGTCCGCGTTCTACGACGGCAAATACGATGTGCTGCTCTCGACCACCATCGTCGAATCCGGTCTCGACATTCCGACCGCCAACACGCTGATCGTGCACCGCGCCGACAGGTTCGGCCTGTCGCAGCTCTATCAATTGCGCGGCCGGGTAGGGCGCTCGAAATTGCGCGCCTATGCTCTGTTCACGTTGCCGGCCAGCAAGCCCATCACCCCGCAGGCCGAGCGGCGGCTGAAGGTGCTTCAATCCCTCGACACGCTCGGGGCCGGTTTTCAGGTCGCCTCGCACGATTTGGACATTCGCGGCGCCGGCAACCTGCTCGGCGAAGAGCAGTCCGGTCACATCAAGGAGGTCGGCTTCGAGCTCTATCAGCAGATGCTGGAAGAAGCGGTCGAGAGCCTCAAAGCCGGGATCACCGCGCCGGTCGAGGACCGCTGGTCGCCGCAGATCACCGTCGGCACGCCTGTGCTCATCCCGGAAGACTATGTCGCCGATCTTTCCGTGCGCCTTGCGCTCTATCGCCGCCTCGCCGATCTCGAGGACGAGCGCGACATCGAAGCCTTCGCGGCCGAACTGGTCGACCGCTTCGGCAAGCTGCCGCTCGAGGTCGACCATCTCCTGCAGGTCGTGGGCATCAAGGCGCTCTGCCGCCGCGCCAATGTCGAGAAGCTTGATGCCGGTCCGCGCGGCCTGGTGCTGTCATTCCGCGACAACATTTTCGCCAATCCTGCGGGTCTGCTGAAATTCATTACCGAGCAGGGCACCGACGCCCGGATCAAAAACGACAAAGCCGGGCAGAAGCTGGTGCTGCTCGGCGATTGGCCGCGGCCGGAACAGCGGCTCAAAGGCACGGCGGACATCCTGCGCCGCCTCGCCGGGCTGGCCCAGAAAAAGCGGCCTAGGCCGCTCCCATTCAATTCAAATTCGCTTCATCGTTTCGTCGAAGCGAAGGCTTGCGTGCAAAACTTTGCCGAGGGTTTTGCCGTACGTTCTCCAGTCTGACGGGGGCCAGGTGGAGCGTGACTATGCTCGGCGCGGGTGACATCACCCTTCTGGACGTGCGGACGCTGACGATCGTTGCGATCGGTCTTGCCGATCTGCTCGGCCTCATACTCGTCTTCTGTTGGGTGCAGGAGCGCTCGTTGCGCGCGCTCGCCTGGTGGGCTGCCGCCTATTTCCTTGGCGCTTTCGCCTTGGCGCTCTGGTTGACGCCTTCGAAGCAATTGCCCTCCGACATCCCCGAGGCATTGACGTTGCTTGCCTGTGGCGTGGCGTGGAGCGGCATCCGTCTGTTCAAGGGCCGGCGGATCGAGATCGTGCCAGCCTTTGCGGCGGCCGCCATTTGGCCGCTGCTTTGCGCGGTACCGGGCGATGGGGCCGGGATCGAAAGCGCGTCTCCTCTTGGGCGCGGGTCTCGCGGCGCTGTATGCCTTTGCGATTGCGCGCGATTTCTGGCGCGAGCAGCGCGGCCGATCGGAGGGGCGGGCAAGTGGAGTCGTCGTACCCGCGTTGCACGCGGGCGTTTTCCTCATCGGTCCGTTTCTGCAGCTCGTTCTGCCGGGGAAGGAGCCGTCGCTCTGGCTCACGCTCTTCATTGTGCAGGTGATGATCTATTCTGTCGGCGCGGCATTCATCGTGATGCTCACCATCAAAGACCAGCACGTCGATCTCTATCGGCACGCGGCTTCGACCGACCCGTTGACCGGGCTGCTCAACAGGCGCGGCTTTCTCGAGGGCGCGGTGCGCCTATGCGCGCGGCGCGCCTTGCGCGGGCGCTCGGTCACAGTGCTGATGTTCGATCTCGATTATTTCAAATCGATCAACGACCGTTTTGGCCACGGCACCGGCGACGCGGTGCTGAAATTGTTCGCCGACGTGGTGCGACGGACGATGCGGGCGGGCGACGTCGTCGCGCGGCTTGGCGGCGAGGAATTTGCCGCGATCGTGCCGGGCGATCTCGCCGTCGCGGCTTTGATCGGCGAGCGCGTGCGCGCAGCATTCGAAGCCGCCGGCAAGACCATCGAAGGACATGCGATCGGAGGCACCGTAAGCATCGGCGCCGCCGCCGCGCTTCTCCCGGTGACGAATCTCGACGCGCTGATGGAGCGCGCCGATGTAGCGCTCTATCGGGCGAAGCAAGAAGGCCGCAACCAGGTGTGCACCGCCGATGCTTTCGAGATCGTCGATTTCGTCATCGACGATCTGGTGCCGCTCGCGCCGGACGCTACGCCGGCCGAGACGTCTGCGGAGCGCGCAACAGCTCCCGCCCTGCCGAAGTGCCAGTAAACCCTAAGGCAAGGGCCTGCCTTTCGCGAGCAGTGTGAGCAGAGAGAAAAGCTCCCACAGCGGCGCCGGTATTCCGGGAGCCATTCGCGCCCTCGCGCGTTCACCGCCTATGTTGCCGCGAGGCGAGAAGATGACATTTTACGAAGTCGAGGGTCCAATGACCCTCCACACCGTCATGCGCGATAGCGTTGGTATGGAACTCCGTGAACGCTACAAGCCGGAGCAGGAGATTCCGCACGGCTTATTGGTTTTGATGATGCAAATGCAGCACGACAAGACACGGGCTGAGCAGCAGCGGCGCTGAGGTTGCCGCGCCGGCTATCTCCCTTGGTGGGTTCCCATTGCAGCCGGCTGCCTCCGGTGCCTTCCAGCTTTGGACTTCAAAAGTTCGAGTAAAGCCCAAGCCAGGCGCGCCGGACGTTACGCAGGCCGAGACGTCTGCGGAGCGAGCAACAGCTCCCGCCCTGCCGAACGTCTGATCGACAAAAAAAGGGCGCCCGGTGAGGGGCGCCCTGAAGGTCGCATCGCGATCTGCGATGCCTTGGAGGAATCTCGTTCAGGCCGAGTAGTACATCTCGTATTCGACCGGATGCGGGGTGTGCTCGAAGCGGATCACCTCGCCCATCTTCAGTTCGATGTAGCTGTCGATGAAGTCGTCGTCGAACACGCCACCGGCTTTGAGGAATTCGCGATCCTTGTGGAGGCTCTCGAGCGCTTCGCGCAAGCGTGCCGCACACGGTCGGGATTTCCTTCAGCTCCGCCGGCGGCAGGTCGTAGAGGTCCTTGTCCATCGACGGGCCGGGGTTGAGCTTGTTCTTGATGCCGTCCAGGCCGGCCATCAGCATCGCGGCGAAGCCGAGATACGGATTGGCGAGCGGGTCGGGGAAGCGCACCTCGACGCGTTTTGCCTTCGGGCTCTCCGCATAGGGGATGCGGCACGAAGCCGAGCGGTTGCGCGCCGAATAAGCGAGCAGCACCGGCGCCTCGAAGCCCGGCACCAGGCGCTTGTAGGAGTTGGTGGTCGGGTTCGGTGAACGCATTGATCGCCTTGGCGTGCTTGATGATGCCGGCGATGTAGTGGAGGCACATGTCCGAAAGCCCGGCGTATTTGTCGCCGGCGAACATCGGCTTGCCTTCCTTCCAGATCGACTGGTGGCAGTGCATGCCCGAGCCATTGTCGCCATAGACCGGCTTCGGCATGAACGTCGCCGTCTTGCCGTAGATCTGCGCGACCTGCTGGATGCAGTATTTATAAATCTGCATGTGGTCGGCCATGTAGGTCATCGGCGAGAACTTCAGGCCGAGCTCGTGCTGCGCCGACGCCACTTCGTGGTGGTGCTTTTCGACCTTGGCGCCCATCTTCGCCATGGCCGCGAGCATCTCGCTGCGCATGTCCTGGGCGGAGTCCTGCGGCGGAACGGGGAAGTAGCCCTTCTTGATGCCGATGCGATGACCGAGGTTGCCGCCTTCGTAGCTCGTGTCGCTGTTCGTCGGCAGTTCGATCGAGTCGACCCTGAAGCCGGTATTGTACGGATCGGCCTTGTAGCGCACGTCGTCGAAGACGAAGAATTCGGCTTCCGGGCCAAAATAAATGGTGTCGCCGAGCTCCATCGAGCGCACCAGCGCTTCCGCCTTTTTCGCCATGCTGCGCGGATCGCGGCTGTAGGGCTCGCCGGTGGTCGGCTCGAGCACGTCGCAGACCAGCACCAGGGTGGTCTCGGCGAAGAACGGATCGATGCAGGCGGTCGTCGGGTCGGGCATGAGCGTCATGTCGGACTCGTTGATCGCCTTCCAGCCGGCGATCGAGGAGCCGTCGAACATTTGACCTTCGGCGAACGTGTCCTCTTCGATCATGCTGACGTCGAACGTCACGTGCTGCCACTTGCCGCGCGGGTCGGTGAATCGGAAATCGACGTATTTCACGTCGTTGTCCTTGATCATCTTCATCACGTCTTTAGCTGTCGTCATCGACTGAATTCCCCCTTCTTAAAATCCCGCGACAATTCCTCGCCCGCGGTCATTAGATGGCATCGACTCCGGATTCGCCGGTCCTGATCCGAATGGCTTCTTCAATTGTGGAGACGAAGATCTTTCCGTCTCCGATCCGGCCAGTTTGAGCGGCGCGCCGGATCGCATCGATCGCTTTCTCCACCATGTCGTCGGCGACCACGACCTCGATTTTCACCTTGGGGAGAAAATCGACGACGTACTCGGCACCGCGGTAGAGTTCGGTGTGTCCCTTCTGCCGGCCGAAGCCCTTGGCTTCGGTCACGGTGATCCCTTGCAGGCCGACTTCTTGCAGGGCTTCCTTCACTTCGTCCAGCTTGAACGGCTTGATCACGGCCTCGATTTTTTTCATGCGCTGGTCCCCCGCCCGGCTAACTCCGGGCGAACTGCCTAATCGCTAGCAGGTCTCATGCCAACCGTATGCAGGCATGAATGTCTCACGGGCACAACGCGTTATCGCGTGTTTTGCGTTTGCGGTACCGAAGTCCGGGAGCCGGATTGCTCAACGAACGTGCGCGATGATGACGAAATAGGCAGGTGTATGCCGCCTTTAGCGGCAGCCGTCCTATTTGGCGGGGGAAGGGCGGCGCACTAGGTTCCGGGGATGATCGAGTTGCTCACCAGCGCGGAGATGGGAGAGGCGGACCGTCTCACCATCGCGGGCGGCACGCCGGGCATGACTCTGATGGAGGCGGCGGGACGCGCGGTGGCGGATGCCGCCTGCGCCCGGCTGCAGGGCCGGCCGATCCTCGTCATCGCAGGTCCCGGAAATAATGGCGGCGATGGATTCGTGGCGGGCCGCATCCTGCGCGAACGCGGCCACGCGGTACGCGTCATGCTTGCGGGCGATCCGGCCAAGCTGAAGGGCGATGCGGCGGAGGCGGCGAAACGGTGGGGTGGGCCGATCGAGGCGGCTGCGCCGGGTGCGGTCGATCCCGAGACGCTCATCATCGATGCGCTGTTTGGCGCCGGGCTGGACCGCGAGGTCAGCGGGCTCGCGCGCGCGATGATCGTGATGATGAATACCGCGTCCGGACCGGTGATCGCCGTCGACCTCCCGAGCGGCATCAACGGAACGACGGGCGAGGTCATGGGTGCCGCGGTGCGCGCGGCGCATACCGTCACGTTCTTTCGACGCAAGCCGGGGCATCTGCTGCTACCCGGCCGTCTGCATTGCGGCACCGTCGAAGTCGCCGAGATCGGCATTCCTGCATCGGTGCTCACGCACGTGCGCCCGACAGCCTTCGCCAACGAACCGGCGCTCTGGCGTGACGCATTTCCAGTGCCCAAAACGGAAGGCCACAAGTATTCACGCGGCCATGCAGTGATCGTGTCGGGAGGGGCATCGACGACCGGCGCCGCGCGGCTTGCCGCACGCGGCGCATTGCGCGCCGGGGCAGGGCTGGTCACCCTCGCTAGCCCACATGACGCGCTGAGCGTAAACGCCGCGGCGACCACAGCCGTCATGGTGCGTCCGGTCGACGGCGACGCCGATCTTGCCGCGTTTCTCGCCGACAAGCGGCACAACGCGGTCGTGCTGGGCCCCGGCGTCGGGGTCGGCGAAGCGATGCGGCGGCAGGTGCTCGCCGCGCTTCGCAGCGAGGCGGCCGTGGTGCTCGACGCCGACGCCCTGACCAGCTTCGCCGATCAGCCGCGAGGCGCTGTTCTCAGCGATCCGCGATCGCGCCGGCCGCCCGGTTGTTCTGACGCCGCATTCTGGCGAATTTGCTAGGATTTTCAATTGGATCATTGCCGATCCTCAGCTTCGCTCAAAACTTGAGCATGCCAGAAGGGCCGCAGCCGTAAGCGGCGCTACCGTCCTGCTCAAAGGGGCAGACACCGTCGTGGCCGAACTTGGCGGACGAGCCAGCATCGCAGCCAATGCCCCGCCTAATCTCGCCACCGCAGGTGCGGGCGACGTGCTTGCCGGCATGATCGCCGGTCTACTCGCGCAAGGCATGCCGGTCTTCGACGCCGCGAGTGCTGCCGTCTGGCTGCATGGTGAGGCGGCGCGCATGTTCGGGCCCGGGCTGATTGCGGAGGACTTGCCGGAATGCCTTCCGGCCGCGTACCGCCGCCTGTTTGCGGAGATGGGCGGTACTGGCCGGTAGCGTCCTTTGCTTTACTGCTGCACCAGCGTGCCGTTATTGTTGTTGATCCCGTCGAGAGAAAAGGCTGGTCGGCCGCGAACTGCCGTTCGACTGACGGCACGTCGCCGACAAGACGACATTTGGTCCATCCACCAGAAGCTGAATGTTTCTGCTCTGCGATGCATCCATGTGAAGGGACATCCTTGGGTTGGGAAGTCTCGCAGCGCTCGACACGCCCGGCGATTTTGTTTGGGTCTGGGAAACCGGGTGATATAAGCCCGCGCCGCCTAGCCGGCAGGAGCTCGTCTATCGCCCTTGCTTCGCCGGGCATCCGCGCGTTAAGTCGCGGCGATTGCGGGGTTTAGACCCCGGCCCTCTGCGGGCGTGGCGGAATTGGTAGACGCGCTGGATTTAGGTTCCAGTGGCGAAAGTCGTGGGGGTTCGAGTCCCTCCGCCCGCACCAGCAAGGGACGAGTTCACGGGAGACCCTGTCGGGCTCTTTCATATTCACATCCGGACGGGCTCGGCGACCGAGCCGGTTCGGCGCGACCAACAGAAGAAGCAGTGGCAGCGATGCAAGTTACGGAAACTTTGTCCGAAGGTTTGAAGCGCGAATACAAAGTGGTGGTCCCGGCCGCCGAGTTGGACGCGAAAGTGAACGAGCGGCTGGACGATCTGAAGACGCGCGTGCGCATCAACGGATTCCGTCCGGGCAAGGTGCCGGTCGCGCATCTCAAGCGCATGTATGGCCGCGCGACGATGGCCGAGGTCATCGATGCGACCGTGCGCGAGACCAACAACAAGATCGTGTCGGAGAATGGCTACAAGCTCGCCGCCGATCCGAAGATCACGTTGCCGGAAGAAAAGGAAGCCGTCGAACAGCTCATCGAGGGCAAGACCGACCTCAATTACACGATGGCGCTCGAGATCGTGCCGCCGATCGCGCTCGGCAATTTCAAGGAAATCAAGGTCGAGCGGCCGGTCGCCGAAGTGGCCGACGAGGAAGTCGACGAAGGCGCTCAAGCGCATCGCCGATCAGAACAAGCCGTACACGGCCAAAGGCGAGGGCGAGAAGGCAGCCGACGGCGATCGCGTCGTCATCGACTACGACGGCACGCATCAATGGCGAGACTTTCGAGGGCGGCAAGGGCGAGGATGCCCCGGTCCTGCATCGGCTCGAAAACCTTCATCCCCGGCTTCGAGGAGCAACTCGTGGGCATCGCGGCCGACGAGAGCGCGCACGATCAAGGTGACGTTCCCGGAGCATTATCAGGCGGCGAATCTGGCCGGTAAGGACGCCGAGTTCACCGTCACTGCGAAGTCGGTCGAGGCGCCGGGCACGGTGACGGTCGACGACGAGTTCGCCAAGTCGCTCGGGCTGGAATCGCTCGAGAAGCTGCGCGAAGCGGTGCGCGAGCACGATCGGCGGGACCACACCGGCATGACGCGGCAGAAGGTGAAGCGCGCGCTGCTCGATCAGCTCGACAAGATGCACAAATTCGAGCCGCCGCCGTCCCTGGTCGAGGAGGAGTTCGACCGCGTGTGGACAGACGGTCCTGCAGGAGATCGAGAACGAGCAGTAAGACCTTCGCGGACGAGAATACCACCGAGGAGAAGGCGAAGGCGGAATACCGTGCGATTGCCGAGCGGCGCGTCCGTCTCGGGCTGGTGCTCGCCGAGATCGGCGAGAAGAACAACATCACGGTTACCGACGAGGAGCTCAACCGCGCCATGATGGAGCGCATGCGGCAATTCCCCGGGCAGGAGCAGCGCGTCTACGAATTCTTCCGCCAGAACGCCCAGGTGCGGTCGCCGGCCTGCGCGCCCCGATCTTCGAGGAGAAGGTGGTCGACTTCCTGCTCGAGCTCGCCGAGGTGACCGAGAAGAAGGTGTCGCGCGACGAGCTGTTCAAGGAAGACGAGTCGCGGCCGGCGTAAACGTCTGGCGCCTTGCGCAGGACGCCGCGGCGCAAATAGATCAGGCAGGCGCGGCGGGTGGCAAAGCTTCGCCGAGCTCCCCGTGTCCCGTCAAGGAGCCGATATGAGAGATCCCGTCGATACCTATATGAACTATCTCGTCCCGATGGTGGTCGAGCAGACCAACCGGGGCGAACGCGCCTACGACATCTATTCGCGGCTCCTGAAGGAGCGCATCATCTTCATCACGGGTCCGATCGAGGACGGGATGGCGACTCTCGTGGTCGCGCAGCTTGCTCTTCCTCGAGGCGGAAAATCCGAAAAAAGAAATTTCGATGTACATCAACTCGCCGGGCGGCGTGGTGACCTCCGGCATGGCGATCTACGACACGATGCAGTTCATCCGTCCGGAAGTCGCGACCTTGTGTATCGGCCAGGCGGCGTCGATGGGCTCGCTGCTGCTTACCGCCGGCGCGAAGGATCAGCGTTTTGCGCTGCCGAACGCGCGCATCATGGTGCACCAGCCGTCGGGCGGTTTCCAAGGTCAGGCGACCGACATCATGCTGCACGCGCAGGAAATCCTGAACCTGAAGAAGCGGCTGAACGAGATCTATGTGCATCATACCGGACAGTCGCTGAAGAAGATCGAGGACGCGCTGGAGCGCGATTACTTCCTCACCGCGGAGGCGGCGCGCGATTTCGGCCTGGTCGACAAGGTGATCGACAGGCGGCCGGAGGAGTTGCCGCTGCCGAAACCGGCCTGAGGCGGGCGTTCGACCTCTTTCGGGGCAGGATCCGCCGGCAAACTTCGCGATTCGGGAGCGATTCTGCCCCGGTTCGGCCTTTTCGCAGGGTGAGTGCGGCGGTATCGTTAATCAATTGTTGATTATCACGCCGTTAGCATGCTTCGCTTAGGCTGCGGGGAGAGTATGGGTTCGCGCGCCGCCCGTGTTGAGGGCCGCCGTGCCGGACGTTCCGGTGCGTAACTTGCTTCGTTCGTCATGCGTTGGCCGGGTCGCGGTGGCGGGGAATGAAGCGACGGAGAATGGAATGAGCAAAGTCGGCGGCAGCGATTCCAAGAACACTCTCTACTGCTCGTTCTGCGGCAAGAGCCAGCACGAAGTCCGCAAGCTGATTGCTGGCCCGACGGTCTTTATCTGCGACGAGTGCGTCGAACTGTGCATGGACATCATCCGCGAGGAGAACAAATCCTCGCTGGTGAAGTCGCGCGACGGCATTCCGACCCCGAAGGAAATCCGCAAGGTTCTCGACGACTACGTCATCGGGCAGGACCATGCGAAGAAGGTGCTCTCGGTCGCCGTCCACAACCACTACAAGCGGCTCAATCACCAGGCCAAGCACAACGACGTCGAACTCGCGAAGTCGAACATCCTGCTGATCGGTCCGACTGGCTCGGGCAAGACGCTGCTCGCGCAGACGCTCGCGCGCATTCTCGACGTGCCGTTCACGATGGCGGATGCAACGACGCTGACCGAAGCCGGCTACGTCGGCGAGGACGTCGAGAACATCATCCTGAAGCTCTTGCAGTCGGCCGATTACAATGTCGAGCGGGCGCAGCGCGGCATCGTCTATATCGACGAGATCGACAAGATTTCCCGCAAGTCCGACAATCCCTCGATCACGCGCGACGTGTCGGGCGAGGGCGTGCAGCAGGCGCTGCTGAAGATCATGGAAGGCACCATCGCGTCGGTGCCGCCGCAGGGCGGCCGCAAACATCCGCAGCAGGAGTTCTTGCAGGTCGACACGACCAACATTCTGTTCGTCTGCGGCGGCGCGTTCGCGGGCCTCGAAAAGATCATCTCGGCGCGCGGCCGGTCCACCTCGATCGGCTTCAGCGCGAAGGTGCGGGCGCCCGAGGATCGCAAGCAGGGCGAAATCTTCCGCGAGGTCGAGCCTGAGGATCTGCTGAAGTACGGCCTGATCCCTGAATTCGTCGGCCGCCTTCCGGTGGTCGCCACGCTCGAGGACCTCGACGAAGCTTCGCTCAAGAAGATCCTGGTCGAGCCGAAGAACGCGTTGGTCAAGCAGTACCAGCGGCTGTTCGAGATGGAGTCGATCGAACTGACGTTTGCCGAAGAGGCGCTCGGCGCGATCGCGCGCAAGGCTATCGAACGCAAGACCGGCGCGCGCGGTCTGCGCTCCATCATGGAGGGCATTCTGCTCGACACGATGTTCGACCTGCCGAGCCTCGAGGGCGTCGAGGAGGTCGTGATCTCCAAAGAGGTCGTCGAGGGAACCGCGCGTCCGCTCTACATCTACGCCGACCGCAGCGACCGCACCGGCGAATCGACCAGCGTCAGCGCCTGAGTTTCAGTCGACGTGATCGGGTCCGCTGCAACCGGCGGACCCTTTTACCGCGTACGCGTCGCGGGGAACGGACGGAGCGCGGCGGTTTTAACTGGAAAACCGGGCGTTACTTGCAGACCCCCTGGGCCGCCATACGTGTAGTGTCCGATACTGCTCGCGTAGAATCGCTTCGTTCGACTGGGTAAGGGGCCCTTCCCGACGCGCCTTTCGGCGCCTCCTTTCCCACCCTGATCGGCACTGTCCTGCGGAGCCGCGCAAAGCGGGCCGAAGGGCAGGGGCACAACAGCAAGGACTTTTCCCATGACCGCCGCCAAGCCACGACCTCCGCTGCAACCCGGCGAAACCCGGGCCTATCCCGTTCTGCCGCTGCGCGACATCGTGGTCTTCCCGCACATGATCGTGCCGCTCTTCGTCGGCCGCGAGAAGTCGATCAAGGCGCTGGAAGAGGTGATGCGGTCGGACACCTTCATTCTGCTCGCCACGCAGAAGAACGCCTCCGACGACGATCCGGCGACCGACGCCATCTTCGAAGTCGGCACGCTCGCGAGCGTTCTGCAATTGCTGAAATTGCCCGACGGCACCGTGAAGGTGCTGGTCGAAGGCGCCACGCGCGCGCGCGTGCGCAAGTACAGCGACCGCCACGACTACTACGAAGCCGAAGCGACTGTGATCGCCGATGACGTGGGCGACAAGCGTCGAGGCGGAAGCGATGGCGCGCTCGGTCGTCACCGAGTTCGAGAATTACGTGAAGCTGAACAAGAAGGTCTCGCCGGAAGTGGTGGGTGTCATTCAGCAAATCGAAGATTACGCGAAGCTCGGCGACACGGTCGCCTCGCATCTCGCCGTCAAGATTCCGGACAAGCAGGACATCCTGGAGACGCCGTCCGTCACCGAGCGCCTGGAGAAGGTGCTGGGTCTGATGGAGAGCGAGATCTCCGTGCTGCAGGTGGAAAAGCGCATCCGCACCCGCGTGAAGCGGCAGATGGAGAAGACGCAGCGCGAGTACTACCTCAACGAGCAGATGAAGGCGATCCAGAAGGAGCTCGGCGACGAGGAAGGCCGCGACGAGCTGCAAGAGCTCGAAGACAAGATCAAGAAGACGAAGCTCTCGAAGGAAGCCCGCGAGCAAGGCGCAGCACGAATTAAAGAAGCTGCGCCAGATGTCGCCGATGTCGGCGGAAGCGACCGTCGTGCGCAACTATCTCGACTGGCTGCTCTCGATCCCGTGGAACAAGAAGAGCAAGGTCAAGAAGGATCTCAATCTCGCGCAGGACGTGCTCGACGCCGATCACTATGGCCTGGAGAAGGTCAAGGAGCGCATCGTCGAGTATCTCGCCGTGCAGCAGCGCGCGAACAAATTGACGGGTCCGATCCTCTGCCTCGTCGGTCCTCCGGGCGTCGGCAAGACCTCGCTCGGCAAGTCGATCGCGAAAGCGACCGGCCGCGAGTTCGTGCGCGTCTCGCTCGGCGGGGTGCGTGACGAAGCCGAAATCCGCGGCCACCGGCGCACCTACATCGGCTCGATGCCCGGCAAGGTCATCCAGTCGATGCGCAAGGCGAAGAGCTCCAATCCGCTCTTTCTGCTCGACGAGATCGACAAGATGGGCTCGGACTTCCGCGGCGATCCGTCCTCCGCGCTTTTGGAAGTGCTCGACCCGGAGCAGAACGCAACGTTCAACGACCACTATCTTGAGGTCGATTACGATCTTTCGAACGTGATGTTCATCACGACGGCGAATACGCTCAACATCCCGCCGCCGCTGATGGACCGGATGGAGATCATCCGGATCGCCGGCTACACGGAAGACGAAAAGGTCGAGATCGCGCGCAAGCACCTGATCCCCGCCGCCGTCGCCAAACACGGTCTCACGCCGAAGGAATGGTCGATCGACGACGAGGCGCTGCTCACGCTCATCCGGCGCTTCACTCGCGAGGCGGGCGTGCGTAACCTCGAGCGCGAGCTGTCGACCCTGAGCCGCAAGGCGGTGAAGGAGTTGATGACCTCGAAGAAGAAGTCGATCGCGGTCACTGGCGCGACGCTCGAAGATTACCTCGGCGTGCCGAAATATCGCTATGGCGAGATCGAGGCGGACGATTTGGTCGGCGTCGTGACCGGCTTGGCGTGGACCGACGTGGGGGGCGAACTGCTCACCATCGAAGGCACGTCGATGTCCGGCAAGGGCAAGATGACCGTCACCGGCAACTTGCGCGACGTGATGAAGGAGTTGATCTCGGCGGCGGCGTCCTACGTGCGCTCGCGCGCGGCCGCGTTCGGCATCGAGCCGCCTCTGTTCGACAAGCGCGACATCCACGTGCACGTGCCGGAAGGCGCGACGCCGAAGGATGGGCCGTCGGCGGGCGTCGCGATGGTCACCTCGATCGTCTCGGTAATGACCGGCATTCCCGGTTCGCCGCGACGTCGCGATGACCGGCGAGATCACCTTGCGCGGTCGCGTGCTGCCGATAGGCGGTCTGAAGGAGAAGCTCTTGGCCGCCGCACGCGGCGGCATGAAGACCGTGCTGATCCCGGAGGAGAACGCGAAGGATCTCACCGAGATTTCCGACGCGATCAAGAAGAACCTCGAGATCGTGCCGGTGAGCCGCATGGACGAGGTGCTCGCGCGCGCGCTCACGCGTAAGCCCGAGCCGATCGTCTGGGACGAAGAGGCGGCCAAGGTCGCCGCCAGTCCGGATGCGGCCGCCGACGAAGAGGGCTCCGGCCTGACCGCGCACTGACCGTCGCACAAACGCAAAATCGAAAACGGCGCCTTCGGGCGCCGTTTTGCTTTATCGATCAAGGTTCGCTTCTCCATCTGAAGTACATCGAATTTGGCGGATTACGCTTCGCTAATCGGCCCTACGGCGTCAGATCGTGCGGCAATTGACTCCTGACCGCCCGCAGCTACCCTCAAAGAAAAAAACAATCAGCTGTCTTTGGGGGAAGCGATGTCAGCCAAATGGCTCGCCGGCTACGCGGGTCTCGTGCTCGCGGCCGCATTCATCGCCACGCCGGCTTTCGCGCAATACACCGCAAAAGAATGGCCGGAAGGCCCGATGAAGCAGCGCTTCGCTGACACCTGCGGCGGCTGTCACGACATCAATCGCGCTCGCGCGGGCTACACGCCCGAAGGTTGGCGCACGGTCGTGCGCATGATGCAGAATGCGGATGTGCCGGTACCCAAGGATCAGTGGGAGACGCTCACCGAATACCTGATCACAAGCTTTCCGGAAAAGCCGAGGCCGACTGCCGTCCTGATCGATGGTCCGCCAGCAGGTCCGGCTCAGAGTGTGGCAGGTGCCCACGCCCGGATCGCGGCCGCACGATCCGATCGCGGCCAAGGACGGCTCGATCTGGTACACGGGACAATTGTCCAACAAGCTCGGACGGCTCGATCCGAAAAGTGCGCAGTTCAAGGAATATGAGCTCAAGACGCCACGCATAGGCCCGCACGGCCTCGCCGAGGATCGGGACGGCAATATCTGGTTCACCGGCAACAGCGCCGGCCTGATCGGCAAGCTCGACCCAAAGACCGGCAACGTGACCGAATACAAAATGCCTGATCCCGCAGTAAAGGATCCGCACACGCTCAACTTCGATCAGGGCGGCATCCTGTGGTTCACTGCCCAGAATGCCAATGTCATGGGCCGACTCGATCCTAAGACTGGCGAGATCAAGATCATCAAAACGCTCACGCCGAACTCGCGACCCTACGGGCTTCACGTCAACTCCAAGGGCGTTCCAGTCGTCGTGTTGTTCGGCACCAATAAGATCGCGACCATCGACCCGAGCACGCTGGCAGTTAAGGAATACCCGCTGCCGAATCCGGCCTCGCGTCCGCGGCGGCTGGCGCTCGCCAGCGACGACATCGTCTACTACGCCGATTATTCCCGCGGCTTCCTGGGCCGGCTCGACCTGTCGACCGGCCAGGTCAAGGAATGGCAGTCGCCGAGCGGGCCGCAGTCGCAACCATACGGCATCGCCTTCACGAAGGGTGCGATCTACTACAACGAAGCCAACGCCAAGCCGAACACGATCGTACGCTTCGATCCGGCAACGGAAAAATTCCAGAGTTGGCCGATTCCGGGCGGCGGCGACATCGTGCGGAACATGGATGTCACGCGCGACGGACAGTCGTGACGGCCAACAGTCTTGTCGATCAAGTGGGCATGGTGGAGATCGGGGACTGACGCTGACGCGGTCTGCGGAGGGTCAGGTGCTGGAAGGGCAGGAACGCTGGAGGGAGCACTGCGTTTGATCGCAGAATTCCAGGCGGTGGAGCGCGCCGGCTCGCGCTCCCCCGGG
>CAVPRK010000006.1:0-120399 GCA_963707815.1 uncultured beta proteobacterium
GGACTGGCTTTGAACATGTTCGCACGGGGCTATGCTGATGGCTAGGTTCCGGAAACGACGTGTGTGGGGGATAAAGGGTCGGGACGACCCCGCGCATACGACTTGTTCGCTGCAATTGATCGAGCTAACGGAGAAATCGCGACTTTCGTACAGCACAACTAGGACGTCGCTGGGTCCGAACTCTGTTTTCTGCCGGGAGAAAAGCCAATCGAGCCTGGCGCGCTGCGAAGTAGTCGCCTACAGAATAAGAATTATGATATTGGCATTCTCGGCGTCTCATGCTAATGTCATGAACATCAACGGCGGAATTGCCTGCCTCGATGGTCGCCGGAAAGCATTTCGCAGCAAATGCGACGCAGCATCTAAGCAGTTTGCCCGTTTCGCAAAGTAGCTGGCGGGTGTGGGGTTGTTGAAGCATTTTTTCCGCACGTTCAGTAGAAGCTCGAGAGCAATTGGGTCGGTGTCCGATCAAAAGATTTGCTCTTGACCGTGGTGTGCGGTTCTTCGTTTTTGAAAAGGCAAACCACTCGAAAGGGTGGGACGCAAAGCCGAGGGCCTAAATCCAAAGCGGATAGGGCAGCCTGGTTGCCAAGAATGGACTCAGTGCCTCTTGGCTGTCGATGATAGGAGGCAATGTATGCCAGTCGTTCGCAAGCCCGCGTTCAACGGTCTAACGGCACTGGCCCGGTCGGCCGCGCTCTTCCTGCTGTTGCTCCTGGTCGCAGCGCGCGCCCTTGCCGCTGGAGTGGGTTTGGCGTGGGATCCGGTCACGAATGCATCGGGGTACATGGTCTACTACGGTCCTGCTGCCGGCAATTACCCAACAAAGATCAACGTCGGCAATACGACAACCCACACCCTTACGACCCTTGTCGAAGGCAGTACCTACCACTTCGTGGTCACCGCGTACGACGGAGCGCTTGTCGAAAGCGGCCCTTCGAACGACGCTGCGGGCACTGTTCCATACAGTGCGCCGGTAGCACAGTTCACGGCGAGCACCACTTTGGGCGTCGCCCCATTGGCGCTCAATTTCCTGAATGCGTCCACGGGAACGATCACGAGTTACGCCTGGACCTTCGGCGATGGCACGACGAGCACCGCCGCAAACCCGAGCAAGGTGTATTCAGCAGCGGGCACCTACACGGTGAACCTGACGGTCACGGGACCGGGAGGTAGCAATACCCAGACCCGCACCAACTACATTACCGTCACGGCATTGCCGCCACCGGTGGCGCAGTTCACCGGCACACCTACCTCCGGCTTAGGGCCACTGACGGTCAGCTTCACCAATACCTCGACCGGCAGCATCACGAGCTACGCCTGGACCTTCGGCGATGGCACTACCAGCACGGCGGCCAACCCCGTCAAGGTGTATTCGGCGGCAGGCACCTACACGGTGAGCCTGACGGTCACGGGACCCGGGGGCAACAACACGCAGACTCGCACCAACTATGTCACGGTCACGCCGCCAGCGCCGGTGGCGCAGTTCACTGGCACACCTACCTCCGGCTTGGGCCCACTTACGGCCAGCTTCACCAATACCTCGACCGGCAACATCACAAGCTACGCCTGGGCCTTTGGCGATGGCACCACCAGTACCGCAGCCAACCCTGTCAAGGTGTATTCGGCCGCAGGCACCTACACGGTGAGCCTCACCGTTACCGGACCGGGGGGCAGCAATACCCAGACCCGTACCAATTACATCACGGTCACTACAGCAGGGGCGCCGGTGGCGCAGTTCACCGCCACACCTACCTCCGGCTTAGCCCCACTGACGGTCAACTTCACCAATACGTCGACCGGCAGCATCACGAGCTACGCCTGGGCCTTTGGCGATGGCACCACCAGTACCGCAGCCAACCCTGTCAAGGTGTATTCGGCCGCAGGCACCTACACGGTGAGCCTCACCGTTACCGGACCGGGTGGCAGCAATACCCAGACCCGTACCAACTACATCACGGTTACCACAGCAGGGGCGCCGGTGGCGCAGTTCACCGCAACTACCACGTGGGGCACGGCGCGCCTTACGGTCCCTTTCACCAATACGTCGACCGGCAACATCACCAGCTACGCTTGGAACTTCGGCGACGGTACAACCAGCACGGCAGCCAATCCCACCAAGGTGTATTCGGTACCTGGCACATACACGGTACGTCTCACCGTCACGGGTCCTGGCGGCAGCAACACCCAAATCCGCAACGACTATATAAAGGTCGAAGGGCGTTATTTCCACAATGGGAAAAAACCAAAGGTGACCCAATCCACAGTGGTTGAAGTTCGACCACCATCGGCGACTGCAGTTGATGCGGCGATTACCCCACCTTCGCCAAACTATCGAAACTCAAGATGGGAATAGCGCCCAATCCCCGTCGGGGTCCACCTGCTTGATCCGTGTCAGGTTGCAGGCCCCGCAACCAAAACTGGATAGCGCCACATTCATGCCTTGGATGTGGCGCTTTCATTTGCACCGGAGCATATCCGGTACATGCCGCTTTCCAGGTCATCAACCACGCCGTCCCGGCTCGCCATCAACTGCTGCGCGACCTCAAGCAACGGAATGGATTCCGAGTCTCATTTCGAGGTCTCCGCGCATAACCATCGTAGCGCCAGCTTCTCCATAGCGGCCGTTCACGCACGCGCTCGCCTCACTCGGGAATTCACTTTTCGCCGGGCCGCGCCGCGAGCTCGCGCAGGTGACGTCATGGCTTGCCTCCAGCGATCGCGGGCATCACGTGTTCGTGTGTTGGTCGCGTTCTTGCATTGCTCCCGACTTCAGGATGCGAACCCCGGGCTCCGCGTCGAGCATGGCCGCCAGCAGCGCGGACGCAACGGCGCGGGCCGGAATCGGCCTCACCCCCTTGGGCACCATCCAACGGAGAGGACCTAACAGCCGTGCCGCCCACGCTTCTCCGCTGCGCGCCGGTTGTCCCAAGGCGGCTCGGTCGCCAAGCAGCAATGATGGCTGCGCGATCACAACCGACTCATAGCCGATCTGCGCGATGGCGGCCTGCATCTCGCCCTTGACGCGGTTGTAGAAGACGCGCGACCTTGCATCGGCGCCCAATGCGGACACGACGGCCAACCGCGTCGCACCTCCGGCTCTGGCAGCTCGCGCGGTATTCACCACGAAGTCAAAGTCTACTTGGCGAAAGGCTGCTTCCGAGCCCGCTACCTTGATCGTAGTGCCGAGTGCGATGAAAACATCATCCACGTTCGGAAAGGCTTCAGGCAGACGTGCGAAGTCGACTTGGTGAACCTCGAGCTTCGCACTGGCCCTGATGTCCGGCGCGGATCGGCGCAGCAGGACATGCACGCTGCGGTATTGCTTGCAGGCGAGCAGCATGGGCAGCAGCGAGCGTCCGACGAGGCCGGTGGCGCCGGCGAGCAGGGCAGTGCGGGGAGTTGAAGGCATGCGGTCCATGTGACGACTCTACGCGCGTCATAGGAGGCGCGGAAATCAGCCACCCAAACCTGTGACGTCGAAGTAGTACCCGGGAATATTATGTTGACGGCTCCGTTGCCGCTAACGGATCATTTGAACGTGGTGCAGAAGGTGTCAGCGGCATCGCGTGCGTCGCGAACGATTGCGCTTGGAGTGTTGATTCATGCCTGAGCGTCAGGTCAACTTTGCGTCATCGGCGGACGTCTCGGTTGTCAGTGGCCACACTCTCGACGTAGTGCTTTCGTTGCTGATGGCTTCCGATTGCCTGCACGGTAACGAGCACGACTCGAACCCTGGCTTCGCAAGCCCGGGCGATGGTCAGCTTGCATTGTGCCGATCCCGCGAAGTTGAAGGTCCTCGACATCGCGCCGTCGTCAATCGTCGACCCCGACGCGTTCCTCGACGCGACTCGGGAGGCGAAGTCAGCAGGGGTAATTTCCAGATTCTTTTCTCCGGGGCATCACGACCCTGCGTTTCACATCGAGGTGCCACAACCCTGACTCGAGTCCGAACAGCTCGTTTGGACCGCTGTCCAGGTGCAATTCGTCGAAGTCAACCGGGAGGGTGACCAACATGGCAACCAATCGTCGCACTGCTAAGACTTCTGGGGCAATCAAGACCACAAGGACGACCGCAAAGCGCCCGTCAGCCAGGAAAACCGCCAAGCGCGCGGCGGAACGAAAGCCTGTTGCAACCTCCCGAGTGTCCGCAAATGTTCGCCTGGGGGCGCGCGTCGAATACAGAATCTATCCTTCGATCGGTATCGCCCGCGTCGGCAATAGCAAGGATGGTTTCGTCGAAGGGCCGGAGGCTCCCGGACTCCCGACCGAAGGGCCATTTCGCGGCTCTGACGGTGGGCTGAAGCCGCAAGCG
The DNA here is from genome assembly GCA_963707815.1 of uncultured beta proteobacterium. Lineage (GTDB taxonomy): Bacteria > Pseudomonadota > Gammaproteobacteria > Burkholderiales > Casimicrobiaceae > VBCG01. The sequence continues at coordinate 4,316 of CAVPRK010000006.1, forward strand.
GTCCGCTTTCGCATCTACAAGGTGGAGATCGACGCCAACGAAAACGAGAAGGTCACAGCGGAGATCGTTCCGGACGCGACTACGAAGGTTCAATGGAGCGTCGACCTCGCAAATCGAAAGGCCGCCGCGCCACGGATTATCGAGACCCTGGCCCGGAGCGCCAATCCGAGGCTGCGTAATCCTGGCTTCGATCGCAAGAAGCTCGTCATCTCCGCTAGTGCGCAGTGCACCGGAAAAAATGCGGCAAGGAAGCGTTTGACGGGTGCGATCGAGTTTGCGAAGGCGGGAGCGCCGAGTCGCGGCGAGAGCAACATCGAGCTGGCGTCGGTGGCCACCGATGCGAGCGGACGTCTTTGGGTCATCGGCGGACCGGGCAAGTCGGGATCGCCGCTCAACACGAGCGCCGATTCGTTCGCCGATAACGACGGGTGGTACGACAGCGTCTCGGACGGCCCGGTGCGAGCGAGCCTCACCATCGACGGCAAGGCTCTCGATGTCGTACCCGCGTGGGTGGTGGTGACGGTGCCCCGCTACGCTCCCGGTATCTATGGCATCGTCACCTGGTACGACCAGGCGGTCAGCATGGCTCGAAGCAACGACGACGGGACCTTCAGCGCGCCGAAGTCGACGTCCTTTACGCGCGACATCTATCCCATTCTCAAGCGAGCCGATGCCCTGCGCTGGGTGCATCGGACAGCGCACGGCGGCGCCGGCCCAACCGCGCTGTCCGATGCTGCCCGCCTCGCGCAGCTCATGAATCCTGCAATCCGAAGCGCGTTCGTCAGTCGCCTTACCACGCTCGGGACCGATGCCGGTAACCCGGAAGTGATTGCCCCGAACATGCCCAAGCTCAACAGCGGCGCAAACCCGGACGCGGGCGGACCGACGTGGGCGCACCTTTCGCTCACTCGCTATCAACACGCCCACATGAAGAACTGGGTGCTCGATAACTTTGATGACGACTGGCCGGGCGCGGAACCTGCTCCCGTGCCGTTCAACAAGATAGCGATTGGAATGCAACCACGAGCACTCTGCGAGGCGGCGCTGGAATGCTGCGTCGGTGGGTCGTTCTACCCAGGCATCGAAGCTACGTACGACATGGCTCGTCGCGAGACCTATCATCCGGAAACCCGGTTGCGCAAGGAATTCCGGGTGGACCCGCGGCACCCAAGCGGCTATCTCACAGAGAAGATGGCGCTTCCGTGGCAGGCCGACTTTGCCGATTGCAGCGACTTCTGGTGGCCGTCGCAGCGTCCGGTCCTCGTGAAGACGGCAGCGGCACAGCCTGAGCGCTGGGACCGCGGTATCACCGGCGTTGCACGCAACGCGCATCTGAACATGGTCGACTTCTGGCCAGGGCTCGGACTCGTCACACGGGATGCGGCGTCGGGCGAGTTCGTCGAGACTGATCGGCGACCTTTCGACGACTGAAAACCTCCGATGGACGACTCCGTACTCATCGTCGGAGGCGGCCCAGCCGGACTTTGTCTGGGCATTGCGTTGTCGCGCCTCGGAATTTCGCCGCGCATCATCGAGTCCGGCGACTATCGATCACCGCGAATCGGAGAGCATCTTCCACCCAATGCGATACAAGCGCTTCGGGATCTGACCGGTTCCGGGTCGTTTCCGACGCCGGTGCATCAACGCAGCTCGGGCGTGGACGCGCGATGGGGAAGCGACACCATCGCCCACACCGACTATTTGTTCCATCCAGTTGGTTTCGGCGTGAATCTGTCCCGCCCATCCTTCGATCGTACGCTCGCAAGAGCGTGCAGCGAGGAAGGGGTCGAGATCATTCGCTCGGCGCGAATCGAATCCGTGGAGCGGCGTCGCGGTTGTTGGCGTGCGACGCTAAGCAGGCCGCGGTCGATCGAGGTTCGTGCGCGGCTGATTGTCGATGCGTCCGGTCGCCGCGCCAGCTTCGCAAGAAGCCGAGACGCGTGCATCGCCTATGACGATCGCCAAGTCGCGGTCGTGCAGTTCCAGCGTGTTGCATCGCGGTCGGACATGGGCCGGATCCTCATCGAGACGGGGGAGAGCGGCTGGTGGTATTTCGCGTATCTGGCCGGAAATCGCGCAGTGTCCGCATTCATGACGGACGCGGACCTCCTGCCCCGAAGCGGCCCGGCGGCGCTTCGCACGTGGTGGCAATCTGAAGCAGACAAGACTTCGCTGATTCGGGAGCGGCTTGGCGACGCGGCATCGGCCGAGGGCGCACTGCAAGTGACGTGGGCCCGGTCGCAACGCCTCTCGCGTGCGGCAGGTGAAGGCTGGCTCGCGGTGGGTGATGCGGCTTATGCCTTCGACCCACTCGCGTCGCAGGGAATCGCCAAAGCCATCGACGGTGCTCGTCGGTGCGCGAGGACCATCGCATCCGCGTTGTCTGGCGACCGCGGCGCGCTTCGCCAGCACGAGCACGAAGCGGTTGACGCGTACGCGAGCTATCGGCGTCGTCGCCAGGAATACTATCGGATCGAGCAGCGATGGCCCGGCGCATCGTTCTGGCGCAGGCGTCACACGGATTGCGAGAGGGAATCGAATTGAGCGATACGGCCGCGGCCGCGAGTGGCCAGTTGCACGACGACCTCGCCGCGATCCTTACAACAGCGCTCCCGGCGGCGAGAATGCCGTCCCGCCTACGACCGGGCCGACCGGCACGTAGGGCGGCGCGAAGGTGGGCACGGGACCAGAGCCGAGAACACCCTTCACCATCGACGCCACGAGCATGATCTGAAACTTACCGATCACCAGGGGGGCGATCGACGCGAACGCCGCTTTGGCTCGATCGCGAAGCGACGCACTGGCAGCCGCGGTCATTGCCGCCTGCAGTGTGGTCGGGTCCGACATCCCGGCCAGGCCCGAGGAAACGAGCGCAGCCAACGGCACCGGTATGTTAGGCGTCGGCGGAGCGACGGGCCCTGGGAACGCCGCGAACGTTGGATACCATGGCAATCCAGGCACGATCACACCATTCTGCCAGGCCGCAAAGTTCGTGCTGATCCCTTGGGCCGCGGCAGTGGCGATCGCGCGATCGTCGCCGCTGAGCGTGGAAAACCGCGCGGTCATCAAGGGGCCAAGCGGGGGACCAACGAGACAGCCCGGCGCCCCCGTGGCGGTGACGGCATTCACCACGATGCCGGCGAACACTGCGGTCCCTTTCCACGTATCGAGCGCCGCCGTGAAGGCCGATACCACAGCGCTGACGGCCTGCGTGCCGCCCGCGGGTCCCGGAGCTGTCGGTCCCACCGGAACCGCCGTGGACATCCCGAGAGCCGCGCGCGTCCTGGAACCGACGATGCCGTCGGGCACCAGGCCGCGTTGCTTCTGGAACTCAATGGTTCGGGCCCGGGTCTTGGGCCCGAAGATGCCATCCTCGGCGAGCTTCGGGAGAGCCGAGCCCGGGAAGCTGTTCAGCTTCTGCTGCACGAGCCGCGTATCGGCGCTGCTTCCGGGAACGAGTATCGGCATGGTTGTCGTCGCAGACCACGCGCGGTTGCGAGGCAACCTCGAGTCGCGCAGTCATCAATTGGAAACGTAGCTTATCCCTCAGCCGATCGGGCGGCAATGCGCAGGTTCGCCACCGTGTTTTGCTTCGTTGCAGAAGTGGCGGCGCGCACTGGCAGCAAAGGGCTCGCGGTATCGCGGGCGACGGAATCGGCGGATTCCAGTAGACTCTGTCACCGGCGGGCGTTGCTGCCGGATCTCGAATCGGTGAGACCTGCCATTACCGCGCCACCAGCGATGGAGGGACAACCCTTCCATCTCTTCCTGATCAAGCCGTCGCACTACGACGACGACGGCTACGTCATCCAGTGGGCCCGCTCGTCGATCCCCGCGAACACGCTCGCGGCGCTGTACGGCCTGGCGCTCGACTGCGCCGAGCGCAGCGTGCTGGGCGACGACGTCGAGATCCGGATCACCGTCTGGGACGAGACCAACACCCGCATCCGGCCCGAGCGACATCATCGAGCAGATTCGCGAGAGCGGGCGGCCGCGGACTGGTCGGGCTGGTCGGCGTGCAGACCAATCAGTTTCCGCGGGCCGTCGACATCGCGCGGCCGCTGCGCGCGGCCGGCATCCCGGTGTGCATCGGCGGCTTCCACGTCAGCGGCTGCATCGCGATGCTGCCGGACCTCCCCGCCGAGCTGCAGGAGGCGATGGATCTCGGCATCACGCTGTTCGCCGGCGAGGCCGAGGGCCGGCTGGACGAGCTGCTGCGCGCGGCCTACCGCGACGAGCTGCGACCGCTCTACAACTTCATGAACGACCTGCCGGGGCTCGAGGGCGCGGCGATGCCGTTCCTGCCGCTCGACGTCGTTCGCCGTACGTCGCGGCATGCGCACGAGCTTCGACGCCGGCCGCGGCTGCCCGTTCCTGTGCAGCTTCTGCACGATCATCAACGTGCAGGGCCGCAAGTCGCGCGCGCGCAGCGCCGACGACGTCGAGCGACTCGTGCGCGCCAATCTGGCCCAGGGCGTGCACAACTTCTTCATCACCGACGACAACCTCGCGCGCAATCAGAACTGGGAGGCGATCTTCGATCGCCTGATCAAGATGCGCGAGGAGGAAGGCCTGCGCATCCACATCGTCGCCCAGGTCGACACGATGGCGCACAAGATTCGCGGCTTCATCGAGAAGGCGGGCCGGGCCGGCGTCAATCGCGTGTTCATCGGCCTGGAGAACATCAACCCGGACTCGCTGAAGGAGGCGCGGAAAGGCCAGAACCAGATCACCGAGTACCGCGCGATGCTGCAGGCGTGGCATCGCGTCGGTACGCTGACGTACGCCGGCTACATCCTCGGTTTCCCGGGCGACACGCCGGCGTCGATCGAGCGCGACATCCGGCATCATCCAGCGCGAGCTGCCGATCGACCTGCTCGAGTTCTTCATCCTCACGCCGCTGCCCGGCTCCGCCGATCACAAGAAGCTGCATCTCGCGGGGGTCGAGATGGAGCGCGACATGAACAAGTACGACGTCGTGCACGTCACCACCGCGCCATCCCACGATGTCGGACGACGAGCTGCTCGGCGATCTACCGCAAGGCGTGGGACCTCTACTACTCCGCCGGAGCACGTCGAAACGGTGATGCGCCGCGCGAAGGCGTGGGGCTACGATCCGCGCAACATGATGATGAAGCTGCTCATGTTCCACGCGGTCCCGCGCATCGAGAACGTGCATCCGCTGGAGGGCGGGGTGTTCCGGCGCAAGTATCGCCGCGACCGCCGACCGGGCATGCCTCTCGAAAGCCGCCTCGCGTTCTATCCTCGTTACGCCTGGGAAATGCTGTCCAAGCACGTCCGCTTCGCGCTCATGTACTGGCAGCACCGGCGCATCCTGCGTCGCGTGCAGGGCGGAACGAGCTCTCACGCCGACGTCGCGATGACGCCCGTGCAGGACGGCGAGTTCGAACAGATGCAGCTGTACACGGCGACGCAAGCAGCCAAGTCTGCCGTGGTCAAATTTCGCCGGCGCAAAGAAGCGCACGGACGTCCGGTTGCGCACGCGGTGGAGGAACCGGCGCTGGACGCTCCGGCTCCGACGGCTCGGTGAACCATGCGCACAGCCGTTGCGGATGGTAAATCCAACGCGGCAACCCCAGCGACGCCCCCGCACTTGACTCAGTCGCCGCCAGCTTCGCCGGGCCGTTTGTCATCCGAGGCCAGCCATCGCGCGCGCCGCATCGCCCGATTGACCAGCGCCAGCACGCATCCCAGACTCAGGATCGCCATCAGCCAGCGCATCGCGCTCGCCAGAGAGGCGGCGTCGAGCGCCGGCCACGGAAACTGACGCAGCTGCTCGCCTCGCTCGATCATCCAGTGCCATGCGGTGTGAGCGACGAGCGCCGACAGAATGATCGTCCCGATCCTCTCCGGAACGAGCCTGAAGAGCACGCCGAGCATCGGCACGAGCACGACGATGACGAGCAGCTGGCCGAGCTCGATGCCGACGTTGAAGCCCAGCAGCGCCGTAAGCAGATGCGAGCCGGCGAATTGCAGCGTCTCCCGCAGCACGAACGAAAACGCGAAGCCGTGGATGAGGCCGAACGCGAACGTGATCATCCATCGGCGCTCGAGGTTGCTGCCCACGATGTTCTCGAGCGCCATGTAGAGGATCGAGATCGCGATGAGCGTTTCGACCAGCGGCGGGAACCAGAGCGCGTTCGGCGCAAAGCCGAACGCGGAGGCTATCAGCGTGATCGAATGCGCGACGGTGAACGACGTGACGAGCAGTATCAGCGGGCCCAAGCGCCGGAACGGTATGACCAGGCAGAGGAGGAATAGCAGGTGGTCGGCGCCGTCGAGGATGTGGAGGAAGCCGAGCTCGACGAATCGAAGCGCCGCTTGATGCCAGGTCGGGTCGAGCCGCACGAGGCCCGGATCGCCGTGCAATTCGAATGCGCGCGAATCACCGGCGGGCGGCAGGAACTGTAGCGTCGTGAGAACTCGCAATCCCAACCGGGAGAATCTCGGGTGGATCGAGAACGCCGATCGATCCGAGGCGATCGCGTATTCGAGAAGCACATCCAGGAATTGCTGGTTCCAGTACAGCTCCATGTCGCTCGGCAGACGCGGGCCCATGACATGGGCAAGGGCGGAATCGTACGAGCCGAAGGATCGGTCGGAGGGAAGCGAGACCTGGACTTCGACGACGCGCGGGTACGCGAGCAGGGTCTCGCCTTCGAAGATCTCGATGTTGTCGGCGATCCAGAGGGTCGCCGCGTGGCGCAGCGCGGCTTGCGGCATTCGCGAGATCGAGATAGCCCGGGACCGCGCTTCGGAAAATCCACTTCGTTCATGGCGGCGAGTGGAACACGCACGAGCAGTTGCAGCCGCGCTCCCGCCGGCCTGACGAAAGCCTGAACCTTCACATCGTTGGGCATCTCGTGCGCGAGCGAGTCGCACGCCAGCATCGCGATCAGCGCTGCGGGGGCGAAGGCGGCCATCCACCGGGCGACGGCAGAAAGCCACCCGGCCAGCATGAATCGGAGTCCTGGAGACTTCACTACCGGCGCGCTCTCCCCTCCGGCTAGATTAGTGCGGGCGGCCGGTCACTGACAAGGAGAATCGGGCGAGCGTAGAATGCCTCGCAAGAACAGCGACGCCAACAACGCTGACCGCAACGGCCGCGTCGCTCGCGCAGGGAGGGGAACATGAAGAACATGCAGCCAAGGCGCTACTGTGTATGCCGGCGCATCCGCGCTCGCGCTCATCGTCGCGCTTGGCGTCGGACAGGCGGTGCTGCAGCGATCGGTCGATGCACAGGGCCGCACCGTCCAGGCGCCGATGTTCGAAGTCGATCCGCTCTGGCCGAAGCCCCTGCCGAACCATTGGCTTCTCGGTTCGACCATCGGCGTATGGGTGGACGACGAGGACAACGTCTGGATCATCCATCGCAGCTCCGCGACGCTCAACGACAACGAGAAGGCCTTGACGCTGAAAGTCGGTGAATGCTGCCGCGGCGCTCCACCCGTGCTCGTCTTCGATCGGGCCGGGAACCTGGTCAGGGCCTGGGGTGGTCCGGGAGAGGGATACGAGTGGCCCGAATCCAACCACGGCATCCACGTCGATTACAAAGGGAACGTGTGGATCGGCGGCAACGGCGCCAAGGACGCCCAGCTCCTCAAGTTCACCAAGGAGGGCAAGTTCCTGATGCAGGTCGGCAACTCCGGCAAGAATGCCGGCAGCAACAATCTCGAGAACTTCGGGCGCGTCGGCCAAGATCTGGGTCGATCCGAAGACCAACGAGGCGTATGTCGCCGACGGCTACCTGAACAAGCGCGTCGCCGTGCTCGACGCCGACACCGGCAAGATGAAGCGCTACTGGGGCGCGTACGGCAACAAGCCGGACGATGCCGACCCCGGGAAGTACGACCCGAAAGCGCCTCCGGCGAAGCAATTCCGCAATCCGGTGCATTGCGTCGAGCGGACGAACGATGGGCTCGTCTACGTTTGCGACCGCCAGGGCGACCGGCTACAGGTGTTTCGGCCGGATGGCACGTTCGTGAAGGAGGCGTTCTACGCGAAGGACACGCTCGGATCGGGCTCGACGTGGGACATCGCATTCTCGAAGGATCCGCAGCAGCGGTTCATCTACCTGGCCGACGGCACCAATGAAAAGGTGCGCATCGTGCTGCGCGAAACGCTCGAGGAGCTCACGAATTTCGGCGACGGCGGACGGCAGCCCGGCCAGTTCTTCGGCGTGCACAGCATCGCCACCGATTCGAAGGGCAACATCTACACGACCGAAACCTACGAAGGCAAGCGCCTGCAGAAGTTCGTCTACAAGGGTGTCGGCACGGTCGTCGCGGGCGAACAGGGCGTGGTCTGGCCGCGCGCGAAGTGACGCGTCGATGGCCGTATCTGGCCATGCATGAATAGCGCAAGACTTTCGCATTGGCCGGCGTTGAGTGGGGCACTGCTCGCGTTGACCGCGGCTGGTTTATTTGGAGCCAGCACTCCCCTCGTTCAACGCTTCGGCTCAGGCGTCGGCCCGCTCACGACGGCTGCGCTGCTGTACGCTGGAGCAGCGTTGGCCGGTCTCCTATTGCGCCGTCGCGTCGAACGCGAGGCACAATTGTCACGGGTCGACATCCCGCGTCTGCTCGCGATGGCGGCTGCGGGCGCGGTGGTGGGGCCGGTCGCGCTTGCCTGGGGCTTGCAGCGAACGAGCGGCACCAGCGCGTCGCTCATGCTGGCGCTCGAGGCGTTGTTTACCGCGGTACTCGCTTGGTTCTTCTACCGCGAGACGATCGGCCGACGGGTGTGGTTGGCAATGTCGCATGCTGGTTTTCGGTGGTGTCGCCTTGATACTCGACCAATCGCGCGGTGGTGGGGCGGGGATGCTCGGCCTGCTGGCTGTGCTCGTCGCAACGGCGGCATGGGGTCTCGACAATACGCTGTCGCGCGCGCTCGCGGAGCGCGACCCGGGGCAGGTCGTCCTGGCGAAAGCGCTGCTGGGCGCGGCCGTGACGATCTTGCTTGCGGTCGCGTTCGCAGAGCCATTCCCGCCACTCGTCGCTGCAGTCGCGCTGTCGGCCATTGGCGTGACCGGCTACGGGCTGAGCCTTCGTTTCTACCTGCTGGCGCAACGCGCCTTTGGCGCAGCGCGCACGGGCTCCGTATTCGCTTTCGCGCCGTTCATCGGCGCCGCACTGGCCGTCGCGATGGGGGGCCAGGCGGTGAGCTGGCTGTTGGCCCTGGGCGGGGCGCTCATGCTGGCCGGCATCGTGCTGCATCTTACGGAAACGCACCGCCACGAGCATGCGCACGAAGCGATGGAGCATGAGCACGCGCATGTCCACGACGACAGCCACCACGATCACGCGCACGATCCTATGCCCGAAGGGTCACACAGTCATGTCCACCGTCATGACCCGCGGCATCACGCGCACCCGCACGTACCGGACGCGCATCACACGCATCCCCATTAGCGCCAACCGTCGATACCGCCGCGCAGGAAATGCGCGGCGATGCCCGCCGCACGAAGGCGCAGTGCTGTCGCCCGGCCCACCTCGTGACCGTAAACGCAATACACGATGACCTCGCGATCGGTCGGCAGCTCGGCTGACCACTCCCCGACACGCGACGGATCGCGCCACTGCGGCGCCGGGAATCATGGTCGGCGACTTCTCGTAAACCGCGGCGCGCCGTACGTCGAGCACGCGTGCACCGGCCATGTCGTCCTGGGCGGCGCCGTAGGGCTCGCTCGCATCATGAACGGCCGCCTGGTACCGCGCATAGACCTTCGCGAAGTCGACGTTGTCCATGAACGCGTCGACGTAGGCACCTGCCGCCGCGCCGAAGTCCATGTGATACGAATGCTCGTACATGTCGAGCGCCAGGAGCGGCACGCCGCCTGCGAGCGTGTGCGTGTGGTCGGCGCGCCCATTGGGTGACCAGCGTTCCCTCGCGCGGATTGAAGGTGAGCAGCACCCAGCCGCTGCCGCCGGCGAGCGCCTTGCCCATCGCAACGAACTCCTCGCGCCAGCGATCGAAGCCGCCGAAGTTCGCGGCGAAGGCAAGCTGCATGGCCGGTTCCATCGTCTTTCCGTCGCCACCCAAGCCGTCGAAGTACAGCTCGTGCAGGATCATCGAATTGGTGGCGATCAATTCCTCACGCTTGAGGCCGTTGAGCGTGTATCCCGGGCGTACTCGCGAATGGAAGCGTCGCCAGTTGCGCGCGGATGGCATTGAGTCGCTTCACGGCTCCGGAGTAGTTGTTCTCGTGGTGGCTCCGGATCAGCTTCTCCGACAGCCCGCGCAGCGCGGCGGGATCGATCGGCATGGGACGAATCTTCGCATCGATCATTTCCTGTCCTCGGTTCCGTAAGTGAAGTCATCGAACAACGTGACGCTGTCGGCCTTGGTCCACACGCCGACGCGACCGCCGGCCCGCGATGTGCTCGTCGTCGAGCTCGATGTAGACCTTGCCGTCGAGCGCGACCCGGATCCGTTTGCCGGCGAACGCCACACGCAGCGTGTGCCACTCGTTCCTTGCCACCGGCGCGTCGACGTACTTGATGGTGATCCGACGTCCGTTCTGCGTGTAGTAGAGCGACACGTTGTTCTCCAGCGCGTTCGCGCGGGCGACGTAGTAGTTGTCGCCGTCCTTCCAGCGCCAGACGACACCTCCGGCTTGGTCCTCCTTGCCGGCAGATCGGCTTGAACTTGACCTCGACGTAGCCGTCGACGATCTGGGAGTCGTTCTTCACGCACCAAGGGAAGTCGCCGCGTCCGCTCTGCTTCAACACGTTCGGTTTCGACGGCGCAGCTGACGTCGGCTTCGACGGTCCAGCGCGAGTCGCCGCGGCCCGTGACACCGGCTGTCCAGCCCGGAGGGCGCCGCCCCGGCGGCGTCTGCATCGAAGTTGATCGTTTCCGCCATAGCGATTCCTTTCATGAAAGCGCAAGCCGCAAAGACGAGCGTAGAAAAACGGCGCCGAGGCAGATCGCCGTGGCGATCAGGGGAGGGATTTGTTGCGGAACCTTCCAAGGGTTACTCCCATCGGCTGAGCCGAGTCAGGAGCAGAACTTGGACGTTGGGAAACGTCTTGAGCGGGGAGTCTGCGGGCCATCCCCGGAACGACTAGGCAACAATCATATACCCGGCATCGGAACCTGTTCAAGCCTGCTCGGACCGTCCTGTAATATCCCGGCGACCACGGCCACGGAGCGTATTCGATGTCTGCTGATGCCGAAGTGCGATGGGACCGGTTGACCGCACCGGCGCTGCGCGACGCGGTGAAGGACAAGACCGTCGTCATCGTGCCGCTCGGCGCAACCGAACAGCACGGTCCGCACCTGCCCACGCAGGTCGACTGGCGTGCGGCCTACGAGATTTCGTTGCGCGCCGCGCGGCTCATGGCGGGCCGCCAGCGAGCCCTGGTGACACCGGCGATCCCATTCGGCATGTCGGAGCACCACATGTCGCTGGGCGGAACGCTGACGCTCGACTACGCGACGATGGCGGCAGTGATCGGCTGCGTCGTGCGCTCGGCCGCCCGCCACGGATTCGAGCGCATCTTCGTGCTGAACGGCCACGGCGGAAACATCGCCGCGCTCGAGACGATCCTCACCGAGTTGACGATCGAGCTCGAGCTGCCGCTGGCGGGCGGCACCTATTGGTATATCGCCGCCGATTCCATTCGCAGCATCCTCGAGCAGCAGCCTCAATTGCTTCACGCCTGCGAAGCCGAGACGTCGATCATGCAGGCGCTGGCTCCGGAAACGGTGTCGCCGCTCGATGAATCGATGCGCGGCGCGCTCGTGCCGGGCATGTCGGCGATCAAGGGAGTCAATCCCGGCGTTTTCCGCTGGCAGCATTTGAAGACGCGCTCGCCCATCGGCATCCTGGGCGAGGCGTGGGCGGCAACTCCTGAGAAAGGTCAGCGATTGCTCGACGCAATCTCTCGCGACGTCGCCGATGCGCTCGCGGATCAGCGCCTCTGGGAGGCGCCGATCTGATCGTTCAGTCGCCGATGCGACCCGCGATCCATTTGGCAGCGCGCAGCAGCCGCGCATCGTCGTTGAATGCGCCGATCAGCTGAACGCCGACGGGCAAATTCGTAGGTCCGGTAAAGCCCGGCAGATTGACGCACGGAACGAGCAGTCCCGAGGTCCATCGGTTGAACATCGCCTCGCCGGTGCTGTCGAGCGTGGGCGCTTCGCCCGGTGCGCTCGCCGTCAACAGCACGTCGAACCGCGCGATCGCATCGGCGAACAAGTCGCGACAACGGGCAAGCAGGGCCTGAGCTTCGAGATACCGGCGCCGCGGGATCGCCGCGCCGCGCAGCAATTCTTCACGGCTGGATGGCGAAAGCGCGTCCGCGCGGCGGGTCCGCTCGAACGCGAAGACGCGCGCCGCCTCGAAACGCAACACGTCGCTTTGCGCGTCGAGAAAGAGCTCGAACTCCGCCGGCAGTTCGCAATCCTCCACCACGACTCCGTTGCGCGCGAGCTGTTGCGCGGCTGTCTCGACGGCTCGGATCGTCGCGGCTTCCGCCTCGGCGCCAGGCGGGCGTGCGCCAAAGGCCCACGCGCGCCGGCGCGACGGCCGCCAGCGGCGTGGCACTGCGTTCATCTCCGGCGAGCACGCCGACGACGAGCGCGCAATCGTCCACGCTCCGGGCAAAGAGTCCGACCGTGTCGAAGCTGCCCGCGAGCGGCTTCACGCCGGTCGGGTTCACCGTGCCGAACGTCGGCTTGTAGCCGACGACGCCGCAATATGAAGCGGGCCGGATGATCGATCCGCCGGTTTGCGTGCCGAACGCTACCGGGACCATGAAATCGGCGACGGCCGCCGCGGATCCGCTCGACGATCCCCCGGGCGTGTGCGCAGGATCGTGCGGATTCGTCGTCGGTCCGGGGTGCCGCAACGCGAATTCCGTGGTGACCGTCTTGCCCAGCATCACGGCGCCCGCTTCGCGCGCCAGCGCGACGCATGCTGCATCCGCGGAAGGGCGGTGAGCCTGCATGAATGGGCGAGCCGTAGGACGTCGGCATGTCGTGGGTGTCGATGATGTCCTTCACTCCGAAGGGGAGACCGAGCAGCAATCCTCGCGATCCGGCGCGGTCGCGCGCGCGAGCTTCGGCGAGCGCGCTCTCCGGGTTCAGGAAGGCAAACGCGTGGACAACCGGAGTCGCGTGCGTGCGACGCGTTCGAGGCAGGCGCGGGTCAGCGCCTCGGCCGTCAAACGACCCTCGGCAATCGCAGCCAGGGCTTCGCACGCATCCAATTCGTTCGGAGCTTGCGCCATCGGTTGTGCTCCTCGCTGCAACGCAAACGGACGTTGCACCTTGCGGTGGGCCTGACCCTATGCTACGAATAGCACACAACGCTTGCCGCGCCAACGTGGCGACGGCACGTACTGGGGGAGTATCGGATCATGGGTCTCACTCCGCGTCGCATCAACGCAGCGATGGCAGCCGCCGCGCTCGCGACCATCCTGGCAGCCGCGACCGCACATGCGCAATCGGTGCTGCGCCTCGTGCCGCAGGCCGATCTCAAGATCCTCGACACCGTTCAAACGACGAACAACATCACGAGCAATCACGGCTACATGATCTACGACACGCTGTTCTCGCTGGACAGCAAGCTCGTGCCGAAGCCGCAGATGGTCGAGAGCTACACGAAGAGCGCCGACGGCCTCACCTGGACGTTCAAGCTGCGTCCCGGGCTCAAGTTCCACGACGGCCAGCCGGTGACGTCGAAGGACGTCGTCGCGTCGATCCTGCGCTTCAGCAAGCGCATCCCGGCCGGCGTGACGATGATGCAGTTCACGAAGGAAATCGTGGCCACCGGTCCCGACACGTTCGAGATTCGGCTCAACAAGCCGTTCGGCCTCGTGCTGGAGACGCTGGCCGGTCCGGAAAATCCGCTGTTCATCACGCGCGAATCCGACGCGCAGCTCGATCCCGAACACGGCGATGACGACGGCGATCGGCTCCGGCCCCTTCACGTTCGTGCGCGAGGAATGGGTTCCCGGCAGCAAGGTCGTCTACAAGAAGAATCCCGACTACAAGCCGAGGGCCGAACCGCCGGACGGCTTCGCCGGCGCCAAGGTCGCCAAGGTCGATCGCGTCGAGTGGCTGGTGATTCCCGATGCCAACACCTCGGTGCAGGCCCTCATCAAGGGCGAAGTCGACATCATCGAGATTCCGCAGACCGATCTGCTGCCGCTCATTCGCAAGGACCCGAACATCACGGTCAAGGTGATCGACCGCGTCGGCACGCAGGCGATCTACCGGATGAATCACCTGATTCCGCCGTTCAACAATCGCCAAGGCGCGGCAGGCGCTGTTGTATGCGACCGGCGATCAGAAAGACTACCTGGCCTCGATGATCGGCTTACGCCGAATACGAGCGCCCCTGCTGGGCGGTGTTCATCTGCGGCACGCCGTTCGAGACGCAGGCCGGCGTCGGCGCCTGGGCGAAGGGCGACAAGAAGGCCAACATCGAGAAGGCCAAGGAGCTCCTCAAGGAAGCGGGCTACAAGGGCGAGAAGGTGGTCATCCTCGATCCGGTCGAGGCGCATCTCGCGCACGCGCAGGCGGTGGTCACGGCGCAGAAGCTGCGCGAGATCGGCATGAACGTCGACCTGCAGGCGATCGACTGGGGCACGCAAAGCGCGCGGCGCCAGATCAAGGATCCGCCCGACAAGAACCCGGGCGCGTGGAACATCTTCCACACCTGGGGCGGCGGTCTCGCGATGAACAACCCGCTGTCGAACACGCCAACGCCGAGCGCTTGCGACGGCAAGAACTGGTTCGGCTGGCCGTGCGACGAGGAGCTCGAGAAGATTCGCCTCGAATTTCCGCTCGCGCCGCCGGACAAGCAGAAGGAAATCGTCGAGCGGCTGCAGAGGCGCTTCTACGAAGTCGTGCCGTACATTCCGGCCGGCCAGTTCTATGCGCCGATCGCGCTATCGCAAGAGTCTCTCCGGCATCCAGGACACGCCGCGGCTGGTGCTGTGGAACATCGAGAAGAAGTAGTCCGGCAGGCGACCCGAATCGACGTCGTGAGCGACACGCTGCGCGACCCGGCATTGCACCGCCGGGTCGCCGGCGACACGGTTTGACGTCATGCATGTCTTCCTGATCCGCCGCCTGCTGGCGGCCGTGCCGGTGATCGTGGTCGTCACGGTGTTCGTCTTCGCGCTGCTGCACCTCGCGCCCGGCGATCCGGCCGCGATCATCGCCGGCGATCTCGCCACCGCCGAGGATGTCGCCAAGATCCGCGCCAAGCTCGGACTCGACCAGCCGCTGCTGATCCAGTTCTTCACGTGGATCGGCCAGCTCCTGCGACGGCGATCTCGGCAACTCGATCTTCTCGGCGCATCCCGGTGTCGGAATTGATCGGCCAGCGCCTGGAACCGACGCTGTCGCTGACGCTGATGACGCTGTTCATCTCGGTCCTGCTCGCGGTGCCGCTCGGCGTGATCGCGGCGTGGCGCGTCGGCTCGTGGATCGACCGCGGCGTCATGGGCTTTCGCGGTGTTCGGATTTTCGGTGCCGGGATTCGTCATCGGCTACGTGCTGATCTGGCTGTTTGCGATCGAGCTCGACTGGCTGCCGGTGCAGGGCTATACGCCGCTCGCCAAGGGCTTCTGGCCGTGGCTGTCCAACATCATCCTGCCCAGCGTCACGCTCGCGCTCGCCTACATGGCGCTGATCGCGCGCATCACGCGCGCGTCGATGCTCGAGACGCTGAGCCAGGACTACATCCGCACCGCGCATGCCAAGGGTCTCGCCACGCGAGAACGTGCTGATGGGACACGCGCTTGCGCAACGCCGCGGTCCCGATCGTCACGGTGATCGGCATCGGCGTCGCGCTGCTGATCGGCGGCGTCGTCGTCACCGAGAGCGTGTTCGCGATCCCGGGCCTCGGCCGGCTGACGGTCGACGCGATCCTGCGCCGCGACTATCCGGTGATCCAGGGCATCATCCTCGTGTTCTCGGGCGCGTACGTCGTCGTCAATCTCGTGGTCGACATGCTCTACACCGTGCTCGATCCGCGCATCAGGTATTGACGCGTGACTTCCGCGATCACCACCGCAGCCGTAACCCTGTCGACCGCGCAGCCGGCGCGCACCGGCTTCGTCGCGTTCGTTCGCCGCCATCCGACGGTGGCGATCGGCGAGCGCGCTGCTGCTCGCCATCGTCGTCGTCTCGATCGCGGCGCCCTGGCTCGGCACCGTCGACCCGATTTCGATCAACCCGTCGCAGCGCCTGCGCGATCCTTCCGCCGACCACTGGTTCGGCACCGATCGGTTCGGGCGCGACTTGTACAGCCGCGTGCATTTACGGCGGCCGCATCTCGCTCATCGTCGGACTGTCGGTCGCGGCGCTCGCCACGCTGATCGGATTGGCGATCGGCCTCGTCAGCGGCTATCTGCGCGCGGTGGACGCGGTCGTGATGCGGGTGATGGACGGCATGATGGCGATACCGGCGATCATGCTCGCGATTGCGCTGATCGCGCTGTCCAAGGCGAGCGTCTTCATCGTGATCGTCGCCGTGACGCTGCCCGAAGTGCCGCGGGTCGTGCGCCTGGTGCGCAGCGTCGTGCTCACCATTCGCGAGCAGCCCTATATCGAGGCCGCGACGGCGATCGGCACCAGCGTGCCGCGCATCATGCTGCGGCACCTGCTGCCCAACGCGCTGCCGCCGCTGATCGTGCAGGCGACCTACATCTGCGCGTCGGCCGTGCTCATCGAGGCCGCGTTGAGCTTCCTCGGCGCCGGCACGCCGCCGGAGATCCCGAGCTGGGGCAACATCATGGCCGAGGCGCGGCCCTACTTTCAGCTGAAGCCGTCGATGGTGCTGCTGCCCGGGCGTGTTCCTGGCGGTGACCGTGCTGGCGATCAATCTGGTCGGCGACGGGTTGCGCGACATGCTCGATCCGCGACTCGCGCGACGCATGTGATGAGCACTCCGGTCCTCGCCGTCGACGATCTGCGCACGTATTTCTACACGCGCGACGGCGTGGTCAAGGCCGTGGACGGCGTGTCGCTGTCGCTCGACCGCGGTGAAACGCTGGGCGTCGTCGGCGAGAGCGGCTGCGGCAAGTCGGTCACCGCGCTGTCGATCATGCGCCTCGTGCCCGCCGCTTCGGGTCGCATCGTGGCGGGCAGCATCCGCTTCGACGGCAAGGAGTTGTTGACGCTGGAGCCGGCGGCGATGCGGGCGATTCGCGGCAATCGGATCGGCATGATCTTCCAGGAGCCGATGACGAGCCTCAATCCGGTCATGACGGTGGGCCGCCAGATCGCCGAAAGCATCGCGTTGCACCAGAAGCTGCCTCCGCGCGCGGCGTTGGATCGCGCGATCGAGATGCTGACGCTCGTCGAAGATTCCGGAGCCCGCGGCAGCGTGCCGGCGAGTATCCGCATCAGCTCTCGGGCGGCATGCGGCAACGCGTGATGATCGCCATCGCGATGGCCTGCACGCCGACGATTCTGATCGCCGACGAGCCGACGACGGCACTCGACGTCACCATCCAGGCGCAGATCCTCGATCTGATGCTGGAGATGAAGGAGCGCACCGGCGCCGCGGTCATGCTGATCACGCACGACCTGGGCGTGATCGCCGAGACCGCGCAGCGCGTGGTCGTGATGTACGCCGGCCGCAAGGTCGAGGAAGCGTCGGTGAAGGCGCTGTTCGCGCGGCCTCGTCATCCGTATACGCGCGGATTGATGACGTCGATCCCGCGGCTCAATCGCGCCTCGGACGAGTCCGACCCGCGCGCGTCGCCTGACGGAGATCCCGCGGCGTCGTGCCGTCGCTGATCGACATGGCCGGAAGGCTGCACGTTCGCGCCGCGCTGCCCGTACGCGAGCGAGCAATGCCGCATCGCCTTTCCGCCGGAGATCGAAGCGGCGCCGGGCCACTTCGTCGCCTGCTGGAATGCCGACGCGCTGCCGGAGATGGTCCGTGCCTGATCCGAGTCTGCGCGCCCGTGCTCGAAGTCGACGCGCTGGTCAAGCACTACGCGGTGCGCGGCGGACTGCTCGGACGCGAAGTCGGCACGGTGCAGGCGGTGGACGGCGTGTCGTTCGACGTCGCCGCGGGCGAAACGCTGGGCCTCGTCGGCGAGAGCGGCTGCGGGAAATCGACGACCGGAAAAGCGATCCTGCGCCTGGTCGAGCCGACGAGCGGCACGATCACGCTCGAAGGCGAGAACATCACGCGACTCGATCGCGCCGCGATGCGCCCGCGCCGACGCCGCCTGCAGGTGATCTTCCAGGATCCGTATGCGTCGCTCGATCCGCGCATGAGCGCGGGCGAGATCGTCGGCGAGCCGCTTGCACAACTACGGCATCGCGTCGGGCGAGGAGCGGACCGAGCGTGTCGCGCGGCTGTTCGCGCGCGTCGGCCTGCGGCCCGACCAGATGCGCAAGTATCCGCACGAATTTTCCGGCGGACAGCGCCAGCGGCTGGGGATCGCGCGCGCGCTCGCCGTCGAGCCGAAGGTGATCGTGTGCGACGAGCCCGTCTCGGCGCTGGACGTGTCGGTGCAGGCGCAGGTCATCAACCTGCTCATGGATCTGCAGGCGGAGTTCGGCCTGTCGTATCTTTTCATCGCGCACGACCTCGCGGTCGTCGAGCACATCTGCCATCGCGTCGCGGTGATGTATCTCGGCCGCATCGTCGAGCTCGCGCCACGCCGCGCGCGTGTTCGCCCATCCGCTGCACCCGTATACCGAAGCGCTGCTGTCGGCGGTGCCGGTGCCCGATCCCGACCCCGCGATCCGGCGCGACGCGCATCATCCTTGCCAGGCGACGTGCCGAGCCCGATCAAGCCGCCGTCCGGGTGTCGCTTTCACACGCGCTGTCCGTACGTGTTCGACCGCTGCCGGATCGAATCGCCGGAATTGCGCGAGGTGATGCCCGGCCATCACGTCGCCTGCCATCTGCGCTGATGACGCAACCATGATCGATAGGAGAAACATCGCATGGATTTGATCTTGCGCGGCGGACGCGTGATCGACCCGGCGAGCGGCGCTCGACGCGACGTGCGACGTGGGCTTCGCGAACGGCCGCGTCGCCGCCGTCGCGCCGCGCATCGCCGAGCAGGCGAACGAAGAACGCGATGTCGCGGGCGCGATCGTCACGCCCGGGATGATCGACCTGCACACGCACGTCTATTGGGGCGGCACGTCGATCGGCGTCGAGGCCGAGCCGATCGCGCGGCGCAGCGGCACGACGACGTTCGTCGACGCCGGCACCGCGGGACCGGGCAATTTTCCCGGCTTCCGGCGGCACGTCATCGAGCCCTCGCCGGTGCGCATCCTCGCCTACCTCAATGTCTCGTTCGCCGGCATCTTCGCGTTCAGCCGCACCGTGATGGTCGGTGAGTCGTCGGACCTGCGGCTGCTCGACCTCAACGAATGCGTGCGCGTGGCCCGCGAGAATCGCGACCTGATCGTGGGCATCAAGGTGCGCGTGGGACGCGGCGCCGGCGGCTCGAGCGGCGTCTCGCCGCTCGACATGGCGCTCGAGGTCGCCGAGGAGCTCGGCTTGCCGGTGATGGCGCACATCGACCATCCGCCGCCGAGCCGCAGGGAAGTGCTGGAACGGCTGCGCCCCGGCGACGTGCTGACGCACTGCTACCGGCCGTTTCCCAACTCGCTGTTGCGCTCCGACGGCGCCGTGCGCGAGGAAGCGCTGCTCGCCCGCGAACGCGGCGTGACCTTCGACATCGGACATGGCGCCGGCTCGTTCGGCTTCCACGCATGCCGCGGTCTGCTCGCGGCCGGATTCCGTCCCGACGTCATCTCGAGCGACGTGCACGTTCTCAACGTCGACGGGCCGGCCTTCGATCTGCTCACGACGCTGTCCAAATTCCTGGTGCTCGGCGTCGACCTGAACGCGCTCGTGCCGCCGTCACGACGGCGCCGGCGACGCGCGATCCGTCGGCCGTCGCTCGGCACGCTCGGCCGTGGGCAGCGAAGGCGATGCGACGATCGTCGACATCGAGCAGGGCGCGTTCGAGTTTCACGACACGCGGGCGAGCGCCTTGCCGCCGACCGGCGCTTCCGACTCAAGGGAATGGTGGTCGGCGGACAGTGGTGGCCGCCGGCGAGCGGCAAGAAGTAGTCACTCGAGCGGAGGCGGGATGGCTCCCGTGCGCTCGACGATCAGCGTGTACGCCTGCGGCTGGCGATGCTTCGCGAAATTGAAGGTCGTGTTCTTGTACGACAACGTGAGATCGAGATCGCAGCGCGCGACCGCGAGCTCGTCACCCTCCGTCGAGCAGGCCGCCACGATTTCGCCGGAAGGCGCCACGACGATCGAGTTGCCGATCTGGCGAACGCCGTCCTCGTCGCCCGCCTTGGCGACGCCGACGACCCAGCAGCCGTTCTGGTAGGCGCCCGCCTGCATCACCAGCGCGTTGTGAAAGTGCGCGAGGTTGTCGTGCTCGGGGGAGGGCGGGTTGTGCACCGGCGTGTTGTAGCCGAGGACGATCATCTCGACGCCTTGCAGGCCCATCACGCGGTAGGTCTCCGGCCATCGGCGGTCGTTGCAGATCGCCATGCCGACGATGCCTCCGAACGCGCGAAACACCGGAAAGCCAAGATTGCCGACCTCGAAGTAGCGCTTCTCCAGGTTCTGAAACGGCCGCGACGGTTCGTGTTCGGCGTGACCGGGTAGATGCACCTTGCGGTACTTGCCGATGATGCGCCCCGACTTGTCGACCAGGATCGACGTGTTGAAGTGGTGCGCGACACCGCCTTCCACCGCCAGCTCCGCGAAACCGAGGTAGAAGCCGATGCCGAGCTCGCGCGCGCATTCGAACAGCGGTTGTGTCGCGGCGTTCGGCATCTCGCGCTCGAAATACGCGTCGATGTCCTCCTGCCGGTCGTAGTACCAGTGCGGGAAGAAGGCGGTGAGCGCGCATTCCGGGAATACCACGAGGTCGCAGCCGTGCGACGCGGCCTGCCGCATCAACACGATCATGCGTGCCACGGCGTGCGCGCGGCTGTCCGAGCGCGCGATCGGGCCGAGCTGGGCGGCGCCGACGGTCACGATGCGTGACATTGAAGCCGCCTCCCAGGTGCGAGTACCAAGATCAGACCGGAACGCACATGGCAACGCGGTCGGGACCATCGCCTTCGGCGATCCACCCTTGCGCGGCCATCTGATCGCGCAGCGCACGGCTGGTCATGTAGCGATGATTGACATCGGCGCGATTGCTGAAGACGCGATACACGGGCCGCGTCGCGGCGGGACACGTCCCAGCCACCATACAGCTGATTGAACGTGTCTTGAATGACGTAGTAGTCGAATCCGGATCCGAGGATGCAGCTGCCGAGACAAAGCGGCAGGACGCCGGTAACGAGCCGCTGCGCAGTATCGCCCGTTCGATTCATGGCAGGCCTCGCTTCGAAGTGCGGAACGCCTTGCGGATTCTACTCACGCGGATGTGGTGTCGGCAACGTTAGGTTGTCGGAAGCAATGGACGAGCCGCGCGGAGCAACTCGCGCATGTGCAAAACGCCCGGACAACCCGTCTGGGCGTTTCACTTTTGCGTGACTGACGAACCGGGTCCTGTGGAAGCAAATGCGCACGTGCGATCGTGCGCAAGCACGTGGCGTCCTACCACGAGCACGCTTAAACGCGCCTTAAGAGCGGCGCGAATATTTCTGTGCAAGTCGCCGACGACATTGAGTCGTACACGCGATTTCGCTGATACCATCCGCGACTTTTTGCCCGGCGTTCGCCGAGCGCGTTTCACATTACAACGAAGGATTTACTCAATGAACTTGAAGATAAAGCGCGGGCTCGGCTGGGCGGCGTTCGCCGCAGCGCTCGCGAGTGCGCCGAGTCACGCCACGAGCGTCCGCCAGATGAGCATCGTCGACCTGCTCGATCACTCGCAGAGCATCGTGGCGGGCCGCGTCGAGAAGGTGTCCGACGGTTTCGACGCGAAGGGCGTGCCGTACACCGAGGTCACTCTCAAGGTGACGGACACGATCCGCGGCGCAAAGGGCAAGACACGTACACGTTCCGCCAATTCGGCCTCGACAAGCCGCGCACGATGCCCGACGGCCGCGTGTACCTGGCGGTCGCCCCTCGGGTTGGCCGACCTGGCGCACGGGCGAAGTCGGCGATCGTGTTCCTGTACCCGAAAGCGAAGGTCACCGGACTGCAGACCACCGTCGGCCTGGGCTACGGAAAGATGAGCGTCGGCAACGGCGCCGCTCATGAACGGGCACGACAACACGGGACTCTGTTCCGCCGTGAACGTCAACCGCGCGCTGCTCGACGGTGCGGAGCAGAAGATGTTCGATACCAGGAAGGGACCGGTGAACGAAGAGACGCTTCGCAAATTCCTGCACCGCGCGGTCGAGGGTGATTGGGTCAAGAAGGGGAGTATCGCCAATGCGAAGCGCTAACCGATTTGCGCGTCGCGCGTGGCGGCGCGGCCTTGTTGCCGTCGCTGCCTGCGCTTGCATCGCGCCGGCTCTCGCTGGCGGACCGCTGTACGTCGTCCCGAGCGGCGGTACGCTGAAGCCTGCACGCTGGGAAGGCACGGTCAAGGTCTACACCGACCAGGGTACGCTCGGCGCACTCGACAATGCGACCGCGAACAAGCTGGTCGCGAACGCGGTCAAGCAATGGTCTGCCGTGCCGACGTCGAGCTTCCGCGCGGAGATCGCCGGGCACCCTGCCCTTCGACGTCACCGGCGCCAACGCCGGCCAGATCATCGGCGCCGAATGGCGGCGGTATCCAGGTGATCTACGACAGCGATGGCAGCGTGATCAACGACTTCATAGGCGCGGGCGACGGCGTGCTCGGCATCGCGTCGCCGGAGTACCTGGCGAGCGAAGGCTCGACACGAGATCGTCGAAGGCTGGGTGATCATCCGCGGCGAGGAAGACTACAAGAGTTTTTGGCCTGATTACACGCATGGCGAGCCCATCTCGGGCGTCGTGACGCACGAGTTCGGTCACGCGATCAATCTCGCGCACTCGCAGACCAACGGCTATTACGCGCGCAACCAGGGCGACCCGGACTTGGGCATTCCCGACGGCCCGGAGCAGGCGGGTCCGGACCAGTGCGGGAAGGTGGTCGCCACGTACCCGACGGCGGACCAGATCGAGACGATGTATCCCTTGATCGATCCGTTCCCGTGGAACCCGAGCTACAACAGCCCGCAGATGGCGATCGTCGACGCGCGACGACAAGGCGGCGCTCTCTTCGCTCTATCCCGCGGCCAACTACGCGTCGACGACCGGCACGCTCAAGGGCCGCGTCGTCGCCAAGGACGGTACGAGCGAGCTCACCGGCATCAACGTCATCGCGCGCCGCACCGACCAGGGCAATCCCTTCGATGCCATGTCGCGCATCTCGGGCGACCTGACGCAAGGTGCTGCTCGGTCCCGACGGCAAATTCACAATGACCGGGACTGGTACCGGGCGCGAGCTACGTCGTCTACATCGACCAACTCGCCGATGGTGGCTTCAGCACGCCCAAGGCCATCCTGCTCGGGCCCGAGGAGTACTGGAACTCGGGCGAGAGCGGCGACGCGACGGCGGACGACGCCTGCGTATCGACGCCGATCATCGCTCAAGGCGGGTGAAGTCCGCGCGATCGAGATCGCCGTGAACGGCATCGCGCGTGCGCCGACCTTCACGCACATTCCGTACGGCCTGGTGTCGGGCCTGTCCGACAACGGCCAGAAGATGGTCGGCTGTACGGCAACTTCCAGTCGCCCTATTGGCTCTGGGACAAGAACAACGGCGCAACCCTGATCGGAGGCTCCGGATTCCTGGGTGCGATCTCCGGCAACGGCCACGTGGTCGGCGGCTCGATCGGCGTCGAACGTGAATACGCCATACGGCCCCGTCATTCAGGAGCAGGCCGCGCTATGGACCAAGCAAGCCGGCTGGAAGTTGATTGCGGACAGCCAGCTCGAGGGTTGCGACACCTATCACACCATCGATCTTCGACCTGTCCACACGACGGCTCGACCGCCGTCGGACTCGCGTTCGCGAACTGCGCGAATGCGTACGCGTTCAAGTGGAGCGCAAAGACCGGCATGACGCTGCTGCCGAAGTCCAGCGAGAACCAGCAATGTCACGTATCCGGACGGAGGAACCTATGGGTGCGAGGGAAGCTCGCGCGCAAATACGGTGTCGAGTACCGGCAACGTCGTCGGCGGCTGGGAAGAAGTTCCCGCGGCGTTCGGCTTCCGGGTCGGCTCGATCTGGCAGGGCAACGCGCAGACGCTTCTGCGCGATCCCGCCGGCAACAATGCGATCGGCGGCTGGGTCGGCGAGGTCATGGGCATGAACTCGGCGGGCACGATCGCCGTCGGCATGAACGCCGGGCCGCAGCTCAAGGATGCCTATAAGTGGACGCCGTCCGGCGGTGTGACGAGCCTCGGCCGCTATCCGGGACAGGTCTGCTACTTCGACTGGTGGACCGGGCAAGACGTCTGCGAGGACCGCGAGACGGTCGCCTACTCGGTCTCCGACGACGGCAAGGTGATCACGGGCGCGTCACGCCTGATCCTGGCAGGCGTGGATGATGCGGCGATCTACACGCCGAAGATGGGCTGGATGCTGCTCGCCGGAGTTCCTTCAGCGCCAGGGCGTGCTCGAGGCGTCGCGTTGGCAGATCCTGGGCGCGTATGTGTCCGCCGACGGCAAGACCCTGGCCGGCACCGCGTGGCCGCTCGCGGCGGACTACTACCACGGGTTCCGGTTGGAGCTCGACCAGGTGTATGTCTGCAACGGGAAGAAAACGCTGCGCGTCGGGTTTCCCGATGCGATGGATCAGCATCTTGCGCAGGGCGCGACTGTGGGGTTCTGTTCCGGGCAAGGACCGATCTAGAGCCATTGCAGGGATATACGGCGCGCGTACGGCAATCACCGTGCGCGCGCCTTTTTTACGCCGCTTCGGCTACGTTGGGCGCCGTGCAGGGAATGTCCGGATGATGAACTACCAGATCGTGGTGGAAGCAGTGGTCATGATTGACTCGCGTGGAGGCAATATCGGCGGCCACGCGTGCAAGGTGTTGCGGGCGTGTTTGACAGCGCCTGGGCAGCGAATTGATCACATTCGGGAAGCTCGACGGTTGCTGTCGCCGAATTCGCGATCGGAGACCAGAAGTTCGGCCTGACCTCGCCCGCGTCCACGCCATCAAATACTTCGCGACCTCGAGCAACGGAAGCGGAGTCCGAATCTCATCTAGCCACAACACAATTGAAAGCGTGCTAGGCTGGCGAAACAAAGTCGTGGTGGATAAATTGTATAGCACAAAACGACTGCTGCAATTCGTGAAAGGGGGAGACGCAACGATCTCCGGCTCACGGGGATCAGAAAGGTAATAGAACCATGAAGGTAAGCTACGTAAAGGGTGGTATTGGCCTCGCGTCCGTGCTCTTGCTGGCTGTCACCATCGGCACCGCAAGCGCTAAAGACACTTGGATTCTGCTCAGCGAGAAGACAGTCAAGTCGACGGATCCAAGCACGGAGATCAAGGCCGAAGAAGGGAAGATGTGGAAGGAGGACGTCAAGAGGGCGAAGCTCTCGGTCGAAGGCGCTGACGTGCAGATCACGAACGTCGTCTTCCACTGGAAGGGTGGTAAGAACGAAACTATCCCGAACGTGGGAGTCGTGAAGGCCGGCGGAGAGACGGCCGCGAAGGACGCTCCGACACGCGAGGCAACCCTCTTGTCGGTGAGCGTCCAGTACAAGATCCTCAACGACAAGCCGAATGCCACCATCAAAGTCTGGGGATACGACTAAGCGCAGTGTTAGAGCCGGCCAGCGGACATGGGCCGTGATCGATATCCCCAAGGGCGAGGCGATCACGGTTCACGTTTGCTGGCGTCGCGCGCGGATGCGGCGTTCACTCCGACGGACGCCGTTGCGAGAGGGTCGGCGGGGCGAAACCTCGCCACGTCGCGCCGCGAGATGCCTCGAGGTATCGTGCCTCGTGCTGCAACCGTCGTGGCTAGCTCTCGAAGTGATGGTCGAAACAGCGATCGAGCATAATCCGGCTTTGGTCAACCGAAGATAGAGGCACCGGACGACCGGAAGCAATCGTTGCGCGTCGTGATGAAGCGCCGGTAGTCATCCCGCCAAGCAACGTCTCCTGCAAGCGCCTGCCGGATCGCATTGCTTGCGGCCAAACGGCGGACCAGCGCGGCGCGAGTTACCGACATCGCGCCAACGCAAAAGGGGGGATTGCTCCGCTCGTTACGTATCGATCCACATGGGCAACCCGCTACGCTCGCGATCGGACGACGACAGAGGGTTCGCGCCACGGACGCCGCCGACCGGATGCTCGGCGCGCCACGCGGACCGCAAACCGCTGTGGCACGTCATGCTCGTGCTCGTTCTCGCGGTGCTTGCGGGCTGCGCGAGTCTCCCGACCGACTATCCGCGCTCGTCGTCGACGGCGATGCAGGATCACGAGTCCACGCCGATCGGCAGGCGGGTCGCCGAGATCGCCGCGCAGCATCCCGGCGAGTCCGCGTTCCGCATCATTCGGCAAGGGCGCCCCGCGTTTACCGCCCGCATTGCGCTCGCCGACCTCGCCCAGAAGACTCTCGACGTCCAGTACTTCCAATGGGAAACCGACGCGACGGGCCGAAACCTCGTCGACCGCCTCGTTCGCGCGGCCGACCGCTCCGTGCGCGTGCGGATCCTGATCGACGACTTCAACGTGAAGGACCTCGACGCGACCATCGCCGCGCTCGACGCGCATCCGAACATCGAGGTCCGCCTGTTCAATCCCTTCGCGCATCGCGGCTCGCATCTGGTCGGCTTCTTCACCGACTTCGAGCGGATCAACCACCGGATGCACAACAAGCTGATGGTGATGGACAACGCGGTGGCGATCGTCGGCGGGCGCAACATGAGCGACCCGTATTTCGAAGTGCATCCCGAATTCAATTTCCGCGACCTCGACATCGCCGCGGCCGGCCCGGTGGTGCGCGACCTCTCTTCCGTATTCGACCGTTTCTGGAACGGCCCCTGGTCGGTTCCGATAGCGGCGATCGTGGATCGGCCGTACACCGAGGCGGACCTGCAAGCGGCATTGAAGCGGCTGCGCGAGAACATCGCGCGCGAACCGTACCCGCATCCGCTGAACGAGGACGTCGCCAAGCTCAGGTCGCAGTTGGACGACATCGTCGTCGGCGGGATCTGGGCGCGCGGCCAGGTGGTCTGGGACGATCCGGCCTCGATCAACGATCCCTCGCTGCGTACGATGCGCCGGCTGCTGGTGAATCGCCTCGAACGACTGCAAACGGAGTTGCTGGTCGAGTCGGCCTATTTCATCCCACTCGGGCCTGGTGTCGAGATTCTGAAGGGATTGGTCAGCCGGGGCGTCCGGATCCGGGTGCTCACGAACTCGCTTGCCTCCAACGACGTGCTCGCCGCCTTTGCAGGTTACTCGAAGGTCCGTGGCCGGTTGCTCGCGTCCGGAGTGGAGCTCTACGAGGTGCGACCGCATCCGGGACCGTTTCCACAGGAAGTCGTGTCCATCGGCTCCCGGGCGGGTCTGCACACCAAGGCCATGGTCTTCGACCGGAAAGACGTCTTCGTCGGGAGCTTCAACCTCGACCCGCGCTCGAGCCTGATCAACACCGAGGCCGGCCTTTACGTCGAAAGCCCCGAGCTTGCGGCGATGGTCGCGCAGTACATGGAGGAGGGTGTTGCGCCCGACCGAAGCTATCGCGTGCTGCTGGACGAGCGCGGCTCGATGTATTGGGTGACCGAGGACGCAGGCAAGCCGCTGCGTTACGACGTCGATCCCCTGTCCACGTTCTGGCAGCGCTGGAACGCCGGATTTATCCGCCTGCTCCCTGTCGAACATCAGTTGTAGCCCTTCCGCCCTGTGTGACGACCGCGCGCGATCACAAACCGACCGAAGCAAGCCTGTGCGGAGTCGTCGTACAATACGGCTCGTACTACACAAGCTACGTTTCGTCATCATTGGTGGAAGGAACGGAAATGAACGGTCAACGCAAACTACGCGGTCCTCTCGCAGCCGCGCTCATCGCCGCGGCAATCGCCGGGCCCGCCTTCGGGCAGTCGCAAGGTCTGTCGCCAACCGGACCGGGCACCGCCGCGGCCGCGCGCGTCTCGACTGCCACCGCGACTGTTACGGACATCGATCTGAACACACGCCAGGTGACGCTGCGGCGCCCGGATGGCAGTACGCTCCTCGTCATCGCGGGCGAGCAGGTGCGCAACCTGCCGCAGCTGCGCGTCGGCGACACTGTGACGCTCGAGTTCTACGACACGCTGGCGCTAGAGCTCAAGAAGGGCGGCACCGGTGTGCCCGCGAGCCGAACCGACACCTATGCCGAATCGCGGGCTGCTCTCGGCCAGCGGCCGGGCGGCGTCACGACACGCGAGACCGTGATCGTTGCCGACGTCATCGCCGTCAACGCGCCGACCCAGACCATTTCGCTGCGTGGCCCGGGAGGCCGCACCGTCATCCTGCCACTCAGGGATCCGGAGCAATTCAAGCGGATCGCCGTCGGCGATCAAGTGGAGGCTACGTACGTGGAAGCCGCCGCGCTTTCGATAACACCGGCCACTACGGCAATGACGCCCGCCGCGCAGCCGTGGGGCAGGTGGATGCTCGGCGCCCGGCTGCTCGATGTCTATCCGAATGTCAGTTCCTCGGTTTCGGGCATCGACGTAGACCAACAATGGACCGGCGAGCTCAACAGCACGTACTTTTTCACGCCGAACTTTGCGGTCGAGGGCAGCATCACCTGGGCGAAGCAGGACGTCACCTTCAACGGCACTGGAGTCGGCGCTCTCAAGATCATGCCGGTGACCGTTCACGGCGCAATATCACTTCACCAACCTCGGGGCGTGGAAGCCCTACGTCGGAGGCGGATTCAACTACACGTATTTCTACGACACCGATCTGGGCAACAACGCCGGGGCCTCGGTCAGTCGCGACAGCTGGGGCGGCGCGCTGCAGGGGGGCTTCGACTATCAGATACAGCCGAACTGGTACTTCAACGTCGATGTCAAGTATCTTTGGATCAACAACGACATCCGATTGAACAACGTCAATCTCGGGAACAGCAGCTCGCTCGACATCGACCCATGGCTGTTTGGCGTCGGAGTCCGTTATCGCTTTTGATTCCGACCTCGGCATTGAATTGGGCTCTCAGGAGAATGCCGCGCTCGGTTCGAAGAAAACTGCATCGACCCGCGCCCTTCGTCTTTTCGGACTAGGGCCGCAACACGAGCTGGCCCATCGTTCGCCGCGACTCGAGGTCGCGATGCGCGTCCGCGGCGGCGCTAAGTGGATACCGGTGCCGGATCTCCGGCCGCACGACGCCGCGACGTATCGCGTCGAACAACGCATCGGCGATCTCGACAAGGCGAGAGCGCGTCGCCGTGTAGTGAAAGAGCACCGGCCGGGAGAGTGTCGCCGACTTCGCCGACAGGGCGTTCGTGTCGATCGTGCCAGCGCTCCGCCGGCGTGGCCGTACGCGATCCAGTGGCCGCACATCGCGAGCGCAGCCAGATTCTCGCCGTGCGCGGGTCCACCGAGGCCATCGTAGATCACGTCGGCGCCGCGGCCGCCGGTCGCATCCTGCACCGCTCCGCGAACTTGCCGTCGCGCGTGACGATGACCGCTCGCAGCCGTGCGCGCGCGCAAGCCGCGCCTTGTCTTCGCTCGACACCGTGCCGATCACGCGCGCGCCGAGCGCCTTCGCCCACTGGCACAGCAACAGGCCGACGCCGCCCGCCGCCGCGTGCACGAGCACGGTGTCGCCGGCGTGCACGCGATGCGTGCGATGCAGGAGGTACTCGCGCGGTCATGCCCTTCAGCATCAGCGCCGCCGCGGTCTCGTCGTCGACGTCGTCGGGAAGCACGACGACCTGGTCGGCGGCGAGCGTGCGCACGTCGACGTAGGCGCCGGGCGGCGCGCAGGCGTACGCGACGCGGTCGCCGGGCAGCAGGTGCGCGACGCCTTCGCCTACGTCGACTACGACGCCGGCCGCTTCCATGCCGAGCGCCGCGGGCGGCTCGATCATGCGGTAGTCGCCCTTGCGGACGTAGACGTCGATGTAGTTCGACGCCGATCGCGGTCTGGCGGATGCGCACCTCGCCGCGGTCCCGGCGGCGACGACCGCGACGGTCGCGGCTGCAGCACCTCGGGTCCGCCGAAGCGTGCGACGACCACGCATGCCGTGACCGCTGCATCGCGCGCCTCGGGGCGCCGCCGCGGCGCGGCGCCGCCGCGCAGGTACGCGCGCAGTCCCGCGAAGCCGCCCTCGTAGACCCCCTTGCCGACCAGCTCGTCGAACTCGCGCTCGCGCCCGCGCGGCACGTCGAACGTCGACTCCCAGTGCCAGAAGGTGCGGTCGCCGTCGGTCACGCGCTTGAGCTGCACCGTGGCGACGTAGCGCTGCATCGGCAGCGTGGCGTCGAGGATGCAGTAGGTCGAGACGTGGTCGCGGTCCGATAGCGCCAGCAGCTGCTCGCGGATGTGGTTGCCGTCCTTGAGGGTGAAGTTGCGCACGCAGCCGACCTGGTCGGAGGGCTCGCCGCGCTCGATGTCCGACTCGGCCGACCACCGGGTGCCAGGCCGAGTGGCTGTTGAAGTCGCGCAGCACCGCCCAGACGCGCTCGATCGGCGCGTCGATCACGGCCGACCGAGCGAACACGCGGATCCTGCGAGATCCGCGCACGCCTACCGCGCGACAGGCCGTCTTCAGCGAGTCGAAGGCCGCCTGGAAGACGCCCTGGCCGATCTGCGCGGCCAGCTCGCGCTTCGCGCTCCGGCGCGCAGTCGAACTCCGCCCACCACTCGGCGAAGGTGCGGTTGCCGTCGGTGACCGGCGTGAGCTTGAGCGTCGCGACGTAGTTCTCGACGCCCATCGGGCTCTCGAGGATCGAGTAGCGTGCACTGGTAGTCGTAGTCCGACAGCGTCAGCAGCCGCTCGCGGATGACGCCGCCGTCCTTGAGTCGGAAGTTGCGCACGCAGCCGATCTTGTCGGCCGGCTAGCTCCGTCCTCGATGCGCGACTCGGCGACGAACGGCGTCCACTTGCGGCAGGCCGTTGAAGTCGCGCACCTGCGCCCAGACGGCGTCGGCGGGCGCGTCGATGACGCTCGAGGTGTAGACCTTGATCACGGGCCGGCTGCGGCCGCGCGCGGGCTCGCCTCGCCGAGCGCTGGCGCCGCGGCTGCCGCTCGAGCAGCCGCGCGCGACCTTGCCGACGTCGCCGCCCTCGCACGCCGATCTCGCGCAGCAGCTGGTCGACCAGCGGCGCCTGCGCGCGGAAGCGCAGCGCCGAGTTCACCACGCTGTCGGCGAAGCCGCCGCCGTTGCCGCCGGCCCGCACCGCCGCTGGCCGCCGCCGCCCGCCAGGCCGTCGACGTGCAGGATGCTTGATGCCCTCGATGCGCTCCATCGGCTTGCACCGACTCGCGGATGATGCCTTCGAGTCTTGTCGATGAGGCGGCAGGCGCATCGCCGACAGGCGCGCCTCCGGCGTGAGCAGGTTCTGCGCCTCGTTCATGAGCGCTGAGCCCTTCCGCCTCGACCTCGTGGCGGATCGCGCGGCAATGGAGCGGATCTTGTCGGCATCGGCCTCCGCTTCGGCCTCCGCGCGCACCGCGGCGCCGCGGTCGTCCGCGCCGCCTTCTCGGCCCCGGCCGCCACGCGTGAGCCGCAGCGCGTCGCGCTCCGCCTCCTGCTCGGCGCCGATCAGCTCGATGCGTCTTGCGCCGCTCGGCCATCTCGGTCTCGCGCGCGGTGAACACGCGCTCCTCCTCGGTCACCGCGCGGGCGCGCGCCTGGTCGGCGGCCGCCTGCGCCTCGGACTGCGCCTTCGACTGCTCGGCGACGGCGATGGCGCGCTGCTGCTCGGCCAGTTCGATCGTCTGGCGCCGCTCGATCTCCAGCGCCTGCACGCCGCGCTCGCGTGGCGATGCGCTCCTCCTCCACCGCCCGCTCGGACGCGATGCGCGCCCGCTCCACCGCCTCGCGCGCCGCGATCTGCGCGCGCTCGGCCTCCTGCTCCTTGGTCGCGCGCTCGCGCGCGACCTCGGCGCGCTGCGCCGCGCGCTGCATCTCGAGCTCGCGCTCCTGCGCCAGGCGCGCGTACTCGAGCTCGCGGTCGATGTCGAGCGCCTGCCGCTCGGTGTCCAGGTTCTTGTTGCGGATCTGGATCATCGTGTCCTGCTCGATGTCGTTGCGCTTCTTCTTGCGCGTCTCGATCTGCTCGGTGAGCCGCGTCAGGCCCTCGGCGTCGAAGGCGTTGGACGGGTTGAAGAACTCCATCGCCGTCTGGTCGAGCTGGGTGAGCGACACCGTCTCCAGCTCCAGGCCGTTCTGCAGCAGGTCGGCCGCCACCACGGCCGCGCACGCGCTTGACGTAGTCGCCGCGCTTCTCGTGCATCTCCTCCATGGTCATCTCGGCGGCCACGGTGCGCAGCGCGTCGACGAACTTGCCCTCGACCAGCTCCTTCAGCGTCTCCGGCTGCATCGTGCGCTGGCCCAGCGTCTGCGCGGCGGCGGCGATCGCCTCGGGCGCCGCCTGCACGCGCACGTAGAACTCGGCGATGACGTCCACGCGCATGCGGTCCTTGGTGATGATCGCCTTGTCGCGCCCGCGCGACGACCTCCAGGCGCAGCGTGTTCATGTTGACCGGGATCACCTCGTGGACGATCGGCAGCACGAAGGCGCCGCCGTTCATGCACGACCTTCTGGCCGCCGAGGCCGGTGCGCACGAACGCGCGCTCCTTCGAGGAGCGCAGGTACAGCCAGTTGAGCAGCCAGACGACGATCGCGACGACGGCCGCGACGACGATGAGGCCGAGAATGAACTGTCCGAACTGGGTGCCGGTCATGACGCGCTCCTCGCTTCGTCCGTATCCGATGCGCTTGAACGTCCGGGTGGTCTCGGTCAGGGCAGTCTCGGTGGGCAGGCGCTCCATGCTGGAGGCGCCGTAGAAGCCGTGGCACTCCCGGCAGTTCGCTGCAGGATGTAGCGCGCGTCGTCCGGGCGTGGCGATCGGCCCGCCGTGGCACAGCACGATCATGTCCGGGATTGACCGCGCGCGCCGCCGCCGCCCAGCGCGTCGATGCAGCGGCACGCAGTCCGCAGCGTCAGCGCGGTGCCGGCGCCGATCGCGCCGCCGGTGGTGAGGCCCAGGTGGCACACGACGATGTCGGCGCCGGCCTTGCGCCATCGCGCGCGCATCGTCCTCGCGAGAACACGTAGGGCGTGGTGAGCAGGTCGAGCTGCGCGCGCGGCTCGGATCAGCTCGCACCTCGAGCGCGTAGCCCATGCCGGTCTCCTCGAGCTGCGCGCGGATCACGCCGTCGAAGAGCCCGACCGTCGGGAAGTTCTGCACGCCCGAGAAGCCGAGCTCGCCGAGGCGTCCGCAGGAAGTGATCGCGCAGCAGGAACGGATCGGTGCCGTTGACGCCCGGCCAGCACCGGCGTGCGCTGTGACGACCGGCAGCACCTCGCGCGCCATGTCGACCACGATCTCGTTGGCGTTGCCGTAGGCCAGCAGGCCGGCCAGCGAGCCGCGCCCGGCCATGCGGTAGCGGCCCGAGTTGTAGATGACGATGAGGTCGATGCCGCCGGCCTCCTCGCACTTGGCGGACAGGCCCGGTGCCGGCGCCGCCGCCGATGATCGGCTCGCCGCGCGCGACCATGCGCGCGCAGCTTCGTCAGGATGTCTTGACGCGCGATGCGGGCCATGCGGCCTGTCCTGTCGGCGAGGGTCGACGCGTCGATCTCGCGGAAGGCGGCGACCAGCGCGTCCGCGAACGCCGCGTCGTTGATGTGGTGCGGCAGGCGCATCGAGCTTCCGGTTCGGCGCCGGCGCGGAAGTCTCGACGCGATCGACGTCGAACAGCGCCCGGTCCGCCGCCGGATCCCAGAACGGGCCTGCCCGGCCGTGTCGAGGCCCGAGAACGCCGCCCTCGGGGATCAGGAAGCGCACCGGGCCCTCCATGCGATTGAGCTTGTCGACGATGAAGCGGCCGATGCGCGCGCTCTCCTCGGGCGTGGTGCGCATCAGCGTGACGTTCGGGTTGTGGCGTGCAGGTTGCCGGCCCTGGAACGCGCCGGGCACCGTGTCCATGGCCCAGAAGTTGACCATGTCGAGCGCGCCGCACGAGCCGACGTAGGGGACGCGGCGTGCGCGCGATGGCGTCCAGTCCGCTCCGGGCCCGGCCGTCAGCACGCCGCCCACGATCTCGTCGGCGATCTCGGTGGTGGTGACGTCGATCACCGCCGACGAGCAGGCCCGAGTCGACGAGCTTCTCCATCGACTGGCCGCCGGTGCCGGTGGCGTGGAACACGAGGCAGTCGTAGTCGCGCCTCGAGCGCGCGCGTCACCGCCTGCACGCACGGCGTGGTCAGGCCGAACATCGTGAGGCCGATGGCGGGCGGCTTCGCGCCTCGGACGTGCGCCGGTAGCGCGATACGCGATCATGCCGGCGAGCGCGTGCGCGGCGTTCGCCAGCACGCTCTCCGAGATGCGGTTGATGCCCGCCACGTCGGTGACCGAGTACATCATGCAGATGTCCGAGGGACCGACGTAGGGCTTGACGTCGCCGGACGCCACCGTGGACACCATCACCTTGGGCACGCCGATGGGCAGGCGCCGCATCGCCGGCGTGGCGAGCGCGGTGCCGCCCGAGCCGCCGGCGGAGATCAGGCCGCCCAGGTCGCGCCGGCGCGTGACGAACTGCTCGAAGGCGACGGCCATCTCGGTCACCGCGCGAGCCGCGGTCGCCGGTGAACACCGCGCGCTCGCCGCCGCGGATGGTGCCGCGCCACTTCGCGCGGATGCACCATCGCCGACGACGGCTTGCCCGACGTCGGCGAGGTCCACGGTCACCGTGCGCACGCCGAGCTTCTCGAGGCAGTTGCGCAGGTAGAAGAGCTCGCGACCCTTGGTGTCGAAGGTGCCCGCGATGTACGCGGCGCGCCCGGCGCTCGCGGCCACCGGGAACTCGACCACGCGCGCATCGCTGCCGCTGTCCGCGAGGCGCGTACGGCATCGGCGCGACGGCGCGGGCGCCGGCGGCTCCGCGCGCGATTCGACGAGGCGATCGCTCGGCGCACCGTCGAATCCGCCGCTCCAGCGCGTAAGCCGCGCACCGTGCGCTCCTCGGCTCGTGGGCCGGCCGCGGGCTCCGAATCGTCGCCGGCGCGCTGGACCGTGAACACCCGGACTGTCGGCCGGTGGCTCCTCGGCGCTGCGGTGGGCAGCGCGACCTCCTCCTCGTCGTCCGCGGCCTGCACGCCGAGCAGGCGCTGCTGCAGCGTCGCGGTCGGCGGCGAGCTCGCGCGGCAGGCATCGAGCGCGCGATGCGGCCGTTCACCATCACGTCGACGGTGTCGGCGACGTCGATGGCCACGCCGAGGTTCTGCTCGATCAGCAGCACCGCGATCTCGCCGTCGGCCGCGAGCGACTTCAGCATCGCCTCGACCTGCTGCGACGATGACGGGCGCCAGTCCCTCGGTCGGCTCGTCCATCACCAGCAGGCGCGGGTTGAACAGCAGCGCGCGCGCGATCGCGAGCATCTGCTGCTCGCCGCCCGAGAGCTCGGCGCCGCCGTTGCGCTTGCGCTCGGCCAGGCGCGGGAACGTCTGGTAGACGCGCTCGATCGTCCACGCGCCTCGCGGTCGCGGCCGGCCAGCCGCAGGTGCTCGTCCACGGTCAGCGACGGCCACACGCGCCGTCCCTGCGGCACGTAGCCGACGCCCGCTCGGTGATCGCGTTCGGCGGCAGGCCGAGGATCTCCTCGCCGGACGAGCCGCACGCTGCCCGACGCGCGCACCAGGCCCGTGATCGCGTTGCACAGCGTCGTCTTGCCCATGCCGTTGCGGCCGACCACGGCGAGGACGCCGCGGTCGAGCGTGAGCGACACCTCCTGCAGCGCGTGGGCGCGGCCGTAGTAGACGTCGAGCTTCTCGATCGCAGCGCGGGCAGGTTGTCGCGGCCGCGCCCGTCCTTCCGCCGGCGTGGAAATCCGAGCATCAGTGCCGCGCTCCCATGTAGATCGCCTGCACTTCGCGCGTCGTTCTCGATCTCGGCGGGCGTGCCGTGCTTGAGCAGCGCGGCCGTTGTGCATCACGCGTGACGCGGTCGACGACGCGCAGCGCGATGTCGAGGTCGTGCTCGATCAGGACGAAGCCCATGTGCGCGGGCAGGGCGCTGCAGCAGCGCCACGAGCTCGCGCCGCTCGCGCGGGCGACAGGCCCGCGGCCGGCTCGTCGAACAGGATGAGGCGCGGCGCGCCCGCGAGCGCCATGCCGATCTCGAGCTGGCGCTGCTGGCCGTGCGAGAGCGCGGCCACCGGCTCGTTGCCGACTGCGGTGAGCCGCACGCGCTCGAGCAGCTCCTCGGCCGCCGCGCGTGTCGTCGAGCGCGCGCGCGGCGCAGGAAGCTGAAGCGGCCGCGCGAGACGCCGCGCACCGCCAGGAAGAGGTTGTCGCGCACCGTGAGGTCGCGGAACAGGAGCGAGGACTGGTACGTGCGGCGCAGCCCGGCACGGATGCGCTCGTACGGCGGCATCGCGGTCACGTCGTCGCCGAAAAAACGCACCGCGCCCGGCGGTGGCCGGAAAGTCGCCGGTGATGACGTTGAACAGCGTGGTCTTGCCGGCGCCGTTGGCGCCGATCACCGCACGGCGCTCGCCCGCGGCGACCGAGAGCGAGACGTCCTCGATCGCGCGCAGCGCGCCGAAGCTGCGGGAAACGCCCTCGAGCACGAGCGCGTTACCCGACGCGAGCGGCGTTGCGGCCGATAGCGAGGTGACGGAAGCCACTACGACGACCCCCACGCGCGCTGTCACCCGAGAGAGCGCATCGATCGGCTCGGGGCGGCCCTTCGCCGCCGAGGCCATCGTCCTACGGACAATTCGGCACGTCGCGCGAGCCGATCTTGAACTCGGCCGGCGGCATGCCGAGCGTCTGGTTGACGTTGTCGATCTTCCTCAGCACCTTGTTGTAGAGATTGCCCTTGCGTCCTTGACCACCTCGGTGACGAACGTCGATGCCGATCGCCTGCCGGTTGGCGTCGAGCTTGACGTCGCCGGTCGGCGTCTTGAGCGTCATCTTGGTCAGCGCTTCGCGGTACTTCTTGCCGCCGTCGGACAGGTCGCCGTTGACGGCCTCCAGCCCGTCGAGCGCCGCCTTCATGTTGATGTAGTAGACGTAGGCGAACAGCGACGGGCTCGGATAGCCGTCGGGAAAGTTCTTCTTGTAGTCGGCGACGAACGTCTTCCACTCGGCACCGTCGTAGGCGTCGGCGATGGGCCCGCCGACATGGTGCCGACCAGCGACTCGCGCCGCTTGCCCTTGTAGTTCAGGACGTCCTGGCTCACCGTGATCGAGCCGCCGACCATCGGCTTGTCGCCGCCGGCCTGCTCGTACTGGTTCAGGAAGTTCACCGCGTCGGCGCCGCCCAGCACCACCACCAGCGCGTCGACGTCCTTCGGAATGCGCGCGATCACCGACGCGTAGTCCTTGCCGCCCAGCGGCACCCACGCCTTGAGCGGCACCTTGCCGCCCAGCTTGCAGTACTCGGTCATGAAGCCCTGCACCTGCGAGTACGGGAACGCGTAGTCCTCGGCGATCACCATCACCCTCTTGTAGCCCTTGTCGAGCGCCGCCTTGCCGAGGCCGACCATCCACTGCGCGCCTTCGGTGTTGAAGCGGAAGAAGTTCGGCGACGGATTGACGAGCGTGGTGGCCTGCGCGCCCGAGGCGCCGTTGATGAACGTGATGTTGGGCTGCGTCTTCGAGTAGTCCTTGACCGCGATGCCCTCGCCGCCCGACAGCGGGCCGACCATGATGTCGACCTTGTCCTGCTCGACGAGCTTGCGCGTCGCGTTCACCGCCACGTCGGGCTTGGCGTCCGACGAGGCCTTGATGATCTCGATCTTCTTGCCGGCCACCATGCCGTCGCGCTCGCGCACGGCGAGCTCGGCGCCGCGCATGCCGTCCGCGCCGCCCGCCGCGAACGGCCCCTCCAGCGTCGCCAGCAGGCCGATCTTGATCGTCTCCTGCGCGTAGGCGCTGCCTGCAAGCCCGAGCGATGCGACCACCGCGGCGCCCACCAGCGTGCGTACGAACATCCTCTTGCTGAACTGACATTGCTCCTCCTCCTTCGTGGTAGCGCGGCTTCGCGGCCGCGATCGTCAACGCGACTCGACTCCTCCGAAACGCCGTCTGAGGCGCATCCACAAGCCGAGCAGTCCGTCCGGCGAGAACAGCACGATGGCGAGGAACACGCCGCCGATCACCAGGTTGAAGCGCTCGCGGTCGATCAGGTCGATGGCGAAGTTCTGCAGCAGCACGAACACGATGGCGCCGAGGAACGCGCCGATCGGATGGCGCATGCCGCCGAGCACCGCGATGATCAGGATGTTGATGAGCCAGCTCGTGCCGACCGAGCCCGGCGTGATGAGGCCGTTGTACCAGATGAACAGCACGCCGCCGACTGCGGCGATGGCGGCCGGCCACCGCGTAGGCCGCCACGCGGTGCGCCGTGACGTGGAAGCCGAGCGCGTTCATGCGCCGCGGGTTGTCGCGGATGCCCTGCAGCGCGATGCCGAACGGCGCGCGGAGCAGGTACTTCACGGCGCAGATAGCCGGCCAGCGCGAAGAAGAGGCAGAGGTAGTAGAACGGCATGGGCTCGCGCCAGTCGATGCCCAGCACGTCGGCGGGTACACCTTCTGCAAGCCCTGGAACCCGTTGAACACGGTGTAGTTCTGCAGCGCGAGGTAGTAGAACGCGACGCCGATCGCGAGCGTGATCATGATCGTGTAGATGCCCTCGGTGCGCACCGAGAGCCAGCCGATGAGCGCGCCGGCGATCGTCGCGATGGCGATCGCGAAAGGCACCACCACCCACCACGGCCAGCCGAGGCTGATCGCTTCGGTGGCGCTGGTGCCGAAGATCGCGACCATGTAGCCGGCGATGCCGGCCACCGTCATCTGCGCGAGCGAGATCATGCCGCCGTAGCCGCCGAGGAACGTGAGCGAAAGCGCGATCAGGCCGAGCGCGAGCGCCTGCGCGCCGATCTGGAACGTGAAGAAGGGCGTCGCCACCAACGGATACACGATGAGCAGCGCAACACGATCACGTGCCGCGCGGAGATCTGGCCGCGCACGAAGCCAATCCATGAAACGGGTTCACTCTCGCGTGCCCGGTCAGGACGGAGATCGAGGCGACAGGCGCCGGGCGCGCCGCCATGGCCATGCGGCCCGCGCCGGAGTTCATGGCCTTGCGCCAGTTCGCCGCGCTCATGCCGGTCGCCCCAGGATGCCGCGCGGCCGGAACGCGAGCACCAGCACCAGGATGACGAACGTGAACACGACGCTGTACGTCGGCGCGTAGGCCAGTCCGTACGTCTCCGCGAGGCCCAGGATGGCGGCGCCGATCGCCGCGCCGATGACGCTGCCCATGCCGCCGACGATGACGACGATGAGCGACGCGAGCAGAAGGCGCGTGTCCTCGCCGGGCACCATCGACAGCTCGACCGCACCGATGACCCCGCCGAAGCCGGCGAGGCCGGCGCCGATCGCGAATGTGATCGCGAACACCAGGTTCACGTTGACGCCGGACGCCGCCAGCATGCCGCGGTCGTCGACACCGGCGCGGATCATCATGCCGACGCGCGTGCGGTTCAGGAACAGCCACAGCAGCACGCCGATGACGATGCCGAGCGGCAGCAGCGACATCCGGTACGTCGAGTAGGCGTTGATGAGCGGCAGGCCCCGGAATGGCTGCGCCAGGAGCGCCGGCGGATCCATCTGGTGCACCTGCGCCGTGAAGATCCATATCAGCAGGTCGGCGATCACGATGGACAGGCCGATCGTGACCATCGTCTGGCGCAGGTCTTGGCCGGGCATGAAGCGGAAGATCGGCACCTGCATGAGCAGGCCTACCACGGCGCCGCGGCAAATCCCGCCGCGACAGCGAGGAGCCACCAACCCGTGCGCTCGGCGACGATGAAGCCGACGTAGCCGCCGAGCAGATACAGCGAGCCGTGCGCGAGGTTGACGTTGCGCATGAGGCCGAACACCAGCGTGAAGCCGCTGGCCACGATGAAGTACAGCGAGCCTAGGGTCAGGCTGTTGAGCAGCGTGATGAAGAACAGGCGCTCGTTGCTCGCGATCGCCCAGATCGCGAACACGAGGATGGGGCCGCCGATGACGACCCCCCAGATCCACTTGCGCCAGTGCTTCACTAAGCCGCCGTCGTCGCGTAGCGCGAGCGCGCCGAACGGATCTCCGGCGCCTTGTAGAACACGCCGTCCTTCATGATCGCGAGCATCCGTGCCGGCTCGCGCAGGATCGCGATGTTCGACAGCGGGTCGCCGTCGACGAGGAGGAGGTCGGCGAGCTAGCCTTCCTTGATCTCGCCGAGCTCATTGCCCTGCATCATGATCTGTCCCCCGTACCGCGTGGCCGACACGATCGCCTCCATCGGCGTCATGCCGAGGTACTTCACGAAGTACTCGAGGTCGCGCGCGTTCTGGCAGTGCGGCGTCAACGCGAAGCCGTAGTCGCCGCCGGGCAGCACGCGGATGCCGCGCTTGTGCATCTTCGATAGCGACTCGAGGGCCGCGTCCCACTCGATCTCGTAGCCCCACTCGATCGCCTTAGCGCGCGACACGCCGTACGCCTCGCCTTCGTTCAGCATCGCGTACAGGATGGCGATCCCGGGCGCGACGAAGTGACGGTCCTTGTGCGCCTCGAGCATGTCGAGCGACTCCTCGTCGGTGAAGCTCGCGTGGTAGATGACCTCGATGCCGTGCCGCACGCTCTGCTTGATCGACTCGCACGAGCGCGCGTGCGAGGTCACGCGCTTGCCGCGCATGTTCGCTTCCGAGACGGCGACGGCGACTTCCTCGTCGCTCATCCACGTCGTGTCGGCGCGCGCGCCCGGCACGAAGTTGTCGCCCGACAGGTTGAGCTTGATCGAGTCGACGCCGTACTTGAGGAACATGCGGACCGACTTGCGCATCTCCTCGGGCCCGCTCACGAGGATGCCGAAGCTGAACTCCGGCCACGGCAGGTGCGGCAGCGTCTCGTCGCCCAAGCCCCCGGCAACGGTGATCTCCTGGCTGGCCGCCAGATAACGCGGCCCCGGGATCAGTCCTTCGTTGATCGCGTTGCGGGTCACGACATCGAGCCGCGGCTTGGCACAGGCGGCGCCGACGCAGGACGTGCAGCCGGCTTCGAGATAGCGCTTCGCCACGTTGGCGGACCACAGCACGTGCTCCTCGAGCGGCATGCGCTGGATCTCGGCGAGGGTGGCGGCATCGTTCCAGGAGAAGTGCGTGTGCGCCTCGCACATGCCCGGCAGGAGCGTCGCGCCGGCGGCGTCGATCACAGTGGCGTCGGCCGACTGCACGGACCGCGGGCCGCGGCCCACATGCGGGATGCGATTGCCCTGCACGAGCACCTCGCCTGCGAACGGTGCGGCTCCCGTGCCGTCGATGATGCGCACGTTGGTGAACAGGACGTTGGCCATCGTCTAATCTCCTCTACGCCATTCGCTTCGCGTAGTGCGCGCGCAAGAGTTGCGTGCACTCCTCGGGCATCTCGATCGGCGTCCAGTGCCCGCAGCCGCGCAGCACTTCGACCTCCACGGGCGCGCCACCGGCTGCGATCTTCTCGCCCATCTGGCGCACCGCGCTTGGCGGTGCGACGCCGTCCTCGTCGCCGGTGACGAGCAGCGTCGGGCACGCGATGCGCGACGCGTCGGCGGGCTGCGCGTCGGCCAGCGCGTTGCACGAACGCGCGTAGCCGTCGGGCGGCTGGCGCATCAGCGACTCGCGCACGAACGCCACGGCTGCGAGCCGCCGCGCCTTGGTCGCCGACGACGTGGCCGCTTGCACCAGTGCATCGGCGATGTCCTGCATGCCTTCCGTGCGCGCCTTGACACCCCGCGCGCGCAGGTTCGCACGTACCGGATCGGGCGGGGCCAGCAACGGACCGAACAAGGCCAGGCTGCGCACGGCCTTCGGATGCTCGGCCGCAAGATGCGCCGCTACGATGGTGCCCATCGAATGCCCCACCACGTGCGCGCGCTCGACCCCCGCGACCGCCAGGGCACGCAGCGCCGCCTGCACGAAACGCGCGATCGAAAGCGGCCCTTCGACGCGGTCCGAGCGTCCCGACCCCGGCAGATCGAAACGGATGCGCTTCATGCGCGCAAACGCCGCGCCGAGCGCCGTCCACGTGTTGGTCGTGCCGCCCAGGCCGTGCATCAGCAGCACCGGGTCGCCCTCGCCGTCGACCTCGATCGCGATGCGCTCGGCGTAGGTTGTCGTCAAATGGACCCCCACGCTTGCGACTGACGCCGCTTCTTTGCCCGCGACCTGGGCGCAACTCGCGCTCGGGAGCGGCCCTTCGCGCTCATGCCACCGACAACCGAAAACGCGAGCGCCCCGGCATGGCGTCGGGCTCGCGGTGGAAGACACCGTCCTTCATCACCGCAACGATGCGCTCCATGTCGCGTAGCACCGCGAGATTGGACAGCGGGTCGCCGTCGACGAGGATGAGGTCGGCGAGGAAGCCTTCCTTCACCTGGCCGAGCTCGCGCCCGCGCATCATGATGTCGCCACCGAGCTTGGTCGCCGCCATGATCGCTTCCATCGGCGTGAAGCCCAGGTATTTCACGAAGTACTCGAGATCCTGCGCGTTGGTGCCGTGCTTGATCCACGCGAAGCCGTAGTCGCCGCCGGGCAGCACGCGGATGCCGCGCTTGTGCATTTTCTGAAGTGTGGCGCAGGCGATCTCGAGCTCGCGGTGATAGCCCATTTTCTTCGCCGCGTCCGGCGTGATGCCCCACTCGGACGCGTGGTACGACGTGTTGACGAGCCACGCGAGGCCGGGTGCAACGAAGTGACGGTCCTTCGCGGCCTCGAGCATGTCGAGCGCTTCCTCATCGGCAAAGCTCGCGTGGTAGATGAGCTCGATGCCGTGACGCACGCATTGCTTGACCGACTCGCTCGAGCGCGCGTGCGCCGACACCCGCTTTCCGCGCGTGTGCGCTTCCTTGACCGCCGTCGCGATCTCGGCGTCGGTCATGGGCGTGAATTCGGCGGGAAGCCCCGCGATGTACTCGCCAGAAAGGTTGAGCTTCACGGTGTCGACACCGTACTTGAGGAACATGCGCACGCATTTGCGCATCTCTTCGACACCGCTCACGATCGCGCCGAAGCTGAACTCGGGGTATGGCAGGTGCGGGAGCGTCTCGTCGCCGAGGCCGCCCAGCACCGTGATCTCCTGGCTCGCCGCGAGATAACGCGGGCCCGGGATCTGGCCCGACTCGATGGCGTTGCGGATCACGACGTCGAGGCGCGGCTTGGCGGTCGCCGCACCCACGCACGACGTGAACCCCATGTCGAGGTAACGCTTCGCGATGTGCGCGCACCACAGCACGTGCTCCTCGGTGGGCATGCGCTGGATCGCGGAGAGTCCCGGCTGGTCGTTCCACGAGAAGTGCGTGTGCGCCTCGACGAGGCCCGGCATCAGCGTCGCGCCGCCGGCGTCGATCGTCGTAACGCCTGCCGTCGGCAGCGTGCGAACGCCGCGGCCGACGCGCGCGATGCGGTTGCCCTGCACGAGCACGTCGCCCGTGAAGGGCTGCGACCCCGAGCCGTCGAGGATGCGCGCGTTGGTGAAGAGGACATTGGCCATGGCAGACCTCTTTGC
Organism: uncultured beta proteobacterium; assembly: GCA_963707815.1. Taxonomy (GTDB): domain Bacteria; phylum Pseudomonadota; class Gammaproteobacteria; order Burkholderiales; family Casimicrobiaceae; genus VBCG01. The sequence goes on from CAVPRK010000006.1 coordinate 48,024, forward strand.
TAGTGCACCGGGTTCTCGAGCGTGCCGATGCCGTCGATCTCGATACGCACCTTGTCGCCAGGGCGCAGGTACTTGGGCGGGCTGAATCCGATGCCCACCCCACCCGGCGTGCCGGTAGCGATGAGGTCGCCGGGATGGAGCGTGATGCCGGCAGAAATCGCCTCGATCAGCGCCGGGATGCCGAAGATGAGGTCGCGTGTCGATGCTTCCTGCCGCAGTTCGCCGTTCACCCACAGGCGGACGCCGGTGTTGCCTCCGTCGACCTCGTCCGCGCTCACGATCCACGGCCCCATCGGGCCGAAGGTGTCGAGCGACTTGCCGATCAGGAATTGCTTGTGACGCTTTTGCAGGTCGCGCGCGGTTACGTCGTTGAAGCACGTGTACCCGAACACGTGGTCGAGCGCGCGCGAGGCGGGAATGCCACGCCCGCCGCGGCCGATGACGACCATGAGCTCGGCTTCGTAGTCGACGGCCTGCGACAGCCCGACGGGCATCCTGATCGGTGCACCGGGCGCGATGACGCAGTCCGGAACCTTGGAGAAGACGACGGGATCGTCGGGCGCCGCCGTGAGCGACGCGTCGATGCCGCTGCGACCGAACTCGGCGGCGTGCGTGCGGTAGTTGATACCAACGCAGAAGATGTTGCGGCGAGGCAGCGGAAGAGGTGCCTCGAGCTCGACCGCCGACAGCGGGAGAGACGAACCGGCCGCCCGCGGCATCGCGCCGCCCACGGCGAGCGCCTCGATCAGCACGAGCGCGCCGCGCGTCTTGGCCCGCTCGTCTACCGCGAGAGGCGTGACGTGGCGTGCGTCGGCGGACACGAGCCCGACGCAGCGGCGGCCACCCCACCGGTACGTGGCGATTCTCACCCGCTGGTCCTCCTTCTACTGCGGGCGGCGCTATTGTCCGAACGCGCGTTTGTTGCGCCGCAATGAGACGTGAGACTTGTTTTGAGACGCCTGTCTCACGCATCATCATGCTACGGACGCGGCACGCGGCTTGTCAACATGGCGCTACGAAAAAAACCGACCTACGGGGAGACGTCGAAGCCCGGATCGGGCCCGCGCGCGCGGACCTACCGCCTGCTGCTGGCCGAGGCGATGGCGCTCGTGAAGAACGGACGCGTGCCGTCGGTCGCGGAGGTCGCTGTGCGTGCCGGCGTGTCGCGCGCCACCGCATACCGATACTTCGAGAGCCGGAGCAAACTCATCAGCGCCGTCATCGGCGAGGGGCTCGCGCCGGTGCGCGGTACGCAGACCGCGGGCGGCAACGGTCCGACGCGCTTGCGCGAGTTGTTCGAAAAGACCTTCCCGCTCTTTCACGAGAACGAGCGTCACATGCGTGCGGCCCTGCAACTCGCGCTCGAGCACGAGGCGCTCGAGCGCGCCGGCCTGCTCGAGGAAGAGATGTTCCGCCGCGGCCATCGGCGCGACATCCTCCGCCGCGCGGCGGCTCCCCTGGAGAGTACTCTCGGGCGAGCGAAGTTCGAGCGTCTGTTGAAGGCGCTTTCGGTGATCTATGGCATCGAGATCTACGTGGTCCTTAAGGACATCTGGGGCGCGAGCGACCGCGAGGTCGAGATGCTCGCGCGCTGGATCCTCGACGCCATCGTGGTCGCCGCGCTCAAGGACGTGAAAGCCGTGCGGCCGCGACGACGAGGGGGTAGTCGCATTGAACGAGAACAACGCTGACAGAAGCTTGATGTTCTCCGATCGCCTCCCGCCACCCGCCGCCTTACGGTGCGGCCCATCCCCATGTCTTGCGGTTGGGCGCCTTTTTCTGTGCCACTCTCATTGAAGTTGCGCTAGCCGGCATCGTGTCGTTGGTTGCAAGCAGTGCAAGTCGTTGATTTACACTGCGACCTCGCGAAACCAACGTCATGCCATGAAGCGCGTCGACAAACCGGCGGATTCCACGCTACTGTCGCGGTAGGCTATCGAATCCGTGCCGCCACCCTTGCCAGAGCACTTGCGTCGTACGCTGAGAGCGATGCAAACACCTTCCCGCACGCTCAAGGCCGGGTTGCTTCTCGCGGTTTTCGTCGTCCTCGCCGTTCTCGTCGCAACGTTCGGCCGCACGCCTGACCTGTCCCACGTCAAAGTCGCCGTTCTTTCAGGCAGCAAGGACGGGAACTATCACGCCATCGTGACCAGGGTGGGCGCCGCAGCGCAACGCCAGCGCGGCCGCATCGACAATCTTACCCAGCGCCGGTTCCGTCGAGAACATCGAGCGGCTCGCTGCGGCAAAGGGGTCGTGCGACATTCAGTTCGCACTGGTCCAGGATGGCCTTCCATGGCCCGAATCGCACCCGTTCCAATTGATCGGGCGCCTGCCGATATCCGAGACCTTCGTCGTGCTGGGGCGCGACGCGGACCGCCTGCACTCGGTTACCGACCTTCGAGGCATGCGCGTGGGCATCGGTCCCGTGGGAAGCGGCACCGAGCAGGTCGCAAGACAGGTGATGGCACAGCTCGCGGAACTGGACATCAAAGTCAGCACGCAGCCTCTGGGCGAGCAGCTCGCGATGCTCGAGCGCGGCGATCTCGACCTCGGCGCCATGGTCATCGCTCCCGAGGCCCGATTGATGCTGCAGGCCGTTCGCGATCGCAAGCTGCAGATCCTCGACATCCCGGCCGCGGATGCGATCGCGCGCCGACTTCCATCCGCACGCGGTGGATCGATCAAGGCCGGTTATTACGATCCTGTCCGCCAGCTGCCTCCGATCGACAAGCGAGTCATCGAGATCGACACGCTCGTGATCGGCAATGGCTGCGCCCGCGAATCCGTAACACAAGGCGTGATCACGGCGTTTCAGCGCGTGTTTCCCAACTTCGTCACCGTGAATCGCGAGCGCCCCAATCTGACGGGATTGGACTACGCCTCGGCGGCGCGCAGCTATCTCGATAACCAGGGTCCCGACGCGGTGGGCGAGTACGTCCCGTGGTTCATCGACATCATGCCCACCGCGCGCTGGGTGCAATTGTTCTTCGCATTCTCGCTCCTGTTCGCCGGACAGGCAGTGTGGCACCGCTTCCGCCTCTGGCGCCTGGACGCGGGGCGCGTGCGGATCGAAGGCGATGTCTCGCGACTCTTCGCGCCGGGCACAACGGTCCCCGAGATGGCGGCAGCGCTGCCGGAGCCCGCGCAAAGAACGCCGGAAGTTCGCGCGAAGGTGGATGCCGCGGTGAAGCAGCTCGATGCGCTGGCGCAACGATGTCGCCGCCAGTCGATTTCTATGCTGGTTCCGATGGGTCAGGAAATGAACTATCGCTATCAGGAGCAGCTCATCGCGGAACTTCTGCACGCCCTCCGACAGTTCCGCGCGCGGCTCGATCGCTGAGTGGGCGCCCCGATCTGGCGCGGCGCGGAATTGATCCAGGGCAAGTCCGGCGGTTCGCGTTGCAAGTAAGCTTCTACGCAGGTCCAACCTGCAGAGGACAAGCGACATGTTGAAATTGCTTCTCGCGGTCGACGGCTCGGATCCGGCGATCCGGGCAACGCGCAAGCTCATCGAAACCGCGGACCTGTTCAAGGATCCGGTGCAAGTCGAGCTGGTGGGCGTGCATTTGCCGATACCGAAGATCGGCGGCCTTTTCAATACCGTAGTCAACCAGCAAATGGTCGAGCGGTACTACAGGGATGAGGGCGCGCAAATGCTGGCCGCCAGCGAGAAGCTGCTGAGCGAGGCAGGCGTCGCGCACACGTCGCACATCCTGGTCGGACAGATCGCGGAAACGCTCGTCGAGCATGGCGACGCAAACGGTTGCCGGATGATCTTCATGGGTACGCGAGGCATGAGCGCGTTGTCCAACATGGTGATGGGATCCATTGCGACCAAGGTGGTTCACTTGGCGCAGGTTCCTGTCGTGCTGGTCCGATGACGCCCCCGCGATAGGATTGGGAGTCGGCGCGCCGGCTGTGGCGCGCGGCGCCGCGTCGTTTCCGCGGGAGGGAGTATTTGCCGGATGCGGGATGATCCCCTCGATCCTTCCACTGTCGATGCCGGCGAAGTGGCGCTCCGCCTCGGCGCCGATCTGGCTCACGGACTGACCTCGAGGGACGCCGCGCAACGGCTCGCTCGCGACGGTCGCAACGAGCTCGCGCCGGCTCCGCCGGTGCCGCGCTGGCGCCGGGTGCTCGCGCAATTGCGCGACCCCCTGGTCTACCTGCTCCTGGTCGCCGTGGTCATTTCGCTCGTCGCGTGGGCGAGCGAGGGCGCGCACGCGTGGCCAATAGACGCGATAGTCATCGTCGCGATCATCGTGGTAAACGCGGTACTCGGCTATACGCAGGAAGCGCGCGCGGAGAGTGCCGTTGCGGCGCTGGCGAAGATGACGGCCGTGACCTCGACGGTCCTGCGCGACGGCGTTCTTTCGCGCGTGCCGAGCGCGACGCTGGTGCGCGGCGATGTGCTGGTCTTGGCGGAAGGCGATGCGATCGGCGCCGATGCACGCCTGGTTCAGGCATCGTCCCTGCGTGCTCTCGAAGCATCGCTCACGGGCGAAAGCGAAGCCGTAAACAAGGAGGTCGAGGCGCTGGCTGGTACCCGCGCGATCGCGGATCGCCGCAACATGGTGTGGAAGGGCACCGCGATCGTGCAGGGCAACGGGCGGGCCGTAATCACGGCGACCGGCGCCGAGACCGAAGTCGGCGCGATTGCGCAAATGCTGGAAGCGACGGCGGAAGAGCCGACCCCGCTTTCGAAGGAAGTGGCCCGTCTCGGCCGCACGCTCGGTATCGCGGTGGTAATTATCGCTGTCGTGGTCGTGGCGACCGCGCTTGCGACCGCCGACATCCGCAGCATCTCCGACGTCACGACGATCCTGCTCCTCGGGGTCTCGCTCGCGGTGGCCGCCGTGCCGGAGGGCCTGCCCGCGATACTTTCGGTCGTGCTGGCCTTGGGCGTGCAGCGGATGGCGATGCGCAACGCGATCGTGAAGAAGCTTTCCTCGGTCGAGACGCTGGGCTCGGCCACGGTCATCTGCTCGGACAAGACGGGTACGCTCACCCGCTCGGAGATGACCATCGAGCGGGTGATGACGGCCTCCGGTGCCGTTCGTGTCACCGGCATTGGTTACGAGCCGGAAGGTCGGCTCGAGCACGACGCTCATGCGCTGCACGAAGGCCCCGTGCTCGCCGAAAGCCGGGTCGTCCTGAGCGGCGGTTCGCTTGCCGGCAACGCCCAGTTGCGCAGGACCGACGACGGGCTGTGGGAGATCCAGGGCGATCCCACCGAAGCCGCGTTCCTCGTGGCCGAGCGCAAGCTGGGATCGATCGAACGCCGCGAGCGCCGCTTCACGCGCGTGCGCGAGTTCCCGTTCACTTCTCGTGCGCAAGATGATGTCGACGGTCGAGATCGACCGCGAACACGGGGACGAGCCGGTACTGATCGCCAAGGGCGCTCCCGACGTCCTGCTCGCTCGCTGCACGCGAGTGCGGGAAGGGATGGACGTCGTGCCGCTCGACGACCGTAGGCGGGCCCGAATTCTCACGGACGTCGATACGTTGTCCGATGCTGCGCTGCGCACGATAGCGGTCGCCTACCGCCCGCTGTCGCTCCCCGAGGCGGACGCTGGCGACGAACGCCTCGAGCATGATCTCATCTTCGTGGGCACGGTCGGCATCATAGATCCGCCGCGCGAGGAAGCCGCGGCGGCGATCCGCGACGCGCATCGCGCGGGCATTCGCATCCTCATGATCACCGGTGATCACCCGCGGACCGCAATTCGCATCGCTGCCGACCTCGGCATCGTGGCTACTGGCGGAAAGGCGCTCACCGGAATCGAGCTCGATGCCATGGACGATGCGACGTTCGCCGCCGCTGTGCGCTCGACGTCGGTGTACGCGCGCGTGGCGCCGAACCACAAGCTGCGCATCGTGCAAGCGCTGCAGGAGGACGGCAACGTCGTCGCCATGACCGGCGACGGCGTCAACGACGCACCAGCGCTGAAGAAAGCCGACATCGGCATCGCGATGGGGATCACCGGCACCGAAGTCGCGAAGCAGGCGGCGCGCATGATCCTCGCCGACGACAATTTCGCCACCATCGTCGCAGCGGTGCGCGACGGCCGTGCCATCTTCGCCAACATCCGCAAGTTCTTGCGCTACCTCTTGTCGTCCAACATGGGCGAGGTGCTGACCGTGTTCCTGGGCATCGTGTTCGCGAGCGCTATCGGCCTTGCCGCGCCGGGTAGCGGCGGTTGCACTGCCGCTGCTCGCCACTCAGATCCTGTGGATCAATCTCATCACCGATTCCGCGCCAGCGTTGGCGATGGGCATCGACAGCGAGGTCGACGACATGATGGCGAGACCGCCGCGCGGGTCGACCGACCGCGTGATCGACACGCGGATGTGGTCCGGCGTGATCCTGATCGGCATCGTGATGGCGATCGCGACCCTCTTTACGCTCGACTCATACCTGCCAGGCGGGTTCGTCGAAGGTGACCGCGACCTCGCCAACGCGCGGACTGCCGGGTTCACGACGCTCGTCCTCGCGCAGCTGTTCAACTGCTTCAACGCTCGATCGGAGGATCGAAGCGCCTTCGTTGACCTTTTCGGCAATACCTGGCTTTGGGGCGCGATCGCGCTGTCCGTCGTGATGCAAGTCGCGGTGGTCCACATCGACGTGTTGAACCGCGCGTTCGGCACGGCGCCGCTTACGCTCGATCAGTGGCTCACGTGTACCGCTGTCGCGAGCGCCGTCGTGTGGGTGAGCGAGATGCGCAAGCTCGTGGCGCGGCATTGAGTAACCGGAAGTTCCCAACGGCGTGTAGGCGCGCCGTTCGCGATGACTAGGTCTTCGATCTCGGGCTCACCAAATCGGACCGGCCTGAGTTCGAGCGTCGCTCCTAGCTTGGATTCACTCCTCCGCGGCCCACCACGATGCGGCGCGCTTCGACTTCGCCGCCAGCCTTGACGACCCCGGTGATACTGACGCTCGCACCCGGCTTCAGCTCGCTCTTGTCGGTGGCGACATAGGTCAGGATGGCGGCGTCGGGTCGAATGACGATCTTCTTTTCGCCCCCCTTGTATTTGACCGTCAGGACTTGCCCCTCGACGCCCGTTACGGCGGTGTCGACCGTGGCGTTGGTCATTGTCGTGCCGGGGCGGTCCCACGGCCGATGACCTTCTCCCAGGCCGCGCAGGGACTCGGGGAAGATCACCACGCGGATCGCGTGCTGGCTGTCGTCCGGTTGGGGCGTCGCACCGACACCGATGAAAGTGCCGGGCTTCACGTCCGCAAGCGTAGCCTTCACCAGCGCGAACACCTTTGCATCAGGTGAGACGCTCACCGTTTTGTCCGATTGGGCTGTCTTGACGACCAGATTCGCGCCATCAATTCGCTCGACCGTTCCGACGACGCGCGTGGCCTGCTCGACCTGCGCCCAGGTCGGCGCAGCTCCAATGGTGGCGGCGAGTCCGGAAATCGTCAGCAACCTAATGATCGTCTTGAGCATGTGAGCCTCCTCATGCCGGCAATTGTATAGCCGCGTAGCCCATGAAGAGTGGACACTCGATGGAACGCGATCTGCGCGCCTCTGAAACTGAAGGTCTGACGCCATCGCAGGCCTAGATCGACAGCAGATATTGTGCGAGGTCCGCTTTCTCCTGCGCAGTCAGGGTCAGACCCTTGGCGCTGTTGTAGTGCTCGATGACCTCGGCGAGAGTTGCGAATCGCCCGTCGTGATAGAAGCCGCCCTTCTGATGCGTCCACAAGCCTTTGAGCGGTGCGGTTCGGTAACGCTCGTCGGGTGAGCGCTTCGCCTGGAAGTCGTCGATACCGATCTCGGCCGCGGTGTGCATGTTCCAGCCCGGCTCGGTGAAGAGCGGCGGAACATGGCAGGTCGAGCATTGCGCTTTCCCGTTGAAGACCGTTTCTCCGCGTGCAGCCGCAACGTTGTCGAAGGTTCCGCCATGCGGGGCCGGCGCCGGGATCGCGAGCTGATAGAAGTGCAATGCGGGGAGCTTCGACGTGATCAGATCCGGAGTGTTGCGGATGTGACCGAACTTGTTCGCCGCAGCGATGGGAAATTTGGCAGCGTCGTCGAGGCGTGGATCGTAGAACGTTCCCTTGCCGTGCATCTCGAGATTCGCGACGAACGCGTTCCAATGCGTCACCGATCCCCACCCGGTCCACGTGTGGAGATTCACGCCGGCGAGACCGAATGCGGGCGGAATAAGCGTTGCAGACGATCTTCCAGTCGCCGGATTCATCGTCTTGCCGTCCAGAACCAGCTCCGCGTCGAACTTGCCGGGGCCCCATCCGCGCAGAACCTTGCGAACATCGTCCTGGTTTGCGCCGAGCAGCGTCGAGAATGCAGACAGATCCGGTGCCAACGCAATGATCGAGCCGACGTCGAGATCGCGTGCCGCCCATCCGTCGAGTCGATTGCCGATGCCAGGCGCGAATGCGTTGTCGACCGTCGAATGGCAGATCGCGCACGTGATGCCAACCGAGCGCAAGCGATCGCCGGCGAAAAGTCCCTTTACGCCCACAACCGAATCGAGCTTGAGCAATGCAAGCGTTACCGCCGGATCGTCGAGGTCCACGCGCCCGTTCTTGAGATCGCTTCGCAGTGAGCCGGGAAGCGCCTCCACGTCGATCTTGAGGCCAAGCGTCAGCGCCGCTTTGGGCGTGAGTCCTCCGCCCACGCCACCAAAGCGCTCGCCCTGGATCGCCTGGTGCAACTTGAGCGTGTCGCCCCAGAAAGATTCGTCGCCGAATGTATCGTGCCGGAACGTGAGACGTCCCTGCAGGAAGTTGCGGTCCAGATTGGCGAGTATCTCGCGATCAAAACCGGTGAAGTGCTTGTTCCCCTTCGCCGCGTCGGCGGCGGCAGCGGTCGTGATGCTCAGCGCTGGAACGAACGGCTGAGCGAAAAGCGTCGCTGCCGCCAGCACGACTGCAGCGAGCAGCTTGCCTCGCCTGGCCGGGCGGCGTGACATCCACTGGAACGCGTGTGGGCCCACCCACAGAAATGTATCGCGCGAGTTTCGCATTGATTTCTCCGCATGACTCCACTGGCAACGAACTTGTAGCTTTGGCAAGCTTCTCGCCATCGGTCATATGCGGCACTCTAGCGCTGGCCCGCTACGCAGTCTGTTACCGCGGTAACACCCGTAAAAATTTCCGGCAGAAAAGATTCAGGCTCGAAGTCGTTCGAGCGCCTGGATGTTCAGCAGGAGATGCCCTCGTGTCGAATATTGCGCAACGCCGCTGCGGCGCAAGGAATTGAGTGCGGTCGAGACACGCTCTCGCCGCGCGACGACCATTTGCGCCAGCTCCTCCTGCGTTAGATAGACTGGGATTTCGACAAGCTCACCCGCGGGTTCGCCAAACTTTTGAGCCAGCTTGCTCAACACCTCAATCAGGCCATCCTCGACATTTCCTGCCGCCAATCGGTTCACCTGGTCGTACGCTTCGGACAACGCTCTGGAAAACATGTCTACGAATTCGCGAAGCACGGCAGGGTGCTGCCCCAAGGCGTCCATCGCTTCCTCGAAAGAAACGACAATGGCTTCGGTGCGTTCGATCGCGACCGCGCGATCCCATCGGGGAGTGCCCAGACAGCAAAGCTCGCCCAGCACATCGCCGCTCTTCCGTAGGTCATAGATGATTTCCCGTCCGTCATCGGTGACTGTTCCGACCTTCGCGACTCCGCTCTGAACAAAATAGAGCAGCCGCTCTTTGTCTCCCAGCTCATAGATCACCTGCTTCTCGTCAAACATCCTTGCGCTACGAGCAGCCAGGAGGACGTCGCAGAACTTCGCGCGAAACACGGGCACCAGCGCGGAGGACAGCGAGGCCGCGCGGCTCGTCATATCGTCGTCGTTTGCCATGGCCTAATGAAGGAGTTATGGGGTGAAACGAGCTGGAAGCAGCCCAGCGCTCGTCCAACCGGGCAGGGCCTCCGGCATTTGTCCGCAATGAGTCTACGCCCGGTGACTGCTGCGGGGCGCGGAGGTGTCTCTTAGGAGGCTGGTGGCGTATACGAAAAGCGCTGACAGGAGATTGAGACATTTTCCGATCGCCTCGTCGCCCCGGGCGGCTTACGGTGCGCTCCATCCCCGCGTGTTGGAGGCATCCATGGCCGAGCACTTGCGATGTGACGAGCGACAGCCCCCTAAGTTCGCTGCAACGGGCAGGCGAACGCGACCTGGCAAGGCACGCAGGTCGTTGGCCACGATTCTTCGGCGCTCGGCCCAGTGCCTCCGCATAGCGCCACCGGACAAAACAGAAGGCGGCGCGCCGACGCATCGAATCATCTTCACTTATCCGGAGGGAGACGATGTGCCGGAAGCGGCGAAGAGAATGACACGCGCCTTCGGACTCGGCCTTGCGCTCGTGTTGTCGATGCGGCCTTCCCGCAACCTGTGCCGCGTGTTCGCGATCAGTGGGACGCATGCCGGGGGCGCGGCGTCGTTGCACTTTACGGTGTCACTGCGTGAGTTCGACAGGGACAGTGTGCGGTGGCGCAGTCGGCCGCCCCTTGCGCGCAGAAGTCGAACTGAAGCGCAGCCGATCGGGGCCACGTTGCCGCTTCCGCTCGCGTTTTCCGGCGACGATTAACGTTATTTTGGAACGCGCTTTCGGCGCGACGGCGGCGCGCGCGGCGGCTCGCCAGCCGCCTTCGCATACTGAGGCGGCCACGGTGCGTCGCCCTCGCCGTCCTTCTCGTGGCGCGCGGAAAGCTCGAGCAAACTCTCGAGCGAATACGCTTGCACGTCGATGTCCGCATGACGGTCGCCTATCCGTTCGAACCGTGCGGGCATCGTCGCCAGGGTGAAATCCGCAGGATCGGCGTCGGCCACCTCGTCCCACGCAAGCGGCGCCGATACGCGTGCATCGCTCGTGGGACGCACGGAGTACGCGCCTGCCACCGTGCGGTCCTTGGCATTCTGGTTGTAATCGACGAAGACGCCGTGCCGCTCTTCCTTCCACCACTTGGTCGTGGCAAGGCCAGGCGCGCGCCGCTCGACGTCACGGCCGAGCGCAAGCGCGGCACGGCGCACCTGGTCGTGGGTCCAGCGCGTGTCGATGCGCACGAGCACGTGCAGGCCGCGCTTGCCGGACGTCTTCGGCCAGCCACGCAGTCCATGATCGGCGAGCGCCGCCTCGACGACGGCGGCCACTTCCCGCACCTGGCTCCACGGCACGTCGGGCACGGGGTCGAGATCGATGCGCAGTTCGTCCGGATGATCGAGGTCGCCGGCGCGCACGGGGTGAGGATGCAGCTCGAGGCACGCGAGGTTCGCCATCCATACCAAGTCGGCCGGGTGCCGCGGCACGATCTCATCCGCGCTGCGGCCTGAGGGAAAGCGGATGGTGACCACGTCGACCCAAGGCGGCCGGTCGCGCGGCGCGCGCTTCTGATAGAAGAAGTCGGCCTCGATGCCGTCCGGATAGCGCACGAGGATGTTCGGCCTGCCGCCGGAGCCGCGCAGCGCGCCGGGCGCGACGCGAAGAAAGTAGGCAGCGACGTCGAGCTTGGTGTGTCCCGCTTGCGGAAACAGAACCTTGTTCGGGTTGGTGACGATGACTTCGTGACCGTCAACCAAAAGCGACTCGGAGGCAGCGGTAGGCATCGTCGCGATTGCAGCGGTCGTCACGCCGCCAGCTTGATCCACGCCGGCGTGTGGTCGCTCGGCTTCTCGCGTCCGCGGTACTCGCGATCGACACCAGCATTGCGAACGCGTGCGCCCAAGGTTTCATTCACCAGAAGAAAGTCGAGCCTGAATCCCTTGTCCTGCCGGAACGCGGTCTCGGTGGTCCAATACGTGTACATCCGCTGCTTGGGGTGCAACGTGCGCGCCGTGTCGACCCAGCCCTTCGCCAACAAGCGCCGATACGCATCGCGCGCCTCCGGCTGCATCACGGCGTCGAATCGCCACCACCACGGATTGTAGATGTCGAAGTCGGTCGGCACCACGTTGAGGTCGCCGGTGAGCACCGCAGGTTCCTTTGCCGCCGCGAGCGTGCCCGCGTATTCGATCAATCGGTCGAACCAGCGCAGCTTGTAATCGAAGTTGGGCGATGGCACTGGATTTCCGTTCGGGAGGTAAATCGAGGCGACGACCAGGCCCTTGACCTCGGCCTCGAGATACCGTGTCTGGCGGTCTTCGGCCTCGCCAGGCAGGCCGCGCCGCCGCTCGCGTGGCGTTTCTCCCTTGGCGAGGATTGCGACGCCGTGGTGCGATCGTTGCCCGTGCCATACCGCGCCGTAGCCGATGCTCTCCAAGGCCTTCGCCGGGAACTTCGTGTCGTCGGTCTTCAATTCCTGCAGGCAAGCGATGTCCGGCGACGTTTCGACCAGCCATTCGAGCAGGCGCGGCAGCCGGCCGTTGACGCCGTTGACGTTGTAGGTAGCAACCGTAAGAATGGCGATGAGCATCGCGCAAGCGCTGCCGGCGTGGTACTCCCGCGAACCGCGATGCGCTGTCGGCGGATGTCGGACGCGGCGTCCTACAGGCGGCCGCGCTTCGCGGCGCGCGCCTCGTGCAGCCTGTGCAGCGTGATCCTGCGGACCTCCGCCTTGCTCGAAGCGATATGCGCCGTCAGCAGGAGCTTTGCTTCGCGGTAGCTCCGGGCAAGCAGCGCGCGCACGATGGCAGCGTGCTCCTCGTACGTGTGCCGAACGCGCTCGGGCTCGGTGAAGTCGAGGCGGCGCACGATGCGGATGCGCTCGGTGATGTCGCGATGCACGGCTGACATCTGCCGATTGTGCGCGGCCTTGACGATCGTCTCGTGAAACCGCTCGTCGAGCTGCGCGACTTTCCACGGGTCGCGCAAGCGCTTGCCCGCGGGCACGATCCACGCCTGCCGCAATTCGGTGATCTCGGGCACGCGCTCGGCCGCGCACATCCTTTCCGCTGCCGCGAGCTCCAGGACCGTGCGCAGGTCGTAGAGGTCCTCCAGCACCGCGAAGTCGAACGGCCGCACGCTCCATCCCGATCGTGGCGCGACGTCGATGTAGCCTTCGCGCTGCAGCTTGTACAGCGCTTCGCGCACTGGCGTGCGCGACACGCGCAGCCGCGTGGCGACCTCGTTCTCGCTGAAGCGCTCGCCGGGAAGCAGGACGAAGTCGAAGATGGCGTTCTTGAGCTCGCGAAAGACCCGGTCTGCGAGGTTGCCCCGTCGCGCGTCTTCCATGTGCGGGCTCAATCGGGGACGACGCGCGTACCCGTTTCGCCGCGCAATGCGCGCGTCACGTTCTGCGCGTTGGTGATGATGGCCGAGCTTGCCGCCGTTGCCGACGAAGTCGATCATCGCCGCGACCTTCGGCCCCATGCTGCCCTTGTCGAACTGGTCCTCCGCGTAGTGGCGCCTCGCCTCGGAGAGCGAAAAGCGATCCACGAAGCGCTGCGTCGGCTTGTTGAAGTCGAGCGCGACCTTCTCGATGCCCGTCGGCAGGATGAGCGCGTCGGCGTGCATCGTGCGGGCAAGGAGGCTCGAGGCCAGGTCCTTGTCGATCACCGCTTCGACGCCGTGGCGCTCGCCGTCGCTCGTCCTCGATGACCGGGATGCCGCCGCCGCCGCACGCCACGACGACACGGCCGGCGCGCGCGAGCTCGGCGATCACGTCGATCTCCACGATCTCGCGTGGCAAAGGCGACGGCACCACGCGCCGCCAACCGCGGCCGGCGTCCTCGCGCACCGTCCAACCGTATTGAGCCGCCAATTCGCGGGCGCGTGCTTCCGCCATGTGCGAGCCGATCGGCTTTGTCGGCGCGGCGAATGCGGGATCGTCGCGATCGACGAGCGTCTGCGTGACGACGGCTACCGGCTTGCGGTCGATGCCACGTTTGCGAAACTCGTTGTCGAGGGCCTTCACGAACATGTAGCCGACGGCGCCCTGGATGTCGGCTCCCGCGTAGTCCATCGGCACGGGCGGCACCTCGTCGATGGCGATCTCGGAGCGGCGCAGGATGTAGCCGACTTGCGGTCCGTTGCCGTGCGTGACCACGACGTTCCAGCCGTTCTCGATCATGTTCGCAATGTCGACCGCGAGGCCTTGCACCATCTCGTATTGGCAGGGTATCGACTCGTGACGCGGATCGCGTATCAGCGCGTTGCCGCCGATCGCCACGACGGCCAATGCCTTGTCGTTCATTGCTGGATTCCCCCGGGTCAAGAGGAAACGATGGACGCGAGAGCCATCGTGGCTTGCGTGAAGCACGCAAGCGGCGCGTGCGTTACGCCGGCGCCGATCTGTCCGACGCCGGGCTCGCGGTGCGCGATGCCGGTATTGATGACGGGCAGAATGCCCGTGTCGACCACGCGCGCGGACGTCGATGCACGACGGCGTTCCGGCGAAGTCGAGCGTCGGCAGCGTGAACGCGTCGTTCCTGCGCAGCGTGATGTGCCCCATCGCCAGCGTGTGCGCTGCGGCGTCCTGCGGCGTGCCGCCCACGAACTTCACGATCGCCGGCGCTGCAGCCATCGCGAAGCCGCCGACGCCCGCGGTCTCCGTGATTGCGCTGTCGCCGAGGTCTGGCGCGGCGTCGGCGATCGTGTAGCTCGGAAAATAGAGGCCGTCGACGACGGGCGCCTGGCGTCACGAACCAGCGGTCGCCCAGTCCGCTCACGCGTATGCCGAACTCGACGCCGTTGCGCGCCATCGCGGTGACCACGCTGGAATGCGCAACGCCGTGCGCCGCGTCGAGCATGGCCTTGCAGCTCGCCATCGAAATGTTGAGGAAGAAGTGATCGTTGCCGGCGATGAAATCGATGATTGCCGCGATGTCGGCCGGCGCGGTGCGCGTCTTCAGCAGCGCCGGAGGCGAGCCGCTTCACGAGCAGCGAGGACGCGGCAACGTTGCGGTTGTGGACCTCGTCTCCCATGTGCAGCGCCTGCGCCATGAGCGGCTTGACCGGCATCTCGCCCGTGGATCTCCAACGCGCTGCGCAGGGCCGGGGCCAGGACGTTGGCCATCCACGAAAGGCGTGCGATCACCTCCGGGCTGTTGGCGCCGAAGCGAAGCACCTTGCCGAGGCCTTCGTTCAGGTTGGAGAACGCGAGGTTGCCGTGCTTCGCGTTTCGCACGATCCAGACCGGCATCGACGGGCTGATGATCCCCGACATCGGCCCGACGGCGGCCGAGTGATGGCATGGCGCGAACGCGATGTCGCCGCTCGCGGCCATCTCGCTCGCACGGCCGGCGTCGCTCGCCCACCCTTCGTACAGGATGGCGCCGACGATCGCGCCGCGCATCGGCCCGCACATGCGCGGCCACGCGATGGGCGGGCCCGAGTGAAGAATGGTGCGGTCCGTCATGCCCGGAAGCATTTCGCGAGCAACGCCGACGCCCGCCAGCATGGGCTGCGCGGCGAGGTAGGCCTCGCACGCATCGTTGTTGGCCGCTTCGACGGAGGGCGCATTGACGAGCCGCGCGAGCGCGTCGGCGATGGCGGCATCGCCGCCCGCCGCCGGCTTCCAGTCCACTTGCGTCGCTTCGCCTCCCGCGCGTTCGATAGCGTCCGCGAACGATGCGAGGCCGACGTTCAGCACCGAAAGCTTGCTGCCGAACAGCGGCTTGCTCGTGGCGATCGTCTTGCGCGTCAAAGGGATACCTGCTTGCGAGCGATCGCCGCCGCGAGGCGCACGGCCTGCGCGTTGCTGTCGGCGAGGATCATGCCGGCGGAGCGGAGCGTGGCTTCCTGGCGCGCATAGTCCTGCGGATCGCCGTCGGTGCCGCAAATGAAGCCGACGAACGCGATGCGCCGGCGCTTTCGTGCCGCGCGTGTGCGCGCGGTGTCGATGGCGGCAGCGATCGAAGTTGCCGGGTCAGGGTGCGCGCCGTAGCCCAGCACGACGTCGAGCAGGATGACGGCGACCGACGGATCGTCGGCTTCCTCGACGAGCCGATCGCTCCGCAACGTCTGGTCGATCATCGGATGCGGGCGGCCGCGCGTGAACTCGTCGTCGCCCAGGTCCACGACCGTGTGCTCGACGGACTGCCACACGTCGGCAAGATGCAGGTCGTGGTCCACCGGCGCGTTGGAGCGGACCGTTCCAAGGAGCTCACCCAGGAGCGCGCACGCTTCGTAACAGAACGTCCCGCCGCTGTACAAGCCGCGCAGGAAACGCTGCTGGCGCGAAAGCCGCGGCACGCCGGCAAGCATGCGCGGGGACACGCGCGCCGCCGTTTTTCGCGCGGGCGCGCGACCCTTCGCGAGCGCGACGGCGGCGCGCGACGCATCGTCGAGCGTGCGAGCGAAATGCAGGTTCGCTCCTTGCGACGTCGCGGCCGCACCGACGAAGTTGACCACCACGGGTTTGCGCACCTTGCGCGCCGCGGCTAGGACGCGAGCCGCGACGTCGGGGGCGGGCGGCTTGGATACTAGGACGATGACCCGGGTCGCCGCGTCCCGAGCCAGCGCTTCGAGCCCTTGCAGCATGGTGATCCCGCCGACCTCGGTGCGAAGATCGCGCCCGCCCGTTCCCAGCGCTTGCGAGATACCTTCGCCATAGCGGTGCACGAGGCACGTCACCTGTTGCGTGCCGGTGCCGGACGCGCCGACGACGCCGATGGCGCCGCGGCGAACCACGTTGGCGAAACCGAGCGGTATGCCGTCCACGATCGCGGTACCGCAGTCGGGGCCCATCACCAGTCGCCCGTGCTCGCGCGCGTACGTCTTGAGCGCGACTTCCTCACCCACCGGAACGTTGTCGCTGAACAGCATGACGTTCAAGCCGAGCTGCAGCGCCTTGCGGGCCTCGGCGGCTGCGTATTCGCCCGGAGTCGAGATGAGCGCGAGATTGGCGCCGGGCGCGCTCTCGAGCGCCATTTGGAGGCTCGCGGGCGCCATCGCGCGCAGCCCGCCGCCTGTCGCTGCCTGCGGCGGTTTGCGGATCTCCGCCTCCGCCGCCTCCAGCGCCGCTTCGAGCGCTGCATTCGTCGCGCCTTTGATGACGACGAGAAGATCGCTCGTGCCGGCGTCGGGATCGGCCGCCAGCATCCCCGCCTCGCGCAGCATGTCGAGGTTGGCGGGTGTGGCCATCGTTGCCGACGCTTGCTCGACTCCCGGCCGGTCGCGCAGCGTAGCCGAGAGCAACATCATCGACACGGAGTCGCGATACACGTTCCGGATCACGCGGTACGCGGTGGCCATGCTCCCCTCGCCGGTGCCTGCGGCGCAGCTTCCCCCTGGGCAAGCCGCCGCGTGTTGGAAGAGACTTGTACACCAACTGGTATACAAGCGTATAGTGGACCGATCGCTGCCGTCGCGCAAGGGAGCGCACGCCAGCGCGGTCTTTCACGGGAGGGAAAGATGCAGACGATTGCCAACCCGGCGCTGCCGGCCGAACCGCAGGTCGCCGACCACGGGGACCGCGGCTTCGTCAAGCTCGACTACCAGTTGCATGACTATCCGGGGCCCGTCAAGACCGCGCTGTTCGGGATCCAGCATGTGCTCGTGATGTTCACCGCAATGGTGGGCGGCCCGCTGATCGTCGCGCGTCTCCTCAACCTGTCCGACGAGACCCGGGTCACGATGGTGTCCGGCACGATGATCGGCTGCGGCATCGCCACCATGATCTCGGCGCTCGGCGTCGGCTTCATCGGTCCGCGGCTGCCGATCGTGATGGGCGTGTTCTACATCTTCATCGGGCCGATCGTCGCCATCTCGAAGGACGTGAGCCTTGCCGCCGCGATGACGGCGCTGATGATCGGCGGCTTCGTGCAATTCGCCTGGAGCCCGCTCATCGGCAAGCTGCACCGTTTCTTCCCTCCTATCGTCACCGGGACGACGATCCTGCTCATCGGAACCGGCCTCATGAAGATCGGGATCAACGTCGCCACCGGGTTGAATACGCCGGCGTTCGCGAAGCCGCTGACGCTGGGGCTGGCGGCGCTGATGATCGTGCTGATCATCGTGATCAACCGCTTCACCAAGGGCTTCGTCAAGGCGCTGTCGCTGTTCCTGACGATGGTGATCGGCTATCTCGTCGCGGCGGCGTTCGGCCTCATCAGCATGGACTCGGTCGCGAAGGCCGGATGGGTGGAGGTGCCCAAGGTGTTCCCGTACGGGAACGTCGAGTGGCCGGGCATCGTCGGCGTGATCACCGTGATCGTGTGCTTCTTCGCGACGGCGGTGGAGACGACGGGCCACACGCTTGCGGTGTCGCGCATCTGCGGCGTGCCGCAGGAAGGCTGGCGCATCCGCGGCGCGGTGGCCAACGACGGCATCGGATCGTCGATCTCCGCGCTGTTCGGCGGGCATGGCGTTGACGTCGTACTCTCAGAACATCGGGGTGATCTCGCTCACCGGCGTGGGCAGCCGTTTCGTGGTCGCATTCGGCGGTGCGTTCCTGATCCTCATGGCCATGGTGCCCAAGGTCGGCGCCATCATCGCGCTGATGCCCAACGCCGTGCTCGGAGGCGTGTTGCTGTTCATGTTCGGCATGGTCGCGTCGGTCGGCATCGACATCATCGGCCGCAACATGAGCTCGCGTCGCGACGCATTGATCCTCGCCGCGTCGCTGGGCGTGGGCCTCGGCATCCAGGCGGCGCCGCCGGGTGCGTTCGACGCGGTTCCGGCCGCGCTGCGCATCCTCGTGACGGATGGCATCGTGATGGGCATTCTGCTCGCGATGTTCCTCAACATCCTCATGCCCAAGGAGAAGTAATGGCAGTGCGAAAGTGCGCCGTGACCAGCATCGGCTACCGCGTTCCGCGCGCGCATTGCGTTGGACGCGCTGATCGCGCTGGGGTCCACGTCAGGGGCCGATGCGCTGACGGGAATTCTTTCCGGATTCGCTGCGTGGGATCCGTCTTCGGTCGACCAATTTCACGGTGAACACGAGTCATGACAAGCACGAACACCACGCTCCTCGCGGTCAACGGCACGCTGATGCGCGGCCTCGAGCTCAACCCCAACTTGCTCAAGGTGGGCGCGACCTTCGTGCGCGAGGACGCGACGGATGCGTGCTATCGGATATGGTCGATCGACGACCGCCATCCCGCTATGCTGCGTACGCCGGGGCAAGGCGGGAACATCGCGCTCGAGGTATGGGAAGTACCGCTCGACGGCCTCGCGCAAGTGCTGCTCAGCGAGCCGCCGGGCCTTGCGATCGGCAAGGTAGTGCTGAAGGACAAGTCCATCGTGCTGGGCGTGCTCGGCGAGCCGTTTCTTTGCGAGGGCAAGCGCGAGATCACCTCGTACGGGGGATGGCGCGCGTACGTCGCGCAACGCGGCTGACTTCTCGTAACGCGGGCTCGTCGCGTTGCCGTGGCAGCATGGCTGGGTCTTCCGCCTCGCCGGAGGTCTCATGAATCGCTCGACTCTGCATCGACTCGTCGCCGCCGCCTGCCTTGGACTCGTCGCCGGCGTCTGCGCGGCCCAGCCGTATCCGACAAAGCCGGTCCGTATCCTCACGCCGTTCCCCGCGGGCAGCGGACCCGATTCGGTGCTGCGCGTCGTCGGCGACAAGCTGGCCAAGACATGGGGCCAGCAGGTGATCGTCGAGAACCGGCCGGGAGCGAACGGCTTCATCGCGATCGAGGCCGTGAAGAAAGCGGCGCCCGACGGCTACACGCTGGTGCAGGTGGACGACACGCATCTTGCGCTCCAGCCGCACCTGTACAAGAAGATTCCCTACGACACCCAGAAGGACTTCGACCCCGTCGCGACGTTCTTCCGCACGTATTTCTTCGTGGTCGTGCCCAGCACGTCGAGCTGGACCAGCATGAGGGATCTGGCGGCTGCCGCGAAGGCGAAGAACGGCGACCTCACCTACGGCTCGTGGTTCGTCGGCAGCCCGGGACACGTCGGCGCCGCGATGCTCGAGGCCGAGATGGGAACGCGCATGACGCACGTTCCGTTCAAGGAAATGTCGCAACTCTTCACCGGCGTGGCCAACAACGATGTCGCGTGGTCGTTCGGAAGCGCGGCATCTTCGGGTGCCATGTACCGCGCGGGCAAGGTGAAATACATCGCCGTGGCCGCGCCCATGCGCGTGGCAGGCTTCGAGTCGGTGCCGACCGTGGCGGAGGCGGGCGGCCCGGCGGGATTCGAGGTCAAGGCCTGGGTCGCGTTGCTCGCGCCGCGTGGCACGCCGCCGGCGATCATCGCCAGGATCAACCAGGACATCGCCAAGGTGCTGACCGAGCCCGACGTCAGGGAGCGCTTCGCGGGCTTCACGTTCGAGCCGTTCACGTCGTCGCCGGCGGACATTGCCGCGGCGATCGTGTCGGACTCGAGGCGTTACGGCGACATCGTCAAGAGGGCGAACATCTCCGTGGAATAGCCAGGGCCCTATTTGGCGGGCACGCGATACAGCAGCAGCACGGTCCGAGTCGTCCCCGAGATCGGCACTTTCTCGTCGGTGTCGAATGCGACGACGTCGACGTGCTTCCAGGAAGGCAGCGGATAGTCGTGCGACACGACCCGCGTGCCCGGCTTCAATTCCTTTGCGAGCTTGGCTTCGACGTCGCCCATCATGCTGGGCAGGAGATAGAGCGTCACGACCGTCGCGTCGCCGACGTTCGCCTTGAAGAGATCGCCTTCGACGAACTTGACGCGGTCGCCGACACCGGTCTTGGCGGCATTCGCGTTCGCTTCCTTGACGAGCTTGCCGTCGATCTCCACACCCATGCCGCCGCGCGCCTTGTACTTCGACACCGCGGTGGTCACGAGACGGCCGTCGCCGGAGCCCAGGTCGACGACATAATCGCCGGGACCGACCTTCGCGAGCGTCAGCATGCGGTCGACGATCGCCGTGGGCGTCGGCACGTAGGGCGCGCCCGCGGTCTGGGGCGAGGCGATGGGCGCGACGCTGCAGGCCGCGACGGCGAGGAGAATGCGGATCCAGGTATTCATGCGCCAATGCTACCGCAGCCAGGACGGCTCGCACTCAGTGTCGATTCCGTAGCGCGCGATCGCCTCCGCCGCCTGTTCGCGAGATAGCGCGGCGAGCGCGGCGACGACGACGTGCTCGCGAGTCACTTCGAAGAAGCTGCGCAACGCGGCGCGCGTGTCGCTGCGCCCGAACCCGTCGGTGCCGAGCGCCGTGAACGGTGACCGAAGGTACGATGCGACGAGCTGCGGGTACGCGCGAACGTAGTCGGTCGCGGCGACGATCGGCGCGTCGCCTGCAAGCAGCGTCTCGACATGGCTTCTGCGCCGTTCCTGTTGCGGGTGGAACCGGTTCCAGCGCTCCGTTTCGCGTGCCTCGCGCGCAAGCTCGGAGAAGCTCGTCACGCTGAACACCTCGCTCCGGACGTTCCACTCGGTCGCCAGCATCTCGGCGGCCGCCATGACTTCGCGCAGGATCGCGCCGCTCCCGAGGAGGCGTACCTGCGCCGCGCCGGTGCCGCTCGCGCCGAGCCGGTACATGCCGCGCACGATGTCTTCCGCGGCGCCTTCGGGCAGCGAAGGCTGCGCGTAGTTCTCGTTCATCACCGTGATGTAGTAGAACTCGTCGGCCTGGCGCTCGAGCATCCCCCGCATGCCGTGATCGAGGATGACGGCGAGCTCGCACGCGAACGCGGGATCGTAGGCGCGGCAATTGGGCACTGCGGCGGCCATCACGTGACTGCTCCCGTCCTGGTGCTGGAGGCCTTCGCCGCCGAGCGTCGTGCGGCCTGCCGTGGCGCCGAGCAGGAAGCCGCGCGCGCGCTGGTCCGCCGCGGCCCAGATGAGATCGCCGACGCGCTGGAACCCGAACATCGAGTAGTAGATGTAGAAGGGCAGCATCGCCTGTCCGTGTGCGCTGTACGACGTCGCGGCCGCCGTCCACGATGCAAGCGCGCCCGCTTCGGTGATGCCTTCCTCGAGGAGCTGCCCGTCCGGTGCTTCACGGTAGTAGAGCATCGAGCCTGCGTCCTCGGGCTCGTATTGCTGGCCCGCGGGCGCATAGATGCCGATCTGGCGGAAGAGATTCGCCATGCCGAACGTGCGCGCTTCGTCCGCGACGATCGGCACGATGCGCCGACCCAGGACAGGGTCCTTGAGGAGCGCGCTTACGAGACGCACGGCCGCCATCGTCGTCGACATTTCCTTGCCTTGCGCCGCGACCGCGAATTGCGCGTAGCTTTGGAGCGCCGGCACGGCCACTGCCGATGCGCTGCGACGGCGCGCGGGCAGGGCGCCGCCCAGCGCGGCACGGCGCGCGCGCAGGTAGCGCATCTCCGCGCCGTCGTTGCCGGGCCGGTAGAAGGCAAGCGCCGCGACCTCGGCGTCCCCGATCGGCAGCGCAAAGCGATCGCGGAAGCGCAGCAAGGCCTCGACGTCGAGCTTCTTTTGCTGGTGCACGGTCATGCGCGACTCGCCGGCCTCGCCCATGCCGAAGCCCTTCTTGGTCTTGGCGAGGATGACGGTGGGCCGGCCACGATGGAGCGTCGCGGCGCGAAAAGCGAAGTACAGCTTGCGCAAATCGTGTCCGCCGCGGCGAAGCGCGTCGATCTCCGCTTCGCTCATCTCCTCGACGATCGCGCGTAGCTCCGGCGCGCGGCCGAAGAAGTGCTCGAGGTTGTAGCGGCCGTCCTTGGCACCCAGCGTCTGGTACTCGCCGTCGGGGGTCTCGGCAAACGCGCGCAGCAGGCTGTGCGTCCCGTCTCGCGCGAACAGCTTGTCCCAGTCGCTTCCCCAGAGCACCTTGATCACGTTCCAGCCTGCACCGCTGAAGAGCGCTTCGAGCTCCTGGATGATCTGGCCGTTGCCGCGCACCGGACCGTCGAGGCGCTGCAAGTTGCAATTGATGACGAACGTGAGGTTGTCGAGGTTCTCGCGCGCCGCGAGCGTGAGCGCTCCGACGGACTCGGGCTCGTCCATCTCGCCGTCGCCGAACACGCCCCACACCCGGCGATGCGAAGTATCGGCGATGCCACGGTTGGCGAGATAGCGCATGAAGCGGGCCTGGTAGATCGCGCTGATCGGGCCGATGCCCATCGAGCCTGTCGGGAGCTGCCAGAACGCAGGCATGAGCCACGGATGCGGATAGGACGATAGGCCGCGGCCGCCGACTTCCTGGCGGTAGTTCGCGAGGTGCTCTTCCGTCAGCCGGCCTTCGAGGAACGCGCGTGCGTACACGCCGGGTGCCGAGTGCGGCTGGAAGAACACGAGGTCGCCGCCGCGGCCTTCATCGGCGCGGAAGAAATGATTGAATCCCGTCTCGAAGATCTCGGCGGCCGACGCGTAGCTTCCGATGTGGCCGCCCAGCTCACCGTAGGCTACGTTGGCGCGCACCACCATGGCGAGCGCGTTCCAGCGCATGATCGACGTCAGGCGTTCCTCGATCGCGAGGTCGCCGGGATAGGAGCCTTCCTGCTCCGCGGGAATGGTGTTGCGATACGCGGAGTAGGGCGGCACGTTGGCGACGATGCCGCGCTGCTGCGCTTGCTCCTCGAGCAGGCGCAGCAGCGTAAGCGCGCGGTCGTGCCCGGCCACCTGCACGACGGCTTCGAGCGCTTCGAGCCATTCGCGTGTCTCGTCGGGGTCGGTGTCGATGCCGGCGTTGCCCGTTGCGCGCAGCAGGTTCGCGGTGTTCGCGGGTGTCGTGTCCACGGTCAGGTCAACTCGTTGAAGAATTCGCGGATCTCGTGCGCGAGCGCCGCCGGTTGCTCGAGCGCCGCGAAGTGCCCGCCCTTCGGCATCACCGTGAAGCGGCGGATGTCGGTGAACACGCGTTGCGCCGCGGCGCGCGGCGGGCGCAGGATCTCGCGCGGAAATTCGCAATAACCCATCGGCACGTCGATCCGGCCGTCGATCGGCCACGGCCCGTGCATGCGCGCGTAGTAAGGATAGAACGAGGCGCCGATGCAATTGGTGAACCAGTAGAGACTTATGTCGCCGAGCATTTCATCCATCGTCAGCGCGTTGCGCGGGTCGCCGCGGCAATCGGTCCACGTCCGGAACTTTTCGGCTATCCAGGCCGCGAGCCCGACCGGAGAGTCGGACAGGGCGAATGCGAGCGTCTGCGGCCGCGTGCCCTGGATCCACTGGTAGCCGATCTCGTCCTTGAGCCACGTCGCAAGCTCGGCGATATAACGGAGCTCGTCTTCGCTCGGGTTGGTGAACATCGCGGCGTCGCGTCGCAGCGGCAAGAGGTTCAAGTGAATGCCGGTGACATGCTCCGGACGATTTGCGCCGAGCCAGGCCGTCACGAACGATCCCCAGTCGCCGCCTTGCGCGCCGTAGCGCCCGTAGCCGAGGCGCGTCATCAGCGTGTCGAACATGCTGCCGATGTCCGCCAGCGCGCATCGGCGCTGCCCGGGTGCGAACGAAAGCGTATACCCGGGCAACGACGGCACGACGAGCGTGAAGTCGTCCGCCAGCAGCGGAACGAGCTTCACGAACTCGAGGATCGATCCGGGCCACCCATGCGAAAGCAGGAGCGGCATCGCTTTCGGATGCCGGCCCGCGATGTGGATGAAATGCACGTCGATGCCGTCGATCGACGTCTTGAACTGCGGCAGCGCGTTGAGGGCCGCCTCGGTTTCGCGCCAGTCGTACTCGTGCTGCCAATAGCCGACGAGCTCGCGCATGAACGCGAGCGACGTGCCGTATTGCCAGGCTGCATCGGGTGCTTCGTCCGGCCATCGCACGCGCGCGAGCCGCGCTTTCAAGTCGGCGATGTCGGCGTCGGCGATGTGGAGCGTGAAAGGTCGGATCTCTGCCGCCATCCATCGAGTCTAACGCCGTTGGGAGACAATGCGCATCTGACCACATCCCGGAGACCTACGATGAAAGTTCGCGCTGCCGTGGCGCACAAGGCCGGTGAGCCGCTCGCCCTCGAGACGGTCGATCTCGAAGCCCCGCGCGCGGGCGAAGTGCTTGTCGAGATCATGGCCACCGGTATCTGCCACACCGACGAGTTCACACGCTCCGGCGCCGATCCGGAAGGGTTGTTTCCAGCGATCCTGGGCCACGAGGGCGCGGGCGTCGTGCGCGAAGTGGGCGCGGGTGTGAGCAGCCTGCGTCCGGGCGACCACGTCATTCCGCTGTACACGCCCGAGTGCAGGCAGTGCAAGTCGTGCCTGTCGCGCAAGACGAACCTGTGCACGGCGATCCGTGCGACGCAGGGCAAGGGCATGATGCCTGACGGCACGAGCCGTTTCTCGCTCGACGGCCGCCCGATCCATCATTACATGGGGTGCTCGACGTTCGCGAATTTCACGGTCCTTCCGGAGATTGCCGTTGCGAAGATCCGCGAGGACGCGCCGTTCGACAAGGTGTGCTACATCGGATGCGGCGTCACCACCGGCATCGGAGCGGTCATCAACACGGCCAAGGTAGAGGCCGGCGCCAATGTCGTGGTGTTCGGCCTCGGCGGGATCGGCCTCAATGTCGTGCAGGGCGCGCGCATGGTCGGCGCGAACATGATCGTGGGCGTCGACGTCAACCCGGCGCGCGAGGCGCTCGCGCGCAAGTTCGGCCTGACGCACTTCGTGAATCCGAACGACGTGCAGGAGGACCTGGTCGCCTACCTCGTCTCGCTCACCGGCGGCGGCGCCGATTTCAGCTTCGAATGCGTCGGTAACGTGAAGCTAATGCGCCAGGCGCTCGAATGCTGCCACCGCGGCTGGGGCGTGTCCGTGATCATCGGCGTCGCGGGCTCGGGCCAGGAGATCGCCACGCGGCCGTTCCAGCTCGTCACGGGTCGCGTATGGAAAGGGACCGCGTTCGGCGGCGCGCGCGGCCGCACCGACGTGCCGAAGATCGTCGACTGGTACATGGACGGCAGGATCAACATCGACGATCTCATCACGCACGTGCTGCCCCTCGAGAGGATCAACGACGGCTTCGATCTGATGCACGCAGGGACGTCGATCCGGGCCGTGGTGAGGTATTGACTTCGCTGACGGCCCTCGTCGAAACGTCCGAGCGCGTTGCCGCCGATTCCTCGCGGCGGGCGAAGACCGCGCACATCGCGCAGTTCCTTCGCGGGACCGCGCGCGAGGAAGTCCAGATCGCGGTCGCCTATCTTTCGGGCTACACCCGCCAGGGCAAGACCGGGATCGGCTATGCGACGTTGCGCGACACGCGGCCCACGGCGCACGAAGCGATCGCAACGCTGACGCTCGGTGACGTGGACGCTACGCTCGGGCAGATCGCGACGACGGGCGGCGCGGGATCGGCCGGGCGCAAGGCGACGCTGTTGGCCGAGCTTTTCGCACGCGCGACGCCGCGCGAGGCCGACTTCCTCGCGAGGCTCCTGATCGGCGAGTTGCGGCAAGGCGCGCTCGAAGGCCTGATGATCGACGCCGTTGCGGCCGCTGCCGGCGTGGCGCCCGCCATCGTTCGGCGCGCGGCAATGGCGGGAGGAGGCATCGCCGTCGTCGCCGTCGCCGCGATGGAGTCGGGCGCCGAGGGCCTCTCGCGCTATGGCATCGCGCTGTTTCAGCCGCTGGCCCCCATGCTCGCGCAACCCGCCGACGACATCGACGACGCGATGGCGCGCATCGGGGGCGAGGCCGCGATCGAGTGGAAGCTCGACGGCGCGCGCGTCCAGGTGCACAAGCGCGCGGACGACGTGCGCATCTACTCGCGCACGGGCAACGACGTCACACCGGCCGCTCCGGAGATCGTCGAGCTTGCGCGGGCGATTCCGGCCGCCTCCGCAATTATCGACGGCGAAGCGATCGTGCTCAATGCATCGGGCGC
The DNA here is from genome assembly GCA_963707815.1 of uncultured beta proteobacterium. Classification (GTDB taxonomy): domain Bacteria; phylum Pseudomonadota; class Gammaproteobacteria; order Burkholderiales; family Casimicrobiaceae; genus VBCG01. The sequence continues at coordinate 74,629 of CAVPRK010000006.1, forward strand.
ACCTTATCCGTTCCAGGAGACGATGAGCCGCTTCGGACGCGCGCAGGACATCGAGGCGATGCGCGCCCGCATGCCGTTGTCAGCGTTTTTCTTCGATTGCCTGCGCCGCGACGACGAGGATCTGGTCGCGCTCCCCGCGCAAGCGCGCTACGAGGCGCTTGCGCACCTGTTGCCCGCGTCGAACATCACGCCGCGCATCGTGACGTCGGTCGTCGGGGAAGCGCGCGAATTCTACGAGGACGCCACATCGCGCGGCCACGAGGGCGTGATGGTCAAGGCGATCGATGCCGCTTACGACCCAGGGTCGCGCAGCGCCGCGTGGCTCAAGGTCAAGCGCAGCCATACGCTCGACCTCGTCGTTCTTGCCGCGGAATGGGGGCACGGCCGCCGTCGCGGATGGCTCTCGAATCTGCATCTCGGCGCGCTCGATCCTGCGACCGGCGAATACGTCATGCTGGGCAAGACCTTCAAGGGCATGACCGATGCCATTCTCGCGTGGCAGACGGAGGAGCTTCAGAAGCGCGAGATCGCGCGCGACGATTGGACCGTGTACGTGCGCCCCGAGCTGGTCGTCGAGGTCACGTTCAACGACCTCCAGCAAAGCTCGCGTTATCCCGGCGGACTCGCGTTGCGCTTCGCGCGCATCAAGGGTTATCGCCCCGACAAGCGCGCGGTGGACGCCGATACGATGGAGACCGTGCGCGCAATCTTCGCCGCGCAAGCCGCGTCGACGTAGTGTGGTGGCTGTCCTACAGCGCGGGTGCACAAATACGGCTTGACGGGGGCTTGTTGCCCCGTTCAACAAGAAGTTGTTGTCAACCAATAACGCCGCTCGAGCGCTTTAGGTGGGTTGCATTGCCCGCTTCAGGAAGACGACGTTGAGTGCCGGCGTCACTCCCATTGTCACGCACGATGCGAGCGCGCGCCGCGTCGCGTGGGCGTCGTGGGTCGAAATCGTGTCGTCGTGCGCAGCAATCGCGCTGCTGTGGCCGCTGTTCGCGGTCGTCGGCGGCGATACGCTCGGGCGCGAGGCGCGGTTCGCGGACGACGCCCGAACGGCCATCGTGCTTCCGCAGGACGCGCTGCCCGGCGTTTGCCACGACTACGCGCGCGCCGCGGACCGCTCGATCGCCGCCGACGCGTGCGGCGTTGCGAGGCTCTTTTCATCGTCGTCGGCTGCGGGCGTCTCGGCGCGCCTCCTCGACGCCCTGGCGCGAGCCCGCGCCGCGATCGGACCCTCTCCGTCGCTTGCGTGCGTGTCGGACGTCGTCGGCCGAGCGCCGGCCGCCGACAACCGCGAAGCATATGCGAATGCGGCGGTGCTCACGGCAGCCGCGCTCAACGGACGTCGGACCGCGCCCGGCGAGGCGGCGTTGCCCGCGTCGTCGCGCGCCTGTGCGGGAGTGACCGTCGCGCAATCCATCGACCGCATCGGGGCCGCCATGTCCGATGCGCGGCGCGTTGCGGCATCGGGCGCCAAGAACGAGTCGATGCGCGAGCTCCTGCGCACGGCCGGATGGCAATGGGCCGCCGCCATGCTGCTCGGCCTCGCGTTCGTGACCGCGAGCCGGACGATGCGATGGCCGGTCCTGGGCGCGGGACTCGCGCTCGTCGTATGGGCCGCCGCAGGCTGGGCCGCGCGCGTACCGTGGCCTTTCGCGGGCGACCACCAATTCCTCGCCGCGCGCGCCGCGATGTCGCTCGCATCGCGTCCCGCATCCTTCGTGCTGGCCATCGCGGGCGCGGGGATCATCGTCATCGCCATCGCGCTCGTCGCGAGGCCGCGCACGCTCCCGCAAGTGCCGGCCTCGCGTTTCGGATATGCGGGGTTCGTGCTTGCCACCGGCATCGGCCTCCTCGTCCTCCTCGATCTCTCCGCCAATGCAAGCATCGGCAACCGTTATCTGGCGCTCTACCATCAGGGACACTTTTGGCTCGCGATGACGGTGCTCTGCGTGGTTGCGATGCTGAGGCAAGCGATCGGGCGCGCTCTCGGTTGGACGCTCTCGATGATCGACGGCGTCGCGAGCGGCATCGGCGCACGCATCGGTGCGGTCGGTAGCGCCGTCGTCCTCATAGCGCTTGCCGCAGCGGTCAGCGTGACCTTCGGAACGCTTCTCGCCAACATGCGACAGGTGACTTCCGAGCTCGGCCGCCTCTGGCTCATCGGCGGTGCCGCCTGGTTCTTCTTCATGCGCGGCACGCCGCTTGCCGAGCGGCTTGCGCGCAGCGGCAATTCGATCGGGTCGCTGGCTCGCTACGTCATGCCGCTCGCGTTCGTGACCCTCGCGCTCGTCGGTGCAATGGTGGTGACGCGCGACATGGGGCCGCTCCTGATCGCGGGGTACGGCGCAGGCGCGTTCCTCGCCTCCTCGATCGCGATGTGGCTGCACCAACGCTATCGGGCTGTCGGCATCGCGCGTGTCGTGGCGGTGCTGTTGTTCGTCGCCTGGATCGTAGCCATCACCGCCGCGCTGTTCGAGCTCGGGGCGATCGACGAGGTGACGGCCGGCCGGCTCGAGAACCTCGCGGCACCGCTCGCCTCGGCCAACGACCAGCTCGCGCTCGTCACGTGGTTCCAGCAGGTGTCGCCACCTGCTGGCTTCGGGCTGGGCGCTGTACCGTGGTGCGGATACGGCGGCGGCGTGTCGTGCGCGGGCGTACCGGCGCAGATCCAGAGCGATTACACGTTCACCGCGCTCGTCGGCGTGTTCGGCTGGACGGCGGCGTGGACGATCACGATCGGATGCGCTTGGTGGCTGCATCGGCTCATCGCGCGCCACGCACGCGCCACCCGCGGCGAGCCGCGGCTCGTCGCGATGGGAACGCGCATGGTCAACGACGAGCAGGCACTTTTGAGCTGGATCGCCGTCACCTGGGTCGTGCTCGCCTTGTGCCAGCTCGCGGTGACCGTGGCCGGTAACCTCGCCGTGATCCCGCTGACCGGCGTCACGTTTCCGTTCGTGAGCTTCGGCATGACGTCGCTCGTCGCGGGTGCCGCCATGCTCGGATTGTGCCTGAGCATCAATGTGCCGGAGCGTCCGACTTGAACCGCAACGCGACGCTGCTCGAATTCGCGATCGGGGCAAGCCTCGCCGTCGTGCCGGTGCTGCTCGCCGTGCTGTTGATCGTCGCGTGGTGGCGGCCGCTCGATGCCTCGCAGGGCGGCGCTCGCGACCCCGACCATCACGTTGGCGCGCGCCAGGTGGCCGCACTCAAGACCTTCGAACGGGCGATCGTGCGCCGGAGCGAAATTCGCAAGCCGACTGGCGATGCGGCCGAGCTGATCGCCGCGATTCCGGCGTGCAGGGCGGAGTGGCAGGGCAAGGAGCGTGCGGTCGACCGCGTGCGCGCGTGGATCGGCGGAGCGCGCAATGCGCGAAGCTCGCCCGCGGACAGGATCGCCGCGCACGTCGCGCGGCTCGACGACGCGCTGCGAACGTTCAGCACGCAGGCGAATCGCCGTGTCGTCGATGCCGTCGGGATCGACGTTGCGCGGTGGGGCGAAGCGGTGACCGAGACGCTTCGCGCGCCCGTCGAGTCCCCGGACTATCCGGGCCGCCGCTTCACGGTGCGGTGCGAGGACATTGCGGGCGCGGTCGACGTGCTCGTGCGCAACGATGCGCGCATGCTGCATGCGCTCGCGTGGCGCGGCACGGAGGTCGCACGCACCGTCGCGCGTTGGCGGCCGGACCAATACGTGGAGATCTCGGGCCGCCACGTCGCTCGCGCTAACCCGTGGCTCGGCGTCGCGGGTTGCGTGTACATGGGGTCAGTTGCGAAGGGCCGCCCCGAGCAACTGACAAGCCTCCCCTATGGGGGCAGCGAGCGAAGCGAGCGTGGGGGTCCTGAACGCTCCACTTATTTCGTGTCGGAGACGCGCGGCATGGCCGAGCGCGTTTGCGCGGACGGCGAGGGCAGCGGCGCGGCCGCCATCGCAGGAACGGTCGGCGAGCCCGCGCCGCGCATGGCGGTGGACGATGCGCGATGGTCCGTGCCGCCCTCGTTGTCGGCGATGCTGCAGCCGCTCGATGCGATGAAGCGACCGGCCAGCAACGGCGATGCGAGCCTCGTGCGCGTGGGCAGCGCTCGGCTTCCCGTCGGCGACACGGTCGACGTCACCATCGATCCGGCGTTGCAGTCCATCGCGCAACGCGTTGCCGCGTGCTACACGGGTCGCCAGGATGTGTGCCGCGTGCTCGGTCTCGCGCGCAAGGAGGACGACGGGAAGCCGGTCGGGCACCGCCTGCTTGAGCAAGCCCTCGTGCGCATGGCCGCCGTCGCGATCATCGACGTCGAGACGGGCCGCATCGAGGCGCTTGCCGGCTCGCTTTCGCCGTGCACGCGTGAAGAGTTCGACGGACCCGGCCGCTCGCCGCAATGCGACCGGCGGATGCCTTACCCGATCCGCTACAACCCCGACGCGCTCTTGAATCCCGCCGTGTATCACGATGCGATGCCGGCATCCACGATCAAGCCCGTGATGGCCGCGGCCTTCCTGTCGGACCCCGTCGTCGGCAAGACCTGGATCGCTGCCGAGCGCGCGGAGATGCAGCGCACGCCTTGGCCCACGCGAGACAGCTTGCGAGGCCAGCTCATGCGCTCCGACTCCGCGCGCTTCCTCGACCGCATGTTCTGCCTCGATCGCAAGCCCGCCGATTGCCGCCGCCCGTGGGAAGTGCAGGCCGCAACGCTCGCGTTCGGATGGAACGTGAACTGCGCGCAGGACGCGCACGAAGGCTGCGGCAAGCGCAACCTGCTGTTCGGCAATCCGATTGCCGGTATCGCCGGCGCCGTTCCGTTCGGCCGTCTCATGGTCGAGCCTGCGAGCGGTGCACCCGGTGCGCCCATGCGCGTTGCGAAGAGCGTGCCGCTCGATCCCGTGAAGGTCACGGCGTGCGCGGCCGGACCGGATGGCCGCCGCGGGACGAAGGATGACTGGGAGAAGTGCCGCGCGCGCAAGATCGTCGACGTCGCGGCGGAAGGGTGGGGGCAGGGCAATGCGCGCGCGACCGCGCTCGGCGCCGCCGGCATGATCGCCTCGCTCGCGGCCGCGGCGAATGGCGACGTGCCCGCCGTTCCGCATCTCGTCGCGTCGGTGCGCGCGGCGGGTACGACCGATGCGAAGCTCGTGGCGGCGGCGCGTGGCGCGTCCGATTCGCATCTCACGCGCGAGATCGCGGAAGTGATCGTGAGCGGGCTTTCCTACTCGCATCGCGCCGGCACCGCGCGGCTTGCGTGCGAGCAGGTGTTCGACGCCAAGGCCTGCCGCGACATCGACTGGATCGCGGGCAAGACGGGCACGCCGACCTTCCCCAACGACGATCTCACGCTGGACGACCTCGCACGGTTGTGTGCTCCGAGCGCAGCGCGCCCCCGTGCGGATGCGACGAGCGCAAAGGCTCGGGAGATCGCGGCCACGTGCGGTGCGCTGCGTCCCTACAAATGGTACGTGGCCACCTACCGATCCGATCCCGCGAATCCGCGCTGGACGAAGGCGATCGGTGTCCTCACGGAGCGCAACTGGCTCGCGGAGTCGGGTCGCATCCATGGCGCCGGCGACCACGGCCCGAATCCTGCCGCGGAAATCGCGATGCAGATCGCCGGCCGCCACGCCGGAAAAATCGGAGCGGCACCATGAGCGCGGTTCCGCTGACCTGGACCTTCGACGGCGCGTTCGCGCAATGCCTCGCCGATACCGAGGACACCTTGCGACGCGCGATCGTGCAGGTGGGCGACGTGTCGCGCGTGCTGGTTGCCCTGACCGTGTGCCTGCCCGCGCTGCGCGCGCGCATCGACGCGGGTGATCGCGTGCAGCCGGCGTGGGGCGAGTTCCTCGACCGCGTTGCATCGCGCTACGGGCTGCCCTCGCCGCCGAGGCTTCGCTACTCGAAAGACCTGGGTCCCCTCATTGCATTGGTCGTTGCTTACAGGAGCTAGTGATGTCGCTCAAGACGTTTCTCCTAGGCCGTATGAACCGCGCGTTCGGGCGGCCCGACCTGCCACCCTATGACAGCGCGTCCCACACGGTCGGCGATGCAAGCGTCGCGTTGCAGGATACGGCTTACGCGAGGCCGGTCCAGCAGGGACGCGCGAGCGTCGGCCTCGAGCATCTCGGCGCGTATCGACCTCTCGTTGCCGCGATTCGCGAGGAGCTCGAGCGTTTCGTCGCGACCGACCTGCGGCTGCACCTTGCGATCGCCGAGCGGGACCGCTACGTGCTCACGTCCATCGTCATCGACAGCATTGGTCCCGACGAGACGCGCACGCTGCTTGCGCGCTTCGTGCGTGAGTTTGCGCCGGAGCAGGTGAAGCATTACCTCGCGCGCGAGATCATTGCGCGCCTCCCGAATGCAAGCGCCATCGACCTCACGCAGTTCTCGGGGCTCACGACCGGCGGAGAATCCGCAGCCGCGGCTCGAAGCGACTACGAGGACCTCCTCGACGAGCTTCGCAGCGACGAGCCGGAAGTCGCGAAGCCGTACGAGGTCACGCTCGTCGGCCGCTGGTCCGATACCGAGCGCCGGCCGGAGACTGCCCATGCCAAGCGAGCGCCGGCAGCGGCGGGGGCGACACCGCTCGCAGGACGAGGCATCGACGTCGTGCTCGAAGATGCGCAAGGCGCCCGTCGCATCGCCCTCTCATCCGTCGTGCCTGGCCGCCGATACACCGTAGGCAAGGATGCAGGCTGCGACGTGATCGTCGATGGCGTGTATGTGAGCCGCCGTCACTGCGAGCTGTGGCTCGACAAGGGGGTGTGGTGGGTCACCGATTGCGGATCGACCAACGGAATCCGCGTCGAGCCTGCCTCCGGCGACGATGCGAAACGCGTGAGCGCCAAAGGCGACGGCAAGGCGCTCGCGCTCGAGCCCGGCGCGCGGGTGGTGCTGTCGGCATCGGGACAAGGGACGGCGACGCAATACCCTCGGTTCGGCTTGCAGCCCGTCGACGCGGCGCCGCGTTCCACCGCGACACCCGTGACGCCGATCGTCGCAGCCGCGCGTGGTCGCGCTTCGCTCGCCATCCGCGCGCGAATGGCATCGGGTGAAAAGACGTACGAGATTCCACCCGACGGGGCCTTCCGGATCGGCCGCTCCCGCGCGCAATCGCTCGTCGTCGACTGGGCGCACGAAAGCGTGTCGGGTCATCACGCCGAGATCGTCGGGATCGACGATGCCGGCGTGCGCGTACGCGTGCACGGCGACAACGGCGTGCGTGTCGAAGGCGGTGCGCAACACGCGCCCGGCAGTGAGTTCGACTGGCGGGTGGGCGAGACGCTGGTGCTGGGACGAGCCGCCGGCGATGAGCCCGCGTGCACGCTCACGCTGGCGCGCGCATCGTGACGAGCGTGGTCACGCCGAGCGATTCGGTGCCCGTCAAGCGTACGCAGTCGCGGCGCCACGCTGTCTCGACGCTCGGCGCGGAAATCGCGCGCGTCTGGTCGCAGCTGTCGATCGCGACGGCGTCCGGCGTAGGGTCGCATCATCGCGTCAACGAAGACAGCGTGAGCCCGCTCGACGGCATCGCGCCCGTGTATCTCGTGGCGGACGGCGTCGGCGGCGGCGCCATGGCCGCGTGGGCTAGCCGGCACCTCGTGACCTCGGTGCATCGCAAGCTCGAGCGGCACAAGCCCGATGCCGATAGGCTCGCCAAGGCATTGCTCGACGCGGACCGCGAGATCGCGAAAGGCATCGCACATCACAGCGGCGCGTCCGGCGCTGCCACCGTGGCTGCGTGCGCGTCGACCGACGCGATGCGCGCGACGTGGCTCGTCGCCTGGGTGGGCGACTGCCGCGCGTACGTCCTCACGCGTCACGGGGACGCGCGGCTCGTCACACGCGACGACACCTACGGCAACCTGGGCGAGGTTCCGCCGCCCGGCGGCTCGCCCGACGATCCTGCGCGCATGATCGGCAACGGCGCGGTGAGCGCGCCCAACGTGACGCGGATTCGACTCGAGTGGAACGAGATGCTCGTGCTGGCGAGCGACGGCGTGCACAAGTTCGTCGACGCCGCGGCGCTGGCGCGGTACCTGCGCGACGATGCGCCGCTCGCGCGCCGCTGCAGGCGCATCGTCGACGCCGCGCGCGGCAACGGCAGCGAGGACGACGCGACCGTGCTGGTCGTGCATCGCAGGGTCGAACCGCGCGCACGGCTCGCGCGCCGCGGCGCGGCACTTGCCGCGATGCTGCTCGCCGCGGCGATCACGTTCGGGGCGCTGCATTGGCACTCGCCAGCAGGCGACGCGCAAAGCGTCACAACGGAGGCTACGCGATGACCCTCGACCAGATCGACCGCGTGTTCGGACGCGGCCGCCTCAAGATGGTGACCGGCGATCACGTCGAAGTGTTCCGCGAGGCCGCGAGCGACGGCAACCGCCGTCGCTATACGAAGCGCTTCCTCGACACCCGGGAAGGCGACTTCGGCCAATGGACCGAGCGCGAGTGGCGGATCCTCGCGCGCCTCATCGGCCACGGCATCGATTGCGTTCCCGAAGTGGTGCAGTTCGACCGCGGCGCGCAGGGCGGGCCGCAGCTCGTGCAGACGTACGATGCCGGCGCGACCGTCGACCAGTGGGCGACCATTCTCCCGGTCGAGCGCGATGGACACGTCCTGCGCCATGTGTTCGAGGATTGCGCGCACTGGTGGGCGCTCGCGCATCATTGCCTGCGCGCGCTGTCCGCGATTCACGAGCTATCCGTCGTGCATCTCGACATCAAGGGCGACAACGTGTGCATACCCGTATGGCCGGCCACGTTCGACCCGCAGGCGCGAGGCACGCGACTGCAGCCGCGCTTCGAAGCGCTGGCGCTCATCGACTTCGCGTTCTCGCTCATTTCGCGCGAGCGCTTGTCAACGGCTTTGCCGATAGGATGGCAGACCGAGTACGACTATCAATCGCCCAGGCTCCTGCAAGCGCTCGAGGCCGGCCGGCGAGGCGACCTGCAGCCCACGCGCGAGCTCGATTGGCGCTGCGATGTGTATAGCCTCGGCGCGATGCTGCGGCGTTACATGCCTTCGGAGGACCGGCTCCACGACGCCACAATCGGGTGGACCCCGGATCGCGCAGCGGCTGCCAAGGACCTGATTCTCGCGCTTCGCGATGCGCACGATCGCGACGGCGCGCTGGCGCGGCCGTACCCGGCGCTGATGGGGATGACGTCGGAGCGCCTTGCGGAGCCCGACATGGCGGCGTCGCTCGCCGCCGGATGGTTGCTCGCGCGCGATATGAATGTCACGCCAGTCGCCGCGTCGCCTCGCACTCCGCTTACACGGCTTGCGCCGTCGCTGCGCGTCATGGTGTCGCCACGCGCCGCGCCGCAGCGCGCGTTGAGGGAGGCAGTGCCGCCCGCCGCGCTGCGCCGGCGCGGCGTCGTGCCCGAGGCGCCGCCGCGATCGAAGCGGCACCGCGCGATCGTTGGGGCGGCGCTCGTCGTGCTGGTGTCGGCCGGCGTCGCTGCAATGGTGGCGCCCACGATCTTGTCGCGCATCGATTGGCCGGGCGAGGCGTCCCCGGCGCCGGTTGCACGTGAGGACGACGTGCCCAGGGCCGAGTCGCCGGCGCCCGGCGAGCCCGAGGCAACTCCGCCTTCGGTAGCCGACGCCGCGCCTGCGCCGGCGGCTGCGCCGCCCGCTGCCGGCCGCTGCCCCGGCCGCTGCCCCGACCGCTGCGCCGGCCGCGCCGCCCGCTGGCCCGGCCGCGCCAACGGCTTCACGCCCGCCGTCGCGCACCGCTCCTTCGCACGCGCCCGCGGTCGCCGCCGCAAAGGCCGCACCGCGCCCCGTGCAGAAGGTAGCGATCCAACAGCCGACGGGCCGCGTCCGATTCCACCAGGAACCGCCAATTCCCGCGACGCTCGCGCCGCCCGTGCAAGAGGCGCCCGCTGCACCTGTGCTCGCCGCTGCACCGGCACCGGTGGAGGCACCCGCGAAGCCGCCGCCCGCGCCTGCCCAAGCGGCGCCCCCGCCCCCGAAGCCGACGGTGCGAGCCCCGGACGTGCGCGGCCTGCTCACGATGTTGTTCGACCTCGGCCGTCACGACAAGAGCCGCGCGCCGATCGAGGAGCGCGTTGTGGCGAGTGCGCCGACCCGTGCGCAGCCAGAACCACCTCCGGTCGAGGTGGCGCCGGTACAGAAGATGGAGCCTGCGCCGGTGGCCTTTCCTCCACCACCGCCAGCTCCCGCGATCGTGCGCGAGCCTGCGCCACGGGCATCGTCGCCCATACCGGATCCGGACCTGGCGGTCCAGGCGCGGCGCATGCTCGCGGAGTCCATCCCGTACTCCGCGGCACGCGCGCAAGGCGAGCTTTCGCGCGTCATGTGGATCGCCGCTGGCGCGTCGAGGCCGGGACAGGAGCGCGTCGTCGCGGATGCGGTGCGCCAATCGTGGACCAATTACCAAGTAGTCACGTCGGCGTCGTCGATTTCCCCTGCGACTGCGCGCCAGCTCGGGGAGGACGCGCGCCATGCGTACCTTGTCGACCGCGATGTCGCGCGCGCGTTCGACCTGCAGCTCCGCGCGTTCGGCGCCAATCCGCGCGATCCCGAGCTCGCGGGCAACCTCGCATTCCTGTTGCTGCGCGTGCAACCGGTGCAAGCGGAGTCGGCGCGCCAGCTGGCCGTGCACGCGATCGCGTTGGCGGCGTCGCAGCGGACGGGACGTTCCGACGACTGGACGACGCTTGCAGTCGCCAATGCGTTGACGGGGCGCGAGGCCGACGCGACCAACGCGCTCTACGTCGCCGTCGCGCTATCGCGCAACCTCGACGCAAGCTGCAGGGCAGCGCTATCGGCCATCGACTCGCACGGCGAGCGCGTGGCGGTGCCCGTTGGGGCGATGATGGCGCGCATCCGCGAACAGGGACGCGAGCGCGAATCTCCGTCGTGTGCGATGCCCGCGCGGTATGCGAATGCGCGGGCGTCTTATTGAAGTCGTTGAGTCGCTGAAAAATGGAAAACGCCCCGGCTACCCGGGGCGTTCCAATACTGCAGACCGCGTTAGCGAGGTGCGCCGCGGCGGAACAGGTTCACGATCGCGAGCAGCACGACAGCGCCTACGAACGACACTACGAGCCCCGAGATGCTGAAGTCGTTGCTGTTGATCGTTCCGGTGCCGAACAGCGGTGCCACCACGAAACCGGCCAGAAGTGCGCCGACGATGCCGACGATGACGTTGAGCAGAATGCCTTGTTGCGCATCCGTACGCATGACGATGCTGGCGAGCCAACCAATGACGCCACCCACGACGAGCCAAATGATCAGGTTCATGACGTAATCCTTTACGCGAATTTAAGTTTGCACGCGGCCGGGAGTCCGATGCGTGAACGGGATCAATCATTTCCCGGCAGGCCAGGGTACGCCTATCGGAGATTCCTGCAATCGTGCGTAGGAATCCACCGAGGGGCTGAATCGAGCCCCCACGCTCGCTTCGCTCGCCGGCGCGAACCGAGCCCCCGGCCTTCGCGAACGGGGACGGCCGCCATGCTATCGTCGCCGCGCAATGTCCGACCTCGTTGTCGCGCGCCCCGAGGGTCTGTATTGCCCGCCCGGTGGCTTCTTCATCGATCCCTGGCGGCCCGTGGAGAGGGCGGTCATCACCCACGCGCACGGCGACCATGCCCGGGCCGGCCACGGCCATTATCTTGCGTCGCGGGCGTCCGAGCCCGTCATGCATGTGCGCCTGCCCGGCGTCCGGTTGCAGACGCTCGAGTACGGCGAGACCCTTCGCCAGGGCGACGTGTCCGTGAGCCTTCATCCTGCCGGCCACGTGCTCGGTTCCGCGCAACTGCGCATCGAGCATCGCGGCGAAGTGTGGGTCGCGTCGGGCGACTACTTCGCGGCAGGCGAACGCGACGACCCGCGCGAGCACAACCGTACGTGCGCGCCGTTCGAGCCGGTGCGCTGCCACTGCTTCATCACCGAGTCGACGTTCGGCCTGCCGATCTATCGTTGGGCGCCCCAGGACGCGGTGTTCGCGGCGATCGACGCGTGGTGGGCGGAGAACGCGCGCAACGGCCGCGCGAGCGTCCTCTTCGCGTATGCGCTCGGCAAGGCGCAGCGCGTCCTCGCCGGCATCGATTCCAGCATCGGCCCGCTGATCGTGCATGGCGCGGTCGACACCGTCACGCGCGCATACCGCGCAGCGAGCGTTGCACTGCCGGCCACGCAGCTCGTCACCGAGGTTTCCGATCCGTCGGTCCTGCGCCGCTGCCTCGTGATTGCCCCGCCTTCCGCGCAGCGCTCGCCGTGGCTGCGCCGCTTCGGTGATCTCAGCGATGCCTTTGCAAGCGGCTGGATGCAGGTTCGGGGCGCGCGGCGGCGTCGCTCGGTCGATCGCGGCTTCGTATTGAGCGATCACGCCGACTGGCCCGGATTGTTGCGCGTCATCGCGGCAACCGGCGCGTCGCGTGTGATCGTCACCCATGGGTTCGAGGCCGCGATGGTGCGCTGGCTCGCCGAGCACGGGTACGAGGCGGGGCGCATTCGCGACGGAGTACGGCGACCTCGACGACGACCCATGAGCGCGAAGGGCCGCCCCGAGCGCGAATTGCGCCCCCTCGGGGGGCAGCGAGCGACGCCTTTGCTGTTGTCGCGAGCGTGGGGGGCGTGACCCAATGAAGCGTTTTGCGGCGCTGTACGCCGATCTCGACGCGACGACCGCGACTAACGAGAAAGTTGCCGCCCTCACGCGCTACTTCCGGCAGGCGCCGGAAGAGGACGCCGCCTGGGCGGCGTACTTCCTCGCAGGAGGCAAGCCGCGACAGATCGTGCCGACGCAGCTCATGTACGCGCTCGCGTGCGAGCGCGCAGGCATCGACGCGTGGCTCTTCGATCTGTCGTACGAGGCGGTAGGCGATTTCGCGGAGACCGTCGCGCACGTATTGCCGCCGCCCGTCGGACAAAGCGGGCTCGGCCTTGCCGAATGGGTGACCGATCGATTGCTGCCCCTGCGCGGCGCGGACCCCGCGACGCAACGCGCTCGGATCGCAACGTATTGGGACGAGCTCGGGCGCGACGAGCGCTTCCTGATGAACAAGCTCATCACCGGCGAGCTGCGCGTCGGGGTCAGCAAGCTTCTCGTGCAGCGTGCGCTCGCGCAAGCGTTCGAGCTAGACGCGAAGCGTGTCGCGCAGCGCATGATGGGCTATACCGACGCACGCGCGACACCGTCGGCCGCACGCTTTCGCGCGCTCGTATCGGCGAGTGAAGCGGACGGCAACGCCGGACAGCCGTACCCGTTCTTCCTCGCGCACCCACTGGACGTTGCGCAGGACGAGCTCGCCGCGCACCTGGGCCCGCCGGCCGACTGGATCGTGGAGTGGAAGTTCGACGGCATCCGCGCACAGGTGATCAAGCGCGCGGGACAGGTCTGGATCTGGTCGCGAGGCGAGGAGCTCGTCACCGAGCGCTTTCCGGAGGTCGCGTCCGCGGCGGCGTCGCTTGCCGACGGAACCGTAGTCGACGGCGAGATCGTCGCGTGGAAGGATGGCCGCGTGGCGCCGTTCGCGCTGCTTCAGCAACGCATTGGACGCAAGGTGTTGACGCCGAAGGTGCTGGCCGATGCGCCGGTTGCCTATGTCGCCTACGACCTTCTGGAGGTCGACGGTGCCGACTTGCGCGACAAGCCGCAACGCGAGCGTCGCGCTCTGCTCGAGGCCATGCTCGTGCGCAATCCGGCCATTGGCCTTTCAGCCATGGAAACCGCCGAAAGCTGGGATGCGCTCGCGCGATTGCGCGCGACGGCGCGTGCGCGCGGCGTGGAAGGGTTCATGCTGAAGCATCGCGAATCGCGCTACGGCATCGGCCGGCGCAAGCAAGAGGAGGGCGGCGGCGCGGCATGGTGGAAGTGGAAGGTCGAACCGTTCGCCATCGACGCCGTGCTCGTTTACGCGCAGCCAGGCAGCGGCCGGCGCGCGAGCCTGTACACCGACTACACGTTCGCGGTCTGGAATCGCATGCCGCGCGATGCCAGCCAAGCGCAGGATTACGTCGCCGCGGTGGCGCGTCGCGAAGCGCCGTCCGCGGATGCGCTGCAGCTCGTGCCGTTCGCCAAGGCGTACTCCGGACTGACGGACGAGGAGATCGGCGACGTCGATCGCCTCGTGCGACGGACGACCGTCGAGAAGTTCGGTCCCGTGAGAAGCCTCGCACCCAGCCTCGTGTGCGAGATCGGCTTCGAGGGCATCGCGCGCAGCGCGCGCCACCGAAGCGGCGTCGCCGTGCGCTTCCCGCGCATCCTGCGCGTGCGTGCCGACAAGCCGTTGCACGAGGCGGACACGCTGATTTCGCTTCAGCGCCTGCTCCTTGCAGGACAGGCGGACGGCGCGTCGGGCGGCTGCTGACGGCCGAGATGTAGCTTTTCCAACGCATCCGGGCACGGCTTGCGCGCTCGCGCGGCAATCGCCGCGCATGTCCTTGATGGGGAACGAATGCCTGCCTGGCACGCCGCGTGCACTATGTACTGGCGCAACATTCGTCCAACCATTGGAAAGGAACTGTCATGAAAACGATCGCTGCTGTGATAATGGCCGCCGTGATGGGCATGCTCGCGGGCTGCAACACCGTCGAAGGTGCGGGCAAGGATGTGAAGGCCACCGGTGCCGCCGTCGAACGTGCCGCGGACAAGTCGAAGCCGAACTAAGCCGTCTCGCGTGGCGCACGAGGTCGTTGCGGTGGAGGACGCCGCCGGCGAGCTCGTGCGCGGCGCGTTTGCGCGGATTCGCACGCGGCGTAGCGAGCGCACGCTGAATGACCGGTTCCGCAGCTTCGCGGGATTGGCCGGCAACGTGCTGGGATCGCCGTGGGCGTTTCTCTTCGCGCTCGTGTTCGTCGTTGCCTGGGCCGTAACGGGCTCGTACTTCGAGTACTCGAACGCGTGGCAGCTGGTCATCAACACGTCGACGACTATCGCCACCTTCCTCATGGTGTTCCTGCTGCAGAGCACGCAGAATCGCGACACCAAGGCCATCAACATCAAGCTCGACGAGCTCCTGCGCGCCATCGAGGGAGCGCGTACCGGCCTCGCTGACCTCGGTGATCTCACCGACGACGAGATCGACCACATCGAGCGCGAGCTCGTCGAAGTGGCGCGCAAGGCTGGTGTCGATGCGCTTCCCCTTAGCCGGCACATCCGCGCACATCATGCTTCGCTGCGCGACACGCGTGCGTCGCCTTCAACGAAGCGCAAACCTGATCAGTAACCGTGGCGTCGGCGGTCGCGAAAGCGCTTGACCGCGTTGAAGAACACTCGCGCTTCGTGCGAAGTGCCGATCTTCAGTGCGGTAGCCGCAATGCCGAGAATCGCGGCGAGAATGCCCTTCGCTTTCGCTTGGGATTCGCCGTTGGCGGCGCGCATTGGAACGTAGTGGATGGGCGGCGAAGGCGAACGATGACGGGCGGTGCGCGAGATGGCGTAGCCTGCGGCAAGCCCGCCCGCGACGGCGAACACCGGCCACGACCTCGCCGCCTTGGATGCGGCCGACGAAAGCTCGAGTTTCACGTCGTCGAAGCGCGCTGCGATGAGGTCGCGACGCTTGTCGAGCCGATCCTCGATTGTCTTGATCTCGTCTTGAACGGACATCACGACACCTCCGACTTGGCTTCTTCCGCCGTGCGGCGCAGCTGCCGCAGCGTGGCGCCGAAGGCGAGCTCGCCCACCTGACCCTTGATCCAGAACGCGAGGCCGCCGGCAACGACGAGGTTGACGATGCCGGCGATCAGCAGCGCCACCGGCCAGCTCACGCCCGCGTCCGTGGCCCACACGATCGCGCTGGCCACGAACGTGACCCACGCGGTGACCACGAGGATCGAGATCACAACCGCGGCGGTGAGTATCTTCGCAAGGCCGACCGCTGCGCGATGCGCGTCGAGCACGGCGAGCTCCAGGTGATCGCGGGCCAGGTTCCCGACGTCGCGGACCAGGGCGGTGATGCGATGCGCAAGCGACGGCGCAGGCTTGACGGCAGCAGTTCGTTCGAAGGTCGTGGCCATGTGTTGTTGGAGCTTCCCCAATCGATGATGGCCGAGTGTGCGGCGCCGTCGTTGAACCCCGCCATCGGCGGTCGGCGCATGCGGGCGTCGCCGACGTTCCTACAGTGGGCTAGGTTCCGGCCGCCTGCGCGGCGCGCTCGGTGAGGGCCCTGCGCAGCGCATCGAAGTCGCGTGCCTTGTCGAAGAAGTAGTCGGCGCCCAGCGCGAGCGTGCGATCGCGGTACTGGCGAAAGCCGTAGTTCGTGAAGATCATCGCGACGCGTTCGTCGCGCCCGCGCAGCCCCTGCATCGCCTTCAACACGCCGAGGCCCGTCCCCAAGCGCAACTGGAGGTCCAGGATCAGGACGTCCCACTCTTCCTGCGCGATCAGCCGGATCGCCTCGCCCTCGGTGTCCGCAGCGAACGCGATCTCGACGTTCGGAATTTCTCCCATCATCTCGGCAAGGCGCGCCCGGATGCGTTCCGAATCGTCGACGAGCGCTACCCGCAGCCGTGCCATGAACCCTCCAGTCCCCCGCGATCGGCGGACAGCGGGAAACGATAGCGCGAGGGCCGTCCGGGTGGCTGTAGGGCGCTGTCCTACGTTGCCGTCTTCCCGGTGGCCGGTTGCAGGGCTGCATGCAGCCTCCGGCCAACCGTTCTACTATCTCGCCGGGACCCTCCCCACGCCATGACCGCCGCATTCTTCTCCATTCACGCCCAGGGCATGGTGCGCATCGCCGCCTGCACGCCGCGCATCGCGGTAGGCGACCCTGCCGCCAATGCGCGCGAAACGCTCGAATCGCTGCGCGAAGGCGCGGGACGAGACGTCGATCTCATGGTCTTTCCCGAGCTCGGCCTGTCGGCGTACGCGATCGACGACCTCCTGCTGCAGGACGCTTTGCTGGATGCGGTCGAGCGCGCGGTCGGTGATCTCGCCGCCGCGTCGCGTGAGCTCGCGAGCGCCTTCGTGGTCGGCGCGCCGATGCGGCACAACCATCGCCTCTACAACTGCGCGGTCGTGATCGCAAGGGGGCGCATCGCGGGCGTGGTGCCCAAGTCGTTTCTTCCCAACTACCGTGAGTACTACGAGCACCGCTGGTTCGCGCCGGGCGCGGGCATCGTCGGTCGCGAGATTGCGCTCGCGGGCCAGCGCGCGCCGTTTGGAACGGACCTCCTGTTCGAGGCGAGCGGTCTTCCCGACTTCGTGTTCCACGTCGAGATCTGCGAGGACATGTGGGCGCCGACACCGCCGTCGACCCTGGGTGCGCTCGCGGGGGCGGCGGTGCTCCTCAACCTTTCGGCGTCCAACGTCGTCATCGGCAAGGCCGCGGAGCGAGAGACGCTCTGCGCATCGCAGTCGATGCGCTGCCAGGCGGCGTACGTGTACTCTGCGGCGGGCCCCGGCGAGAGCACCACGGACCTGGCGTGGGACGGGCAGGCGACGATCCACGAGCTCGGCGCGCTGCTCGCTTCGACGGCGCGCTTTCCGATGTCGAGGCAAATGGCCGTGGCCGATGTCGACGTGCAACGCATCCGGCTGGAACGCCTGCGCACGCCGACGTTCAACGCCGCCGCCGTGGCGGCGCATCATCCCGAGACGTCGTTCCGGCGCGTCGTCTTCGAGCACGACGCGCACACGCGCGATGTGGGCCTCGCGCGCACGATCGACCGCTTCCCGTTCGTGCCCGACGACCCCGCCAAGCTCGACCTCGATTGCTACGAGGCGTTCAACATCCAGCTCCAGGGCCTGCGCAAGCGCCTCGAGGTGACCAACGGCGAGCGCGTGGTCATCGGCGTGTCCGGCGGCCTCGACTCCACGCACGCGCTGATCGTCGCGGCGCGCACGTTCGACGCGCTCAAGATCCCGCGCGCGAACATCCTCGGCTTCACGATGCCCGGCTTCGCGACGTCGGACACGACCAAGTCCAACGCGTGGGCGCTCATGAACGCGCTCGGGGTGACCGCCGAGGAGATCGATATCAGGCCGGCGGCGCGGCAGATGCTCGCCGATCTCGGTCATCCGTACGCGCGCGGAGAAGCTGTGTACGACGTCACGTTCGAGAACGTGCAGGCCGGTCTGCGCACCGATTACCTGTTCCGGATCGCGAACCAGCGCCGCGCGTTCGTGATGGGCACCGGTGATCTGTCGGAGCTCGCGCTCGGATGGTGCACGTATGGCGTCGGCGACCACATGAGCCACTACAACGTCAACGGCTCGCTCGCCAAGACGCTGATCCAGTACCTCATGCGCTGGGTCGCGCGGAGCGGGCAGCTCGACGACGCAGCGTCGCGCGTGATCCTGTCGATCCTCGATACCGAGATATCGCCGGAGCTCGTCCCCGCCGATGCCAAGGGCGCGATCCAGAGCACGCAGTCCGTGGTCGGACCGTACGAGCTGCAGGACTTCCATCTCTACTACATCACGCGCTTCGGCCTGCCGCCCTCGAAGGTTGCGTTCCTCGCGTGGCATGCATGGCGCGACGCGGGGATCGGGCCGTGGCCGCCGCAATTCCCGGAAGGCGGCAAGCACGCATACGACCTGGCCGCGGTGCGCAAGTGGCTGCGCGTGTTCCTCGTGCGCTTCTTCGCGCAGAGCCAGTTCAAGCGCTCCGCGCTGCCGAACAGCCCCAAGGTCGTGTCCGGCGGCAGCCTTTCGCCACGCGGCGACTGGCGCGCGCCGTCGGACGGGAACGCCAACGTCTGGCTCGCGGAGCTCGAGGCGAAGGTTCCCGGGCAGGAGCCTTGAGGCCAGGCGCGGTACTGCTGCTGCTCGATTTCTTCAATCCCCGCGGCTTCGAGGGCGGCACGCTTTCGCGTGCGACGGTCCGCGCCGCCGTACGGACCGCCAAGCTCAAGGCACGCTTGCGCAAGCTCGGCGTGCCGGCGGTCTACGCCAACGACAACTTTGGGCGATGGGAAAGCGAGTTCGCGGCGCTCGTTCAACAGTGTCAGAACGCGGGAGGCGATGCGGGCAGGGTCGCTCAGCTCCTTGCGCCGCAGCGCGGCGACCGATCCGTGTTGAAACCCCGGCACTCGGCCTTCTACGAGACGCCTCTCGAATACCTGCTCGAAACGTTGCGCGCGAAGGCCATCGTGCTGACCGGCGTGTCCGCGGATTCCTGCATCATGTTCACGGCGCACGACGCGTACCTGCGGCAGCTCGGCCTGTGGGTGCCGTCGGATTGCGTCGCGTCGACGGCTCCCGCGCATACGCGCGCCGCGCTGGCGCACATGCACCGCGTCCTCAAGGCGTCGATTGCGCCGTCGACGGCAACGGTGCCGGCGTTTGTACGGAAGTAGCGGGCGCGAGGGCGTACGTCGCGACCAAGGGAAGGTGATCGGAGGCCACGCGCGCGAGCGTGGTGCCATGGGCGCGCAGTGACGTAAGGGCGCTCGTCGGATGCGCCCAGATGCGGTCGAGCTTCAGAATCGGCCGGCGCGCGGGGAACGTGGCCGGCGTGCGGATCGCCGCGAACTTTGCGTGCAGCCAACGCAGGGGACGGCCCCACAAGTACCACTCGTTGAGGTCGCCCATCACCACGCAGGCACCGAGCGGCCCCGTTTCCAGCGCGGCAAGGAGGCGCTTCACTTGCAGCCGCCGCTCGGCTGGACGCAGCCCGAGGTGCGTCGCAACGACGCGGACCTCGCAATGCCCGCACGCAACGCGCGCGTCGATGGCGTTGCGCGGCTCGTGCCGTCCGACGGTGAGGTCGATGCTCGCGCTGTGCCCGACCGGATGACGGGAGAGCAGCGCATTGCCGTAATCCGCATTGCGTCGCGTGAGGGTGCGGCCGGTGACGACCTGCATGCCGAGGTCGCTGCGCACGGCCTGCAGCAAACCCTGCTCGAGCCCGAGACTCGCCACTTCCTGTAGCGCGATGACGTCCGCGTCGACTTCGTGCAGGACGTCGAGGATGCGGCGAATGTCGTGGCGTCCGTCGCGGCCGATCGCGCCGTGAATGTTCCACGTGGCGAGCCGTATCGACGACGTCATCTAGTCATTCAGGTGCGGGGCTCGAACCTGCGCCGGAGCGCCAGTGCCAGCGCCACGATCGCCGCGACGACCAAGACCAGCGTTGCGAGCGTGTACGGATCGGGCGAGGCGGCGGCTGCGATTGCGCGGTCCACGAACGCAGAGGTGAGCACGAGTCCCGGAAACAGCCCGAGTGCCGTTCCGAGCAGGAAATCGCGCCACCGAATGCGCGAAGCACCGGCCACGATGTTGACGATGGTGTACGGCGCAATGGGCAGCAATCGTACGAGGAGGACCGCCAGCAGCCCGCGCCTCCGCAGCCGCGAGGACAACGCGCTCATGCGACGCCCGGCGATCTCGCGCACCGCGCCGCGCGTCAGCACGCGCCCGACCGCGAAGGTGGCAGCGCCGCTCGCCAGGGCACCGGTAAGGCTCAATGGGACGGCGATCCACGGGTTATAGAGGACAGCAGTGATCGCGATCATCGCGGTCAGCGGCACGACGCATAATCCGAGGACCACATACGCGGCGATGATCGCAAGCGGTGCCCACGCCGCCGCCCGCACGCGCTCGCCGAGCTGCAGAAGATTCTCGACGGTAACGTATTCGTTGAGCGCCGTATAGCGCCACGCGAGCGCGAGCGCGCCCAGAAACGACACTATCGCGACGGCCGTCGCGAGCCGCGACGTGACGTGCTTGCGCACACGTGGGGCCGGCAGAAGGTCCGCGACGAGGATGTCGGGGTCGAACGGCCCGTCCGGGTCGAGGACCTCGTGGTCGGGAACGATCGCATCCACCGCCGGATCGACGCAGGGGTCGATCGTTTCCAGGTAGCGCCGGCTCTCGTCGCGGAGCGCTTCGATGGTTGCGTGCAGGGATCGTTCCCGCCCGCCCAGCACCTCTTGCGCGGTCGCGCCGAGATGCTCGCCCATGAGGCGAGCGCGAAGGCCCGCAATCGCGCGCCGGACCCGCGGATCGCCGTTGGCCTCGAGCGCGAGGTTGCATTCGGTGTCGAGGCACAGCGAGCGATTGGCGAGATTGGCCGACCCCAGCGTGACGAACTCGTCGTCCACGATGAGAACCTTGCTGTGCACGTTGATGCATGGCGGGTCGCCGTCGCCGCACGCGTGCTTCGGGCAGTACATGCGGTAGCGCGACGCATGGTCGGCCTCGCGCAGGCCGGCGTGCACCCGTGCGCGCAGCACGCCCATCGTCGACGTCTCGAGCCACCCGCTTTCCGCGGACGGCATCACCAACACGAACTCCGGGGGATCGGGCTCCTCCAACCGCGACGTCATCGCGGCGGCGATGATGGTCGAGGTGAAGTATTGGTTCTCGGCGAACACGAAACGCCGCGCAGACGCGATGGCGTGGAGATGCAGCGCGCGCAGCTCGGAGACTTCCGCCTGCTGCCGAAACGGCGGCTCGGTGCGCGCAATGGCGAAGGGAACATCGGTCAGCTCGGCCGTCACGTGGGGCGGCCACGGGCTGTCCTCGCTCGCGCCGTGGCGGTCGGGGGCGGCGACACGGCCCGTGGCGCGGCGCCAACGTTCTCGGCACAGCTCCGAAAGCGCGCGTGCGCAGGGTCCTTCGACCATCGCGCCCACGTCGTGAAACGGCGGGTAACGCCTGCCCATCGAGTTGACGCGCAGGGGATGCTCGCACGCGTGCTCGCTCGTATCCCACCGGCTGCCCGTGAGGTCGAAGCCGCTGACGAATGCGACTTCGTCGTCCACGGCGATGACCTTCTGGTGGTGCGAAGCGCCGAGGGGATGGCGATCGTCCAGACGGAACGACATGCGCGCGCGGTGCCCAAGACGCAGGGCCGACCACCACTCGCGTTCGAGCGCGTACAACATCGCGTAGTCCCAGGCGAGGACGTGGCCGTGCAGGCCCTTGCGGCCACTCACGATTGCGTTGAGAAACGGTCCCAGCTCATGGGGTAAGCCGTCGTCCGCGTCGGGCGCGAGCTTCATCCGGCTGTCGACGTCCCAGCCGACGATGAAGAAGGAATGCCGTGCGCGCGCCAGCGCTGCGCGAACCGCTCCGAAGAACTCCTCGCCGTCGACGAGGAAGGCGGCGCGCGTCGCCGTCTCGATGCGCCAGCAGTTGCGTCCGGGCGCGAGGATAGACCCGGCGCGATCCGTCTCCCGGTCCTGCGGCAATGTCGCGAATGCGGTGTCGAGTGGGGCCATGGCAATCGCGATGCTCGCGTCCGCTCGGCTGCAGTGTCTGTCGGAACCAGGCCCCGGCGCTGCGTAGGACGGACCCCGTGGCTTCCGCTGTCGGCTGCGTCCTACCTTACGAACCGTCGGAACGAGCGGGATCGTGAAGGAGGCGTCCGACGGACAGCTTGGCGCGCACAGCGTTGAATCTCACGCCATATGCCCACAGTTGCTTCGCACCCCAGTTGCCTGCATGGCGCCGCATTGCTCCTGCTTGCGCTCTTCGCGCTCGCGGGGACGAATGGCGCATCGGCGGAGAAGAAGACCGTCTGCACGGTCACCGTCAACTCCGCGGATGAGAAGGAAGCCTTTCGCAAGGTGCTCGGTCCCGGCCAATATGACTTTGTCGAGCTCGTCGAGCACGGCCGTTCCGACTGGCTCGAGTCCGCGTGCCGTACCGGCGTCCGGTGCGACGTGCTCGTGATCTCCGGCCATTACGACGGTGGCAACGAATTCTTCTCGGATCGTACGGAAGCCCGCGAATACCTGCCGGTCGACGAGCTGGAGCGCGTGTCCTGCAACGGCTCCTGCCCCGGACTGTTCTCGCAGCTGAAGGAGGTCTATCTCTTCGGCTGCAACTCCCTCAACTCCGAGCCCAACGCCAGCGTGGCCGGGGAAGTCGGCCGGAGCCTGCAGCGTGCAGGTCTGTCGCGTGCCGAAGCCGAGCGGACGGCCCGGTCGCTCGCGGCGCGCCATGCCGAAAGTGCGAAGGACCGGATGCGCCTCATATTCAAGGACGTGCCGGCAATCTACGGATTCTCGGCGGTCGCGCCGCTCGGGCCCACTGCCGCCTCCATCCTGCGCCGGCATTTCCAGGCCGGTGGCGCGGGCGATGTCGGCACCGGGCGCACGAGCGGCCGCCTCCTTTCCCAATTCTCGGCGCACGCCATGACGGTGACGTCCGGGTTGTCGCCCAATGACCCGCTGCAGGCGCATCGCCGGGACGTGTGCCAGTTCGCCAACGACAGCGTGCCTCCCGAGCAGCGGGCGAACTTCGTGCACAAGCTGTTCGAGCGCGAGATCGCGGAGGCGCGCATGTTCCTGGGTAGGCTCGAGAAATTCGCCGACGCGCTGCCGCCACCGGCGCAGCGCCCGGCCGCGCTTGCCGCGTCCATGGATGGCATTGCAAGAGACGGCGCGGTGCGACAGCGTTACCTCGAGCTCGCGCGCGATGCGGACGCCGCGCCGACGCGCGCGCGGATGTTCGCGCTGGGCACGAAGCTCGGCTGGTTCACCGTCGACGAGGAACGCGAGGAAATCTCCGCGATGTTCGAGCAACGCCTGGCTCGCAACGCGGTGACGCCCGTGGAGGTCGATCTCGCGTGCGCCCTCAATCGCGACGGGCAGCTCGAAGGGCTCGACCTCGCGGCCGGCGACGTGACGCGCGTCCCGCACGCGGCCTTGCTTGCTTGCCTCGGCGATGCGCCGGCGCGGGAGCGCGTCGTGCGCGCGCTGTCGAGCAGCAACCAGGAGGACGTCCGGTTCGCGCAGATCGTGCTGACGTACCGGCCGCTGGACGAACGCGGTGAGCTGCCGGCCGTCATGAACGATATCGCCGCCATGACGAGCCGCGAAGCGCAAATGCGCGCTCTGCATGCGCTTGCGAGCCAGCGCCTCACTGATCCCGGAAGCCTCGCCGAGCTCGTGCGCCTCTATCCGCGTGTCGACTCCGCTGGCGTCCAAACGGCGATCGCCACGGTCCTCCTGCGGTCGGACTTCCGCAGCATCGCTTCCGCCGACGTGGTGCAGACGCTGCGCACCGGCAGGATGCGCGGCAACGGCGCAGAGGACGCCATCGACGTGCTCATCCGGAGGATGCAGCTGCACGTCCAATAGCCTGCGAACATTGCACGAACGTACAACTGCTGGCGGCCGGCGCATGCCATACTCCGCCGGTTTTCTTGTTGCCCGCTCGTCGTGCTCCGCAACCTGCTGCCTGCCCGGGCCATCATCGGGCTCCTTGTCCTTGCACTCGCCGGCGTCGCCCACGCGGACCGGCGAACCGTGTGCACGATCACCGTCAATTCCGACGACGAGCGCGAAGTCCTGCGCCGCACGCTGCCGCCTGCCGACTACGATTTCGTCGAGCTCGTCGAGCGCGGCCGGCCGGATTGGCTGCGCGGCGCATGCGAGAAGCGGGTGCGCTGCGACGTATTGCTGATCTCGGGTCATTTCGACGGCGGCACCGAGTTCTACACCGACCGCCCCGACGTCCGCGAATACCTTCCG
This sequence comes from uncultured beta proteobacterium, assembly GCA_963707815.1. GTDB lineage: Bacteria > Pseudomonadota > Gammaproteobacteria > Burkholderiales > Casimicrobiaceae > VBCG01. The sequence continues at coordinate 99,028 of CAVPRK010000006.1, forward strand.
GTCGAGGAGATGGAGCGGGTCGCGTGCAGCGAGTCCTGCCCGGGTCTCTTCTCGCAGCTCAAAGAGGTGTACCTCATGGGCTGCAATACCCTCAGCCCGCAGCCGATGCGCACCGCGCCAGGCGAGGTCGTCCGCAGCCTGGTGGGTGCGGGCGCGGCGTTTGCGGACGCGCAGCGCACCGCCGACGCGCTGACCGAGCACTACGGCGAAAGCAACCGCGACCGCATGCGCCAGATCTTCAAGGACGTGCCGGTCATCTACGGCTTCCCCAGCAAGGCGCCGCTCGGGCGCTATGCGGGCCCGATCCTCGAGCGCTATCTGCGCGCCGGCGGTGAATTCGGCGAAGGCCGCGCGAGCCCCAAGCTGCTCGCGGCATTTGCGGCCGGCAACATGACCGCGACGTCCGGCATGACGGACAACGACCCCCGCGCCGGATTTCGTGCGGACACCTGCCGTTTCCTCGACGATCGCGTCGTGCCGGAGCGCAAGGCGGTCCACCTGCATCAGGTGCTCAATCGCAGCGGCGCCGAGGTGCGCATGTTCCTCGACCACATCGAGCGGTACGCGTCGCGATTGCCCGCGAACCCGTCGTCGCCCGCGATGGCGCGGATCGCGCACGATACGGCAGCGAAGGCTCGCTTCATCGCCATCGCCCGCGATGCCGACGATCCCGCGGCGGGCGTGCGCATGGCGCGGCTCGCAACAACGCTCGGGTGGCTCGACGCGGCGCAGGAGCGCACGCTGGTCGTCGAGATCCTCGCGCATCGTTTTCGGTCGGCGGCGCTCGGCGCGGGAGACGTCGATCTTGCATGTACGCTCAACCGCGAGGGTGCCCTCGACGGCGCGTTCGGCGGGTTCCCGGACAACGTGGCCCGCAACCCTGCGCGCGACGCCGTGCTTGCCTGCCTCGGCAGCCGGGAAGGCCGCGACCGCGTCCTGCGCGCGCTCGCGAGCGGCGACGAGGCAGGCGCGACCGTCGCCCATGCGTACCTGTCCCATCGGCCGATGGCGGACAGGGCCGAGCTTCGGGTCGTCACCTCCGACGTGGCGCGCATGAGCGGCCGCGCCGACGCCCAGGTCAAGGCACTGCACGCGCTCGCGCGCCACGAGCTCGCCGACCGCGAGAGCCTCGACGCCTTGGCCGAATCGTTTCGCGTGGCCAAGTCGCTCGAGGTCCAGCGCGCGATCGCCGGTGTACTCGTGCGCGCCGATTACAACGCCATCGCCCCGGCCGACCTCGCCCGTGCGCTGCGCAAGCAGCGCATGAAGTCGCCGGATGGGCGCGACCTCATCGACGTCCTGATACGGCGCTTGGACACCGCGGCAACTCGCGACTAGCGGTTCGGCGTCGGACACGGGCGGACGCGCGGGGGCGTGTCGCTCCGGTACTCGAATCGGCGTTGCGGTAATAATTACCGCGCCCCGCGAGCAGTAGTATCGGCTCATGAGTACTCAACCGTACGATCAAGCGCGCGATGCGGGGCCGCACGTCTATTTGCCGGTTCACACGCGCCGGTCGCATCCGCTGCGCGTCGTGATCGTCGAGGACTCCGAGCGCATTCTCACGCACCTCGCCGAAGAATTCTCGGCAATCGATAACCTGTGCATCGCGGGCACGGCGGCCACCGAGGCGGAGGCGGTGCGGTTGCTCGGGCAGGGGAATTGGGACCTCGCGATCCTGGACCTGCAGCTCAAGGACGGCAACGGCCTGCGGGTACTGAAAGCGCTGCCCGAGCAGCTCACCGACTCGGGAACGATCGCGGTGTTCACCAACTACGCCTTCCCCCAGTATCGCAAGCGCAGCCTGGAGCTCGGTGCCGACTACTTCTTCGATAAGTCGCGGGAGCTATCGCGAGTGGTGGAGTTGGCCGAGGATATGGCAAGTGCGTGAGGTTGCTGCGTGACGGAATCGGTGTTTCGCCGACACGTCTATCGGAGCGCCGGCGTCCCGAGGTTCCCGCGCGAGCCGCTAACGTCTGGGTTCGTTCCGAAAGGGGAAGCGATGAAGACGACCGTCGTCGGTGATCACGAGGACTTCGCGACCGCGTCGCGCGCCGCGGCTGAGCTCATGATCGTGGGCTTCACGCAGGCGCAGATCAGCATCGTCGGCCGCGAACTCGGCGACGACGACACCGCGCGATTCGCGTTTGCCGGCGCCGTCGCGCATACGCTTGCGGGCGCGGGCGATCACGACTTCGGGGATCGACTGGTGGCGGCGCTATCGCACCTGTGCGTTCCGCCGCGCGCCGCGGTGCGTCACGCCGACAACCTCGCGCGCAGCGGCGGCCTGGTGGTCGTGCAAGCGGACGTCGAGCGCGCAAGGCACGCGGAAGAGATCATGCGTCGCCACGGCGTGGCCACGAGCTACTCGGCAGGAACCCTTCCGCTCTCGCGCGTGACCGCGCATCCCGCCGCTTTCGCGGCGTAGCGCTAGCGTCAGTCTGCGGCGGTCACCGATCCCCGCCGTTCGACGAACAAGCCGCGCAAGTCCTCGAGACTCGCGGGCTTGGTCAGGTGGTGGTCGAAGCCGGCCTGCTCGACCGGCGGCGGTCCTCTTCCTGTCCCCAGCCGGTCAGCGCGACGAGCGACACGGCGTCGAACTCCGGACGCGCCCGGATGCGCCGCGCGACCTCGTGCCCGTCCATCCCCGGCATGCCGATGTCGAGCAGCACGACGTCGGGCTGGAAGTCCGGCAACGCGCGCAGCGCGTCTCGCCGCCGTGTTCCGACGCGCGTCCTCGGCGCCGAGCAGGTCTGCAGCAGCATGGCGAGGCTCTCCGCGGCGTCGTGGTTGTCGTCGACCACCAGCACGCGGCGCGGCCCGGCGCCGCTGTGCCGCGGCGTCGGCCGGCACGACAGGCGCCGCGACGTGCGCGCCGCCAGCAGCGGCAGCCGCACGACGAACTCGCTGCCCCGACCGGGCCCTTCGCTGCGCGCCTCGACCGTGCCGCCGTGCATCTCGACCAGCCGCTTCACGAGCGTCAGGCCGATGCCGAGGCCGCCCTGCGCGCGCCGGCCGTGCGGCTCGACCTGCATGAACAGGTCGAAGACGCGCGGCAGCTTGGCCGGCGATGCCGATGCCGTTGTCGCGCACGCAGATCGACACGCTACGTCGCCGTCGCGCTGCGACGGCGAGCGCGATCTCGCCGCCCGGCGTCCGTGTACTTGGCGGCGTTGTTGAGCAGGTTCGCGATCACCTGCGTCGAGGCGCACGGGATCGGCGTCGACGATCAGCGGCTGCGGCCGGGACGCGCGAGGATCAGGCGATGCCCGGCCGCTTCGATCAGCGGCCGGCTCGTCTCGACCGCGCGGCGCACGACGGCTGCGAGCTCGACGGGCTCCTTGCGCAGCTCGATCTTGCCGCGCGTGATGCGCGACACGTCGAGCAGGTCGTCGACCAGGCGCACCATGTGGTCGACCTGGCGCTCCATCATCTCGGCTGGCGCGGCGCGCAGTCGGATCGTGCGATCGTCGCAAGCCGCAGGATCTGCAGCGAGTTGCGGATCGGCGCCAGCGGGTTGCGCAGCTCGTGGGCGAGGATCGCGAGGAACTCGTCCTTGCGCCGGTCGGCCTCCCGCAGCGCGGCTTCGTCGCGCTTGTGCTCGGTCATGTCCATGATCGCACCCACCGCGCCGCGTGGATTGCCCGCGCTGTCGTACAGCGGCATGGCGGAGACGAGGGCGTTGACCACGGTGCCGTCGTCGAAGACGTGGTCGAGCGCCATCGGCGTCACGGGCTCGCCGCGCGCGGCACGCTGCATGGGCAGGTCGCGGGTCGCGATCGCGGCACCTTCGTTGCGGCAGTGCGGAAGTGCGCAGGCGCGCTGCCGTCCTCGGAGGACAGCGACAGGTTCTCGCCCGGCGCGACATGCGCAGCAGTTCGCTCGCGCTGCGGTTGCCCGTGATCGCGCACGGCATTCCGGATCGTGCGCGATGAACACGCCGATCGGCAGCGTCTCGCAGCAGCGTCTGCATCTCCTCGACGCTCTGCCGCAGCAGCCGCTCGGAGCGCTCGCGCTGCGCCAGGTGCTCGCGAATCTGGTACTGCCGCTGGCGCGCGCGCAGCGCGGTGCGCATCGCGCTCACCAGCGCGGCGACGCGCATCGGCCGCTCGAGCACCGTGACGTTGCCGAGCAGGTCCATCGCCTGCGCGACGCCCTCGGAATCGGCGCCGTGCCGCGCGAGCATCAGGATCGGCAGGTCCGACCACGGCGGCTGCCGGGCAAGGTAGCGCCCGAGGCGGTCCGCTGCGGTCCTGCGTCGACGAGCTCCTCCGGAACGAGCAGCGCGCCCGCGCCCTGCTGCGAGCGCCGCGCACAACGCGTCGAGGTCAGCGCAGCACGTCGCAGGCGATCCCGGCCCGGATCGAGGATCGTCGCGCGTGAGCGCCGCGTCGCGCGCGGTCGGCGCGAGGATCAGGACGCGGTCGCTCGAGCGCACGCAGCGTCGCTCACCGCCGCGCTCCGCGGCTCGCGCCGCCTCCGCTAGATCGGCACGCCGGTCAGCACGCCGCGGAACTCGCGCAGCGGCTCCCCGACCTGCGATACCCGTCGCTCGTGAAGCGAAACTCGCGAATGGTCCGCTCGTGGCGGCCGCCGCGCTTCTTCATCACCGAGATCGCCTGCCGCACCTCGCCTCGCGCTTCGAAGTAGCGCATCAGGATCACGGCGTCGGCGAGGTAGCTCGCGTCGACCGGCGCTGTCATTTGCTGCCGATCAGTCCCTGGTGCGCGCCGATGAGGATCGTGGCCACGCCCGCCTGGCCGAGGTACGTCGAGCAGCTCGTGCAGCTGGATGATGAGGAAGCGCTCCTCGGGCATCGCGTTGAGGTAGCCGTTCAGGCTGTCGATCACGACGATCCGGCGCCTTGCGTTGCTCGACGCGGCCATGATCGCGTGCGCGAACTCGCCCGGCGACAGCTCGGCGGGGTCGACCTGCTGGACGGTGATGCGGCCCTCGTCGCACGTGCTGCGCAGCTCGATGCCGAGCGCCCGCGGTTCGCCGCTGGAGCGTGTTCAGGCTCTCGTCGAAGATGAACATCGCCGCGTGCTCGCCGCGCGCCGCGGCCGTCGACCGCGAACTGCGCGGCGAGCGTCGACTTGCCGGTGCCCGCAGCGCCGACGATGAGCGTGCTGCGTGCCGCGCTCGATGCCGCCGCCGAGCAGCGCGTCGATCGCGGCGATGCCGCTCGGCAGCCGCTCCGGCGGGCGTCGCGACCGGTGCTCGCCGCGCGACGAGGCGCGGAAAAACGATCGAGCCCGCCCTTCCTGATGACGTAGTCGTGGTAGCCGCCGCGGAACGCGACGCCGCGATACTTGAGCACGATGAGCCGCCGGCGCTCTGCGCCGTATTCGGGGTACAGCTGCTCGAGCCGCATCACGCCGTGCGCGATGCTCTGCACCTGCAGGTCGTGGTTCGCTGCTCGTCATGTCGTCGAGCAGCAGCGACGGTGCATTTGCGGCCGACGAAGAACTGCTTGAGCGCGAGGATCTGCCGGCGGTAGCGCAAGCGGGTTGCCGGCGAGCAGGCGCAGCTCGGACAGCGAATCGAAGACGACGCGGCGTCGGCTTGAGCCGGTCCGACGTCGGCGAGGATGGTCTTGGTCGTCTCGGTCAGCTCGACCTCGGACGGGTGGAACATCGTGTACTGGTCGTCGGGCCGCAGGCTCTCTTCGGACGGCGACGAGCTCGCGAATCGTCGATGCCGTCGAGCGACCAGCCGTGCGACGCGCGCGACCGCGCGCAGCTCCTCCTCGGTTTCGGACAGCGTGACGTACAGGACGGGCTCGCCGCGGCGCACGCCTTCGAGCAGGAACTGCAGCGCGAGCGTCGTCTTGCCCGAGCCGGGCACGCCTTCGACCAGGTAGAGGCGATGCGGGCGTGAAGCCGCCGCACAGGATGTCGTCGAGACCGTCGATTCCGGTGCTGTCAGGCGGCAGAACGTCGGCAACAGGCGTGCTCATGCGAAGGTCGTGATGGGATCCTCCGCAATCCTAATGCGGTTCACCCGACCGCCCGGCTTAGGCGTCTTGAAGCAGCGGATTCATGCCCTCAACTTTGGGTTGCGTGGCGCCCGCCTGGCGCGATCGGAGGACTGACATGGGCTTTTTCGACCGTTTCAAGACGAGCTCGGACCAACCCGCCGCCGGCGCGAGCGTCGACGAGCAAGCGATCGCGCGGTATCGCTACCTCCTCAAAACCGCGCCGCCCGAGGCAATCGAGCAGGCGCACGCCGAGGCATTCGCGAGACTGACTCCCGAGCAGCGCCAACGCCTGCTCTCACGAGCTCGCCGCCGACATGCCGGATGCCGAGCGCAATGCCGCGTACCGCGCCGGCGAAGCCCCAGGCGCGCTGGCGCGGGTCGCGACCCGGGCGGAATTGCGCGAGCCCGGCACGATGGAGCGCGCGTGGAACCGCATGGGCAGCGTGCCCGGGCCCGGCGTCGGCCTCGGCGGCATGTTCGCCGGCAGCCTCCTCGCCAGCATGGCGGGAACCGTGCTCGGGACCGTGATCGCGCAGCAGTTCTTCACGCAGCCATCCTGAGGCAAGCCATCTGTTCGGCAGCACGGCGGACGCGGGGCACGCGGCGTCGGGGGACCTCGCCGCGGACGATCCATGGCAGCGCCTCGACACGCAGAACGGCGACGTCTTCCGGACTTCGACGGCGGCATGGACAGCGGCAGCTTCGACGTCTAGCAGCATCCGGCGCCACGTCCACTCGTGGCGCGGCCCGGTGTCGGTACCGTCGTCGATGCGGGCGTAGAGCGTGTCGCCTTCGCGCGCGATAGTGAATGCGCTTGGGAAACCCGTGTTCCGGGTTGACGAAATCGATCGACTGCCCTGACGGCCTGCCGCGGAACGCGACCGCGGGCTTGCCCCCCGGCTGCGCCCAGAAAACGAGGCCATCGCCGTCTTCCACGATCCGAAAGAACTCGAAGGCGCGCAGCGTGTCGCCGCGCGTGTCGCGATGCACGCCGATCAGGCTCCCCGCCCGCGGCGCGAGCCATATTTCCTCGTCCCACGTGCCGTTGTCGTCGCCGCACCACGCGCCTGCCAGCCACGCGAGGTCGGTGGCACCCGCGCAGGCCGCGCCGGCATGAAAGGTGAGTAGCAGGATCGCCCGCCGCATGTGTTTGCCTCCGTTCGATGAAGTCCCCACATGCTGCCGCCCGCCGTCCGGCTTCGTCTTGCATATTTGCGACAAATGCGCGAGGGTCGCGCCATGTTCGCGCTGCACCCCGTGCCGGAGGACCTCGCGCCTTACGTCGCGTGCATCTGGACGCTCGACGCGCCGGCGAGCGCGGGCCGCTCGCGCCGATCGCGCCGGACGGCTGCTGCGAGTGGATCGTTCATCTCGCGGATGCGCCGCTCGCTGCTTGCGGCAGCGGCTGGCGACGCCAGCCGCGCGAATTCCTGTTCGGCCAACTGCGCCGGGCCCCTCGTCCTGCACAGCGACCGCGCGATGCGCTGCCTTGCCGTGCGCTTCCATCCTTACGCGGTGACGTCGTTGCTGCGTCTCTCGGGCAGCGCGCTTGCGCCCGAAGAGCTCCCGTCTGCCCGCGTTGGGCTCGTGCGAGGCCGGGTGCGATTGCCCGCCGTGTTGCGCAACGTGACCATCAAATTGCGAAGTCTCGTTCGCGCGGCTGACTCGCCCGACGACGCCCGCATCGTGCGCTCGCCGCCTGGAAACGTCGCGCGTACGCTCGAGCGGCGCTTCATCGCGCGGTCGGACTCGCGCCGAAGCGTTCGCGCGCATCGCGCGGATGCAGCGCGGCCTCGCGGCTATGGCCGCCCCGGCGCGCGTGCCGGCGAGTTCGCACGCGATGGGATTCGGACCAGGCGCATTTCACCCGCGAGCTCGCGGCGCTGGCGGCGTGCGTCCGGCGGCAAGCGCCGCCGCGACCCGGTAAAATGGCTCGGCGGCAAGGCCGCGACGTTCCGACCCACGAGCCCACTTGGCCGATTCCGACCCGCCCTTCCCCCGCCGCCTCGCGGACTGGCAACGCGCTCTTGCCAAGGCCGGCGGCGCCGATGGCCTTGCGTGGCATACGCCCGAGGGCATTGCCGTCAAGCCGCTCTACACGGCGGCCGACACGACCGGGCTGCCGTACACCGACACCATGCCCGGGTTCGCGCCGTTCGTGCGCGGGCCGCAACCGACGATGTACGCCGGCCGGCCGTGGACCATCCGCCAGTACGCCGGCTTTTCGACCGCCGAGGAGTCGAACGCGTTCTACCGCCGCACGCTCGCCGGCGGCGGCCAGGGCGTGTCGGTCGCGTTCGACCTCGCCACGCACCGCGGCTACGACTCCGACCATCCGCGCGTCGTCGGCGACGTCGGCAAGGCGGGCGTCGCGATCGACTCGGTCGAGGACATGAAGATCCTGTTCGACGGCATTCCGCTCGACAAGGTGTCGGTGTCGATGACGATGAACGGCGCGGTGCTGCCGGTGCTCGCCGGCTACATCGTGGCGGCGGAAGAGCAGGGCGTCGCGCAGGAACGACCTTTCGGGAACGATCCAGAACGACATCCTGAAGGAGTTCATGGTGCGCAACACCTACATCTATCCGCCGGCGCCGTCGATGCGCATCGTCGCCGACATCATCGAGTACACGGCGCAGCACATGCCGAAGTTCAACTCGATCTCGATCTCCGGCTACCACATGCAGGAGGCGGGCGCCGACCAGGCGCTCGAGCTCGCGTTCACGCTCGCCGACGGCCGCGAGTACGTGCGCGCTGGCACTCGCGCGCGGCATGGACGTCGACGAGTTCGCCGGGCGGCTGTCGTTCTTCTTCGGCATCGGCATGAACTTCTACCTGGAGATCGCCAAGCTGCGCGCGGCGCGTCTCCTGTGGTGGCGGATCATGCAGCGCTTCTCGCCGAAGAATCCGAAGTCGCTGATGCTGCGCACGCACTGCCAGACGTCGGGCTGGTCGCTCACCGAGCAGGATCCGTACAACAACATCGTGCGCACGACGATCGAGGCGATGGCCGCGGTGTTCGGCGGCACGCAGTCGCTGCACACCAACTCGTTCGACGAGGCCATCGCGCTGCCGTCGGACTTCGCCGCGCGGATCGCGCGCAACACGCAGGTCCTGCTGCAGGAAGAGACGCACATCACGAACGTCGTCGACCCGTGGGGCGGCTCGTACATGATGGAGCGGCTGACGCAGGACATGGCGGACAAGGCGTGGGCGATCCTCGAGGAAGTCGAGGGCATGGGCGGCATGACCCGTGCCGTCGAGTCGGGCTGGGCGAAGCTCAAGATCGAGGCGTCGCGCCGCCGAGAAGCAGGCGCGCATCGACGGCGGCGCGGACGTCATCGTCGGCGTCAACAAGTGCCAGCCCGAGAGCGAAGCCGCCGATCGAAGTCCGCGAGATCGACAACACGGCCGTGCGCGAATCGCAGATCAAGCGTCTCGCGCAGGTCCGCAAGTCGCGCGACACGGTGGGCGTCGCCGCGTCGCTTGCCGCGCTGACCGAGGCCGCGCAGGTCGGGCGAAGGCAATCTCCTCGATCTTTCGATTCGCGCGGTGCGCGCGCGGGCGACCGTCGGCGAGATTTCCGACGCGCTCGAGACGGTGTGGGGCCGCCATCGCGCGACGACGCAAAGCGTGTCGGGCGTGTACGGCGCGCATTTCGCGGAGGACGCGATGTGGGAGAAGCTGCGCGCGGACATCGACGCGTTCGCCGCGCGAGGAAGGCCGCCGCCCGCGCATCATGGTCGCGAAGCTCGGCCAGGACGGCCACGACCGCGGCTCGAAGGTCGTCGCCATCGGCGTTCGCCGACCTCGGCTTCGACGTCGACATCGGCCCGCTGTTCCAGACGCCCGAGGAAGCCGCGCGCCAGGCGATCGAGAACGACGTGCACGCCATCGGCGTCTCCACGCTCGCCGCCGGCCACAAGACGCTGGTGCCCGCGCTGATCGAGGCGTTGCGCAAGCAGGGCGCGCACGACATCGTGGTGTTCGTCGGCGGCGTGGTGCCGGCGCAGGACTATCCGATGCTGCAAGCGGCCGGCGTGGCGGGCATCTACGGTCCGGGCACCGCGATTCCCGTGTGCGCCGCCGACGTGCTTGCGAAGATCCGCGCACGGACCGCGACGGTCAAGACTTGAGCGCCGCAGGGCCGCCAAGGCGCTCGCCCCTCTGGGGGAGGCGGCGCGCAGCGCCGCTTCGGGGGAGCCATTGAGCGAACGGAATCGGCTCGTCGCCGGTGTTCGCAGCGCCGACCGCCGGCTGCTCGCCAAGGCGATCACGCTCGCGGAGTCGACGCGCGCCGACCATCAGGCGCTCGCGCGCGACGTGATGGCGGAGCTTCTGCCGCAGACCGGCAAGGCGCTGCGCATGGGCATCACAGGGGCGCCCGGTGTCGGCAAGTCGACGCTGATCGAGGCGCTCGGCCTGCACCTGATCGGAGAAGGCCATCGGGTGGCGGTGCTCGCCGTCGATCCGTCGAGCTCGGTCAGCGGCGGCTCGGTGCTCGGCGACAAGACGCGCATGGACGAGCTTTCGCGCAACGAGCACGCGTTCATCCGGCCGTCGCCCGCGAGCGGCGCGCTGGGAGGTGTCGCGGCGCGCACGCGGGAGGCGATGCTGTTCGCCGAAGCGGCGGGATTCGACGTCGTGATCGTCGAGACCGTGGGCGTGGGGCAGAGCGAGACGGACGTCGCGGACCTGACCGACGTCTTCGTGCTGATGCAGCTCCCGAACGCGGGGGATGATCTGCAGGCGATGAAGAAGGGTATGGTCGAGCTCGCCGACATCATCGTCTACAACAAGCGCGACCTCGATCAGCGTGCGGCAGACCTCGCGATGAAGCAGATGGAGGGTGCGTTGACGCTGCTGCGCCGCCATTCGAAGAGCTGGACGCCGGTGGTCCTCGGGGCGAGCGCCCTGCACCGCGACGGGATCGACCAGCTGTGGTCGGCCGTTACGCGTTGCCGGGACACGCTGGCGTCGTCGGGAGAGTCGCAGGACAAGCGAACGCGGCAGGCGGTTGCTTGGACATGGCATCTCATCGATGCCGCATTGCGCGAGCGCTTCCGCAACGACACAGAGGTGCGCAACGCGCTGCCGAACGTCCTGCGCGACGTCGAGGCCGGCACGCTCACGCCGACCGCAGCGGCCGCGCAGCTGTTGTCCACGTCCAAGGGGGAGTAGCCAAGTGCACGACATCATCCGGCAGCTCGACGAAAAGCGCGCGCAAGCGCGCCTCGGCGGCGGCGAGCAGCGCATCGCCGCGCAGCACGCGAAGGGCAAGCTCACGGCGCGCGAGCGCCTCGAGCTCCTCCTCGACGAGGGCTCGTTCGAGGAATGGGACATGTTCGTCGAGCACCGCAGCCACGACTTCGGCATGGATCGCGAAACCGTCGCCGGCGACGGCGTGGTCACCGGCTACGGGATGATCAACGGCCGTCTCGTGTTCGTGTTCTCGCAGGACTTCACGGTGTTCGGCGGCTCGCTCTCCGAGGCGCACGCGGAGAAGATCTGCAAGGTGATGGACCACGCGATGAGCGTCGGCGCGCCGGTCATCGGCCTCAACGACTCCGGCGGCGCGCGCATCCAGGAAGGCGTGGCGTCGCTCGGCGGTTACGCCGACGTGTTCCAGCGCAACGTGATCGCCTCCGGCGTCGTGCCGCAGATCTCGCTGATCATGGGTCCCTGCGCCGGCGGCGCCGTGTACTCGCCGGCGATGACCGACTTCATCTTCATGGTGAAGGATTCGTCGTACATGTTCGTGACCGGCCCGGAAGTCGTGAAGACGGTCACGCACGAGGAGGTGACCGCGGAAGAACTGGGTGGCGCGATCACGCACACCACGCGCTCCGGCGTCGCGGACCTCGCGTTCGAGACGGATGTCGAGGCCCTCTTGATGGTGCGCCGTCTCTTCAACTACCTGCCGTTGTCCAATCGCGAGCCGCCGCCGCTGCGGCTGACCAACGATCCCGCCGACCGCATCGAGATGTCGCTCGACACGCTCGTGCCCGACAACCCGAACAAGCCGTACGACATGAAGGAGCTCATCGTCAAGGCGGTCGACGACGGCGAGTTCTTCGAGCTGCAGCCGGACAGCGCCAAGAACATCGTCATCGGCTTCGCGCGCATGGAAGGCGCGCCGGTCGGCATCGTCGCCAACCAGCCGCTCGTGCTCGCCGGGTGCCTCGACATCAAGAGCGCGATCAAGGCGGCGCGCTTCGTGCGCTTCTGCGACGCGTTCAACATCCCGATCGTCACGTTCGTGGACGTGCCCGGCTTCATGCCGGGCACTGCGCAGGAGTACGGCGGCATCATCAAGCACGGCGCGAAGCTGCTGTACGCGTATGCGGAGTGCACCGTGCCGAAGGTCACCGTGATCACGCGCAAGGCGTACGGCGGCGCCTACGACGTCATGAGCAGCAAGCACCTGCGCGGCGACGTCAACTTCGCGTGGCCGTCGGCCGAGATCGCGGTCATGGGGCCGAAGGGCGCGGTGGAGATCATCTTCCGCGAGGAGAAGAACGATCCGGCCAAGATCGCCGCGCGCGAGGCGGAGTATCGCACCAAGTTCGCCAACCCGTTCATCGCCGGCAAGCGCGGCTTCATCGACGACGTGATCATGCCGAACGAGACGCGCAAGCGGATCTGCCGCAGCCTCGCGATGCTGCGCGACAAGAAGCTCACGAACCCGTGGCGCAAGCACGGCAACATTCCGCTGTGATGTTCACCAAGATACTGATCGCCAACCGCGGCGAGATCGCCTGCCGCGTCATCAGGACCGCGCGCAGGATGGGCATCGCCACCGTCGCCGTCTACTCCGAAGCCGATCGCGATGCGCGCCACGTCGAGCTGGCCGACGAAGCGGTGTGCATCGGCCCGGCGCCATCGCGCGAGTCGTACCTGCGCGCCGATCGCATCATCGAAGCCTGCAGGACGACGGGCGCGCAAGCCGTGCATCCGGGCTACGGCTTCCTGTCCGAGAACGAGGCGTTCGCGCGCGATCTCGAAGCCGCCGGCATCGTTTTCATCGGCCCGAAAGCGCCGTCGATCGCGGCAATGGGTGACAAGATCGCGTCGAAGCGGCTCGCGCTCGACGCCAAGGTCAACACGATCCCGGGGTACACGGACGTCATCGCCGACGCCGGGCAAGCCGTGAAGATCGCTCGCGACGTCGGCTATCCGGTGATGATCAAGGCATCCGCCGGCGGCGGCGGCAAGGGCCTGCGTGTCGCGCACGACGACAAGGAGGCGAAGGAGGGTTTCGCCGCATGCCAGGCAGAAGCTGCGGCGAGCTTCGGCGACGACCGCGTCTTCATCGAGAAATTCATCGAGGAGCCGCGCCACATCGAGATCCAGGTGCTGGGCGACGCGCACGGCAACATCGTCTACCTGTGGGAGCGCGAGTGCTCCATCCAGCGCCGGCACCAGAAGGTGATCGAGGAGGCGCCGTCGCCGTTCCTCGACGAAGCGACGCGCCGCGCGATGGGCGAGCAGGCGGTGGCGCTCGCGCGCGCGGTGAACTACCAGTCCGCAGGCACCGTCGAGTTCGTCGTCGGGTCCGACCGCAGCTTCTACTTCCTCGAGATGAACACGCGGCTGCAGGTCGAGCATCCGGTGACGGAGATGATCACGGGCCTCGATCTCGTCGAATGGATGATCCGGGTTGCGGCCGGCGAGAAGCTCGGCTTTTCGCAATCGGACATCAGGCGCGACGGCTGGGCGATCGAGTGCCGCATCAACGCGGAGGACCCGATACGCGGCTTCCTGCCTTCGATCGGACGACTCGTGCGTTATCGGCCGCCCGAGGAAATTGTCGGCGAGGTGCGGGTCGACACGGGCGTCTACGAAGGCGGCGAGATCCCGATGCACTACGACTCGATGATCGCCAAGCTGATCGTGCATGCGCCGACGCGCGACGCGGCCGCCGATCGCATGAGCGAGGCGCTCAACGCGTTCGTCATCCGCGGGATTGCGAGCAACCTCGTGTTCCAGTCCGCGCTCGTGCGCCATCCGCGCTTTCGCGAAGGCCGGCTTACCACCGCCTTCATCGCCGAGGAATATCCGAACGGCTTTCGAGCCGAAGACGTGCCGGCGGACAACCCGGCGTTCCTCGCGGCACTCGCGGCGGCCGTCCATCGCAACTATCGCGAGCGCGCCGCGGGCATCGAGGGCCAGGTCAAGGGACACGAGCTTCGCATCGACGGCGACTATGTGGTCGTCGCGAGCGACGTCGATTACGCCGTGCACGTCGATCGCGCGCCTGGCGGGTACGACGTGCGCGTCGGCGACCAGTCGTTCGCCATTCGCTATCAATGGCGCTTCGGCGACATCCTGCTCGCGGGCACGTGCAACGGCGCGCCGTTTGCGGTGCAGATCGAACGGCGCGGCTTGCGATACCGGCTTACGCACCGCGGCACGCAGTTCGACGTCCAGGTGCTGCCGCGGCGCGCAGCGGAGCTCCTGCGGCTGATGCCGAAGAAATCGCCTCCGGACCGCTCGCGTTTCCTGCTGTCGCCGATGCCGGGCCTTCTCGCGGAAGTCGCGGTGAAGCCGGGCCAGGAGGTGAAAGCCGGCGAGCGCCTCGTCGTGATCGAAGCCATGAAAATGCAGAACGTGATCGTGGCCGAGCGCGACACGACCGTGGTCGAAGTGCTGGCGAAGGAAGGCGACAGCCTTGCCGTCGATCAACCGGTGATCTCCTTCAAATGACCAGGCCATTCCGCATCCTTGGTGTGCAGCAGATCGCCGTTGGTAGCGTTGACAAGAATCGCCTGCGCGCCTTGTGGGTCGATTGCCTCGGGCTCGCCGTGGAAGGTAATTACCGGAGCGAGCGGGAAAACGTCGACGAGGATATCGCTGTCGCCGGAAGCGGGTCGATGCGCTGCGAAGTCGACCTCATGCAGCCGATCGATCCGGCGAAGAAGCCCGCAGTCCATGACCCGGCGCTCAATCACGTGGGTCTTTGGGTGGACGACCTGCGCGCCGCCGTCGAATGGCTGACCGCACAAGGGGTGCGGTTTGCGCCGGGCGGAATCCGCAAGGGCGCGGCAGGTCACGACATCACGTTCATCCATCCGAAGGGCAACGAAACCTCGCCGATCGGCGGCGAAGGGGTGCTGATCGAGCTGGTGCAAGCCCCGCCCGATATCATTGCCGCTGCAGGGCAAACGGGGGCCAATTAGCGTGCTGTCCGACAGGCCTATCGGCGAACGTCCTACAATAGCGACATTGCCGGCCCGGCCGTTGCTCGTCTATAGTCGAATCCGGGCTCAATAAACCGTCCTACAAATCGGACCCCACCGACGCCAGCCCATGCGGTTCTTCCTGAAGGCGCTCACGTACATCCCGCTTCCGATCCTGTATCTGTTCGGGTACGTCGCCTACTTCATCGCGTTCCACATCATGCGCTGGCGTCGCGACCGCGCGGAACGTGACATCGCGAATGCCTTTCCGGAAAAGCCGCCGGAGTGGCGGGCCACGCTGCTGCGCCAGTGCTATCGCAACTTGGCGGACACGATCGTCGAGGCGTTCTGGGGCTTCGGTGCAAGCGCCGAGCAGCTCAAGGCACGCGTCAAGTTCGCCGATGCCGAGCTCATCCAGCGCGCGATCGATCGCAGGCAGACCATCGTCCTGCTTGCGGCGCACCACGGCAACTGGGAGTGGCTGCTGCTTGCCGCCGGCGCGTACTTTCCGATTCCTATCGACGTCGTCTACCAGCCGCAGCGCCTTGCGTCGCTCGACGAGTTCCTGCGCGACGTGCGCTGCCGCTTCGGCGGCAAGCTCATTCCGCGCAAGCAGTTCGTCTACGAGCTCCTGAGCCACGCCGGGGAGCCGCGCGCGTATGCCCTCATCGCCGACCAGACGCCTCGCAAGGAAGACCCCAAGCACTGGACGCGCTTCCTGCGCCAGGACACCGCGTTCTTCGTGGGCGCCGACAAGATCGCCAAGTTCCTCGAATCGCCCGTCTACTTCGTCTCGATGAAGCGCGAGCGACGCGGCCACTACGTCGTGCGCCTCGACGTGCTCGCCGAGCCGCCGTACGAGGACATGGACAACGCCGTGATCGTCGAGCGCTACGCGCGCTGCCTCGAGCGTGCGATCCTCGACAGCCCTGCCGACTGGCTGTGGCTTCAGAAGAAGTGGAAGTACGCCAAGCCCGCCACCGACGAGAAAACGTACCCGGAAGGCGTTCCGGCACGCGTTCGCCTGTAGGGACGTACCGCCGAATGCTCAGCGGCAGTTAAAAGGGTACGTCGGGAGGCCGGCGCATGCCACAGTGCAACCGTGGCGAGGTATCCGCCGGATATGTCGACGGGAAGCAGGCGCCAGCGGCTCGGCTCGTACGGCTGCGGTCCGTCGCGCAGCGACGGCGCCGGATCGAGCACGACGTCGAGCTTGCGGAACGGCGCCCCCAGCGCGTCGCCGGTCGCCTTGCTCATCGCTTCCTTGCAAGTCCAAAGCCTGAGGAGCGCGTGCCTTTGCGCGTCGCCGTCCAGGCCATGCAGCATCGCCTGCTCGCCGGGGGACATGAACTTGCGCCCGACGCCCTCGACGTTGACCATGCGGTCGCGATGCTCGATGTCGACGCCAATCCGCGCATTCGTCGCCACGGCGAAAATGGCCGTGTCGCGCGTATGCGAAACGTTGAAGTCCACGCTTGCGCCCTCGACCAGCGGGCGCCCGCGGCGACCACGCAGGATGACCACCTGGGCGGCATCGACGCCGAGGACCGTGCCGAGGATCGCGCGCAACGTGGACCGTCCGACGATATAGCGAGCGCGAAGCTCCGGTCGCCCGAAGCGCTGTGCGCGTGCGAGCTCCGCCTGGGAGAGCACGCGCTCCATGGCTGCGATGTCCGATGGACTGCGCGAAAGATTGCACGTCCATGCGTCAACGCCCGCCGCGGGCGCGGCGAGCGCCACTGCCTGGGCGAGCGCTGAGCCAACGCCATGCTCGCCCATCAACGCGCGCGCTTTCCCGACGTGATCGGATTCGTGCTCGGCAGCATGTCGCGCTGGCCCCGGCGCGTGCTCGACGGCTTCGGGTACGTCGCGTATGTGGTCGTGTATCGCATCATCCGCTGGCGGCGCAAGCTGTCCGCAACCAATATCGCCAACGCGTTTCCCGAGAAGAGCGACGACGAGCGGCAGCGGATCCTCGCCGAATCGTACCGTAACCTCGGCCGCTTCCTCGCCGAGTCGCTGTGGGGCTGGAACGCGACCGCGGACGCGCTCGCAAGCCGCGTCAGGATCGTCAACCCGGAGCTTATTACGCGCTTCACCAGCAACGGGCAGTCGGTCGTGCTGCTCGCCGCGCATTTCTGCAACTGGGAGTGGCTGCTGCTCACTGCCGGCGTCGTGCTGAAGTTGCCGATCGACGCCGTGTACAAGCCGCAGACGGTCAGGAGCATCGACGATTTCCTGCGCGCGCGGCGCTCGCGCTTCGGCGGCAACCCGATTCCGCACCAGAGCTTCATGTTCGAAGTGATGAAGCGCCGCAAGGAAGTGCGCGCGTACGCCCTGGTCGCCGACCATACGCCGAAGCACGACGAGGAGAAGCACTGGACGCGCTTCCTCAACCAGGACACGGCGTTCTTCGT
Source organism: uncultured beta proteobacterium (assembly GCA_963707815.1). Taxonomy (GTDB): domain Bacteria; phylum Pseudomonadota; class Gammaproteobacteria; order Burkholderiales; family Casimicrobiaceae; genus VBCG01. Next base: position 116,604 of record CAVPRK010000006.1, read on the forward strand.
CGGCGCGGACAAGATCGCGAAGATCCTCAAGGCGCCCGTGATCTACGTTGCGATGCGCCGGGACGGACCCGGCCGGTACAGCGTCGAGCTCACGCTCCTCGCCGAGCCGCCGTACGACCGCGACTCCGGCCCCGAGATCGTCGAGCGCTACGCGCGCATGCTGGAGCAGGAGATCCGCCGCAGCCCCGCCGACTGGCTCTGGCTCCATCGCAAGTGGAAGTACGACAAGCCGCTGTACGCGTAGCTCCGCAAATCGCGTGACCCGCAATCGCTTCGCGGTCCGCGGCGCGATTATCGGCCTGTAGGATCACCCCGAAAGGCTCGGTAGCGCGCTTATGCCCGGGCTTCGGCCTGCTTCGCCGCCAAAAAGGCCGCCATCGCGCGCACCGTCGGGTACTCGAAGAAATCGGTGACTTCGAGGTATCCGGGATACGTCGCTTCGACCTTCTCGTAAATCTGCGCGAGCGTAAGCGAGCCGGTGCCGAGCTCGAACAGGTTGTCGTCCGGCGAAAGCTTGCGGCTCGGAAGCGCCGCCTGGCAGATTGCGAGGAGCGTCTGTTCGAGGTCGCTGACGGTTGACGAAGACGACGGACCGGCATCGAGCGCATCGAGCTCGCGCAGCACGTCGGCGAACCGCCCGTCCTCGTAGTCTCGCGCGAGCGCGAATCGCTGGATCTTGCCGCTCGTCGTCTTCGGGAACTGCCGCACGGGAATCACCGCCGCGACCGGCAAGCCCATGCGCTCGTTGACCACGCGGCGTATCGTGCGCGCGGTCTGCGCGAACGCCGCGAGATCGTCGTCCTTGTGCAGCAGGAACACGAGCACGTCGTCCGTGGCCGAGTGTGGTGCGCGCGTGCCCGCCGACGCAGCCCGGCCAAGCGCGACCCCCGCGTGCTGGGCAATCACGAGATCGATGTCCTGCGGATAGTGATTCTGCCCGGCGACGAACAGCACCTCCTTCACGCGTCCCGTCACGACCAGTTCGCCGTCGATCATTGCGCCGAGATCGCCGGTGTCCACGAATCCGTCGCTTGTCCGCGAGGCTTCCGTCAGCGCCGCGTCGTCGTAGTAGCCGGGGCTCACGTTGCGCCTCGGATGAGGATGCGACCGACGGTGTTGCCGGCGACCGCGGCGCCGTTGTCCTCGGCGATGCGAACCTCGCAGTCCTGCACCGCGCTACCGAGGCGCACCAGCTCGACGGCGCCTTCGTCGCTTGCCAGTACGGCGCGCACGGTATCGCCGGCGCCCAGCGCGTCCCGCGCAAGCGTTTCCGTGCGCAGCGGCGCGCCGGGTTCGGGGAACGTCACGGCGAGGCTCGCCTCGGCGAGGCCGTACACGGGAAACATCACGTTGGACGCAAGCCTGGCCGGTGCAAGCGCCGCGACGAACTCGCGGCAAAGGTCGGCGGCGATCGGCTCGGCGCCGTTGAAGATCACCCGCACGCGCGACAAGTCGAGCGCCGCTGCCCGCTCGGGGTCGTGCGTCCGGAGGTAATGCATGTAGCCGAAATTGGGTGAGCACGTCACGCTGACGCGATGCTCGCTCGTCTTGGCGAGCCACAGACCGGGACGCCGCACGAACAGCGACGTCGGCATGAGCCAGTGATCGACGCTTTCGAACAACGGCGTCAGAGTGGAAGCCGATGAGCCCCATGTCGTGCGTGAGCGGCATCCACGACAGGCTCGCGTCGTCCTCGCGCGCGCGCAGGCCTTGCGCAATGGCGTCGATGTTCGTGCGTGAGGTTGCGATGCGTGAGGAGCACGCCCTTCGGCTCGCTCGTCGATCCGGACGAGAACTGGATGAACGCGACGTCGTCGGGCGAGGCGCGGTGCTCGCTGCCGCGGATCGAGACGTCCGCGATCTCGTCGAGGAAGACCGTGCGCTTCTCGAGGCGCGTCATGGCTTGCGCGAAGCCGTTGTCGTTGGCGTAGGTGCGCAGCCGGTCGAACACCTTGCGCTCGGTGGCGAGGATCGGGGACTGCAGTCGGGCGAGCACGCGGAAGAACTTGGCCTTGTGCTCGTCCGCGTTACCCGGGGCGAGGGGCACCGCGACGACGCCGCCGAGCGCGCACGCCCAGAACGTGTCTACGAAGGGGGCGAGGCCGTCGACCAGGATCACGGCATGCGTGCCCGGCACGTGCGCCTGCATCCTGCAAGTGACGCAGGATGCCGAGCGCGCGTCCCCGCAGCTCGCTGAACGGCACCGTGCGCTCGCTCGATTCGCCGGCGATGTAGTGAATGCCTCGCGGGCTGCCCGCCACGGCGTCGAGCGCGTCGCCCAACGTTGCGAATTTGGTCACTGCCGAATTTCCACGTTCATGAATACAGGCTGCTTCGTGCGCAGGTTCACCTGCGGCTCGATCTCGACGACCTGTCCCGGTACGAGCGCAAGACGGAACCTCCGTGCCAGCATGATCGCGTGCACGTGCATTTCGATCAAGGCGAGATGCTCGCCGATGCAGGCGCGCGGCCCGAGGCCGAAAGGAAGATAGGCGAAACGGTTTCGCGCCGCAGCGGCCTCCGGGAGGAATCGGTCCGGATCGAAGCGATCGCCATCCCGCCAGTATCGCGGGTGCCGATGCACGAGGTACGGCGACACTAGCACGTCGGTTTTCGCGGGAAGCTCGAAACCGCCGATGCGCGAGCGTGCGATCGAGCGGCGCGTCAGGAGCCATCCGGGAGGGTACAGGCGAAGCGTCTCGTCGAGCGCTCGCCGCGTGCAGGGATAGCGCGAGAGATCGTCGTAGCCGGGTGGGTCGCTCTGTGCGCCGAGCTCCGCGTGAATGGCGGTCTCGACCTCCGGCGATTGCGTCAGGAGATACCAGAACCAGTTGAGTGAGCTCGCCGTTGTCTCGTGACCCGCGACGATCAACGTCATGATCTCGTCCAGGAGCTCGCGGTCGGACATGGGCTCGCCGCTCTGGCGGTCGCGCGCGTCGAGCAGCAGCGACACCATGTCGTTGCGCCGGACGTTCTCGCGGCGCCGTCTCTCGACGTCGTCCATGATGAGCTTGCCCAACTGGCGGAACTTGTACGCGAACGCAAGGTTTCGCGCCGTGTGATCCGTCAGGAGCGAGAACGCCGATCCGAGCCGCGGCAGGTCGTCGCCGAAGAGCGCGAGCAGCACGACCTCCAGGGTGGCGTCGCTCATCTCCTGCGTGAGATTGATCGGCGCGCCGTCTTCCGCGGCGCGCTGCCATCGACTGGCGAGCTTGCGCGTCGCGGCGTGGACGTGCGGCATCCACGTTGCGATGACCTTGCGGTGGAAAGCGGGCTGCACCATCTTGCGTTGGCGCCGCCAATGCTCGCCCTCGCTGGTCATGAGGCCGTTGCCGAGCAGGATCGCCACGCGCTCGATTCCGATGCCCTTGGTGAAATTGGCGTGGTGATCGACGAGGACGTGGCGCACGTGATCGGGATGCGACAGCACCCACAGGTCGCGTTCGAGGGCCGGCGAATGGACGCGGAACGTGTCGCCGTGCTGCTCGAATTCGCGGACGAGAACGCCGAGCGCGTCCGTCTCGAACGTGACGTCGAGATTCGATGTTGCAAGCGGCGGCTCGGCTGGCGAGATCGCTGGTGCGCGCATATCGTTGTTATTCGCGGAGATTTTTCGTGAGCGCGTGTAGGACCGTCCAGTGCGGCAAAAGAGTTGCAATCGGCGCGCCGAAAGATTATAATTTCTCTTCTTCGCAGCACACATAAAAGTGCTGCGCCTCCCAAAGCGCAACGCAAGACAACGGGAGGCGGTCGCTCTGACGGAACGCGTTTACGGTTTTGCGGTCAGAGTAACCCC
>CAVPRK010000007.1:0-135302 GCA_963707815.1 uncultured beta proteobacterium
AACCAGGGCCTGGACGCCGGCCTCACCCTCAGCGAGACCAAGGAAATCCTGGTGCAGATGTACGCGTACACCGGTTTTCCGCGCAGCCTCAATGCGCTCGGCGAACTGATGAAGGTGGTGGACGCCCGCAAGCAGCGCGGCATCCAGGATGCACCGGGGCGCGAACCCGGACCGGTGCCGAAGGGCCAGGAACTGCTCGAGCTTGGAACGGCCAACCAGACCAGGCTGCTCGGGGCCCCGGCGCGCGGAGCGTTGTACGACTTCTCGCCCATCATCGACGAGTACCTGAAATCGCACCTGTTCGGCGCCATCTTCGCCCGCGACAACCTCGACTGGCAGAGCCGCGAGCTGGCCACGGTCGGCGCGCTCGCGGCCCTGCCCGGCGCCGAGTCGCAGCTGCAGTCCCACGTCGCGTTCAGCATGAACGTCGGCCTGACGGCCGCGCAACTTCGCCAGCTGGCGGACGGGCTGGCGCAACGCGGCCAACCCGAGGCGGCCGCGCGCGCCCGCGCCGCGATCGTGCAAGTCGAGGCGACGAAGAAATAACGGCCGACGGGCGAGTCTTCCTGAAGGCGGCGGGCATCGCTGCTGCTGGCGCCGCACTGCCAATCAGCGCCGTATCGGTGGTTACGCCCGCTGTGGCGCGGACCGCCCAACGCCGCGATGCCGTTGCGAAAGGCACCACGCGTACACCATCCGCAAGCGAAAGCGGGCGGCCACACCGTGCAGCCCCTATCCGCGATCCAGACCGACGTACTCGGTCATGGAGCGCAGCGTCGAGCACAACGGCGTGCTGCACACCTGTGAGGAACGGGCATCGGCTCGTGCCGTGGGGGCCCCCGGGCCAGGGCTTCCTGCCCGGCAAGCTGCCGCTGGATGCGCAGGCCAACTTCGACGGCAAGACCGATCAGTGCAAGATTCAACCGATCCGCGCGTCGGACCGATTGTGTGAACGGGCTGGTGCTCCTTTCGCATTGCACGCGGTCGTTCGGTTACACACTCGCGATTTCGTCGCGTGCCAGAAGCCCGAATGCGACTGCGCCGCACTCTTCAAACGTCACGTGGTGCGCCCGCTTGTTGACCTGACGCAAAATTGCGGCAGAGCCCATATTCCAACAACGCGTCGGCAAACAGTGTCGCCGCCGATGTCTTCACAACCAATCATGCGGAATGAGCAACCCGAGGATCCTCGAAGTTAGAGTCCGCCACGCGCCGGCCTCCGGGTCCACGTCGTACACCGTTTCTTGCCCGTTGCGCCGGTTCACCCAACGCAGCTCATTCGTTGGACCGATTTCGACCCTGTAGGCGCTCGATTCGAAGTCGACCAGCGACAACAGTTCGCTCGACAATGCGCCGCTCCGGAGCATCACGCCGACCTCGGTGTTGTATTGTTCCGACCGACCATCGAGGTTCAACGATCCGAGAAACACGTCTGTTTGATCAAAGACGATGGCCTTCAGGTGCAGGGACGCGCAGGAGGTGCCAAAGCGCCCTAGGAGCTGCTCCTGCCGCGCCAACGTCGGGCTCAGTTCGTATACTTCCATGCCGATCTCGATCATCTCGCGACGATATGCAAGGTAGCCGGCGTGCACGACGGGTACGTCAGTGGCTGCTAGCGTGTTGGTCAATACGCGGTGACCGACTCCGTTGCGGCGGTTCTTGCGAAGGGACTCGATCCCTATCCTCCCTGGGACGTAGTAAGGTGAAATCGTGAAGATATCGTTTTTTGAGTTGAGGCCCGCGGTAGCGATGAACGCGCGAACGGTGCCTTCGCGACCGTTGATGCGCGTACCGTCAAGCTTGTCCACCGGATCGGCGACCACCTCAGCCGACGCGCCGGTCAGTTCCAGGACGCCCTTTCGGAGTTCGTCCGGCACGGAAGCATAACGTCGCAGGTGTTCGGGCACTCCATCGTCTGGAGGCAACACGGCGAAGCGCGACACGGCCAAGTCGAATCGGGCCCGCCGGGCGACGCGGTCTGCCGAGGCGGCGACAATCGTATCGATCGGCCAGGCAAACTCGCTGTTCCAATAGGCGTCGAACGAAGCTGACATTTGATCGATGACCGCACCGGCGGCGAGAATGTCCAGGTCGACGTAATTGCATCCTTCTTCCGCACGCATGTAGTACTGGTCACCAATGTTGCGTCCGCCTATCACGGCCAGTACGTTGTCGGCGATGAACAGCTTGTTGTGCATGCGGTGGTTCACGCGGCTCAGTTCGTCCAGTGACGAGGCCAGCTTGGCCGCTGGCGATCCGCGCAGCCGCATGAACGGATTTACAAGCCGAACTTCGACATGGTCAAAAGCCGCGATGTCCGAGAGCAGCTGCTCGGCAGTATCGGTATGCAGATCGTCGACCAGCACGCGTACACGCACGCCGCGTGCCGCTGCGTCGCGCAGGCTCTTCAGCAACATGGTGCCCGATGTATCGCCGTGCAGCTCGAACGTCTGAATGTCGAGCGATTGGTGCGCCTGAGCCGCCAGCTCGACCAGAGTTTGGTAGGTCACTGAGCCAAGCGGGAGCATCTTGAATGCCGAAGAGCTCTCTGCCCGGATCAAGGCATTGTGTGCCGTGACCGCCAGCCGGCCTTCCGCTGAAGTGACAACTGCCGACGAAACCGAAATGTCGATCGACGCGCGGTCCGGTAGTCCAGCGCAACCGGTCAGCGCAATCAGCGCGACGATCAGCATCAGTCTGCGCCCGGACCGCCATCGCGAAGACAGGAAATGCCTAAAGCGCGAGTTAAGGCGCCGTGCGCTCACGGAATGCGTCCGCTGGTTGGTTGGTGTGGGCTTGGTGGCCATACCAGCGATCGTAAAGCACTGAGCCGGCGGCTCATTCCGGCATACAGAGCCAGCTTTGCGCGAACTCCGCTCGTCGACCCGCTCGAAACCGGTGAGCGTGAAGGCCTGCGGACTCATGGCGACGACCTTCACGTCCAACAGCTCCGGCACATCCTGCTTGACGATGTGCAGGACGTCGATCAGTCGCGCGGTTCGAAGCGTCCGCTTCAACACCTCGTCACGGCACTCCTCGATTCGGAGGTCGCCAACCTTCGGCTGCTGGTTCGCCACTTGCCGAGGCGGTAGTACGCGCCCTCGATGTCGAAGGAAGCGGACGGAAAAGCGCACGTGGATACCGTATTAATATACGGTACTCTACACGCGGTTGAGACAGTGAGTCGCGTAGCGGTTTGCCGTTCTCTCCACCGTATCACGCCGTTCTCGCGGTCAAGGGCTGCGCACGCCTTGCGTGCTTGCGTCCTACGGCCGTCTGTCGACCCTGTGACAGCTGCGCTGCGGCGTGCTGCGCCGGTCTCGGGCAATCCCGCCCGAACAAGACCGGAGCACGAACATGTCGCAAGCCAATCCCCAGACGCAAACGATCGAACTGCTCGTCCGCGATGCGAAAGGCGAATACCGCCTCGCGAGCGGCGACGAAGTCCTGAAAGCCGCACGTCAAGTCATCGGCCGGCGCGTCCGTCGTGGCACGTCGATGACATCGCCAGAGCTCGTGCGTGACTTTCTGCGTACGAAGCTCGCAAACGCAACGTTGCCGTCGTCTTCGCCACGCAGTCCTTGGCCGACGTCCAGAGCTCCGGCATCGCACCCGCCATCATCGAGAGCTGCCCGAGCCGGATCTTCCTGCCGAATCCGCAGGCCACCGAGCCGCAGCTGCGCGCTACCTACGCAGGCTTCGGTCTTAACGACCGGCAGATCTCGATCATCGCGCAGGCGCAACCGAAGCGCGACTACTACTACCAGTCTCGCCTCGGCAATCGCCTGTTCGATCTCGACCTGGGTCCGATCGCGCTCGCCTTCGCCGCAGCGGGGCACCAGGAGGACCAGCGGGCGATCGACCAAGTCTGCAGATTGGCGACGCCGCGGCATTCCCCCAAGCGTGGCTACGTCACCGCGGTCTGGAATGGGCGGCCGACCTCATCGCCAAGCAACAGGAACTTCAGGAGCACCCCCAATGAAACGTAACGCGCTGGTCGTCCTCGCGTTCGCCGCTCTTCTCGACTGGCACGAACGCTCAGCTTGCAGTGTTCGACGCCGGGAACTTCGTTCAGAACTCACTGACGGCCGCGCGGACGTTGCAGGAGGTCAACAACCAGATCAAGCAGCTCGCCAACGAGGCGCAGATGCTGGTCAACGACGCCCGCAATCTCGCCACCTTGCCCTACGACATCGTGTGGCAGCTCAAGTCGACGCTCGCGCTGACGAATCAGTTGATCGCCCAGGCGCAAGGCATCGGGTTTCAAATCAGCCAGACCAACGTTGCGTTCAACCGCTTCTATCCGCCCACCTACTCCTCGAGTAGCGGCGCGAACATGCTGGCCGACAGCTATCAGCGATGGCTGCATTCGTTTCTTTCCATTCAAACGACCGTCGCGATGCAATCGCAGGCCGCGCAGAACCTGGCCTCCGACGAGAACGCACTCGCAACGCTCGTCAGCCAAAGTCAGGGGGCGATCGGGATCGTCCAAGCGGCTCAAGCGACCAACCAACTGCTTGCGCTGCACTCACGTCAGTTGATCCAGGAGCAGCAGCTTCGCCTGACACAGGACCGCAGTGCTGCGATCGAGCGTGCCCGCATGGTCATCGGCGAAGAACGCGCTCGCGAGATTCGGCGCCGCTTCGAGGGCAACGGCGCGGTGTACACGGCCCAGCCCGTCAACTTCTACGGCTTCTAAGTCGCCAACACCATGAACGACCTTGGCGTCATCGATCGCTTTCTCGATGTCTTCTCGTTGTACATCGACTCCGGCTTCGGTCTGCTGCGTCCGGAGGTCTCGTTTCTCACGGCCACGCTGGTCGTGATCGACATCACGCTGGCCGGGCTGTACTGGTCGATGGGTGGCCATGAGGATGTCATCGCCCGCCTCATCAAGAAGACGCTGTACATCGGTACCTTCGCCTTCATCCTGAACAACTTCAACGCGCTCTCGAGCATCCTGTTTCGCTCGTTTGCGGGGTTGGGACTTCTAGCCAGCGGGTCGAAGGTCAGCCCCACCGATTTCCTGCACCCCGGACGGATCGCCGCGATCGGCGTGGACGCCGCGCAGCCGCTCCTCACCCAGATCGGCGCGCTCGGAGGATTTCCCGACATCCTTCTCAACCTCGCCACCATCGTGGTTCTGGTACTGGCGTGGATCGTCGTCATCGTGAGCTTCTTCATTCTCGCGATCCAGCTCTTCGTCACGCTGATCGAGTTCAAGCTCACCACCCTTGCCGGCTTCGTGCTGGTTCCTTTCGCCCTGTGGAACCGCACGGCGTTTCTGGCGGAGCGCGTGTTGGGCAACGTCGTATCCTCTGGCGTGAAGGTGCTCGTGCTGGCGGTGATCATCGGGATCGGGTCGACCATCTTTACGACCTTCCAGTCGGCGATCGGCACGGAGCCCTCGATCGACCAGGCGTTGTCGATCGTTCTCGCTTCGCTCACCCTGATGGGCCTCGGCATCTTCGGCCCCGGCATCGCAACCGGTTTGGTTTCCGGAGGACCGCAGCTCGGCGCAGGGGCTGCGGTCGGCACCATGGTGGGTGCCGCCGGACTCGCAGTGGCAGGAGGCGCGGCCGCCGCGGGAGCTGCGCGCATGGCGGCGCACGGGGGTGCCGCCGTTCGTTCCGCCAGCACGTTGGCGTCCAGCGCGGCGAGCGCCGGTGCAGCCGCTTCCACAGCAAGTCGGGACAGCCGCACCTGCCTCTTCAGCCACACCTTCGGGGGCCTCGGCAACACCAGCAGGCACGCCGGAATGGGCGCAGCGCCTCCATCGGCGTTCTCAAATCACCCACGGCGTTCGGCCGCCACCCACGCTGTCCGCTCCTCCGATCACGGCGGTGGGGGCGGCGCCAGTCCCAATCTCGGAGAGTCCAAATGATCTTTCGGCGGGCGCAACTGCGCTACTCACAGACACCGCAGCCGGTCACGCCCTACCAGGCCGCGGCGCAAGCATGGGATGAGCGGATCGGCAGCGCACGGGTGCAGGCGCATCACTGGCGGCTCGCAGCGTTCGGTTGCCTGGCACTGGCACTGGTCGCCACGGGCGCGCTGGTGTGGCGCACGGGCCAGTCGCTCGGTGACGCCGTTTGTCGTCGAAGTCGACAAGGCCGGCGAGGTCCGCGCCGTGGGCGAGGCCATGACGCCTTATCGACCCACGGATGCGCAGATCGCGTTTCACCTGTCGCATTTCATCAGCAACGTCCGCTCGCTCGCCGTCGATCCGGTCATCGTGCGCCAGAGCTGGCTGGATGCGTACCAGTACACGACCGACCGCGGTGCCGCGACGTTCAACGACTATGCCCGAGCGAACGATCCCTTTGCGCGCGTCGGCGAGCTCTCGGTCTCGGTCGAGATCACGAGCGTCGTGCGCGCGAGCGACGATTCGTTCCAGGTTCGGTGGGTCGAGCGCAGCTACAGCCACGGTGCGCTCGCCATCCACGGAACGTTGGACCGCCATCCTCTCCGTCGTCATCGACCGCCCACGACCGAAGAGCGACTACGCAAGAATCCGTTCGGGATCTACGTCAACGGTTTGAGCTGGAGCAAGGAGCTCGGAGTATTCTAACCGCAAGGCCATGACCCATGAACCACTTCCGCACCCTTGCCGTCGTCACTTGTTCTCGATTCTTCTCGCGGCGTGCTCGACGGTAAGCAGCCCGCCGCCGCCCGAAGTTCCACTCGACGAGGTCGTCCAGGCGCAGCCCGAGCTCGAGCCGATCAACGCCGATGCACCGTGGTGCCCGTACCGCGAACCGCTGCCGCTTGCCGGCGCAGCTCAAGCCGGTGGTCTCCGAACAGCCGCCGCGCAGTCGGCGGAGCCGAGCGATCCGCGCGAACGTGTCGCCAAGGCGAACGACGAGGCTCGCGTAACGCCCACGCGTGACGGCTACATCAATGCCATTCAGGTCTGGCCCTATGCGGAGGGAGCGCTGTATCAGCTCTATGCGAGCCCTGGCCGCGTCACGCGACATCATGTTGCAGGAGGGCGAGGAGCTCGTGAGCGTCTCCGCCGGCGATACCGTGCGTTGGATCGTCGGCGACACCACGAGCGCGAGTGGCGCAGCGCAGCGCGTCCACGTCCTGGTCAAGCCGATTCGGCCGTCGCTCAAGACGAACCTCGTCATCACCACCAACCGCCGCATCTACCTCTTGGAGTTGACGTGCGACGCCGCAGACGTGGATGGCTTCGGTGTCGTGGAACTACCCGCAAGATCAGCTTGCGCACTCAAGCGCCAGGCTGCGCGCGCTGAGGCAACGGCTCCGGTGGCGCAAGGCATCACGCTGGAGCGACTGCGCTTTCGGTACGACATCACGGGTGACAGGCCTTCGTGGCGGCCGCTGCGCGCGTTCGATGACGGCGAGCGGGTCTATATCGAGTTCCCGCGCGGCATCGCTCATGGTGAGCTTCCACCGTTGTTCGTCGTCGGTGTCGGCCGGCACCGGCGAGCTCGTCAATTATCGGTATCGCGCGCCCTACTACATCGTCGATCGGCTCTTCGGCGCGGCGGAGCTTCGGCTGGGTGGTGACAAGGCACAAGTCGTGCGAATCGGTCGCAACGACGTCGGCGCGAAGGGTGGATCGTGAGCACGAAGGCCGATCCCGACACGCTGGCGCTTCGTGCGCGCCCGCGGCCCGTCACGCGACTCAATCGGCGCATGCTGATTGGCACAATCGTGGCGCTGGTATGCTCTCATCCTGGGCGTGACCGTCTGGTCGCTGCGACCCATTTGCGCTTGGCCGACGTGCGTCCGGAGTTGCACAACGTCGATCGCATCGCACGCGCCGAAGGGCATCGAGCGGCTGCCGCCGGACTACTCCAAGGTTGTGCCGCCCAAGCCCGGCCGAGCCGGCCATTCCCGAGCTCGGCAAACCGCTTCCCGGCGACTTGGGCGTGGCGATGCTTCGCGCCGAGCAGGCAAGCCCAGTCGCCGACGCTGCCGACGGCTACCGGATGCGCGGCACGCCGAGCGAGCGAATCGCGAGCGCGAGGCGGAGGACGCCGCGAAGGCGTCCGCTCTTCTTTCGCGCGAGCAGTCAGAAGGCGACCAATGTCGAGCGGAGGCGGCGAGCAACCACTGTCGGATACTGCCCGAGCCGTCGCGAACCCGCGCGACAGTTCCGGCATCGGCTCTGAACGCGCCTGCATCACGACGCGACGGCGCCTGCTCGCAAGTGACGACCGAAGTCGTCAGTCGAGCCAGCATTCGATTCAGTCGGCAGTCTCGCCCTATCAGGTCATGGCAGGGACCGTCATCCCGGCAGCGCTCGTCACCGGCATCAACTCGGATCTTGCCCGGCGTCGTCCTCGCGACCGTCACAGAGCCGGTCTACGACACCAAGCTCGGGCGTCACCTGCTGATTCCGCAGGGCACGCGCTTCATCGGGGAGTACGACAGCCAGGTCGCATTCGGCCAGCGGCGCGTGCTCCTGGTCTGGAATCGCCTGATCTTTCCCGACGCGTCGTCGTTGACGCTCGATCGCTTGCCGGGCGTGGACACCGCGGGCAATGCCGGACTCGAGGATGGTGTCGATCGTCACTGGCGCCAGCTCCTCGCGGGCGCGGCGCTATCGACGTTGATCGGCGTCGCGGCAGAGCTCGCGTCGCCTGATCGCAATTCGAATCAAGTCGTCGTGTCCGCGCGCCAGAGCGTCCAGGAAAGCATCAATCAGGTCGGCCAGGAGCTCACCCGCCGAACCTTAACGTTCAGCCCACACTCACGATCAGGCCAGGCTATCCGGTCCGCGTCATCGTGAGCCGAGATCTCGTGCTTCGCCCGTATCAACCGCTGTTCGTCAATCGATCCGCACCATGAACACCAAACTCCGACTCGGCCCCTACCGAAGGCACAGCCCGTCAAGATCACGATCACCGTCACCGCGGAACTCAAAGAGACGCTCGATCGCTACGCGGACGTTCACTCGTCGTCGACTGGCGAAAAGAACGATGTCGAGCGACTGATTCCGTACATGCTCGAAGGCGTTCATCGGTCCGTGACCGCGCGTTCCAACTCGCGGTACGGCGCATGCACGCCACGCAAGTAGGTGTTGCCGTGGAAACGCTTGGTCTCGAGGAAGCGGCATCGCTTCCTTCGCTGCCATCCGGAGGAACTGCGCCGCCGCGCAAAGTCGGGCGCGATTCCCGGCGCCAAGGTCGGCCGCGCCTGGGTATTCCTCGAAGATGATCTTGCCGCATACGTTCGTTCGCTCTATCCTCAGCCTCGGCAAGCGTTGCAAGTGACTCTGAGAAAGGAGATGGAATGTCACTTCGCAAACGCGGCGGTATCTGGTGGATCGACATCGTCGCTCCCAACGGGGAGCGAATACGCCAATCTACTGGGACTGCCAACAAAGCCCTAGCGCAAGAGTTTCACGATCGGCTCAAGTCCGAGCTGTGGCGAATCGCCAAGCTAGGCGAGAGGCCGCGGCGGACGTGGAACGATGCGGTCGTGCGCTGGCTGAAGGAGTCCGAGCCACAAGGCCACGATCGAGATGGACAAGACGCATCTGCGCTGGCTCGATCGTCATCTCGGGGCAAGCAACTCGACGACATCAGCCGCGCCACGATCGACCGGATCACGGACGCGAAGCTCGCCGAGGGTGTAGCAAATGCCACGGTAAATCGGACGCTCGAAGTTCTGCGGGCGATTCTGCGCAAGTGTGTCAACGAGTGGGAATGGCTCGATCGCGCACCAGCAGGTGCGGATGCTGAAGGAGCCGACGCGTCGGATTCGCTTCCTGACCCGCGACGAGGCGCAAACGCTTGCTGGCACGAGTTACCGCCGCATCTGGCGGACATGGCGGCGTTCAGCCTCGCCACCGGCCTTCGGCGGTCGAACGTCACCGGATTGCAGTGGACGCAGGTGGATTTGGTGCGACGTGTGGCGTGGATCCATCCCGACCAGGCGAAGGCTCGAAAGGCGATTGCTGTGCCGCTCAATGCGGAAGCGGTGGCGATCGTTCGGCGCCAGGATCGGGAAGCATCCGACGCACGTGTTCAGCTATCGCGGGCGAGCCGATTCGTCAGGTCAGCACGAAGGCTTGGTATGAAGGCGCTGAAACGCGCCGGGATCGAGGACTTCCGGTGGCACGACCTGCGGCACACGTGGGCAAGCTGGCACGTGCAGAACGGCACGCCGCTGTTCGCATTGCAGGAGTTGGGGGGCTGGGAAAGTCCGGAGATGGTGCGGCGCTACGCGCACTTCTCGGCCGAGCATCTTAGCGCCCTACGCGGATCGCCTGTGCGCTTTGCGGGTTGTGGAAGACTCGGCCGACGGCACGTTTACGTCACAGTCCGCAAATGAAAAGGGCTAGCCGTCAGCTAACCCCTTGATTTTATGGCGCGCCCGGCAGGATTCGAACCCACGACCCCCTGGTTCGTAGCCAGGTACTCTATCCAACTGAGCTACGGGCGCGAATTGTCGATTATAGCAGGCTTGGCCCCTTCGCCGGTAGCCGCGGCCTTGGAGGGACGCTCGCCCGGCTCCTGCGCGCGCAGCGCTTGCGGGCGCCTTGCGCCACAGCGTCCACGCTTTCCACAACCACGACACGCCGAGCCAGCCGCATAACACCGCAACCGGCCACGCGAGGATGCGCGGGAACCATGCGGAAAGAACCGCGGTGAAAATGGTGAACACCGCGACCACGGTGAGTAGTCCCGCCTCCGCAGGTCCGAGCGTGCGTCGATTGGTCAGCGCAGCTCCCAACGCACTACCTACGCTCACTGCGCCTGCGGCGGCGCGGCCCGCGCTACCCGACACCGCGCGTCGCGCCGTGCCTTCGGCGACCGGATCCGCGGCGCGCGGCTCGGTACGCCGCACGCGATTGCGGCGCGTCAGCACGACCTCCGTCGACTTGCTCGAGGTCGCGCTCGTATTGCGCCGCCATCGCTTCGGAGAACGCGCGATCCTCGATGGCGACGTCGAGCTCGTAGTTGCGACATCCAGCTCACGAGGTTGAGATTGGTCGATCCCACCCGCGACCAGCGGCAATCGGCGACCGCGGTCTTCGCATGCAGCATGGTGCCGTTCCACTCGAACACGCGCACGCCGCCTTCGAGCAGCGCGCGATATCCCGCGCGCGACAGCGGCGACACGGCGGGCACGTCGCTCGCGCCCGGCACGAGCAATCGCACGTCGACGCCGTCGCTCGCCGCCGCACGCAGCGCTTGCGTGTATGCGGACGTTCCGACGAAGTACGCGTCGGTGAGCCACAAGTGCTCGCGCGCGAGCGACGCGACGAGAAGATCGGTGCGATAGGTCGACGCAGAATTGGGCACGCCCGCGATCACGCGCACGCGCACTTCGCCCGCGGTGTGCGGCGTCGGCGCGCGCAGCGTGAGCGGACCGCCGCCGCACGCGCGCCAGACCTGCGCGAATGCAGCCTCGATGTCCGCGACCGATTCGCCGCGCAATTCCACACCCGTGTCGCGCCACGGCTGCAGCCGCTTGGCACGATTGCCCTCCCACACGCTGCTCACGCACAGGCCGCTCACGTAGGCGATCTCGCCGTCGACGACGATCGACTTGCGATGATCGCGCGTCAGCCACGCGAGCGGACTTTCGACGCTTGGCGGGTTGAAACAGCGAATCTCCGCGCCCGCGGCGCGCAGCGGCTCCCAGGGGCGTCGAAACTTGGTCGAGCCGAGCCAGTCGTACACGACGCATACGCGCACGCCTTTGCTCGCCCGCTCGGCAAGCGCATCGATGAACTGGTGGCCGACGCCGTCGTCGGCAATGATGTAGCTCTCGAAGAGGATGTACTCCTTGGCTGCGGCGATCGACGCGAGCCACGCGGGGAAATTCTCGCGCGCGTCGAGCAGAAGCTTCACGGAGTTGCACCTGGTGAGCGGCGCGCCGCCGGCAGCGCGCTCAAATGCGCGGTCGAAGCGGTCGGCGTCGGAAGCCGCGTCACCCAACGGGATTGCGGCGTCTCCAGGAAGGTCTAGCGTCGTCACCGGTGGATTATCCCCCGCCGGGACGGCTTCTCGGAATCGTGACGCGCGACGGAGTCGCCGGCGCTGGCGGCGGCTTGTACATCGCGTAGAGCTGCGTGACGAGCTTCACGTACTCCTGCGTCTCCGGATAGGGTGGAATGCGATTGTCGTAGCGCTGCACCGCCCCTTCGCCGGCGTTGTAGGCAGCCAGTGCAAGTTGGAGGTCGTCTTCGAAGAGTCGCAGCAGGTCGCGCAGGTACCGTGTGCCGATGCGCAGGTTCGTCGCCGGGTCGAAGAGCTTCTGCGCGATCGTTTGCTTCTTGTCCTCGGCAACGCCATATCGCGCCGCGGTGTCCGGGATCACCTGCATGAGCCCGAGCGCGCCCTTGGCCGACACGGCCGTCGGCTCGTAACCCGATTCCGCTGCGACGATGGCCTTGACGAGCGCGGTATCGAGCTCGTTCGCCTTCGCGTAACGCGCGATCAGTACATCGAAGCGCTGCGCGTTCGGATGCGCCGTGAGCCGCTGGAATATCGGCGTCTGCGCGAACGCGGCAAGCTCCGCTTCGCGTTCCTTGCGCTGCCTCGCCGCCGCGATGTCGGCGCTCGTCGATCCCTTGAAGAAAAGCTGGTAGCGGTCGTCGAGCTTCTCGGTGGCAACGTGGGGCCGGCCCTGGTCGTCGATATAGCCCCATACCGCAGCATGCGCCGCAGTCAACCAGGCGCAAACAGCGAACGCAATGAGCGGCGCGCCCCAGCCATTCACGCGCCGCGCCAGACCGATAGCCCCCAGGGCGTGATCTTCACGGGCAAGTGATAGTGCTCGCGCTGATCGAGAACGGTGAATCGCAACGGAACGATTTCCTGGAACTCCGGTTATCGAGCTCGGGGGCGTCCAACGCGCTCATCGTCGCCTTGTGGATCGAATCGACGACGGTCTTCGGAAGATTCGCGGGGCCGGAGATGCCGAAGAAGTTGTCGGCTGGCGTGAAATACATGCAGTAGGTCAGCGGCACGAATGGTCTCCTCGCGGATGGGCAGTTCCGCTCAGGCGCCATTCTAAGACGAGGCGGTGGTCATCTGCTCGAGCGCGCGCAGCCGCTCCCCCATCTCGGCAAATGCGCGCGCCGCGTGCTCGTCGATCGCGCGGCTCGTGCCAGCCAGCTCCTCGGCCATGATCTCGTGAAGCTCGCGCGCATGCCGCACGACATCGGCGAGCGGCTCGCCGCGCTCGCCCGCATCGACCATATCCTGCGCCTCGTGAAGCGCACCGAGCAACGCGCTGCTGACATTCGCGAGATAAACCGGGTCGTGCATCATCGGCGAGCCCGAAGGCGTTAGGGATGGGCGAGGCGGACCCAATTCTAGGCTCCTGCGTGGAATCGCGGTATCGACCGAAATGACAGGTGGCACGTGCTGCCTGCCGAATGGACTCCAGGGTACGCCCGGCCTAAGCCGCCTTCAGCGCGTAACGGCGGCAATGATCGAGGTAGGCGCGCTCGTGGACCGCAACCAGGTCGACGACGCCCGACCATAGCCAAGACGGCGCATCGATCGTCTTCGAGCGATTGCGGCGCAACTCCGCCTGCCATGCCTTCCGCTCGGCACACGCAAGCTGACGCGCGTGGGCGCGACCCACGATGCGCGCAAGGTAACGAGCGACCCTGAGCGCCTCTTGCGTGTCGACGCGCTCGATCTCGAGTTTGAGATCCTTCGGCAGCAGCTCGCGCACGAACACGGGGGTATCGAAGAGCCGTGCGTGCACCATGCGCTCTCCCAGGAACGGCGAGAGGTTGCACGCGCCCATGACGACCCGCTCGGCGTGGTCGCGCGGCATGCCCGCATCGTCGTAACGAGGCGACAGCGGACGCGTCGCTTCCTTGACGTCGAACAAGCAGAGGTCGCGACCGCGGGCCGCCTTGCCGCCGACGTCGAGCAGGACCGCGTAACGGCGTAGGCCAAGCGAGCTGCAACCTTTGCGCCAATACGCGCAGTCCATCATCTTCACCTTCGCGCCGTCCTCGCGGTATCCGAGACGCGTCGCGAGGCCCTGCAGCTCCTTGGATGCAAAGAGCAGACCGATCGCCTCGCGCTCCTCCCGCGAAACGGGCCAGAACTGCTTGCCGATGGGAAACGCACGTGTCTCGCCGTCGATGCGCTCGTCGGCGAGATGCCGCCACGAGCGTTGCTTCGCTTCCTTCATCGGGCGTGATATCGAGGCGGGCTGCGGCGGCGGCGGCTGGCGGTCGCGTGCTCCGAACTCCTTGACATAATCGTCGACCAGCCCTTCCATCATCTTTGCGGTTACCACGCCCGGAAGATCGGAGCTTCGCGCTGCCATCGCAAGCGACAGTCCCAGCCGCATCAAGTCGTGGGCAGGATTGCCTATGACCGTTTGATCGAAGTCGCGAAGGCCCATCTCGACACGGCCCTCGATGTCCGCGAGCGGTCCCAGGTTGCCGACGTGGCAATCGCCGCAGATCCAGATCGCGGGTCCCTGCGGAAACGAGCTCGCTGCAATCGACGCCAGCCATTCGTAGAACTGCGTGGTGTTGCCGCGCACATACGCGTGCGCGGAAGTCGCCATCTTGAAGTTGCGCAGCGCGGTGAGGACCTCCGCGCGGCGGCTATGTCGAGGCGCCCTGCCCTGGATGACGCCGAGCTTGGCCATGGACCTACGCGGCAATTGCGTCGCGCCACGGCTTCCACTTGCCCCGCCGTTGCGCGAGACGGTCGGCCACGATGCGCCGCACGTCGGGATGCCAGATGAGACCGAGGTGACTGCTGTCGACCTCGATGTTCTCGGCCAGCGGCGACGCCTCTGCAATGCACGCCTGCCACGCGACGACGCCGTCGGAGCGCGAGTAGATCGAGGTGGTGGGCACCGGCGGCGCCGTTGCGAGACGCTGTGCGAATGCCGCGTCCACCGTTGCCGAGGTGCCGCTAAGAAGCTCGAACAGCCATTGCACGTTGGTCGATTTGGCGATGCATGCGAACGGCGTGCCGAGCGTGATCACTTGCCGCACGCGATGCGGCAGCGCCTTTGCGACCTCGCGCGCGTAAAGACCTCCCAGGCTCCAACCGATGAGCGTGCATCGCCGGTTGCCGGGCGAGACCAACGCATCGATGTCCTGTGCGAGCGCGTCGAGCCACTTCGCCGGGTCGCCGTCGGGTCCCGTGTTGCGGCCGCGACCCCAGTGGCAAACGTCGTAACCCAGTTGCTCGCAATGCCGGGCGAGCGGTTCCATATAGTGCTGGTCCGCGCCCAGCCCCGGAAACAGCACGACGACGTGACCATCGCCCTGTGCACGAGCGGGGGTCAGTTCGGTGAGCTGCATGCGGGCGAACTCGAGCAGCGCACGCACCGGCTCGAGCGCAAGCATGCCGATGTTGGGGCTTTGAACGGATGATGCAAAGTCCATTGGAATTCTTTATGGAGACGGAATGGCCGGATCATCCGCGCTCCGCCTGCGGCGACCAATATCCGCGGCGATGAATTGTCCGTAGGACGATACCGACGCGTCATCGGCCCCTGCGATGCCTTCGATCGGCCCGCCGAATGGGGTAGGCGGTACCATTGACCGGGTGAAGATCGCCACCTACAACATCAACAGCATCCGCAACCGGCTTCCCCGGCTCCTGGAGTGGCTGGAAGCCGCCCAGCCCGATGCCGTCTGCCTCCAGGAGCTTCGCATTTACGACGAGGAGTTCCCCAAGGACGAGATCGAGTCCGCGGGCTACGGGGCCATCTGGCGCGGGCAGAAGCCACGCTACAACGGAGTCGCGATCCTCGCGCGGGACACCCAACCGGTGGAGATTCGTCGCGAGCTGCCCGGCGATCGCGGGGACGTGCAGGCGCGCTACCTCGAAGCCGCCGTCAACGGAATCCTCATCGGTTGCCTCTACGCGCCCAACGGCAATCCGCAACCCGGCCCCAAGTTCGACTACAAGCTCGCCTGGCTCGCGCGACTCGCGAAGCACGCGAAGTCGCTGCGCGATTCGGACGTGCCGGTGGTGCTGGCGGGCGACTACAACGTGGTGCCCACGTCGGCGGACATCTATTCCACGACGTCGTACGACGACGACGCGCTCGTGCAGCCCGAGAGCCGCGAAGCGCTCGCGGTATTGATCGAGCAAGGCTGGACCGACGCGATCCGTGCGCTTCATCCGCGCGAGACGATCTACACCTTCTGGGATTACATGCGCAAGCGGTGGGAGCGCAATGCCGGGCTGCGCATTGACCACCTGCTCCTCAATGGCCCCTTGCGGAAGCGGCTCGTCGCGGCAGAAGTCGATCGCGATGTGCGCGGACGCCCCGGCGCGAGCGATCACGCGCCGGTGTGGATCGAAATCGAGGATTAGCCGGTCACGAACCCGTAGCGCAGGTTGGTCCGCCCGGGCCCTCGCGCTCGTACGCGGCCTTCGCGAGCGGCGATGCGGTCGTTCGACAAGTGCTGCGCGCTCGCTCGTACTTGTAGAGGCGCGCGGAGTTCTCGCCGAAGATCGCGCGCTTGACCGGGCCGTCGGCGGGACCGAGCGGCGCGAACCCGTGCTTCTTCTGCATGTCCTCGGGAATCTCGAGCCGGCGCAGCGCCTCGATCTGCCACTGCGGCGAGCCGGTCCAGACGGCGTCGGTACCCCACACCACGTGGTCGGCGCCGAGTCCCTTCACCAGCATGCCCATCATGGCCGCGCAGAGGCGCGGCTCCGCGACCGTGCTCTGCGCGAAGATCTGGCCCAGGTCTCCGTACACGTTCGTCACGCCGTACTTCGCGGGAATCTCGGCGAGGTCGGTGACCCAGTCGATGCGCCCGGTCTGCTCGAACTGCTCCATGCCGGCGACGTGCGCGCCGCCCGTGAAGCGGAACGCCGAGTGGTAGATGATGAAGTTGAGCTGCGGCCAGTCCTTCGCGGCCTTGCCCACGTCACGCACGTCGGCGTACGGGAACGAGGTTCGGGAACGTGCGCTGGTCTCGACGGCGGATAACAGTCCCTTGTGCACGCACACGTTGACGAGGCCGGCCTTCGACGAGCTTCTCGTAGAACGGATACAGGAGCTTCTCGTCGTCCAGCCGCCACGGATGCGCGCGCCAGCTGCTTGTTGGTGTTGTCGCCGACGGTGTAGCCCTTGAACGAGTCGGGCTTGAGCTCGGCGATCGCCCGATCGACGTCGTCCAGCCATCCCGGCATCCCCGGCATGAAGATCGCGTGCGCGAACATGCCGCTTCGAGCCGGTGAGCTTGTTGACCTTGGCGCGCGCGTCGGCCTTCATCTCGTTGGTGAGGAACCAGTCGCGCGGCTCCTCCGAGCCCGACCCCGAGATCAGCGCGACCTTGGTGTCGCTGTCGAAGTAGATTTCCTTGAAGTAGTTCGCGAACTTGAGGTCCTCGAGCGTCTGCGGCTTGCCGGCGAGCGCCGGGTTCCAGCCCGCCTTGCCCGACGGCCTCGCGCGCTGCGCACGAAGCCCTCGAGCCGCGTGTCGTCGCGCAGGAAATGCGTGTGCATGTCCATGATGAACTGGCCGGCCAGCGCCTTCGCGCGCTCGTTGGCCAGCTCCGGCGTCGCGGCCTCGGCCGGGCTCACGCCGAACACGGGGCCGTAGACGTCGTTCATCGCGACGAAGGCCGCCGCCATGCCCGACGCGGTCTGGAAGAACCGGCGCCGGCTCATGCCCTGGTGCTTCGCGAGCTGGCTGCCGAGCTCCTGCACGCGCGCCTCGACCTGCTTCTGCTTCCGCGTCTGCGGCCGCGGCATGAACTCGTCGCTCGAGACGAACTGCGTCGGGATGGGAGTGCGTGGTGAAGTGCGTTCGGCGGGCTCGAGCGAGGCGAGGTCGAGCGGATCGAGCAAGGACATGGAGCCACCTGCGGCGTCGACGGCGAACGGACATTCTGGACCCGTGGTCGTGGACGGTCAATTCAGTACCTACACTGCGTCCGGTGCGATTTTCGCGTGGCACCCGCGCACGGTGCATTGCGCGCGCCCGTTGCTCACTGACGCAGTGCCGCGATCTGCGACTGAATCGCCGGGTCGTCCCAATCGACTTCGCCCACGCCCACGAGGGCGACGCGGCCATCCGGTGCAATGACGAACGTCGACGGGAACAGGTTCACGTGCCATGCGGCGCGAAGGCTGCCGTCGTGGTCGCGCACGACGGGCAGCGCGATGCCGTTCCGTTGGAGAAACGAATGAATCCGCGCAGCGTTCTCCTGGAAGTTGATCGCGATCACTTGAACGCCGAGCTTGTCGCGCAGCCGCTGCAGGCTCGGCATCTCGGCCACGCAAGGCGCGCACCATGTCGCCCAGAAGTTCACGATGACGACGCTTCCCTTCCGCGCATCGAGGTCGAAGGGCTGGTCGGCAAGCGTATTGGCGCGGAGCGGCGGCGACGGTCCCCCGCTCCAGGGCGCAAGCGTTGCCGCTCGCAGCGAGAACGCGGCGACGAGGATCGCAAGGCCCATCGTCGTTTGCAATCGCGGTAAGCGCGGCATCACGTCCCACTATAGCGCTGTGAGACCATGCGTCCATCCATTCGAACTTGGACATTGGCATGCATCGTCGCAGCTTTCTCTCGGCCGCTGGACTCCTCTCCGTGATATCGGGCTTGCCGCGCGTCGCCCGCGCGCAAGCCCGGGCGTTCGCCCCCGCGCTCGGTCCCTGGCGGACGTTCGAAGTCGTGACCAGGCTGGACGTGATCGGCGCCGGACCTGATACGCGCGCGTGGGTCCCCGTCCCGAACGTGAACACCGACTGGCAACAGTCGATGAGCTCCGAATGGAGCGGTAACGCATCGAGCACGGTCACGTACACCGACCCCGCAAGCGACGCGCGCATGGTCTACGCGCAGTGGGCGCAGGGCGAAGGCGCGCCGAAGCTCGAAGTCGTATCCACGATCAGGACGAGAGACCGCGTCGCCGATTGGAAAACCAACTCGAGGCCCACTGGCAGCGACCTCGACAGGATGCTGAAGCCGACCGCGCTCATCCCCACCGACGGCATCGTGCGCGCCACCGCGCAGACGGCCATTCGAGGCATGACTTCGGACGTCGACAAAGTGCGCGCGATTTACGACTGGGTCGTCGAGAACACGTACCGTGAGCCCACGGTGCGAGGCTGCGGCATCGGCGACATCAAGGCCATGCTCGAATCGAAGAACATGGGCGGCAAGTGCGCGGACCTCAACGCGCTCTTCGTAGGTCTTTGCCGATCGGTCGGCGTGCCGGCACGCGACATTTACGGCATACGCGTGGCGAAGTCGAAGTTCCCGTACAAGGAGCTCGGCGCGGGCGCCGCGGACATCACGAAAGCGCAGCACTGCCGCGCCGACGTCTGGCTGCAGGCGCAGGGCTGGGTTGCCGTCGACCCCGCCGACGTCGCGAAGGTCATGCGGCAGGAAACGCCCGACTGGATCAAGAGCACGAGGCACGAAGTAGTGTCGCCCGTGTATGAAGGACTCTTCGGCAACTGGGAAGGCAACTGGATGGCCTACAACTCCGCGCATGACGTCGCGCTGCCGGGCTCGCGCGGCCCGTGCTGCCCTTTCTCATGTATCCGCAGGCCGAGGTCAGGGGCGAGCGGGTCGACAGCAACGACCCGGACACCTTCAAGTACACGATCACCGTACGCGAGCTCACGACGTAAGCGGCTCGACGCATCAGGGCGTCGGCGTCGCCCACGGCGATGCACCTGCCCTCCGAAAGCAGCACGACGGTATCGGCCAGCCGCTTGACCTCGGCCGCCGAGTGGCTCACGTAGACGATCGGGAATGCGAAGGTCGTCGCGCAGGCGCTCGATGTAGTCGAGGATCTCGATCTTGCGCGGCGCGTCGAGCGATGCGAGCGGCTCGTCCATGAGCAGGATGCGCGGCTGTGCGAGCAATGCGCGGCCGATCGCCACGCGCTGCTTCTCGCCGCCGCTCAGCGTGCGCGGCCTGCGGCCGTAGCAGCGACTCGCAGGCCGAGCAGCTCGACGACGTGCTGCTCGTCGATGACGCGTTGCGACGGCGGCGCGCAGCCGTTGCCCATAGAGTGAGGTTCGCCTTCACGTCGAGGTGCGGGAAAGAGCAGCGCGTCCTGGAACACGTAGCCGACCCTGCGGTGCTCGGGCCGGACGTCGATGCCGCTCGCCGAGTCGAACAGCACGTCGCCGTTGATGCGGATCATCCCGCGATCCGGCTTTGCCGACGCCCGCGATCATGTTGATCGACGCTCGTCTTGCCCGAGCCCGACGGGCCGAAGAGGCCTACGATCAGGCGCGTCAACGCGAAAACTTCACGTCGAGCGCGAAGCTGCCGAGGCGCCGCGCGACGTCAACGTCGATCATCGCGGTGCGCTCGGGAAGCGCGGCGCGTGAGCCACTCCGACCCGGCGAGCGCCACGATCGACAGCACGACGGCGATGATCGACAGGCGGATCGCCTGTGCGTCGCCGCCCGGCACCTGCGTGAACGTGTAGATCGCGAGCGGCAGCGTCTGCGTCTCGCCCGGAATGTTGGACACGAAGGTGATCGTGGCGCCGAACTCGCCGAGTCCGCGCGCGAACGACAAGCAGCGTGCCGGTGATGATTCCCGGTAACGCGAGCGGCAGCGTGATCGATGCGAACACCCACAACGGCGACCCGCCGAGCGTGCGCGCGGCAACTTCGTAACGGCGGTCGATGGCCTCGATCGACAGTCGGATCGCGCGCACCATCAGCGGAAAGCCCATGAGCGCGGAAGCCACGGCGGCGCCGGTCCACCGGAACGCGAAGACGATGCCGCAACATTGGTCGAGCACGCTGCCGATCGGGCCGCGCTTGCCCAGCAGTATCAAGAGGCCGAACCCGACGACGACGGGCGGCAACACGAGTGGAAGGTGCACGAGCGCGTCGACGAGCGTCTTGCCGGGGAAATCGACGCGCGCGAGCAACAGCGCAATGAGAATGGCGATCGGCAGGCTTGCTACGACGCTGACCGCCGCGACGCGAAGACTCAGCGCGAGGATCTGTACTTCGTCGGGCGTCAGTTCGAACATGCGCCTAGCGAGCGACCGCGAAGCCGTACCGTTCCCACACCGGCCGCGCCGCGGGCGATTGCAGGTAGTCGAGGAACGCCTTTGCGCCGCGGCGACTTGCCCGTCGTGCGTAAGGGCCGCGGGATACACGATCGGCGGATGGCTCGCCGCGGGAAACGTATCGACGATGCGGACGCCTCGGTCGGCCAGCGCATCGGTCGCATACACGATGCCGAGCGGCGCTTCGCCGCGCGACACGAGCACTAGCGCGGCGCGCACGTTTTCGGCGCGCGCGACCTGCTTCTCGACGCGCGTCCACACGCCGAGCGACTCGAGCGCGGCCTTGCCGTACTTGCCGGCGGGCACGCTGTCCGGATTGGCCATCGCAAGCTTCTCCGTCGCCGAGCGCAGCGGCGAGATCGAATCCGGGACCGATCTTGAGCGTCGATCGTGCTCGTCGCCGGCGCGATCAGCACCAGCGTGTTGCGCAGGAGATCGACGCGCGTACCCGGCGCACCAAGCCCTTCGTTGTCGACGTAGTCCATCCAATCGAGGTCCGCGGAAATGAAGAGGTCCGCAGGCGCGCCCGCTTCGATCTGCTTGGCGAGCGCGTTGCTCGCGCCGTACGACACGACGACCTTGTCTCTGCTGTCGCGGACGTGAACGCGGCGACCTGCGCGTCGAGCGCGTCCTTGAGGCTCGCGGCGCCGAAAACGAGCATGTCCGCAGCCGCTGCGACATGCGACGACGCACGACCGAGCAGGCATGCGCCGAGCGAGTGTCTTGCCGAACGATTTGCGCAATATACCGAAAAATATAACGCCGCGTCGGGCGATCGCCGTTTGGAGCGTTCCACTACAATGACGGCGAAGCGCGAGGCACATCGCCTCGAGAGCACGAGGAGAGCAACGGGGATGTCCACTGCCGCGGACGTTCGCATGCAGGGATTCCGCCGGCGCAGCGAAGTCCCCGCGGTGCTTGCATGGATCGATCAGCACGCGAGCCAACTGGCCGGTGAGTCCGTGCCGATCGAAGACGCGATGGGCCGCGTGCTCGCGTCGGACGTCGTCGCGACCGATCGACGTGCCGGGATTCGATCGCTCGGCGATGGACGGCTATGGCGTGCGCGGCGACGACACCTCGGGCGCGAGCGAGTACAACCCCATTGCGCTGCCCGTCGAAGGCCAGGTGCTTCCCGCGCAGCCGCTCGGTCGCAGCGTCGCGCCGGGGACCGCCGTTCGCATCATGACCGGCGCTCCGATTCCGCAAGGCGTCGACGCCGTCGTGCCTGCGGAATTCGCGCCCGAATCCGTCGGGCAGCATCGAGATCACGCGGCCGGTTGCGCCCGGGCAGCACGTCGCGCATCGCGGAGAGGACGTCGCCGCAGGGAGCGTCGTGTTGCGTGCCGGCAGGCGCTTGCGTGCCCAGGATGTCGCGCTCGTCGCTTCGCTCGGCCACGCCCACGTCGACGCGGTGCAGCGCCCGCGCGTGCGCATCGTCGCCACGGGCAACGAGGTGGTCGCACCCGGCGCACCGAAAGACCTGTACCAGGTCTACGACGCGAATTCGTACATGCTTCGAGGTCTTCTGTCGCGCGACGGCGGCGTGCTCGAGCGCGCGCTTCGGCTGGGCGACGATCCTGCCGTCATTCGCGAGGCCATGACCGCGCCCGGCGCGGACGTGATCCTCGTTTCGGGAGGCTCGAGCGTCGGGTCGGAAGATCACGCGCCGCGCCTCGTCGCGGAGTGCGGCGAGTTGCCGATTCATGGCGTCGCAATGCGTCCGTCGAGTCCCGCCGGCGCGGGACGCATCGGCGCCGCCCTCGTCTTCCTGCTGCCGGGCAATCCCGTGTCGTGCCTGTGCGCGTACGACTTCTTCGCCGGACGCGCGATCCGGCGTCATGAGCGGGCTTGCCGCCGGACTTTCCGCATCGAGCGGTGCGCGCGACGGTCGCGCGCAAGATCGTGTCCGCGATCGGACGCGTCGATTACTGTCGCGTTCGCCTCGCCAACGGCGAGGTCGACCCGATCGCGTTGAGCGGTGCATCGATCCTGTCGTCGACGACGCGCGCGGACGGTTTCGTCATCGTTCCGGCCGAGAGCGAAGGTTACGCGCCCGGAAGCGAGGTCACGGTGTATCTCTACGACTGATGGCGCCACCCGAGTCCCAAAGCGCCCGAAGGCGTCGCGCAGACGCAGTTCCTCGACGTCATCTCGCGCGACGAAGCGACGGCGCGTTTCCGCCGGCATCTCAACCTCGGACCGCTCGGCAGCGAGACGATTCCGCTCGACAGCGCGCTCGGCCGCGTGCTCGCGCGCGACATCGTCGCGAGCGTCGACGTGCCGAGCTTCGATCGCTCGAACGTCGACGGCTTCGCGATCGTGGCCGAGGATTCGTTCACGGCCATGGAGGAGCGGCCCGCGAAGCGTGCAACTCAACGACCAGGTGCTCGCGCCCGGCATCGTCCCCATCGACACTGTAGCTCGCCGGCCGGGCGACGCCGATCGCGACCGGCGGCATGCTGCCGCGCGGCGCCGACGCCGTGCTGATGATCGAGCATTCCGAAGTCCAGCCGACGGCGACGCTCGAGATCCGCCGACCCGTTACCGCCGGCGAGAACGTGAGCTATGCCGGCACCGACATCGCGCGCGGCGAGACCGCGCTGCGAGCGGGTACCGTGTTGACCTCGCGCGAGATCGGCGTCATCGCCGCCCTCGGGGTCGCCGCAGGTCGACGTGTACCGGCGACCGCGCGTGGCGATCTTTTCGACAGGCAACGAGATCGTGGCGCCGGGCGCGCCCGCTCGGCCAGGGACTGTGTACGACTCGAATGCGGCAATCATCGGCGCCGCCGTGGCCGAGCTCGGGATGCGAGCCCGTGCACCTCGGCGTCGTGCCCGACGACGACGCCGCGCTCACCGATGCGCTCGCGCGCGGGCTCGAAGCGGATGCCGTGATCTTTTCCGGCGGCACGTCCAAAGGCGCCGGGGACATTTCTTATCGCACCGTGAGCCGCCTGGAGAATCCCGGCATCGTGGCGCACGGCGTGGCGCTGAAGCCCGGGAAGCCGATCTGCCTCGCGGTGACCGACGCCAAGCCCGTCGTCATCCTGCCGGGATTTCCGACGTCGGCGATCTTCACCTTTCACGAATTCGTAGCACCCGTGCTCCGCGCGTACGCCGGACTGCCCGTCGAGCGACGGCACAGCGTGGAGGCGCGCCTGCCGATGCGCGTGAATTCCGAACGCGGCCGCACCGAGTACCTGCTCGTCGGCCTCGTGCAATCGGGCGAGGGCCTCGTCGCGTACCCGATGGGAAAAGGATCCGGATCGGTCACGACGTTCAGCAACGCCGACGGCTTCATCACGATCGACCAGCACACCGAAATACTGGACGCGGACAGTGCGGTCACCGTGCAGCTGCTCGGGCCGCGACGTCGAGCCCGCCGATCTCGTGATCATCGGCAGCCATTGCGTGGGGCTCGATCTTCTCGCGGGCATGCTCGTGCGCCAGGGCATTCGCGCCGAAGTCGCTCTACGTCGGCAGCATGGGCGGCGTCGCCGCGGCGCGACGCGGCGAGTGCGACATCGCCGGCGTTCACTTGCTCGACCCTGCGACCGGCAATTACAACCGGCATCTCGTGACGGAAGGACTGACGCTGCTGCCCGGCTATGGACGCATGCAGGGCGTTCGTGTTCCGGCCCGGCGACGCGCGATTCGACCGGCGATCGCGTCGAGCAGGCGATCGAGCGCTGCGCTCGACGATTCCGCATGCGTGATGGTGAATCGCAACACCGGCAGCGGCACGCGCATCCTGATCGACAAGCTGTTGGGCGCGATCGCGGCCGCCCGGATACGGCGTGCAGACGAAGTCGCACAATGCCGTCGCCGCAGCGGTCGCGCAGGGTCGCGCCGACTGGGGCGTCGCGATCGACACCGTCGCGCGCCAGTACGGGCTCGGCTTCATCCCGTTGCAGGAAGAACGCTACGATTTCATCGTGCCGACGGCGCGCCTCGATCGGCCGGCGGTCCACGCATTCCGCTCGGTTCTTGCCGATGAGGCGGTCCGCGATCGGTTGCGCGCGGCTGGATTCAACGTGGCCGCTCACTCGCAAGGCGCGTCCTGAAAGTCAGCGCACGCGACGTGGCAGGTACCCCTGTTCGCGTCGTGCGACTCAAGTACGAACTACTGCTGGTGACCATCCTGTGGGCCATCGTGTTCGTCACGATCTGGACGGGCCACAGGATGATCCCGTTCGACAGCGTCGAATTCTATTATCCGACCGCTTACTTCAGCGCCACGGGGTTGCGCAGCGGGGACTGGCCTTGGTGGAACCCGTATGTGTACTCGGGATTTCCGCAGGTGGCGGATCCACAGAGCATGATGTTCTCGCCGCTGTTGATGGCGCTGATGATGATCTCCGAACGTCCCAGCGTTGTCTGGTTCGACATCTGCGTCGTTCTGCACCTTCTGTTCGGAGCGTGGGGCGTCGTCTTCCTGGCGAAGGCTTACAAATTTGCGCCTGTAGGAACGATCCTCGCGGCTCTCGTGTTCATGGTCGGCGGAGCGGTCGCGGCGCGCCTGCAGCACACGACGATGATACTGGCGTACGCCTACCTTCCGTGGGTACTGCTGTGCTGCCACCGCTTCGCCGAGCGCCCGACGTTCGGATTCGCCGCGGCGCTTGGCCTGAGCATCGGCGCGTTGATCACAAGCCTCGTGCAACCCACGCTTCTGTTCGTCCTGTTCGCGGGGTGCTACTTCCTCGTTCGCGTGAGCGTATCCAAACCGCCTGCACGCAGAATCGTTCTCGGTCTGGGCGTCGCCGTGCTGATTGCGATTGCGATCGCCGGGCTGCAAGTCGCAACGACGCTCGCGGTTCTTCCGCTCTCGACGCGTGGAGCGTTCTCGTTCGACGACATCGCGAAGTATTCCGTATCGCCTGGCGCCTTCCTTACATTTGTTTGGCCGAACGCGCTTGGGTCGCTTCGCGGCGACTACACAGGCTCGCAGGATGTGAGCGAAACGTACTTTTACTTCGGCGCGATTCCGCTCTTCATCATGCTGTTGTTCCTGGGACGATCGATCAAGGAGCGAGCCTATCGTATCGACAAGATCTGTTTCATCGCTGGAGCGTTATTTGCCGTTGTCTATGTCCTTGGCGCAAATACTCCGATCTTCCGACTGCTATATGAGTTCCTACCCGGCGTGCGGCTGTTCAAGAGGCCGTCCGATGCCGCCTTCCTGCTGAACTTTTGCCTCGCCATGTTGGTTGGCTTTTGTGCGACCACGGCGTTCGGGACGGGCGAAGAGCGCTTCGCCAAGCGATTCGCCATCGCCTGTCTGATGCTGACCGCGGTCTGGTTGGTGGTTATCGGTGGACTCGAGTCGTTGCGGGGACAGCAGGCAGGGTTCATTTTCCTGCTTGCGCTCCTCGCGGGAGTCGTTGCCTTTGGAGCGATGTTCGCGCCGTCGGTTTGGCGCGGCCCGATTGCAGTGATCGGCCTGGTCGTTATCAGCGTCGCGGATTATCGCCTCTTCAATTTACCGAACCAATTGAACGGCCATGGGATGAACCCGGCTCGCGAGATCGAATCGCCGGGCCGCCTGGTCCAGGCTGTCCGTGACGACCTGCGCCGCGACCCTGGCCTACTACCGTTTCGAACCGAGGCAACCGGAGCGGGAGAGTTCGCGTCGACGACATTGGCGATCCATGGGATTGGCTCGACACAAGGCTACAACCCGCTGCGCATTCGCGACTATGGCGAGGTCTTCGGTTCTCAGGAGAGCGGCAACCAGATACGGCCCTTCACCGCGTCGCTGCCGTCCTTGTCGAGTCCCCTGTTCAACCTGAGCGGCACCCGCTACGTCCTGACGGCGGAACCCATCGCGCGCTTGACGAACGGCAACTTGAACGGCCAATTCGAGCTAGTGGCGTCCGAAGGCAAGCTGAGTCTTTGGCGTAACCGCAATGCCCTCGCGCGATTGCTGACCCCTACGGAAGCTCGCGTCATGGATGTCGGCCAGCGATCGGATGTGTCGCAGTTCGTCGACATGGATTTCGCGAAGCAGGTCTTGCTTTATCCGCGCGATGCGGAGGAGGAAGCGCAAGCGAAGCAGCTGGCGTCCACATGCAAGGGTCGCGCGGACGTGGATCGCGTCTCGTACGAAAACAGCAGCGTGAAGTTTCGTGTACGCGCCACCGAGCCCGCGTGGATATTCATCAGCGACCTCGCCTTTCCCGGCTGGCGCGCGACTGCGGACGGGCAACCGCTGAAGATCTGGCGGGCGAACGGAATCTACCGAGCGATCTGCGTGCCAGCGGGCGAGCAGGAAATTCGGATGGCGTTCAGCCCGCTGACATTCCTGAGCGACACGCTCGGACGGAAAGTCTTCGGGGGGACCTAAGCCGTCAAACTGGAGTTTGGGGAGACGCAGTTCGTCGGCTCGCGCTCGCGCCTTTCGCCCACCAGAGCGGTGACGAGCGTTGGTGCACTCCAAGGCAAATTCGGCCGCTGTATCGATGGCGCCGCACCGTCCATCGGCGGCGATTCAACTCGCCGGTTTGGCACGGTCGTTGCAAGGGGCTGGTATTCGAGGCATTAGAGGGCCGCAATCCAGATGGCGTCACAGCGTTCTTCGTCGCGCGATCCTGATCGGTGGATGCCGTGAGGAACACGCTGCTGTGGATTCTCGGCATCTGCGTCACGTTCGGCATCGGCTGCATCGTGGCGAATGCGGTGCTGTGGTGGCGCAACGACGTTAAGCGCCGCCCGGGCGCCGCATGGTGGACGCGCATATGAGCGACGGCATCGGTTGGCCACGTTCCGTGCGGTTTGCGGCGTAGCGCGCGCCAGTTCCTTGAGCAGTCACCGGTGCGCCGCTCGTCACTAGCTGCCGGGAAAAACACCTTTGGGTAACTGACCGGATAACAGCGCCAGACAAGGCGCCATGTCCTCGCAATTAGTTTAATTCAATCAACTAGTTGCAACCATTACCTTGGCGGAGACGCAGGGATTCGAACCCTGGATACAGGTTTTGGCCCGTATGCTCCCTTAGCAGGGGAGTGCCTTCGACCACTCGGCCACGTCTCCGTGGGCGTAATTGTACCGGAAGGCCCCTCCCCGGCCCATCGCCTACACGCCGGTCCGATCGAGTCCCTCGTCGCGATACGAGATCGGGTCCTCGAGCGGTTCGAGATGGGTGAAAACGGAAGTCCCGGGCGCGGTCGTGGACACCTCCTGCTCGATCTTCTCGACGAGGTCGTGACCTTGCTGGATTGTCCACGCACCCGGCACGAGGACGTGCATCGAGACGAACGAGCGACCCGCTGCGGCGCGTGTGCGGATCGCGTGGAATTCGATCCCCTCCGCCCGGTAGCGATCCAGGACCTGCTCGATCCTCGCCACACGGTCGGCGGGCAGCGCCTCGTCCATCAGGCCAAACGCGGATCGCCGGAGCAGCGAGACGCCGGTGAACACGATGTTGGCGGCGACCGCCAGGGCGATGACGGGGTCCAGCACGTTCCAGCCCGTGACGCTCACCGCGAAGACCGCGAGCACGACCCCGATCGAGGTCCACACGTCGGTCATCAGGTGATGCGCGTCGGCTTCGAGCGCGATCGAGTGGTGGCGCAGTGCCGCCCTCAACAGTACGCGCGCCACGCCGAAGTTGATCGCCGTGGCGACGAGCGACACGACGACGCCGAGCCCCACCTGCTCGATCGCCTGCGGGTGGCGCAGCCTTTCGATCGCCGACCATGCGATCAGTAACGCGGCAACGAGAATCAGCGCGCCCTCGAATGCGCTCGCGAAATACTCGGCTTTCGAATAGCCGTAGGTGTGACGGTCGTCGGGCGGTCGCGCGGACAGATACAGGAGCCACAGGGTCGCAGCTGCGGCCACGACATTGACGATCGACTCCAGCGCGTCTGAGAGCATGCCGACGGAATCGGTGACGTACCAGGCCGCAAGCTTGAGCACGATCGTGACGATCGCCGCGGCGAGCGACAGCAGGGCAAAGCGCGTGAGAGGTTTGCGGTCCATTTGAACCGCGACCGAAGTCCCTAGCCGATCGCGATGGTGCGGCCGGTATCCGACGACAGCCGCGCAGCGTCGAGGATTTGCTGGCAGCGCCAGCCGTCGTCGAAGTTCGGAGAGGGCGATGCGCCCTCCTCGATCCCGCGCGTGAATTCCCGCACGAGCGCGCGGAACGACATCAGCCGGTGATCGCGCGCATCCGTCGCGACAGCAAATTGCACGGGTGTCGGCAGCGGCGCAAGCGCAGAGCCCTTGCGGCTCGCGATCACAACGCCGTCGTCCATCGGGTTGGGCCCCGTCTGCTCCGCGATCAGCGTGCCTTCGTCGCCCATGACCACGAGGCGCGCACCTCGCGCCGGCGTCGCCGCGAACGAAGCGATCATCGTCGCCGCACCGCCGTTCACGAAGTTGAGCGTGAACGCGAACGTGTCGTCCGATTCGGCCTGCACGACCTTGCCGGACTTCGCATCCAGCACGTCGGGCCGCAGCGACGAAAGCTGGCATTGCACCGACGCGACCTCGCCGAACCAGTCGCGCAATCCATCGATGTAGTGCGATCCGAGTGCGCCGAGGATGCCGCCGCCCTCCGCCTTGTACGCCTGCCACGTCAGCGGCCGCGGTTGCGCGGTGACGTAGCGGTCGAGAAACAACTCGATCGTGCACAGATTGAAGCGGCCGATGTAGCCGTCGCGCAGCAGCTGCTTGACATAGCGGCGCTGCGGCGCAAATCGGAACTCGTGCGCGACCATCGCGGTGCGCTTGTTACGCTCGGCGACGTCGCGCATCTGCTCGGCTTCGTCGGCAGACATCGAGAACGGCTTCTCGCAGACGACGTGCTTGCCCGCGTTCAGAGCGGCAATCGACAAGGGATGGTGCGTCGCGGGCGGCGTGCTGATGGCGACGGCGTCGATGTCCGCTCGCGTGAAGAGCTCGTCCGGATCTGTGTGGACGTCCTTGACGCCGGCGGCATCCGCTGCGGCGCGTGCCTTGTCGCGAGTACGACTGCACACCGCGGCGAGTTCCCAGCCTTCCGACTGGAACGCGGGCAGGTGCACCTGCGCACCGAAACCAAGCCCGATGATGCCGACGCGTTTTTTCATGGTCTACGCGGGCTCCTTGTCGAGCTCGAACGCCTTGTGGAGCACACGCACCGCGAGCTCCAGGTATTTCTCGTCGATGACGACCGAGACCTTGATCTCGGACGTGGAGATCATCTGGATGTTGATGCGTTCCTCGGCCAGCGTCTTGAAGAGCTTGGACGCGATGCCAACGTGCGAGCGCATCCCGATGCCGACTACGGACACCTTGCAGATCCGATTGTCACCGATGATTTCGCGCGCCTCGAGTCCCTTGCCGCGCGACTCGTTGAGCACGGCGAGCGCCTTTTGGTACTCGTTGCGGTTGACCGTGAACGAGAAGTCGGTGTGACTCGACGCGCCGATGTTCTGCACGATCATGTCGACGTCGATGTTGGCCGCGGCGATCGGACCGAGGATCGCGTACGCGATGCCCGGCTTGTCCGGCACCCCCATGACCGAGATCTTGGCTTCGTCGCGGTTGAACGCGATGCCGGAAATGATCGCCTGTTCCATGTCCTCGTCTTCCTCGAACGTGATGAGCGTCCCCGCCGCCGTCGACTCGGGATCGTCGAACGACGACAGCACGCGCAGCTTCACCTTGTACTTGCCCGCAAACTCGACCGACCGGATCTGCAGCACCTTCGATCCGAGGCTCGCCATCTCAAGCATTTCCTCGAAGGTGACGGTGTCCAGGCGGCGCGCCTCGGGCACGATGCGCGGGTCGGTCGTGTAGACGCCGTCGACGTCCGTGTAGATCTGGCACTCGTCGGCTTTCAATGCGGCGGCGAGCGCCACGCCCGACGTATCCGATCCCCCGCGGCCGAGCGTCGTGATGTTGCCTTCGGCATCCACGCCCTGGAACCCGGCGACGATCACCACCTTGCCGGCTTCGAGGTCGCGGCGCATGTTCGCTTCGTCGATCTCCAGGATGCGCGCCTTTGTGTAGGCATTGTCGGTCAGCACGCGCACCTGCCCGCCGGTATAGCTGCGTGCATTGACGCCGATCTCGTGCAGCGCGATGGCGAGGAGCCCGATGGTCACCTGCTCGCCCGTCGCGGCGATGACGTCGAGCTCGCGGCCCGATGGATTGGCGGAGATTTCCCTGGCGAGACCCAGCAGGCGATTGGTCTCGCCCGACATCGCCGACACGACGACGACGACCTGGTGACCTTGCTTGTGGAAGTGCGCCACGCGACGCGCGACGTTCTTGATGCGGTCGGTGGAGCCGACGGACGTGCCGCCGTATTTCTGGACGATTAGCATCTCTAGATCGCGCGGAACGCGAGCGTCGCGTTGGTCCCGCCGAAGCCGAAGGAATTCGAGAGCGCACCGGCGATCTTCATCTTGCGCGCCACGTTGGGCACGAAGTCGAGGTCGCACGCGGGATCCCGGTTCTCGAGATTGATGGTCGGGGGCGCGATCTGGTCGCGCATCGCAAGCACCGTGAACACCGCTTCGATACCGCCTGCCGCGCCGAGCAGATGCCCGGTCATCGACTTGGTCGACGAAACGGCAAGCTTGGCTGCGTGATCGCCGAATGTGCGCTCGACGGCGATGCACTCCGCGATGTCGCCAAGCGGCGTCGACGTGCCGTGCGCGTTGATGTAGTCGATGTCGGTCGGCTGCATGTGCGCATTGCGCAGCGCGTTGACCATGCTGCGCCGTGCGCCGTCGCCGTTCTCCGGCGGCGCCGTGATGTGATGCGCGTCGGCGCTCATGCCGTAGCCGGTGAGCTCGCAGTAGATGCGCGCCCCGCGCGCCCGGGCGTGCTCGAGCTCCTCGAGGACGAGCACGCCGGCACCCTCGCCCAGCACGAAGCCGTCGCGACCCACGTCCCAGGGACGGCTCGCGCGCTCGGGATCGTCGTTGCGCGTCGAAAGCGCGCGCGATGCGCAGAAGCCGCCGATCCCGAGCGGCGACACGGTCCCCTCGGCCCCGCCGGCGACCATCACGTCGGCATCGCCGTACTCGATGAGACGCGCGGCTTCGCCGATGCTGTGGTTCGCCGTCGAGCACGCACTCACGGTCCCGAGGTTCGGTCCCTGGTAGCCGTAGTGAATCGACACCAGTCCCGAGATCATGTTGATGATCGAACCGGGCACGAAGAACGGCGAGATCTTGCGCACGCCGCCCTGCAGAAAATGGTTGTGCGTCTCTTCGATCATCGGCAGTCCGCCGATGCCGGAGCCGATGCATACGCCGACGCGCTCCTTGTCGCCGGCGTAAGCCTCGATGCTTGCGTCCTTCACCGCTTCCATCGCGGCGACGAGCCCGTAGTGGATGAAGGCGTCGTACCGCCGCGCTTCCTTCCCCGACAGGTACTTGGTGACGTCGAAGCCCTTTACTTCACCCGCGATCTGCGAAGGAAAGGCGGAAGCATCGAAGCGCGTGATCCTTGCGATGCCGGAGCGGCCGTCGAGGATGCTGCGCCAGCAATCCTCGACTCCGATGCCGACGGGCGCGATGATGCCAAGACCGGTGACGACGACGCGGCGGCGAGACATGGCGAAAGCTTGAAACGATTCGGAATGAGGCCGCCGCCGTACGATGGCCGCGGCCGTTGCCGCGGCTCGCAGCCGCGGCTTCTTGAGCTACTTCTTGAGATGGGAGCCGACGTAGTCGATCGCCTGCTGCACCGTCGTGATCTTCTCCGCTTCCTCGTCGGGAATCTCCGTCTCGAATTCTTCTTCGAGCGCCATCACGAGTTCGACGGTGTCGAGGGAATCGGCGCCGAGATCGTCGACGAACGACGACTCGTTCTTGATGTCCGCTTCGGCGACGCCGAGCTGCTCCGCGACGATCTTCTTGACGCGCTGTTCCACGTTTTCCATTGCTCTCCTCCCCGCGAGGGGGTCCCCATACAAAACTCGTCGATTCTACCAGATCGGCTGTCGCCTGCTGGCGACTACACCATGTACATGCCGCCGTTGACGTGCAGCGTCGTGCCGGTGACATACGCGCCGCCCGGGCCCGCCAGGTACGCGACCGCGTTCGCGATGTCCTCGGGGGAGCCGAGCCGGCCGAGCGGAATCCTGCCCAGCAGCGCTTCGCGCGCGGCGTCGGGCAATGCCTTTGTCATGTCGGTATCGATGAAGCCGGGCGCGACGCAGTTGACGGTGATGTTGCGGCTGCCGACTTCCTGCGCAAGCGACTTGGTAAACCCGATCAGCGCCGCTTTTGCCGCCGCGTAGTTCGCCTGGCCGGGATTGCCGCTGCTGCCGACGACGCTGCCGATGTTCACGATGCGGCCGTGGCGCGCCTTCATCATGCCGCGCATCACCGCCTTG
This sequence comes from uncultured beta proteobacterium, assembly GCA_963707815.1. GTDB lineage: Bacteria > Pseudomonadota > Gammaproteobacteria > Burkholderiales > Casimicrobiaceae > VBCG01. Next base: position 33,335 of record CAVPRK010000007.1, read on the forward strand.
GACAGGCGATACACGGGCGTGAGGTTGGTGGCCATGATCGCGTCCCACTCCTCGTCCTTCATGCGCAGGAGCAGGTTGTCGCGCGTGACGCCCGCGTTGTTCACGAGGATGACGATCGCGCCGAAGCGCGCCTCGATGTCCTTGACGACCGCGTCCGTCGCCGTCGCGTCCGTGACGTCGAGCCTCATGCCCGTGCCCGGGTTGCCCGCTTCCGCAAGCATGGCGGATATCGCCGCCGCGCCTTCGTCGGTGGTCGCGGTACCGACCACGGTGGCGCCGTCCTGTGCAAGCCGCTGCGCGATGGCGCGGCCGATGCCGCGCGTCGCACCGGTGACCAGCGCAATCCGACCCGTCAACGGCGTCGCTCATTGCAACGCTTCCTTCGTAGTGGCGATCGCGTCGCTGTCGGTCAGCGCGAACGCCGGAAGGTCGTCCTTGATGCGCTTGGTCAATCCCGCGAGCACTTTGCCCGGCCCGCATTCGACGACGTGGGTGACACCCATGTCCGCCATCGCGAGGATGGTGGCCGTCCAGTGCACGGGATTGGCCGCCTGGCGCGCGAGCGCTTCGCGGATCTCGGCCGGCTCGCGATGCTGCTTCACGTCGACGTTGTGAATGACGGGAATCGCAGGCGCTCTGACCGCGACTTGCGCGAGCTTTTCGGCGAGCTGATCGGCAGCGGGACGAAGGAGCGTGCTGTGGAACGGTGCCGATACCGGCAGCATCACGCCGCGCTTCGCGCCCTTCTGCTTCGCAAGGCCGATTGCGCGCTCGACTGCATCCTTGTGGCCCGCGATCACGATCTGGCCCGGCGCATTGAAGTTCACGGCCTCGCACACCTGGCCCTGCGCGGCCTCCGCGCATGCCGACACGACGGCGCCGTCGTCGCCGCCCATGATGGCGGCCATCGCGCCCTGCCCCGCCGGCACCGCCTGCTGCATCGCCTGCGCGCGAAAGCGCACGAGCGGCACCGCATCGCGGAACGCGAGCGCGCCCGCCGCGACGAGCGCCGTGTATTCGCCGAGGCTGTGACCGGCGACCACCGTCGGTTGCGGCCCGCCCGACGCCTGCCACGCGCGCCATGCGGCCACACCTGCGGTGAGCATCACCGGCTGCGTGTTGGTGGTGAGCGCGAGCTGGTCCTGCGGTCCGCTTTCGACCAGCGCCCACAGGTCCTCGCCCGAGGGCATCGGAAGCTTCCGCGAACGTCTCGCGCACGACCGGATGCGCGGCGAATCCGCTCATCATGCCGACGGCTTGCGATCCCTGGCCGGGAAACACGAATGCGATCTTCATGGCTTCAGTAGCGTAAGAAAACGGAGCCCCACGTGAAGCCGCCGCCCACGCCGAGCAGCATCACGTGATGGCCCTCGCGAATGCGGCCGTCGCGGACCGCGATGTCGAGCGCGAGCGGGATCGATGCCGCCGACGTGTTGCCGTGCACGTCGACGGTGACGATGAGCCGCTCGTGCGGAAGGTGCAGCTTTTTCATCGTGGCGTCCATGATGCGGATGTTCGCCTGGTGCGGAATCACCCAATCGATGTCGTCCACCTTCTTGCCCGCGGCCTCGAGCGCCTCGTTCGCGCAATCCGCGAGCACCTTCACCGCGAACTTGAACACCGCCGTGCCGTCCATGTGCACGAACGGCGTGCCGGTGACGACACCGTTGTGCACGGTGCCGGGAACGCACAGTATGTCGCGATAGCTGGCCGTCGGCATGCAGATGCGACGACAGGATGCCCGGCGCGTCCGAAGGCACGAGCACGACCGCACCTGCGCCGTCGCCGAACAGCACGCACGTGCCGCGATCGTTCCAGTCGAGGATGCGCGAGTAGATCTCCGCGCCGATGACGAGCGCGTTGCGCGCCGCGCCTGCCGCTACCATCTTGTCGGCGATCGCGAGCGCGTACACGAACCCCGAGCACACTGCCGCGACGTCGAATGCCGCGCCGCCGTTCCGGATGCCGAGCTTGTCCTGCACGATGCACGCGGTCGACGGAAAGATCATGTCGGGCGTCGCCGTCGCCACGATGACGAGGTCGACGTCGCCGGCTTGCATGCCCGCGGCCGCAATGGCTTCGCGCGCGGCGTGCGTCGCGAGGTCGGACGTCGTTTCGCCATCGGCGGCGATGTGGCGCTGGCGGATGCCGGTGCGCGTACGAATCCATTCGTCGCTCGTGTCGACGCGCTGCGCGAGCGCCTCGTTGGTGAGGACCTGCGCCGGGAGGTAGCGTCCCGTTCCGGCGATGCGGCTAGCCGGCATTGGGCTCCGCCACCGCGGGCTCGGTCGGCACCGGCATGCTCGCGACCTGCGCGCGCGATCTTCGACAGCACGTCGCTCGACCACTTCGGCGTTGGCCTTGTGCAGCGCATGCAGGAAACCCGTGATGTCGGCGCCGCCGTGGCTCTTCACGACCACGCCTTTCAGGCCGACGAGCGTGGCGCCGTTGTAGCGGCGCGGATCGACGCGCTTCTTGAACGCCGTCAGCGCGGGCATTGCGGCGAGCGCGGCGAGCTTGCGTCCGGGATTTGCCGTGAATTCGGTGCGAAGGAAATCGTAGAGCATGACGACGAGGCCTTCGGACACCTTGAGCGCAACGTTGCCGACGAAGCCGTCGCAGACGACGACGTCCGTCGTGCCGCGATAGATGTCGTCGCCCTCGATGTTGCCGTAGAAATTGATCGGCGACGCTCTTCAGGAGCTCCGCCGTCTCCTTGACCACGTCGTTGCCCTTGATGTCTTCCTCGCCGATGTTGAGAAGACCGACCGTCGGGCGCTCGATGCCTTCGACAGCCGTGGCGAGCGCGCTGCCCATCACCGCGAACTGGACGAGCTGCGCCGGCGTGCAGTTGACGTTGGCGCCAAGGTCGAGCGCAGTCGTGACGCCCTTGCGCGTAGGAAGCTGCGATGCGATCGCGGGACGATCGATGCCCGGCAGCGTCTTCAGCACGAAGCGCGCGATCGCCATGAGCGCGCCCGTGTTGCCGGCCGAAACGCACGCCTGCGCCTCACCGTCCTTGACGAGGTTGACGGCGACGCGCATCGACGAGTCTTTTTTCTTGCGCAGCGCGTCGGCCGGCGGCTCGTCCATCGTCGACGACTTCGCTGCACGCACGCACCGACGGCGCGCTGCTTCGCGGACGAGCGCGACTTGGCGAGCGCCTCGGTGATCGCCGGCTCGAGGCCGACCAGGATCACGCGCGCGTCGGCGTGCTCATCGAGGAACTGCAGCGATGCCGGGACGGTCACGGACGGGCCGTGATCGCCGCCCATGGCGTCAACAGCAATTGTGACCGGCATGCGAATGTGCGTGTAGGTCGCGCTTCGGCGCGACGCAACGTCGCGTCGGGCTGAAGCCCGCCTACTCGTCCGCCTTGGTCTTGACGACTTTCTTGCCGCGGTAATAGCCGCTCGGGCTGATGTGATGACGCAGGTGCGTTTCGCCGGTCACGGGCTCGACGCCGAGCGCGGGCGCCGAAAGATGATCGTGCGCGCGATGCATGCCGCGCTTGGACGGCGACTTCTTGTTCTGCTGGACTGCCATGAGGTGCTCCTCGTTCGTGTAGTGCGTTGCTCTTAGCGCTCGCCGCCCTCGCCGCAATCGGTGTCGTGCATCGGCGCGTACGGCAGCGACAACAGCAGTTCGTCCTCGACCAGCTCGACCGCGTCGAGGGGATGATCCGCGACCACGACTTCGTGGTCGCTGCTGGCGTCGAGCTCGTCGGCTTCCTTCTCGCTTCGCGCCAGCACGGCCACCGTGCGGCGCTCGACGGCAAGGGCGAAATCCGACAGGCATCGCTGGCATGTCACGGGCACCGCTCCCTCGATGTCGATGGCGATAGCCGGCCGGCCGAGCTCGTCCGTGGTGCCCTCGATGCGCCATGCCACGGTTCCGGGGCCGGGGGCGGTCCGATCTTCGAGTCGCTCGGACGTCTCCACATCCAGCGAACCCGTCAGGATCCCGCGCTCTCGCGCGAGCCGGAAGGCGTCGAACGTGCCTGCCTTGCTGCTGCCCGCCTTCATGCCGACCACGGTGCGAGTCGAGGTAAACGTAGAATAATAGCTGAAAAGTGGGTGTACTGTCAAAGAAATGCCAGAAAAATCAACGGAAAACCGCCGTACGCTCGTGCTGGGATCCACTTCGCGCTACCGGCGGGAGCTGCTGGCCCGGCTCGGCCTGCCCTTCGAGGTAAGCGCGCCCGACGTCGACGAAACGCCCTCTTCGGGCGAGTTGCCGGTCGCCACCGCCCTTCGCCTGTCCGAGGCGAAGGCACGCGCGGTCGCCGCGCGCTACGAAGACGCGCTCGTGATCGGTTCCGACCAGGTCGCGGACTGCGATGGCCGCGCGGTCAGCAAGCCCGGCGATCGCGCGACCGCGCAGCGCGAGCTGCGCGCGCTGTCGGGCCGGACGATCGTCTTCCACACGGGCGTCGCGCTCGTGGACGCGAAGACCGGGCGCTGCCAGCGCGAGATGGTCGACGTCGTAAGCGTGTTTCGCACCCTGACCGACGCCGAGATCGACGCCTACCTCGACCGCGAAGCCCCCTACGACTGCGCCGGCGGCGTGAAGTCCGAGGCGCTCGGCATCGCGCTCTTCGAGCGCATCACGTCCGACGATCCGACCGCGCTCGTGGGTCTTCCGCTGATCGCGCTGTGCCGGATGCTGCGCGCCGAAGGCGTGAGTCGCACTTGACGATGAGCGGAACGCTCTATCTCGTTCCGAACCTGCTCGGCGTCGTTCCGCCGGACGATGTCCTGCCCGCGCGCACCATCTCGATCGCGCGCGCGCTCACGCCACTGGGTCGTCGAAACGCCGAAGCCCGCGCGTGCGTTCCTCAAGACGCTCGCGCACGAGCGCGCGATCGCAGATCTTGCGATGCAGACGCTTCCAGGCCCACACGGCAATCGCCTGGCTCAACGAGGGCCATGACGTCGGCGTGCTTTCCGACGCCGGGTGCCCGGGCATCGCCGACCCCGGCGCGACGATCGTGGCCGCGGCGCATCGCGAAGGGATCCGCGTCGTTCCGCTCGTGGGCCCGTCGTCGATCCTGCTCGCGCTCATGGCGTCCGGCATGAACGGCCAGCAGTTCGCCTTCCACGGCTACCTGCCGGTGCCCGCGGACGAGCGCGCGCAGGCGATCCGCCGGCTGGAGGAAGACTCGCGCGCCGTGAAGCGTGCACAGATCTTCATCGAGACGCCTTATCGCAATGAGGCGATGATCGCGTCGCTTGCGCAGTCGCTGCGCGGCGGGACGAACGTGCTCGTGGCGTGCGACCTCACGCTCCCGACCGAGACGATCGAGCGGCGCACGGCGCTGGCGTGGAAGCGCGAGGATCCGGCGCGCTTCGGGAAACGTCCGGCGATCTACATCGTCGATGCCGCCTAGCGAGCGGCGGTCGGCGAATCCTCGATGTAGCTCTTGAGCATGCGGTTCTCGAACGACTGCTCCTCGTAGACCGCCTTGGCGACGTCGTGGAACGACACGACGCCCTGCAGCGTCGCGTCTTCCATGACGGGCACGTACCGCGCGTGCCGCTCGAGCATCTTGCCGCGCAGCTCCATCACGTCGAGCTGCGGGTTTGCGGTGAGCGGGTCGCGTTCGATGATTTCGGAGATGCGAACATCGCCGAGCGTGCCGCCGCGCGAGGCGAGCGCTGCGAGCACTTCGCGGAACGTCAGCATGCCGACGAGCTTGCCGTGATCCATGACCACCAGCGAGCCGATGTCGTGGTCCGCCATGACCTTGACCGCATCGATGACCAGGCCGTCCGGCGTGGTCGTGAAGAGCGTGTTGCCCTTGATGCGCAGGATTTCGCTGACGAGCATGTCACCTCCGTTGCGTGGAACTCCTGCAACGGAGGTTACTCCTCGCTACACGTACGATGCAACCCGCAGGCTTACTTGTAGAGGACGCTCGGCAGCCACAGCCCGATGCCAGGGAAGACGTAGAGGAGCGCGAGCGCCACGACCTGGATGCCCATGAACGGCATCATACCGGCGAAGATCTGGTTCAGCGTGACGTGCGGTGGAGAGACGCCCTTCAGGTAGAACGCGGCCATGGCCACGGGTGGCGACAGGAACGCGGTCTGCAGGTTGAGCGCGACGAGCAGGCCGAAGAACAGCGGGTCGATGTTGAACTTCGCGAGCAGCGGAATGAAGATCGGCATGAAGATGACGATGATCTCTGTCCATTCCAGCGGCCACCCCAGCAGGAAGATGATGACCTGCGCGAGGATCATGAACTGGATCGGGGTGAGGCCGAGCGACAGCACCCACTTCTCGACGACGTCCTGGCCGCCCAGCAGCGCGAACGCAGCCGAGAAGATCGACGAACCGACGAACAGCCAGCACACCATCGCCGACGTCTTCGCGGTGAGGAAGACCGACTCCCTGACGGTCGATTGCAACTTGAGCTGGAACGTCGCGAGCACGCACCACACGGCGGTCGCGACGATCGTGACCCAGCCGACCCATGTCGGGACGTGCGTTTCGAGGACCTCGAACTTGAGCAGCAGGAACCACACGATCGAGACGAAAATCAGCACCCACAACGGAATCCACTGTCGCAGGAGCTTCGAGCGGCGGTCCGTGGGCAACGCGTAGAGCGTATAGATCGCCGCCAGGACGAACCCGCCCAGCGATCCGACCGCGGCCGCCTCGGTAGGCGTCGCGAGTCCGAACACGATCGTGCCGAGCACCGCGAGAATCAGCACCGCGAGCGGGAAGAAAGATGCGAGGAGCATCTTGAAAACTTCCAGTCGCGTGAATGTGAATATCGCGTAGAAGGCGATCAGCACGAGCGTGCCGACACCCAATACGATCCAGAAGCCGGTAGGCGCGGGAACCCGTTTCCATTCAGCCGGTTCCGCGGGCACCTGCTTGGCGACCGGCGCAGCGGGCGCCTTCGCTTCGGGCGCGGCGGGCGCCGGCGGCGGCGTAGCACCTTCCGTCGGCGGTTCCTGCAGCCCGCCTTCGCTGGGCGGCTCCTGAAGGCCCGAGCTCGTCTCGCTCGGTGCCTCGTCGGAGAACAGCATCCCCGTCGTGTCGGTCACGACGTCGGGCTTGGTGAGCGCGTGCCAGGTCAGGCCCATGAGCACCGCGAACACGATGGCGGGCAGGAGCGTCACCAGCAGCTCGCGCACGATCCGCTTCGTCGGATAGCCTGCGTTGCGGCGCCCCTTGAGCGCCGCAACCAGGGCAGGCAACACCTTGGTCGTGGCCGCCGCCTTGATCTGCGAAACGAATTCCGGGAGGGTTACCCTGCGCTCGCTCTCCGCCAGCGGCGGCATCAGGGAGGGCTTGATCTTGGCGAGGAGGACCACGTACACGACGTACAGCCCGGCCAGCATGATCCCGGGGAAGAATGCCCCGGCGTAGAGCTTCACCACTGACACGCCTGCCGTGGCGCCATAGACGATCAGCATCACGGAGGGCGGAATCAGGATACCGAGACAGCCACCCGCCGTGATCACGCCCGCGGAGACCTTGATGTTGTAGCCGGCGCGGAGCATCGCAGGCAGCGCGAGCAGTCCCATCAGCGTGACGACGGCGCCGACGATGCCCGTGGCCGTGGCGAACACCGCGCAGGTCACGAGCGTCGCGACGGCAAGCGAGCCGGGAATGCGCGCCAACGCGAGGTGCAGGCTGCGGAAGAGCTTCTCGATCAGGTTCGAGCGCTCGACCAGATAACCCATGAACACGAACAGCGGGATCGAGATCAGCACGTCGTTCGACATCACCGAGTACGCACGCTGCACCATGAGATCGAGCGTCTGCTGCATCGCAGTTTCGTGGCTTGCGGATCTATACGCGAGCCACGCGAAGATCACGCCCATGCCCATCAACGTGAACGCGGTCGGGAATCCCAGCATGATCGCGATCACAATGAGTGCGAGCATCAGCAGGCCGAGGTGGCCGTTGGTGATCTGCGCCACGGGCGGCAGGAACCAGAACACGATGATCACGACTATCGCCATGATCGACAGGCCGAACCACACTTCCTTCCTCATTGGCCGCGCTCCTGCTTGACGACCAGCGAGTCGAGCTTCTCGATGTCCTCGTCCTTCACGTGGACCATCGCCTTCAGCTTGTCGACGTCGACCTCCTCGACGTCCTCCTCGCGTGACGGCCAGACGCCTTCGCGCAGGCAGATCACGCAGCGTACGATCTCGACGACTCCCTGGAGGAGCAGGACCGCGCCCGCGATGGGAATGACGGTCTTGAACGGATAGATCGGCGGACCGTCAGCCGTGATGTTGGAATGCTCGTTGATCACCCACGACTCGCCCGCGTAGCGATAGCCCGCCCACACGAGCGCCACCACGCCGGGAATGAAGAACAGGATGTAGAGGATGAGGTCGAGTCCCGCCTGCAATCGTGGCGGGAAGAACCCGTAGAGAACGTCGCCACGCACGTGGCCGTTCTTCGACAGCGTGTAGGCACCGGCCATCATGAACAGCGTGCCGTACATCATGATCATGACGTCGAACGCCCACGCGTGCGGGTGCTCCAGGACGTAGCGGGAGAACACCTCCCAGGAAATAAGGAGCGTGAGCGTGACGATCAGCCAGGAGAAGGCCTGCCCGACGAAAGTGCTGAACTTGTCTACCGACAGCAGGAGCTTCTGCATGCGACCTCGCCTTGCCGACTTGAATTCACCCGACCCACGAAAAAAGACACCATCCGGGAACGCCGGATGGTGTCTTCCGCGGGCACTGCTGCCTATCTAACCCTTCTTGGGCGGTGCCGTCCCGGCCTGCTTCGCACCGAAGTAATGGTTGTAGGCCATGCGGCGATTCACGTTGTTGTCCATGTCCCAGCGCACGACGCGCTCGGCGAACGCCTTCTGGGAGTCTGCGATCTCCTTGAACAGCGGGTTGTCCGCCGACTTCTTGGCGGCCACGCCGTCGTACATCGTGAGCTGCGCCTGCAGAATGGGATCCGGCGTCTTGTAGAACTTGACGTTGTCCTTGGTCTGCAGCTCGATGTAGTCCTTCGAGTAGCGGTCGATGGCCTTCCAGGACAGCTCGGCGGATGCCGCGTCCACCGCGTTGGCGATCGTCGCCTGCATCTTCGCAGGCAGCGCGTTGAACTTGTCCTTGTTGAACATGATCTCGAACTGCTCGGCGTTCTGGTGGAAGCTTTGCAGCATGCACACCTTGGAGACGTCCGCGAATCCGAGGATGCGGTCGGAGGTCATGTTGTTGAATTCCGCGGCGTCGAGCAGGCCGCGATCCATCGCCGGGACGATTTCGCCGCCGGGCAGCGCGTTGACGGCGACTCCCATGCCCGTGAACACGTCGATGGAAATGCCCACCGTGCGGTACTTGAGGCCTTTGAGGTCCTCGACCTTGGTGATCGGCTTCTTGAACCATCCGAGAGGCTGGGTCGCCATCGGGCCGTACGGGAACGACACGACGTTCGCGCCGACCGACGCGTAGAGCTTGGTCAGGAGCTCCTTGCCGCCGCCGAACCGATGCCAGGACAGGAGCTGGTTCGAGTCCATTCCGTACGCGGGACCCGAGCCCCACAGCGCGAGCGCGGTCTGCTTGCCGTAGTGATAGACGAGCACGCCGTGGCCGCCGTCCAGCGTGCCTTTCGAGACGGCGTCGAGCAGGCCGAAGGCGGGGACGACGGCGCCGGCGGGCAGCACTTCGATCTTGAGCTCCCCGCCCGTCATGTCGTTGACCTTCTTCGCGTAGTCGAGCGCGTACTCGTGGAAGATGTCCTTCGCGGGCCAGGTGGACTGCCAGCGCATCGAGATCGGGGTCGTCTGCCCTTTCGCGATCATCGGGAAGCCGAGCGTGGCCGCACCCGTGGCGGCGCCGCCTGCGGCGGTCAGGAACTTGCGGCGAGACGTGGTTGCGGCGGACTTCGCCGCGGGCGTTTGGGCTTTGCGAGTCATGCTTCCTCCGAGATAGCGGCGGCGACCATGCGATCGCGCCGTGATCGGGGCCGACGTGCTCTTATCGGCGGTTCGGCCCCAGGTTTGTGAAAACGCGTGTTCTTGGCGAGTTATCGAAAGCGCCCCGTATTATAGCGACGCGCTTGCCGAAGTCGATTGTGCTCCGGGCAGGGCGCCGCGCAAAGTGCTTTTCGTCGTCTCGCGGCCGAAACAGTCGGACGACGCCCGCTATTCCGCCGCGACCGGGCGCCGCTCGCGCAACGCCTGGGCAAGGGTGCCGGGATCGACGTACTCGAGCTCGCCGCCCACCGGCACCCCCCGGGCAAGCCGGCTCACCGCCAGCCCGCGCGAGGACATGAGCTCGCCGATGTAGTGCGCCGTCGCTTCGCCTTCGTTGGTGAAGTTGGTGGCGAGGATGACCTCCTTGACCACGCCGTCCGTCGCGCGCTTCAGCAGGCGGTCGAGGCGGATTTCCTTGGGGCCGATGCCGTCGAGGGGCGACAGGCGCCCCATCAGCACGAAAAAGAGGCCCTGGTAAGCCTGCGCGTGCTCCACCATGAGGAGATCGGCCGGCGTTTCGACCACGCACAGGAGCGAAGCGTCCCGCCGCGGCGAGCGGCAAAGCGCGCAGATCGTGTCTTCGGTGAACGTGTTGCAGCGCTCGCAATGCCGGATCTTGTCCGCGGCGTGAGTCAGCGCCACGCCGAGCGCCCGTGCGCCGTCGCGGTCGTGCTGCATGAGATGCAGGGCCATGCGCTGCGCGGCTTTCGGCCCGACGCCGGGCAGGCAGCGAAGCGCGCGAGCAAGGGCGTCGAGGCTGGACACAGGCTCGGAAAACTTCTGATGGAGATGCACCCGCGCGGCGGGTGCATCTTTCTTCCATGGTACTCAAAAGGGAAGCTTGAATCCGGGCGGCAGCGGCAGGCCTGCGGTGAGCCCCGACATCTTTTCCTGCGTCGTGGTCTCGACGCGACGCACCGCGTCGTTGACCGCCGCTGCGACGAGGTCCTCGAGCATGTCGCGGTCGTCGGCGAGCAGCGACGGGTCGATCGACACGCGCTTCACGTCGTGGCGGCAGGTCATCACGACCTTCACGAGCCCGGCGCCGGACTGGCCTTCGACCTCGGTCTGCGCGAGCTCGTCCTGCGCCTTCTTCATGTTGTCCTGCATTTGCTGGGCCTGCTTCATGAGGCCCGCGAGCTGGTTCTTCATCATGGCTGTTCCTTAACGCCGTTCACTCTTTGCTGGGTTTGATGGATTCGCTGCGCACTTGCCCGTCGAACTTGGCGAGGAGGTCGCGCACGAACGGCTCGTCGCGAAACGCTGCCTCGCGCTTGGCACTGGCCTCCGCGCGCTCGCGCTTCTCGGTGGCGGCAAGCGACGAGTCCGCCGGTGCCCCGACTTCGAATGCGAGCAAGAGCTTGCGCCCGGTTGCGTGTTCGAGCGCGACCTTGAGCTTGTCCGAATAGGCCTTGTCCGCGAGATGCTTGAATGCCGCGGGCAGCGCAAGCGTCAATGCGTTCCCCGCCAACGACTTGAGCTCGGTTTGTGCCGCAAGTTGCGCCGCCATCCCGGTGATCTTGAGTTGCGCGACGAACGCGGGCCAGGCCGCGGGATCGTCGGGCAAGGGCACGATCTCGCGCGGCGCTGCGGGGATCGCGGGCTTGGGCGACGCGACGGGCGCGATCGACGCCACGTTCGAGCTTGGCGTGGTCGTCTGGCGCGACACCGCCGGGAGCCGCGGCGGCGCGCTCGACCCGCGTCGCGCGCTCGGGCGTGGCAGCCTTGTCGGGCGCGAACGCAAGCATGCGCAGGAGAGTCATCGCGACGCCGGTCGCCTCGTCGGGCGCGATCTCGAGGTCGGCACGGCCTTGCGCGGCGATCTGGTAGTAGAGCTGCACGTTCTCGGGCGAGAAACGCGCGGCGTAACCGGCAAGCCGCTCCGCATCGTCGAAGGACTTCGCCGCATCGGGGACGACCTGCGCGACCGCGGTGCGATGGAACAGCGAGGCCAATTCCTCGAGCGCCTGCGACGATGACAATCCCCGCTCGGCGAGCGTATCGCTTTCGGCGAGCAGTGCCGGGCCGTCGTTGGCCGCCAGCGCGTCGGCAATGCGATAAACGTAGTCGCGGTCGACGGTGCCGAGCATCGTGCGGACGACGTCGTCCTTCACTTCGCCGCCGCCGAAGGCAATTGCCTGGTCGAGGAGCGACAAGCCGTCTCGGAGCGAGCCTTGCGCGGCGCGCGCGATGAGGTCGACCGCCCCGGCGTCGTGCGCGATGTTCTCCTGCGTAAGGATGTAATCGAGACGCGCGGCCACGACCGGAGGTGCGAGCGGCTTGAGATTGAACTGCAGGCAGCGCGACAGGACCGTCACCGGAATCTTCTGAGGGTCGGTGGTGGCGAGCACGAAGCGCACGTGCTCGGGCGGCTCCTCGAGCGTCTTGAGCATCGAGTTGAACGCCGCCTTCGACAGCATGTGCACTTCGTCGATGAGATAGACCTTGTAGCGGCCCACGGTCGGCGCGTAGCGCGCGTTGTCGAGGATCTCGCGCATGTTGTCGATGCCGGTGTGCGACGCGGCGTCGAGCTCGAGAAGATCGACGAAGCGGCCGGCATCGATGTCGCGGCACGCGTCGCATACGCCGCAGGGCGTCGGCGTCACGCCCGTGACGCAATTGAGGCACTTGGCGAGGATGCGTGCGATCGTGGTCTTGCCGACGCCTCGCGTTCCGGTAAGCAGATACGCGTGATGCAGTCGCCCTCGCGAGAGCGAATTGGTGAGCGCGGTGACGACGTGCTCCTGCCCCGCGAGGTCGGCGAACGTCGCCGGCCGCCACTTGCGCGCGAGGACTTGGTAGCTCATGACCCGATTATAGGGACGTACCCCATTTCAAGATGTAACAAGGTCGAGAGCCTCGCAACAATCTGAAATGGGGCACGTCCCTTTTGTAGGTGGCGAGCCGTGATCCCGGCACTTGCAGGGCTTCGCTGTGGCTGCTTCCTTCCGGACCTGACCAGATTCACGAGCCTGCAATGCGGGGCGACCCGCCATGGGAAAGCGGAGAAAGGCGCGATTATAGCGCTCGACGCCTAGTCCAAGACGCCTAGTGCGGCGTTCGCCCGGCCGTGCCTATAATCGCGCCCGTTTGCGTGACATGTAGATCGGAGGGTGCGTTTGACCACGCTACTGTCGCAACGACCCCCACGCTCGCCGCATTTGCATGCGGCTTCGCTGCCCCCCGAGGGGGCGCACTCAATCGCTTGGGGCGGCCCTGCGCGATTGACACGCAAGCGTCTCATCACTGGCGCATGTCCGGATGCTGGGCATCGCCGCCGCGGTATTTGCATCGCTCCTGACGTGCGACCCGGCGTCGGACGCCGTCGCGCCGCCCCTCGATCGCACGCTCGTGGTCGCGGTGCTGCGCGCGCCGGGCGCGTGGTTCACCGGTGCTGCACGCGCGTCCTCCGGATTCCAGGACGACCTCGTCGCACAGTATGGAAGCGCGCGTGGCCTCGCGATCCGCGTCGTGGACGTGGACTCGGCGGACGAGCTCGCCGCCAAGGTCAAGACCGGCGAAGCGCACATCGGCATCGGCGATGCACGCATGACGCGCAACTCTCTTTGCAGGCTTCGACGTCGCGCTCGCGATCGCGCCGCCCTTCGACCTTGCATGGGTCGTGTCGCCCAATTTGCGCACGCTCGGGGACGACGTCGATCGTTACCTCGTCGCCGCCCGCGCGGATGGCGTTCTCGCGCGTCTCGCGGAGCGCTACTTCGGCCCGCGCCCGCGTCTCGACCCGATCGACGCCGCAGCTTTCCGCGAGCGCACGGCCACGGTCCTGCCGCGCTACCAGCGCTGGTTCGAGGAAGCGGAAGCCGCGGCCGGCGTGGACTGGCGCGTGCTGGCTGCGATCGCCTACCAGGAATCCCAGTGGGACCCGGCCGCAACGAGCCCGACAGGCGTGCGCGGGTTCATGCAGCTCACCGAGGACACGGCGCAGCGCCTCGGGATCGACCGTCTCGATCCCTACGCCGCGATCCAGGGCGCCGCGCGTTACCTCGCCTCGATCAAGGCCAAGCTTCCGGCGCGCATCGCGGAACCCGACCGCACCCTGCTCGCGCTCGCCGCGTACAACATCGGCGCCGGCCACCTCGAGGACGCGCGCATCGTCGCGCAACGCATACAAGCTCGATCCTGATCGGTGGGACGACGTGCGCCAGGCGCTGCCGCTGCTCGCCCTGCCCGAGCACTACGAGAACGCGCGCAACGGCTATGCAAGGGGCGGCATGCCGGTTGCGTTCGTCGATCGCGTGCGCGCGTATCACGACCTGCTCGTCCATCACGGCCCGCAGCCCGCGCCGCCCGTCCTCGTCGCCGAGACGCGCTGAGATTTTCGCTGCCCGCTTCGCGTAAAATGTGCCCATGGCGGCACTGGCGTTGCGCGCTCTCGCGTGCGTTCTATTCATGGCCGCGTCGCTCACCGCGCGTGCCGATGCGCCCGCTTCCGTCTTTCTCGAAGACCTGACCTCGCCGGAGCTTGCGGCGCGCATCCGCGCGGGCACGACGACCGTCATCGTTCCGGTCGGCGGCACCGAGCAAAACGGCGCCCACATGGCGCTCGGCAAGCACAACGTGCGCGTCAGGCTGCTGTCCGAGCGCATCGCACGGGCACTCGGCAACGCCGTCGTGGCCCCGGTCATCGCGTACGTGCCGGAAGGCAGCGTCAACCCGCCAACGGGTCATATGCGTTATCCCGGGACCATCACCGTGCCGCCCGACGTCTACCGCAGCGTGATCGAATCGGCGGCCCGCAGCCTTCGGCTCGCGGGGTTTCGCGACATCGTGCTGCTCGGGGACTCGGGCGATTATCAGAAGGACAACGTCACGGTCGCGGCCAAGCTCGGCAAGGAGTGGGCGGCGTCGCCGGTGCGCGTCCACGCGCTCGGGGAGTACTACCGGGCGGCGACGAGCGAGTTCTCCGATTCGCTGCGCAAGCAGGGTTTCAGCGACGCCGAGATCGGACCCCACGCGGGGCTTGCCGATACGTCGCTCATGCTGGCGGTGAGCCCCTCGCTCGTGCGCGCAGACCGTCTGCAGAAAAGCGACGGCGTGACCGGCGATCCGCAGCGTGCGAGCGCGCAACTGGGTCAAAGCGCGGCCGACGTCATCGTGTTACAAACCGTCGCGGCGATTCGCGCCGCCACGCAACGCAAGTGAAACATCTTTCATCGGGAGAAGTCGTGAAGTTGGGAGTTCGCCATTTGAGTCTTGCCCTGCTCGCGCTGTCGTACGCGGTATTCGGGCAAACGCCGGCCCCGGCGCCTGCCAAGCCGCCGGTCACCACGGTACCGGGGATGCCGCCCGTGGCCGATGCGGCAAATCTTTACTCGGAAACCGGCGCGGGCAAGCTGCGGCCGGAGGTCGCCAACGACCTGCCGCGCGTCTACGTGCCGCACATCCAGTCGCACGACGTGTACGTGATCGACCCCGCTACGTTGACAGTGGTCGGCAAGATGAAAGCCGGGCTCAATCCGCAGCATGTCGTGCCGTCATGGGACATGCGCACGCTGTGGGTCGCCAACAATGCCGAGAACACGAACAAGGGGAGCGTCATGCCCATCGACCCGACGACGGGCAAGATGGGCAAAGCGATTCCCGTCGAGGACCCGTACAACATGTATTTCTCGCCCGACGGCAAGTCGGCGATCGTTGTCGCGGAGGCCATGAAGCGGCTCGACTTCCGCGACCCGAAGACGATGCAGCTCCAGTACTCGATCGACGTGCCGAAGTGCGCGGGCATCAACCACGCGGACTTCTCGATCGATGGCCGTTACGCCATCTTCACGTGCGAGTTCGCCGGCACGGTGGCCAAGATCGACATGGTCGAGCGCAAGGTGCTGGGCTACACGCAGGTGATCCAGCCCGGACGGCCGACCAAGATCGTCAAGGGACCCGACGGGCGCGACGAAGTGATCTGCACGACGTGGAAAGGCATGCCGCAGGACATCCGCGCCTCGCCCGACGGCAAGCTCTTCTACGTCGCCGACATGATGGCCGACGGCGTGCACGTCGTCGACCTCGAATCTTTCCGGCAAGTCGGATTCATCGAGACCGGCAAGGGCACGCACGGCCTCTATCCGTCGCGCGACGGCAGGCAGCTCTACGTCGCGAACCGCGGATCGAACAAGATCCACGGTCCGCCGAAGGGCAAGGGCGGCGTGTCCGTGATCGATTTCGCCACCCAGAAGGTCGTCGCCAACTGGCCGATCCCGGGCGGCGGCAGTCCCGACATGGGCAACGTCAGCGCCGACGGCAAGCAGCTCTGGCTATCGGGACGCTACGACAACGTCGTGTACGTGTTCGACACGAGCACCGGTGAAGTGAAGAGCATTGCGGTGGGCAAGGAGCCGCACGGGCTCACGGTGTGGCCGCAGCCCGGTCGGTACTCGCTGGGGCACACCGGGAACCTGCGCTAGGCGCGCGCGATCGCCGTCTTCCCGCCCATGTACGGGCGCAATACGTCAGGCACTTCGATCGATCCATCCGAACGCTGGTAGTTCTCCATCACCGCCACCAGCGTGCGCCCGACCGCAAGGCCGGAGCCGTTCAGCGTATGCACGAGCTCGGTCTTGCCCTGCGCATTGCGAAATCGCGCCTGCATGCGCCGCGCCTGGAACGCCTCGCAGTTGCTGCACGAGCTGATCTCGCGATAGGCGTTCTGGCCCGGCAACCAGACTTCGAGGTCGTACGTCTTCGCGGCGGCAAATCCGATGTCGCCCGTGCATAGCGCCATGACCCGGTAAGGAAGCTTCAAGCGCTGCAGGATCGTTTCGGCGTGGCTCGTCAGCTCCTCGAGTGCCGCGTACGAGCGCTCGGGATGAGCGATATGCACGAGCTCGACTTTGTCGAACTGGTGCTGGCGGATCATGCCGCGGGTGTCCTTGCCGTAGCTGCCCGCCTCGGAGCGGAAGCACGGCGTGTGCGACGTGAGCTTGATCGGCAGCGTGCCGGCGTCGAGGATCTCGTCGCGCACGGTGTTGGTGAGCGTGATCTCCGACGTCGAGATGAGGTACAGCTTCTCGCCCTCGCCTTCCGCACCGCCCTTCAGCGCCGCGAACATGTCGGTTTCGAACTTCGGCAGCTGCGTGGTGCCGACGAGCGTCTCGGCGTTGACGATGTACGGCGTGTAGCACTCCGTATAGCCGTGCTCGCGCGTATGCGTGTCGAGCATGAATTGCGCGAGCGCGCGATGGAGCTGCGAGAGGTCGCCGCGCAGGAACGAGAAGCGCGCCCCCGAGAGCTTCGCGGCGGTCGCGAAGTCGAGAAGGTTCAAGGCCTCGCCGAGGTCCGTGTGGTCCCTGGGCGCGAAGTCGAACGTACGCGGCGTACCCCATCGCCGCACCTCGACGTTGTCGTCGGGCGACTTGCCCTCGGGCGTGCTCTCGTGCGACACGTTGGGCAACATCAGCAGGAAATCGCGGAGCTCGCGCTGCACGCGGTCGAGCTCGCCTTCGAGGCCCTTCACCTGGTCGCCGAGGCCGGCGACCTCGGCGAGGATCGGCGCAGCATCCTCGCCTTTCGATTTGGCGATGCCGATCTGCTTGGACAATGAATTGCGACGCGACTGCAGATCCTGCGTGCGGACCTGGATGTCCTTGCGCGAAGATTCGAGCGCCTCGAAGCGCGCGGTGTCGAGTGTGACGCCGCGCTTGGCCAACGCGGCCGCCACGCTTGCGAGATCGGATCGAAGGAGATTGACGTCGAGCATAGGGTGGCGATTTTACTCGTCGCCCCTTGTCTTCCGGTCGCGCGCACGCAACTCCGCGAGCTTTTCCGCGATCCGGCTTTCGAGTCCGCGCTCGGTCGGCTCGTAGAAGCGCTGCGGCTTCATGTCGTCGGGCAGGTACGTCTCGCCGGCGGCATAGGCTCCCTCCTCGTCGTGCGCATAGCGATAGCCCTTGCCATAGCCGAGCGTCTTCATGAGCCTGGTCGGCGCGTTGCGCAGGCGCATCGGCACCGGGCGCGAGCCGTCGTCTGCAATGAATGCACGCGCCGCGTTGAATGCGTTGTAGGCGGCGTTCGACTTGGGCGCGACGGCGAGGTAAAGGACGCATTCGCCCAGTGCCAGCTCGCCTTCGGGAGAGCCCAGGCGCTCGTACGTTTCGGCCGCATCGAGGGCAACGCGCAGCGCGCGCGGATCGGCGAGCCCGATGTCCTCGACGGCCATGCGGATCATGCGCCGCGCGACGTAGAGCGGATCGGCGCCGCCATCGAGCATCCGGCACATCCAATACAGCGATGCGTCGGGATCGGACCCGCGGACGGCCTTGTGCAAGGCCGATATCTGGTCGTAGAACGCCTCGCCGCCCTTGTCGAAGCGGCGGAGGCTGCGCGCGATGGTCGTTTCGACGAACGCGAGATCCACTTCCTCGCGCCTGGCCTCCTGCGCCGCGATTGCGAGCTGCTCGACCAGGTTGACGAGGCGGCGCCCGTCGCCGTCGGCGTACGCGACGAGCGCGTCGCGCGCCTGCGGCGCGAGCTTCACGCCTGACGACGCGACGTGCAGCGCGCGATCCAGCAGCACGCCCAAATCCTCCGCCGACAACGGCTCGAGCACGTAGACCGCGGCGCGCGACAACAGCGCGCCGATCACCTCGAACGAAGGGTTCTCGGTGGTCGCGCCGATGAACGTGACGGTGCCGCGCTCCACGTAAGGCAGGAAGGCGTCCTGCTGCGCTTTGTTGAAGCGGTGGACCTCGTCGACGAAAAGGATCGTCGCCCGCCCCGATTGCGCAAGCGTCGCTTCGGCACGCGCGACGGCCTCGCGAATGTCCTTGACCCCTGACAGCACGGCGGACAACGCGATGAAATCGGCGTTGAACGCGTCGGCCATGAGGCGCGCGAGCGTAGTCTTGCCCACGCCAGGCGGTCCCCACAGGATCATCGAATGGAGCTTGCCCGATGCAAACGCGACGGCGAGCGGCTTGCCCTGCGCGAGCAAGTGCCGCTGACCCACGACCTCGCCGATCGTGCGCGGCCGCAGTCGCTCCGCCAGCGGGACGCCGGCGTGCGGTGGATTCGATCCGGAAAACAGGTCGTTCACGCGTTGCCTCGCGGCCATTATGCAAGGTAGAGTCGCCGCTTTACGCTAAATCGTGCAACCCATGACCTACCGCGTCGGCATCACTCGCGACATCCTCGACTCGCTCGGCGAGCCCGCGTTCGGACGCAAGGCGCTCGAGATCCTCGAAGCTGCCCCGGGCATCGAATGGGAATACCTCCCAGAGATCGTGCGTGAGCTCACGCCGGAGCACGCCGCGCGCTACGACGCACTGTACGTCAACATGGCGCGCACGCCCGCCGCCGCCGTCTCGCGCGGCGATCATCGCTTGCGCGTCGTCGCCCGCCACGGCGTGGGCTTCGACTCCGTGGACGTGCCCGCAATGACGCAGGCCGGCGTGCTCGTCACCAACACGCCGATGCCGATGCCACGGCCCGTCGCGACCATCGCGCTCACCTTCATCCTCGCGCTCGCCGGCAAGCTCATGCTCAAGGACCGGCTGACGCGCACGAACCGGTGGAACGAGCGCATGGACAACATGGGGATGGGGCTCACTGGACGCACCCTCGGCGTGATCGGCGCCGGCCGCATCGGCAAGGAGCTCCTGCGCATGGCGCGCACGTTCGACATGCGCCTCCTCGCATGCGACCCGTACGTGAACGAAGTCGAGCTCGGGTATGTCGGGGCGCAAAAAGGTCGACATGCCGACGTTGCTGCGCGAATCGGACTTCGTCGTCACCATCCCGCTGCTCAACGAGGAGACGTTCCACCTCGTCGGGGCGAAGGAGTTCGCGCAGATGAAGTCGACCGCGTATTTCATCAACGTTTCGCGCGGACCGGTCGTCGACGAGCTCGCCCTGATCGACGCGCTGCGCGACAAACGCATCGCCGGCGCGGCGCTCGACGTGTTCGAGCAGGAGCCCGTCGATCCCGGGAATCCGCTGCTGACGATGGATGAAGTGATCGTGACGCCGCATTCGCTGTGCTGGACCGACGAGTGCTTCCACAACATGGCATCGACCGGATTGAGAAGCATCGTCGACGCGCTCTCGGGTCGCGTGCCGGAGTTCGTCGTCAACCGGGACGTGCTGGAGCATCCCAGGGTCAGGCCGTGGTTCGCGCGCTGATCGCACTCGCGCTGTGGTCGTGCGCAAGCGCGCACGCCTTCGACCTGCAAGGGCACCGCGGCACGCGCGGCCTGGCGCCTGAGAACACCCTCGTCGCGTTCCAGCGCGCGCTGGCCCTCGGCGTCACGACGCTCGAGACCGATCTCGCGGTGACCAGGGACGGCGTGCTCGTGATCTCGCACGATCCGGTGCTGAATCCCGACCTCGTGCGCGGTCCCGACGGCAAGTGGCTCACCGAGCAAAGGACCGCCCATCCACTCGCTCACGCTCGAACAGCTGCGAACGCTACGACGTCGGCCGCACGAATCCCGCGAGCGCCTACGGCAAGCAATACCCCGAGCAGCAGCCTGCGGACGGGCAGCGCTTCCCCACGCTCAAGGAAGTGTTCGCGCTGGGCGCCGGCGAACAAGGTCCGCTTCGCGATCGAGACGAAGATCACGCCTGCGAGCGGCAGCGACACGCCGGACCCGGCGACGTTTGCGAAGCTCGTGGTCGACGCGATCCGCGAAGCCGGGATGACCGGGCGCGTGGAGGTGCTGTCGTTCGACTGGCGCACGCTGGTCGAGGTGAAGAAGCTCGCGCCGGAGATACGCACGGTGTGCATTACGCAATCCACCCCGAACTTCGACAACGCGACCAATTCCACATGGACCGCGGGTCTCGAGCTCTCGCGTCACGACGGATCGGTTCCCAAGCTCGTGCGTGCGGCAGGCTGCAACACGTGGTCCTCGTTCTTTCGCAACCTGACGCCGGCCACCATCGCGGAAGGTCAGTCGCTGGGCCTCACGGTACTGCCGTGGACAGTGAACGATCCCGCGGACATGGCGCGCCTCATCGACTGGAAAGTCGACGGCCTCATCACCGATTACCCGGATCGCGCGCGCAAGGTGATGGCGGACAAGGGGTTGCCGCTTCCTTAGCTCCGTCGATTTTCGGGTTTCAGGCGCGGCACCCGTGAGACCACCGTAACGATCTACTTCTCTCCGATCACGTCGGCGCCCTTCGGCGGCGTGAACGCGAACGACGACGGCGGTAGCTTCGGATTGCGCTCGAAGCGCCGTGAAGCGCACCACGCTTTTCTGACCGAACGCATCGAGGAGCTCGAGCGCCGCGAGGCCTTTGGCGTCGAATCCCAGGCGGATTTCGGCGAACGTCGTCTCCTTCGAGATCGGCGTCGCCGACAGCCACTCGAGGCCGTCCGACGACGGCAGATCTTTCCACGCGAACGCGCGCTCGACGTCCTGGCTTGCCCGAGAGCAGCGCGGCGGGGGTCGAGCCCAGCGCATCGCCCGATCTTGCGCACGATGACCTGGTTCAGGTCCTCGTCGAAGATCCAGACGCGCTGGCCGTCGCCGACCAGGAGTTGCTTGTACGGCTTCTCCACGGTCCACCGGAATTTGCCTGGGCGCTCGAGCAGAAACGTGCCCGACGCGGTCTGCGCGACTCGTCCATTCTTGTCTACGACCGTCTGCGTGAAGTCGCGCGCGCGCGGTCTGCGTGTCGCGCACGAATGCGCGCAGGCGATCGATCGTCGCGCCTTGCGCGGTGCAGGACACGAGTGCCGCGAGCAACAGCCATTTCATCAATTCAAGGCTCCGAATTCCGTGCCGGGAATGTGCGCGAGGCAATTCCCGACGGCGTCGAGAATGAGGTAGGTGTGCTTGAGCCCGCCCTTGTCGCGCGGCCCCGCAACCTCCTTGTACTGGTGAGCATAGACACGCCAGGAATCGTATTCGTTCTCGACGTCGAACGTGCAGCCGGAAACGAAGTATGACGGGCCGCAGAAGTCGTCGGGCAGCATCCGCTTCGTGCGCTCGATGGCCTGCGCCTCGGTGATGCGCGGCGCGGTCTTCGGCACGTTGCGCGGACAAACTTCGGGCCGTCGAGATAGACGTCGACCGGTCCCGCGAGCGGCGCCCGCCGAGACGCAGGCGAGCGCCAGGATGCGCCAACTGCCAGCCCTCGCCCTTCGGCGCCGGCACCAGCACTTCGCGGTTGCCGTTGGTCTGCATCGGCGACACGAGGCCCGCGCGCTCCATCTGCTCGATCAGACGCGCGGCGCGGTTGTAGCCGATGCGCAGGTGCCGCTGCACGAGCGAGATCGACGGCCGCCGGGTCTTGAGCACGACCGCCACCGCCTGGTCGTACATCGGATCGGATTCGGCGTCGGCGCCTTCGACCGCCACGCCGTCGGCGTCGTCGCCTGCGACGCCGCCTTCGAGCAGTCCCTCGATGTATTGCGGCTCGCCCAGCTGCTTCAGGTGCTCGACGACGCGATGCACTTCGCCGTCCGACACGAACGCGCCGTGCACGCGCTGCGGGTAGCCGGTTCCCGGCGGCAGGAACAGCATGTCGCCCTGGCCGAGCAGCGCCTCGGCGCCCATCTGGTCGAGAATCGTGCGCGAGTCGATCTTGCTCGCCACCTGGAACGCAATGCGCGACGGAATGTTCGCCTTGATGAGGCCGGTGATCACGTCGACCGACGGACGCTGCGTGGCGAGGATGAGATGGATGCCGGCGGCGCGCGCCTTTTGCGCGATGCGCGCGATGAGCTCCTCGATCTTCTTGCCGGTCACCATCATGAGGTCGGCCAGCTCGTCGACCACGACGACGATCAGCGGCATTTCTTCGAGCGGCTCGGGCTGGTCCGGCGTCAGCGACAGCGGATTCAGGAGCTTCTTGCCGGTCTTCTTCGCCTCGGCGATCTTCGCGTTGTAGCCGGCGAGGTTGCGCACGCCGAGCTGCGACATCAGCCTGTAGCGGCGCTCCATTTCGCCGACGCACCAGTTGAGCGCGTTGGGGGCGAGCTTCATGTCGGTGACCACCGGCGCCAGCAGATGCGGGATGCCTTCGTACATCGACAGCTCGAGCATCTTCGGATCGATCAGGATCAGGCGCACCTGCTTCGGCTCGGCCTTGTAGAGGAGCGACAGGATCATCGCGTTGACGGCGACCGACTTGCCCGAGCCCGTCGTGCCCGCGACCAGCAGGTGCGGCATGCGCGCGAGATCGGCCACCACCGGCTTGCCGGCGATGTCCTTGCCCAGCGCGAGCGTCAGCGCGCCCGGCGTGTCGTTGTACGTCGTCGACGAGAGGATCTCGACGAGCTTCACCACCTGCCGCCGCGGATTCGGCAGTTCGAGGCCCATGCACGACTTGCCGGGAATCGTCTCGACCACGCGGATCGACACGACCGACAGCGCGCGCGCGATGTCCTTGATCAGGTTGACGATCTGCGCGCCCTTCACGCCGACGGCGGGCTCGATTTCGTAGCGCGTGATCACCGGTCCCGGATAGGCCGCCAGCACCTGGGCGCTGACGCCGAAGTCGGCGAGCTTGCGCTCGATGAGCCGCGACGTGTATTCGAGCGTCTCGGTGCTGACCGACTCCTGCGTGCGACGGCGCGTCCTCGAGCAGCGCCAGCGGCGGCAGCGGCGAGTCGGGCATGTCGGTGAAGAGCGGCCGCTGACTTTTCCTTCACGACGCGCTCCGACTTGGGCACGGGCGCGGCGGCGGGACCACGATGATCGGCTCGCGCTCCTCGTCGTCCTCGCGCATTTGCAAGACGACGTGCTCGCGCTCGATCGTGGCCTCGTCGCCGATCTTGCGGTCGAGCGCTTCCTCGCGACGCTTGCGGATGCGCGCGACGAGACTTTCGATGCCGGCGCCGATGCGCTCCATCACCTTGAGCCACGAAATGCCGAACAGCAGCGACGAGCCGATCGCGAAAAGCGCGAGCAGCAGCAGCGTGGCGCCGTTGAAGCCGAACGCGCGCGACGCGCTGCCCCCGATCATGTCGCCGAGCGCGCCGCCCGGCGCCAGCGGAAGCGCGATCGCCGGATCTTCAGCACATCGGATCGCTTCGAGTGCTGCGCTGGCGAGCATCACGAGCGCGAACCCAAGCGCACGCGGAACGACAGCGGATGGTCGTCGCTTTCCTCGGGGCGCACGACGCGGCGAAAGCCGGCAATGACCAGCACGATGCCGCCGATCACCCACCACCACGCCGACACGCCGAACAGGTAGAGCGAGAGGTCGGCAAGCCAGGCGCCGACGACGCCGCCGCGATTGGCAATCGGCGCGCCCGATCCGGAAAACGACCAGCCGGGATCGGTCTTCGGCATACGTCGCGAGGATCAGCGCAAGGTAGAGGACGGCAGCGACGACCAGGAACCACCAGGATTCGCGCACGAGCCGCGCGAAGCGCGGCGACAGCGCCGGCTCCGCGACTGGCACGCCGGCGGTTAACGGACTCGTTTCGTTTAAAAACCATGGAGTTGCAGCCAATACTTCATAGGCCGCATTATACGCCGCGACCGTCGACGCGGGGCGAAGGGGTCGCACCGGCCGTCTTTGCACTCCGCGAGAGGCGCCCCCAACATACGATAAACTGCGTCGATTTCCGTACTTGCGAGAACTATTTCATGTCCGCGAAGCACGCCCGCCTGATCATCCTGGGCTCCGGCCCGGCCGGCTACAGCGCCGCAGTATACGCCGCGCGTGCCAATCTCTCGCCGGTGCTGGTCACCGGCCTGGCGCAGGGCGGCCAGCTGATGACGACGACGGACGTCGACAATTGGCCGGCGGACGTCGACGGCGTGATGGGGCCCGATCTCATGACGCGCTTCCAGAAGCACGCCGAGCGCTTCGCCACCGAACTCGTCTTCGATCACATTCATACGGTCCACTTCGCGAGCGTCCCATTCGCCTCGTCGGCGACAGCGGCGAGTACACGTGCGACGCGCTGATCATCGGCACCGGCGCGTCGGCACGCTACCTCGGATTGCCGTCGGAAGAGAAATTCATGGGCAAAGGCGTGTCCGCGTGCGCCACCTGCGACGGATTCTTCTACAAGGGACAGGACGTCGTCGTGGTCGGCGGCGGCAACACCGCGGTCGAGGAAGCGCTGTACCTGTCGAACATCGCGAAGCACGTCACCGTCGTGCATCGTCGCGACAAGTTTCGCGCCGAGGCAATCCTGGTCGACCGCCTGATGGCGAAGACCAGGAACGGCGGCAACATGTCCGTGGTCTGGAATCACACGCTCGACGATGTGCTGGGTGACGCGTCCGGCGTCACCGGGGCCGTCCTCAGGACGATGAAGAGCGACGCGACGCAGAATCTGTCCGTGCACGGCGTGTTCATCGCGATCGGCCACACGCCGAACACGCAGATCTTCGAAGGCCAGCTGGACATGGCAGGCGGCTACATCAAGGTGAAGGGCGGCAGCGAGGGCAATGCGACGGCGACGTCTGCTGCCGGGCGTGTTCGCCGCGGGCGACGTCGCCGACCACGTGTACCGGCAGGCGGTCACGTCGGCCGGCACGGGATGCATGGCGGCATTCGATGCCGAGGCGTATCTGGAAGGCCATTGACGCTGAGCGATCGACGCGATGGCGAAGCTGTCCGACCTCAAGGCGCTGCTACGCGGCGGCCCAGCGAATCAGCGCCAGCGCCGCGCCTGACCGCAGCGCCGGCACCCGCGCCCTCGTCCGACGGCGAAGCGCGCGCTCGCCGCCGGCAAGCACGCCGACGCCGACATCGACCTCTCGCGAGGCGTTCGCCGACGTGCAGAAGCTGCCGCCGACCAACAGGGCGGCCATCGCGCGCACCAAGCCCGCGCCCGGTGCCGCATCACACGCTGGCCGACGAGCGCGACGTGCTCGACGACGTCCAAGTACGGCGACAACCCGCTCCGCAGACGTGGGACACGGGACAGGAATTCGAGCACGAGCAGACGTTCGTACGCGCAGGGCTCGGCCCCGACATCGCGGGCAAGCTGCGCCGCGGCCACTGGTCGGTGCAGGCCGAGCTCGACCTGCACGGCCTGAACACCGACGAGGCGCACGATGCGCTGTCCGATTTCATCGTCGAGTCGCGCACGCGGCGATTCCGCTGCGTGCGCGTCATCCACGGCAAGGGCCTGACGTCGCCCAACAGGGAGCCCGTGCTGAAAGGCAAGGTGCGCAGCTGGCTCGCGCACTGGGACGAAGTGCTCGCCTACGCCGAGGCGCCGCAACACGCCGGCGGCGGCGGCGCCGTGCTGGTGCTGCTGAAGGGTTCATAGTGCTCCGCTGGCTTGCGGCGGTCGCGCTTGCGGCGGCCCTGCCCGCTTTCGGGCAGGACGCGTATCCAAGTCGTCCCGTCAAGATCATCGCGCCGCAGGCACCCGGCGGCGGCGTCGACCTCGTCGCGCGCATCGTCGCCGATCGCTTGCGGGTGGCGACGGGACAGTCGTTCGTCGTCGAGAACATCGCCGGCGCCGGCGGGGCCATCGCAACGCAAACGACCGCGCGCGCGCAGCCCGACGGCTACACGTTGATGATCGGCTACGTCGCGACGCACGCCACCAATCCCGCGGTGAAGCGCAACCTGGGCTACGACGCGATCCGCGATTTCACGCCCATCGCGATGATCGGCGGCACGCCCAACGTGCTCGTCGTCACGCGAGCGACCCCGGTGTCCACGCTCGAGGAGTTCGTCGCGTACGCCAAGGCGAATCCGCGCAAGGTCGACTACGGCACGTCGGGCGTCGGGACGCTCAACCATCTCGTCATGGAGCAATTCAAGCGAGCGTCCGGCGTGCCGAGCCTCGCAGTTCCATACCGCAGCATCGGCCAGGCGTTCACGGACGCCATGGGCGGCCAGATTTCGGTGATCTTCCCCGGTCTTGCGGCGGCGCTCCCCCACCTGCGCTCGGGCGCCTTCAAGGCGCTCGCCGTGACCGGGGACAAGCGCCAGCCGCTCCTCCCCGACGTGCCGACGTTCAAGGAATTGGGCTACGAAGGGTTCGAAGGTCTCACCTGGTACGGCATCGTCGGTCCCGCCAGGCTGCCCGATCCCATTACGCGCAAGCTCAACGACGATATCAACAGGATCCTGGCGCAGCCGGACGTGCGCGACGCGTTCAAGGCCGAAGCTCTCATCGTCACGCCCATGACCCCCGCGCAGTTCGGCAAGCACATTGCCGACGAGGTTGCGCATTGGACGGCAGTCGCCCGCGCCGGCAAGATCGAAGCCGAGTAGCTTGACGCTTCCCGAGCACTCGATCGCACAACGGCTCGCCGAAGCCTTCGCCGATGTCGCGAGCCTGCCTCCTGCCATGTCGGCGGCGTGCGACGCTGTGATGATCGACGTCGCCGGATTGTGCGTCGCCGCGCGCAACACGGATTACGTTCGTTCCGCGATGACCGCGACGGGAGATCCCGGCGTGTGCACGGTCATCGGAAATGCAGGCACCTACAACGCCGCGACGGCCGCGCTGTGCAACGGCGTTGCCGCGCACGGCGAGGATTTCGACGACACCTTCGAAGGCGGCCCGGTGCACGCCGGCGCGGTGATCGTGCCCGCCCTGCTCGCGGCGGCAGAGCGGCATGGATTGCAGGGCCGCGACGTCGTTCGCGGCATCGCAATAGGGTGCGAGGTCATGTGCCGCTTGTGCCTCGTCGCACCCATGCGGGTGCACAAGGCAGGCTTCCATCCGACCGCGGTGTTCGGCGCACTCGGAGCGGCGGCTGGCGTGGCGAGTGCATTGCGTCTCGGCGCGGCGAAGATGGTCAACGCGCTCGGCATCGCGGGCAGCATGGCGTCCGGCATCATCGAGTACCTCGCCGAAGGCACGTGGACCAAGCGCATGCACGCCGGATGGGCCGCGCAATCCGGCTACCGCGCGGCACGCATGGCGGACGCGGGATTTACCGGGCCCCGCACAATCTTCGAAGGGGAGCACGGGTTCTTCCACGCGTTCGCCAACACGCGAGAAGGCGACTTCGAAGCGATGCTCCACGCCGCCGGCCGCACGTGGCTTGCGAGCGACATTGCATTCAAGCCGTATGCTTGCGGCACCATGGCGCATCCTTTCATCGACTGCGCGCGCAGGCTCGTCGAGGAAGGCGTGCAGCCGCACGACATCGACTCCATCGTGTGCAAGACCGCGGAAGGCATCGTGCATCGGCTGTGGGAGCCCCTTGCCTCGAAGCACGCGCCGCCGAACGGCTACGCGGCGAAGTTCAGCATTCCCTATGCCGTCGCGGTCGGTATGGTGCGCGGAGATGCGGGGCTCGCCGAATACGAGGAGGCGGTCGTGCACGACCCTGCCGTCCGTGCGCTCGCCGGGAAAGTGAGCTACGTGGTGGATCCCGGCAATCCCTACCCTGCGCGCTTCACCGGCCACGTGCGCGTTACCCTTCGCAGCGGCGAGGTCCGCGAAGCTTCTCAGGACTTCTTTCGCGGTGGAAAGGATGCGCCCATGAGCACCGATGCCCTCGAGGCGAAGTTTCGCGCGAACTGCGCGTACGGCGGCTGGACCGACGAGACGACGCACGCGGCGCTCGCTGTGTTGCGCGACCTCGGGAGCGCCTCCACGATCGACCTGCGCGCGCTCCGCGCGTGACATCCATGAACTCGACTCCCCTCGCAGGACAGGTGGCGGTGGTGACCGGCGCGGGCCGCAACATCGGCCGCGCGATCGCCCTCGCACTCGCGGACGCAGGTGCGCGTGTCGCAGTGAACGTGCGTGCGAGCCGCGACGAGGGCGATGCGGTCGTCGCGGCCATCGCGGCACAGCGCGGCGAGGCCATGCTGTGCGTTGCCGACGTCACCGATCGCGCGCAGGTCGACGCGATGGTCGCCGCCGTGCTCGCGCGCCACGGGCGCATCGACCTCCTTGTCAACAACGCAGCGATCCGCCAGGAAGCCGCGTTCGGCGACATGTCGTTCGATACGTGGCGCGTGGCGCAGTCGGTCTGCGTCGACGGCGCATTCCACTGCACGCAGGCGGCGCTGCCCGCCTTGCAGGCGCGCGGCGGCAGCGTCGTCAACATCGGCGGCATGACCGCGGCGACGGGCGCCGCGCATCGCGCGCACGTGGTGACCGCCAAGGCGGCCATCGGCGGTCTCACGCGCGCACTCGCCCACGAGCTCGCGCCATTCGGCATCACGGTGAACTGCGTCTCGCCGGGGCTCGTCGACACCGTGCGCCACGCGGCGAGCGCGAGCGCCGGTCCCGCGCATCACGCCGCTCACGCCACACTCGTCGGGCGGCGCGGTACCGTGGAGGAGATCGCTAGCGCGGTCGTGTGGCTCGCCGGTCCGGGTGCCCGCTTCACAACAGGCCAGACGCTGCACGTCAACGGCGGGGCTTATCTGGGAGTGTGATGCGATGCCGATGTCCGATTACATCCGCGGCTTGCGCGAGCGGATCGGTACCGAAGTGCTCGAAATCCCGACTGTCTCCGTGATCGTGTTCGATCATCGCGATCGCGTGCTGCTGGTGCGGCACGTCGAGGGCAACGTGTGGACGACCCCGGGCGGCATGATCGAGCCGTACGAGCTTCCTGCCGATGCCGCGGTCCGGGAAGCGTGGGAAGAGACCGGGTTGCACGTCGTCCCGCAACGCATCGTCGGCGTGTTCGGCGGCCCGGTCTGCTCCGCAACGTATGCGAACGGCGACAAGATGGCGTTTGTGACGACCGTGTTCGTGGCCGATGTCGCCGGCGGAACCTTGCGACCCGATGGCGAGGAGACGCTCGAGACGCGCTACTTCGCGCGCGAGGACCTGCGCGACGTCCCAGTGCGACCGCAAGTCATGCTGTACCTTGACGCGGCGTGGGCGCACGAGTCGACGGTGCACTTCCAGAAGCCAACCTGGCGCCCGCCGTCGGCCTGACGCCAACTGTCAGCGCGGCGCGGGCGGGCTCGTCGAGACGAGCTTCCGGTCGACGCGTGCGACCTGCGGGTCGGACCACGAGCCCGTCACGCGATAGTCGTAGCTGAAGATCTGGTCGAGGGGATCGTTCATCAGCTTCTGCGCCAGAAGCGTGCCCGCGCCCACCGCCGCGCCGACGATGGGATTGGCGAGAAACAGCACGGCCGCGCCCGCCGCGAATGTGGAAGAGAGCGCCGGCTTGACGCGTACGTCGAGCTGCTGCGTCTCCTGGGCGAGATCGATGTTGCCGGTGAGCGTGACCTTCGCGGCAGGTCCTTCGAGTGCCAGGTTGTCCGTCCGCATCTGTCCCTTGTCGATGCGAAAGTCGCCGTGGATGTCGTCGAACGCGAAGCCTTCGCTGAATACGTCGCGGAAGTCGAGCGTGATGCGCCGGGGCAGCGCCTGCAGCGACAGGACACCGAGAAGCTTGCCGATGCCCGGATCGATCTTGGTGAACTGGCCGGGTCCCGTGCGAAGCGTGAGCTTGCCGCCGAGCGACGGATAGTCGAAGTCGTTGGGCGCGCCCATCCACATGAGGCTGCCGGCGATGTTGGTTGGCGCGTTGCGCACGGCCACGGGAAAGCCGAGGCGGTCGAGATACGCGCCGGCGTCCTCGGTCGTGAGCTGCACTTCGAGCTCGGTCGTCTGCCTCTCGCGCCCGATGCGCCACCAGCCGTTGCCGTCGAAGCGCCCGGCAGGGTTGACGAGCGACAGCTTGCCGATGCGCCAGTCTGGCCCGACGGGTTGCGCGACGAGCTCGAACGCGCCGACGTCGTGGCCGCTGCGCGTGATGAACGAGCTGGCCACGATGTCGAGCTCGGGCCAGGTGTTCTTCTGTTTCTCGTTCGCATCGATCTCGCTGCGCACGGGCTGCAGCTCGTCGGGTCCAGGGGGCACGAAGCGCGACAGGCGCGCCGTGACGCGGCCATTGGGCAGGTTGGGTGCGGGACCGCGCCACGTCGCGGTTCCCTCGAGCTCGCGGCCGGCGATGCTCAGGCGCCACTCGCCGTCCGCGCGCGTTGCGTCGACCTTGAGGTCGTGCAGCACGCGCCCGAATACGTCCAGGCGCCCTGCCTGGATGTCCACGCCGTTGAGCTCCGGCGCGCTCGCCTTGCCCGTCGCCGGCGGTGCCTTGGCCGATTCTTTCGCATAAAGCGCGAGCCACTCGTCGACGTCGAAGTCCGCGATGTTGCCGCGCACCCAGAGTCCCGGACGATCGGCCGCACCGCCGCGCGCCATCGCGCCGCCGAGGAGCAGGAGCGCCCGGTCGACGCTGCCCGCCCCTTTGGTGAGGTCGCGATGCGCGATCAGGCGCAGGTTGCCGCGGTAGTCGATCGTCAGCGTATCCTCGAGGCCCTTGCCGGTCGACTCGCGCCGCTCAATGCGAATCGGAGTCGCCTCCGCGGGCAGCTTGCCGATCGGCGCCGGGAACTCGAGGTTGGCGCCCTTGAGGCTCGACTCGATCACAAAGCTCGACAGCGTGGCGCGCGATTGCGCGGCGAGCTGCCAGTCGGTGACGCCCGAGATGCGGTTGCGCATCGGCAGGTCGAGCTCGCTTGCGACCGTCGCGAGGTTCGCGCTGCCGCTCGCAATGACGCGCACGCCGCCCTCCTGCGCCGACACGGCGATTTTCGCGAGGCCGCCGAACACTTCCGCCGTCAGATCGCGCGAATGCGTGCCTCCCTCGGCGAACTCGAGATGGCCGTTCACCTCCGTGAGCGCCGGCACCGCGGGCAGGCGGACGGCGTTGGCGATGAATTCGTAGTCGCCGCTCACCTTGGCACCCTCGGGGTTGCCGAGCGGCAAGCGTGAGCTTGAGCGCGAGCTTGCCGTTGCCGGTGGCGTGCGCACCCTCGGAAAAGTGGCCGATCCACTCTCCGATGGGACTCTTGTCCACGAAGCGGAGGAAGTCGGAAGTGGCTCCCGCGGCGTCGCCGACAATGGTGAGCGCGGGGTGTTGGCGCGCCGAGATTCGGAATGTCGACCTTCACCGGTCCCACGCTGACGCCCAGGATGCGGGCGCTCCTGGCGTTGATCGCCATGCCGGGACCTTCGAATCGCACGTCGCCGTCGATGTCGGTCACCCCGGGCCAACCGTCGGCGTAGTCGAGCGTGGCGTCGCCCGCCTTGAACGTGACGAGGAACTGACCTTTCTTCGCATCGGTGAACGGAAAGTCGGAAAGATCGCCCGACAGCGCCATGCGGATGTCCGTCGCCACGCCTTGCTTGATCGCGGTACGCAGCCAGTCGCGCAAGCCGTCGCTCGAGCGTCAGCGGAAGATACCGGTAGATATGCTGGGCGTCGCCGCGCGCGAGCTGCGCTCGCAGATCGATGAGGCCCGGGCCCGCGCTCGCGCGACTTCCAGCTCCCGCTCGCGGTGCCCGACGTGTGCGGCGTGACGAAGCGAACGTCGTCGACCGCGACGCGCAGGCTCGTCGTCCTCGCGCGTCCAGCCGACGCGTCCGGAAGCGTTGGTCGAACATCGAGCTCTGTCGGCGAACACCCGCGGCAGCGAGACGCGCATGTCGCGGCTGTCGAGCTTCAAGTCGCCGCGCGCTTCGTCGAACGTGAAGTTGCCGGACACGCTGGCAGCCCCGGGCAAGCGCCGCGCTCGCGGCGATGCCGAAGCGCGTGAACGCGCCGCTGGCCTGGAACTTGACCGGCGCCTCGGGCGGGCCGGTCCACGCGTAGCTTGCCTCCGCTCACGCTGCCGCGCAGCGCGAGGGCGGCGAGATCGCGCCGCCAACGCTCCGGGCAAGCGGCAGATGCTCGGCAAGTGCCGACAGCGGCGCGACCTCGAGGCGGTCGAACTCGAGCTGGCCGCCGGTGACCGCGCCGTCGCTTCCTTCGTTCATGGAGACGGACAGCGCGACCGGCGCGAGCTCCTGCCCGTTGCTGCGTCCGGAAGGTGAGGTCGCGCGCGGTGAAGGTCGTCTTGCCGTTGTCGTGCTTCCAGGTGACATGGCCGCGACGAACACGAGATCGAGCAGCGGCAGGTTCGGCCGCACGCGCATGCGCGCACCGGTGAGCTCGAGATCGGCGACGACGTTGGTCGCCTTGCCGCCGGCCACGTCGAACCACACGCGCACCGCGCCCTCGCCGCTCTCGACGGGCTTCAGCACCGGGAACCACTCGCGCCACAGCGCGACGTCGGCGTAGTCGAGGCGCACGTAGAAGCGGCCCTGCGTTTCGTCGCAACGAGCGCAGCGAGGCCGCGCTGACTTCGCCGCGCAGCTCGATCGGCGACGCGAGCTGCGCCGGTGGCGAGCCGGTGAGCGCCGAAGCGGATGCGGCCGAACGATTGCTCGAGCCTGAACATGACGTGGTCGAGCACGAGCTGCGGCGCGCCGCGCAGCTCGTCGTTCCACGATCACGAGCGCGTCGCGCACGACGATCTCACGCTGGCGCAGGACCCAGTCCGTGATGCGGGGTCGTCGTGCTGCGTCTCGGTATCGATCTCGAAGCCCGCGACGTGGAAGCGGCCCGACTCGTCGCGGCGAATCGCAAGCTGCGGGCGATCGATCGACAGCTCGCGCAGGCGCAGCTTGAGCGCGACGAGCGAGGTCCACGCGACCGTGGCGTCGACCTGCGGCAGCAGGAGGACCGGGGGGCCCTCGGGCTTCGCCTGTCGCGGATCGCGAATCCCGGATCGACAGCCGCGGATTCCAGCCGTCCCATGCCGCCGGTGATGCCGTCGATCGAGACCGGCTGTCCGAGATCGCGCGTGAGCACGCCCGCGATGCGATCGCGATAATCGTCGAGGCGCGGGAAACACGAGGTAGCGGATCGCCAGGAGCAGCGAGAGAACACCACCACCGCCGTGACGATGACGGTGCCGGCGATGCGCAGCAGGCGGACGGCGAGCAGTGGGGCCAAAAGGCTGTGGCCCGACTCGGCATAATGTCGGACCCCTCCGCAGGCATTCTAGCCCAGAGCAACGCGCGCCGCCCGAAACCGTCCCAAGCATGGATCTGCCACAAGCCCTGTCTTTCAGCCATTACGCGGCGCGCGCGTTCACGGCCGATCCCGGGCTGCGCGAGGAAGTGATCGCAACGCTCGACGCGCCCTTCGCGTGGCCGCAGCGCGATCTTCGATGACGATGAAGCAGCGCTCGGCGCACGCTTGCGCCGGCTGCGCACGGCGCGTGTTCGTTCACACGATGCTGCGCGATCTCGTCGGCCGGGCGCCCCTGACCGAAGTCTGCGGCGCGATCACCACGCTCGCCGACCTGGCGCTGCGCGAGACGGTGCGCGTACATGCCGCGGCAGCTCGACGCCATTCATGGGACGCCGATCGGCGACGAAAGCGGCACGCCGCAGGAGCTCATCGTCATCGGCATGGGCAAGCTCGGCGGCCGCGAGCTCAACGTGTCCTCCGACATCGACCTCGTCTTCGTGTATCCCGAGGAAGGCGAGACCGCGGGCCCGCGCGTCATCGCCAATCGCGAGTACTTCGACAAGCTCGGCCGGCGCATCGTCATCGGCGCTCAACGACGTCACCGCCGACGGGTACGTCTTCCGCGTCGACATGCGGCTTCGCCCGTACAGCGAGAGCGCACGCGCTGACGACCTCGTTCGCCGGCCTCGAGCACTACCTCGTGACGCAGGGCCGGGCCTGGGAGCGCTACGCCTGGCTCAAGGCGCGCGCGATCACCGGCACGCGTCACGACGAGCTCATGGCGCTCGTGACGCCGTTCGTGTTCCGCAAGTACCTCGACTACGACGCGTACGAGGGCCTGCGCGACGTCCATCGCCAGATCCGCGAGCAGGGCGCGCGGCGCGACGCGCTGTCCAACGTGAAGATCGGCGAAGGCGGCATCCGCGAGATCGAGTTCATCGCGCAGGCGCTGCAGATCGTGCGCGGCGGCCGCGAGCCCGAGCTTCGCGTGCGCGGCACGCTGCCGGCGCTCGCGATCCTCGACGAGCGCGGGCTCCTGCCGTCGTCGTCCGCTGTCGTCGCTGCGCGATGCGTATGTGTTCCTGCGCAACGTCGAGCACCGGCTGCAGTATCGCGACGACGCGCAGACGCACGAGCTCCCCGACGACGTCGCCGAGCGCTCGGCGCTCGCCGCGTCAATGGACCTCGGGCCTGAGGACTTCGATCGCGCGCTGCGGCATCACCGCGACATCGTCTCGATCACGTTCGCGCAGACGTTCGGCGACGCCGGGCCGGCCGGCGAAGAGTCGCGCGGCCGCTTTGCGCCGGTCTGGGAACGGCCCGAGGACGACGAGGAGAACCGTGCGAAGCTGGAGGACGCGGGCTACGACGATGCGAGTGCCGTGCTGACAATCCTCGGACGCGTGAGCAACTCCGGCCGCTATCGCGAGCTGCCGGCCGCCTCGCGCCAGCGCTTCGACGCCCTGATGCCGCAGATCCTGGCGGTGGCGCTTGCGCACCCGGGTCTGTCCGGCCCGCAGGCCGTGTTCGAGCGCCTCGTGGCCCTGTTCGAGACGGTCGCGCGTCGCAGCGCGTATCTCGCGCTCGTCATCGAGCACCCGCCGCTCCTGCCGCGAATCGCGAACCTGATGAGCGCGTCCGCCTGGGGCGCCGATTACCTCACGCGGCATCCGCTCCTGCTCGACGAATTGCTCGACGCGACCGCGCTCATGGCCGAGCCCGATTGGGCGCAGTGGCGAACCGAGCTCGCGCGCCTTCTCGCGCAGCGTCCGGACGACGCCGAGCATCAGATGGACGTGCTCCGCCATTTCCGGCACGCGCAGACGTTCCGGCTGCTCGTGCAGGATTTGTCCGGACGGCTCACCCTCGAGCGGCTGGCCGATCACTTGTCCGCACTCGCGGACGCCGTCCTGGACGCCGCGCTCACGGCTTGCTGGCGCAATTTCGCGGGCGCCGACGTGCCCAAGCCGCGCTTCTCGATCATCGGCTACGGCAAGCTCGGCGGAAAGGAGCTGGGATACGTCTCGGATCTCGATCTCGTGTTCCTGTTCGACATCCCCGAGGACGACCCCGATCCTCACGCGCGCGAACACCAGTACACGCGGCTTGCGCAGCGGCTCAATACCTGGCTCACCAGCACCACTTCGGCGGGCCCGCTCTACGACACCGATTTGCGATTGCGCCCCGACGGCGCCAAGGGACTGCTCGCGTCGAGCCTGCGCGGCTTCGTCCGCTACCAGCGCGAGCAGGCCTGGCTGTGGGAGCACCAGGCCCTGACGCGTGCGCGCTACGTCGCGGGCGACACGGACGTTGGGGACGCGTTCGAAGCGGCGCGATTCGCGATCCTCACGATGGCGCGCGACCCGTCGGTCCTGATCGGGGAAGTCGTCGCGATGCGCAAGAAGATGCACGCGGGTCACCCGAACACGACCGCGCTCTTCGACATCAAGCACGACCAGGGCGGCATGGTCGACATCGAGTTCACGGTGCAATGCCTCGTGCTCGGGCACGCGCACCGCCACGAGTCGCTGACGCGCAACCTCGGCAACATCGCCCTGCTGCACATGGCAGGCGAGCTCGACCTCGTGCCGGCGTCGCTCGCCCGCGAAGTCGCGGATGCCTATCGCGACTATCGCAGCCTGCAGCACAAGGTGCGTCTCACCGGCGCGCCGCACGCGCGCGTCGATCCGGAAGAGCATGCCGCGCGGCGAGCCGCCGTCGCCGCGCTGTGGACCCACGTGTTCGGAGGCGCATGGCGATAGAACGATATTCAAGGCTCGCCGCGACGCTGGCCGCCGCGCTCGCGCTCGCAAGCTGCGCGAGCTCGGCCGATCCCTCGCAAGCGACGCTTCGCAAGGAGCGGATCGCGTCCTGGGAGAAGCTGTGCGACGCACGCGGCTTCACGCGCGGCACGTCCGACTTCACGGATTGCGTGATGGGTTACGACAAGGAAGCGGTCGCCCCGCCGATCAAGTGAGCGGCTGGTCAGCGATCTCGAAACCTGCGCTGCGCGATCTCGGTCGCGCCGAGCCGGCGCATGATCGCGCGCCACGCCGCCTCGGCCTCGGCTCCTTCCGCCTCGAAGACAGCCGCGAATTGCGCGCGCTGCAGCGCGGCGAGGCGCCCTTCCAGCTTGCGGCCCTCCGGGGTCAACGACAGGTGCTTGACGCGCGCGTCGTCGGCTGCGCGCGCATACGTGATGAGCTTCTGCGCGTAAAGATCGCGCAGCGGGCCGGACAGCGCCTGCTTGCTGACGCCGAGCGTGCGCCGCAGGTCGCCGACGGAGGGCTTGGCCAGCCGCACGACGAAATGCAGGATGCGATGGTGCACCCGCGACAGCCCGCGCGCCGCAAGGAGCGCGTCCGGCCGCGCCGTCATCGCGCGGTAGGCAAAGTGGCTGAGCTCGACGGCGGCATCGAGCGCAAGCCTGCGTTGGACGTCCTGCATCGCACCTCCTATGGGTCAAGCCACTTGACCTATTGTGCGCGGTGCGCGGTCGCGGCCGCAAGTTGGCGCCCGGTGACAGGTGGACTAGGATGTGCCTTCGCCCCAAGTGTCCACGGAGCAAGAACCATGCGGCGTCTTCTGTTCGCCTTCATCCTCTGCCTGTCGACCGCTGCAACGGCCTTTGCCGCCGGCGAAATGCTGCTCGTGAGCGGCCGCTGGGACAACAGCGTCATCGTCATCGACGTCGACAAGGCGTTGCTGCCCGCAAACGACGGTACGCCAAATGCGATCGTCAACCGCGTGCGCGTCACGCCCGACATCGACGCCAAGGGCACCGGTGTCGCGGACACGCCCGCTGGCGGACAACCGGTGAACGTCGTTCTCTCGCCGGACCGGCGCCTCGCGTTCGTGGTCAATCATTCGGGCTCGGTAACGCAGGAAGCGGCGCAGAAGTTCCAGCATGGCCATCCCGGCACGTTCACGATCTTGAACGTGGCGCGAGCGCTCGACCCGGCAAACGCGGGAACGTTGAAAGCCGTCGAGGCGGTGGTGCCGACCGGCGGCTTCGGTCCTGTCGGCATCGCCGCCACGGCCGACGGCAAGCACGCGTTCGTGTCGAACGCGGAAGGCGAAGGGCTGGAGGATGGCGGGCGCACGATCGCGGTGATCGATCTTGCGACGCGCAAGGTCGTGGGCAACGTGACGCAGGCCTACGGCAAGCCCGGATTCGCATGCCCTCCCAATCCGATTCCGCGCGACATGCCGCATGCGACATTCGGATGCTTCCCCGACTCGAACGCCATTCTCATCGCGCCGAAGCTCGGCGGTCTCCTGTTCACCGCCAACGGTGGGACCGACGACGTGTCGGTGATCGACGTGGCCAAGGCGATCGCGGGAGACGCGAGCGCAGAGCTCGCGCGAATACCGACCGGCGTCGGACCCTGGGGCATGGCGCTGAGTCCGGACGGGACGCTCGTCGCCACGGCCAACCGCGAGAGCGCGCGCACCGGGATCGAGGGCAATTCGATCTCGATCCTCGACGTCGAGAAGTCGGCCGCAGGTGCGAAGGATGCCGAGCTCGCGCGTGTCCTCGTCGGCTCCAACAACCCGAGCGCGCAGACACGGCCTTTCGCGCTCGCGTTCACGCCGGACGGATCGCGCCTGCTCGTGAGCAATTTCCGCAGCAACAACCTGTCGATCGTCGACGTGAAGAAGAGCGATCGCGGGCGAGCTTGGCGCGGAGATCGCGCGCATACCCCTCTCGACGCCGAGCGGCGGGCCGTCTCGCCCGCGCGGGATCGCGATCACGCCCGACGGCCGCTACGCGGCGATCACCGGTGCGGCGCGCGGCCAGCCGGGCAGCGGGGTCGTGTGGATGCTCGACCTTGCGTCGAACAGAGTCGCCGGTCGAGTGACCGGCGTCGGCAACGAGACCTATCTCCTGGCGCTGCTCCCCAAGTCGCAATAGGTCAAGGTGGTTGACATTTATCCGGGAGCGGTCGAGAATGCCGTGAAACAAGGTCAATGTACTTGACCTATCTGCGAAGTCCGCGTCGCCCCGCTCGCCCCGCGCTTCGCGCGGAAACGGCTGGCAACGCAGGCGGATCGGCTAAAATCAGCACCTTTGCCGCAAGGAGTGACGTCATGTCGATGGCAGACCGCGACGGGTGGATCTGGTACGACGGCAAGATGGTGCCGTGGCGGGAGGCGACCACTCACGTCCTGACCCATACGCTTCACTACGGAATGGGCGTATTCGAAGGCGTCCGCTGCTACAAGACGGTCGACGGTCCCGCGATCTTCCGCTTGCACGACCATACCAAGCGCCTCTTCAACTCGGCGCACATCTACGGGATGCAGATCCCGTTCACGCGGGAAGAGATCGACGCGGCGCAGATCGCGTGCGTTGCGCGCAACAAACTCGAGTCGTGCTATATCCGCCCGCTCGTCTTCTACGGGTCGCATGCGCTCGGCGTCGCCGCCAAGTCGAACCCCGTGCTGGTCGCCATCGGCGTGTGGCCGTGGGGCGCGTATCTCGGCGCCGAGGCGATCGAGCGCGGCATCCGCGTGAAGACCTCGTCGTTCACGCACCATCACCCCAACATCACGATGTGCAACGCCAAGGCCGTCGGCAACTACACCGTGTCGATCCTCTCCAACCAGGAGGCGCTGCACGACGGCTACGAGGAGGCGATGCTGCTCGACCCGCAAGGGTTCGTGTGCCAGGGGTCGGGCGAGAATGTGTTCATCGTCCGCGACGGCGTGTTGGCGACACCCGATCTCGGCAGCGGCGCGCTCAACGGCATCACGCGCGACTGCATCATCACGTTCGCGCGCGAGCTCGGCATTCCGGTGCAGGAGCGCCGCATCACGCGCGACGAGGTGTACATCGCCGACGAAGCCTTCTTCACCGGCACGGCAGCCGAGGTGACGCCGATCCGCGAGCTCGACAACCGCACGATCGGAAGCGGTGCGCGCGGCCCGATGACCGCGCGCCTGCAGGCGCTCTTCTTCGAGGCGGTCAACGGCCGCGTTCCAGAGAAGAAGCACTGGCTCACCAAGGTCGCGTGACGAGCATCCAATGAGCGAAGCCAAGACCGCACCCGTCGTCGTCACGCCGAAGGACTTGCCGGTGTTCTGCCCGAACCCGGCGATGCCGCTATGGTCGTCGCACCCGCGCGTCTTCCTCGACATCGCGGACCAAGGCGAAGCGAAATGCCCATACTGCAGCACGGTGTACGTGCTGCGCGGAGGTCCGGTACCCGGCGGGCATTAGGGGCCCCGCGCTGCGAACGACGAGCGTGCACGCGTGCACCCGGGATTGCGCGTATTCTCAACGCATGACCGAGAACGTGCAGCGCTAGCGTGGAACGCATCCTGATCGTCGCCCCGAGCTGGGTCGGCGACGCGATCCTGTCGGAGCCCCTCGTCGCGCTCCTGCGCGACCCCTTCGAAGATCCCATCGTGGACGTGCTGGTCACGCCGTGGTGCGCGCCGGTGTACGCGCGCATACGCGGCATTCGCCGCATCATCGAGACGCCGTTCCTGCACGGCAAGCTCGACCTTCGCGAGCGCAAGCGCCTCGCGATGGAGCTGCGCGGCGAGGGCTATACGCATGCGTTCGTGCTGCCCAACTCCTGGAAGTCCGCGCTCGTGCCGTATCTCGCGCGCATTCCCAAGCGCGTGGGCTACCGCGGTGAAGGGCGATGGGGCCTCTTGACGGACGCGCGGAAGCTCGACCGGAAGATGTTGCCCTAGGCTCGTCGACCGTTTCGCGGCGCTCGCCGTGCCGCGCGGCACGCTGGTGCCGATGCCGCCCTCGCCCGGTCTCGTGCCGGACGCCAGGAATCGCGCGGACGCGATGCGCGCGCTGCGGCTCAAGACCGACCGGCCCGTGGTGATTCTCTGCCCGGGCGCGGAATATGGCCCGGCCAAGCGCTGGCCGCCCAACCAGTTTGCCGAGCTCGCGGCGCTGCTGCTGCGCGACGGCCTGCAGGTGTGGATCGTCGGCTCGCCGAACGACAAGATGGCCGCCGATGCCGTGCTGAACTCGCTTGGCGAGAACCTCCACAAGGTGCGCGACCTGACGGGCCGCACCGACCTCGGGACCGCGATCGACATACTGTCGTCGGCGTCGCTCGTCGTATCGAACGACTCGGGATTGATGCACGCGGCCGCGGCCGTGGGTGTGCCGCTGGTGGCGCTCTTCGGCTCATCGTCGCCCGCCTACACGCCGCCCCTGTCGCCCACCGCGCAGATCGCGAAGATCGACATCGTGTGCAGCCCCTGCTTCAAGCGCGAATGCCCGCTCGGTCACTTCAAGTGCATGCGGGAGTTGAAGCCGCCGATCGTCTACAATCTCGCGCGGACCGCGTTGCCGGCGTACATTCCGCCGCAGCTTCGCCGATACTGATACGCGACATCGCGTCGGGCTGAAGCCCGACCTACAACATATGCCGAAGGCACGCACGACCGCGATCTACACGTCGCCTCAGGACGCCGCCGCCGCGTTCTACCAGGCGTTCGAGGCGCACGACATCGACGCGATGATGGTGACCTGGGCCGACGACGAGGACATCGTGTGCGTGCACCCGGGCGGCGCGCGCGTCGTCGGGTTCGACGCGGTGCGCGCGACGTGGGAGCAGATTTTCGCCGGCGAGACCAAGCTCTCGTTCCGACTGGAGCACGCGGTGATGATCGAGACGGTCGGCCTTGCGATGCAATCGGTCATCGAGCACGTCTACTCGGCCGACGGCACCGCGCGTGGCGCCGCAGCGGCCACCAACATCTTCATGCGCACGCCGTCGGGATGGCGACTGGTTTGCCATCATGCGTCGCCGGTGACGGCAGTCGTGATGCCGCAGCCCACCGGGCCACTCCACTAGCGCATCCCGTCGTCTGTAGGTCGGGCTTCAGCCCGACGGGATATCGCGCCGGGCTGAAGCCCGACCTGCAAGCTAAGTTGCGGATCCGCCGACGGTGATGCCGTCGATCCTCAATGTCGGCTGGCCAACGCCGACCGGCACGCTCTGGCCGTCCTTGCCGCACGTACCCACGCCGGAGTCGAGTTCCAGGTCGTTGCCGACCATCGACACCTTGGTCAGCACGTCGGGCCCGTTGCCGATGAGCGTCGCGCCCTTTACCGGGTACGTGAGCTTGCCGTCCTCGATCATCCACGCTTCCGCCGCGGAGAACACGAACTTGCCGCTCGTGATGTCGACCTGGCCGCCGCCGAAGTTGGCCGCGTACAAGCCGTTCTTCACCGACGCGATGATCTCCGCGGGATCGCGCTCGCCGGGCAGCATGATCGTGTTCGTCATGCGCGGCATCGGCAGGTGCGCGAACGATTCGCGGCGGCCGTTGCCGGTGATTGCCGACTTCATGAGCGACGAGTTGACGCGATCCTGCATGTAGCCCTGCAGGATACCGTCCTCGATCAGCACCGTGCGCTGCGTCGCGTTGCCTTCGTCGTCGATGTTGAGCGAGCCGCGACGCTCCAGGAGCGTGCCGTCGTCGACGACGGTGACGCCCTTCGACGCGACGCGCTTGCCGACACGGCCCGAGAACGCGCTCGTGCCCTTGCGGTTGAAATCGCCCTCGAGACCGTGGCCGATCGCTTCGTGCAGGAGGATGCCCGGCCAGCCGTTGCCGAGCACGACCGTCATGTTGCCTGCCGGCGCCTCGCGCGCGGAGAGATTGAGCAGCGCCTGCGCCACGGCTTCGTGCGCGTAGCGCGTGAGGATCTCGTCACTGAAGTACGCATAGTCGAAGCGTCCGCCGCCGCCCGAGTAGCCTTGCTCGCGCCGGCCGTTCTCTTCGACGATGACGGTGATCGACATGCGCACCAGCGGCCGCACGTCCGAGACGACGAGTCCGTCGCTGCGCGCGATCAGGATGGTCTCGTGCTCGCCGGCGAGCGACGCCATCACGTGCGTGACGCGCGGGTCGCGATCGCGGGCGATGCGCTCCATGCGCTCGAGGATCGCCACCTTGTCGGCTTCGCCCAGCGTGCCGACCGGATCGATCGACGAGTAGAGCTCGCGTGCGCGCCCGCGCTGCCCGAGCGGCGCGGAGACGGTCTGTCCTTGCCGCGCGATCGCGCGCACGGCATGTGCGGCCTCGGTGAGCGCCGTCAGCGAAATGTCGTCCGAGTAGGCATAAGCCTGGCGATCGCCGGACACCGCGCGCACGCCGACACCGCGATCGATGTTGAACGTGCCCGACTTGACGATGCCTTCCTCGAGACTCCAGCCCTCGAAGCGTGCGTGCTGGAAGTAGAGATCGGCGAAGTCGATGTCATGCGTGTGGATGTCGGCCAGGACACTCGACAGCGCTTTCTGGTCGAGACCCGACGGCGCCAGCAGCAGGTGCTCGGCGTCGGCGAGGACGGTTTCGGCAATCGGGGGAACGGACAGGTCGTTCACTTGGGGGACTTTCAAGACGTCATTCGCGCGAAGGGCCGCCCCGAGCGCGAATTGTGCCCCCTCGGGGGGCAGCGAGCGCAGCGAGCGTGGGGCCCATAAGCCTCTATTCTGGGGCCGAAATGGCCGATTTCAAACTTGGGCGAGGGCGGCGCCCAGATAAGTGGCTGCCACCCGCGGATTAGAGGCCAGGTCACGGCTCGGCCCTTCCACGACGCATTCGCCCGTCTCGAGCACGTAACCGTAGTCCGAGACCTGCAGCGCGGCCCGCGCATTCTGCTCGATGAGCAGGATCGAAACCCCGGCCGCCTTGAGCTCGGACACGATCGCGAATATCTCGCGCACGATGAGCGGCGCAAGTCCCAACGACGGCTCGTCGAGCATAAGGAGACGCGGCTTCGCCATCAGCGCCCGTCCGAGCGCCAGCATCTGCCGCTCCCCGCCCGACAGCGTGCCCGCTTCCTGCCCGCGACGCTCGCGCAGGCGCGGAAAGCGCGAGTACACGTCGTCGAGCGTGCGCAGCGCATCGCGATCCCGCCGAAGGCGCGCAAACGCGCCGAGCGTCAGG
The DNA here is from genome assembly GCA_963707815.1 of uncultured beta proteobacterium. GTDB lineage: Bacteria > Pseudomonadota > Gammaproteobacteria > Burkholderiales > Casimicrobiaceae > VBCG01. The sequence goes on from CAVPRK010000007.1 coordinate 76,976, forward strand.
TTGTCCTCGACTTTCATCGATCCGAACAGCTCGCGTTTCTCCGGCACGAGCACGAGCCCTTCCGCGACGCGCTGCTCGACCGTCAGGCGATCGATCACGCGTCCTGCGTAAGTGACGGAGCCGCGCGAAGGCAGCGTGCCCATGATCGCACCGAGAAGCGTCGTCTTGCCTGCGCCGTTCGGTCCGATGACGGTGACGATGCTGCCTTCCGCCACTTCGAGCGACACATGGTGCACGGCCTCGACTTTGCCGTAGGAGACGCAGACGTCGCGGAGCTCGATCAAACTCATGCGACTCCTCCGAGATAGGCCTCGCGCACTGCCGGATTGCGCTGGATCTCCGCAGGCACGCCTTCGGCCAGTTTCTCGCCGAAGTCCATCACGACCAGCCGGTCGGTGAGTCCCATCACGAAGTCCATGTCGTGCTCGACGAGCAGGATCGTCATACCCTCGGCCTTGAGCGCGCGCAGCAGGCGGGCGAGCTCCTGCTTTTCGAGGTAGCGCAATCCCGCCGCAGGCTCGTCGAGCAGCAGCAGCGCAGGATCGGCGGCGAGCGCGCGCGCGATCTCCACGATGCGCTGCTGCCCGAGCGCAAGGCTGCCGGCCGTGTCGAACATGTGATCCCCGAGGCCCACGCGTGCGATCGCGCGCGCCGCCTCGGCCTTGGTACGCGCCTCTTCCGCGCGATCGAGCCGCAAAGCAGCCTGCGCGACGCCGCTCGTGCCGCGCAAGTACGCGCCGATCGCGACGTTGTCGAGCACGGTCATGCCTGGGATGAGCTTCACGTGCTGGAACGTGCGCCCGATGCCGAGCTGCGCGATTTCGTACGGCGGACGGCTGCCGATGCTCGTGCCGTTCAGCAAGACTTCCCCCGACGTGAGCGGCAGCGCGCCCGATATCAAGGCGAACGTCGTGCTCTTGCCGGCGCCATTGGGACCGATGAGCCCGAGGATCTCGCCCTCGCGAATCTCGAACGAAAGATCGTGCACTGCGACGAGGCCGCCGAACTGCTTGCGCGCTTTGGCAACGCGCAGCAGCGGGCCGTCCGCGTGCGTGCGCGCGCGGGCAGACAGCGGCGTCGCTTCGGGGACCGGGGGCGGCGCCCGCCGCGGCATGAGGCGCGCGATCCACGGCCACACGCCGTCGCGTGCGAACTGCAGGAGCAGCACCATCAGGATGCCGAACACGACCAGCTCGAAGTTGCCTTGCCGGCCGAGCAGCCCGGGCAGCATGTCCTGAAGCAGCTGCTTCAAAAGCGTGATCAGCGTCGCGCCCACCACCGCGCCCCACACGCTGCCGGCGCCGCCGACCACCGCCATGAAGAGATACTCGATGCCCTGGTTGATGCCGAACGGCGTGGGGTTTACGAATCGTTGCAGGTGCGCGTACAGCCATCCCGAGATGCAGGCGAGCAGCGCGGCATAGACGAACGCGACGATCTTCAAGCGCGCGGCGTCGACGCCGAACGCTTCCACCATGCCGAGCCCCCCGCGCAGCGCGCGGATCGCCCGCCCCGGCCGCGAGTCGAGGATGTTGTGCGTGGCCCACAACGCCGCGAGCACGAGAAGCCAGATGAGGTAGAAATAGCGGCGCTCGTCCTTCAACTCGAATCCGAACAACGACAGCGCCGGGATGCCGGTCATGCCCGTGTGCCCGCCGAGCATCTCGAGGTTGCCGAACACGTAGTAAAGGCTGATGCCCCACGCAATCGTCGCGAGCGGCAGGTAATGGCCCTTCATGCGCAGCGTGATGAAGCCCAGGAACAGCGCGACCAGGAGCGTGATCGCGATGCCGATCGCAAGCGTGAGCCACGGCGACGTGCCGTAGCGCGTGGTGAGGTACGCCGACGTGTACGCGCCAAGGCCGACGAACGCCGCCTGCCCGAACGACGTCTGGCCCGCGACGCCGGTGAGCAGCACGAGACCGAGCGCGACCATGCTGTAGAGGCCGATGTAATTGCCGAGCGTGACGTAGAACTGCGGCGCGATGAGTGGAACCGCGGCGAGCACGACGAGGAATGCGACCAGTGCGGCGCGGCCGAACATCTCACTCCTCCTCATCTTCATGATGGTGCGTCGTCAGGCTGCGCCACAGCAGCACCGGAATGATCAGCGTGAACACGATCACTTCCTTGAACGCGCTCGCCCAGAACGACGAGAACGACTCGATCAAGCCCACGAGCAGGGAGCCCGCGGCGGCCATCGGATAGCTCGCGAGCCCGCCGATGATCGCGCCGACGAATCCCTTGAGGCTGATGAGAAAGCCCGAGTCGTAGTAGACGGTCGTGATCGGACCGATCAGCACGCCGCAGAACGCGCACATCAACGCCGCGAGCGCGAATGTCAGCGCGCCCGCGAACGGCGGCGAGATGCCGCACAACCGCGCGCCCGCCCGATTGACGGCCGTGGCGCGCAACGCCTTGCCGTACAGGGTGCGTCCGAAGAACAGCGCAAGCGCTCCGATGAGCGCGACGCTCGTGCCGATCACGAGAAGGCTTTGCACGCTCACGTTCACCGCGCCGATCGAGAACGAGGCCGACGTGAATGCTGGGGTCCGCGACCCTTCGGCACCGAAGAACCACAGTCCGAGGCCGAGCATCGCGAAGTGCAGCGCGACCGACACGATCAAGAGCACGAGGACGCTCGCCTCTGCGACCGGCTGATACGCGACGCGATAGAGCAGCGGACCAAGCACGGTGACGGCCGCGAGCGCGAGCACGACCTGGACCAGCAGCGGCAGGGACATCGGCGCAAGAAAGTGCACGAGTGCGGCAACGACGAGCGGGACGCCCGACCAAAGGGCGAGCGCGCGCGGAATGCGCCGGGCGTCGTTCGCGCGCACCGCCGTCCACGTCTCCATCAAGCCGGCAAGCACCGCCATGCCGACGATGAGGCCCACGATGCCGGGCGCCTTGCCGAGCTGCAATCCCGCGAGCGTGAGCGTGCCCCACGCCACGAATTCGCCCGAAGGCACGAAGATCACCCGCGTTACCGTGAACACGAGGACGAGCGCCAGCGCGAGCAGCGCATAGATGGCGCCGTTCGTGACGCCGTCCTGCGTCAGCAATGCGGCGATAGTGGCGTCCACGCGGCTCCCAATGGCAAACCGCCGGGCGGCGCCCGGCGGTCGCGATGCGTCATGCCTCGCGAACGACTATTTCGCGAGCTTCCACTTCCCGTCGTCGATCGAGATCATCACGCGCGCGCGGTTGTCGAGGCCGTTGTGATCGTTGGCGTTCATCACGAACACGCCGTGCACGCCCGTCACGTTGGAATTCTCGAGCGCGTCGCGCAGCGCGGCGCGGAATTGCGGCGTGCCCGGCTTCGCCGTCTTCAACGCCTGCGGGATCGCCTGCGCGAGGAGCAGGTAGGCGTCGTACAAGTGGCCGCCGAACGTCGCGCGCACGCCGAACTTCTGCTCGTACTTGGAGACGTATTCCGCGGAGGTCTTCTTCACCGGATTGTTGTCCGGCAGCTGCTCGTACACGAGCATGGGGCCGATGGGCAGGATCGCGCCGTTGCCGTCCTTGCCGACCACGCGCAGGAAGTCGGCGTTGCCGACCCCGTGCGTCTGGTAGATCTTGCCCTTGTAGCCGCGCGCCGCGAGCTCCTTCTGCGGCGTCGCACCCGGCGTGCCGGCGGCGCCGATCAGGATGGCCTCGGGATTCGCGCTGATGAGCTTCAGGACCTGGCCGGTGACCGAGGGATCGGCGCGGTTGTATTTCTCTTCGCCGACGATCTTGATGCCCGCGGTCTGTGCGGAACGCTTCATTTCGGCGAGCCAGCCATCGCCGTACGCGTCGGCGAAGCCGATGTAGCCCATGGTCTTCACGCCGTTGGCCTTCATGCTCACGGCGACGGCGTCCGCCATCAGGGCGTCGTTCTGCGGCGTCTTGAAGATCCACTTCGTCTTGGGATCGGCGGGATTGATGATCTGCGCCGATGCGGCGAGCGAGATCATGGGCGTCTGCGTGTCGACCGCGACTTCGCGCATCGCGAGCGACGCGGGCGTCGTCGACGAACCGATGATCACGTCGACCTTGTCCTCGGTGGCGAGCTTCTTCGCGTTGGTGACCGCCTTGGTCGTGTCGGAGGCGTCGTCGAGGACGACCCAGTTGATCTTCTCGCCGGCGATCGACGCGGGCAGGAGCTCGATCGTGTTCTTCTGCGGGATGCCGAGCGACGCGGCAGGGCCGGTCGTTGAAATGGTCACGCCGATGGTGACGTCGGCGACAGCAGGCAGCGCGAACGTCAGCGCCAGCGCCGCCGCCAGCGCGGTCAACGAAATCCTGGTATTCATGAACTTCCTCCTAGGGCATGCGCGTGGGATTCTAGCGCAGTCGGTTAGGCCGCGTGCGGGAGCCTCGGTATGCCCAAGGCAAACGCGACGCGGCCGGCGTCAGCGAGAGAGACTTCGGCCGCGTCGACTCGGAAATCGGGTTAGTTGCCCGCGTCCTCCGCGATCGCCGAGTTCGCGTTGACGCATGCAAAGCTGCTCGCCGCATTGACGTCACCACCGACGAACACGGGGACCTTGGGATACGAGCACAGCGGTCGAGTCAGCGTAACCGCGCCCGCGGCCGACAATTTGGCCGCGACGAGCGAGTCGTCGGGTGGAGTTCCGCCTTCGACCCAGTTCACCATGGCGCCGACGAGATCCGCGGTATCGGGACCCACACCACCGCGGCAATGTCCCATTCCGGGAAACATGTAGAGACGCGCGTTGGCGGCTGAAGAGCCTGCGGTGTCCTGAAGCGCATGGTAGATGCGCGGACTGATGTACGGTTGAACCGTCATGTCGTCCCACCCGTGATACAGAATGAGCTTCTTGCCCTTCTGCAAGTACTTCGCCATTCCGGAAAGGCTACCGCTCATCCCATAGACCCCATCGAGCACGGTCTTGACCGTTCCGAAGTCCCGCGCGAGATCGAACTTGTTGATGTCGAAACTGGGCACGCCAAAGGCAAGCGCAAGAAAGCCGCTGCCCAACCCAACGGACGAGGCGTTTGCCTGCGAAGGATCTCCGAGTCCCCACTTGGCTCCGATCACGCGGCCGCTTGCATCCCTCAGATCGCTTCGCAGCGAACCGATCGTCTGGATCTCTGCCGCGGTCAGGCACGCCGTCTCGCCGTTGCCGGAGCATGCCAGCGACAGCAGGTTGAAGCGGCACGCTTCGGGGTTGGAGACGATGCCGTCCACGACGCCGTCGGCAGCGTCGCATGCGGCAAGCTGCGCTTGGTAGACCGCGGCGCCTTTTGCGGCGGATATGGGCACGGCGTTAGTCGCTTGCGCGCTCGCGGCCCATTTCGCAGTCATTCCGGACATGTCGCTACCGCCCACGTTGTCGTCGTTGTGACCGTAAACGCCGTCGCCCGCGACAATGCCGTCGTAGTCATCGCCGAACACGGCAGCGGCTACGGACGCGTTCTTCCCGCCGTTGGAACATCCTGCGAAGTATCGATACTTGGCCGCCTTCCCGTAATAGGCGGCAATCGCAGCACGCGCCACCGTATCCGTGTCGTGAATCTTGCCCGAGGCATAACTCAACGAAAGTCCGCGATCTACGGCAAACGATGCCCCGGGAAACGACGCGGCCCTGTGCCCTCCATTCGAACCCGCCACGGCAAAACCGTGCGCGACTGGATTTTTGTTGAAGTTCATCGGCGGTGCGGCGAGGTTCGGGACGCTGCCGTCGAATCCGCCGCCGCCGAGCTGTAGATACCGCTGGTACCACAGGTCAGGCATGCGGACGACGATGTCTGTCTGCGGACCGACCGTCGCATTGACCTCGCAGTAGCCGGGCACGGTACTCGCGGGCGCCACGTATACAGCGCTGTTGATCGTCGTATTGGCAAGCGCCAGCTTGGCGAGATTGGTGCAGCTCGCGATGTCGCCAGGACCGGCATGAGCGCACTGCGTTCCGAGTGCAATCACCGCTGTCGCGAGAACTTTGAGCGGATTGCGCTGACCGTATCGAATCGACGTCATCGTGGACTCCTCCTCATCGCTCGTTTGATGGCGCCTCCTTCGAGGGAGGCGTCGTTGGCACGCTCCGTGTAGGCAGCGAACGCCGAACGGTACTATCGAGATGTGGAAAATGCAATACAGTTCTTGTCGAGTTTTTACATTTTCTGTATCACGTCGTGAGCTAATGCACTGCGATCAGAGGCACTTCTGGTAACTCATATAACATCAATTGATATGATTCTGTATCATTAACGAACCCGTGTCACATCGAGAGCCTTCCATGGGCGAACAACCGGTACTTCGGCAGCGACTGCAGTCTCTTCTCGCGACCGATCCGCCACGATCCAAGTCGTTGCTCGTGACGATCCTCGGCGACAGCATCACGCCCCACGGCGGCACGGTGATGCTTGCCGGACTGATCAAGTTGCTCGTCCCTTTTGCGATCAACCACCGCCTCGTGCGTACCAACGTGCACCGGTTGCAGCACGACGGATGGCTCGTGTCCCGGCGCCAGGGCCGCCTCAGCGCGTACGCGCTCACGCCGCAGGGACTGCGACGCTTCACCAATGCATACAAACGTGTCTACGCGCCCCCGGAACAGTTCTGGGACGGTAGCTGGACGTTGGTCTCGTTTCCCATCGCGGGAAACGATCCAGCCATACGCAAGGATCAGATTCAGGAGCTGGCGTGGGAAGGGTTCGGCGCGATGGCCCCGTCCATCTTCGTGCATCCGAGGGCGAATGCCGCGACGCTGCGTGAGATCCTGTCCTCGACAAAGAAGGAAGAGGTCTTCGTGCTGCAGGGCCGAATCCTCGAGCAGCTGTCCACCGTTTCCCAGCGCGAGTTCGTGCATCGTTGCTGGGACCTCGAAAGCCTGGCAAAGGGTTACCAGTCGTTCCTGAATCGATTCCAGCCGATCGCCGCGATGGGGGAGTTGCGCGGCATGGCCACGGACGATGCATTCGTGCTCCGCACGCTGCTGATCCACCACTTTCGCCGCGTGACATTGCACGATCCCTTGTTGCCGATTGAACTGCTACCCGAGGACTGGCCGGGATACGTCGCTTACGAGTTTTGCCGCACGCTGTACAAGCGTTCGTATCGAAGAGCAGAGCTCTTCCTGCGCGAAAGCCTTGATACTCCGGAGAGCCGGCTACCTGACGAGGCGCCGCACTTTCACGAACGGTTTGGCGGCCTCGATTGATACAACGCGCCCAACTCAGGGCGCGCAGAACGCAACGCCCTCGCCGATCCAACCCATCGCTCGCATGGCGGCATACGTGGCGCCGTCGGCGGTAAAGCGATGATTGACCGCGGCGAGCGTGGGCGGGTTGTTGTACAGCCGGTAGACCGGCCGCAGTGGCGCCGGGCACGCGTCGTTGACCGGCATGCGGATGCGGAATGCCATCGCCTCGAACATCCACAGCGGATTCGCGCGAAGCGACGCGCACTCCGCCGCGTTGCCGGTGTAGAAATGCGTGTTGGGCCCGACGTTCGGCGTGCCGAAAAGACGACACACGTCGACCGCCGACGTGTCGGCCGGCGGCGCCACGGGAAACGCAAACCCGGTGCGCGCCCACGCGCCCCCCAAGGCACCCGCATCGAGCGACGCTGCCTCCTCGGGAAATGCCGTAATGAAGTAGTGGCCGAGGGCCGCGTTGAAGTACTCGACGGCAACCGGCGCCGACGGCAAAGCCGCCAGACGATAGATATTCGCCGCTGCCGAGGTCGGACCAGTACACTTCGCCGTCGCTGTCCTCGCCGAACGTGCCGATCTGATGCCCGGTGTCGATCAGCACCTCGGTTTGCCAGCACGCCGTCGCGGTCGCGGCTCGTCGACCACATGCGTCCGGAGCAAAAGTCGCCGTACAGATAGCGGCCCTGCAGCACGGGCACGGCGCGTGCCGCGATACACGACAGCCGCCGGTGACCGAGCAGCCATGCTCATGATCGTACGTCACGGCCGGCGCCGTGAACGCGGCGGATCCGCACGGCGCGCCGCCGCCCAGGCCCGTGCACTCGATTGCCCTCCATGACGCGCCAACCGAAGTTGAGGCCCGCGGGCGTGCCGCGCGCGACGAAGTCGATTTCCTCGACCGCACCTTGTCCCACGTCGCCGATGTACAGGTCGCCCGTCACGCGATCGAAGCTGAATCGCCACGGATTGCGCAGGCCGAGCGCCCAGATCTCGCCGCGGCCCTGCCCGGGTGTCGCGTAGGCATTGCCGGGCGGAATGCCATACGGCGCCGCGTCGACGTCGATGCGAAGCATCTTGCCCAGGAGCTGCTGCGGATCTTGCGCGCGATTCCCCGGATCGTTGGCGCTGCCTCCATCACCCATGCCGATATAGAGGTACCCGTCCGGACCGAAGCGCAGCCCGCCGCCGTTGTGATTCTCGAAAGGCTGCGCGATCGTCACGAGCTCGCGGCGCGAGGCGGGATCGGCGACGTTGCGATTGCCGGCGCTCACCGTGAACTCCGCGATCACGGTCGCGCCGTCGCCGGTGCGCGTGTAGTTGACGAAGAAGCGCGCCGTTCGTCGCGAATCCGGGATGCAACGCAAGTCCCAGGAGCCCCCGTTCGCCGCCGGACGCGACCAGGTTGCCGATGTCGAGGAACGGCGCGGCCGCAACGACGCCGTTGCGCACGATGCGGATCACGCCGCCCTGCTGGACGACGAAGAGCTGGCCGGGCCCTTCGCCCGTCGCGACGATGTCGACGGGCGCCGCGAATCCGCTTGCGAAGAGCTGCGGCGCGACGGGCAGCGCGGCATGCGCCGCGGACGTCGCGAAGGCCGCGGCGATCAGTAGCGAGCGGCCGTTACTTGCGAAGCGAATCCCGGATCTCCCGCAGCAGGAGCACTTCCTCGGTGGGCGCTGCGGGCGGTGCCGGCGCCGTGTCGAGCCGGGCCTTGCCCTGGACGCGAACTGCCGGACCATCCAGAAGATCACGAAGGCGAGGATGATGAAATTGATGACGACGGTAATGAAGTTGCCGTAGGCGAGCAGCGGCACGCCCGGCCTTGGTCAGCGCTTCGTAGGTCATCGGGCCGGTGTATCCGGCCGGGGAGGCGGCGAGCACGATGAAGTAGTTCGAGAAGTCGAGTCCGCCGAACACCTTGCCGATGATCGGCATGATGATGTCCTTCACCAGCGAGTCGACGATCTTGCCGAATGCGGCGCCGATGATGACGGCGATGGCCAGATCGATGACGTTGCCCTTGACGGCGAAATCGCGGAACTCACGCATGAGCGACATGACGGTCCTCCTAGACGGCCGCTTCGCCGGACTCGCCGGTACGGATGCGTATGACTTGCTCGACTGTCGTCACGAAAATCTTGCCGTCGCCGATCTTGCCGGTGCGGGCGGCCTTGACGATGGCGTCGATCGCCTGCTCCACCATACCATCGGGGATCACCACCTCGACCTTGACCTTGGGAAGAAAATCGACGACGTACTCGGCGCCGCGATAGAGCTCGGTGTGGCCCTTCTGCCGCCCGAAGCCCTTGACCTCGGTGACGGTGAGGCCGGTGACGCCGAGCTCGGACAGCGCCTCGCGCACTTCGTCGAGCTTGAACGGCTTCACGATCGCTTCGATCTTCTTCATGGTGTTGGCTCCGGGTGCTCTCCGAGGGAAACTTTACACGAAGCCGGACGTGATCGGTACGCGCCAATCCTTGCCGAATGCGCGGGGCGTGATGCGGATGCCGATTGCCGACTGCCGGCGCTTGTACTCGTTGCGCCTGACGAGGCGCACGACCTCGTCGACTGCCGGCGCGGCAAAGCCCGCGGCGACGATCTCCCGCGCGTCCTGGTCGCGCTCGACGTACGCCTCGAGGATCCCGTCGAGCACATCGTACGGCGGCAGCGAATCCTGGTCGGTCTGGTCCGGACGCAACTCTGCGGACGGCGCGCGCGTGAGCACGCGCTCGGGGATGACGCGCCCCAGTCGATTGCGATACGCGCACAAGCGATACACGAGCGTCTTCGTGACGTCCTTGAGCACCGCGAAGCCTCCCGCCATGTCGCCGTACAGCGTCGCGTATCCCACGGCCATCTCCGACTTGTTCCCGGTCGTGAGGACCATGGCGCCATGCTTGTTGGACAACGCCATGAGAAGCGTGCCCCGAATGCGCGCCTGGATGTTCTCCTCGGTCGCGTCGGCGGGCAGTCCCTCGAATTCCCGGACGAGCGCAGCACCGAACGCCGATGCAATCCCGTCGATGGCAATCTCGTCGTAACGCACGCCGTGGATCGCCGCCATCGTGCGCGCGTCGTCGAGGCTCATGGCGGCGTTGAAGCGCGACGGCAGCATCACGGCCCGGACGCGATCGCGCCCGAGCGCGTCGACGGCGATTGCGAGGGTGAGCGCCGAGTCGACGCCGCCGGACAGCCCGATGATCGCACCCGGGAAGCCGTTCTTGGTGACGTAATCATGGACGCCCATGACCAGCGCGTCGTACACGTGGGCTTCGAGACCGCCGTCGAGCTCGCCGCGCACCGGCCGCGGCGCGCCCGCCTCGATTTCGGCGATCGCGAGTGCCTCGTGCCACGCCGGAAGCTGTTGCGCGAGCGCCCCGTGCGCATCGACGACGAACGAGGCGCCGTCGAACACGAGCTCGTCCTGGCCGCCCACGCGATTGACGTACACGACCGGCAAGCGGCATTCGCGCGCGCGTGCCTCGACGACGGCGCGGCGATCGTCCTGCTGCCGGGTGTGATACGGCGAGCCGTTGGGCACGACGATGAGCTGTGCCCCTGCGTCGCGCGCCTGCGCGGCGGGCGCAGGAAGCCAGATGTCCTCGCAGATCACGAGGCCGACGCGCATGCGTTCGATCGTGAATACGCACGGCTGCGCCCCGGGCGTGAAGTAGCGTGCCTCGTCGAACACCGTGTAGTTGGGCAACGCCTGCTTTCGATACACGCGCTCCACTTTGCCCGAACGCAGCAGCGCCGCGGCGTTGTAGAGCGCGCCGTCCGCTCTCTCGGGAAACCCGACGATAACCGCCTCGTGTGTGATCGCGCCGGCAATGGCTGCGAGCTCGCGCGCGCACGCGTCGATGAACGCGGGACGCAACACCAGGTCCTCGGGCGGGTAGCCGGACAGGGAAAGCTCGGGTGTCACCACGAGCTGTGCGTGCGCACGCCGGGCCGAGTCCACGGCGTCGAGGATGGCCCGCGCGTTGGCCGCAACGTCACCCACGCGTTGATCGAGCTGCGCCATGGCGAGCCGCATGCGGCGATGTTAGCCTGAAATAGGGACGTACCCTATTGAACGTGCTCGCGCACTTAAACGGGTACGTCCCATTTCAGGCTAACATCGTCGCATGCGATCTCCGGTCCCCTTTGTCGCCACACCGATGCCCGTGGTGACCTCGCCCCTTGTTCGAGACGACGTTGCCTTGTCCGACATCGCGGCCGACGACTGGAACGCGCTCGCGCCGGGCAACCCGTTTCTCGCGCACGCCTTCCTGACCGCGCTTCACCGGCCTGGCTGCGCGACGCCCCGAACTGGATGGACGCAGCGTTACGTGACCGCCTGGGAGGGCCACCGCCTCGCCGGCGCGATGCCGATGTACGCGAAGACCCACAGCTACGGCGAGTACGTCTTCGATTGGGGCTGGGCCGAAGCCTATCGCCGCCACGGGCGCCGCTATTACCCGAAGCTCGTCTGCGCGGTGCCGTTCACGCCGGTGTCCGGGCCGCGCATCCTGGCACGCCACCCGGCGGTCCGTCGCGCGATGCTCGCCCACGCGCTGGATCTCGTGCGACGGCACAAGTTTTCGACGCTGCACGTCCTGTTTCTTCCGGATGACGAAGCGCGTGAGGGCGAAGCGCTCGGCATGATCCCGCGCGCGAGCGTGCAGTTCCACTGGACGAACGAGGGCTACCGCGACTTCGACGATTTCCTGTCGACGTTCTCGCACGACAAGCGCAAGAAGGTGAAACAGGAGCGCCGCAAGCTCGGCGAAGCAGGCGTGACGTTCGAGCGGCGACTGGGAGACGAGATCACGGCGGCGGACTGGGCGTTCTTCTACCAGTGCTACGAGTCGACGTACCGAGCACATCACTCGACGCCCTACCTCACGCCCTCGTTCTTCGAGGAGATCGGCGCGACGCTGCCGGGGAACACGATGCTCGTGATCGGCAAGCGCAACGGGCGCCGGTTGTGCGCCGCGCTCGATATTTTCACGCCCGAAACGCTGTGGGGGCGGTACTGGGGCATGACCGAGTACGTGCCGGGCCTGCATTTCGAAGCGTGCTATTACCAGGCCATCGAATTTTGCATCGCGCAAGGCATCGGCCGCTTCGAAGGTGGCGCGCAGGGCATGCACAAGCTCGCGCGCGGACTACGTCCGGTCGCGACGCATTCGCTCCATGCGGTCGGCGATGCGGACTTCGCGAGCGCGATCGCCGATTTTTGCACGCGCGAGCGCGTCGAGGTCGAGCATTCGCGAGACGAGCTCGCATCCTCGTCTCCCTTCAAGCAGGACCACGGGCCTGGCTAGGGCCTGGCGCTCGTGCGCATCTTCTACACCGACCACTTCGTGCTGCCCCTTCCGCAGGGGCATCGGTTTCCAATGCCGAAGTACGGCGCGCTGCGCGAGCGGGTGGCGGACGTCGCTATAGACCGCATGCGCGTGCCCGAGTCCGCGAGCGACGCCGAGCTCCTGCGCGTCCACGACGCCGCGTACCTGCGCAACGTCGTCGGCGGCAAGCTCGACGCGCAAGCCATGCGGCGCATCGGCTTTCCCTGGTCGGCGGCGATGGTCGAGCGTTCGCGCCGCTCGGCGGGCGCGACCATCGCCGCCTGTCGAAGCGCGCTTGCGTCCGGCTGCGGCGTCAATCTGGCGGGCGGCACGCATCACGCGCACGCGAATTTCGGCTGCGGATTCTGCGTCTTCAACGACGCCGCGGTCGCGGCGCGTGCGATGCAAGCCGAAGGGCTTGCGGGTCGCGTGCTGATCTTCGACCTCGACGTCCACCAGGGCGATGGCACGGCGGCCATCTTCGCCGGCGACGACAGCGTGTTCACGTGCTCGATGCACGGGCGCGCGAACTTTCCGTTCCGCAAACACGAATCCGACCTCGACGTCGAGCTCGACGACGGCACGGGCGATGCGTCCTATCTTGCGGCGCTCGGCGTGGTGCTGCCGCGCGCGCTGGATCGGGCGCGGCCCGACCTCGTGATCTACCTCGCGGGCGCCGATCCGTACGAAGGCGATCGCCTGGGCCGGCTCTCGCTGTCGAAGGCGGGGCTCGAGGCGCGTGACCGCTACGTGCTCGACACCCTGCGCGACCAGGCGCTCCCGGTCGCGATCGCCATGGCCGGAGGCTATGCGGAGCGTATCGAAGACGTGGTCGACATCCACTTCGCGACCGTCTCGCTTGCGCTCGAGCGATGGGCCGGGCCCGTCGCCAGAGACCCGGTGCTAGACTTCCTCCGCCGATGAACACGCCGCTCCTCCTCGCGCGTAACGACCGCGTCGCGACCCTCACGCTCAATCGTCCCGAGTCGCTCAACACGCTCGATTTTTCGCTCATGGATGCGCTGATCGACGCTTCGGCGGAGGTTGCATCCGACGACGCGCTGCGCGTGGTGGTGATCCGCGGCGCCGGCAAGCACTTCATGGCGGGCGGCGACATAAGGACGTTCGCCGGGATGCTCGAGGGCGCATCGTCGGAGCGCACGTTGCGGTTCAAGCGCATGATCGCGCGCCTGCATTCGGCGATCGAGACCTTCCACCGCATGCCGCATCCCGTGATCGGCCAGGTGCAAGGTGCCGTCGCCGGATTCGGGCTTTCGCTCATGAACGCTTGCGACCTCGTCGTGGCCGCGGACAACGCGTACTTCGCGTCGGCCTACCGTGCGATCGGGCTCACCGCCGACGGCGGCGGCTCCTGGGCGCTGCCGCGCCTCGCGGGCATGCGCCGCGCGATGGAGATCATGCTGCTCGCCGAGCGCTTCGATGCGCAGCAGGCGCTCGCGTGGGGACTCGTCAATCGCGTGGTCCCGCTCGCCGACGTGGATGCTACGGTCGCGGCGATGGTGCAGTCGCTCGTCGGACGGTCCCACGCTCGCGATCCGCAATGCGAAGCGGCTCATGCGCGAGTCCCTCGGGCGCTCGCTGTCCGAGCAGCTCGACGCCGAAGCGGCGAGCTTTGCCGCGTGCGCGGGTACCGCGGACTTCGCCGAAGGCATCGCGGCGTTTCTCGAGAAGCGGCCGGCGCGCTTCGACCCGTGACGGTCCTGACCGGCAAGACGCTGTTCATCACGGGCGGGTCGCGCGGCATCGGCCTTGCCATCGCACTTCGCGCCGCGCGCGACGGCGCGAACGTCGCCATCGCCGCCAAGACCGTCGCGCCGCATCCCAAGCTTCCCGGCACGATCTTCACCGCGGCCGAAGAGATCGAACGTGCGGGAGGCCATGCGCTGCCGATCGAGTGCGACATCCGCGACGAGGCCGCGGTGTACGCCGCCGTCGAGCAAGCGGTCGCGCGGTTCGGCGGCCTCGACGTCCTCGTCAACAACGCGAGCGCGATCAGCCTCACCGGCACCCTCGACACGCCGATGAAGCGCTTCGACCTCATGATCGGCGTCGACGTGCGCGGCACGTTCCTGTGCTCGCAGGCTTGCCTTCCCCACCTGCAAACGCGCCGCGCAGGCCGGCCGCAATCCGCACATCCTCACGCTGTCGCCGCCGCTTCAACATGGACGCCGAAGTGGTTCGCGCCGCACGTCGCCTACACGATCGCGAAGTACGGCATGAGCATGTGCGTGCTCGGCATGGCGGAGGAGTTTCGCAAGGACGGCATCGCGGTCAACGCACTGTGGCCGCGGTCCGTGATCGCGACGTCGGCCATCGTGATGATCCCCGGCGCGAGCGAGCAGGTCGACGGCATGCGCAAACCCGAGATCGTGGCGGACGCCGCGCATGCGATCCTCGTGCGCGATGCGCGCGCAGCGACGGGCCGCTTCTTCATCGACGACGAGGCGCTCGCGGAAGCGGGTGTAACCGACTTCGCGAAGTACGCCGTCAAGCCCGGCACGCCGCTCCTGCCCGATTTCTTCCTATGAAGGGCGTGCGCTGCACGTGGCTCTTCGTGCCGGGCGCGGACGCGGCATCGCACGCAGCGGCGACGCAATCGAGCGCGGACGTGCTGATCCAGGAGCTCGAGGACTTCACGCCGCCGGCGCTCCGTGAAAAGGCGCGAAGTCTCGCGAGGGACCTGTACGCGCAATGGCGCGCTGCAGGGAAGGTTGCGGCGGTGCGCGTCAATCCGCTCGAGACCTGCGGCCGCGACGATCTCGCCGCCGTCCTCCCCGCCAAGCCGGACATCGTGATGATGTCGAAGGTGGCGAAGCCCGAGCAGGTGCGTGCGCTCGCGGAGATTGCCGGATCGATTGTCGAGCTCGTGCCCAACATCGAGAGCGCGGCGGGCCTCGTGCGCACGATCGACATCGCCTACGCGGCGCGCAACGTCACCGCTGCGCTCATGGCGAGCGAGGACATGGTGGCCGACCTGGGGGCTGCGCGCACGCGCGAAGGCAGCGAGCTTGCCTATGCACGCGCGCGATTTCTCGTGGAATGCCGTGCCGCGGGGATCGAAGCCATCGATTGCCCCTACACCTTCAGCGACTCTCGAGGCGCAGCGAAGGACGCGCGCTACGCGAAAGCGCTCGGCTATCGTGCGAAGAGTCTGGTGTCGCCCGCGCACGCCGACGCGGTGAACCGTGCGTTCGCGCCGTCCGCAAGCGAGCTCGCGCACGCACGGCGCGTGGTCTCCGAGTTCGAGAAAGCGCGCGCGTCCGGCCAGGAGCGCGCGTCCGTCGACGGAGCGCTCATCGAAGTGCCGATCTACGCCGCCGCCAAGCGCCTGCTCGAATCGCAGGGGACGTACCCCATTACAAGGCCTGGCAAGTTCTTTCGATCACAAACCAAGTAGGGACAGGGCTTGTAATGGGGTACGTCCCCATTTCTTGGTGCTGACGCGCCTCACTCGTCGTCGTGCGACGGCGGCGGGGTCCCGCTTTCGCCGCTCGGGGCGACGTTGCCATCGACCTCGCGCGGACGCTGGCGCTGCTGCGGCGGGCCCTTGTTGCCGCGGAACCCCTTGTTGGGCCGTCCGCGCGGCCCGCTACGGTTGCCGCGCGCATTGAACGACGCGTCGTTCGCATGGCCGCTCCCGTTGCCGGCGTTGTTGCGCTCGCCGCGATTGGGCAGCTTCAGCGTGTGGCCGAACGGCGACGCATTTTCGTTGTTCTGCGGCTGGATTTCGTCGAAGTCGACTCGCGGTCCGCCGGCTTGCGCGAAGGCCTGGCGGCGCGGGTGCTTCTGGATCACGCGTACGCCGATTGCGTTGGCGTTGCTCGTGGGCTGTTGCGTCTCGTAGTCCATGCGTGGCTCGCGTGGCTCGCGCGGCTCGCGCAGATCTCGGTGCTGTTGCGGGCGCGGCCCCTTGCGCTGCGGCTTGCCATGCGGGCGCGGGCCCTGGCCCTGCCCCTGCGGGCGCTGCCCCTGTCCCTGCGGGCGCTGGCCCTCGCCCGGCGGGCGCTGGCCTTGATGCTGCGGACGCGGGCCCTTGCGCTCGCCTTGCCGCTGCTGCTTCTGCTTGCCGGGGCGCTGTGGACGGTTGCCCGGCTGCTGCGGGCGTCCCCCTTGCGGATGGCCTTTGAGTCCAGCGGCTTCCATGACCGCAGTGACTTCCTGGGCTTCGAGCTCCAGAGTGTCGCCGCGCTTCATCACCGATGGCATCGCGAGCGTGCCGTAGCGCGTGCGGATCAGCCGCGACACCGGCACTTCGAGCGCTTCGAACAGGCGCCGCACTTCGCGATTGCGGCCTTCCTTCAGCACGACGTGGTACCAGTGGTTGGCGCCTTCCTCCTCGCCGCCGCCGTCCTCGACCTTGTCGCACTTCGCCGTGCCGTCGGCGAGCTCGATGCCCGAGACCAGCCGCTGCATCTGCTCCTCGTTCAGGCGTCCGATCACGCGCACCGCGTACTCGCGCTCGACTTCGTAGCGCGGATGCATGAGCCGGTTCGCGAGCTCGCCGGAGTTCGTGAAGAGCAGGAGCCCTTCCGTGTTGTAGTCGAGGCGGCCGACGTTGATCCACTTGCCGTTGCCGATGTTCGGCAGCTTGGCGAACACGGTGGGACGTCCCTCGGGATCGTCGCGCGTGACGATCTCGCCGGCGGGCTTGTGATACATGAGCACGCGCGGGCGCGGCTCCGTGAAGCGGACCTTCACGAGCTCGCCGTTGATGCGCACCTCGTCGCCGGGACCGACCTTCTGCCCTACTTCCGCAGGGAGCCGGTTCACGGTAATTCGTCCGGCGAGGATCATCTCCTCCATCGCGCGGCGCGAGCCGAAGCCGCACGACGCCAGCACTTTGTGCAGGCGCTGCGGCTCGCTGAATATTTCGTCAGTGGACCGTTTGATTCTCGCCGGCGGCAGGCTCTCCTGGATCGCGTGCAGCGCCAGGCTTGGTTGTTTCATCGCTCCCGAGGAGCGGGGTCGCGAGGGCGAATGCCGCCTCGGCGGCCTTGGTGGGGGCATCGGGCATCTCCAGGAGGTGGGATGTATCGAGCTCGGCGAGAGGAGGCAGTTCCGCCAGGGAGCGGAGGCCGAGATCGTCGAGGAAGATCTTCGTCGTCGCGTAAAGCGCCGGTCGTCCCGGCGTCTCGCGATGACCGACGATCTCCACCCATTGCCGGTCTTCGAGCGTCTTGATGACGTTCGTCGAGACGGCAACCCCGCGGATCGATTCGATGTCGCCGCGGGTGACGGGTTGTTGGTACGCAATGATGGCTAAGGTTTCCATGACCGCGCGGGAATATCGCGGCGGCTTTTCCGGCGACAGCCGGTTCAAGATACGTCTGCACGGCGGGTACGCCCTGAAAGCGCCAGCCGCTCGCGACCTGCGCGAGCTCGACCTTGCGGCCCTGCCAGTCGCTCTTGAGCTCGTCGAGGACCTTGCGGATGACGTCCGCGGGCAGCGGCGGCTCGAAGAGCTTGGCGAGCTCCTGCACCGTCACCGCTTCGCCCGCGACGAGCAGCGCCGCTTCGAGGATGCTCTTGATCTCGGCGATATCGCCCAGCTCGCTTTGGGCATGCAACTGATCGTTGGTCAGCGAAGGATCGTCAGGCGTCATCGGAAGCAAGCGCGAAGTCGGGCGCGCCCTTGAGGGTCAGGTGGATCGGTGCGTACGGCTCGGTTTGCGCGATGGAGATGAGCTCCTCGCGCGCAAGCTCGAGCATCGCGAGGAAGGTGACGACCAGATGCGCGACGTCGGCGTGCTCCGCGAAGAGCGCGGTGAACTCCATGTAGCGCGCGCGCTCGAGCACCTTCAGCATGCGGCTCATCTCGCTGCGCACCGAGAGCTGCTCGCGCGTGACGAGGTGGTGCCGGTTGACCTTGGCGCGCTGGATGAGGCCGGCCCAGGCGGCCTTGAGGTCTTCGGGGCGAACATCGGGAAGTCGCTGCGCCGCGACGTGGTCGAACCACACGCGAACGACGGCGAAGTCGCGCTCGGCGAGCGGATGCTCGTCGATCTCGCGCGCGGCCTGCTTCATGCGCTCGTATTCGAGCAGCCTGCGGACGAGCTCGGCGCGCGGGTCCTCGGGTTCCTCGCCGGGCGGCGCAGGCGGCTTCGGCAGCAGCAGGCGCGACTTGATCTCGATCAGCACCGCGGCCATCAGCAGGTACTCGGCCGCGAGCTCGAGCTGCGTGCGTCGCATCATCTCGACATAGCCCAGGTACTGGCGCGTGAGCTCGGCCATCGGGATGTCGAGCACGTTGATGTTCTGCCTGCGAATGAGGTAGAGCAGAAGGTCGAGCGGCCCCTCGAAGGACTCGAGGAAGACCTCGAGCGCCTCCGGCGGGATGTAGAGATCGTGCGGAAGCTCGTTGAACGCCTCGCCGTAGACGCGCGCGAGCGGCTTCGGCTCGGGCGACGGATGCTCGAGGTCGATCGAGGAGTCGTTACTCATACGACAAGCCCCATCGCCGCGCGCACGTCGCGCATCGTTTCTTCCGCAAGCTTGCGTGCGCGCTCGTAGCCGTCGGCGACGATGTTGCGCACGAGCGTCGGGATCGTCGATGTACTTCTGCGCGCGCTCGATGATCGGCGCCTGCTCGCGGATGATGGCGTCGATGACCGGCTGCTTGCACTCGAGGCATCCGATGCCCGCGGTCGTGCAGCCCTCCCAGCACCCACTTCTTGGTCTCGTCGCTCGAGTAGATCTTGTGCAGTCGCCCAGACCGGGCACTTCTCGGGATTGCCCGGATCGGTGCGCCGCACGCGCGCGGGGTCGGTCTGCATCGTGCGGACTTTCTTCGTGACTTCGGCCGGGTCCTCGCGCATGAAGATCGCGTTGCCGTACGACTTCGACATCTTGTCGCCGTCGAGGCCCGGCACCTTGGGATTGTCGGTGAGCAGTGCCTCGCGGCTCGGGCAGGATCATGCGGCGCGATCCTTCGAGGTAGCCGAAGAGGCGCTCCCGGTCGCCGAGCGGAAGATTCTGCGAGTCGTTGAGAACAGCGCGCGCGGCTTCGAGCGCCGATTCGTCGCCCTTTTCCTGGAACGCCGTGCGAAGCTCGGCGTAGCGCTTGGCCTTCTTGGCGCCAAGCTTCTTCAGGGCGGCCTTCGCCTTTTCCTCGAACCCCGGCTCGCGGCCGAAGATGTTGTTGAAGCGCCGCGCCATCTCGCGCACCAACTCGACGTGCGACACCTGGTCCTCGCCAACGGGCACCATGTTCGCTCGATAGATGAGGATGTCCGCGCCCTGCATCACCGGATAGCCCAGGAACCCGTACGTCGACAGGTCCTTGTCGCCGAGCTTCTGCTGCTGGTCCTTGTAGGTCGGCACGCGCTCGAGCCAGCCGATGGGCGTCATCATGCCGAGCAGCAGCGCGAGCTCGGCGTGCTCCATCACCTGGGACTGGATGAACAGCGTTGCGCGCGACGGATCGAGACCCGCCGCGAGCCAGTCGATCATCATCTCCCACGTCATCGCCGAAATGTCCTCCGGCGATTCGTAGTGCGTGGTGAGGGCGTGCCAGTCCGCGGCGAAGTACAGGCATTCGTACTCCTCCTGCAGCCGCACCCAGTTCTTGAGCGCGCCGTGGTAATGGCCGATGTGCATGCGCCCGGTCGGACGCATGCCCGACAACACGCGGTCTGCGAACATTGATGAAATCGTCTTTTACGTCCGGCCGCTCGTCAGAGCCCGGACAAAGCGAACACGAGAAATGCAATTACCCTGTAAATCGGTCCCAGGATCGTCCCAATCGCGCCCGGGATCGCAATCAGCGCGAGGATCACGAAGAATCCATACGGCTCCGCGCGCGCCAACCATTCCGCCGCGCGATGCGGCAGCAATCCCACCGCGATGCGCCCGCCATCCAGCGGAGGAATCGGAAGCAGGTTCAACGCCATCAACATTATGTTGATCCTGATACCCCATTCCGCCATCTTGTACAGCCCGTCGCTCGACCATGGTCCCGAAGGTGCCGTGGCTCCCAGCAGGAACGCCCACCCGAGCGCCATCACGAAGTTGGCCGCCGGACCCGCCCCCGCCACCCAGATCATGTCCCGCTTCGGATGGCGAAGGTTGCCGAAATTGACGGGCACGGGCTTCGCCCAACCGAACAGGAACGGTGCGCTCATCGCGTAGAGCAAGCCGGGCACGACTACCGTGCCGATCGGGTCGATGTGCTTGATCGGGTTGAGCGTCACCCGTCCCAGCATCCACGCGGTCTGGTCGCCGAAGATGCGGGCGACGTAGCCGTGGGCCGCTTCGTGCAATGTGATCGCCAAGACCACCGGCACCACTAAGAGCACAGCGGTCTCGAGCCAATCCATTTACGGCGCCATTCTACCTTATGTAGGTCGGGCTTAAGCCCGACGCGATATCCCGGCGGACTGAAGTCCGCCCTACAATCCGAGACGCGCCGGATCGCCGGCGCCCAGCCGCAGTATCGTCGCGGGATCGGTCGACAGATCGACGACCGTTGTCGGAACGTCGGGGCACGGCCCGGCGTCGACGATGACATCGACTTGCGCTTGCAACTTGGCCCGGATGTCCTCCGGGTCGTGCAGCGGCGCATCGTCCCCTGCCAAGAGCAATGTGGTGGACAAGATCGGGGCGCGAAGCTCCGCAAGCAGCGCGCGCACGACCGCGTGGTCGGGCACGCGGATCCCCACCGTGTGACGCTTGCGATGAAGCAGGCGCCGCGGCACTTCGCGCGTCGCAGTGAGGATGAACGTGTACGGGCCCGGAATGCCCTGGCGCACGATACGGAACTGCCGGTTGTCGATGCGTGCGAAACGTCCTGCGTCGGCCAAGTCGCGGCACACGAGCGTGAGGAGATGGCGCTCGTCCACGCCTCGGATGTCGCGCATGCGATGGGCAGCCTGGCTATCGCCCAGGCGGCAGCCGAGCGCATAGCTCGAATCGGTCGGATACGCGATCACACCGCCGTCGCCGAGAACTTGCGCGGTCTGGCGGATGAGGCGCGGCTGCGGGTCGCCGGGATGGATGGTGAAGTATTGCGCCACGAATTGGTTTGGCGTTCTTGGATATATAATTGTGGCAGAAGTCGTCATTCGGGTTATAAGCCGCGTGAACCTGCAGCAGCTCAAGTACCTGTGCGCCGTCGTCGACCACGGCCTCAACGTGTCCGACGCAGCCGAGGCGCTCTTCACCTCTCAACCCGGCATCAGCAAGCAGATCCGCCAGCTCGAGGACGAGCTCGGGCTCTCGGTCTTCGTGCGGCAGGGCAAGCGCCTCGCGTCGCTCACTCCCGCCGGCGAAATCGTCGTCGCGACCGCGCGGCGCGCCATGCGCGAGGTTGCCAATCTCAAGCGCGTCGCCGACGAGTACCGCGGCGAGGACACAGGAACGCTGTCGATCGCCACCACGCACACGCAGGCGCGTTACGTGCTGCCGAAAGTGCTTCGCGAATTCGCGACGCGGTACCCGAAGGTCAAGGTCGTGCTCCACCAGGGCAACCCGGTGCAAGTCGCCGAGCAAACCGCAGGCGGCGAAGTCGACGTCGGCATCGCCACCGAAGCGCTGGGCGAGTTCCCGGAGCTCGTGACGTTGCCCTGTTACCAGTGGAACCGCGTCGTCATCACGCCCCAGCGCCATCCGCTTGCGAAGATGAACCCGCTTACGGTGGAAGCGCTCGCCAAATTTCCGATCGTCACTTACGACTTCAGCTTCACCGGACGCTCGGCGATCAATGCGGCGTTCGCCGCCAAGGGCCTCGAGCCCAACGTCGTCCTGACCGCTCTGGATTCCGACGTGATCAAGACGTACGTCGAGCTCGGCATGGGCGTCGGCATCATCGCGCAGATGGCTTACGACCCCGAGCGCGACACGCAATTCGAGAAGCTCGACGCGGATCATCTGTTCGCGCCGTCGACCACGCGGCTCGGGCTTCGTTACGGCGTCTTCCTGCGCGGCTATGTTTACGCCTTCATCTCGCTCTTCGCGCCGCGCTACGACCGCGCCGCCATCGATGCCGCGCTCGAGGGCCGGAATCGCCGATGACCGCCCAGAGCAGTGCCGCGCCGCTGGCACACCGGCGCTCGTGGGGATTTGCTGCGATGCTCGCGTCGCTGTCGATGCTCGGGCCGTTCGCGGTCGACATGTACCTGCCCGCGTTTCCCGCCATGGGCGCCGAGTTCGGCGTGCCGGCGCTCGCGCTGCAGCAGACGCTGTCGGTGTACATGATCGCGTACGCGATCATGATGCTATGGCACGGGGCGCTCTCGGATGCGCTCGGACGCCGCCCCGTCGTGCTCGTGGGACTTGCAGTCTTCGCGCTCGGCACGCTCGGCTGCGCCATCGCAGGCAACATACAGTCGCTGTGGCTCTTTCGGGTGCTGCAGGGACTTTCCGCTGGCGCGGGTCTCGTCGTCGGACGTGCCATTATTCGCGATCGCTTTCACGGTCCCGAAGCGCAGCGAATGATGTCGCAGACGACGCTCGTATTCGGGCTCGGTCCCGCGCTCGCGCCTATCGTCGGTGGGGCACTCCTGAATCTCCTCGGCTGGCGTTCGATCTTCTGGGCGATGTTCCTGTGGACGATCGTCATGATCGTGGTGTGCGTTCGCGCGCTGCCCGAAACCCATCCTCCCGCCAACCGCCATCCGCTTCGGCCGCGCGCGATGTGGCGTAACTACCGACACGTTCTCGGACGCCCCGCTTTCTCGTTGCTCGCGCTCCTGCTCGGGTTCAACTTCTGCGCGTTCTTCCTCTACATCGCGGCCGCGCCGGCATTTCTGGTGGACCGACTCGGCGTGTCCACGTGGGGCTTCGCGTGGCTGTTCGTGCCGATGATCGCCGGTATCATGATCGGCGCATTCCTGTCCGGCCGCATCGCGGGGCGCATCTCGCCGGTGCGCACGATTCGCATCGGTTATGCGGTGCTCGCGGCCGCCTGCGTCATCAACCTCGCGATCTCGTACTTGCTGTCGCCGCAGGTCGCGTGGAACGTGCTGCCGATTTTCGTGTACACGATCGGTTCCAGCCTCATCATGCCGAGCGTCACCCTCTTGCTCCTCGACCTCTTTCCCACCATGCGCGGCATGACCTCGTCCCTTCAGGGATTCGTGCAATTCGCCCTCGGCGCGGTTATTGCGGGGTCCATCGCGCCGTTGCTCGCGCACGGGCTCACGTCGCTCGCATGGGGCATGGCAGCATTCACTGCCGCAAGTTTCGCGCTTTGGCTCATGTACCACCGACACGCGTCTCCTGCATTGAAGGAATCGACTATATGAAATCGACGTTGTTCGCTGCCGCGTGCGCCTTCGCCGTCAACGCCGGGCACGCCGCCGAGCTTCCGACGACGCCGCTCACGATCGGCACGCACAAGCTCACTGCGGAGGTCGCGACCACGCCCGACCAACGTTCCGTGGGACTCATGAATCGCTTCAGCCTCAAGCCCGACCACGGCATGCTCTTCGTGTTCGAGCGCAACGAGCCGCTCTCGTTCTGGATGAAGAACACGTACGTCCCGCTCTCGATCGCGTTCATCGCGCCCGACGGCCGCATCGTGAACATCGAGGACATGAAGCCGCAGACGGAAGAGACGCATTGGTCGCGCGGGCCAGCGTTGTATGCACTCGAGATGAAGAAGGGATGGTTCGCGGAGCGTGGGATCGGGCCGGGTGCGATTGTTAAGGGGATGCCTTCCGTCAAGCGTTGAAAGTCACATCGGCGAATGGCACGTTTCGTGGATCCATGCACTTGGGAACGGATGTCGTTCCCGATGTGGCACGGGTCGGCAGCAAGGATTACGATAGGCGACCGACTTCCCCATCGTTTGGCGTCCCAACTCACTTGCGAGAGCGGCCATGATGGAAATGCTTGCGATTGACAGGGTCAATTTGCGACGCGGCCAGTTCGTGCCACCACTGCTCGAGACACTCGTTGCCGCTGTCCAGCGAGGCGATGATCTTGTCGCAGCCGTCCAAGCTGTCGTCACTAGTTTCGGCTTCGACAGTTTCGAGTACGGCGTGTCCGCAGCCCCCCATGCAGACAAAGGTGCGGTGTACTACTACTATTCGACGATGGATGCCTGGAACCGGCGTTATGGCGATCTCGGATACATCGAGATCGATCCACGGATCTTTCTGACATGCAAAAGCTCGGTTCCGATGGTTTGGGATCAAGCGTCGATGCGCAAGTTCGGACCCGCCGTGGATGCGTTCCTAGACGACGCGCTCGCGCATGGGATCGCAAGCGGGGTTAGCTTCATGTGGCATGGCCCATATGACATGGGAATGGTAGTAGCCCTCAACTCGAAGGTTCCGTTAAACGACGAGATTCGTGTCACCGCTATCAATCGCAACCTCCCCGACATCGTCATGTTCGGGCACTACTTTCACGAGATGTTCATGCTACCCGCACTGACGTTGGGGCGCGAACCAACGCCCCCTATGAAGCCGCTTTCTAATCGAGAGCGCCAGTGCCTCGATCTCGCCGCGCGCGGGATGACGACGCGAGACATTTCCGTCAAGCTCGACATCAGTGCACGCACGGTGCAATTCCATTTCGCAAAGATCTTTGACAAACTAGGCGCCGCGAATCGTCAGGAGGCCATTGCGCGCGGAGTACAGACCGGCATCGTGCGCGGCAGATAGACCGGCGACTACCTAACGCAACGGAATGAGTTTCGTGTGGCATTGCCATGGAAGCGTCGCTCGCGGACCGCGCATCGGGTCGGGCACGGTAAGGGGCATTCCGATCAGGCAATGACGACGGAAACCAAGGGAAGGGATCATGCGGCTGTCATAACCGACATATGGAGGCGCAGAACGTCTCAAGCCGTCGTGATGTACAAGTTGTGCGGTTCGAGAACACGGAGCTTTCACGCCATGCTGCAATTGCTCAAGATCGGCGCGATCAAATTCCACTCGGGGCAGTTCCTTCCCAGCCGGAGTCGCTCGTCTCCGCAGCCGCGGCGAACATCTCTTGCCGTATATCCAGGCGGTCGTTTCCAGCTTCGGTTCGAATCGTTCGGGTACTGACGATACTGCGATGTGCGTGACGCTCAACTCCAGCATCCCGATCAACAACGAGATCAGAGCCAAAGCGATCGCATCGTGATGTTCGGTCATTACTTCCATGAAATCTTCATGCTGCCTGCCGTAGAGTTCGGAAAGCAACCTGCGACACCCATCGAGCCCTTGTCCAAGCGGGAACGGGAGTGCATTACGCTCGCCGCCAATGGAATGACGACCAAGGACATTTCGAGCAAGCTCGAGATCAGTTCTCGCACCGTGCAGTTCCACTTCGAGAAGATCTACACGAAGTTGCGCGCCTCCAATCGCCAGGAAGCGGTTGCTCGGGCAGTGCAGTCCGGCATCGTACGTACGAACTAAAACCTCGCGCCGCGGTACTGACAGTTCTGCCACGTATCGCGTCGTCGCGACGCGCGACGCATTGGCGCCAGCCTGTCTTGAACGGATGTGCAAAACGCCGCCGACTGCACAAATGCGCAGTCGTGCCAAATACCGCTTACACGCTAAGTCCCAATGCGATCAACGCACTGCGCGTGTAATCTTCCTACGTACTTGCGGTTCGATCTGTACGGCGAATCGCCCATTTCGCCAGTAGCGCTGCGCTTCGAACCCGACTAGCCTCGAAGCTGCTAGCCCTCATTCGGGGCCGAACGGGGAGACGACGATGACGCCCGTCGATGCACACGCGAACCGCATGCTACGGTCGGAAGGGGTCACCGATGCGGTCATTGATGCCATCGCTGCATGCGGCGCGTCCCCTCGCCGCGAATCGTTCCTGACGCTCGCGAAGAGCTTCGGATTCGACGGCTTCTCGTACATCGTGCTTGGCGCATTGTCCGCACATCCGCGGATCGTCGAGCACTGGACGTCGTCTGGGACAGCGTGGTCGGCACGCTACGCGGAGCGCGGATATCACCTCGTCGACCCGCGCGTGACGCTCACGCGCAATCGCACGGTCCCGGTCGCATGGGACAAGAGCATCGGCGAGCGCGAGCCGCGCACCTGCGATTTCCTGTACGACGCCGCGCGCCACGACCTGCGCGGCGGCATCGCGTGGTCGGCGTTCGATGCACGTGTCGGGCGCGCGGTGGTCACATGGGATTCAAAGCATGCCGAAGTCGCGCCCGTCGGCCTTCGGCTCGGCACGATCGCCCTCCTCGCCGGCATCGTGCACGAAGCGCTAGTCGTTCACTGCAACACGGTTGCACGTTCTCGCGGCAATCCCACGCTCACCGAGCGAGAGCGCGAGTGCGTGGCGCTCGCAGCGCGCGGCATGACGAGTGCCGACGTCGGCATGAAGCTCGGCATCACGACACGCACCGTGAACTTCCACATCGGCAACGTCATGTCGAAGCTCGGCGCCGTCAGCCGGGGCGAAGCCATCGCGCGGGTGGTTGCAGCGAACCTCGTCTCGCTTGACGGCTAGGTCGCGCTCATCCGTTCTCGCGTAACCAATGCGCGAGCTCGGCCATCGAGTGCACGGTCCCGGTCGGGGCGAGGCTCGCAAGCTGCTCGCGTGCATGGGCCCCATAAGTGACCGCGACGGCGGCCACGCCGGCGTTCTTCGCGAGCAGGAGATCGTGCGTCGTATCGCCGATCATCAGCGTCGCGTCCGGTTCGACACCGAGCCGGTCCATCACGTGCAGCAGCATGTCGGGATGCGGCTTCGGCAGCCCTTCGTCGGCGCAGCGCGTCGCATGGAAGCGCGTGGCCAGTCCATTCTTGGTCAGCACGCGATCGAGCCCCATGCGTGACTTGCCGGTCGCCACGCCCAGGAAGTAGCCGGCGCGATCGAGCTCGGCCAAGAGCTCGACGGCGCCTTCGAACATCGGGATGTCCTGCTCCGTGGAGAGATAGCGTCTGCGGTAATGCGCGACGAGCTCGCCGTGTCGCGTATCGGGCAGCGCCGGCGCGACAGTCCGCAGCGCGTCGGCGAGGCCGAGCCCGATCACGTAACGCGCGGCAGCCTCGTCCGGGACCGGCTCGCCCATGTCGCGCAGCGCCTCCCGGATCGAGCGAGCGATGATGGCCGTAGAGTCCGCGAGCGTTCCGTCCCAGTCGAAGACGATTAGCTTGTAACGCCGTTCGAGTTCGTCACGCATTGCCGAGACTCTCCAGGAACGCCGACAGGTCCCGCGGCAGCGGTGATTCGAAGCGCACGCGATCGCCGCTCGCAGGATGCGTGAACGCGATCTCCTTCGCGTGCAGGAACATCCGCTTCAAACCCTGCCTGGCGAGCTCTTTGTTCCACGCGAAATCGCCGTACTTGTCGTCGCCCGCGAGCGGGAACCCGAGATGCGTGAGATGCACGCGGATCTGATGCGTGCGTCCAGTGCAAAGCTCCGCCTCGAGCAGCGCAAGCGGCGGGTCGTGCCTCGGCCAGAGGTTGACCCGACGAAAGATCGTCTCGGCCTCCTGGCCCATTGCGTCATCCACCTTCACGCGCCGCTCGCCTCCCTTCGTCGAGAACTTGTGAAGCGCAAGCCGCACGCGTCGGAGCTCGTCCCGCCAGCGACCCCGCACGAGGACCGCGTAGCGCTTGTCCACGCCACCCTCACGAAGCTGCGCGTGAAGGTTCGTCAGTGCCGCCCGCTTCTTCGCGAGGAGCATGACGCCCGAAGTGTCGCGGTCGAGGCGATGGACGAGCTCGAGGAACCTCGCCTCGGGCCGCGCCGCCCTCATTTGCTCGATGAGGCCGGCGGCGATGCCGCTGCCGCCATGGACCGCGAGCCCTGACGGCTTGTCGACGACAACGATCGACTCGTCCTCGAACAGGAGGGGAACGCGGGCGCGGGGAACGGGAGCAGGAGTGGACGGGTCGGCGACGCGGATGGGCGGTACCCGCACGACGTCGCCGATCGAAAGCCGCGCGTCCGGCCCAACGCGGCCGCGGTTCACGCGGACCTCGCCACTGCGAAGGATCCGGTAGACATGGCTCTTGGGCACGCCCTTCAGGATCCGCAGGAGGAAATTGTCGACACGCTGCCCGGCCGCCTCCTCGCCCACTGTCACCTGCGAAGCAGCATCCTTGCGCAACTGGCTGATTGGCATATAATTGTGCCCGAAACGCGCGGCGTCGAAGACGATCGGCCTCTGGCCACAACTTCTTGATCCGCCGCGGTTTTGCGGTCCGCGCTCGCTATCGCTTATCGATAAAACCGCGGAAAAAGCCGGCTTTTGTCGCTCGCCGGGCGGGATTCCGCAAAAGTAGCGATGGTAAAGGATGAGCGCAGTCTCCGCACCCGGCAGCGGCCGGTTCGAAGCGGCGCATTGCGCGGTGCCCGTAAGCGAGATTTCCGCCTTTGGCTGCATTTGTCACGCCAAAGGCCGTTCCACCGCTTGTTCGCTAGAACGACGACAAGAAGCACGACGAGAGATCACGTAGTCCCCGCGTCGCGGGGCTCACAACGAATGCCGAACGCATACCTGCACTCGCGCAACCCTCTCTGCTGCCGGCGGGCCATCTTGCCCGCTTGCTTGTCGTCCGCCGCGACCACCGCCTGATACGCGCCTTGCCGCCGCATTCATCGCGGCGCCAGTAAGCTTCGCCTCCGCTTCCGCGGCGCGGTACGCGCCTAGGAACGCACATGAAACGCATGCTGTTCAACGCCACCCAGGCAGAAGAGCTCCGGGTGGCAATCGTTGATGGTCAAAAACTAGTCGACCTCGACATCGAGTCCGCCGCGAAAGAGCAACGCAAGAGCAACATCTACAAAGCCGTCATCACCCGCGTCGAGCCCTCGCTCGAGGCCTGCTTCGTCGACTACGGCACCGACCGCCACGGCTTCCTCCCCTTCAAGGAAATCGCTCGCGAATACCTGCGCGACGACCACGGGAAGGGCCGGCTGCAGGACCAGCTCCGCGAAGGCCAGGAGCTGATCGTCCAGGTCGACAAGGACGAGCGCGGCAACAAGGGCGCAGCGCTCACGACGTACATCTCGCTCGCGGGACGCTATCTGGTCCTGATGCCGAACAACCCGCGCGGCGGCGGCGTCTCGCGCCGCGTGGAGGGCGAGGAGCGCAACGAGCTGCGCGACGCCATCAACGGCCTCGAAGTGCCGCAGGGCATGAGCGTCATCGCCCGCACAGCGGGCATCGGCCGCACCACGGAAGAGCTGCAGTGGGACATGAACTACCTCCTGCAGCTGTGGCACGCCGTGGAAGAGGCCGCCAAGATGCAGAGCGGCGCCTACCTCATCTACCAGGAGTCGAGCCTCGTCATTCGCGCGATCCGCGACTATTTCCACCAGGAGATCGGCGAGCTCCTGATCGACACGGAGGCCATCTACGAGCAGGCCCAGCAGTTCATGAGCCACGTGATGCCGGCCAACGTCAATCGCGTGAAGCTCTACAAGGACGACGTCCCGTTGTTCTCGCGCTTCCAGATCGAGCACCAGATCGAGACGGCATACGCGCGCCAGGTCCCGCTGCCGTCCGGCGGATCGATCGTCATCGACCACACCGAAGCGCTGGTCGCCGTCGACGTCAACTCGGCGCGTGCGACCAAGGGCGGCGACATCGAGACGACCGCGTTCAACACGAACCTCGAAGCCGCGGACGAGATCGCGCGACAGCTTCGCCTGCGCGATCTGGGCGGCCTCATCGTCATCGACTTCATCGACATGGAGAACGCGAAGAACCAGCGCGAGGTAGAGAACCGCCTGCGCGATGCGCTGAAGTACGACCGCGCACGCGTGCAACTGGGCAAGATCTCGCGCTTCGGCCTGATGGAGCTCTCGCGCCAGCGCCTGCGTCCCGCGCTCGCGGAGGCGGCGCACATCCCCTGCCCCCGCTGTCACGGCATCGGCCACATCCGCGGCACCGAGTCGACCGCGCTACATATCCTGCGCATCATCCAGGAGGAGGCGATGAAGGACAACACGGCGCAGGTCGTGGCGCAGGTCCCAGTGGACGTGGCGACGTTCCTGCTGAACGAGAAACGCACCGATGTCATGACTATCGAGACGCGTTTCAAGGTCAACGTCCTGCTGGTGCCGAACCGTCATCTCGAGACGCCCAACTACAGTATCGAGCGGTTGCGTCACGACGACCTCAATAACGCGGAGCCGCTGCCGCTTTCGTTCGATCTCGTGCGCCAGCCCGAGCAGGATGACGCCGCGCGACAAGCGAAGGAAGAGGCGGTATCGCCGCGCCAGGAAGCGGTGGTCAAGGGAATCACGCCCGCGCAGCCGGCGCCGCTGCCCGCGGACAAGCCCGCACCCGCGGCCCAGCCAGAGGAGACGTGGTTCGACAAGGTCATTGCGTGGTTCAAGCCGAAACCCGCGGAGGTGGCGGTGCCGCAGCCGAAGCCATTCCGCGAGGAGCGGCCGCAGCCGTCGCGCGCCGCACCGCGCGACGGGAAGCGCGGCGAGGATCGCGACCGCCATCGCGGCGACTCGCGCCGCGGAAGCGATCGACGCGAGGAGGGCCGCGATGCTCGCAAGCCGCAGGACCGCCGTGGCGAGCCGCGCCAGGAAGCACGCGCGGAAGGACGTGATCCGCAGCGCAACCAGCCGCGCGGCGGCCAGGCACAACCCAAGCGCGAGGAGCGTCGGGAAGGTAGTCGCGAAGGCAATCGCCAGCATAAACCGCGCGAGCCGCGTGCACAGGAGCCTGTCGAGGCTGCGGTCGTGACTGGGTCCCCGAGCCCTTCCACGCCGACGCCACCCGCCAACGCAGAGTCACGCGAAGGCGGCGGCCGTCGTCGCCGTGGGCGGCGTGGCCGTGGGGATCGCAGCGAGCATCCGCAAAACGAAGTGACGGATGCGCCCAACGTCGCCGACATGGTAACGATGGTCGCGGAAGCCGAAGATGCCGCGGCCTCGCGTCCGCCGCGCGAGCCGCGTCAACCGCGCGAAGCCCGGGCGCCTCGCGAGCCGCGTCCTCCGCGCGAGTCAAGCACCGAACCCAAGGCCGATGCCGCGCACGCAGTTACGCCCAGCGATGCCGTCGCGTTTGCGGCACCCGTCGAGCAGGCGCCGCTGCCCTTCACGCCCGAGCCCGAGGTCGCCGCGCAGGTTCCGGCGAAGCCGGTGCAAGCGCCTCCGGCGGACCTTCCGCAGATCACGCGCACGCCTTCGCCAGATTCGGGCCTCGAGCTCGTGGAAACGCGCCACCACGCGCCGGTTCCCACCGCCGAGGAAGCGGAGGCTGGACGTCCCAAGCGTGTGCGTCCGCCGCGACCGCAAGCCGTGGAGGAGCCGCTGCAGATCGTCGAGACGCGCAAGGAGCCGTCGTCACCCGCGCCTTGAAGCCGTCAACATGATCGACATGAGGGCGGGCGCTTTCGCGTCCGCCCTTTTTTCATGAAGAGTCTTCTCATCGTCTGGCATTCGCAATTCGGAGGCACCGCGCAAATGGCGCAGGCCGCGCGTGACGGCGCAAGCGACGTTGAGGACGTGGACGTCGTGTGGAAGCGTGCGCAGGACGCGGGCGTGAACGATCTCCTTGCATGCAGTGCGCTGCTCGTCGCGACGTCCGAGAACTTCGGCTCGCTTTCCGGCATGACCAAGGATTTCTTCGAGCGCGTGTTCTATCCCTGCGAGCACGCCGTGGAAGGCAAGCCGTATACGGTCATCGTGTGCGCCGGCAATGATGGCGCCGGCGCGATGTTGCATACCGATCGCATCGCGACGGGCCTGTCGCTTCGCAAGGTGCTGCCGGGAATCGTCTGGAAAAGCGGCGTTACTGCGAAACCGCAGCTCGTGCCTCCGGAAGTGCTCGCGCAATGCCGCGAGCTCGGCGCGACCCTCGCCGCGGGATTGGCCGCAGGCATCTACTGACGCGCTTGTAGCGCGCGCACCGTTTCCAAGCATTCTCACTTTACTTTCTAAATACGAATCGTTATCATTTGTACACGCATGCCGCTTTGGACGTTGTCGGGCGGCTTGATACTTTTTTCATCCCCAGCCGCGAGCCACCCATGTGCCTTCCAGGTAGCCAGCAATCGTCCGCACGATTCCATCTATCGGAAGCAACATGGCCCGTCCGCCGTTTCGCAGTTCCCCGCTCGCCCGCGCCCTCGAGTCGCACACGGCATTGACGCTCGGCGCGGTAATGCTCGCGTCGATGCCTCGCGTTGCGGGCGCACAGTCGCCTTCGCAGCAGGTCACCACGCTTCCGGAAGTAAGCGTCGTGGCAGCGCCGTCCAAAGACGACTACAACACCGATTTCTCTACGATCGGCGGCGGTGTCCCGATGGCGATCCGCGACATCCCGCAATCGGTGACGATCGTCAACAGCGCGCTCATGCAGGCGCAAGGCGCGACGAGCCTGGCCGACGCGCTGCGCAACGTGCCCGGCATCACGATCGGCGCTGCGGAAGGCGGCAGCATCGGCAACAACTTCAACCTGCGCGGCTTCTCGGCGCGCACGGACCTGTACCTCGACGGGATGCGCGATCGCGGCCAGTACTACCGCGACGTGTTCTCGCTCGACGCGGTCGAGGTGCTGCAAGGACCCTCGTCGATGCTGTTCGGGCGCGGCTCGACGGGCGGCGTCATCAATCAGGTGAGCAAGCTGCCGTCGCTCACTCCTTTCGCCAACGTCGGGCTCACCGTGGGCACACAGCCGTCCGTCCGCGGCACGTTCGACGTCGAACCAGACCATCAACGAGTCGTCGGCTTTCCGCGTTGCGGCGAATGGCCCAGGACGTCCACTCCACGCGCGACGTGATGAAGAACCAGGACTACGGGCTCGCGCCTTCGATTCGATTCGGCATCGGGCAGCCGACGGAGGTCACGTTCAACGCGCTCCTGATGCACAACCACGACATGCCCGACTACGGGCTTCCGCCGGTGAACGGCGCACCTGCCGCGGTCAATCGCAAGAACTTCTACGGCGCGACCGACGATCGCACGATCCAGGACGTCGTCAATCTGAACGCGACTATCACGCACCGGTTCAACGAGCGCCTGACGCTGCGCAACCAGACGCAATATTCGCGATACAGGATCGACGCCCGTGAGTCGGGTCCAAACAACGTCGGCACGCTTGTCAACGGCGCATACACGGCGTTCCCCGCCACGAATCTCTCGAACACGACGCTGCTGCCGCTCGACGTGCTCTACGTCGGGCTCGGCAGCCACGACCGCGACATCCAGGATTCCTCGTTCTACAACCAGACGGACCTCATCGCGGAGTTCGCAACGGGCCAGGTCAAGCATCAGCTCCTCGTCGGATTCGAGCTCGGCGAGGAACGCAACGACACGCAGAATTACACGCGCAACATCCCAGGCAATCCGAACAACTACTTCCGCGCGGTTTCGCTGACGTCGCCGGTCTACGCGCCCGCGGGGAACATCCCCGAGATCACCGGCAACGTCGTGTCCGCCAAGGCGACGGACATTGCCCCGTACATCAACGACACGATCTCGTTCGTCGACACGTGGAAGGCGGTCGCAGGCGTGCGTTACGACCGCTACGAAGCCAAGCTCACCAACTCGATCAACCTCCCCGCTTCGGCGAGCCAGACGGTCAACTACACGAGCGTGCGCGCGGGCCTCATCTACCAGCCGACCGACTCGCAGTCGTACTACGTGTCGTACGGCACGTCGTTCAACCCGTCGCTCGAGACGCTCGCGCTGACCAATGGCCAGCAAAGCCTCGACCCGGAGACGAGCAGGCAGTACGAGCTCGGCGCGAAGTGGGTCGTTGCTCGACGACAACCTGTCGGTCACCGCGGCGGTGTTCGACATCGAGAAGGACCACACGCGCTCGCAGATCTCGCCCGGGGTGTACGAGCTCACCGGCAACATCCGCGTGCGCGGCTTCCAGGTTACCGTCGCCGGGTCGTCTCACCGACGCATGGCAGGTGTTCGGCGGCTACACCTACCTCGACGCGGAGATCGTGCAGGCGTCCGTGCTCGACGCGACGCAGGGCAAGGTGCCCGCCAACACGCCGAAGAACAGCGCTTCGCTGTGGACCACGTACAACTTCACGCGCGAGTGGCAGGCGGGCACCGGCGTGACGTACATGTCGGACCGCTACACGTCGAACAACAACGCGGTGAAGGTCCCCGACTACTTCCGCTGGGACGCGATGGTCGCCTGGCAGCACGCCGACTACACGATCCAGCTCAACGTGTTCAACCTCACCGACCGGCTCAACTACGACACGCTGATCCCGTCCGATCGCGGGCGCTCGGTGCCGGGCACGAACCTGCAGGCGCTGCTGTCGGTGATCTACAAGTTCCACTGAGCGCTCATGCTGCTTCGCATTCCCAACGTTCTCGACGCCGCACAGGTGCGCGGCCTGCGCGCGCGGCTCGACGCGCGCGGGCGACGCGTGGGTCGACGGGCGCGCAACCGCCGGGCATCAGGGCGCGCAGGTCAAGCGCAACCGGCAGATCGCCGAAGACTCGGCCGTAGCGCGCGAGCTCGGCATCGTGATCGTCGGCGCGCTCGAGCGCAATCCGCTGTTCCTGCGCGCGGCGCTTCCCGCGCGCATCTATCCGCCGATGTTCAATCGCTACGAGGACTGACGGGATGCAGTTCGGCACGCACGTCGACGGCGCCGTGCGCCTGCTTCCGGGCACCGGCATGAAGATCCGCACCGATCTCGCCGCCACGCTCTTCCTCTCCGAGCCGGAGAGCTACGACGGCGGCGAGCTCGTCGGACGACACGTACGGCACGCAGCGCGTGAAGCTTCCGGCCGGCGACATGGTGCTGTATCCCGCGACGAGCCTGCACGGGTCACGCCCGTGACGCGCGGCGCGCGGATCGCGTCGTTCTTCTGGGTGCAGAGCATGGTGCGCGACGACGCGCAGCGCGCGCTGCTGTTCGATCTCGACATGGCGATCGTCCGGCTGACCGCGACGCGCCCGGACATGCATCGCTCGTCGGGCTGACCGGCGACTATCACAACCTGCTTCGCATGTGGGCGACACCTTGAAGAGCAGGATGCGCGCGTCTCTGGGTGCAGGTGCATCTCTGGCTCGGGCTCACGCTCGGCGTCGTCGGCGCCCTGCTCGGCATCTCCGGATGCATCCTCGTCTACGACCACGAGATCGACGAGTGGCTGCATCCCGCGCGATATGCGGTGAGCGGCAGCGGGTCGCGCCTTCAAGTTCGCCGATTACGCCCGCATCGCCGAAGCAGGAAGTGGGCGAAAAGGCTCGCGCGGGCATGATCCGGCTGCCGGACCGCGAGATCGGCCCCGTCGATCGTGTTCGTGCGCGCGGAAGGCGGTTTCCAGCGCGTCTACATCGATCCGTCGGACGGCGACGTGCTCGACCGCGCCGGCAATCGCGATCTCATCCCCTGGATGCACAGCTTCCACGAGTCGCTCATGCTGCGCGAATACTGGGGCCGCGAGCTCGTGGGCATCATCGGCATCGCGATGCTGATCTCGTCGCTGAGCGGCATCTACCTCTGGTGGCCTGTCGGGCGATTCAGGCGCGACTCGTTCGGCTTTCGCCGAGGTTTCGCGCTCCATCGCAACCTGCACTACACCATCGGCTTCTGGGGCGCACTCGTGCTCGCGACGCTATCGTTCACCGGCATCTTCCTGGGCTTTCCGGAAGCGGGACGCTCGGTCGTCGCCGCATTCGGCAAGGTCTC
Source organism: uncultured beta proteobacterium (assembly GCA_963707815.1). Classification (GTDB taxonomy): domain Bacteria; phylum Pseudomonadota; class Gammaproteobacteria; order Burkholderiales; family Casimicrobiaceae; genus VBCG01. Next base: position 113,038 of record CAVPRK010000007.1, read on the forward strand.
GCCTTCGCCGCGCGGCATGCAAAGCGCATCGACGGAAGGCCGCCCGATCGGCGTCGACGAAGCGGCCGACATCGCGCGTGCGGCCTACCCTGGATCGCAGGTCACGTCGGTCGGATTGCCTGCGGGGCCGCGCGGTGTCTATCGCGTGAGCCTGCGCGTGGATCCCGACGCGAATGCGCGGGAAGGTCCCGCCGTCTTCATTGATCCTCGCTCCCGCGAAGTGATGTTGCGCAGCGACCGCACCACACGCGGCGGCGGCGACACGTTCCTTCTATGGCAGCGGATCCTGCACGAAGGCAGCGCCGGCGGCGAAGCGGGTCGCATCGTGACGTTCCTCGGTGGGCTCATGCCGCCGATCTTGATGGTCACTGGCCTCTTGATCTGGCTGCGCAAGCGGCGGAGTAAGCGCGCTGCGGCGTCTACTGCATATGCCAACCATGGCTCGCCACGAGCGACTGACCAGTAAGCGCGTTCGTCGGGAACGCCGCGAAGAAGAGCGCGACCTCGGCAATGTCCTCGATGGTCGTGAATTCGCCGTCGACGGTGTCCTTCAGCATGATCTTCTTGATCACGTCTTCTTCCGTGATGCCGAACTCTCGCGCCTGCTCTGGGATCTGCTTGTCGACGAGCGGCGTGCGCACGAATCCGGGGCAGATCACGTTGGCGCGCACGCCGTGCTTGGCGCCCTCCTTCGCGACGGTGCGCGCAAGTCCCATGAGGCCGTGCTTCGCGGTGACGTAAGGCGCTTTCAGCGGCGAGGCAAGATGCGAATGCACCGAGCCCATGTAGAGAATGGTGCCGCCGCGGCCGTGGCGGTACATGTGCGGCAGGCAGGCCTTGGTCGTGAGGAAGGCGCCGTCGAGATGAATCGCGAGCATCTTCTTCCACTCGGCGAACGAGAATTCCTCCACCGGATGCACGATCTGGATGCCGGCGTTGCTCACGAGAATGTCGACGCTGCCGAAGGCAGCGACCGTGGCCGCGACGCCCCGGTCGACCGCTTCTTCGCTCGTCACGTCCATCGCAACGCCGATCGCCCGGCCCTGCACCCCCTCGATCTGTGACGCAACCGCATCGGCCTGCCGCTTGTCGAGGTCGGCGATGACCACCCGCGCGCCCTCCTTCGCAAAACGCATCGCGATCGCCTTGCCGAGCCCGCTTGCAGCGCCCGTCACGACGGCAACCTTGTCCTTGAGCTTCATGCCATGCATCCTTTCAACGTGCGAGATCGTAGGTGCGCACGCCGCGATCGGTGGCGCATGCGAGCGGCCATTCGGGGCTGTCCAGCGTGCGCCGGACCGCCTCGCGTCCGGCATTCCATAGCGCCCGCACGGTCGCGCGCGAGAATTCGTAGTCTTTGGCTTGCGTTGTGTGGTCGAAGCGGCGGTTGATGAGCTGGACGATCGAGACATTGTGCGCCTGCGTGGATTGCGCGAGGAATTTCGCGTCCGCGTCCATGCGCAGGCTTGCGGGAAGCTTGGCAAGCAGCCGGCGTACGGCAGCGGTCACGTCGTCCATCTGCTTCGCACGCGTGGTGTTCGAGCGCGTCTTGCTCGAGTACTGGATATCCTTCGCGCGCTCCAGCACTTCGTCGAGATTGTGCGGCATCTCGCCGCTCGCACTGAAGAGGTCGACTTGCATGATTAGCGCCTCGAGGTCGGGCTCCTCGTCGAGCACGTACCACAGCGGCGAGTTGCTCACGAGTCCGCCATCCCAATAGAACTCTTTTCCGACCTGGACGGGCGGAAAGCCCGGCGGCAGCGCACCGCTCGCCATCACGTGCTCGATGACGATCTCGCCGGTTTCCGGCTTGTAATTGTCGAAGTACTTCGAATTGCCGCTGGTGACCTCGACGCTCCCGACGGCGAATCGCATGTCCTTGCCGTTGATGATGTCGAACTGCACGAGCTCCTGAAGCGTCTCGCGCAAGGGGTCGGTGTCGTAAAACGACAACGCGGACATCGTCCCCGCCGGTGCGAAGATGGGGGGCGGTATGCGAGGGTAGAAAAAGTGCGGTACGCCGAACGACATCGCGGCCGAGGCCGAAAGAAGGTTGAGCGTGCGCCGCAATGGCTCGAGTATCGGCGGCGGAACGAGCGGCAGGCCCGACGACACGCGCTCCCAGAATTCCCGAAGCCGGACCGCGCGAAGCTCCACGGGATTGCCCGCGATGATCGCCGCGTTGATCGCACCGATGGACACACCCGTCACCCAGTCGGGCGCGAAGCCGTTCTCCGCGAGCGCCTCGTAGACGCCCGCCTGGTACGCGCCGAGCGCGCCGCCGCCCTGCAGCACCAGGAGTGTATGGTCGCGCCGAAACGCGTAGGAGGACGCGCTGACGGGATCCCGGGGCGCGACCATCGAGCTTTTTAAGTTTCGACCGGCAGCGAGACGCCGAACAACTTCTCGCGCAGCTCGAACAACCGGTCGCGCAGCTCGGCCGCTTTCTCGAATTCGAGGTTCCGCGCGGCGTCCTGCATCTGCTTCTCGAGCTGCTTCAACTCGCGCTCGAGGTCCTTCTCCGGCATCGCATCGTAACGCGCCTTCGCGTGCGCCGCGCGCTGCTCCTTCTTCGCCTCGTCCGGATCGTAGACGCCCTCGATGATGTCCTTGATGCGCTTTTGCACTCCGACAGGCGTGATGCCCATCTGCTCGTTATAGGCGAGCTGCTTTGTACGTCGCCGATCGGTCTCCCCGATGGCCTTCTTCATCGAGTCGGTCATGTTGTCCGCGTACAGGATCGCCATGCCGTTGATGTGACGCGCGGCGCGGCCTATGGTCTGGATGAGCGAGCGCTCCGCGCGCAGAAACCCTTCCTTGTCGGCATCGAGGATGGCCACCAGCGACACCTCGGGAATATCGAGGCCCTCGCGCAGCAGGTTGATCCCGACCAGTACGTCGAACTCGCCGAGGCGCAGGTCGCGGATGATCTCGACGCGCTCGACGGTGTCGATGTCCGAATGCAGGTAGCGCACCTTGACGCCGTTCTCGGCTAGATAGTCCGTCAGGTCCTCGGCCATGCGCTTGGTGAGCGTGGTCACGAGCACACGCTCGTTCTTCAGCACGCGATCGCGGATCTCGGACAGGAGATCGTCCACCTGCGTGGCGGCCGGACGGATCGACAACGTCGGGTCGACGAGGCCCGTCGGTCGCACGAGCTGCTCCACGACCTGTCCCGCATGCTTGCTCTCGTAGTCCGCGGGCGTAGCGGACACGAAGATCGTCTGCGGAAGCAGGCGCTCGAACTCGTCGAAGCGCAGGGGACGGTTGTCGAGCGCCGACGGCAGGCGGAAACCGTAGTTGACGAGATTCTCCTTGCGCGCGCGGTCGCCCTTGTACATGCCCCCGACCTGCGGAATGGTCACGTGCGACTCGTCGACGAACATCAGCGAGTTCGCCGGTAGGTAATCGATCAGCGTGGGCGGCGGCTCGCCGGCGTTGCGTCCGGACAGGTAGCGCGAGTAATTCTCGATGCCCTTGCAGTAACCGATTTCCGACATCATCTCAAGGTCGAAGCGCGTGCGCTGCTCGATGCGCTGCGCCTCGATGAGCTTCATCTGGTTGACGAAGAAGTCCTTCTGCTCCGCGAGCTCGATCTTGATGCGATCGATCGCGGTCAGCACCTTCTGGCGGCCGGTCACGTAGTGCGAGGACGGGAACACGGTGAAGCGCGCGAGCTTTTGCTTGAGGTGTCCGGTCAGCGGATCGAAGAGCTGCAGCATTTCCACTTCGTCGTCGAACAGGCTCACGCGGATGGCGTTCTCGGCGTTCTCCGCGGGGAATATGTCGAGCACGTCGCCGCGCACGCGGAAGACGCCGCGCTTGAAATCGGCGTCGTTGCGGGTGTACTGCATCTCAGTCAGGCGCTTGATCGCATCGCGCTGCGAGATGCGGTCACCCTGGCGCAGATGCAGGATCATGCTGTGGTACTCGGTGGGATCGCCGATACCGTAGATCGCGGACACGGTGGCGACGATCACGCAATCCGGCCGCTCGAGAATCGCCTTGGTGGCGGACAGCCGCATCTGCTCGATGTGCTCGTTGATCGAGCTGTCCTTCTCGATATAGAGATCGCGCGACGGAACGTAAGCCTCGGGCTGGTAGTAGTCGTAGTACGAGACGAAGTACTCGACCGCGTTGTTCGGAAAGAACTCGCGGAACTCGGAATAGAGCTGCGCGGCAAGCGTCTTGTTGGGCGCAATGACGATCGCCGGTCGGCCGGTTTGCGCGATCACGTTCGCCATCGTGTACGTCTTGCCCGAGCCCGTCACGCCGAGCAGCGTCTGGAACGAAAGCCCGTCCTGCAATCCTTCGACGAGGCGCGCGATAGCCTCGGGTTGATCACCCGATGGCGCAAACGGTTGGTGAAGCTCGTACGGGCTGCCGGGATACGTGATGGTGGACATGGGCTTTGCTGCGCGAAATCGAAGGCGAACCGAGTATTTTAACCCGACGGACTAAAGTCCGCCCTACGGATTTCCTGCGGCGGCCGTGGTGGGTTCGCTCGCCGCTCGGTCCAGCGCACCGAATTGCAGCGCCGCTAGACGCGCGTACAACGCGTTCGACCGTGTAAGCTCGTCGTGCGTTCCAGTGGCGATGATGCGCCCGCGCTCCATCACCGCGATGCGGTCGGCGTGGCGCACCGTCGCGAGGCGATGCGCGATGATCAGGACGGTGCGTCCCGCCATGAGCCGCTCGAGGGCCAGCTGCACCATGCGTTCGCTTTCGGCATCGAGCGCGCTCGTCGCTTCGTCGAGCAGCAGGATCGGGCGGTCGGCGAGAATCGCGCGTGCGATCGCAAGACGCTGGCGCTGGCCGCCGGAAAGCCGCACACCGCGCTCGCCGAGAAAGCTCGCGTACTTCTCAGGCAGGCGTTCGACGAACTCCGTCGCGTACGCCGCATCGCATGCCGCGCGGACCTCGTCGTCGGTGGCATCGGGGCGGCCGTAGCGCACGTTGTCGGTCACGCTCGCGGCGAAGACGACGGGTTCCTGCGGCACCAGCGCGAGCCGCGAACGCACTTGCGCGGGATCGGCGGCGCGAATGTCGACGCCGTCGATCGACACCACGCCTTCCTGTGGATCGTAGAAGCGCAGCAGGAGTTGAAACACGGTGGTCTTGCCGGCACCCGAGGGGCCCACCAGCGCCACCTTCTCGCCCGCGCGCACGTCGAGCGCGAATCGGTCGAGCGCGGGGGTATCCGGACGCGACGGATAGCGAAACGTCACGTTGGCGAGGACGACGGTACCCTGTGCCGGATCGGGTAGCGGCGCCGGATGCTCCGGAGCGCGGATCTCCGGCCGTATCGCGAGGAGCTCGAACAACCGCTCGGTGGCGCCAGCGGCACGCTGCACGTCGCCGATCACTTCGCTGATCGTGCCCGCGGCGCCAGCGACGATGACGGCATAGAACACGAACGCGGACAGCTGTCCCGCGGAGATGCGGCCTGCGACGACGTCGTGACCGCCGATCCACAGGATGACGCCGACCGCGCCGAACACGAGCACGATGACGGTGGCGACGAGGAACGCACGCTGGCGGATGCGCATGAGGGCCGTCGCGAACGCGCCTTCGACGCGAGCGCCAAACTGCCGGCGGTCCTCCAGCTCGTGGCCATACGCCTGCACCGTGCGGATCTCGTGCAGCGCTTCGTCGACGTACGCGCCCACGTCGCCGACGCGATCCTGGCTCGCGCGTGCGAGCTTGCGCACGCGGCGCCCGAAGAACAGGATCGGCACGAGCACGAGCGGCACGCCAACGAGCACGAGCAGCGTGAGCTTCCCGCTCGTGAGCGCAAGCATGACGAGACCGCCTGCCATCAGCAGGATATTGCGGATCGCCATCGATGCACTCGACCCGATGATCGTTTCGAGCATCGTCGTGTCGTTGGTCAAGCGCGAGATGACCTCACCAGTGCGCGTGAGCTCGAAATAGGCGGGCGGGAGCGACAGGAGATGATCGAACACGGCCCGGCGAAGGTCGGCCGTGACGCGCTCGCCCAGCCACGACACGAAATAGAAGCGCGCGTACGTCGCGACCGCCATGACCACGACTACGCCAAGCGTGACGGCAAGCATGCGGTCGAGCTCCGCACCGCTGCCGGCGACGAATCCGCGATCGATCACGAACTTGAGTCCCTGCCCGATGGCGAGCACGGCCGCGGCAGCGAACACGAGTGCAATGGCCGCGTACACGACCTGGCGGCGATAAGGCCGGACGAAGCGTCCGACGCGCGCAATCGTGCGAAAGGCCGCGACCGGCGGAAGCTTGGGCGCGTCGATAGGAATAGAGGAGTAGCCGCGGGCCATGTCAGACCATTGCGCCCGAGAGGCGCATCAGGCTAGTTTAGGGCCATTCCCATCAAAAGAAAGGACACCCTCATGCACATGCCGCAATCGCTTCCGGCACTCGCGACCCTCGCGATCGTCCTCTGGTACATGGTCACCGTTTTTCAGGTGGGGCGTGCCCGCACGAAATACAAGATCTGGGCACCGGCGACGACGGGCGATCCCGGGTTCGAGCGGTACTTCCGTGTTCAGATGAACGAGCTAGAGAGCATCGTCGCGTTTCTTCCGTCGATGTGGATCTACGCGCTCATGGGCAATCCGCGCATCGCGGCGATGCTCGGTGCGGCCTACCTCGCGGGACGCATCGTGTACGCCATTGGATATTGGTCCGAAGCCCGACGCCGCGCGCTCGGCTATTACATGGCGACCGCCGCGCTTGCGATCGCCTGGGTGCTGGGGCTCGTGGCGGTGTTCAGCCGCATCGGATTCGCGTAAACGCGCCAAGTCCCAATCGCGTAAAATCGAAGCTTTCGACCGCCAGCATGCCCATGAACGCACCGCTCACCGCCACGCTTCTGTTCGCCGTCGAGCTCGCCCCGCGCGACCCCATCCTCGGCGTCACCGAGGCCTACGTCGCCGACACCAATCCGCGCAAGGTGAACCTCGGCGTCGGCGTTTACAACGACGACGAAGGCAAGCTGCCGGTGCTCGAGTGCGTCAAGCGCGCGGAACGTATCATCGCGGACAGAAACTCGCCGCGCGGCTATCTGCCCATCGATGGCATCGCCGCGTACGACCGCGAGGTGAAGAAGCTCCTGCTGGGCGAAGACAGTCCGCTGATCTCGGACGGCCGCTGCATCACCGTGCAGGCGCTCGGCGGCACCGGCGGACTCAAGGTCGGCGCCGATTTCCTTCGTCGCTTCGCGCCGGGATCGCAGGTCTGGATCAGCGATCCGAGTTGGGAGAACCACCGCGCGCTCTTCGAGGGCGCGGGATTCACGGTCAATACCTACACGTATTACGACGCGGCGACCCGAGGTCTCGACTTCGCCGGCATGCTCGCGTCGCTCGAGCGCATTCCCGCGGGCGGCATCGTCGTTTTGCACGCCTGCTGCCACAATCCGACAGGCGCCGATCCCGACCCGGAGCAATGGGGCCGCATCATCGATGTCGTGCGCGGCCGCGGCCTCGTGCCGTTCCTCGACCTCGCCTATCAAGGGTTCGCCGAAGGCATCGACGCAGACGGCTCCGTCGTGCGGCGCTTCGCCGAGACGCCTGGCCCGATATTCATCTCGAGCTCGTTCTCGAAATCGTTTTCGCTTTACGGGGAGCGCGTGGGCGCGATCTCGGTCGTCGCCAGCGATGCCGACGAAGCGTCGCGCGTGCTTTCGCAAATCAAGCGCGTCGTTCGATCGAATTACTCGAATCCCCCGACGCACGGCGGCGAGATCGTTACGATGGTCCTCGCGTCGCCGGAGCTTCGCGCGCTGTGGGAGGCCGAGCTTGCCACGATGCGCGACCGCATCAAACTCATGCGCGCGAGGCTCGTCGAAAAGCTGCACGAAAGACTGCCGGACCGCGACTTCACCTACATGCTCGCGCAGCGCGGCATGTTCTCGTACTCGGGACTCACGAAAGCGCAGGTGCTGAGGCTGCGCGAGGAGTACTCGATCTACGCCGTGGATACCGGACGCATTTGCGTCGCCGCGCTCAATTCCCGCAACGTCGACTACGTAGCCGATGCCATGGCCGCGGTGTGGCGTCAGGGCGTGGCGCTTTGACCGGCCGGCGGGTTTCGGCTATACTTCAGGGCTGTCCGACGCGGGAATAGCTCAGTTGGTAGAGCGCAACCTTGCCAAGGTTGAGGTCGCGAGTTCGAGACTCGTTTCCCGCTCCAGTTTCGAAAAGGGAGAGCTTACCAACGGGCTCTCCCTTTTGGTTTCAGGTGCCTGCGTAATCAGGCCGTACCGACACCCCTCAAGGCGGGGTGGCAGAGTGGTCATGCAGCGGCCTGCAAAGCCGTCTACGCCGGTTCGATTCCGACCCCCGCCTCCATTACCTCTTATGAAGTTCGGTAGGCCTGCCTAGACTACCCGCCTCCACCCTGTATTTCCCTGTGTACGATCGTCCTTGCGCGTCCACGTGCATCGACATAATATGGGGGTAACGTCGGTGGTAAGGGTGTGAACCAACCAAAAATGAGGTAAGCGTTCCGCCGTTACCCCTCGCACGAGGCATCGATGGCGAAGCACCTCCTCAAGGACATACACGTCCGCAACGCGAAGCCGCGTGCAAAGCCCTATCGCCTACGTGACGGTGATGGGCTCTTCCTCTACGTGCCGCCCTCCGGAATCTCGGCTTGGCAATTCCGGTACAAGATCGATGGGAAGTCGCAGACGCTAACCATCGGCAAGCTATCGGCGATGTCCCTTGCCGAGGCTCGCGCCCGAGCGGACAAGGCCCGTGCAGATGCCGCCGACGGCAAGAACCTAACTATCGCGAAGCGCGTCGCGAAGGCCAAGGTCATCCGCGAAGAGGGCAACACCTTCAAGGCGATGGCGGACGTCTTGGATTCGGCGCCGGCGGAACCCGCCCTGGTCCACTAAACATCGCAACCAAGTCCAGGCGAGTGTCGACAACCACCTGGCCTTGCTCTATCCGTTTCCGGTCACTGAGATCAACGCGGCTCTGGTATCCCCCGTACTTTCGAAGGTCGAACGCAGTGCACCCTTGATGTTCGAGAAGGTTCGAGCTCGCTTGTACCGCATCCTGGATCATGCAGTTACCCGCGGGGCCCTCGAGCGAAATCCCCTTCCCACGCCGGAGCCCGAGCGCCGGAACAAGCGCCACCATTACCCCGCTGTTACTTCGCTGTCGGGAATCGGAGACATCCTTCGCGCTGCTCGTGCGTCTGATCCGGCGAAGGGGATACAACGCGCGCATATCCTTCTCGTGTTTACCGCACAACGCGTATCCGAGGTCGTCGGGGCCACGTCGTCCGAGTTCGACCTGGAGGATGGCGTCTGGCGGATTCCTCGAGAGCGCATGAAGCAGAAGGACGAAGAACGGGGTCTGCATGAGATACCCTGCCCACGGTCCTCTTGGCGACTCTGCAGGAGTGGAAAGCGGCAGATCGGAAAGAACAGGACGTCGTCTGTATGGCGCCTCGCGATGCCGAGCGATCCGTGACTCCGGAAGGGGTCGAGAAGTACTACCGCGAAGCGCTTGGACTCGTCGGAAGGCACTCGCCGCACTCGTGGCGGTCTGCGTTCTCCACAATAGCCCGCGAAGCCGGAAAGGACGCCGATGTGATCGAGGCGCAATTAGACCACGTCGTCGGAAACAAGGTTGCCTCCGCTTACGACCGCGCGAAGCGTTCGAGCTGCGGCGCAGTCTCCTGCGATGGTACGAGGGACAGCTCATCGCTGCCCGAGACGGAGCAGCGGTAATGGACCTGAAGCGAAAGGCGTAGCCAGCGAACGCCTAGTCGCACGCCCCGCATAGCCCACCCGGGAGGTCGAAATCCGAATTCGGCCAGTGCGGTTCCAAGGACGAGTGCGAGAAGCCGAGGATGACAACACTCTACGAACTTGCGAAGCCGATGCCAACCCTAGACGACTTCAATAGGCAGGAGCTAACAACGCCAGCGTGGCACTACTTCAAGAAGATCGATGAAGAGTCTTATGTCGAAATAAGGATGAAACTGGAGACTGTTTTTGATAGCTACGTCGCTACAAAGACAGATGCAAACGGCTCGGTACTAGTCGCGAAGCTGGGAGGGCTGCTCGGCGGGCATGCGACATATGAGGGTTCGGAGTTCTACGGCACTGTCGAACGGAAGCCGTCCCGCGAAGCCAGGCCCTATGAATGCGCCGGACCCTATGTGCAAGATGAGATCGGTTTACTCCTCAAGCTGTGGGCCGAGCGATTCGCGCCAGCGCAGAAGTTATTTGAAGGGTACGACTTAGCAGACGTGCTCTCGTTGGTGCTCGTGCTGTATCACAAGTCTGCTCGCGTTGAGAGTCTGATTCGTGTGAACTCCATGATCTGCTCGTTACTTGCCGGTTCCGAAGACTATTGGAAACAAGCGGCAACCGAAGCGGCGCGGCAATACAAACGCACCCGTCCGCTTCAAGACATGCGCGAGCTAACCAAGAAAGGCGTCCAAGCGCGCCAACGGGAAGCAATAGACAAGGACGAATGCAAGCGACTGGCTGCGTATTACAAGTACGACCATCCCACCGCGAAAAAGGAAGCGGTAGCGGATTACGTTCGTGGAAAGAAACCCCAGCTTAGCCGGACCACGGCTATGAAATACATCGCTGGCTACGAGCACATGTGGCGCATGATGAACCAACCGCCGGTGCGGTAATCGTTTATTACCCAACCTGCGATCATGTAACCAAAAACGGACTGGAGACGCTTATCTGTTGGTGATGCAGTCGCTATCTTTAAGACATTCGATGACACGGTGAGCAGTTGACGGCTCCCTGTGGGCCATCGGAGTTAGAGATGGAGGCAATGTGTCCGCACCAAAGAATACCGATCGTGCTGGCTGGTCTATCCCGTCGTACTGCGAAGCCTGCAATTTTTCCCGCGCGCTGTTCTACAAACTACCGCCTGATCGTCGTCCGCGTACGCTGAAGATTGGCAAGCGGCACATTGTAATTGAGCCGCCGGCTCAATTCCTCGCGCGCCTCGCGGCTGAGCAGGAGGCAGCGTGAGCCCACCAGACGAGACAAAGCCCACGGAACCTGGCGGAAACGTGGGCCTTGTGGACGCAACTTCAAGGGCTGGAACCCACGATCAATATACCGCTGAACCGGTGCCCGGACAAGCTGGTGCTGGCGTCGTCGGCGCGAAGACGTTCGCAGACATCATCAAAAATTCGACGCCGTCGGACTTACTCCTGATGGCGGCATTGCATCGCAAGTATGCCCCGCAAGAGAGATTGCCCGCCAAGTTACAGAGGGCCATCGGCGAAGCTTGGGTAGCTCGCGCTCGGGGTGTGCGATGACAAAAGCCTATACGCGGTCTGCCCAGACCAAACTGCGACAACCTGCCTTCGCTCATCGAATTCACGCGATGCGCCGGAAGGATCTGGCTCCGCAGATGATGGTGTGGGTGGTCGACGGCTGGGAATTCTTTGAAGACGACGGCCAGTTCGGAGAATGGATCGTTGTGGTCCCGCCGGACGTCCCAGTTGAGCTAGTTGACTTCCGCTGCCTCGCAGGCTTGGACGCGTTGATCCAGGCGACGACTCGCAGGAGAGTTCATGACATTGCCGAGCAGGTTCAACGCTTCCAACCGCGACAACTCTGGGGTTGGCCCGAAGGACAGCACCGGCTCACGTACTTCCAGCAGAGGGCAGCATGAGCAAACCGCTTGTGAGCCGCCCGGCGAACACGCTGGAGAACCGTGTGTACGAGGCCGTGGAGCGTGCCGTTGCTGAGGTCCGCGTCGAGTGTGCCTCCAACGTGTTGGAACGCGCAGCGCGCGATCTACAAGGTTCTGACTGGCCAGAGCCGGGGCTGATCGCCGCCGTCCTGCCGAATGTCCCTGCGTTTGACGCGAAAGCGCTCTTACCGCCAGCTTTACTTACCTGGGTGCTCGATGAGGCCGATCGCATGCCGTGCCCGCCGGATTTCGTTGGTGCTGCCGCACTCGTGGCTCTAGGAGCAACGATTGGTGCGCGATGTGCCATCAAACCCAAGGCCCGGGATTCATGGGTCGTGGTCCCGAACCTTTGGGGCGGCATCGTCGGTCTGCCATCCGCGAAGAAGACGCCGGCGATTAGTGCTGCTCTAAAGCCAGTGGATCGATTGGCGGCCAAGGCGCAGGAATCACACCAGCAGGCGAAGTCCGACTACGAGGCCGATCGCACAATCCACGAAGCCAGATGCGACGCGCTCCAAGGTGAGATCAAGTCCGAGGCCAAGAAGAAAGACGGTCATCCAGAGCAGTTCGCCAATCTCTATCGGCAGCAACGGCAGCAGGCTCCAGCCCCTCCGACGGCTCGCAGATTCAAGACCAACGACCCGACGACCGAAAAGTTGGGCGAACTGCTGAGGGACAACCCGTCGGGCCTTCTCGTTCTACGGGACGAGCTTGTCGGCCTGCTCGCCTCGTGGGACCGCGAGGGACGTGAAGCTGATCGAGCGTTCTTTCTCGAGGCCTGGAATGGGACCAACAGCTTCGATACGGACCGGATAGGTCGGGGAAGTATCTTCATTCCGAATCTGTGCCTATCAGTGTTTGGTGGCATCCAGCCCGACAAACTCACCGAGTACTTGGAGCAGGCATCCCACGCCCTTGGCAACGATGGGATGTTGCAACGCTTTCAAGTCCTGATCTATCCGAACACCGTGAAATGGGAGTGGCGGGACCGGTCTCCCCATCACGGCGCGCGAGATCGTGTATTCCAGATCTTCGAAGCGTTAGCGGACTTTGATCCAACTACGTGGTCGGCGTCGCCCGCGGACGAGACGTCGCGGCTGCCTTACTTCCACTTCGACAGCGAGGCGCAAGAGATCTTCATCGAGTGGACCCATGAGCTACAGGCCGAGCGCATCCCCAAGGAGCAACGGAGCGGACACCCGATCATTGCTCAGCACCTCGCCAAGTTCGACAAGCTGTTCCCGGCCATTGCGCTAGTCCTCCACCTTGCCGAGTGTGCCAACACGGGTCACCGAGGTCCCGTCAACGCCGACGCCGCGTCTCGAGCCGCAGCTTGGTGTAGCTATCTGGAAGGGCATGCGCGGCGGTGCTACTCCCTCTTGGCCGATGAAGGGCTTCGATCCGCCCAGGCCCTCGCCGATCGCGTCCGCCGGGGCCAGTTGAAGGACGGCTTCACGGCCCGAGATGTCCGCCGCAATCGCTGGCGCTACCTCTCGAGTGACGAAGCGGTCCGGGCGGCGTTGGAGTGGTTGGAGGACGAGAACTGGCTCCGTGCTGAGCAGACGGGAGGATTCGGTCCGGGTTCTGGCAGACGAACCTACCGGTACCGCATTAACCCCAAAATCGAGAACAGGGCTGATCAGGGTGCTGCCAATGCTGACGATAGAACTCTAACGGCAGCAACGGCAGCACCCCACGGGGGTCATTTCAATCTTTCAAGGGACCTGAACGCATGACATATGAGGGAGAGCCCGCCGTTGCCTCCGGAACAGAAATCGTCAATCCCGCGCCAGGGGCGGAATTGAGTTCCTCCCTGCCCCCTCGCGGATCTGACCTCAAGACCATCGATGACGTCCGGGTGGAGATGGCCCGCGTCTATCGCGATATGCGGGCGGGCAGACTGGAGACGGCCGACGGAACGAAGCTCGCGTACGTGCTGGGTCAGATCGGCAAGCTCATAGAGGCTGGGGAGATTGAGAAACGGTTAGAGGCGCTCGAAGGCGTCCTCACCTCACGAAAGGTAAGGAAGTGAAAGACATATCGAACCATTACCAGCATCTCACCGCCGAAGAGCGATTCCGCCTCTTCGTTCAAGCGATGGGACGGAAAGACGAGCAAGAGTTGGATCGCCTGGAGAACACCTGCCCGCGCAAGTCGTGCACGCAGCAGGATTGGAAATACACCAACATGAAGATGACATTCATGGTCTACGCGCTGGCGTCCGCGCTGGAGGAGGTTCGCACGGCGTTGCTCGCATCCATTGCAATAGGCCTTAGCCTCGCAGGCGACGATGATGATCCTGATAAGACCGATTCACTCATGGATGCGTTCAAGAAGATCATGCACACCAGCCGCGGCAAGAAAGCTGGTTGGAAAGTGTTTTGTACTGGCTTGGGGGTCGATCCGGAGGCAATCACCGCGCCCTTCCTCGATCACATCGAGTTCGCCGAAGGATTCCTCGACGCCGCCTACGAGGCGGCCTATGCGGAGTCAGAAGATGCTGTCTTGGACGTAGGCGTGGACGATGCGATTGTGGCGAAGATTACGGCCGCGCAAGCCGCAGCCCTTCGACGAGGATGCCTGGACTCGAAGACTGGCTAGACGGAGTCGACCGCGATTGTCGAACCTAGACGGGGAGCACGGTACTTCGACAAGGTCAGCTTTCGACGGCCGATCGCACTTGGGCGGCTATCGACCCAGGCCGTGTAATAAGAGCAAGGGACTGCTGCTCATGAGAATGGAATCTGCAGCGCCAGCGTAGCAAGGCGGCCGAGGCCGTCCAGCGCCGAGGTGCGCGCCCGCAGGCCTCAGCGTGGCTTTGATGGTCGACGCGTCACATCTCGACGGAAATGGCGGGCGAAGAAGGGCTGTCGCGCCCTACGTCATCATCGCCGCAATCAATCCGCCGATGCCCAGCAGCTGCATCACCCGCTTGAGGTTGTAGGCGAGTACATGCAGGCTCATCTCGGTCCGCACGCGCTCCAGCGTCCTCATCAGGAAGTGCGTTGCACCCATCCAGAACTTGATCGTGCCGAACGGGTGCTCGACGGTCTGCCGCCGTACCCGCATCTTCTCGGGGTTGCGATCAAGCCGCTCCTGCATTGCGTCGATGACTGCCTCATGCACCCATCGGCGGACACGCCGCTCGGTACCGGTGGTGCATTGCGCCTTGATCGGGCAGAGTCGCACGATCAAGCAATGAGGCTTTCGACCTTCGCGTTAGCAAGAAAGGACTTCGGTTCGCCCGTGCGCACGACCGCTTACGGGAAATTTCCATGGCGACCTCGACTGTCCGAAGGTGGCCGCTGAGCGACGTTGAGCCCGCGCCTCGGTTGGCGAGTGGAAGTCCAGTACCGGTTTGCTCGCACGCGCTAGAGAGAAAATTCGCCCCAGATAGCGGCATGGTCAGACGCCGCCTCTTCAAGCTTCGAGATCGAGTCGTAATGAGGGAATAGATCGCCGTTCTTACCTCCCCACACCCCCTGGCGAAAGATGCCACCGCCGACCATCTTGTCGAACAAGGACGGCGAGCAAAGAACGTAGTCAATCTTGTTACTCTCGCGCCATTGGCGGAGTTGGCCGGTAGCAGTACGTTGATATCACCGTGGGCGGAAGGCCTTTGTCAACACCCCGCGGAATCAACATCCCTGCGTTCGGCTGTTTGAACGCATCGCCGACGGAACGAACTCCGCCGAGTTTGCTCGTGGGTTCGATCGCCGCAAGCCCCAAAGACACTAAACAGTCAACGCCCACGAGCTGACGCTTCCGTTCTTGGCGTTCGTGCGCCAGTTCCAGAGGTCGTGTCGCGCGGGTCCGTGCGATAACTTGCGACGACCTCCCACACCGCGATGAACAGCGCGGCAATCACCGGGCCGACGACGAACCCCACGAGCCCAAACACGGTGAGCCCACCAAGCGTAGTGATCAAGATAACGTAGTCGGGCATCTTCGTATCCTTGCCGACCAGTATCGGGCGCAGGATGTTGTCCACGAGGCCGATGACCAGTACGCCGTAGCCGGCGAGCAGGACCCCCTGCCACACCGATCCTGTTGCAAGGAAGTAGAGCGCGACCGGGCCCCACACGAGCCCGGCGCCAATTGCGGGTAGGAGAGAGCAGCGCCATAAGTGTTCCCCATAACACCGGCGCTTCGACCCCGAGGTCGAAAATAAGCCCGCCAAGCGCGCCCTGCACCAGCGCGACCGCGATGTTACCTTTGACGGTGGCGCGAATCGCGGTGGCGAATTTGTTCATGAGATCTTGCAGCAGATCCTCTCGCAGCGGTACGGCCGCGCGAATGCGCCGCACGAGGGCCGTGCCATCCCGTAGCAGAAAAAAGAGCACGTAGAGCATCAGTCCGAGCTGCAATAAGAAGCCAAACGTGTTCTGGCCGACGTTCATCACATGCCCGACGGCCACCTGCGACATCCCGAGAAAGCTTTCGGACACGCGGTTGCGGATGCTCGACAAATCCGTTCCCCCCAAGCGCGTCACATATTCGGCAACCCACGGGGGCGACAGCTTCAGGAGCTCCTGATACTGAGCCGCAAAGTCGAGCTCGCCCGACTTGACGCGCGCAACGAGGCTCCCCGCTTCCTGCACTAGCGCCGCACTGACGAAACCGGTTGGAACGATCACGATCACGAGGATGACGACGAGCGTAATAAGCGCCGACAGCGAGGCGCGGCGACCGGTCGTGGTCATCGAACCACCGATACAGCGGCATGAACAGGACGGCGAGAACCGTCGACCAGAACACAGCGTTGAAGAATGGAGCGACGACCCATCCAAACGCGACCGTAACAATGGCCACAAGCAACAGGAAAGCGCGGTCGTCGAATGGACGCGAGCGGCGCAAGTCGTCATGGCGGTTCATCGAAAGGTCTCGCATGGGAAGGTATGGCGATGCTACTTCGTTGGCGAGTGCGCGGCCCCTTATCTCAGAACGGAGGGACCGCCCGGTTCCGGTCGATCACGCCGCCGAGCGAACGCTTTGAAACGCTAATCGACCGGGCGCTTTGCGGCCGTTTGTTGCTGATCGCGTTCGGCAATGAACGACTCGACTCGAACCGTCGAGTCTCTCCGAAGCAGCGACTCCTCCATTCGCCCGTCGCCTTTACTCGCCAACTATCTTACGAAATCAGCGTTTGGCTCACGGTGGTCGTCGACGTGTCCTACGTCATCATCGAGCTAGTGGTGTTGGTTGTTGGTTTGGCTTGCGGAGTCACAATGACGGACGCAAGAACATCGCGCATGACAAGAAAGTGCACCAGAAAAAGAAGCACCAGGGCAAGGACATTGGCGTAGGCGCTGATCGGACGCCGCAACCGGGACGCACACCACACCAAGAACGTCATCCGCGAGACCGACGCTGCGCCAACCGAGACACCACGATCACGAGCGAAGAGAACACTTAGGGCGATGACTCCAGGTATCCTGCGCAAGCCAAGGGCTACGCAGGCGCCTTTGCATAAGGCGCGGCTCCGTGCGGCGGCGCACATCGCTTTTTTGTCCGGGAGGGGACGATAATTAGGAAGTTTGATCTTGACGGTTAGGCTCACGAGCTCCTAGCGTTCAAGCTCAACCTCTCAGTCGGCCGCGAGCCGTCGCTGCGATCATCCGTATTCCCAGGAATCGGAATGCGCTAGCACATCATCGATCGCTCTCGTCGCCTCGCGCGCCCTGCCGAGCTTCAATAGGTTTTGCGCCTCCGTGCTCATTACGTCGACGTTATTCGGGTGGCGCGGCAGGACGGACTCGGCGAGTAGTAGCAACTGGTCGGACCTACCTCGCCACAGGAGAAGATCGGCTTTGAGGAGAAGCAGCGAGGCGGACTGGGGATCACTGCGCAACGCTTTCTCAAGCGCGGCCTCACCAAATCGCTTGCTGCTCCTCGATATTCTTGGACCATCCTTCGACGCAATCGCACAGGTTGATTGTCGCCATCACCTGTAAGGCCAGTATCTGGTGCAGGAACGAGTTGCGAGGAGTGCTCGATCGAATCGATCCCGTTCATCGCGGCCATCTGCGCCCTGATCGCGGTGCTCGTCTTCCTGCCCGGCGTGGTGCTGCGGCTGCCGAACCTCGCCTTCGGCTGGGGGGTTGGCGCTTGTCAGCTTGTGCGGCGGAAGCGGCAGAGTTCGCCGCCGCAGAGCTGATGCGACTTCGGCCCGCAAGCGGGCCGAAGTGTGCAATCGAGAAGCTACGGCTTAGTTTGGCAGCACGACCGTGTCGATGACATGGATGACACCGTTGTCCGCGACGATGTCGACGGTCGTGACGTTGGCGCTGTTAACCTTGACCCCACCCATCGTGGTCACGTTCAGATTCGAGCCCTGCACCGTCTTCACCGTACCGGCCTTCACATCCTTGGACATCACCAAGCCCGGCACGACGTGGTAGGTCAGCACCGCGGTGAGCTTGGGCTTGTCGGCAAGCAGCGCGCGCAGCTGGTCCGGGGGCAGCTTCGCGAAAGCCGCGTCGGTCGGCGCAAAGACCGTGAACGGGCCCGGACCCTTCAGCGTGTCGACGAGGCCGGCCGCCTTCAGAGCCGTAGCGAGCGTGGTGAACGAACCTGCGGAAACGGCGGTGTCGACGATGTCCTTGCCGACGGCGTTGGTCGCGACGAGTGTCGAGACGGCGCCGTATCCGCAGGAGCCGCCGCCCACCCCGGCCCCACCGCCGACGCCGACGCCAGCCGCACCGGCTCCCGCGCAACCCAACGAGCGCGCCGACCTGGCGCAGCGCATCGCCGACGAGAAGCAGCTGCGGCAGAGCACGGATCCGCAGATCCAGCTGCTCGCCCTGCAGTTCCAGGCCACCCGCTGCGGCGAGGAGGACGTGCTGGCCGGCAACGATGATCCGAACCTGCCGTTGCGTCACCTGTTCCACCGACGACGCCACGGTGTATCTGCTGGACAAGTCGATCATCAGCGGCGATCAGATCGAGAACGCCACGTCGGGACTCGATCAGCAGCGCGGCGAATACGTCGTCGATCTGCAGTTCAAAGGCGACGCCGCCAACGTGTGGGCCGACTTCACCGCCGCCAATGTCGGCACGCAGACCGCGTTCACCCTCGACTCGCAGGTGGTCAGCGCCCCTGCGATCCAAGAAGCCATTCCCGGCGGCCGCACCCAGATCACCGGCCAGTTCACCGCCGACTCGGCCCGTGAACTGGCCAACGTGCTGAAATACGGATCGCTGCCGCTGTCGTTCGAGTCGTCGGAAGCTCAAACCGTTTCGGCCACACTGGGGTTGACATCGCTGCGGGCGGGCCTGATCGCGGGCGCGCTAGGGCTGGCGCTTGTGTTGATCTACTCGCTGCTGTACTACCGGGCGCTCGGGCTGCTGGTCGCTTTGTCGCTGACCGCGTCGGGCGCAATGATTTTCGCGATCCTGGTGTTGCTCGGTAGATACATCGGCTACACCCTCGACCTGGCCGGGATCGCCGGTCTGATCATCGGTATCGGCACCACGGCCGACTCATTCGTGGTGTTCTTCGAACGCATCAAAGACGAGATCCGCGACGGCCGGTCGTTCCGATCGGCCGTGCCGCGCGGCTGGGCACGGGCCCGCGCGACGATCCTGTCCGGTAACGCGGTTACGTTACTGGCCGCGGTGGTGCTCTACGTCATTGCGGTCGGACAGGTGAAAGGCTTCGCGTTCACCTTGGGGCTCACCACGGTCCTCGATACCGTGGTGGTGTTTGTCGGTGACGTGGCCGCTGGTGTTCGGCTTTCAAGTCCACCACCATGGCCAAGCCCGCGCTCAATGGCCTCGGCGCGGTTCAGCAGATCGCGCGGGAACGCCGCGCCGCCACACAGGCGACGGGACGGGGATAGGAAATGGCTTCCCACAGCGACGACAACGCCGGCGGCGCGGCCGTGGAAACGACCGAATCCCGGTCGGTCGAGCTGACCGCTGAGCCGCCGAAGCACGGCTTTTTCACGCGGCTCTACACCGGCACCGGCGCGTTCAACGTCATCGGGCGCCGCAAGTTGTGGTTCACGGTCAGCGGCGTGATCATCGCGATCGCAATCGCGAGCATCCTGATCCGCGGCTTCAGCTTCGGCATCGACTTCCAGGGTGGCACCACGGTGTCCTTCCCGAGCGGCAACGTCACCGCCGAGCAGGTCGAGGAGGTCTACCGCAACACACTGGGCCACGACCCCGAACAGGTGGTGCTGGTGGGCAGCGGCAGCTCGGCCACCGTGCAGATCCGGTCGGAGGCACTGTCGAACGACGAAACCGCGAAGCTGCGCGACGCGCTGTTCGAAGCGTTCCAGCCCAAGGGCGTCGACGGGCAGCCAAGCAAGCAGGCGATCAGCGATTCGGCGGTGTCGTCGACATGGGGTGACCAGATCACGAAGCGGGGGCTGATCGCCCTTGCTGTGTTCCTGGTGCTCGTCGGCCTGTTCATCATGGTTCGCTTCGAGCGCTATATGGCGTTGGCGGCGCTGGCGTCGCTGGTGTTCGCCCTGACAACGACCGCGGGCGTCTACTCGCTGGTCGGTTTCGAGGTCAGCCCGGCCACCCTGATCGGGCTGCTGACCATCATGGCCTTCTCGCTCTACGACACCGTCATCGTGTTCGACAAGGTCCAGGAGAATACCCAGGGCTTCGAGCACACCACCCGGCGCACCTTCGCGGAGCAGGCCAACCTGGCGATCAACCAGACCTTCATGCGGTCGATCAACACCACCCTGATCTCCATCATCCCGGTGATATCGCTCATGGTGGTCGCGGTGTGGCTGCTCGGCGTCGGCACGCTGAAAGACCTGGCACTGGTGATGCTGGTCGGCGTCATGTGCGGCACCTACTCGTCGATCTTCTTCGCGACGCCGCTGCTGGTCACGCTGCGCGAACGGACCGAACTGGTCCGCACCCACACCCGCAGGGCGCTCGACCGCCGCAAGCCGGCCGCGCAGAAGGCCGCTGCCGCCGTCGAATCCGGGCAGTCGGGGGCCGAGCAGGAGCCCGTTGCCGCCGCCCCCACGGCCGTTAGGCATGCGGTGGCCGACAAGCCGGCGCCGGGCGCGCGCCCGGTCCGCCCGACCGGCGCCAGAACTGGACGACCGTCGGGTAAGCGGAACCCCCGGCGGCGGTAGCCCGGATGACTCGCCGGAAGGCGCGTGGAACAGCCATCGCGGCGGTGTTGTCTTTGGCCGGCGCGCTTGGCCTGACGTCGTGCTCGGGCAGCAACGCCGACGAGATCGCCTACGCCGTCGACGGCGCGCTGACCACCTACAACATCAACACCGTCGCCGGCGACGCATCGGGCGGGCCACAGGCGTTCGCACCGGTGCTGACCGGCTTCAGCTACCACGGTCCGGACGGGCAGATCGTCGGCGATCACGACTTCGGCACGGTGTCGGTGGTCGGGCGGGCGCCGCTGGTGCTCGACTATGTGATCAACGACAAGGCCGTCTACTCCGACGGCAAGCCGATCACCTGCGACGACATGGTGCTGGCGTGGTCTTCGCAGTCCGGCCGGTTCCCGGGTTTCGACGCCGCCAGCCGGGCCGGTTACAGCGATATCGCCACCGTGGACTGTGTGCCCGGGCAGAAGAAGGCGCGGTATCCTCGCGCAGGACCGGGGGTTCGTCGATTTCGGCCAGCTGTTCGCGGCGACGTCGATGATGCCGTCGCACGTCATCGCCGATGTGCTCGGCCTGGGGGACGGAGGCGTCACGTCCGCCATCGTTAACAACGACGGCCCTGCGGTCGAACGCATTGCCCAGGTGTGGAACAACACCTGGAACCTGAGCCCCGACCTGGACACGAAGCGGTTCCCGTCAGTAGGGGCCCTATAAGCTGGAGTCGGTCACCGACGGCGGCGCGGTCGTGCTCGTCGCCAACGACAAGTGGTGGGGTGCCAAACCCGTCACCACCAAGGTCACCGTGTGGCCGCGCGGCGCCGACATCCAGGACCGCGTCAACCAGGGCTCGCTCGACGTGGTCGACATCGCGACCGGCTCGGCGGGAACGCTGAACATGCCCGACGACTACGTGCGGTCGGACAACCCCTCGGCGGGCATCGAACGGCTAATCTTCGCCCCCCGGGGACCGATGGCGGCCCCGCCGGCCCGTCGCGCTCTGGCGCTGTGCACCCCGCGCGACGTGATCGCCCGCAACGCCGCGGTCCCGATCGCCAACTCGAGACTCAACCCGGCGACCGAGGACGCGTTCGGGGCGGCCGAGGGCGCCGCGGAGGCCGGAAACTTCGCCGTCGCCAACCCTGACGCCGCACGCGCCGCACGGGGCGGCAGGCCGCTGACCGTGCGCATCGGCTACCAGAGCCCCAACGCCCGGCTGGCCGCGACCGTCGGGGCGATCGCCAAGTCCTGCGCGCCTGCGGGTATCACAGTGCAGGATGCCGCCTCGCCTGCCACCGGCCCATTTACGTTGCGCAACAACGAGATCGACGTGCTGCTGGCCAGCACCGGCGGGGCGGTCGGCAACGGCTCGACCGGAGCGTCGTCGATGGACGCCTACGCGCTGCACACCGGCAACGGCAACAACCTGTCGGGCTACGCCAACGAGCGCATCGACGGGATCATCGGCGCGCTGGCGGTGACGTCT
>CAVPRK010000008.1:0-23549 GCA_963707815.1 uncultured beta proteobacterium
CGAGACCATCAACGGAATGACGGTCGCGCAGGTCGGCCCGGATCGCGTCAAGCTGACGATGGGCGACGAGAGCGAAGAACTCATGCTCAAGGTCGCCGCCGGTCCCAAGACTACGATCCAGCCGGTGGTGCCGAACATGCCGGTGACCGCGACCGCCAACCCGGGCGGCGCGCAACCGGGCCAGCCGCCCGGGACGGCCAACCCGCAGGCGCGCGACGTGGCCGAAGTGCTGGCCGAGCGGCGGCGTGCCGCGCGTGCGGCCGAGCAGGCCGCAGCGGGCCTGCCGCCCGGCACCCCGGTACCGACGCCTCCCGGCACGGCCGTAAGCGCGCCCAACATGCCGCCGGTGCCGGTGGGCGATCCGAACAGCGGCGACCCGCGCTGGCAAAGCGTCTACCAGCGCTACCAGCAGCCTCGCGCCAAATGACGCGCGATTGCATCACTTGCGATAATTGCCCGGGTTGCGCGTTGCCCCGCGCAGCCACGAGTCACTCACAACAACATCGATGAAACAAACTCTTCTCTACGCGGCGGCCATTTGCGCGCTGCCGCTGCTTCTCGTCGCGTGCCAGGCGCCTGCTCCGGCGCAGGGCGACGCGCGCCCGCCGCCCAAGGCCGCTGCCGCTCCGAAGGGCGTTTCGCCGACGATCGCGGAAGCGACGGCCGCCGCGCAGGCGGGAATGCCGTCTACGCAGGACAAGCTTAACGCGCACATCTACCGCGGCTCGGGCGTCGTCGTGAAGGGGCAAACGCCCGGGGGCGGAGTACCCCCCACGCCGCAGGCACAGCCCGCGGCGGGCGGCGGCAGCGTGCTCAATTTCGAGGGCGCGGACCTGCGCGAAGTCGTGCGCGTGATCCTGGGCGACCTCCTCAACGAGCCGTACACGATCGATCCAGCGGTCGGGGGCACGGTCACCATGCGCACATCCTCCGGCATTCCGCGCGAAGCGCTGCCGGCGACGCTCGAGACACTGTTGCGCATGAATGGCGCAACAATGGTGAAGAGCGGCAACCTGTACCTCATCGTGCCGCAAGCCGCCGCGGTGCGCGGCAACGTGACGCCGCAGCTGGGCAGCTCCGCGCGCGCGCTCCCGCCGGGCTTCTCGGTGCAGATCGTGCCGCTCAAGTACATCGGCGTGCGCGAGATGATGCGCATCCTCGAGCCGTTTGCCAAAGACGCGCAGGCCGTGAGGCCGGACGAGCTTCGCAACATGGTGGTGCTGGCGGGCACCGAGCGTGAGCTGCGACACCTCATGGACACCATCGAGATGTTCGACATCGACTGGATGGCGGGCATGTCGGCGGGCGTCTTCACGCTCAAGAACTCCGACGTGAAAGAGGTGATGAAGGAGCTCGAGAAGATCGTCGGCGACCGCAACACGAGCCCGATCACCGGCATCCTCAAGATCCTCCCGATCGAGCGGATGAACGCGATCCTGGTCGTCACGCCGCAGCCTGCGTACCTCGACGAAGTGAGAAAGTGGATCGAGCGCCTCGACCGCAGCAGCGACGTCGGCGCGGGCCTGCAGTTCTACGTCTACCACCTGCAGAACACGCGCGCCGAGCGATTGGCACCCCTGCTGCAGCAGGCGTTCACGGGACGCGTGACGCAGCCGGCGACACCCTCCACGCCGACGGTTGCACCGGGCACGCCTGCAGGCCAGATCGTCAATCCGCCGACCTTTGCATCGCAGCCCGCCGGGACTACTCCACCGGGGACACCTCCTGCGGTCGCCGCCGTGGTCAACCAGGTGACGGCGGGCGGCCCGGGTGGACAGGGCACGGGCATCGTGCGCAACCTGCAGGTCGTGGCCGACAAGGATGCGAACACGCTCCTCATCATCGCCACGGCAGCCGAGTACTCGGTCATCGAGCAGGCGCTGCGCAAGCTCGACATCCCGCAGCGGCAGGTGATCATCGAAGTCACCATCGCCGAGGTCAATCTCACGGATGACCTGCAATTCGGCGTCGACTGGCTGTTCAAGGGTGGCGCGCCGTCCGGACGCGGCTCGGGTGGCCTCCTCACCAACGACCTCATTTCGAAGCCCATCAATCCCGCGTTGCCGACCCCGGCGGACTCGCCCGCCGCCGCACTCACCAAGGGCTTCACGTACATCATCAACAACGCGAACTTCCCGGGCGGGGTGCAGGCGGTGCTCAGGCTTCTCGACACCTACGGCAACACGAAGGTGGTGGCCAACCCGCACGTGGCGGCGCTCGACAACCAGAAGGCAACCATCAAGTCCGGCGAGCGCATCCCGATCAACCAGCAGACTTTCCTGGGCACGGGGACGGGGGTGCCGACCAACGCCGTTACGACGACCTCGCAGTACATCGACACCGGCGTGCTGCTGCAGGTGACGCCCCACATCAATGCGGGCGGGCTGGTCTCGCTCGACGTCCAGGCGGAAGTCAGCAATCCTGGGACCCTCGTGCCGAACGAGGCACCGCCGATCAACACCCGCTCCGTGCAAACGTATGTGTCCGTGCAGAGCGGTCAGACGATGATCATGGGCGGACTCATCAGCGACGCGCGCCAAAACGCATCCGAGGGCCTTCCGCTCCTGTCTCGAATCCCGATTCTGGGCGGGCTCTTCGGCAGCCAGCAACTCAAGAACAGCCGCACCGAGCTCGTATTGTTCATCACGCCTCGGGTCGTGGAGAACGAGGTGGACATCCGCGGCGCCATCGATGACCTTCGCAGGAAGATGGAGAACATGGACGCCTTCCTCCCCTTGATCCGGCCGATCATCGGCCCGGTGTTCCCGGGCGCGACGGTCAATCCGGGCCTGGCCCCGTTCACGACGCAGGGGTTCGGCGAGGTCGCGCCGCTGCCGCGGCCGCTGGTGAGTCCGGAAGAGCAGAGATAAAACGTGTAGTTCCGCGACGCTTTCGCGGGGTGCGCAAGCCCCGCGAGGCGCACGCGCGCATTGACGCTCGCGCCCGATTTCTATATATTGCGCGGTTAGCCGCAGGGCCCTGGGGTCCCATTCCGATGTGCTTCCATGGTCCCGCGGCTCGAAGCAAGGTGACTAAAAATTGGTAGTTTCAGCTCGATTTTATGATTTTCGCGTGAATTCCCCCCGTCACGTCTCTATTTCCCGACAGTGCTGTCGGGTTCTGGCGACACTTAGCTTGCTAGCGCTCGCAGGCTGTGCATCGACCCCGCAGCCGGCCGCTCCCGCGGCCGCGCCGGCAGCGAGCGTCACCTCTCCCGAGGCCAAGCAGGACCTCGTGCGGCAGCGCGCGACCACGCGCTGGGACCTTCTCATCAAGGACGACATGGACGCGGCGTACGCGTACCTGAGCCCCGGGTCGAGAGAGACGACGTCGATCGAGAAATTCAAGAGGAACTTTCGCCGCGGCGCCTTTCGCCAAGCGCGTGTCGACACGGTGACTTGCGACGGCGACGCATGCGTCGCAAGGATGTACGTCACCTACGATCATCCCAAGATGAAGGGCATCACTACGCCTGTGGTCGAGTCCTGGATAATCGACGGCGGACAAGCCTGGCTCGTCTACGGCGGAAGCTAAAATGTCTGCAAAGTGTCGCTCTTTTGAGACGTTGCGGAAAATCCACACCCATCTACAGTCGAGGGGCGCTTTTCGTTTGTATTAACCGGTAGGCTGTAATACCATTCGAGTGCTGTCGGTCCCTTACGTGATCACGTCAAACGGCAATTAAGAGGAGTCATTACCCACTATGAATACGTTCAAACAGAAGTCGCTGTACGCCGCTCTTGCGGGACTCGGCGCGCTCGGTGCGACTGGCGCCGAAGCGGTGTCGGTCAACCAGAACGGGCTCGGTCAAGTCCTGATCTACCCGTACTTCACGGTGCGTACAGTCCCGACGGGCATCGTTGGAACCGACGCCGCGTACAACTCGCTGCTGTCGGTCGTCAATTCGACCGCCTCGGCCAAGGCAGTCAAGGTCCGCTTCCTCGAAGGCAAGAACAGCCGTGAAGTCCTCGACTTCAACCTGTACCTGTCGGCGAAGGACGTCTGGACCACCGCGATCATCCCGACCACGGACGGCGCGGGCATCTTCACGGCGGACAAGTCCTGCACGAGCCCGAAGGTTTCGTCGAGTTCGTCCTCGCCCACAGCGTTCGTCAACTACGCGTTTACCGGTAGCCGCGACGACAAGGGCGGCACGTCGCTCGACCGTACGCGTGAAGGCTACGCGGAAATCATCGAAATGGGCGATGTGATCGGCGCGACTGCCCTCACTTCGACCCACGTCAACGGCGTTCCGGCCTGTACGGAATCCTTGCTGATCGCCCCCGCCGCCCCGTCCAACACGGTCGCGGGCACCGGCGGCCTGTTCGGCTCGATGACCCTCGTCAACGTCCTCAAGGGCGAAGACTTCGGTATCGATCCCACGGCCCTCGATGGCTTCTCGACAATCCCGCTGTGGTTCGACGGTGGCGACGAGCGCCCGAATCTTACCTTTGTCAACCCGAAGACCTCGGTCGTCGTATCGGGCTTCGACGTCTTCGTCACGCCGCTCTGGCCGACCCTCGCCCCGGGCAACCCGGTCGACCCGGTCTCCGCGGTCCTGATGCACAACAACGTGTACAACGAGTTCGTACTCGACGTCAGCACCAAGTCGGGCACCGACTGGGTCGTCACGTTCCCGACCAAGCGCGACTATGTATTTGCGGGCTCGGGCGTCGCACAGAAGCTGTTCGAGAACAACTTCACGGCCAGCGGCTCGTGCGACACGGTTACCGTGACGCAGTACGACCGCGAAGAGCGGTCGGTCATTTCGCAAGGTACGTTCTCGCCGCCGCCGCCCACGCTGACGGACTCGCTGTGCTGGGAAGCCAACGTGATCTCGTACGTGTACCCGGCTTCGTCGACCACGCCGGCGCAGTCGACGGTCCTCGGCTCGAAGAACTTCTCGACGGTCAAGACCGACTTCGTGAACGGCTGGGTCTCGCTGGCCTTCCCGCTGGTCGGCACGCGCCACCAGCTCGTCGGCCCGGGCTCGACGGTGTTCAACACCGCTACCGGCGGCGTGAGCGCGACGACCACGACGTCGTTCAACGGTCTGCCTGTCATCGGCTTTGCGGCGATCACCTTCGAAAATGGCCAGCTGTCGCTCGGACCAGGACTGCTCCAGTCCAACTACGGCGGCAACTTCAACCACAAGACGACCACCAGCATCGCGCCGACCGGCACGGCTCCGGCGGGCGCTCAGTAATTCAGGTCTTACAGTAGTACGCAGGGCGAGGAGCGATCCTCGCCCTGTTTTTTTCCAAGGGGGCGCACCGCGCCCAAAAGTCTCCGATGCTCGCAATCCGAACCGCACGCTGGGCGCTGGTTATCGCGCTCGCCACCGCACCGATGTTCCTGCACGCGCAGTCGCCGGACACGGTGCTCGTCTCCAACAGCCTCGCCAAGGTCACGCGCGCCGACTACGACGCCGAGCTCCTGAAGCTCCCTCCCGACATTCGCGAAGGCTTCGCCAACAATCCTCGCCGCGTGTACGAGCTCCTGCAGCGCATGCTCGTCCAGAAGTCGCTCGCCGCGCAGGCGCGCAACGCCGGGCTCGACAAGCGCCCCGACGTCAAGGCGCGGCTCGACTTCGAGATCGAGAAATTCCTTTCGACGGCCCAGATCGAGGCGCTCGATGCCGCAGCAGCTGCGGAGTTCAACGCGAACATGGCCAAGTACGAGGCACGGGCGCGCGAGCTCTATCTCGTCGACAAGGCGGCTTTCACGAGCCCTTCGCAAGTGAGCGCGACCCACATCCTCTTCGACACGAAAAAGCGCGGAGCGGAGTCCGCGCACAAGCTCGCCATCGAGACGCGCGCGAAGCTCGCTGCGGGCGCCGATATGGGCAAGCTCGCGCGCGAGGTCTCGGACGATCCTTCGTCGTCGCAGAACGCGGGCACGCTCGGCTGGTTCTCGCAGAAGGAGATGGACCCGTCGTTCGCGGGGGCCGCATTCGCGCTCGCCAACGTCGGCGACTTGTCCGAGCCGGTGCAATCGCAATTCGGCTGGCACATCATCCGTCTCGACGGCAAGCGCGCGGGAACCGTCAAGTCCTACGAAGAATCGCGCGACCAGATCATGGCGGAGCTGCGCAGGCGGGCCACCGAGGAAAAGCGCGAGGCTGCGGTATCGGCCATCCGCCGCGATCCGAAGACGTCGGTCGACCGCGACGCGGTCGGTGCGCTGACTCCGAAGATCGACCCGGAGGTCGTGCGGCGGGCGCAGGACGCAGTCTCGGGCGCCGTGCCGCCGCCGGCGGCCAAGTAGTCCCGCGGAGTATGCTCGCGCGCATGCGATTGCCATCGCACGCCGCAGTCCCTGGCGCGTCCGCGAGCGTCCGGGCGCGCGCGCTGTTCCGCAACTTCCTGCGCCGCGAGCTTTTCACGCGGTACCTGGGGAGCGTGACGGGACTCGCGTGGGCGTTCGTGCATCCGCTCATCCTGCTCGTCGTCTATCACTTCGTCTTCACGACGATATTCAAGACGGAGCGCTTCGGCAGCGAAAGCTTCCTCGCGTTCGTTGCCGTGGCGCTGTGGCCGTGGCTTGCCGCGCAGGAGGGCATCCAGCGGGGCGCAACGAGCCTCGGGAGCTACGCTGGCCTCATTCGCAAGGTCGCGTTCCCGCACGAGCTCGTCGTGTACGCGTCGGTGAGCGCGACGCTGATCTTGCAGTTCGCAGGCTATGTTGCCGTGCTCGCGGCACTCGTTGCCTACGGCGAGCCGCTGCATCTCGAAGGCCTGCTCATCGCGATTCCGCTCTGGATCGTGATGGCCGTCGGTGTGGTCGGCGTCACGCTGTTCTTCGCCGCGCTGCAGGTGTTCGTGCGCGATGTCGAGCACGTGCTGATGCCCGCGCTCATGATCCTCATGTACCTGACGCCGATCCTGTATCCGCTGAAGCTCGTGCCCGAGTCGATGCGACCATGGGTTTCCGCCAATCCGTTCAGCTGGCTTGTCGGGCGATTGCGCGACGCGTTGATCGAGGGACGCCTCGCGCTCCAGTGGGGAGACGCGATTGCCGTCGCGGTCGCCGTTGCGTTGTACTTCGGCGGCCTGTGGGTGTTCCGGCGGTTGTCGCCGCACTTCGAGGATTTCGTATGAGCACGGCAGCGCCGCTGCTCGCGCTCGAACACGTCGGAAAGGACTACGCGAAAGTCGAGACGCGCGGGGGCCAGCTTCGTCTCGTCTTCGATCTCTTGCGCGGCGCCGGCGCGGCGCACGTCTTTCGAGCGCTCGACGACGTGAGCTTCATGCTGCAACCGGGCTCGTCGCTCGGCGTCATCGGCGAGAACGGTGCGGGGAAGTCGACGCTGCTCAAGATCGTCGCGGGCGTCGTCCCGCCGACCCGCGGCAGCCTGGAAGTGAACGGCCGCGTTGGCGCGCTCCTCGAGCTCGGATCGGGCTTCCATCCCGACTACACGGGGCTTGCGAACATCGACCTCGCGGCGGCGCTGCTCGGCCTCGGTCCCGAGGAGGTCGCAGCCAAGCGCGACGAGATCGTCGCCTTCGCCGACATCGGCGAGCACATCCACGACCCCATCAAGCACTATTCGTCGGGCATGGTGGTGCGGCTCGGCTTCGCGGTGGCCACTGCGTTGCGGCCGCACATCCTCATCACCGACGAAGTGCTCGCGGTCGGCGACGAATCGTTCCAGAAGAAATGCATTGCGTGGATGGAGGAGTATCTCGCCGAAGGCGGCACGCTGCTCCTTTGCTCCCACAGCATGTATCACATCCAGAAACTCTGCCAGCATGCGCTCTGGCTGCGCGACGGCAAGACCGAGCGCTATGGGCCGGCGATGGAGGTGACGCAGGCCTATCTTGCGTATCACGAGGAAAAGAGCGCGCGGACGAAAAAGCCGATCGCGCAAGCCGACGCGCACGCGGGCGGCGCTTACGCGGTGCAAACGCTTGCCATGGACCCTGCGGACGTCGTGTCCCAGGGCGGCACGCTCCGGATCCGCGGCGAAGTGTTCTCGCCCGACGGGCGCGCGCCGTCCGTGCTGGTGGGAATCGTGCGGGCCGACGGAACGCCGGTGTACGGGGTCGCGACCGACATGGACCGCGTGACGCCGCGCAAGCTCGCGCACGACCGCTTCGCGTTCTCGCTCACGCTCACCGACCTCGCGCTGCTGCCCGGGAAATACATGCTCCGTGCCCATGCGATGGACCCCGAGGGCGTGCGTCTCTTCGATCACGTGGAGCGTCCCTTCGTCGTCGCCGGCGACTCGCGCGAGCTGGGGCTCGTGCGGCTCGCGCACCGCTGGAACGACGATGGCTGAGCGGGTCGAGGTCGTCGTCGCGGGACGCGACGAGCCGTCCGGTCGCAACGATGTCGTCTTGCTCGACGCAAGCGCCGTGATCGGCGACGAATGCTTCGAAAGGCTCCGCAGGTGCGCTGCATCGGATGCGCGCATCGGCACGGTCGTTCCGTGGTCGGCCGGCCACCTCGCGCCGCAGGAAACCGACGTAGTTCTCGTGAACGCGGCCCTCGATCGCGCAGGACCCCGGGTCTTTCCGGACTTCATCGACGACCGCGCGCCCTGCATCTACGTCAGCGGCCGCGCGCTGCGCGACGCCGGCGGCGTCGACGTGCTGCGCGATCGCGCTGCGCTGCAATCACGCGTGCGCGCGGCCGGCTATCGGAATGTGCTGTGCGACGACGCGTACGCGGGCGGTTTGGCGAGCGAGACCGCGTCGCATGGCGCGCCGCGTGCGCTTGCGCCCATCGCGCGCATGGCGCGCACGCAAATCGCGATCGAGATGCAGCCGACCAGGCCCGGGATCCTGCACGTGCTGCACTCGCGCGGAGGCGGCACCGAAAAGTACGTGCAATCGATCGTCGGCGCGTCGCGAGCGCGGTTCCGCCATTACTTCCTTCGCGTCGCGCCCGGCCGCTGGCTCTTCAAGGACGCGGTCGGCGAGCACGCCATGGCGTGCGAATGGCCGCGCGACGCGGCGAGCGAACGTTGCCTGCGCATCATGTGCGCGTGGCTTGCGATCGACCTCGTGCACGTGCACAGCCTGGTTGGCAGCGGCGACGATCTCGTTACCATGCTCGCCTCGACCGGCGCTGCCATACTGCTACTCGGTGCACGACATGTACGCACCATGTCCGACCGTCTACCTCATCGACGCGTCCGGCAAGTATTGCAATGCCACCACCGATCTTGCCACGTGCGCGCAATGCCTCGCGCAGACCGCGGCGTTTCGCGACGTCGACATCGGCCAATGGCGCGCGCGTTACGCGTCGCTGCTGAGAGGCGCCGCCAAGGTCCTCGCGCCCTCGCACTGGGCGGGCGAGACGCTGCGCAAGTACTATCCCGATGCCAACATCGAGATTCGGCCGCATCCCGTTGAAGGGGAGCGCACGGCGCGTCGCGACGTCTTCGCGTTCGAGCTTCCCGAGGACGCATGCCGCCATGTGGCCGTGCTCGGTGCGATCGGGCCTGAAAAGGGCTCGCGCAACATCGACGCCCTGGCCGACGAGATCCGCAAGCGGTCGCTGCCGTTGCGCATCGTCGTCATAGGCTTCACCGATCGGGCTCGGCGTTGGCAATCCGACGACCGCGTGCTGACCATCCACGGATCGTACGGCGAGGACGAGCTCGCCGCGCTGTTCGAGCGTTATCGCATCGACGTCGTCGTGTTCCCCACGATCTGGCCCGAGACCTTCAGCTACACGCTGAGCGAGGCGTGGCGTGCCGGACGGCCGGCGCTGGTGCCTCCGCGCGGGGCGCTTGCGGAGCGCGTGCAGGCCTCGGGCGCCGGTTGGCTGATGCGCGGCTGGCCCGACGTCGCGGCGATTGCCGACGAGCTCGTCGACATCACGGTCGGCGCGCGCGCTGCCGAAGCCCGCGAACGTGGGCGTCTCGCGCGCGCGGCCGCGGAGGCGGAGGCCGGCGTCGCCGCGAACGCGCCCTACGAAGGGGTCGTGCGCTCGGCAACCCCTTCGTCGGCCGATGCCGCAACGCTCCACGAGATCTACGTCGCGGCGTGCCGTGCGATGAGCGTCCCAGCGAAACCCATGGCGCTTGCACGGGACGTCTCGGTACTCGGAAGCCTCGTGCGAATCGGCAAACGCTTCGCTCGTTGACTGCTTGCTGGTACGTCCCGTCGATGTCGCTACTTACTATCCGAAAGCTTCTGGCTGAACGCAACTTCAGCGCGGCGATCGACGCGTGCGATCGCGCGATCGCCGAAACGCCGGAGGACGCCGAATTGCACTTCCTGCGCGCCGTCGCACTTGCTGAAGCGGACTCCGTTGCCGAGGCCGAGCGCGGCATTCGAAATGCAATCGCGTTGCGAGAGGAAGCACCGTGGACGTGGGAACTCGTCCTGATCAATCTCCTGCGGGACCGCGGGGCGTTCGATGCCGCGTGCGCGGCGGCCGATGCTCTGTTGGTTCGGGTGCCGGATCGGCCCGAGATTCACAATGCGCTCGGATTGACGCTTCAAGCGATGGGCGACAATGCAGCGGCCAGGCACGCTTTCAAGCGTGCGCTCGAACTCAGTCCGCGCTACGTTGCGGCGCGAACGAACTTGGCGGCGTTGCTTTGCAGCCTTGGGCATTTCGACGACGCCATCGCTTCACTGCGCCAAGGATCGGAACTCGTGCCAGCCGAGCACGAGTTCCATGTTGGACTGGGCCGCGCCTACGAGGCGTTTGGCAACCTATCCGAAGCGCGCTCTGCGTATTCGACTGCAATTCGGGCGAACCCCGATTCGTTTGAAGCGCTGTGGCGCTTGGGCCGGCTCGCACAGCGTGAATTCGACTTGTTCTCGGCAATAACCGCGTTCGAGGCGGCCCTGAGGCTGCGCCCCGACGACGTGGAGCTCTGGATCTGGATCGGAAATGCCTATCTCGACGTCGGCGCCAGCGGGCAGGCAACGCGCTGCTTCCGAGAAGCATTGAACCTGAAGCCCGACTATGCCGAGGTTTACGACAACCTGCTCGTAAGCATCCACTATACGGACAAGGCAGATGCCGATGTCCTCTTCGAGGCCCACCTGGAATGGGCCCGTCGATTCGCATTACCGTCCTGCGGCCGGCGTGCAGTCCCGGTCGGCACGAATGGCCGTCGCTTGCGCATCGCGTTCGTGTCACGCTCGATGCACGCGCAGGTCATGCGCGCCTTTCTGGCCCCCTTGGCGGCGCACCTCGACCGTGACATCTTCGAGACGGTTGCCTTCAGCATCGACGCGTCGTCCTTGCCGCAAGAAACGCCGGAGTTGGCAACGGTGTTCGATCAGTGGCACGAGCTTCGCGCCACATCCGACGAGGAGCTCGTGACGTCGATTAGAAATGCGAACGTCGACGTGCTGGTGGATCTCGATGGGCACGTGCCCGGCAATCGCTTGCGTGCATTGACGCGGCGGCCAGCCCCGGTTCAGGTTACGTGGCTCGATTACTTCGACACGACCGGTACTGCGGCATTCGACGTCCTCATCGGGGACAGCGTCGCCGTTCCTGAAACAGGATCGCAGCGGTTCACGGAACGAATAGCCCGACTCGATCCGTCACGCCTGTGCTATGCGGCGCCTCTCAATGTGCCCGATGTATCCGAGCCACCCGCGTTGGCGAACGGCTTCGTGACGTTCGGCAGCTTCAACAGGTTGTCGAAGATTGGCGAGCCGTTGCTGGACCTCTGGGCGAGCCTTCTCAAGTCGGTGCCCGACAGCCGATTGGTCCTCAAGAACGGCGCGTTTGCGCATGCCACTACGCGACAGGTATTTCTTCAACGATTCGGCGTCCGTGGCATCGTAGCGGATCGCGTCAATCTGCGGCCCGCATCCGATCATTTCGCCATGCTGAAGGAGTACTCGGACGTCGACGTCGCGCTCGATACGTTCCCCTACAATGGCGGCCTCACGACTTGTGAAGCGCTTTACATGGGGCTGCCGATTGCGGCGCTGCGCGGCCAGTCCATGATTTCCGGCCAATCTGCGGCGCTGCTCGTGGCCGCCGGGTTCCCGCAGTGGATCGCGGAGACGCCGGATGAATGGCTGTCACTCAATATGGCGTTCGCCTCCGATCTCGACGGTCTTCGCAAGTGGCGCCTGCAGGCGCGGCGTGTCCTGGAATCTTCGCCGCTCATGGACGGTCACGCGTTTGCCCGAAAGTTCGAAGCCATCGTCCTCGATTGCATACGCCGCGTGAATGCGACGTCGGAAGCATGAAGAGCGAATTCTCTCGATGATAGGCGGACGTTTTCTCGACCGGTTCGTTGCCCGAGGGAGCAAGCCTGACGAAACGGTCCACTTCTCGATGCGGGCACTTGCCCGCGCGAACCGCGCCATGGCGGCGCACTTCCTCTGGGACACTAACCCGGTGCCCGAAATGCCGCCGCCGTTTTTCGTGCAGCTCGGCTGCGGCGACCGTGTGCTGGACGGCTTCCTCAACCTCGACTTCCTGCCGCACGATGCACGCGTGCACGCGTGGAACCTGCTCGACCTGTGGCCCGAGCCGTGGGCGGGCGTCGCCGACGGCGTATTCTCCGAGGATGTGCTCGAGCATTTCTTCTACGGCGAGCAGGCGTACATCCTGTGCAACGTCAATCGGGCGCTGCGCGAGCGCGCGGTGGCGCGCACGCTCATGCCAAGCCTGTCGCGGCTCGTCGATTACGGCGCGGCGTACTCGCCTGAATCGCGCGACGTCATGTACACGGCCTTCGGCGTCGACACCGGAGGCGACGCGCTCAACATGGGCATGCGCTTCGGCGGGCATCGCTGGCTTCACACGCAGCAAAGCCTGGCCCGACTCGCGCAGATGTGCGGCTTCGAGGCGGAGTCGACGACCTGCGCCCGGTCGTCGGTGGAAAGGTTCGCGGGCATCAACCTGCGTGGCGAAAACGACTCGCTCGCATTCGCCAACGACCTGCACAAGAAGCGCAACGTCGCGCGTACCATCCTCGCGCCTGACGCCATCGACGGCGCGCGGCACGTCGAAGAAGTGAGCGACGGGATGCATGTGTTCGTGTCGACCGTCGATCATCCGACGGTGCGCTACGTGCTGCCCGCTAAGGTGGCAGCGTCATCGTTCGCGTGCCTCAACGTGCGCTCGACCAACCTCTCGTCGTTCCTCGAGCACAGCCTCAAGTGGCTCTGCATCAACGAGGAGCGCCGCGACAACCCGTGGCATTTCGACGAGACGCAGAAATCGCGCCCCTGCATGAATGTCGTCACGCGTAACCAGCTTCGCGCGATCGCGGCCGACCTCGATGCGATTGCGTCGTTCACCTTCTCGCCCGCGGCGCGTGCCGGTGAGTACTTCGTCATCGGCTGCGCCGAGCTGTATCGGCTATCGTGAGCGACATGGAATTCACCGGTGAACGCTTCGTGCCCGGCGTGCCCGGCGAGATCGCTCACGAGCACTGGCACCGTTACGCGTTCGCACGGCAACTCGTCGCGGGACGGCGGACGCTCGACGTGGCGTGCGGCGAGGGCTACGGCAGCGCGCTGCTCGCGAGCGTCGCCGCGAGCGTCGTCGGCGTCGACGTTGCCGCCGACGTCGTCGCGCACGCGAAGGATCGCTATCGCGAGCGCGCGCAACTTGCGTTTCGAGGTGGGAAGCGCGGCCAAGCTGCCGCTCGCCGACGGAAGCGTCGACGCGGTCGTGTCGTTCGAGACGATCGAGCATCTTCCGCGCGAGGACCAGCCGCGCATGATCGCGGAGATCGCCCGCGTGCTGACGGAGCCCGGCGTGCTCGTCCTGTCCGCGCCGAACCCGGTCGAGTATTCGGAGAAGCGCGCGTACCGCAACCCGTTCCATCTCCACGAGCCGGCGCGAGCCGAGCTCGACGCCATGCTGGCGCAGTGGTTCGCCGCGCGCCGGTGGTACCGCCAGCGCAGGTACTTCGGCTCCGCGTTGTGGTCGGAGGACGCGCGCGCGTCGCAGTTCGAGGCCTGGCAGGGCAGCGAGAGCGATGCCGCACCGGCCGCGTTGCCCGAGGCGATGTACGGTCTCGTCGTCGCGGCGAGACGCAAGCGATGCACTCCCGCCTGCGAACGTTGCGCTGTCCCTGTTTTCCGACGCCTCGGAATCCGAGCTCGTCCGCATGGACGCAGCGGCGGCCCAGGCGCTGCACCTCGACGGGCTCCTCGCGCAGCGCGACGCCGAGCTTGGCGACCTGACTCGGAGGTTCCAGGCGGCCGAGCGACACGTGGTCGAGCTCGAGGCCGCGATCGCGGGACGCGATGCGCGCGTTGCCGAGGCCACCGCGGAAGCCCAGGCGGCACGCGATGCCGCGAATGAAGCGGAGGTCAAGGCGGTGTTGATCGACCGCGAGCGCACGGAAGCCGCGGAGCAGCGGGACGCTGCAAGAGAAGAGGTCGTGCGCACGGCGACGGCGCGCGACGACGCGAACACCGCACTGGCGTCGGCGCGCCAGGCGCTCGATGCGCTGGGCGACGAGAACGGGCGGCTCGAGCGCGCGATTGCCGCGCAGGAGCGCATCATCGCTTATCGCCAGAGCGCGCGCTGGTGGATCGCGCTGCCATGGATTCGAGTGCGCGCGTGGATGCAGAGGCTTCGCCCGTGACAGAGGTCGCGCTGCCGCACTTCGTCATCGACGTCGTCATCCCGGTGTACAACGCGCCGGACGATGTGCGCACCTGCGTGGCGAGCGTGCTCGCGCACCTGCGGCCCGACGTGCGCGTCGTGGTCATCGACGACGCATCGCCCGATCCTTCGATTGCGCCGCTCTTCGAGGAGCTCGGCGCCCGCGCGCATCCGCAGGTCGTCCTGCTGCGCAACGACAGGAACCTGGGCTTTACCGGGACCGCGAACCGCGGCATGCAGCTGTCGCGCGCCGACGTGATCCTGCTCAATTCGGACACGATCGTGAGCGCGGGGTGGCTCGACGCCATCATGCACTGCTCGGCGACCGATCCGCGCATCGGCACGATCACGCCGTTCTCGAACAATGCCGAGATATGCTCGTTCCCGCGATTCTGCGAGAACAACCCGTGGCCGGCGGGCGTCGATCCCGGCCCCACGAACGCGTCGTTTGCCGCGGCTGCAGTACCCGTATATCCCGACCTGCCGACGGGCGTGGGCTTCTGTCTCTACCTTCGCCGTGCGTTGCTCGACGAGATCGGCTATTTCGACGCGGAGGCGTTCGGCGCGGGCTATGGCGAGGAAAACGACCTGTGCCTGCGCGCGGCGAAGGCCGGATGGCGCAACGTGCTGGCGGACAACGCGTTCGTGGTTCACACCGGCGAGCGCTCGTTTGCGGGCCGCAAGGCCGAGGTTGCGCAGCGGAACATGGGCGTGTTGCTCGACCGCCATCCGCATTACATGGACATGGTGCGCGAGTTCATCGCGGCCGATCCGTTCCGTGCGATTCGCGAGCTCGCGCAGATGCGTATCGCGATCGACGCCGCGCCGTCGCGGGGCGTGCTGCACATCGTGCACCATCACGGCGGCGGCACCGAGTCGCACGTGCGTGCGCTGGTCGAAGGTTCACGGGAGCGCGAGCTGGCGGCATTACATCGCCATCGCGGTCGAGGACCGCTGGCAGATCGAAGCGCACGGCAACGACGGCACGCTTCGCGAATTCGAGCTCGTTCGCGACGAGAGCGAGTCGTGGCCATCGTTCGTGGGCGGCATTGCGGCATCGCTGGGCATTACGCTCATCCACGTGCACAACATTTCCGGCTGCCGCAACGGCATTCTCGAGGCGCTCGCGGCAGCTGCCCATTCCCGTGGGCTACACGATCCACGACCTCAACTCCGCGTGTCCGACGATCACGATGTTGCACGAGGGATCGATCTTCTGCGGCGGCGTGACCGATGCCGCCGCCTGCGCGCGCTGCCTCGAGAGGCAACCCGAGTTCGAGCACATCGACATCGTGCAATGGCGCGAGCGGCATCGCGGGCTCGTGACCGGCGCTGCTTTCCGCATCGCGCCGTCCAAGTGGGCGGCGACGATGACGGAGCGTTATTTTCCGAACGCATCGGTGGACGTGGTTCCGCATGGCGTGATCGAGGACGACCGCGGCCCCTCGCGGGGCGCGCGCCCGGTGCTTCTGCTGCCGCCCGACGACGTGCCGACGGTCGCCGTGCTCGGTGCGATCGGTCCTGACAAAGGTGCGCGGCGACTCGAACGCCTGGTCGAGCTCGCGCGCGCGCGCGCTGCCAAGCGTGCGCTTCGTCCTGATCGGCTATCTCGACTTCCAGCACGGCCCCTGGCAGTCGGACGACGCGATCTTCAGCGTCCATGGTCACTACGCTACGCCCGATCTTCCCGATCTTCTCGACCACTATCGGGTCGCCCTCGTGCTTTATCCGTCCGCCGGTCCCGAGACCTTCAGCTTCACGCTGACCGAGGCGTGGAAGGAGGGCAGGCCCGCCCTCGTGCCGCCCATCGGCGCCCTCGCCGAACGCGTGGAGGGAAGCGGTGCAGGGTGGATCATGAGCGACGCCGAATGGCGTGACGAAGCGCGCATGCTGGACCGCATCGAGGCCATTCTCGCGGTCCCCGACGCGCTCGCCGACGCGTCGCGCGTGGCGCGGGTCATGCCGCGCGTCACGATCGAGACGATGGCGCAGCGCACGCTCGCGCATTATGAGAGCGCGATCGCGGGACGCGCGATGCCGATGCTGCCCCCGCTGGAGAAAGGCCGTGTGCTCTACGCGCTCGGTTATCGCCCGTGGCGTGCGCCCACGGGTCCGTGGCGCAAGAAAGGGACGGGCTTCATCGCACGCGTGCGGCGCGCCGCGTCGCGCCGGCAGGCGAAGCTCGCCGCCCGGCTTGGCGTGCGATCGCGCTTCGGCCGCGTACGATGACGGCCGCGGCTTTCGACGATTGGCTCGCAAGAGGCCGCGTGCACCTCGGCGAGGGGCGGCCCACCGATGCGATTCCGTGCTTCCGACGTGCGGCGCGCGAGGACCCGCGCTCGCCGGTGCCTCATTTCCATCTCGGCGAAGTGTTCTGGCAGCTTGGCCTTGCCGACGACGCGGTGCGCGCATGGCAGGCGTCTGCCGATCTCGACAAGACCTTCTCGCCGCCAAGGCTCGCGCTCGCCGAAGTCGCGCTGACGCGCGGCGACTTCGAGGTCGCCGCGGACAACGCCGCGCAGGCGTCGAGCTTGCGCCCGGGCGACACGCGCGCGCATCTCACCGCGATTGCGGCGCGTGCGGCGGTGGGTGTTGCCGACGTCGCGGAAGTGTCGGCCGCATTCGCCGCGCAACCGGATGTCGCAGCGAGCCTGCCGCTCGCCGTGCTCGCCGCGTTGGCGGAACGCGGCATCGCGATTCCGCCAGGCGTTGCAACGCGTGCGTTCACGCCGCAGGACGTCGAAGCGCTGCGCCGTTTGTCGCTGGTCACGTCCGCGAGCGACGCCGCGCTCGCCGCGCGTTTCGCGCAGACTTACTGCATGCTCGTTGCGTCGCAGCGCCCGGCAACGGTGCCGCTGCTCTGGCCCGACCGCACGGCGGGCACGCGCCTGCGCCTCGCGTGGCTGATGCCGGCGCCCGAAGTCGCGAGCTTCGACGCAGCCCGGCAGGCGCTCGAGGACGCCGCGCGCGCGCTGTCTTCCCGAGCTTGCGCTGCTCGTGCTGTGCAGCGGCGACGCGGAGCGCACGCGAGCCGCGATAGGCGCCCATGCTTCCCGAGATGCCCTGATGTTGGCGCTGCCCGCCGAAGACGATCCCGGCACGGCGAAGATCGTTGCCGCACGCGATTGCGACGTCCTCGTCGACGCCGCGGGATTGACTGCCCGCGTGGCCAACATGCTCATGCTGAGACCTGCGCGGCGTGTCGTCGCGCTGGAAACGGGCGCGCCGCTGCACGCCCCGCCGATCGTGGATGCCGCGTTCACCGACACGTCGACTCTCGTCGACGAGCTAACGCGAATTCACGCGACGTTCGAGGATGGCGATGGCGAGACCGCGGATGCGCTCGCCGCGCGCTGGGACACGGCGGTGCGGATGCACGCGAGCGGCGACCTCGAAAGCGCGGCGGCGGGATACGCTACGGTGCTCTCGGCGCAACCGCGCTTTGCGCCGGCCCATCATCTTGCGGGCGTGGTCGCCGGTGCGCGCGAGCGCAAACCCGATGCGGCGCAGGCATTCGCTGCGGCGATCGCGGCCGAGCCCCGGTTCGTCGATGCCCGCATCGCGGCCGCCGAGGTGGCCGTCGCCGAATTCGAGCTCGATCGCGCGCTCGCGTCTCGTCGAAGACGGGCTTGCGCTCGATCCGCGCAACGTGTCGTTGCTGCGCATGCGCGGACGCATCCTGCTGCGCCGGCGCGACGGCGTGCAGGCCGAGCGCGCGTTTCGAGAGCTCTTGATGCTCGTTCCCGCCGATGCCGATGCGCATTTTCGTCACGGCGTCGCATTGCAGCGCATGGGCGATGCCGCGAACGCGGCGCGCGCATATCAACGCGCGCTTACGCTGCGCCCCGATCTCATCGACGCCGATTTCAACCTCGGCGTCGTGTTCGAGCAGCAAGGCAACCGGCGCGCGGCGGAGTCCGCCTATGCGAACGTCCTGGCGGTCGATCCTCGGCACGTCGCGGCGTACAAGCACCTTGGCGAGCTCCTGCTTGCGGCCGGCGAGTTCGATCGCTGGCTCGCCAACTTCCACGCGTTCGAGAAGAATTGCCCGTCAGCGCTCTCGCTTGCCGTGTACGCGCTCGAAGCATGCCAGCACGAGGGCGACTTCACGCGTGTCGAGCATTACCTCAACGGCCTGCGTCGTGACGAGTTCCATGCCGAGAACGAGGACGATCTCGCCGATTGCCTCGAGTCGCTGCTCTACCTGCTCCTGTTCTTCGACGTCGAGCCGTCGCTCGTCCTGCGCCTGTCGCAGGCATACGACGCGCTCGTGCCCAAGGTGTATGGCCCACGCATCGC
Organism: uncultured beta proteobacterium; assembly: GCA_963707815.1. GTDB lineage: Bacteria > Pseudomonadota > Gammaproteobacteria > Burkholderiales > Casimicrobiaceae > VBCG01. The sequence goes on from CAVPRK010000008.1 coordinate 18,859, forward strand.
GGCGGGCGAGACGCGCAAGCCGGGGCGCCTGCGTGTCGGGTACTTGTCCGGAGACCTTCGCAATCAGGTCATGGGAAAGATGATGTGGCAGGCGATCGCGCACCACGACCGCGAGCGCTTCGAGCTCTTCTTCTACTCGACGAGCGCGCAGCGCGACGAATGGACGCAGCGTTTCGAAAGCGTCGCGTCGCGTTTCGACGTCGTTGCGGCATTCGACGATGCGACGGCCGCGTCGCGCATCGCGGCGGACGATCTCGACCTGCTCGTCGACCTGTCGACGCACACCAAGGGCTCGCGACCCGGCATTCTCGCGGCAAAGCCGGCGCGCGCGCAGCTCACGCACGTCGCAAGTGCCGGCACTGTCGGCATGTCGCAGATCGATTGGAAGCTCACCGACCGCCACTGCGACGTACCCGAAAGCCAGGAATTCATGATCGAGCGCCTGATCGCCATGGACGGCTGCGTGTACCCGTACCGTCATGTAGCGCCGGCGCAAACACATCCGTTTCACCGCAAGTCGCTGGGCGTTGCCGACGATGCCGTCGTGATCGGCGCGTTCGTCAATCCGCTCAAGCTGTCGCGCCGCTGCCTTCGCTTGTGGCGCGACGTGCTGGAACGCGTCCCGCGAGCGTCGATCGCCTTCTCGCCGGCGAATCCCGCAATGCGTGCAAGTTACGTTCGCATCGCGAGTGCGGCCGGCATCGCGCAGAACCGTCTCCTGTTCCTGCCGCAGGGTCGCAACGACGAGGAAAACCAGGCGCGCTACTCCATCGTCGATATGGTCCTCGACACGATGCCGTTCGGCGGGGTCAACGGCACGATCGAGGCGCTCGACATGAACGTGCCGGTGGTGACGCTCGTCGGCAAGCGTCACGGCGAGCGCACGACGTATTCCATCCTCGAGACCCTGGGCGCGCGCTCGACGATTGCACACACCGGACGCGACTACGTCGACATCGCCGAGCGGCTGGCGAACGACGGAGTGTTTCGCGCCGGCGTCAAGCGCGACATCGCAGCGGGCATCGCAAAGTCGACATTCACCGACATGCCGGCCCACACGCGCAACCTCGAGTCGGCGTACCGGTCGGCGATCGGAACGTGGACGGACGGCTGACGGCAATCCAGCAGCAACTCGGCACCGGAGATGCCCCCGGCGCCCGCGCGCTCGCCGACGCGATGCTGGTCGATGCGTCGCTGCACTCGTCCGATCGCTTCGCGGCGTTGATGCTGCGGGCGCGCGCGTTCGAGATGCTGCGCGATCTTCCGCGTGCCATCGTGGACGTCGACGGCGCCCTTGCGCTCGATCCGTCGAACGCACGCGCGTGGAACGAGCTGGGCATCCTGTGCGCCGATGCCGGGCTCGGGGATCGTGCCATCGATGCGTTCGCTCACGCAACGCGCGCCGACCCGCGGTACGCGCGCGGATGGAACAACCTCGGCAACGCGCTGCGGGATGCCGGGCGCTGGGCGGAGTCGCTGGCCGCCTTCGAGCGTGCCGCTACGGCCGACGCCAAGTACGCGCTCGCGTGGGCCAACCTGGGAGCGATGCAACGGCTGACCGGCAACGATGTCGACGCCGAAGCGTCGCTGCGCCGCGCGCTCGCGCTCGATCCGGGTGCGCGCACGGCCATGATGACGCTCGCCGGCCTGCTGCACGACCGCAGCGACCTGGGTCCCGCCACCGATCTCTTCCTGCGCGCGGCGAGGCTCGATGCGAAGGATGCGACCGCATGCATGGAGCTCGCGCAGACGCTCGCCGAGCGCGACGATCTCGTGAACGCGCGCGAGGCGTTCGCCGAAGCCGAGCGTCGCGATCCGCGCATGCTGCGCGCTGCGATCGGGCGCGCACTGGTGCTGCCGAACGTCGCCGAGAGCGCGGACGCGGTGGCCGCGGCGCGGCGCGCGTACAGCGAGGGCCTCGCCGCGCTCGAGCGTGACTTGCCGGCCGCGCGAGCGGCATGGCGTTCGACGCACTGCAGGACGAGGTGCGGTGGACGAATTTCCTGCTCGCCTACCAGGGCGAGGACGATCGCGCGCTGCAGGTGCGATACGGCGAGCTCGTCGATCGCATGCTGCGGCCGGTCGCTCCACGATTGACCGAGCAGGCTACGGAGAGGCGGGCGCGTCAGGGTCGGGTTCGCGAGCGCGTTCTTCCGCGACGGTACCGCGGGCCGCTACTTCGAGCGCTGGATCACGGACCTGCCGCGCGACGTGTTCGAGGTCTACGTCTATCACCTCGTGCCCGGCCTCGACGCGCTCGGCCGGCGCATTGCGGATCGTGCCGATCACCTCCGGCACTTTCCGCGCTGGAGGCCGTCGCAGATTGCGCCGCACGTACGCGCCGATGCGCTCGACGTGCTCGTGTATCCCGAGGTCGGCATGGCGGCCGTGACGTTCGCGCTCGCGGCATCGCGCCTCGCGCCGTTGCAATGCGCGGGATGGGGCCATCCCGTGACGACGGGGCTGCCGACCATCGACGTGTTCTTCTCGAGCGCGTGCATGGAGCCGGTGGACGGTGCTTCGCACTACTCGGAGCGCCTCGTGACGCTTCCCGGCATGGGAACGCGCTATGCGGCGCCCGCGCGACAGCTTGGCGATCGCGACGAGATCGGGCTGCCGCGCGATGTGCCGCTGCTCCTGTGCCCGCAGTCGCTGTTCAAGATCCATCCGGAGAACGATGCGCTGTTCGCGCGCGTTCTCGACGCGGTATCCCACGGCCTCCTCGTGTTCTACGAGGGCCGCGACGCCGCACTCAGCGCGAAGTTCAAGGCGCGTCTTGTGCGCGCGGGCATTCCGGACGCGCGCATCGTCATGCTGAAGCAGCGATCCCACGACGAATTCCTTGCGGTGAACTCCGCGTGCGACGTGATGCTCGACACGCTTCGCTGGTCGGGCGGAAACACGAGCCTCGATGCGATCGCGAGCGGCCTGCCGATCGTGACGCTTCCGGGAGCGTTCATGCGCGGAAGGCAGAGCGCCGGCATGCTTCAGACATTGGGCATGCTCGAGCTTGTCGCGTCCGACGTCGAAGACTACGTGCGCAAGGCGGGGGCGATTGCCACCGATGGGTCGTATCGGCGCGAGCTGTCCCGCAGGATCGGCGAGAGCAGCGAGCGCATCTTCGATGACCCGGCGCCGAGCGCCGCGCTAGCGGACTTCCTCGCGCACCGCGGCGAGCGCTGAGTCGATCGCGGACGACCAGTCGCCAATCGCCTGCTGGCGAAACAAGCGCGCGGCGGGATACCACGGATTGTCCGCGCGGCCGAGCATCCATCGCCAATCGGCTACGTACGCAAGGAGGACGAAGACGCGCTTGCCGAGGGCGCCCGCGAGATGCGCGAGGCTCGTGTCGACCGAGATGACGAGATCGAGCGACGCGACGAGCGAGGCCATGGTGTCGAAGTCGTCGCGGCCGGGCACTGCGACGAGACGCTCGCTCGTCGACATGTCCGCCGGCGTGAGCGCTTCGCCGTCGCGCTTGAGGGAGTAGACGCGCACGCGCGGGATGTCGAACAACGGGGCGAGCATCGCCAGCGGAAAACTCCTCCGCGTGTTGAGCGTGTTCTCGGGCGCGCCGGCCCACGCAATCCCGATGTTCATGGCGTCATGCGGCAGCGCCGTCGCTTCAGCGCGCAAGTACGGCACGTCGGCGCCGACGTCGTCGAGCGTCACGCCGAGAACCTGCGGCAGCGACATCAAAGGGACATACGCGTCGTGGGGCGGCAGCGGCGCGCCGAGCGCCACCGATTGCGCAACGCCCGGTACTGTCGAGGCAAGCTTGCGAAGCGGTGCAGGCACGGCGGCGATCACCTGTGCGCCGCGATCGGCAAGACGCGTCGCGAATCGCAGGAATTGAATCGTGTCGCCCAGCCCCTGCTCGGCGGTGACGAGGATCGTTTTGCCTTGCGGATCGCGGCCATCCCAGCGCGGACCCGCGAACGCGCGCAGCTGCGCGGCGAGCTCGGGCGTGCGAAGCCGCCATTCGTATTCGTGCCAGCCTCGCTGGTAGTCGCCAATCAAGAGCAGGGCGAGGGCGAGATTCCAATGGAGCTGCGGGAGGTCGGGCGCGACGGCGAGGCCCTTGCCGAAAGCATCGATGGCGCCTTCGATGTCGCCGGTGACTTGCAGCGCGAGACCGAGGTTGCTCCATGCGCCGGCGTGAGACGGGTTGAGCGCAAGCGCACGGCGGTAGGCGTCGATTGCCTCGGGGTCCCGCAGCGAGGCCGCGAGCGCGAGGCCCCGGTTGTTGTGGAACTCGGGCTCGTGCGGCACGAGCCCGGCGGCCCTGTCGAGGAGCGCAATCGCCTCGTCGAGGCGCTTCTGCTGGTAGAGCGCGACCCCCAGATAGTGGAGCGCGAGAGGGTGCTCGGGCGCGAGCGCCAGGGCCCGGCGGTACAGGCGCTCGGCGTCCGCAGTGTCGTTTCGGCGATGAGCCTCCACGCCCTGGCGCGCCAGCTCGTCCGGGGTTTCGGCGCTACCGTGGCAGTGCTTGTAGCGCTTGCCGCTGCCGCACGGGCAGGGGTCGTTGCGGCCGGTCATGAAATAGGCCTTGAAGCCCGCACGGGTATCCCCATATTGAGTGGACCGGCGCTAAAGGGTGTTGACGGGTTCCCAAAAACGTCCTAGAATCGCGCCTCTTTGCTGCAACATTTCCCGAGGTAGCTTCGCATGACCCCGGGGACCGTTCAGCC
>CAVPRK010000009.1:0-662729 GCA_963707815.1 uncultured beta proteobacterium
GCCCACCAGCTCGGTACTGATCACGTTCTCGAGGATGACGTCACACGCGACCACGCCATCGAGCACGAGGAGGCCAAGGTGGTGCGTGGGCGCGCCCGAGGCATCCCTTAGTGGCCAGGCGCCCGTCGCGACCCGGTGGACGGTGACGGTGATCTCGACACGAGCGGCCGCGAGTCGCTCAGGCTCAAGCAGCGCACCGAGCTCGGGATCGAGGTTCAGCAGCGAATACCCGGTGCGGGAAGACGCTGTATCGGGCACAAGGGTTCTCCGAAACGATGGATATTCCGAATGCCGAGCCCTCCGCCAGCCGGGACCCGACTCGCTGAGGTACTTCGGTGCTCACGAAGATCAGCGGGGCTTGGTCGAACGCCGCTGACCGCCGATAAGTCTACGGCATGGTCACCGCGCCGACGTCAGAACCACGACTCAAGCGAGCTGGATCCGTCAGGGCGGGCACGTCACATTTCGACGCTTGCGGCAGAGAAACGCACTGGATTGACGGTTTGGGCGATACCGTGCGTGGTGTAACGAGTACCGCTTCGACGCTCGTGAGGTCCGCTCCGGCGCGCCGCTCGACGGGGAACCGGTGCTTATCCGACAGCTGGAAACTTCTCTGCTCAGCGCGGGTACGAGGAGGGTCCGAGGAGTGTGCACCGATGTTCGACACGCGCGGCGTGGACAGACGCGAGCACGGCGAGAGAATCAAAGACGCGGAGGGCGGGTGGCGGCACGCCCACGAAGTTCAGGGCCTGCTGGACACGCTGTCGATCTACCGGCGGTATGCGGTTGATCTGACGGCCGAGAACACGATGCTGCGGGAACAGGTTTCGGTGTTGACGGCGATCGCCACGGCGAGCCTGAACGCCGAGCGACGGTCGTGAACGCCGTTTGGTGAAATGTCCGGCTTGTCGAGCCGCGAGGAGAGACTGAGCAACGGTCAGCTGGCGCAGGCCATCAGCCAGGGCGTGGTACGGCTGCTGCGCGAGTACACGGGTCGTGGTCCGACCCACGCCCACACGACGCTCACGGGCGACCTGGTGGTGGTCGTCCTGCGGGACACGTTGCTCAAGGCCGAACGGAGCCTCGTCGAGGACGGGCACGCCGAGCCGGTCATCACCATGCGTCGCCGCTACCAGGACACCATGCGTGAGGAGATGGTCGCCCTGGTCACCGCGCAGACCGGTCGCGCGGTCGAGGCGTTCATGAGCGACAACTCCGTCGATCCTGACGTCGCGGTAGAGGTCTTCCTGCTCGCGCCCGCGAGCGGCGCCTCGCATCCCGCGGATCGTCTCTAGTTCCGCTCGATAGAGTCCAGCGCGGGCGGCCGTCTTTGCAGGCGGGATGCCTGCGCTCAACACGAGGACGGCCGCGGGGCTCGGCACGGGTCCGACGGTCACTCGGATCCTGTCATCGGTTTTGAGGAGCCGCCTCGTGTTCATCGCTGCCATCAGGGCACTGTCCGGGATCACGCTTTGACGGCGCCGATCAACGAGTTGCCTGATGCGGACGGTGATTGGCGGCGCGCGGCCCTGGCCGAGTTGTCGACCGAGATGGTGCGCCTGTTCAAGGACCAGTTCGGGCGCGGCCCGACCTCGGCCCGCAGCACCTGGACCGGAGACGTGGTGACCGTCGTGCTCGAGGACACGCTGACCCCGGCGGAGCGCAATCTCGTCCGGATGGGGGAGCACGAACGCCTACGCGAGACGCGCATGTTCTTTCAGTACGCGTCGGTGCGGGAGTTCTGCGAGCCCGTCGAACGGCTCACGGGACGAAAGGTGCGCGCGTTCATCAGCGGTATCGACACGCACATCGATGGCCTGGCGGTGGAGACATTCATCCTGCACCCGCCCGGCGCCACCGACGTTCGCTCACGGATTGCATTCGCCGAACCGGCGGACGGTGAATCAGGCTGAGTGCTCGCTGGCGACCGGCGTGAGGAGCGGCGCGAGCACGAACACCTCCATCACGACACCGTTCTCCGGGTCGGTGGCGCTGGCGAACGAGACGACCGTGCGGTCGATGATGGGTTCGACGGTGTCGATGAACCGTTGCGCGGTCGCGACCTGAAACCACGTCCGTGACTCGAGCACCCGCTGGGACTCGCCCATCTCGACCATCGCGCGCTCGGCCGGCAACAGCGCGTCGTGCAGGATGCAGACCAAGGTGTCCGGGCCGGCGAAGTTGCTGCGTGCGCGCGTCGGTCCCCGGCCGAACTGCTCCTTGTGGAGCGCGACGAGGGCGGTGGAGACGGCGCTCAGCGATCCGTGTGTCCGGAGAGGGTCCGCCTGGGTGTCGGACATCGCCGACCAATCCCTTCGTCTCCCTCGAAAACGAACCGCGAGCAAGCGGAGAGAGATCGAGAACCCACCGGCGGTCGTGCCCGAATCAGTCTAGACCTTCGACAGCGCGGGGACTTTCGGTGCTTCCGCAAGCCGAACTTGCGCTCTCAGCATCAGATTGCGTAGAGTTTTGTGGTGGACGCTGACATAAGGGTGTCGAAGCGTCCATTTCAAGGAGGAGAGGGAAACTTTTGCTGGGACACCGGAAGGTGCGGCGAGCCGCTGCGGCTGCGCTGACGGCGAGCGTGCTGCTCGCGACCGCGGGCGCCGCTGAGGCGCAACGCGCGCCATCCATGGGCGAGGGTGCGCCCGTGGGCCAGAGCGGGATTCAGCTGTACAACTTCAGGGACTACCTGAGCGGCGGTTCCGGGGAGATCTTGTGTCCCGCGTCGCCGCAACCGGCGACGCCGTACTGCACGCCGACGATGCCGGCGAACACCGTGATGGCCCGCATGGAGCGCCTGTTCGCGTTCCTGCAGGCGAACGACATAAAGAACGTCGAGCTCTACGGCTACCCGGGCAATCCGTTCCCGACCGACGCCAACCCGCAGGGCAATCTGCAGGGTTCAGTGGCGCTCCGCGCGCTGGGTGACAAATACGGAATCCGCTTCCCGGCTCGCCACGGTGGCCTCAGCGAGGGCCGCTGGGACGGGGAGATCGCGCACGCGAAGATCCTCGGCCAGGACCACATCGGCGACGGCAGCTCCGCCGGCGCGGGTGGTCTCGGCAGCTACACGCAGACCTTGGCGACCGCGGCGCAGCTCAACAAGCTGGGCAAGCGCTCGGTCGAGGCCGGCGTCGGGCCGGCGTACTTCCACAACCACAACGCCGAGTTCAGCACGCGCTTCACCGACACGCAGGGTGACGGCCAGCTCAAGAGCGCGTGGGAGATCGTGATGGAGCGCACCGACCCGCGCTGGGTCGTCGCGCAGATCGACATCGGCTGGGCCGTCTGCGGGGCCTCGGGCCACGCGACGCCGGTCGATCCAGGCGTGGGCGCCGCGTACGTGAACCAGATGATCCAGAAGTTCGGTCGCCGGGTCATCTCCTTCCACGTCAAGGACATGGTCGGGACCGGCATCCGCCCGGACTGCGGTGACGCCGACCAGCGCATCCTCGGCCAGGGCGCCATCAACTTCGGCCCGATGTTCGCGTCCGCCAAGAACAAGACGCGGTACTACTTCTCCGAGCGCGACCCGGTCGCCATCGGCGGTGCCACGAACTTCAACCCGTTCACCAACGCGGGTGAAGGCGCCAAGGCGCTGCGGGCCGACCCGAAGCCGTCCCTGAAGGCGGCCCCGAAGCTGTTCCCGTCGGTCCCCAAGGGCACGCCGGCGTCGGCCAACCAGGCGCCGATCACCGTCACCAACGACGGCGACGCGCCGCTCGTGATCGCCGGCGGCGCCGACGCGATCAAGATCGAGGCCGAGGACGCCGACGGCGGCGCCGCGACGGCCGCCGACTTCGCCGTCGTCAGCGACGACTGCCGCGGCAAGACCCTCGCGCGCAACGCGAGCTGTGTCGTGAACGTCGGCTTCAAGCCGACCCGCAGCAACTACACGTCGGTCGCGCGCGTCGTGATCGACTCCAACAGCGACGACGCCGTCGAGCGGATCCTGATCGCCGGCGCGCAGACGCCGCCGAAGGTGCTCGCGTTCCACGGCGCCACTGACGCGGTCAACACGGCCGGCGTCACCGCCCTCAAGGCGCTTGGCGACGCCAACGACTTCGTGGTCGAGAACACCTCCAGCGCGACCGCGTTCACGGCCGCGAACCTCGCCAACTACCGCGCGGTGGTCTTCCTCGACAACAAGGGCGACCTGCTCAACGCGGCGCAGGAGTCCGCGCTGCAGGCCTACGTCGAGGGTGGCGGCGGCTTTGTCGGCATCGGCGGCGCGGCTGAGGCCGAGACCGCCAACGCCTTCATCACCGGGCTGATCGGCGCGCGTCCCGACGCCGCGAGCCCGACCACGGCGAGCGACCAGGTGCTCGTCGCCGGTGACCGCGTGCATCCCGCGACGCGTGAGCTCCCGCTGGAGTCCACGGTCAACGACGTCTGGTACCGCTGGACCACGCGTCCGACGGGCACGGTCCACACCGTGGCTCGCTACCGCGCCCCCGGCGCGGCGGCCGGCGACGGCACGACGACCGGCGGCACCGACTGGCCGATCTCCTGGTGCCGGGACTACCAGGGCGGCCGCTCGTTCTACACCGGCCTGGGCCGCACCGCGGCCGCGTACGGCGAGCAGAACCTGCGCAAGCACCTGCTCGGCGCGATCCAGTGGTCCGCGGGCCTCATCCGCGGCGGCTGCAAGGCCACGATCCTGTCCAACTACGCGACCGACCGCGTGGTCAACGCCGCCAGCGGCAACCTGAACAACACCGGCGAGTCGCACGGCGTCGCCCCGGCCTCCAACGGCTGGGTGTTCTACATCGGCCGCGCGGACTGCCGCACGGACGCCGAGCGCGGCGCGATGATCGGCCAGGCCTCGAGCCCGAAGATCCTCGACTTCGCCAACCGCAACGTCGGCGTGGGCTGCGGCACGATCCACGTGCTGGATCCGAAGGCCGCGAACGGCACCGTCAACAGCGGTGTGACCAAGGTCGGCGTGATCCCGGTCTACGGCGACCGTGGCTCCGGAGACGAGACCAACGGCAAGATCGAGACCGGTCTGCTCGGCATCGCGCCTTCGCCCGACTTCGCCACCACGGGGCACATCTACCTGCAGTACTTCCCGACGTTCAACCCGGACAACCCGGTCCTGCCGGGTCTGGCCGACGGTGACGCGCGCCGGATCTCGAAGATCGGCAAGGGCCGCATCTCGCGCTTCACGGTCGATCTCGCGACGAAGAAGCTCAAGCTGAACTCGGAGGTGAAGGTCTTCGAGTACGACTCGCAGGTCTACTCCTGCTGCCATCGCGGCGGCGGCATGGGCTTCGACTCCGAGGGCAACCTGTACGTCACCACCGGCGACTCGAACTCGTCGCAGAGCTCGAACGGCTACTCGGGCAACAACCCGTCGATCAAGTGCCCGACGGGTCCGGCCACCGAGGTGTCCAACAACCACTGCGGCACGGCCAACTTCTCGTACCGTGATGCGCGCCGGACGGCGGGCAACACGAACGATTACAACGGCAAGATGCTGCGCCTGAACCCGATCGAGCAGGTCGCGGACGGGGCGAATCCGGCGATCGGGGTGGGCACGACCTACTCGTTGCCGACGGCGTCCTCGCCGAATGGCCCGAACCTCTTCAGCGGCACCGAAGAGGGCGGCGGGAAGACCAAGCCCGAGATCTACGCGATGGGCCTGCGCAACCCGAGCCGGCTCGCGATCGACCCGAAGACCGACGTCCCGTACGCGGCGTGGGTCGGGCCGGACGCGGGTGGCCCCTCGGCCACGCAGGGTCCGTCCACCTACGAGAGCGCCACGCAGCTCCCGTCCGCCGGCAACTATGGCTGGCCGTACTGCATGGGTAGCCAGCAGGCGTACCGCGATCGGACGGCGGACGGCAACCTGCGCACCACCAACGGTGCCGGGTTCGTCACCGGTGGCCCGGCGGCCAGCCCGACCAACGGCTGGTACGACTGCAAGAACCTCGTCAACGATTCCCAGAACAACACCGGGCTCACCACCCTGCCGCACGTCACGGGCACGGGCAAGGACGCCGGCACGGCGCGCGCGCTGAACGTCTGGTACAGCCGGGGCAACACCAACAACGCCAACGGCTGCCCCGAGTTCGCCCGGCCGACCGGTGCCAACAACGCGCCGGACTACGGTTCCGCGCCGACCCAGAAGTGCCCGTACCTCACCGCGTCGGGCGCGACGGTGTTCAACGGCCCGGTCTACCGCTACGACGACAAGGCGACCGACAACTCGGTCCGCTGGCCCGAGTACTGGGACGGCCGCTGGTTCCTCAACGACTACGGCAACAGCTCGGCCAAGCACGCGCTGCTGCTCGATCCCGCGACGGCGGCCAGTGGTGGGCAGCCGGTCTACGCGGACAGCTTCCGCGGCGGCCTGCCGTGGGGCGCGAACTACATGGACTCGAAGTTCGGTCCGGACGGCGCGCTCTACGTCCAGGTCTACGAGGGCTTCTTCTCCACCGGGAGCAACGCGGGTCTGTACAAGATCACCTACACGGGTGGCGCCGACACGCCGGGTCCTGACCCGCAGTGGAAGGCGACCACGACCGCGCGCGAGGTGGAGTTCTCGCTCGGCGCGACCGGTGGCGTCCTCTACGAGTGGGACTTCGGCGACGGCACTCCGGTGTCGAGCGCCGCGAACCCGCGTCATCTGTACGCGACGGCGGGCACCTACACGGCCAAGCTGACGGTGACCTACGCCGACGGTGAGAAGGCCAGCAAGACCACGAGCGTGACGGTCGGCGACGACGCTTCGGCGCCGACGGTGACCGCGCAGATCAATGGCGCCACGCCCGCCGGCCGCTACACCGCGCCGGTGGAGTTCACCGTGCGCGCGACCGACGGCACCGGCGCCTCCGGCGTCGAGTGGATCGAGCGTCGCGTCGACGGTGGCGCGTGGACCCGTGCGGACAACACGGGCAACGTCGATCCGTTCGAGACCAAGTTCACGGTCAGCGGCACCGGCACCCACACGGTCGAGTTCCGCGCCCGTGACAAGGCCGGCAACGTCTCTGACCCGGTCGGCTCGGTCACGTTCGCGATCGACTCGCCCAGCGGTGGCGGCTCCTGCAATCCGCTGTCGGATCAGTTCAACGGCTCGTCCCTCGATCCGAAGTGGCAGGTCGTCAACCCGTCGGCCAGCAACCCGCCCACCGTGGGTGGCGGCCATCTGACGATGCCGCTCCTGCGCGGCGACCTCTACGAGGACCAGGGCACTGCACAGACCGTGCTGCAGGCCGTGCCGACCGGCTCGTGGGTCGCGACGGCCAAGATCGCTCACGCCAACATCAACACCGACGGCGAAGCCGCCGGCCTGGCGCTGATCAACCGCCTGAACCCGAACCACCTGCTCAAGACGACGATCCAGTACAAGGGCGACACCGATCCGAACACGGCCGGCAACCAGCCGGGCAAGTGGGCGGAGCGCGTGCTGACCTCGGACAACCGGGCGATCACGTTGCCGCCGGCGACGGTGCCGTGGCCCAACTCGGGCGGCCTCACGCTGTCCGGCGACTACGTCTGGGTCCGCTTCGTCTATGACGACGCGGCCAAGACGGTCACCACCTGGAGCTCGACCAACGGCACGACGTTCACCTCGTTCGGCGCGCCGATCTCGGTGACGGAGTACCTGTCCGGGGCGGGCGGCCTGCGGGTCGGCGTGTTCGGCAAGCACGACGGCTCCGGCGACGACAGCGTCACGTTCGACGCGTTCAACGTCGTGAGCTCGTCCGACCCGCAGACGGCGGGCGACAACTGTGGCGGCAGCGGCTGCAACCCGCTGTCGGATCAGTTCGCCGGCACGTCGGTGGATCCGAAGTGGCAGACCCTCAACCCCGTCGCGGGCAACGCGCCGACGGTGGCCAATGGCCACCTGACGATGCCGATGCTCCGCGGCGACCTGTACACGTCGACGGCCAACGCCCAGACGCTGCTGCAGAACGTGCCCTCGGGCTCGTGGGTCGCGACCGCGAAGTTCAAGCACGCGACCATCAACGCCGACGGCAAGGCGGCGGGCCTGGCGCTGATCAACAGCGTCAACCCGAACCACCTGCTCAAGACGACGCTCCAGTACAAGGGCGACGCCGATCCGAACACGGCCGGCAACCAGCCGGGCAAGTGGGCCGAGCGGGTGCTGACCGCGAACAACGCGTCGGTCATCCTGCCGCCGGCGACGGTGCCGTGGCCCAACTCGGGCGCGCTGAACCTGACCGGCGAGTACGTCTACGTCCGCTTCGTCTATGACGACGCGACCAAGCAGGTCACGACCTGGAGCTCCGCCAACGGCACGACGTTCGCGTCGTTCGGCGCTCCGATCTCGGTCACGCAGTACCTGTCCCAGGCCGGTGGCCTGCGCGTGGGCGTGTTCGCCAAGCACGACGGCGCAGCCGACGACACCGTGCAGTTCGACGCGTTCAACGTCGTCTCGGGCAGCGACCCGCAGACGCCGGGCGACAACTGCGGCGGCTCCGCCGGCTGCCCGCAGACGGACGAGTTCGACGGTTCCACCATCGACCCGAAGTGGGCACTGGTGAACCCGATCTCGGGTGCGGCGCCGACGGTGGCCAACGGCCGCCTGGTGGTCCCGCTCCGGCAGGCCGACCTGTACGCGGCGACGGGCAACGCCCAGTTGCTGCTGCAGCAGGCTCCGGCCGGCTCGTGGAAGGCGACCGCCAAGGTCGTGCACACGGGGCTGACCGCGGATGGCGAGGCACTCGGTCTGGGGCTGGTCAACAGCTTCAACCCGAACTACTTCGTCAAGGCGACCGTGCAGTACAAGAACGACACCGATCCGAACACCTCCGGCAACCAGCCGGGCAAGTGGGCGGAGCGGGTGCTGACGTCCAACAACGTCGCGATCACGCTGCCGCCGGCCACCGTGCCGTACCCGAACTCGGGTGCGCTCGCGGTCAACGGCAACTACGTGTGGGTGCAGCTCGCCTATGACGACGTGGCCAAGACGCTGACGACGGCGACGTCGCTCGACGGCGTCACGTACACGACGTTCGGCGCGCCGATGTCCACGACGCAGTACCTCAACCAGCCGGGCGGCTTCCGCATCGGCGTGTTCGGCAAGCGCGACAGCGCCACGGCGAACAAGAACGTCGAGCTCGAGTCGTTCACGCTCGAGTCCGACGGTTGCGGCAGCGCCGGCGACACGTCGGCGCCGAGCACGACCCACACGCTCGCTCCGACCGCGCCGGACGGCACGGGCGGCTACTACAAGTCGGACGTGCGGGTCACGCTCGCCGGGACCGACAACAGCGGTGGCTCGGGCGTCGACAAGACCGAGTACCGCGAGCAGGGCGCCGCGAGCTGGACCGCCTACAGCGGCCCGTTCAACGTGACCAGCGACGGCACGAAGACGATCGAGTACCGCTCGGTCGACAAGGCCGGCAACACCGAGGCGACCAAGACGGTCGTCATCAAGCTCGACAAGACCGGCCCGGCCACCACGGCCAAGCTCAACGGCGAGGCGCCCAAGGCCAGTTACGCGGGTCCGGTCGCGGTCGACCTGGACGCCACGGACGCGACCTCGGGTGTGGCGAAGACCGAGATCCGGGTCGACGGCGGCGAGTGGAAGCCGTACGCCGAGGAGGAGACGATCCTCAACTCGGCGGCCGACCTCGCCAAGTGGGCGCAGGCCGGCCCGGGCGGCCTGACCTGGAACACCGCGGACGGTGGGTTCGCCCGCCCGAGCGGTGGCCTGGGGATGCCGTGGTACCCGGTCAAGGACTACGGCGACTTCGTGCTGAAGTTCCAGTGGCGTGACTCGGGCACCGGCTCGACGGGCAACGGCGGCGCGTTCGTGCGCTTCCCGAACCCGACGGAGGCGATCACCCGCACGGCGGCCAATCGGTACCCGTGCCAGGTCGGCTCGGGTCAGACCGATCCGGCGTGGGTCGCGATCTACTGCGGTCACGAGATCCAGGTCAACGACAACCAGGCGAGCGAGACGCAGAAGACCGGCTCGGTCTACAACTTCTCGCCGCTGGACGCCACGCAGGCGAAGGTCCAGCCGCGCGGGACGTGGGTCGACTACGAGATCAAGGTCGTCGGCCAGACGTACACCATCAGCCGCAACGGTCAGGTGCTGCAGACGTTCGAGAACACCCCGGGCAAGCAGTCCTCGCGCTCGGGTGACCCGTCCACGACGGACCGTCAGTTCACGCGCGGCTACATCGGCCTGCAGAACCACTCCAACAGCGACGTCATCGACTACCGCAACGTCCGCGTGACCTCGCTGGACGCGGGCTCGGTCCAGGGGCCGGTCACGGTCTCCGGGAACGGGGCGCACAAGGTCGAGTACCGCTCGACCGACGTGGCGGGCAACGTGGAGACGACCAAGTCGGTCGACTTCACGATCGGGCCGGAGGCGGAGAAGACGCCGCCGGTCACGACGAGCACGCTCGATCCGGCCGCGCCGGGTGCCGGTGGCACGTACACCGGTCCGGTCAACGTGAAGCTGTCCGCGACCGATCCGGCTGAGACCGGCACGGGTACCGGCGGTCCGGCGGCGACGCTCGACGTCAACGCCCTGCCCGCCGCGTGGGATCCGAACGCGGTCTCGGCCAAGGTGGGTGACACGGTTCGCTGGAACTTCCCGGCGGCCACGGCCGGCAGCCCGCACGACCTGTGGTGGATCAAGCCCGGTGAGGGCGCGCTGTCGGATGGCACGCTGCTGGTCACGGGCGATCTGCCGATCGTGCTGCCGGGCGGTCCGTCGATCTCCCGTGTGGTCGATCAGGCAGGGACGTACACGTTCATCTGCAAGATCCACGGCCACAAGGGCACCACCGAGTGGGAAGGGATGGTCGGCAAGATCACCGTCACTTCCGGTTCCGCCACGGTGCCGGGCTCGGGTGTGGACTACACCGAGTACCGCGTCAACGGCGGTGCGTGGACCAAGAAGACCAACACGACCAACGCGTCGCCGTTCGTGAACGCGTTCACGGCGGAGGCCGAGGGCGACTACGCGATCGACTACCGCTCGGCCGACAAGGCCGGCAACGTCGAGACCACCAAGTCCGTCAGCTTCAAGATCAAGAAGCCGGAGGACACGGCCACGGCCGACGCGAACGTCATCGCGACGGTGCCGCGCTCACTGGGCATCACGCTCGGGGGCACGGTGCGGTTCGAACCGATCGTGCCGGGTGTGGCGAAGGACTACGACGCCACCACCACGGTGACGGCCACGTCGAGCCTGGCGTCGTCGAAGCTGACGGTCTCTGACCCCAGCTCCACGGCCACGGGTCACCTGGTCAACGGCACGCTGGCGATGCCGCAGGCGCTGAAGGTCGGCGTCGTCGGCAGCAGCCTGAGCACGTTGGGTGGCACCGCCAACCCGACGTTGCTCGCCACGTGGGCGCGCCCGCTGGCCAACGAGACGATCAACCTGCAGTTCCGGCAGTCCGTGGCTGCCAATGACGCCCTGCTCGTGGGCGACTACAGCAAGCGCGTGACGCTGACCCTGTCAGCCACCACGCCGTAGCGACACTCGTCGTCTCCGTCCCCGCGTGCGTTGCACGTGGGGACGGGGCGTCGGTGTGTATCAGCGCGGCGCCTCGCGGCTCTCAGCACGCATGATCCGCAAATCGATGCTCGTGCTGGCGCTGCTCGGCGCCACGCTGCCCGCGGCCGCCGCTTCCGCGCAGACGCCGCCCCCGTTGCCCGGTGGAACGCCGGTGTTCCCGACCCAGCCCGGCCTCACGCCCTTCCCCGGCACGGTCGAGCCGCAGATCCGCCTGTCCGACTGCCGCACGTATTGGGTCCGGTCCTCCGAGCCGCCGTACCGGATCGAGCAGCAGACGGTGTGCTTCGGGTGGGAGACCATCAAGCCCTGATCAGACTTAGGCGCGGAGGGCCTTGCGCTCGTAGAGCACGCGCGAGGTCAGCCAGCCGATCAGGGTGAGCGCGACGATCCACATGAGGCTGAGCCAGCCGTTGGCGCCGAGGTCCGTGTCGAAGAGCAGCGCGCGGAGCGTCTCGATGAACGGCGTGAACGGCTGATGCTCGGCGAACCACTGCAGCCAGCCGGGCATCGACTCGGTCGGCACGAAGCCGCTGCCGAGGAACGGGAGGATCATCAGCGGGAGCGGCAGGTTGCTCGCGCTCTCCACGCCCTTGGCGAAGACGCCGACCGCCGCGCCCAGCCAGCACAACGCGAACCCGATCGCGGCCAGCAGTGCGGCGGCGCCGAGCACCTCCACGACGGAGGCGGGAGCGCGGAAGCCCATCAGCAGCGCGACGGCGGTGATCACGGCGACCGCGATCAGCAGCTGGACGAGGTTGCCGAAGACGTGACCGGTCAGCACGGCGGAGCGGGAGATGTCCATGGTGCGGAAGCGGGCGATGATGCCCTCGCTCATGTCCTTGGACACCGACAGCGCGGGCCCGGTGACGCCGCCCGCGATCGTGAGCAGCAGCACGCCGGGCACGACGTACTCGAGGTAGGCGGCGGTGCCCTCGCCGCCGATGCCGGCACCGAGCGTGTCGCCGAACACGTAGACGAACAGCAGCAGGAAGATCAGCGGCGTGGCGATCAGGTACGTGATCACCGGGTAGCGGACGGCGTGCAGGAGGCTGCGGCGCAGCATCGTGGTCGAGTCCGTCACGGTGTGGGCGAGCGTGCTCATCAGGAGGGCTCCTCCTGGCCGGTCAACGCGAGGAACACGTCGTCCAGGTCCGGGGTGTGGATGGTCAGGTTGCGGGGTTCGACTTGCCGGGCTTCCAGGTGGTCCATGACGATGCGGATGGAGGCGAACTGGCCGTCGCTGGGCACGTCGAGCGTGAGCGCGGCGTCGTCGCGGGTGGCGTCGGGGAGGGCGGACGCGGCGTCCTCGAGCGCGCGTGCGTCCTCGAACTCGAGCTGGATGCGCCCGCCGGGGATCAGGCGCTTGAGCTCCGACGGGGTGCCGTCGGCGACGATCGTGCCGCGGTCGAGCACCGCGATCCGGTCCGCGAGCTCGTCGGCCTCCTCCAGGTACTGCGTCGTCAGCAGGATCGTGGTGCCGGCCGCGACCAGCTCACGCACGATGTCCCACATCTCCGCGCGGCTGCGCGGATCCAGGCCGGTGGTCGGCTCGTCGAGGAACACGATCTCCGGTCGGGAGACGAGCGTCATCGCCAGGTCCAGCCGACGCCGCATGCCGCCCGAGTAGGTCGCCAGCGGCTTGCGCGCCGCCTCGGTCAGGTCGAAGCGCTCGAGCAGCTCCGCGGTGCGGCGCTTGCCCTCCTGCCGGCCGAGGTGGCGCAGGTCGGCCATCAGCCGCAGGTTCTCCTCGCCGGTGAGTAGGTTGTCGACGGCCGAGAACTGCCCGGTGACGCCGATCAGCGCGCGCACCGCCTCGGGGGAGGCGACGACGTCGTGGCCACCGACGCGGGCGACGCCGGCGTCGGGGCGCAGGAGCGTGGAGAGGATGTGGACGGTGGTGGTCTTGCCCGCGCCGTTGGGTCCGAGCAGCGCGAACACGCCGGAGGGGGCGACGTCGAGGTCGAGCGCGTCGAGCACGAGCGTGTCGCCGAAGGACTTCGAGAGCCCTTGGAGCTGGATGGCTGAGGTCATGAGGTCACCGAGGCTTCGGAGCGGTGGACGTTGATCGAGGCGTAGCCCGCGCGGATGCGCAGCTCGAGCGTCTCCTCGCCCGCGCTGGGGCCGGAGTCGGCGGCGAGGTCCGTGCGCACGAGGCCGTGCTCGGAGGTCGCGTCGAGCCACACGGCGGTGCCGGGGCGGACGCCGACGTCGACGGTGCCGTAGGAGCTGTCGACCTGCACCGTCCCGCGGACCGCGTCGCGGATGCGGACCATCCCGTAGGCGGCGCGCACGGTGGCGCCGGAGAGCGCGGTGCCGAGGTCGATGCCGCCGCTCGAGGTCGCGAGCTCGGCCGGCCCGGCGACCTGGTCGACCGTGATGATGCCGTCGGCGCCGGTCAGGCGCAGCGTTCCGTCGACGCGGCCGAGACGCGCCGAGCCGGACTTGAAGCCGACCTCCGCGTCGCCGGCCACGTGCGTCGCGCGATATTCCCCGTGCCCGCCCTTGAGCTCGAGCCGCTCGGCGTGCTCGAGCGTGAACTCGCCGTACGGCACTTCGGCGCGGACGGCACCGAGGCTCCCGGCCAGCCGCGCGGAGCCGTACTTGACGACGGCGACGACGTCGGTTCCCTCGGGGACTTCGACGAGCACGTCGACCGAGTCGCCGCGCCCGAACAGGTTCAGCTTGTGCGGGCCCTTCACGATGACGGTGTCGTCGGCCCGGTGCACGCTGACCGCCTCGGCCGCGGCGCGATCGCCCGACCGGCGGGGATTGCTGGGCGAGACGTCGACCGACACGTCCTCGCGCGCGGTCGCCACGATCTCGACCCGGCCGATCTGGATCTCGACGCGCACGCTCATCGAACCCATCCCGTGTACGAGTTGCCATGGGTCTGTGGCGTCGCGCGGCGCGGCTCCAGCGCCGCGCCGACCGCCCGGACGAACCAGGTGTTGAGAGAGACGCCGGAGGCCGTCGCCGCGGCTTCGGCGCGAGCCTTCAGCGAATCCGGCAGGCGGAGCGTGGTGCGGCTCGTGGCTCCGTCCTCGACGTCCTCGATCGCGGGCTCCTCCGGCGCTGGTGTCGCCGATGACACCACCGGGTCGGCAGCGGGCTTGGCGACGACGAACTCGACGTCGCGCCCTCGCAGGCGCACGTCCACCGACCCCGGGGCGAGGTCACGCGTGATCTCGCCCGCCGCGTCCGAGAGCACCTCGAAGAGCACGAGCCGCGCGGCTGACTCAAGGGCGGCGGTCAGGCGGTCGGCGAGGTCCTGCGCTTCCGGACCACCCGCCGCGGCCGCCGTCAGGAGCTGCCGCTGAAGCTCCTCGACGTGATGGCTGATCTGCATTGGCGTCAGTATGACACCACAGTGGTGTCAATGCAACACCACGTGTGATGTCACCGCTCGGAACCGCCGGAGACCCCGCCGCGCGGGGTCTCCTGGCGTGCCCGGGTGGCGCGTCGCCGCTCGCTCGCGCGGGGGGTGCAACATCTAACTCGCGCATAGCGCGACTTGCCTCCCGCACCCCCGCGCGAAACGGCCCGTACGCACCCGAGTGCGCCGACGCTCCACCGCAACGGACCGCGACTACCGAAGCGACTCGACGAACGCGCCGAGGCGCTCGAGGCCTTCCTGCAGCTCGGCGCGGGAGGCGGCGTAGGAGAGGCGCACGTGCGTGTCGCCGCTGTGGGCGCCGAAGTCCTTGCCGGGCGTGAGCGCGACGTGGGCCTCGTCGAGCGCGCGGTCGCAGAACTCCCAGGCGCCGAGGCCGGTGCCGGCGACGTCGAAGTAGACGTAGAAGGCGCCGTTCGGGGGCGCGGGCACGGGCAGGCCGATGCGCTCGAGCCCTTCCAGCACGAGCGCGCGGCGCGCCGCGAGCTCGGTGCGGCGCTCCTCGCAGATCGCGAGCGACTCGGGCGTGAAGGCCGCGAGGGCCGCCTGCTGCGCGGGCGCGGAGGCGCACAGGAAGTAGTGCATGCCGAGCCGCTCGACGGCGGGCGCCAGGGCCTCGGGAGAACCGCCCAGCCGAGCCGCCAGCCGGTCATCCCGAAGTACTTCGAGAAGCTGTTGATGACGATCGCGTCCGGGTCGATCGACAGGGCGCTGCGCGGCGGCGTGCCGTCGGGGGCCGGGTCGGCGAGGTCCAGGTAGATCTCGTCCACGATCCGCCACGCGTCGCGGCTGCGCGCGAGCTCGCAGATCGCGGTCAGCTCGTCGAACGGGATCGAGGTGCCGGTGGGGTTCGACGGCGAGGCCATCATCACGGCCCGCGTGTGCCCGGTCCAGGCGCGCTCGACGAGGTCGGCGGAAAGCTGGAACCGGGTGTCGGCGTCGGCGGGGACGGCCACGACGCGGCCCCCGAAGCTCGCCACCATCTCGCGGTTGCACGGGTAGGAGGGGTCGGCGAGGATCACTTCGTCGCCGGGGTCGGTGGTCGCCGCGACCACCAGCAGCAGCGCCGTGGAGGCGCCGGAGGTGACGATGATGCGCGCCGGGTCGACCTCGACGGCGTGGCGGTCGCGGTAGAAGTCGGCGATCGCGACGCGCAGGGCGGGGAGGCCGAGCGCGTGCGTGTACGGCAACGGCCGGCCGTCCATCACGTCGCGCATCGCGTCGCGCACGGCCGGGGGCGCGCCGAAGTCCGGCTCGCCGATGCTGAGCTTGATGATCCGGTGCCCGTGCGCCTCCAGGGCGGCGGCGCGCTGGCCGAAGACCAGGGCGTGGAACGGCTCGACGGTCTGCGCGCGGTGGGAGAGCTGCATCGGTTCGGTGCACGATAGTTTGGGCGCTCGCATGTTCACCGGATTGAGCGCCTTCCCACTGACGCCGCTCGACGCCGCCGGCCACGTCGACGAGCCCGCGTTCGAGCGCCTGGTCGCGCGCCTCGCCGAGGCCGGCGTGGACTCGATCGGCGCGCTCGGCAGCACCGGCAGCTACGCGTATCTGAGTCGGGATGAGCGGTCCCGCGTGGCCCAGCTGGCGGTCGGCGCGGCCGGCGACGTGCCGGTGATGGTCGGCATCGGCGCCGTCCGCACCGAACACGTCCTCGCCCACGCGCACGACGCGCAGGCGGCCGGCGCAGCGGCGGTCCTGCTCGCGCCGGTCGGGTACCAGGCGCTGACCGAGGACGAGGTGTACGGGCTCTACGCCGACGTCACCGCCGAGCTCTCCGTGCCGCTGTGCGTCTACGACAACCCGGGCACGACGCACTTCGCCTTCAGCGACGACCTGCACGCGCGGGTGGCGGCGCTTGCCGGCGTGCGGGCGATCAAGCTGCCCGGCGACGACGTGGCCGCGCGGATCGCGACGCTGCGGCCGCGCGTGCCGGAGCACGTCGCGCTGGGGATGAGCGGCGACTGGTTCGCGGCGGCCGCGCTCGCGGGCGGCGCCGATGTGTGGTTCAGCGTGATCGGCGGGCTGTTCCCGGAGGCCGCGCTCGCGATCGTGCGCGAGGGGCAGCCGGCATCGGAGCGGCTGGAGCCGCTGTGGGCGTTGTTCCGCCGCCACGGGAGCGTCCGCGTGATGGGCACCGCGGCGGCGCTGCTGGGTCTCGCCGGCGAGCGCAACCTCCCGCGCCCGCTACGGCTGCTGGAGGGGGACGCCCGCGCCGAGCTCGAGGCGCGCGTTGCGGGTGGTCTAGCCGGTCGAGGTCCACGTCCGCGAACGAGCGTGGATCCTCGGCGGGCTCGAGGTGGGTGAAGACGGTGGCGTGGGGGAGCGCGGCGCGCAGCGCGTCCTCGATCTCCTCGGCGACGTCGTGGCCCTGCTGCACGGTCCAGGCGCCGGGGACGAGCACGTGCAGGGAGACGAACGCGCGCGACCCGGCCTGGCGGGTGCGGAGCGCGTGGTAGCTGATGCCGTCGTCCTCGAAGCGGGTGAGCACTGCGGCGATCTGCGCCTGTTCGGCGGCGTCGAGGCCGCGGTCCATCAGGCCGCCGATCGAGCGGAGCACGAGCCGCAGGCCGGTGACGATGATGTTGACCGCGACGGCGAGGGCGATCAGCGGGTCCAGGATGTTCCAGCCCGTCAGCGCGACGACGATGACGCCGCCGAGCACACCGACGGACGTCCACACGTCGGCGAGCAGGTGCCTGCCGTCGGCTTCGAGGATGATCGAGCGCAGGCGCCGGCCTTCGCGCAGCAGCAGCGCGCCGACGGCGAGGTTGATCAGCGACGCGCAGGTGGAGATCGCGACGCCGAGTCCGGCCGCCTCGATCGGTTGCGGGTCGAACAGCCGCGGCAGCGCAGTGGCGCCGATGATCACCGCGGCCACGACGATCATCGCGCCCTCGACGCCGGCCGCGAAGTACTCGGCCTTCTGGTGCCCGTAGGCGTGCTCCTCGTCGGCGGGCTTGAGTGCCCACCGCATCGCGAGCATCGCGACCACGGCGGCGACCAGGTTGACCACGGACTCGGCCGCGTCCGAGAGGAGGCCGACCGAGTCCGTCAGCAGCCACGCGGTGGTCTTGAGCGTGATGGTGGCCACGGCCGCGGCGATCGCCAGCCACAGCAGTCTGATCAGGCGCCCGGGCTCCATCCCCGAGCAGTCTAAAAGGCCTCATTTGCGGGGAAACGATGAAGCGTTCGCAACTTCGGGATGTGGCGTGCGCAACTCTGAAGTTCGGTCCCAAAGGCGCATGGACCAAGGTCCCATGGAATCCGCGACCGCCTGAGTCGCACGATGCCGGCATGAAGAACTTCTCCCGCGTTGCTTTGATCGCCGGCGCCGCCTTGGCCGTGTCGGCGCCTGCCGCCTCCGCACAGACGCGCGAGTACGAGGGCACGGTGGTGTCCATCGATCGCGCCGAGCGCACGTTCAAGATCCGCGACTCCGAGCGCGGCACCATCCGTGTGCGTGTCACCAATCGGACACGTTTCGAGCGGATCAGCGGCTTCTCCGGCCTGAAGGTCGGCGCCAGGAACATCGAGACGACCGTCCGGCGCTCCGACGGCCGCTGGGTCGCGGTCGAGGTGGAGCGCTCCGGTGGCGGCGGCCGCCATGGCGGGTCCGATGACGACGACGGCAGCGACGACCGCGGCCGCGGCTCCGACGACGCCCCGGGCGATGACCGCGGCGGGCGCGGCTGACGGCAACCCTCGGGTGTCCGTCTGCGGCTCACCCGATTGCGCTCGACTCCGTGAGCGACGAGGGTTGCGCGCACATGCTCAAGCCCGCGCTCTTCCCTGCGGCGCTCATCGCGCTGCTGCTCGCCGTTCCCCCCGCGGCGCACGGCGCCTGCGGTGTCGCCACTGCGAAGGCCGATTACGAGAGTCCCGAGATTCAGCTCTACTCGCGAGGCGACGAGGATGCGCGGAGCCACCTCGCGTGTCTGCGCGCGACCGGCAAGCAACGGCTCGTCGGGAGCGACAGCGGCGGCGAGGGCTCGGCGGCGACGTCCGTGCGCGGGGTCTACGGCCGTTGGCTGTGGCTGGAGTACGTCGAGTCCGACCCGGACAGCGACTCCCAGATCGTGAGCGACCAGTTGCTCGACGTCCGAACGGGCAAGCGGGCCCAGGCGGGGCCGTTCGACGAGATCGTCGCGCTGCCGGGGGCGCTCGTCGTCGCCTTCGAGGGCGTGACCGTCCGCTTCACCGACGGCCGCACGGTCAAGCTGAGCGCGGACCCGACCGCGTCCGGGCTCGCCACCGTGGGGTCCCGCGTGTACTGGCGTACGGGCGACGTGGCGCACACGGCTGAGCTCACGCTGCCCAAGGCCGCCGCGGCGGCCAAGGGGCCCGTGGCCACGAAGGTCGGGCGCTGTGTCCCGCGCAAGGGCGCGCGGCTGGCGCTGCTGGAGTCCAAGCTCGTGCTCACGCGGCAGGGCGGGAAGACCTGGGCGTGCCGCACCCCGACGGGCAAGACGCGCGAGGTCGGCGCGGTCAGCGGACTGGCGGTGCGGTCCGATCGGGAGATCGCCTTCGTGCGCGGCGGGCGGGTCGGCACGCTGAACGTGCTCACCGGCGCACGCACCGAGGTCACGGGCACGGCATTCGCCGCCACCAGCACACGCCTGCTCGTCGTGGCCGAAGACGGCCTGCACAGCCCGGTCGACCTGCTCGCGGCGGGTCCGGCCACCGCTCCGGCGCTGGCCGGCGACTACGCCTACTGGCTCGACGGCACGGGCGCGCCGCAGGTGAAGCTGCTGACGTAGACCCCCTTCCGCCGTATTCGTTTCCGCGAGATCCGCCTCACGGGTAGCGTTCACGGCCATGGCCAGCTGGGACGACGTGCGCCGGGCGGCGCTGGCGCTGCCCGAGACGATCGAGGGCGAGTCTCGCGGTCTGCGCGGGTGGAGCGTGCGCAAGAAGGGGTTCGTGTGGGAGCGCCCGCTGCGCAAGGCCGATGTCGCGGCACTCGGTGCCGATGCGCCGGATGGGGACATCTTGGGCGTGCGGGTCGAGCACCTCGGCGCGAAGGATGCGCTGCTCGAGACCGAGCCGGACGTGTACTTCACGACGCCGCACTTCGACGGCTATCCGGCGGTGCTCGTCCGGCTCGACGCGATCGCGCCGGAAGCGCTCGAAGAGCTCGTCGCGGAGGCGTGGCTGGCGGTCGCGCCGAAGCGGCTCGCGGCGGCCTGGCTGGCGGAGCGCTGACCGGCCCCGCCCCGACCGAGCGGGGCGAGGCCGAGCGAGATTCCCTTACGGCGCCGTCGTGGACAGCGTGAAGGTGAGCGTCTTGCTGTAGGTGCCCGTGCGCAGCGGGTCGTTCGCCTTGATGAGCTGCTTGAACGTGATGCCCACGTTCTCGTTGCTCGTCGGGGCCGTCCAGGCGGACTTGGCGAACTCGACGCGCAGCGGCTCGGCGAGCGAGAACGCGCCGTTGGTCAGGCGACCGGGGTCGGACACGGACAGCGTCGCGTTGCCGGCGGTGCTGGTGACGGTGGCGTTGGTGGTGGCCGTGTAGTCGTTGGCCACGCCCGGCACGAAGGCCGGGAACGCCGCCGGCGCGCCGAGGGTCAGCGACAGCGTGGCGGGCACGGTGCCGCCGACGGTGCCGGTCGTGCTGGTGGAGGTCGGGTGGTCGATCGACGCCTCGAGCAGGGCGATGACCGCCCGCGCCTGACGCAGCACGTTGTCGCGGACCGCGACGTCGCCCGCGAGCAGGCTGTTCGCCTGGCTGGCGACGTCCTGCAGGAAGAAGATCGCCGTGTACGTGTCGCCGGCGGTGCCGTACTCCTCGGCCTTGGCGATGCTGGCCTTCAAGCGCGTGCCGGAGGCGTCGCTGACGCGCGTGCCGTAGTCGTTGATGGTGTCGCGGATGTCGGTGTACCAGGCCGGGTCACGCGTGAAGTCGGCCGGGATGTAGCCCTTCTCGGCGTTGGCGAGCGTCGTCGCCACGACCTTGTCCACGTAGGACTGCACGGTCGGGTAGAGGGCGGCGAGCTGCGCGTCGGTCATCGGCGCGGAGGCGCCGTCGAGGAAGCAGAAGCCCGGTCCGGTGTTCGGGCCCTGGTTGATGCGCAGCGGCACTTCCTGCTGGGAGAGGCGGATGCCGCCCTGGGCCAGGCCGAGGGTGTCACGGACGACGGTGTTGCCGGTGGGCGTCGTCGTGCTGATCACGGGCGCGGACGGCGGCGCGATCCCGTACGCGACCCAGTTGAACGTGTGGTCGTAGAGCGCGTTCTGGACCATGTGCTGCGGGACGCGCGACAGCGATGGCAGGGCGCACGTCTGCGGCTCGCCGGGGTAGCCGCCCGGGTAGGTGCCGATGTCGCGCTTGCGCAGCGGGCCGTAGTCGGTGATCAGCTTCCAGTCGCCGTGCGACGCGCCCGCGACCTCCCAGTTGCGGAACGTCGGCGAGTCGGCGGCGCGGGCGCCGTTGCCGATGCCGCCGGCGATGTCGCCCTCGGAGTTGATGCGGAAGATCGGCATCGGCGTGTCGGTGCGCATCGCGCCGCCGCCGCCGTGCAGGACGGTCGCGTCGAGGATGTTCGACAGCGGCTGGATCGAGTTCGCGTACGTGCGCAGGCGTCCCGCCGACTGCGAGTGACCGGTGGCGATCACGTAGTCCGGCGCGGCCAGCGGGCCGAGCGGGTCCAGGCCGGCCGGGCTGCGGATGGCCTTGACCGCCTGGGAGAAGATGTCGTAGGACAGCGAGTCGTCGTTGATCGTGTTGGCCGCGGTCACGTCCAGCGCGCCGTAGCGCGTCGGGCTCCACGGCTTCAGGCCGGTCGCCGAGTGCAGGCCGGCGCGCTGGGCGGAGACACCGACCCAGGCGTAGCCCTCGCGCAGGAAGTGCTCGTGCGACTGGAACCAGTCGACCTCCTGGTCCCACTGGTTGCTCACGTTGATCCACTCGGCGATCACGGTGCCGTTGAACTTCGCGGCCGATGCGGGACGGCGCACGACGATCCGCGTGCTGTACGGATGACCGGTGCTCTGGACGGTGGCCGTGTTGGTGCCGGTGATCGCGTAGCGCGTGGCCTGACCGGTGATGAGGTACTCCTCCTCGACGTAGCCCGCCTTGGCGAGGTCCACGTCGGTGGCCAGGAACGGGTAGCCGTGCGCCGCGTCACCGACCGGCGACGTGCGGGCGACCGGACCGGTGACGGCCGGCGCGGGCACGGTGGCGCCGGTGGCGGTGGACGGGCGCGGCGGTTCGCCGTTGGGACCGGGTGGTACGGCGCTGGCCGGTGCGGCCAGGCCCGCTGTGGCGGTCAGCGCTGCGAGCAGCACCGACGCGCGGACGCGTTTGGACAAGTCTCCCCCTCGAGTTCGTGGACCAAGGCGGGATTATTCGGACCCTGGTTACACGTGTCAAGTCATCGGGCGAACGTCTCCAGGACGAATTCGACCGTCGGCCGTACGAATTGGCGGCTGTGCTGCAGCATCGCGTGCTTGCCCTCCGGCACGGACAGGTAGCGAGCGCCGAGCCTCCTGGCGAGCGCGGCCGAGCGGTCAGGGCTGGCGACTCGGTCGCGGGCGCCGTGCACGATCAGGATGCGGCGGTCCGCGGCGCCGGGCGCGACGTCGGTCGGATAGACCCACGGCGCGAGCGCCACGACGCCGCGGACAGCGGGCGCCCCGGCGCTCAGCAGCGCCGCACGGCCGCCGAGCGAATGTCCGACCGAGCACGTCGGCAGCGGGCCGAAGCGGTCGGCGATCTCGGCCAGCGCCCAGCGCGCGTCCTGCACGGGCGTGTGCGTGGTGTCCCACCCGCGGCGGGAGTTGAGCAGCCGGAAGACCGCGAGCCGATCACCGCCGGCCCGCGCGATCCGGCGGGCGATCGGGATCATCCGCAGCACCGAGAGCTGCGTCGGGCTGACCCGCATGTCCGCGCGGCGCGCCGCGCCGCCGTGCAGCACCAGCACGGCCCCCTCCGCCGCGGACGGCACGTGGACCTCGATCAGTTTCGGCTGGAGCTCCATCTCCTGCCCGCGCTACCCAGGCCCGGGCCCACCGGACGCAATTCAGGCGCGTCGACCGGGTAGGTCCGCGGCCATGAGCTTCTTCGAGGGCTTCGAGCTCGAGCACGTGGACGTGGGCACGGCGAGGCTGCGGCTGCGGCACGGCGGCTCGGGCCCGGTCGTGCTGCTCCTGCACGGGCACCCACGGACGCACACCACCTGGTATCGCGTCGCGCCGCTGCTGGTCGACGCCGGGTTCACCGTCGTGTGTGCCGACCTACCGGGCTACGGCGAGTCCCGCCGCGTCGCCGGCGACTTCTCCAAGAAGGCGTTGGCCGGGGATCTCGCGACGCTGATGGAACGCTTCGGCGCGTTCTCGGTCGTCGGCCACGACCGCGGCACGGGCGTGGCGCACCGCCTCGCGGTGGACGGGCACGCCGAGCGCCTGGTCGTGCTCGACGGCCTGCCGATCACCGAGCACTTCGAGCGCTGCGACGACCGGTTCGCTGCCGCGTGGTGGCACTGGTTCTTCTTCGCGCAGACCCAGAAGCCGGCGGAGGCGATCATCAACCGCGATCCCGACGCGTGGTACCGCGCCGACCCGGCCAAGCTCGGGCCCGAGAACTACGCGGACTGGTGGCGCGCCGTGCACACGCCCGAGGTCGTCTTCGCGATGGTCGGTGAGTACCGCGCGGGGGCGAACGTCGACCGCTACGACGAGGCCGCCGACCGCGCGGCCGGCCGCCGGGTGACGTGTCCGACGCTGGTCGGCTGGTCCTTGCAGGACGACCTCGAGGAGCTGCACGGTGACCCGGTCGCGATCTGGCGGGCGTGGGTCGAAGGCCCGCTGGAGGGCGTGACGTTCGACTCCGGTCACCACGTGGCCGAAGAGGCACCAGAGGCGGTCGCCGCCGCTCTCGCCGCGTTCCTGCGGTGAAGCGAGCAGGAACGGAGAAGCCACTGCGGCCGTGCGGACGTAGCCTCGCCGCATGGCTTCCATCACCTCCGTCACCCTCGAGGTGGCCGACCTCGCCGCCGCCCATGAGTTCTACGCCGCCGCCTTCGGTCTGGGCCCCGAGTTGCGGCTGCGGGAGACCGACGCACCCACCGACGGGTTCCGCGGGTTCACGCTGTCGCTGACCGTGTCCCAGCCGGCCGACGCCCGGGCCTATCTCGACGCGGCCGTCGCCGCCGGCGCGACCACGATCAAGCCCGCCGCGAAGTCGCTGTGGGGCTTCGGCGGCGTGGTGCAGGCGCCGGACGGGACGATCTGGAAGATCGCGACCGCCAAGAAGCAGGACACCGCCCCGGCCGCCCGCGCGTTCGACAAGCTGGTGCTCCTGCTGGGCGCGTCGGACGTCGGCGCCACCAAGCGGTTCTACCTCGAACACGGCCACACCGTGGCGCGCAGCTTCGGCCGCAGGTACGTGGAGTTCGAGCCGGCCGCGGGAGCGATCACGCTCGGGCTGTACGGGCGCCGCGCGCTCGCCAAGGACGCCGGCGTCCCGGACACCGGGAGCGGCTCGCACCGGCTCGTCATCAACAGCGATACGGGTTCCCATACCGACCCGGACGGCTTCCAGTGGGCCGCCGCGCCGGTCTTGGCTGCCACTGCGGTCTAGTCGTAGCTTTCCAGCGCTCGCTGTTGGAGGGCCACCACGAGCCGGCGGGCGCCCGCGAGCTCGGACTGCTCGACACCTTGGCGACCGAGGGCGCGGATCAGGACCTGGCCGAACCGCTCGAGGAACGCGTGCCGTTCGAGCAGGGTCGTGCCGTGCGCGCGGGCCTCGCGCAGCAGCGTCTCGGTGACCGCGATCGCGGCGTCGAAGTCGCCTTGCTCGCAGCCTTGGCGCAGCGCGTTCAGCCATCCGTGCAGCGTGGGGCGGGCGTGCTCGGACGTGAGCCAGCCGTGCGGCTCCTCGGCGTAGATCGACGACGACGCCGCACCCGCGATCTGCGGTCCGAGGGTCGCCAGCATCGCGGCGACACCCGGCAGCGGACGGTCGGGTGGGGCGATCGGCCGCAGGCGCGGAAGCGCGCGCAGATGCTCGGCGAGTTGCCGCACGTCCTCGAGCCGGAAGCGGCGGTGTCCACCGCTCGTGCGGACGGCCGCGATCCGCCCCTCGTCCGACCAGCGCCGCAACTGCGAGCGGGACGCGCCGAGCGTGCGGGCGGCGACCTGGACCGTGACGTACTCGTCGGCGGACGCCGCGGCAGGGTCGTCGGGGAACCGCTCCAGGATCCGTGTGGCGCTCTCGAGCGCGCCGAGCAGCGCGTCGACGACGGCCGGGTCGAACTGGAGCCCCTGTTCGGCGCGCAGCACCTCGGCGGCGATGGCGGCCGAGCGGGCGCCGCGGTGTGGGCGGTCGGTCGTGATCGCGTCGAACGCGTCCGCCACCGCGGTGATCCGGCCCGGCAGCGGAATCGCATCCGCGGTGAGCCCGCGCGGGTAGCCGGTTCCGTCGTAGCGCTCGTGATGCGTCCACGCGATGACCGCCGCCGCGGTGTAGAGCTCGGTGCACGAGTCGTCCAGCAGCGCGCGCCCGATCTCGGTGTGACTGTGCAGCCGCCGTCGCTCGGCGTCGCTCAGCGGCCCACGGCGGTCGACGAAGGTCATCGCCGTCATGCCGACGTCGTGGAGCCAGGCAGCGCCACCGAGCGCGTGCGCGTCGAGACCCAGACGGCCACCGATCAGGGCGCACAACTCCGCCACTCTGCGCCGGTGGGCGTGCGTCTCCAGCAAGGCCGCAACGCTAGAGCGACGATGCGCCACTTCTAGGAGTTTCACCCGGGTGAAATGCTGTCGCGCTACGGATGCTCGACACCGTTCGCCGCAGCAAGATCACGCCCCCGCGCCTGCCGGGCGCGCCGGTCGCGCGCCCGCGGGTCGATGCGCTGCTCGACGCCGCCGCGGCCAAGCCCGTCACGCTCGTCTCGGCGTCCGCGGGCTACGGCAAGACGAGCGCGGTTGAGGCGTGGCTGGCCGCTCGCCGCACGCCCGTGGCCTGGGTCTCGGTCGACGCGCACGACAACGACGCGCTGCACCTGTGGCGCTACGTGATCGCGAGCGTCGAGCGAGCGCTGCCGGACTTCGACGAGACACCCCGGAGTCGCGTGCGCCTCGCGGAGAGCACGGCGGAGCCGACGGTCGAGGTGCTGCTCGCCGCGCTCGAGGACGACGGGAGATCGCTGACGATCGTGCTCGACGATCTGCACCTGGTGACCGACCGGCGCGCGCTCGACTCGCTGCGGTACGCGGCGGCCCGGCTCCCGCCGGCCGTCCGGCTGGTGCTGATCACGCGCGTGGACCCGCCACTGCGGCTCGCGTACCTGCGGGCCGCGGGGAGGCTCGCGGAGCTGCGGGACGCCGAGCTCGCATTCACGTCCGAGGAGGCCGCGTCGTTGCTCGGCCCGGCCGCCTCGGAGGAGGCCGAGGCGCGCTGCGAGGGCTGGCCGGTGGCGCTGCGGCTCGTGGCGCTGCGCGGCGCGGTGCCGGTCACCGGGCGCCGCCGGGACGTGGCGGCGTACCTCACGGCGGAGGTCGTCGATGGACTACCGGACGACCTGCGCGACTTCCTCGAACGCACCTCGATGCTGCCGCGGCTCAGCGTGGACCTGTGCGACCACGTGCTCGAGCGCGACGACTCCGCCGCGCTGCTGGACCGGGTCGTGCGCGCGAACCTGTTCGTCGTCGCGCTCGACGAGGACGGCCTGTGGTGGCGCTATCACGCGCTGTTCGCCGAGTACCTGCGGCTGCGCCTGGGTGAGCGCGCCGCCGCGCTGCACCACCGTGCGTGTGACTGGTTCGAGACGCACGAGCTGTATGAGGACGCCGTCGATCACGCCGCGGCGTGCGGCGACGTCGAGATGATCGCGCGCACGCTCGAGGCGCAGCACGTGAGGATGTCGCGGTCGGGCCGGGCAGCGACGATCGAGCGGTGGTTGGCGCTGCTTCCGCGTGAGCTGGTCAGCGCGCGGCCGGGGGTGCTCACGGCGGGCGCGCTCGCTGCCGGCGGGCTGGCCCGCCCGCGCGCCGAGGTCCGGCGCATGCTCAACCGCGCGGAGCGGGCGCGCGAGCAGCACCCGGAGCAGTGGAGCGGGTACCACGAGGCCGCCCGGGTCCTGCTCGCCGCGCTCTACGGCGACGACGACGTGGCGCTGACGGTGGAGCGCTCCGTCCGGGCCGTCGCGCTCGCGCGGGAGGACGCGCACACGCTCGTCGTGCCCGCGATGGCGGTGCTGGCCTGGGCCCGGCTGCTGGCGGGGGAGGACGACGCCGCGCTCGAGCTCGCGCGCGCGACCGAGGTCCATCCCGACGCGGACCGGCGGCCGTTCGGCGTCGTCGGCGCGCTCGCCGTG
Source organism: uncultured beta proteobacterium (assembly GCA_963707815.1). Lineage (GTDB taxonomy): Bacteria > Pseudomonadota > Gammaproteobacteria > Burkholderiales > Casimicrobiaceae > VBCG01. The sequence continues at coordinate 27,224 of CAVPRK010000009.1, forward strand.
CAAGCCGTGATCGCGGCCGAGCGGGAGAATCCCGTCGTCGCGGAGCGGCTCGCGGGGCGTGCCCTGTCCGAGGCCACGCGCGCGGGTGTGTCGGAGAGCACGGCCGCGGGCTGCGCGCACTTCGCGGCGGCCCTGGGCGCACTCGCCGATGGCCGGCCCGTCGATGCCGAGCGCGCGCTGCACCGGGCGCGGACGATCGAGGCCGCGATCGACGGTGGCGCGATGCACGCGTGGGTCCTGGCCAGCTTCGCCCGCACGCTCGCCGCGCGCGGGCGCGGCCGGCGCGCCGAGCTGGCGCTGGAGCAGGCTCGCGGCGTGCTTGCCGCGTGCATCGACCCGGGCGCGGTGGCCGCGCGCGTGGACCGGGCCGCGCGCGCCGTGGCTGCGCTGGAGGCGGCTCCGCCGACCGTGGCCGAGGCGCTCTCACCCGCCGAGCTGTCCGTGCTGCGGCACTTCGAGGGCGACCGCACCGCCCGCGCGATCGGCGCGGACCTGTACGTGTCGATCAACACCGTCAAGACCCACATCCGCGCGATCTACCGCAAGCTCGGCGTCTCCACGCGCGAGGACGCGCTCGCGCGCGCGAAGGCGCTCGACCTGCTCGACGCGTGATCGCCGGCCTCCGCGATGATGCGCAGCGACCCATGCCCACCGCACTGCTCGTCGCCCTCGCCGGAGTCGCCGGCGTCCTCGCCCGCTACGGCCTGACCGTCTGGGTCCAGTCGATCTGGACCGTCGTGGCCATCAACCTCGTCGGTTCCCTCCTGCTCGGCCTGCTGACCACCGCCGGGGGACACGTCTCCAGCGACGTCCGCACCGCGCTCGGCGTCGGGGTCCTCGGCGGGTTCACCACGCTCTCGACGCTCACCGTCCAAACCGTGCTGGAGGCCGACGGTGGTCGCCCGGCGACCGCGGCGGTGTATTTCGCGGTCAGCACGTTCGGCGGGCTCGCCTGCGCCGCGTTGGGCTACGCGGTCGGCCGGGTGGTCGCGTGAGTCAGACTGAAGGGATGAGCCAGAACACCGAGACCGCGATTCTCGCCGGAGGTTGCTTCTGGGGCGTCCAGGAGCTCCTGCGCGTCCGCGACGGAGTCATCTCCACCCGGGTGGGCTACACCGGCGGCGAGAACGAGCACCCGACCTACCGCAACCATCCCGGCCACGCCGAGGCGGTCGAGATCGTCTTCGACCCCGAGCGCATCTCCTACCGGGACATCCTCGAGTTCTTCTTCCAGATCCACGACCCCTCGACCAAGGACCGCCAGGGCAACGACATCGGTTCCAGCTACCGGTCCGAGATCTTCTACACGAGCGACGAGCAGCGTCAGGTCGCCGAGGACACGATCGCCGACGTCGACGCCTCAGGCCTGTGGCCGGGCAAGGTCGTGACCGAGCTCAGCGAGGCCGTGCCGTTCTGGGAGGCCGAGCCCGAGCACCAGGACTACCTGCAGAAGTACCCGAACGGCTACACCTGCCACTTCCCGCGTCCGGGCTGGAAGCTGCCGCACCGCGAGACGGCCGCCTAACCGCACAGCCGCTGCGCGAGCCCGATCAGCGTCCTCGTCACGGCCTCGGTGGCGGACAGGCTGACCCACTCCTCGACGGCGTGGGCGCCTTCGCCGCTGGGGCCGAAGAGCACGGTCGGGATGCCGGCGGCGGCGATCATCGACGAGTCGGCCCAGTAGCTGCCGCCCCCGATCTTGGGCGGCTCGGGCAGCACGTCGGCGGCGGCTTCGGTGATCAGCGCGACCAATGGCTCCGCCGGGTCGATCGCGAACGGGTCGCGCACCAGCAGGGTGCGTTGGGACGCCACGAACTCGGGGTCGGCCGCGCGGCAGCGGTCCAGCAGGGCCTCCAGCTCCGCTTCGATCTGCGCGCCGGTCTCGCCGGGCAGCGTCCGGCGTTCCACGCTGAGCGTGCACTGCGCCGGGTAGCTCGAGAGCTCGACTCCCCCTTGGATCAGGGACGCGTGCAGCGAGCCGCGGCCCAGCATCGGATGCGTGCGCTGCGCCAGCTCGCGGTCGAGCGCCTCGAGGCCTGCGAGCACGGCGCCCATCTTCAGAATCGCGTCGACGCCCAGGTGCGGGCGCGAGCCATGCGCCGCGCGGCCGGTCACCTCGATCTCGCTCCAGACGAAGCCCTTGTGCGCGACGGTCAGCTCGAGCTCGGTGGGCTCGGTGACGACGGCGGCGTCGGCCGAGACATGGCGCAGCGCCTCCTGAACGCCGAGGCTGGCGTGCTCCTCGTCGGCCACCGCGGCGACCACGACGTCGCCTGCCAGCCCGAGCCGCGAGGCGTCCCGGGCGGCGATCAGCGCCGCGGCCAGGCCGGCCTTCATGTCGTACGTGCCACGGCCGTACATCCGGTCGCCCTCGATGCGCGGCGCGAACGGGTCGCGTCATGCCCTCGACGTTGACCACGTCCGTGTGCCCGCACAGCAGGAGCGTGCGCCCGCCGCCGGTGCCGCGTGCGCGGACGAGCACGCTCGGACGGCCGGGCGTCTCCTCGAGCCGCTCGGTTTCCAGCCCGTTCGCGCGCGCCCAGCCCTCGATGAACGTCGCGATCTCGCCTTCACCGGCTCCGCCCGGCACGAGTGAGGGATTGACCGAGTCCACGGCCACGAGCGACGTCAGCAGCGCGATCAGGTCTGAGTTCATGCCCTCATCTTGCGGCTCCGGGTACGCTCGCCGGAGGTGGACGACTGCGCCGAGGAAGTCGCCCGGGAACAGATCGTTCCGTGACGACCGGCGCGGTCGCGCGTAGTACGGGCGTGGGACGCCTGTGCCTCGCCGTCGTCGTCGCCGTGTTAGTCATGGCGCCGCCGGCGCGTGCGAGCTGTGTCGCGGCGGTGGTCGTGGACGGCGTGGTGCTCACCCACCAAGACAGCGAAGGCTGGGAATTGCCGCCGACCGAAGGACGCCGGACCGCGGTGGTGCCCGCCTGCAACGACGCGGGCCAGAACACCCCGACGGGGCGACCACGGTCCTGCGCTTCAGGGGCGTGCCCGCCGACGTCGCCGTGGTCTCCAGCGTCGATGACGGCTTCTACCTCGCCGCCGGTTCGCTGGTGGCCAGCGCGGCGCATCCGCTGCACCGGCCCAGCCGGCGGCTACGCGCGCCGCGGCTGTGCGCGAGGGCGAACGTTCGCGGGCACGACGACCGACGCCGGCTTCGATCGCCTGATGGTCGACGACCGGGTGTTTCGCGTCGACGCGCGTACGCGGATCGTGAACCGTCCCGCGTATCAGCCCGTCCGTGACGGTCAACGCCTGCGGGTCACGGCCACCCGCTGCGGTAACCGGCTGATCGCCGACCGGATCGCGTTCGTCGGGCCGACGGTCGAGCCGGTCCGCTACCAACGCGCCAGGGCGAGCACGGACGACGGGCTTCCCTGGATCGTGTGGATCGCGCCGGTCGTGCTCGGGCTGGTGGCCGCGGGGTTCCTGGTCGAGCGCCTCACGCGTCCTTGAGCACCGACGTGTACCCCTCCGGCATCGGGACGGCATGCTCGGCCGCGCGGCTCACCTCCTCCCAGCGCTCCCAGGTGTCGATCCGCGCCTTGGTCATGGCGATCGCCGCATCCAGCACGGCGCTGCCGAGGATCAGCCGGAGCGGCGGGTCGTCGCTGTCGACCAGCTTCAGGATCGCCGCCGCGGCGAGGCGCGGGTCGCTGTCCACGGACTCCTCCTCGCCGTCCCCGGAGCGGAGCGCCGCGTACGCGTCCAGCGGCTCCGTCTGGTGCATGCCGGAGCGGTAGAGGTCGGTCCAGTAGCCGCCCGGCTCGACGAGCGTGACGTGGACGCCGAACGGCGCGAGCTCCTGCGCGAGGGCTTCGCTCATCCCCTCCAGCGCGAACTTCGCGGCGCTGTAGAGGCCCGCCATCGGGCCGGTCACGACGCCGCCGATGCTCGAGATCTGCAGCAGTCGCCCGCCGTGTTCGCGCAGGTGCGGGGCGACCGCCTGCGTGACCCAGAGCGCGCCGAAGAAGTTGAGCTCCATCGCCGCGCGGGCCTCGTCCTCGCTGAACTCCTCGACGGCGCCCGAGCCACATCGCCCCGGCGTTGTTGACGACGACATCGAGCCGACCGAAGTGCGCGACGGCCTGCTCGACGGCGGCGAACACCGCGGCGCGGTCGGTCACGTCCGCGGCGATGCCCAGCGAGTCGCCACCCAGCGGCGCCGGCGTGCGCGAGATCGCCGCGACGCGGTCGCCCGCGGCGAGCGCGGCCTCGGCGAACGCCCGGCCGAGCCCTCGGCTGGCGCCCGTGATCAGCCAGACGCGTGGTGCAGTCGGTCATGCCCAACCTCCATAACGAGACGAAACGTCTCGTATAGAATAGCGATCGTGGCCAGGACGAGAAGCGACACGTCCCGCAGGGCGATCCTCGACGCCGCGTTCGCGCTCGTCGGCGAGGTCGGCTACGCGAAGCTGACGATGGAGGGCATCGCGGCCCGCGCGGGCGTGGGCAAGCAGACGATCTACCGCTGGTGGCCGTCCAAGGGCGCCGTGCTCTTCGACGCCTTCCTGGCTCTGTCCGAGGACGCCGAGGGCGTCCCGGCGCTGCCCGACACCGGCGACCTCGAGGCCGACCTCAAGCTCGTCCTGCGCGCGACCGTCGCCGAGCTCAACGACCCGCGCTACGACGTGCCGATGCGCGCGATGGCCGCGGCGATCGCGAGCGACCCGGCCCTCGCCGCCGAGTACGAGCAGCGGCTCGAGGCCCCGATGCGCGCGATCAAGCTCACGCGCCTGGCGAACGCTCCCGAGCTCGCGCCGGGCACCGACCTCGAGCTCGTCGCCGACCTGCTCTGGAGCCCACTGCTCGCCCGCTGGCAACAGCGCCGCGACCTCACGCCGGAGTACGCCGACGCGCTCGTCGACACCGTCCTCGCCGGCTTACACGTACGCCGCGAGCCGGCGTAGGACTGCGTCCGGCCGGTCCAGGTCCTCCTCGCGGAAGCGCAGGACGACGAAGCCGTGTTCCCGGAGTACGGCGTCCTGGATCCGGTCGTCGCGTCGGGTGCGCGCGCGGTCGTGGTGCTCGCCGTCGATCTCGACGTTCAGGCCGGGCCAGCGGAAATCGAGTTCAAAGCCGAGGTGGTGGGTGTTGATGACCGGTTCAGTGAGCCGCGCGCCGCGGATGAGCTTGAGGAACCGGTCCTCCAGGCCGGATCGAGTACCGGCGCTGCCGTTTGCGTGCAGCGCGAGCGCCGCGCGCAACACCGGGTTCGTCCGCCGGATCGCGCGCGGGTCGAACCGCTTGTGGAACTCGGCCTCGTGGATCACGTTCGCGACCTGTTCGGGCATGAGCGTGCGGCTCATGTCGAACAGGATGCGCGGAACGTTGCAGACCGGGATCGCGTCGCGGACCAACCACTCGCCGGGAAGGAGTCGCGAGGGCACGATCTCGAAGCCGGGCTGTGGGCGGCGGCGCTTCGGCGTGGCGATCTGGATCGCGGGCTCTCGGAAGCGGGAGATCTTCCAGAACTTCCCGCCGCTGAAGCCGGTGAGGGCGGATCCGTCACCGGCGCCGTAGACGGCCGCGAGCCATTCACCCTCGCGCGAGAGACGAGGGTGGCCAACCGCGTACACCCCGCGGTACTTCGGATGCAACGCGCCAGACAGAACGGCGCGCCGGATCGCCGCCGAGTCGCGCCCGATCTGCTCGGTCCGGATCACGCCGTGCTGGCGGGCGGCCTGTTGGTAACGAAGGGTTCGCATAGCGAAGGGTTCGTTACCGATAGGGGAGCGCTGCCAGAATTCGCCCCTCGCATGACTCGGCTCGTCATCCATGACCGCCTGACCAAGGGGCGGCTCCTGTCCTTGCACGCCGTGCAGGCGTGCGTCGCGCACCTCAAAGCGGGCGGGCTCGCCGTGCTCCCGACGGAGACCGGGTACATGCTCGCCGCCGACGCGACGAGCGAGGCCGCGATCGACGCGGTCTACGCCGCGAAGGGGCGACCGCCGGCGAAGCCGATCCATGTCGCGGTGACGTCGCTCGAGGAGATCGAGCGGTACGTGGACCTGCCGCCCGCCGCACGCGCGGCGTGCACGAAGCTCATGCCCGGACCGTTCACGGCCGTCGGGCGCGAGCCGCGGTCTCGTGCCCGACGTGCTGACCGCCGGGACCGGAACGCTCGGCGCGCGGATCCCGGACGCCCCGGTGACGCTGCAGATCCTGCACGCGCTGGGCCGGCCGCTCTCGGCGACCTCGCACAACCTGTCGGGTCAGGCGCCGGATCCCGATCCCGTGCAAGGCGGCGGAGAAGCTCCACGGCGACCACGTCATCCACGTCGTCGTCGACCCCGCCGCGGCGGTCTACGACAAGCCGTCCACGCTCGCGCGGTACGTCGACGGTGCGTGGGAGATCCTGCGCCAGGGCCCGGTGACTGAGGCGGCGATCGCCGCCGCGGCCGTGTGACCGAGGCGCTCTTCGTCGTCATCGGCGGGCTGCTCGCGATCGCGGCGGCCGCGACCGTCGCGCCCGCGGATCGGGATCGCCTCGCCGCTGCTGCTCGTGCTGCTCGGCATCGGCGTCAGCTTCCTGCCGTTCGTGCCCGACGTGGAGGTCGAGCCGCACTGGATCCTCACCGTCGTGCTGCCGCCGCTGCTGTATTCGGCGGCGGTCTCGATGCCGGAGATGGACTTCCGGCGCGAGTTCACGGCCATCCGCGGGCTGTCCGTCGTGCTCGTCGCGCTCTCCGCGGTGCTCCTCGGCCTGTTCTTCTCCGCCGTGATCCCGGGCCTGAACCTGGCCTGGGGCATCGCGCTCGGCGCGATCGTGAGCCCGACCGACGCGGTGGCGACGCAGATCGTCAAGCGGGTCGGCGTCTCCGGCCGGATCACGGCGGTGCTGGAGGGCGAGGGCCTGCTCAACGACGCCACCGCGCTCGTGATCCTGCGCACGGCGATCGCCGCCGCGGCCGTGTCGGTCTCGTTCGGCGGCGTGCTGTGGGACTTCGTGTTCGCGGTCGGCGCGGCCGTCGTGATCGGGTTCGTCGTCGGGCACGCGAGCATGTACGTCCGCGCGCGGGTGAAGGACCCGGCGGTCAACACGGTGGTGGGGTTCACGGTGCCGTTCCTCGCGGCGCTCCCGGCCGAGGAGATCGGCGCCTCGGGCCTGGTCGCCGCGGTCACCGCCGGCCTGGTCGTGGGCCGGCACGCGCCGGAGATGCTCTCGCCGCGCCACCGGCTCTCCGACCGCGAGAACTGGCGCACGGTGGAGCTGATCCTCGAGGGCGGGATCTTCCTCGTGATGGGGCTGGAGCTGTCGGCGATCGTCGAGGACGCCGAAGGGGACCTCGGCACGGCGGCGACCGTCGCGGCCGCCGGGCTCGCACTCACGCTGCTCATCCGCGCCGCGTACGTCGCGCTGTTGCTCGTCGGGCTGGGACGCCGTGCGCGCCGCGGCGCGCGCTTCAAGTCTCAGGTCACGACCATGCAGGAGCAGCTCGACGCGGGCGACCCCGAGGTGCGTCGAGCGGGTCCTCAAGCGCGCTCGCGGCAACGAAGACGCGCTGGAGCGGTTCCGCACCCGGGTCCGGCGCCGGGTCGCCGACATCGACTACTTCCTCGCCGAGCCGCTCGGCTGGCGGGAAGGCACGGTCGTCGTGTGGGCGGGCATGCGCGGCGCGATCACGCTCGCGGCCGCGCAGACGCTGCCCGAGGACGCGCCCCAGCGCTCGCTGCTGATCCTGATCGCGTTCCTCGTGGCGGCCGGCTCGCTGGTGATCCAGGGCGGCACGCTCCCGCGCGTCGTCGCGCTCGTCAAGCCGGCGCCCGAGCGGGAGGACCCGGAGGAGCGCGGGCGGCTGCGCGAGCTGCTGATCGCCGCCCTGGAGGGCACGAGCGACGAGCCGATCGCGAAGCTCGACGCGCAACGCCGCGCGATCCTCGAGCTCCGCGACGAGGGCACCTTCAGCGCGAACGCGCTCAATCGCGAGCTCGCACTGCTCGATGCCGCGGCAGATCGGCCTCGAGCTGCGAGACGGCTAAGCGGCCAGACCGCTCTGGATGACGCGATCCACAGCCTCGGGCGAGAGGATGTGCTCGATCACCATGATCCCGGCGCCGACCGCGCCGGCCCGGTCGCCGAGGCGCGAGGGCACGATCCGCAGGTCGCCCGTCGCCAGCGGGAGTGAGCGCTGGAAGATGACTTCCCGCACGCCCGCCAGCAGCTGCTGGTGCGCGATGGCGATGTCGCCGCCGATGACGATCGCGCCCGGGTTGAAGAAGTTCACGCACCCCGCGAGCACCTCGCCGAGGCAGCGGCCCGCGTCGCGCACGGCCTGGATGGCCTGCGGCTCGCCGGCGCGCACGAGCTCGACGACCTCCCGGGAAGAGTGAGCGGGCAGCCCCTGCTTCGTCAGCTTGGCGGCGAGCGCGCGCCCGCCCGCGACGGCCTCCAGGCAGCCGGAGTTGCCGCAGCGGCAGATGACGTCGTCGTGACCGGAGAGCCGGACGTGGCCGACGTCGCCCGCGGCGCCCTGCGATCCGCGGTGGATCCGACCGCCGGACACGATCCCGCAGCCGATGCCGGTGCCGATCTTCACGTACAGCAGGTGCTCGCTGTGACGCCAGTGCGTCCAGTGCTCGCCCAGCGCCATGATGTTCACGTCGTTGTCGACGAGCACCGGCCCGTCGTAGTGCTGCGCGAACCAGCCCGGGATCGAGAAGCCGTCCCAGCCGGGCATGATCGGCGGCGCGACCGGCTCACCGCGCGAGAACGCGACCGGCCCCGGAACCCCGACGCCGATGCCGCGGACATCTCCCGCGCGGCGCCCGATCTCCTCGAGCAGTGCCGTGAAGCACTCGTGCACGGCGGCGAGCACCACTTCGGGACCCTGGCCGATCTCCAGGTCGAAGGTCGTCTCGGCGAGCGTCGCGCCCGCGAGGTCGGACACGACCAGCCGTGAGTGGGTGGCGCCGAGGTCCGCGACCAGGACGACTCCCGCGCCCTGGTTGAACATCAGCACCGTCGGCGGGCGCCCACCCGTCGAGGTGGTGCCGCCCGCTTCGTAGACCAGCTCGTGCGCACGCAGCGCGTCGAGCCGCTGCGCCACCGTCGAGCGTGCCAACCCGGTCTGGCGCACCAGGTCGGCGCGCGTCACCGCCTCGCCGCTCCGGATCAGCCGCAGCAGTGAACCCGCGCCCGTCAAGACTCCAACCCCTTCAACGCTTCCGCCATTCCGGCAGTTAACCAGAGCGGCACGCGGATTGCGCACCGATTTGGACCAAAGTCCGGCTGCATTCGACAGCCGGGCCTACCGCTTTGTGCACCTACCGATGAAATCAAGCCGGCGTGACCGTAGCGTACGCGGCCATTTGGAGCAGGCAATTCGTTCTGCACCGCACGATCGATGACCGCCGGGTCGAGCACGTGCTCGACGACCATGATCGCCGCGCCGACCACGCCGGCACGATCGCCGAGCTGCGAGTGCCCGAGTCGCAGGTCCCGCGTGGCCATCGGCAGCGAACGCCCGAACGACATCTCCCGCATGCCCGCGAGCAGCTGCTGATGGACCTCGGAGAGATCACCGCCGATGATCACGGCGCCCGGGTTGAAGAAGTTGATGCACTCGGCGAGCACCTCGCCGATCGAGCGGCCGGCGTCGCGCACCGCCTGCGCGGCCTCCGGATGCCCGGCGCGGACGAGCGACACGACGTCGCGCGTGTTGTTGGCCTCGAGCCCGGCCTTGGTCAGCCGCATCGCCAGCGCGCGGCCGCCCGCGACGGCCTCCAGGCAGCCCGTGTTGCCGCAGCGGCACACGACGTCCTGGTGCCCGGCGAGCCGGACGTGCCCGATGTCCCCCGCCGCGCCCTGGGCGCCGCGGTGGATCCGGTTGCCGGAGATGATCCCGCAGCCGATGCCGGTGCCGACCTTCACGTACAGCAGGTGCTCGCAGCCGCGCCAGTGCGTGTGGTGCTCGCCCAACGCCATGATGTTCACGTCGTTGTCGACGAGCACGGGCACGTCGTAGTGCTTGGAGAACCAGTCGGGGATGGAGAAGCCGTCCCAGCCGGGCATCATCGGCGGCGCGACCGCCTCGCCGCGGGAGAACGCGACCGGTGCGGGGATGCCGACGCCGATGCCGCGCACGTCTTCACGCGTGCGATCGGTCTCGCGCAGCAGGTCGTCGAAGCGTTCGTTGACCCAGTAGAGAATTTGCTCGGGAAGGCGAGCGATGTCGGTGTCGTAGCCCTGCTCGGCCAGCGGGTCGCCGGCGAGATCGGTCACGGCGAGGCGGGCGTGGGTCGCGCCCAGGGCGGCGACGAGCACGACGCCGGCCGCTCGGTTGAAGGCGAGCACCGTCGGCGGCCGGCCGCCGGTCGAGGCGGTCCCGCCCGCCTCGTACACGAACCGGTGCGCCATCAATGCTTCGACGCGCTGCGCGACGGTCGACCGGGCCAGCCCGGTGCGCCGTGCGATGTCTGCGCGTGTGACCGCCTCCCCGTCCCGGATCAGCCCCAGCACGCGCCCGGCTCCCACCGGTGTGCCGGGGCTTTGACTCTCTCCTGCGGTCAACATGGTCGCGAGTTAACCAGACTCGCGACTCAAAATCGACACAACCCGTGAGCAAGTCAGGTCGAAGGGTGGCGATTGTCGAACTTAGTTTGCGATCTTTTGCCTGATACGAAGGGAAAAGCGCGGGCGTAAGGCCGACGTGAGCGGTGCTTCGGAGCGGAGGTTTCTGCGCTGACACGAGTCAGTGCCCGTTCGCGGCCCGGTCGACGTACGCCTCGGCGAGCACGTGCTCGATGGCCATCACCGCCGCGCCCAACGTCCCCGCGTCCGCGGTCAGGTGTGCCGGGCTCACGACCAGATCACGCGTCGCCATCGGCAGCGAGCGCGCGAACGCCGTCTCCCGCAGCCCCGCCAGCAGGTGATGTGACGCCTCGGCGAGCTCGCCGCCGAGCACGATCACGCCCGGGTTGTAGAAGTTCACGCACTCGGCGAGCACCTCGCCGATCGCGCGCCCGGCCGTCCGCACGGCTTGGACGGCCGGCCCGACCCCGTTGCGGGCCAGCGCGGCGACGTCGGCCGCCGAGGCGGCGTGCAGCCCACGGGCGGTGAGCTGGTCGGCCAGCGCCCGTCCGCCGACGGCGGCCTCCAGGCAGCCCGTGTTCCCGCACGTGCACAGCACGTCCTCGTACCCGCGGACGCGGATGTGGCCGAGCCCGCCGGCGGCCCCGCGCGCACCGTGATGGACCTTGCCGTAGGAGACGATGCCGCATTCGATGCTCGTGCCGACGAATACGTAGAGCAGGTGCTCGACCTCGCGCCAGTGGGTCCACTGCTCGGCGAGGGCGAGCAGGTTCACGTGCCGGTCGACGAGCACGGGCCCGTCGCCGGTGAACGCCGGAGTGGGCTGCGCGGGCAGCTCGTCGACGCCGACGCCGGACGCCCACACCCGCTCGGGGGCGACGCCCGCGAGCGCGAGCGCCTCCAGCGCTCCGGCGCGCACGCTCACGTCCGGGGGAGCGTCCGGGATCCAGCTCGCGCGTATGCTCGATCAAGGGCTTGGCGTCGAGGTCGCAGACCGCGACCCGGCAGAAGGTCGGGTACACAGAAGTCGCGAGAACGACTCCCGCTGTAGGGTTGAACCGCAGTGTGGCCGGAGGGCGGCCGCCGGTCGATGCGCCGTGGGTCTCGGTCACGAGGCCGAGGACCAGGAGCGCGTGAACCCGCTCGGCCAGCGTGGAGCGGGAAAGCCCGGTGGTCAGCGCCAACTGGGTCCGCGTCGTGGCACCACCGCGAATCAATCGCAGTACGGCGCCTGCGCCCGTAGAGGCCTCGACCATGTCCGCGAGTTAATCAGACTTGCGTCGGTTACGGACGGAAGTCCTCACATTGAGTTCGTGTTTACTCGTGCCCCTCGGACAGAATCCGTCAGTCTTTTGCTTGACATTCGGGCTAAGCCGAACTAGCGTGCGGCTCCATGCTTGGAGGAGAAGTTCGCGTCGCCATTGCGGGGACGGGGTTCATGGGTGCTGTCCACGCTCGTTCGGCGCGGCTTGCCGGTGCACGCTTGGTCGGCGTCGCCGGGTCCACGCCAGAGAAGAGTTCGCTCGCTGCGGCGGCTCTCGGCGCGGAACGCCCCTTCGCCACCTGGGAAGCGCTGGTCGAGTCGCCGGACGTCGACGTGGTCCACGTCTGCACGCCCAACCACCTGCACCGGCCCCTGGCCGAAGCCGCGCTGGCCGCCGGGAAGCACGTCATCTGCGAGAAGCCGCTGGCGATCGACGATCGTGGGGCCGAGGAGATGCTCGACGCGGCGATCGCGTCCGGGCGTGTCCACGCGGTGCCGTTCGTCTACCGCTACCACCCCATGGTCCGTGAGGCGCGCGAGCGCGTGCAGACCGGGGTGTCGGGCGCCATCCGCCTGATCCACGGCGGGTACCTGCAGGACTGGCTGCTCAAGGCCGACGACGACAACTGGCGCGTCGACGAGTCGATCGGCGGCGCGTCGCGCGCGTTCGCCGACATCGGCTCGCACTGGTGCGACCTCGCCGAGTTCGTGTCGGGTCAACGGATCACGCGCGTGAGCGCGCGCACGTACGGAACGTTCCCGGAGCGCGCCACCGAAGACGCGGTGATCATGCAGTTCGAGACGGACAAGGGCGCGGTCGGCTCCACCGTCATCAGCCAGATCTCCGCGGGCCGCAAGAACCAGCTCACGCTCGAGATCGACGCCGCCGAGGAAGCGCTCTACTTCAATCAGGAAGAGCCGGAGACCCTCTGGGTCGGCAAGCGCGAAGCGGTGACGCTGCTCAAGCGCGACCCGGGCGTGCTGTCCCCGAACGCCGCGCGGCTCGCGAACGTGCCCGCGGGTCACCCGCAGGGCTACAACGACGCTTTCAACGCCTTCGTCGCGGATGCTTACGCCGCGACGCTGACGGGCGACGCCCCCGATGGGCTGCCCGACTTCCGTGACGGACTGCGTGCCGCCCGCATCACCGCGGCCGTGCTCGCGTCGGCGGAGACGGAGACCTGGGTCGACGTGCCGAGCGCGACGGCCGTGACAGCGGAGACTGCCGATGTCTGATCAGCCGCTCCTGCAGATGCAGGGCATCAAGAAGTCGTTCGTCGGCGTGGAGGTCCTCCACGGCGTCGACCTCGACCTGCGCGCGGGTGAGATCCACGCGATCGTGGGTGAGAACGGCGCCGGCAAGTCCACCTTGATGAAGACGCTCGCCGGCGTGCACATGCCCACCGAGGGCACGATCCGGATCAACGGCGAGGAACAGACGTTCCACCATCCGGCAGCCGCCCAGGCCGCCGGCGTGGGCATCGTCTACCAGGAGTTCAACCTCCTGCCGGACCGCAACGTCGCCGAGAACGTGTTCGTCGGCCGTGAGCCGCGCAAGGGCCCGATCGTCGACGGCCGCAAGATGGAACGCGACACCGCCGCGCTGCTCGAAGAGGTCGGCGAGTCCGGCTTCGGCCCGCGCACCCCGGTGCGCTGGCTGTCGGTCGCGCAGCAGCAGGTCGTCGAGATCATCAAGGCGCGTTCGCTGAACGCCAAGATCCTCGTGCTCGACGAGCCCACGGCGGCCCTCGCGGAGGGCGAGGTCGAACTGCTGTTCAAGCTCGTGCGCCGCCTGCAGGAGCTCGGCGTCGGCGTCCTCTACATCTCGCACCGCCTGCGCGAGGTCTTCGCGCTGTCGGACCGGATCACGGTCATCAAGGACGGCGGCGTCGTCAAGACGCTCGACACGTCCTCGACCAACCAGCGCGAGCTCGTGAACCTGATGGTCGGCCGTGAGCTCGACGGGTACTTCCCGGAGAAGGGCGCCAAGGAGGACCTCGGCGACGTGCGGCTCTCGGTCAAGAGCCTCACCACCGGCCTTCTGCGCGACGTCAACCTCGACGTCCGCGCGGGCGAGATCGTCGGTCTCGCCGGGCTGCAGGGCTCCGGCCGCACCGAGATCGCGCGCGCCGTCTTCGGCGCCGACCCGATCACGTCGGGCACGGTCGAGATCGACGGCAAGGAACGTCGCTTCAAGCATCCGAGCGAGGCGATCAAGGCCGGACTCGGGTTCATCACCGAGGACCGCAAGGCCGAGGGTCTCGCCCTCGCCCAGTCGATCGCCGACAACATGCTGCTCGCCGTGCGGACCGTGTTGTCGCCGCGCCAGCGCCGTGCCGCGAAGGGCATGATGTCGATCAGCGAGCTGGCCAAGGTCACCGAGCTGCGCGCTCGTGGCCCCGAGCAGGAGGTTCGCTTCCTCTCCGGCGGCAACCAGCAGAAGGTCGTGCTCTCCAAGTGGCTGCAGACGCAGCCGCAGATCCTGATCTTCGACGAGCCGACGCGCGGCATCGACGTCGGCGCCAAGGCCGGCATCCACGATCTGATCCGCAAGCTGGCCAAGGACGGCGTCGCCGTCTTGATGATCTCTTCCGAGCTGCCGGAGCTGATCGGCATGAGCGACCGCATCCTCGTGATGCATGAGGGCCGGCTCGCCGGCGAGTTGCCGGCCGGTGCCAGCGAGCCCCAGATCATGGAATACGCGACCGGGTCGCACGAGGAGGTGGCGGCATGAGCGTCGTTGAACCGCCGCAGACTGCGGGCACGCGCGCAGCCGGGCGCAAGGAACGGGTCGCCGATTGGCGCGTGGGCCTGCTCGCGTCGCCCGCCGCGCCCGTGTACGGCGCGCTCATCGGCATCATCATCCTGGCCTGGATCGTCGTCACGATCCACGGCGGCGACTTCCTGACCACGGGCAACATCGTCAACATGCTGCAGCGCTCGGTGGCGCTCGGCATCGTCTCGCTCGGCCAGACGATCGTGATCCTGCTGGGCTCGCTCGACCTGTCGGTCGCGGCCCTGATCTCGCTGGCCTCGCTCGTCACCGCGAAGGAGATGGAAGGCGGCTCGGTCGTCGGGGCGATCGCGATCGTGCTGTTGATGGGCGCCGGCATCGGCCTGGCCAACGGCCTCATCATCACCAAGCTCCGCGTGAACGCCTTCATCGCGACGCTCGGCATGGCGCTGATTCTCGGCGGCATCATCGAGAACGGTTGGAGCGGCCCGCAGACGCGGCGTCAGCGGACGGGTTCTCCGAGAACCTCGGCTACACGCGCTTCGGCCTCATCCCGATGTCGTTCATCCTGTTCGCCGTCGTCGCCGTGGTCGTCTGGTTCGTCCTGCGGCACACGCGCTTCGGCTACCGCGTGTACGCCGTCGGCGGCTCCGAGGACGTCTCGAAGCTCTCGGGCCTGCGCACGCACCGCACGATCATCGGCGCGCACGTCGTGTGCTCGCTGACCGCGGTGATCACGGGCATCTTCCTGGCCTCGCGTCTGAAGGCCGGCACGCCGACCGTCGGTCTCGACGGCGGCTACGACCTCGAGTCGATCGCGGCCGTGGTCCTGGGCGGCACCGCCCTGACCGGCGGGCGCGGCGGCGTCATCGGCACGATCGGTGGCGTCTTCATCCTCGCCGTGCTCGACAACGTCTTCAACCAGCTCGAGTTCAACTCGTTCCTGAGGGACGTCGTCCGAGGGATCATCATCATCGCGGCCGTCGCGGTCTACGCGCGACGCACGGAGAAGAAGGCATGAGCACCGAGAACGTTGCTGCCTCGGGCTTCGGCGCCGAGACGGGGAACCGCCGCAGCCGCTTCCTGAGCGCGCTGGCGAGCACCGGGACGATCTTCGTCCTGCTGTTGATCCTCTGGGTCTGGATCACGATCCTGAACCCGACCTTCGCCGAGCCGGGCCCCTTCCTGGCCTACCTGAAGCGCTCGGCCCCGCTCGTCATCCTGGCCGCGGGCGCGTACTTCGTGCTCATCAGCGGCAACTTCGACCTGTCGGTCGGTTCGCTGGTGACGGTGACGGTCGTCGTCGCGGCGCGCGTGATCGACAACGAGCCGAGCCGGATGTGGCCCGTGATCGCGCTGCTGCTCGGGATCGGCGTCGTCGTCGGCTTCATCAACGGCTTCATCTCGACGGTCCTGCGGGTGCCGTCCTTCATCACAACCTTGGGAATGCTGCTCATCCTGAACGGAGCGGTGTTCCTCTGGACCGGAGGCGCCCCACGAGGCGCGCTCTCGGAGAACTTCCGCTCGATCGGACGTCAGGGGATCGATGGGATCCCGTGGATCGAGCAGCTTCCGTGGTCGGTGATCATCATGGTCGTGATCGGCGTGGGATCAGTGTTCCTGATCCGCTCCGATTTCGGTCGCCAGTTGCTCGCCACGGGTGACAATGAACGAGCCGCCCGCCTGTCGGGCGTGCGCGTGGACCGCGTGCGGATCCTGGCCTTCGTCCTCTCGGGCGTTCTGGCTGCCGTCGCGGGCATTCTGCTCGCAGGCTTCGGCGGGGTTTCGGCCCAGGTTGGCCGGGGCCTCGAGTTCGACGCGATCACCGCCTGCGTGCTGGGCGGGGTCGTGCTCGGGGGCGGCCGTGGATCGGTCGTCGCCGCGATGGCCGGCGCTCTCACCTTGGAGGCGCTGTTCACGTGGCTCAACCTGCAGGGCGTCTCCGGCGCGCTCGAGGACACAGTCCAGGGCGTGATCATCATTGCCGCCGTGGCCTTTGCCGCGTACCGGCTCCGGGGCGCGCGCTGAGATGCACACACAACGAGGAGGAACACGGATGATCTGGAGGAGACTGGCCGGTGGCGTTGCCATGCTGGCCTGTTGCGGCACGATTGCCGCTTGCGGTAGCAGCGACGACCCGGCTGACGAGGGCAACGGCACCGCCGCGACCCCCGTCGCCACCGAGACGGCCAAGGCCGAGTCGAAGACGGGCGAGCAGTCCGAATTCTTCGTGCAGGAGGATTACGACAAGCAGCTCGCGCAGCGTTCGGCGACCCCCGAGGGTCCCGCCGACAAGCCGTGGGAGCAGATGATCGAGCCGGGCGAGATGGTCGATACGTCCGAGTTCAAGTCCGACAAGGCGGACGGCTGGAACGTCTGCTTCTCGAACGCGGCCAACGACAACCCGTGGCGCCAGAACGGCGGCATCACGATGAAGGCCGAGGCCGACAACACGCCGGAGATCGGCAAGTTCACGGTCGTCGACGCCGAGGCGAAGGACGACAAGCAGATCTCCGACATCGAGGCCATGACCTCGGGCGGCAAGTGCGACATCATCATCATCGCGCCGAACACCACGGCGACGCTGACGCCGGCCGTGGAGAAGGCCTGCGAGTCCAAGATCCCGGTCATCGTGTTCGACCGTGGTGTCACCACGGACTGCCCGGTCACGTTCATCCACCCGATCGGCGGCTACGCCTTCGGTGCTGACGCGGCCGAGTTCCTGCGCGACAACGTCAAGGAGGGCGGCAAGATCCTCGCCCTGCGCATCCTGCCGGGCGTTGACGTCCTTGAAACCCGCTGGTCGGGCGCCAAGGGCATCTTCGACGAGGCCGGTCTGAACGTCGTCGGCGTCGAGTTCACCGATGGTGACCCGGCCAAGACGAAGTCGATCGTCTCCGACTACCTGCAGAAGGAAGGCAGCCTCGACGGCGTCTGGATGGACGCCGGCGCGACCGCCGTTGCCGCCACGGAGGCGTTCGAGGACGCCGGCCAGGAAGTGCCCTTCATCACGGGTGAGGACCAGAACGACTTCCTCACCAAGTGGAAGGAAGACGGTCTGAAGGCCGTCGCCCCGACGTACTCGAACTTCCAGTGGCGTACGGCGGTCATCGCCGCGACGAAGATCCTCAAGGGCGAAGAAGTCCCGAAGGAATGGGTCCTCCCGCAGCCGAAGATCACGCAGGAGAACCTGGACCAGTACGTCAAGCCGAACATGCCGCCGCTGTACTACGCGCTGTGCGGTTGCGAGGACCTGCCGGGCTTCCCCGAGAAGTGGGGCGGCAAGTAGTTCTATGAAGCTGGGCGCCAACACATGGATCTGGGTCTCCCCGCTCACCGATGAGCGGCTGACCCAGCTCGCGCCGCGGGTGCGCGACATGGGCTTCGACGTTGTCGAGCTCCCTGTCGAGCAGCTAGGGGACTGGAGTCCTGAGCACGCCGCAGAGGTACTGACCGAGCACGGGCTCGGTGCCTCGATTGCGGTGGCGATGGCTCCGGGGCGTGAGTTGTGTGGCGCTGACGCGGAAACGGTCGCGACGACCCAGGCCTTCCTCCGGGACTGCCTGGACGTCGCGGCCACAGTTGGGGCCGGCGCCATCGCCGGCCCCATCTACACCTCGACCGGCCGGACGTGGCGCATCACGCCCGACGAGCGGGTCAAGCTGTACGCGGAGCTGCGGGAGAACCTCGCGCCCGTCGCCGAGTACGCCGGCGAAGTCGGCGTGAAGATCGGCATCGAGCCGTTGGTTCGGTACGAGACGAGCCTCATCAACACCGTCGAGCAGGCGCTCGAAGCCATCGACCCCTTGCCTTCGTCCGTGGGTCTGCTGCTCGACACCTACCACGCGAACGTGGAAGAGAAGGACTTCGCCGAGTCCTTCCGCCTCGGTGGACCCCGGTTGGCCCACGTCCACGCGTCCGCGAACGATCGCGGAGCGCCCGGCGCCGATCACATCGACTGGATCGGCTTCCGCGACGCGATCCGCGACACGGGCTACGACGGCCCGGTCGTCATCGAATCCTTCACCGCGGAGAACGAGACGATCGCCACGGCCGCTTCGGTCTGGCGCCCCCTCGCCGCCTCCCAGGACGCCATCGCCGTCGACGGCCTGGCCTTCCTGCGCGAGCTCTTCGCCTCCTAGTTTTCCGACTATTGCGCGTTGGCGCGGCTTCTGTCGCCGCGCTCCCGAAGCGGGTCACCCAACTGGCACTTTCTGTCGCGCAAGCGGACAAAAGTCCTTGACAGTCCCGAGCGAACCTCCTACGTTCGAGCAGCCGGACACTGTTGTGTCGGACAAGTTGTCAGTTGGCGTATCCGGGGTCTGAGGGGGCTCCGGGGGAGGAGAGACAGAGTGGGACGAGGGTCGAGTCTCGGCGTGCCCGAAAGGCGCGCCATGCTGCTCGGAGTGGTGATGGCGCTTATGGTCGCGCTCGCCCTGCCGAGCTTGGCGTCTGCCCAAGGTCAGGGCAAGCGCATCCTGATGTACACGGGCACGACCGGGTTCCGTCACACCGACGGCATCAACGGCGGCACGCCGGTGCTCACGAGCAAGCTCGAGGCGCTCGGCTACACGGTCGAACGCGAGGACTGCGACGGCAACGGCGGGGCCGCGAACAACTGCGACAACCCCGACAAGAACCCGCGCATCTTCACGGACACGAACCTCGCGAAGTACGACGCGATCGTCTTCATGAACATGTCGTGGTCGTGGGCCGGCGGCAACCGCCCGGGCCCGTTGCTCCGCGACGCCGAGAAGAACGCGATCATCAAGTACGTTCAGAACGGCGGCGGCATCACGGCCATCCACAACGCGACGGACGCCGGCGCCGCCGTGTCCGTGTGGGATTGGTGGGACGGCGGCCCGAACTCGATGGTCGGCACCACCATGCCCGGCCACGCGGCGACGAACCCGAACGGCAACGCCGCGACGGTGCAGGTGGCCGATCCGAACCACCTGTCGACCAAGGGGCTCCCCGCCACGTGGACGACCGCGGACGAGCACTACAACTTCGCGCGCAACGTGCGCGGCGACCATCACGTGCTCGCGACGTTCGATGAGCGCACCTACAACCCGGGCGTGAACGCCAAGGGCCAGGATCACCCGATCACCTGGTGCAAGCTCTACGACGGCAAGGGTCTCAACGACGGCACGTCGACGGCGCGGGACTACACCGATGGCCGCACGTGGATCACCGGCATGGGCCACCACGGCATTCGCTACACCGAGCAGGGCGGCGACAACCCGATGGTCAACATGATGGTCGGCGGCATCCGCTGGGTCGCGGGCGAAGGCAAGAAGACCGACTGCTCCGCCACGGTGTGGTCGAACTACCGCCGCACCGTCCTGGTCGCCGACGCCAACCAGCCGATCGGCATCGACGTCGCCAAGGACGGCAAGGTCTACTGGTCCGAGGCCGGCCTCCTGGGCACCGCCGCGAACAACTACAACTCGCAGGGCGCGATCATGATGCATGATCAGCTGGGCGCCCCGGGCAACAAGACCACGGTCGCCACGATCCCGACGCGCGCCGATCACGGCAACTCCGAGGACGGTGTCCTCGGCTTCTCGCTGCAGCCGGGCTTCGACCTGTCGGACCCGAACAAGCGTCACGTCTTCGCGTACTACTCGCCGCGCCCCGGGCCTGGCGACAACTGGCCGATGACGGCCACGCCGGCGGCACAGGTCGTCGGCTACAACCAGATCAGCCGCTGGACGCTCACCGCCGACGGCAAGTCGGTCGAGCCGAACTCCGAGCGCGTGATCCTGCGCGTGCCCAAGGCGAAGATCGGCGGCTCGCCGTCCGGCTTCCCCGGCGGTCCGACGGACTCCGGCCCGGGCCACGTGGGTGGCGCCGGCCTGGACTTCGACTCCGAGGGCAACCTGTACCTCGGCGTCGGTGACGACGTGTCCCCGAACGCTTCGGGCCACAGCGGGTACATCCCGATGGACTACCGCTCGTCCGAGCGCTGGGATGCCCGCAAGACCTCGGCCAACACGGCCGACCTGCGCGGCAAGGTGCTCCGCATCAAGCCGACCCTGGCACCGATCGCGTCCGACTCGCCTCCGGGCATGGGTTCGACGTACACGATCCCGTCCGGCAACCTGTTCCCGCCCGGCATGGAGAAGACCCGTCCCGAGATCTACGCGATGGGCTTCCGTCAGCCGTTCACGCTGCACACGGATGCGAAGAACCCGGGCCTGATCGGCGTGGGCGAGTACTGCCACGACGCGTCGACCGACCGCGCCCAGCGCGCGCCGGCCGGCACCTGCGAGTGGAACCTCGTCAACAAGGCCTCCAACCAGGGCTGGCCGTTCTGCGTCGGCGATCAGTCGCCGGCCAACACGGCGTGGCGCTGGAACTACGCCAACCAGACCGCGACGGGCCAGCAGTACGACTGCTCGCAGGAGCAGATCCCGTCCGACATCAACTGGGCGCCGGAGGGGCAGCAGTCCGCTGCCGCCCACGTTCCAGGGCCTGGACATGATCCCGAAGCCGGTTCCCGCGACGATCTGGAAGAAGTACCCGAACGCGGGCAACCAGGGCATCCAGAACTCGGCGGACTTCGGTGACCTGTCCACCGGTGGCATGCAGCCGATGGCCGGCCCGATCTTCCGCTACAACGCGGCGACGGCCGGTTCGGGTGGCTTCCCGGCCTACTACGACGGCTCCTGGCTGATCAACAACCGTGGCGCGAACGACGGTTGGTGGAAGGAAGTCCGGCTCCGCCAGGACAACAACCAGATGCTGCGCGTCAACGACTGGCTCCCGTACAACCACGCGGGCTCGGCCACGACGCAGCAGAACAGCCTCGTGATCGGGACGCAGTTCGGTGACGACGGCGCGCTCTACATGTCGCGCTATCCCGTCACCTGCTGCCGTAACAACACGAGCGCCACCAGCCAGGTCCAGATCGTGAAGATCACGTTCGACGCCTATGAGGAGACCACGGCTCCGACCGTGACGGCGACGTTCGATCCGCCGGCCCCGGGCAACGGTCGCACGTACACGGGCCCGGTCACGCTGAACTTCAGCTCGACCGACGCCGCGGGCGCGAACCAGACCGTCGCCGGTGTGGACTACATCGAGCATCGCGTGACCCTCAACGGCGTGCCGGGCCCGTGGGTCCGCTCGACCAACCCGGGTCTCGTGAACCCGTACACGAGCTCGGTGACGGTGTCCGAGCTGGGCGCCTACTCGATCGAGTACCGCTCGGCCGACCGCGGCGGCAACGCCGAGGCCGCCAAGACGGTGACGTTCTGGATCAACCGCCCGACGACCGTGACGGGCAAGGTCAGCGGGATCGTGCCCAGCACGCTCGGGCTCGCCGTCAACCCGCTGGTGCTCGGTCCGTTCATCCCGGGCGTGGCGCAGACGTACACCGGTACGACCACCGCGACGGTGACGTCGTCGTGGCCGAACGCCACGCTGTCCGTCTACGACGAGGACGCGAACACCAACACGAACGGCCGCCTGGTGAACGGCGCGTCGATCATCCCGGGCCGCCTGGAGGTCCTGAACTCCACCGGCGCCTACCAGAGCATCCAGGCGCCGAACCAGGCGCGTGCGATCGCGACCTGGACGACAGCGGTGGCCGGCGCCAGCGCGACGATCACGATGCGTCAGGCGATCGCGAACACCAACGTGCTCGTGGCGGGTGAGTACGCCAAGACGCTGACGTACTCGCTGTCCACCACGACGCCGTAAGCCAGTAGGTCATCACCTCGCCCGCGCGGTCCGCCGCGCGGGCGAGGTGGCAGTTCGTATCCGGATCTTTTGAAGGGGAACGCTGGTCATGAAGGTGAAGGTCCTGCCGTGGATGCTGTGTGCGCTGGTCGCGCTCTTCGTCGTCCCGGCCCTGGCGAACGGGGATTCGCACGCCACTCGTGAGAACGTCGACGCAGCGTTCGTGGTCTTCGACAACGGCTTCCACGAGGACGGACGGCCGCTCGACGACAACACCGTGAACATCACGCCCGGTGGTCGCGTGACCTTCAGCTACCCCGTCGGGCTTCAGCGTCCACAATGCGGACTTCGAGGAGACCCCGCCGACGTCGTGCGTGCAGACCGCGGCCGGAGCCGGGTCCACCATCGAGCCGGCGCCGCCGCTTCCGGCCGGCGTCCAGAGCCCGGGCTGGGAAGGCTCCTGCCTGTTCCAGACCACGGGCGTCTACACCTTCCTGTGCGTCGCGCATCCGAACATGACCGGCACGGTCGTGGTCGGCACGCCGACGCCCACCCCCACGCCCACCGCGACGCCGACGGCCACCCCGACCGCGACGCCCACGGCGACCCCGACGGTCACGCCCGACCGGCCCGCGCATCGAGGCGCACGACGGCACCGGCTCGCCCGCGTACTGGTGGCAGGACGCGTCGCAGTCGAGCCCCACCGACAGCAGCGTCACGATCAAGGCCGGCGAGCGCGTCACGTTCGCCTACCCGGCCGGCACGAACCTGCACAACGTGTCCTTCCCCGCGGCGCCGGCCCCGACGTCGTGCCCGCAGACCAAGGCCGCGAACGGGTCGACGCAGCTCGACCCCGACAACGCGCCGCCGCTCCCGAACTTCGTCGTGCCGTTCGGTCCCGGCTGGGAGGGCTACTGCGTGTTCCCGTCGCCCGGCACCTACCGCTTCATCTGCGCGGTGCACCCGGACATGGCCGGCACGGTGATCGTCGAGCCGATCGCGACCCCGACGCCGACGCCGACGCCGACGCCCGACGCCGACTCCGACGCCGACGCCGACTCCGACGCCCACGCCGACTCCGACGCCGACGCCCGACTCCGACGCCGACGCCGACTCCGACGCCCACGCCGACGCCGACGCCCACGCCGACGCCGACGCCCACCCCGACTCCGACGCCGACCCCGACGCCGACGCCGACGCCGACGCCGACGCCGACGCCGACGCCGACGCCGACCCCGACGCCGACGCCACGCCGACCGCGACGCCGACGGCCACGCCGACCCGACGCCACGCCGACCGCGACGCCGTCCCCGACCCCCACGCCGGCCCCGGGCACGGTCACCGCGCCGGGCACGGCGCGCAGCATCGTCCCGTGGATGCTCGCCGATCAACCTCACGAGCCACCGGCCCGACGCTCGGCCCGATCATCCCGGGCATCGCCGGCACCTACGACGCGAGCGTCACGGCCACGCTGACGACCACCACCGGCAACGCGACGCTCTCGATCGCGGACGCCGACAGCGGCACCGGCCGGCTCACCAACGGCACCACCGAGCTCTCGTCGCCGCTGCAGGTGCGCGCGACCAACGCGGCCAACCCGAACACGACGTTCACGAACCTGCGCGGGCTGACGAACCCGGTCGCGCTGCTGAGCTACAACACCGCGCTCGCGAACGAGCCCGTCACGATCACGGTGCGCCAGACGATCGCCGCCACCCAGGCGCTGACCGCCGGCGCGTACACCAAGTCCGTCGTGTTCATCCTCTCGACCACGACGCCGTAGGCCGGAGCACCACTCGCGCGCGCGAGCGCGCGAGTGACGTCGGAGCGGTTAGCGGCGGACGGTGACGCTCGCGCGCGCGCGCGGACTTCGCGGCGTTGCCCGCGAGGTCCTTGGCGCTGACCTGCACGCGGTACCGGCCGGCCTTCAGGCCCTGACCGTGACGGAGCGCGTGCCCTTGGCCACCTCGACCGTCCGCTTGGTCACGGAGCGACCGCGCGTGGCCTTGACGGTGACCTTGCCCGCCTCGGAGAGCCGGAACTTCACGCGCATCGCCGCGCGCGACGCGCGACACCTTCACGCGGTCGAGCTTCGGCGCCACACGGTCGCGGACCTCGAACACCGAGAGTGGCGGCGTGTCGTTGCCGAACGGCTGCTGGCCGGGCGGCGGCGGGGGCAGGGGGGCCGCGGTCTCGCCGCTGGCGCCCCGCACGTCGACCGTGCCGGTCATGGTCGACTTGTGGTAGAAGCAGACGAACTGGTAGATGCCAACGGCGTCGAACTTGTTCGACACGGTGGGCCCGCCGATGGCCCCATCGCTCGTGAGCGACCAGTTCGGTGAGTCGTTGACGACGTTGTGCGAACGACGTCGTACCGGCGAAGGACCAGTTGACCTGATCGCCGACCGTCACGACGACGTTGGGCTTGCGCCCAGGTGTTGGTGCCGTCGACGGCCTGGATCGTGACGTCGCCGCTGGCGGCGACGCCCGGGAACGCGAGGGCGACGGCGAACGTGGCGCCGAGGACTCGTTCGCGCATCACACGATCTCCATCTGCAGCATCATGGCCTTGTCGGCGTGCTCGAGCGCGTGGCAGTGGAAGACGTACTTTCCGCTGTAGGGCGCGAACCACGCCAGCACGCTCACGGTCTCGTTGGGCAGCACCCCGACCGTGTCCTTCCAGCCGAGCTTGTCGGCCAGCGCGACGGGCCCGCTGGAGCGCTCCAGCATCCGGAACAGGAACCCGTGCAGGTGCATCGGGTGCACGCGGTTGGAGTTGTTGACGAAGGTCCAGATCTCCGTGCTGCCGAGGCGCGGACGGACGTCGATGCGGTTCGGGTCGTACCCGAGTCCGTTGATCTGCCACGCGGCCGTGCCGAGCGCGAGCTCCCAGCGCCGGCGCGCGTTCGGCGCGGGCAGCGGGTCCGGCTCGCGCAGGCGGCGCGGGACGCGGAACTCCTCGGTGACAGCGCCGCCCTCGATGTCGAAGCGCATGACGGCGGCGGTGCCGCCACCGGACGCCGGGTCGGTGTTGTAGAGCACGAGCTGCTCGCCCGGCCCGTAGTCCGAGAAGTCGATGACGATGTCGACCCGCTCGGCCGGGTGCAGCGGGATGCCGGTGCGCGGCACGGGCCGCGTCAACAGCCCGCCGTCGCCGGCGATCTGCGTCATCGCCCGCCCGTTGCCCAGCCGCAGCGCGTAGGAGCGCGCGTTCGACGCGTTCAGGAAGCGCAGGCGGTACTTCCGGCGCTGCACGGCCATGCGCGGCGAGACCGCGCCGTTGACCAGGAGCGTGTCCCCGCGGAAGCCGAGGTCGACGTTCTCCGCGTAGCGGAACGAGCCGTCCTTGTTGAACGCGTGGTCGGCGAGCACCAGCGGGCACGTCGAACTCACCCTGCGGCAGACCGAGCTCGCGTCTCGAGCTCGTCCTCGAGGATGTACATCGAGACGAGCCCGTAGTACAGCGTCTTCGACGTACGGCCGTGCGCGTGGTCGTGGTACCAGAGCGTCGCCGCGTCCTGGTCGTTGGGGTAGTGGTAGTCGAAGTGGGCGCCGGCCGGGATGACGTCCATCGGGTGACCGTCGTGCGCGGCGGGCACGTAGCCGCCGTGCAGGTGCACGTTGGTCTCGAACGGCAGGCCGTTCGTCTGGCGGACGACGACCTCGCGGCCCTTCTTGGCGCGGATCAGCGGCCCGGGGTAGACGCCGTCGTAGCCGTAGATCGGGGTCTGGAAGCCGGGCAGGACCTCGGCCATGCCCTCGCGCACGGTCAGCGCGTACGTGTCGCGCGTGCGCGAGCTGGCGACGGGGACAAGCTCCGGGATGCGCGGCAGGTCGCGCTGGAACGGCGTGAACGGCGACTTGGCCTGCGAGCGCAGCGCGGCCGAGGTGACCGACCGACTTGCGCGGACGCAGGACGTCCGGGGAGGCGACGGTGCACAGCAGGGCGAGCGAGCCGAAGCCGTTGCGCATCAGGTCGCGACGCGACCACGCGTCGGCGGGCGGACGGAAGCTCATCGCTTGACCTTCAGCGTCGTCTTGACCGGGCTCGCCGCGTTGCGCCATCGCGTCGACCGCGCGCACACTCGAGGGAGTAGGTGCCCTTCTTGCGCAGGCTCGAGCTGCGCAGCGTGACCGAGCGCTTGCCCGCGGCGACGTGCAGCGTCGCCGAAGTGACCGTGCGCTTGCCGCGCCGCGCGACGATCTCGCAGCGTCGCGGGCTCGGAGACCGAGAAGCTCAGCTTGGCGCCCGCCGAGACCGCCTTGGCCTTGACGCCCGTGCAGGCGTCGGCGCCGTCGTGTCCGTCCGCGCGGCCTTGCCGGGCGCGGGCGTGTTGAGGTGGCTGTCGGGCGTGGCCGTCGCGCCCGGACGCGCGGTGGCGGTGAACGTCGCCGTCGCCGTCGCGGTCCGGGTGGGGGTCGTCCGTCGGCCGGTCGGGGTGGCGGTCGCCGTCGGCGTCGCCGTCTCGACCGGGTCGCCTTCGACGATGATCGTGCCCGTCCATCGTCGTCGGGTGCACGTCGCAGACGAAGTGGTACACGCCGGCCTGCGCCGAACGTCCACTGTTGATCGACCGACGGGACGACGACCGGTGACTTGCGCGTGTCCCACGCCGCGTTCGGCGGGCGTCGAGCCCTTCGAGGACGCGTTGTGCACACCGGAGCTGAGCATTCCACACGACGGTGTCGCCCGTGCTGGATGCGTCACCTCGGGCTCTCGTCCGCCTTCACGCACGGTCCCGTCGGCACTCGCCGAGAAGCAGGGCTCGAGCGCCGTTCTCGACCGCGTAGATCGTGCACGTTCTGCTGTCGCGCCCGCGACGCTGACGCCGCCGACGACTCCGGCGGCGGCCAGAACGGCGACCGCTGCAGCGATCCCGGGCCGACGCAGCCTGCTCTGATCGGTCCTCATAACCCCAAATTCTCCTCAACCGACACGGCCTGCTCGGGCTTAGGCCGATGAACGACCGAAGTTAGCACGAAACCGGATCAACGACAGGCCAACTTTTCGGCTCTCGACAAAAGTCCGATGCGTTACCGTCCACAAGTGTTTGTGATCGGCGCGAGCGCCTTGCTAGCTTCGCCTTCGTGAGGAGAACGAGTTGGTTGCTCGCTCTCGTCGTCGTGATCGTGCTCGCAGGAGTGAGCATCGCCATCGCGGCGCGGGGCGACAACGAAGAAGACAAGAAGCCTACGGGCAGCAACCTGAACGCGATCAGTTGCCCGCTCGAGGAGACCGGGCAAGCTGGACGCCGGCGGTCAGCCGGAGCTGCGGCCCGCCAAGGACGCCTTCGACACCGCCGTGCTGCTGAACCTGCCGCTCGAGGAGGCGCGTCAGAAGGCCGCGGAGAAGGGCTGCGAGATCGCGGTGTCCGTGCAGGACGGTGCCGGACAGCCGGTCCCGATCGAGCTGAACCCCAAGCTGATCTACGTCTACACCGAGAAGGGACGCGTCACCCAGATCGAAGGCGTCGGCGGCGGCATCTAGGCCGATGCCCCGCTGGGCCGTGATCGGCGCCTGGCTGCTGCTCGCGCTGGCGATGCTGCCGCTCCAGGGGCCGCTGCAGAGCCGGGCCGCCGACGAGAGCGACACCTTCCTCGCGCGCGGCTCCGAGTCCGCCGAGGCCAAGCGCGTCATCGACGAGCAGTTCCGGGCCGGCAGCGAGAGCGCGGCGATCATCGCGTACTTCCGCGATGGCGGCATCACGTTCGACGACCGCCAGCGGATCACGGCCGACATGCGCCGGGTGTGCGCGACCGGGCACGATCCCGAGCCTCAAGCTGGTGGGCTCGCCCTACGGCCTGGCCTGCGGCAGCCAGGACCCGCTCGACCTGAGCCCCGGCGGTCCCGGCCTGTTCACGTCCTCGGACTCGAGCGTGGCGCTCGCGTCGGCGGCGATGACCGACGACAGCACGCAGACGGCCGAGGCCGCGGCCGCGACGATCCGCTCGATCGTCCCGTCGCCGTCGGGCGACGAGACGGGCCTGCGCGCCTACGTGACCGGCGAAGTCGGCTTCGAGGCCGACCGCAGCGAAGCGCTCAAGACCATCGACGAGAAGCTGCTGCTGGTCACGTGCACCGTGCTGATCCTGTTGCTGCTGGCGATCTACCGCTCGCCGCTGATGGCGCTCGTGCCGATCTTCGTGGTCAGCATCGCGTACATCGTCGCGGGCGGGATCACGTACCTGTTCGTGCGCGCGGGCGCGACGACCGTGAGCGGGCAGACCACGGCGATCCTGATCGTGCTGATGTTCGGCGCGGGCACGGACTACTGCCTGCTGCTCGTCGCCCGCTTCCGCGACGAGCTGCAGCGCACGGCGGACCCGGGCGAGGCGATCGAGCGCGCGAGCGCGCACACGCGTCCGGCGATCCTCTCGGCCGGCGCGATCGTCGTCGTCGCGATGCTCGTCCTCACGGTCGCCGACTTCAACGCCACGCGGGAGATGGGGCCGATCCTGGCGCTCGGCATCGCGGTCATGGTCGCGGCCGGCCTGACGTTGCTGCCCGCGATCCTGGGTGTGCTCGGCCGGCGCGCGTTCTGGCCGGTCGTCCCCCGCGTGGAGGCCGGGCCTCGGCCCGTGCCGGCGCTGTGGGTCGCGCGTCGGCCGGCTCGTCGGCCGCCGCCCCGGGCTCACCGCGGGCGTGGTGACGGGCATCCTGGTCCTGGGCGCGCTCGGCAGCCTCGGCGGCCGGGAGCCGCTCGACTTCTCGGAGGCGTTCCGCACGCCGCCGGAGTCCGTGGCCGGCGAGGAGATCATCAGCGAGCGGTTCATCCCCGGCCGTGCGGCCCCGATCGAGGTCCTCACCGCCTTCGAGGATCGCGAGCCGGTCATCTCCGCACTGACGACCGGGCTGTCCACGCCTATCCAGGAGATGTACCTCTCGGCGGCTTCGGTCCCGACCACAGGCCAGGAATCGGAGCTGGCGCTGGCGCAGGCGTACTTGAGGATGAATCCGTTCTCCGATGCCGCCACGGACTCGATCCCTGAGCTGCGCCGAGCCGCGCGCGCGGCGGCGGGCGGCCGGCCCGTGCTGCTCGGCGGCGAGGTCGCCGAGGCCTACGACACGCGCCAGGCGATCACGCGCGACAACCGCATCATCGTCCCGCTCGGCCTGGCGCTCATCCTGCTCATCCTGGTGGTGCTCCTGCGCGCCGTCGTCATGCCGCTGTACGTGATCGCCACCGTGATCCTGTCCTTCGGCTTCGCGCTCGGCGTCAGCTCGCTCGTCTTCACGCACGTGATGGGGCAGCCGGGCGAGCGACCAGAACCTCGAGCAGTTCGCGTTCATCTTCCTGGTCGCGCTCGGGGTGGACTACAACGTGTTCCTGCTGGCGCGCATCCGCGAGGAACGCGTCCGCGGCGCGACCACGACGCGGCAGGCCGTGATCACGGCGCTGGAGCGCACGGGCGGGGTGATCACGAGCGCCGGTCTGGTGCTCGCGGCCACCTTCAGCGTGCTGATGGCGCTGCCGCTCGAGTCGTTCTTCCAGGTGGGCTTCGTCGTCGCGCTCGGGCTGCTCGTCGACACGTTCCTGGTGCGCGCCCTGCTGGTCCCTTCGATCGCCGTGCTGCTGGGCGAACGGAACTGGTGGCCGAGCAAGATCGGTCACTTAGGTGTCTAGGGCACGCAAAAGGTCTTGAACTGATAGGCGAAGTGGAGTAGCTTCGCGGGAAGGTCCGCACCGAACTCTGGATGAGTGGGGCGCGGAAGGCGTAAAGGCCAGTATCGCGTCCGGGGGGAGAGGGTCTCCTCCTCGGGGAGGAGGAGTTCCAGGAATGGTGAACCGACGTTCGTTCGGCGTGCCCGTGGGTCGCGCTGTTGGGCTGTGGTGTGCGGCGCTCGCGCTGGTCGCGACGATGCTCGTTGCCGGCAGCCGCCGCGCACGCGCAGGGGCAGACCAAGCGCGTGCTGCTGTACACCGGCACGACCGGTTTCCGTCACACCGACGGCATCAACGGCGGTCGCCCCGTCGTGCAGTCCGCGCTTCGAGACCGCCGGCTACACGGTGGACTGGGAGGACTGCACCAACAACGGCGGTGGCGCGACCAACTGCGACAACGCGGACAAGAACCCGCGCATCTTCACGGACGCGAACCTCGCCAAGTACGACGCGATCGTTCTATTGAACTCTTCCGCTGGTCCTCCTGGCCCGCTGTGGTCGGACGCCCAGAAGGCGTCGATCATCAAGTACGTCCAGAACGGCGGCGGCATCGCCGGCGTCCACAACGCGACGGACATGGGCACCACGGCCGAGACGTGGAACTGGTGGGACGGCAACAACGCGAACTCGGTCGTCGGCGCCACGATGGCGCGGCCACGCCGCGACCGACCTGAACAACATCGGTCAGATCCAGGTCGCCGACCAGAACCACCTGGCCACCCGTGATCTGCCGGACCAGTACGGGTTCGGTGACGAGCACTACAACTTCCGCCGCAACGTGCGCGGCTCGCATCACGTGCTGGCGACGATCGACGAGCGCACGTACACGCCGGGCGGCAACGCCGATGGGCCAGGACCACCCGATCACGTGGTGCAAGCTCTACGACGGCGACAACGTCGACGACAACACGGGCACGCCCAAGTCCTACCAGGACGGCCGCACGTGGGTGACGTCGATGGGTCACTTCGGCGCGTCCTACACCGAGAACGGCGGCGACAACAACCTGGTCAAGCAGATCGTCGGCGGCGTCCGCTGGGTCGCGGGCGAGGGCAAGAAGTCCGACTGCTCGGGCACGGTCTGGTCCTCGTTCACCCGTCAGGTGCTCGTCGTCGGACGCGAACAACCCGATCGGCATCGACGTGGCCAAGGACGGCAAGGTCTACTGGTCGGAGATCGGCAGCACGACCGGGCTACGAGTCGCAGGGCTACATCAAGATGCACGACCCGGCCAAGGCGGCCGACAACAAGACGACCGTCGCGACGATCCTCACGCGCGCCGATCACGGCAACTCCGAGGACGGCGTGCTGGGCATGAGCCTGCAGCCGGACTTCGATCTGGCCGACCCGAACAAGCGCAACCTGTTCGTCTACTACTCGCCGCGCAACCCGGCGTGGCCGACGTCCGGCAACGTGCAGGTGGTCGGGTACAACCAGATCAGCCGCTTCACGTTGACCGCTGACGGCACCGCGGTGGTCGCGGACTCCGAGCGCGTGATCCTGCGCGTCCCCAAGGCCAAGATCGCGGGCAGCCCGTCCGGCTTCCCCGGCGGCCCGACCGACAGCGGCCCCGGCCACGTGGGCGGCGCCGGCCTGGACTTTGACTCCGATGGCAACCTGTACCTGGGCGTGGGCGACGACGTGTCCCCGAACGCGCCGGGTCACAACGGCTACGCGCCGATGGACTACCGCTCCGCGGAGCGCTGGGACGCGCGCAAGACGGCCCAGAACTCGGCCGATCTGCGCGGCAAGATCATCCGGATCAAGCCGAACATGGGCGCGATCGCGGCTGACGCGACGCCCGCGCTGAACACGACGTACACCGTCCCGGCGGGCAATCTGTTCGCGGTCGGGCAGGCCAAGACCCGTCCGGAGATCTTCGCGATGGGCTTCCGTCAGCCGTTTACGGTGCACACCGACCCGGCCAAGCCGGGCACGGTGGTCACGGGCGAGTACTGCCACGACAACGGCTCTGACGCCGCGCAGCGCTCGCCGGCCGGCACGTGTGAGTGGAACCTGCTCAACAAGCCGGGCAACCACGGTTGGCCGTTGTGCGTGGGCGATAACTCGCCGGCGCTGTCGATGTTCAAGTGGAACTACGCCGCGAACGCGACGACCGGCCAGCAGTACGACTGCAACGCCAGCCAGATCACGACCGACATCCGGTACGCCCCGGCCGGCCAGACGCCGGTGGAGCCGACCAACGACGGTCTGGACACGCTGCCCGGCCCGGCCGAGAAGGCGACGATCTTCAAGAAGTACGGCACCACGGTCTCGCCGGCCTTCGGTGACCTCAGCGCCGGCGGCATGCAGCCGATCACGGGCCCGATCTACCGCTCCTCGAACACGTCGGGCGCGGGCGCGTTCCCGGCCTACTACGACGGTTCGTGGCTGATCAACAACCGTGGTGACCAGGCGGGCTTCTGGAAGGAAGTCCAGCTGCGCAAAGACAACAACGAGATGCTGCGCGTGAACGAGTGGCTGCCCTACAACGGCGGCGTGAACCCGAACGGCGCCAACTCCGGCTTTGTCATCGGCACGCAGTTCGGCCCCGACGGCAACCTGTACATGTCGCGCTACTCGGTCGGTTGCTGCCGCAGCGGCACCAACGAGACCCAGCAGAACCAGATCGTCAAGATCTCCTTCAACGTGCTCGACCAGTGCGACACGGACACGGCCGCGCCGAACGCGTCGGCCGAGGTCACCGGGCAGGCCTACCCGGACACCCCGAACACGTACGTCAACACCGCCAAGCTGCGGCTGTCGGCCACCGACTCGGGCTGCGCCGGCGTCAAGAACCTCGAGTACCGCCAAGCGGGTTCCACCGAGTGGTTGCCCTACTCCAGCGAGGTCACCTTCGAGGAAGGCAAGACCTACAACGTCGAGTACCGCGCGACGGACCGCAAGGACAACGTGTCCGCGGTCAAGACCCAGACGTTCACGGTCCTGAAGATCAACGACACGACCGCGCCCACGGCGACGGCCGCGACGTCGGGCAACAAGGACCAGCGCGAGAACTTCGTCGGGTCCGCCACGCTCACGCTGTCGGCCACCGACGACGCGACCGGCTCGGGCGTGCAGAGCATCGAGTACCGCACCAACGGCGGCGCCTGGACGACCTACACCAGCCCCGTCGCGTTCAACGCGGCCGGCAGCTACACGGTCGACTACCGCGCCACCGACAAGGTCAACAACACCTCGGTCCCCAAGCAGGTCACGTTCCGGGTGCTCTCGGGCGCGGGCTGCACGCAGACCCGCTCGGACGAGTTCGACGGCGCCACGCTGGGTACCCAGTGGACGCGTCACACCCGTAACGGCGGCTCACCGGCGAGCGCGTTCACGTTCGCGGACGGCCAGCTGCACATGCCGACGGCCGACTTCGAGATCGACGCGGCCAACACGACGACGTCCGTGGGCCCGGTGAACTTCTTCGGCCAGGACCTCGCCGCGCTCGGCAGCGACTGGCAGGTCGAGACCGAGTTCACGGTCAAGTACACGGGCGGCTGGCAGAACACCGGCCTGATCATCTGGAACGGCGATAACAACTTCGTCCGCTCCTCGATCACGCACAGCCTCACCGCCGGCAACATCTACGTCGAGCAGTCCAAGGACAACCCGACCACGACGGAAGGCGCTCGCGCGCAGGCCGGCAGCAACATCACGATCGCGCCCAACAAGGCCGACCCGATCACGATCCGCATGCGCTACACGCGCACCAACGGGTCCAACACGGTCGTCCCGCAGTACCGGATCATGGCGCCGGCCGCCATCGCGATGGCCAACTACGCCAACTTCGGTGGCCCGGCGAACTTCATCGACCTCAACCCCACCGGCGGCGCGCGTCGTGACGCGGCCGGCTCGCGGATCGGCATCATCACGCAGTCGAACTTCCCGGGCACGACCGGTACCTACCAGTACAACGGCACCCCCGGCACCGTCGACGTGAACTACTTCCGGGTCACCCCGGACCCGTTCACCTGCGAGACCACCGCGCCGACCACCACCGCCACGCTCGACCCGGCGGCTCCGACCACCGGCGACACCTACGACCGCTCGGTCAAGGTCACCCTGGCCGCGACCGACACCGGCACCGGCGCCTCCGGCGTCGACTCGACCGAGTACCGCATCACCACCAACGGCGGCACCCCCGGCGCGTGGACGCCGTACGCCGACGGCGTGACGCTGACCAGCAGCGGCACGCACGTGGTCGAGTACCGCTCGACCGACAAGGCCGCCAACACGGAGACGGCCAAGTCCGTCACCGTCAAGATCCAGCTGTCCGTGTGCGAGCGCTCGGACGAGTTCGACGGCACGGAGATCCGGGGCCACTGGAGCTATCGCCACGCGACGACGCCGGCGACCGGTGCGCAAGGCCCCGACTGTCGCCGACGGCAGCCTGTCGCTGCCGCTGGGCGCCTTCTCGGTCGACCTCGACCGCGCGCGGCCCGATCGGCTTCATCGGCCAGCCGCTGCCGGAGGGTGACTTCACCGCGGTCACGAAGATCACGGCCACCGGCCTGAACACCGATACCGGCGGCCAGGGCAGCCAGTACGCCCAGGTGGGCCTCAAGTTGTTCCAGGACAACAACAACTGGATCAAGATCGACCAGACGCGCAACGCCGACAACAACCCGACGGGCTCGGCCAACTCGTACTTCGAGATGAGCACCGAGACCAACGGCACCCGTGTTCTCGGCACCCGTGGCGGCCTGGCCGCCCCGGCGGTCAACCTGCCGACGTTCTGGCTGCGGGTCGTCGTCGCCGGCGGCACGCTGACGTCCTCCTACTCGCTGACTGACCCCGCCGGGGCCGGCGCGAACTGGGTCAGCCTCGGCACCGCCAACGTGGCCACGACCCTGCCGACCTCCGCCGGGCCGCGCTACATCGGCCCGTACGGCGGCAACGGCTCGATCACGGCCAAGTTCGATTACATCCGCATCACCCCGGATGTGTGTCCGGATCCGGTCGCTCCGGTGACCACGGCGACGCTCGATCCGGCGCAGCCGGGTGCGGGTGGCACGTACACCGGTCCGGTCACGCTCTCGCTCAACGCTACGGATGAGGGTTCGGGCGTGGAGAAGACGGAGTATCAGGTCACGACCTCGAGCCCGTTCGGTGCTCTGGGTCAGGCCAAGTTGCTCGACGCTTCTGAGGAGGCGTGGGTGACGTACAACGCGGCCAGCAAGCCGCGCTTTACGGACGCGGGCAATTACTCGATCGAGTACCGCTCGGTGGATAAGGCCGGCAATGTGGAGGCGATCAAGACGATCGCGTTCAAGATCGTCCCGGCCGTGGGCGACGATACGCTCGCGCCGACCTCGACCGCGACGCTGGCTCCGGCCGCGCCGGGTGCGGGCGGCACGTACGAGGAGCCGGTCACGGTGACGTTCGCGGCGACGGATCCGGCGCAGCCGGCTCCGGCCGGTGCCAACGTCGACGTGCAGCCGTTCGGCACGGTGTGGACGAAGCCGACGGTCGATCTCAAGAACGGTGACCGGATCACGTGGTCGTGGCCGGACACCGAGATCACCGGTCATGACCTGCGCCTGCGGGCGCCGGGCGCTCCGGGTGCGGCCAACCAGCTCGAGGTCCTGACGGTGTTCGCTCAGCCGAACAATCCGCCGATCTCGAAGACGTTCACCCAGAACGGCACCTGGCAGTTCATCTGCACGCTGCACTCGACGTACAACGCGCAGACGGACTCGTGGACCGGCATGGTCGGTACGGCCAATGTCACCGGCTCGGCTCCGGCCGTTCCGGCGATCTCGGGCGTCGACTACACCGAGTACCGCGTCAACGACGGCGCCTGGACGAAGGGCAACACCGTCACGGTGTCGGCGGTGGGCCCGTACGCCATCGACTACCGCTCGGCCGATAAGGCGGGCAACGTCGAGACGGCCAAGTCGGTCGCCTTCTCCATCAAGGCGAAGGTCACCCCGACCCCGACCCCGACGGCGACCCCGACGGCGACGCCGACGGCGACGGCCACGCCGACCAAAACGGCCACGCCGACGGCGACCCCGACCACCCCGGCGGCCACGCCGACGCCGGCCCCGCCGGTGCCGACGGTGACCCCGGCTCCGCCGGTCAAGCCGTCCGTGAAGCTGGCCAAGCCCAGCAAGACGACCGTGGCGAAGTTCGCCAAGAGCGGGCTCAAGCTCCGGGCCACGTGCACGGGCGCGATGAACGGCACGGCGACGGTGACGGTCTCGAGCAAGGACCGCAAGGCCCTCAAGCTCAAGTCCGCCACGCTGGCCAAGGCCACCGTCAAGTGCAAGGCCGGCGTCACGAGCATCACGCTCAAGCCGACCAAGGCGACGGCGCGTGCGCTGGCGAAGGTCAAGAAGTCGCTGAAGGTCACGGTCACCGTGACCGTCAAGCCGGCCGGCCAGCCGGCGGTCAAGGCGACGCTGAAGGTCACGCTCCCGCGCAAGTAACGCGGAGCACACTGCAGGGCCCGAAGTGATAGAAGGCGGTCGTCCTTGGTCAGGGCGGCCGCCTTCGGGCGTTTTGGAGAGATGCGTTCAGGACGGTGCGCACGGGGCACCTGTTCCCGGACAGCTCTGCGAGCATCGCCCGAAAGCTCGACGCGTACCACGCCGCGTGCATCACGGATGCACGTTTTTCCGACAGAGCTTGCGACAGGGCCCCTCAGAACGACGAAAACCCCGGATCTCCGGGGCATTCGTAAGTACCGCTACGGGGATTCGAACCCCGGTTTCCGCCGTGAGAGGGCGGCGTCCTAGTCCCCTAGACGATAGCGGCGCGAGGACCTCGAAACGTCACCTTAGCAGCGGGTTTCGAGAGTGCGGCTGAGAGGACTCGAACCTCCACGGGCGTAAAGCCCACAGGCACCTGAAGCCTGCGTGTATACCAATTTCACCACAGCCGCGAGCTGGGATCGGGAAGGATAGCGACCCGCTGGGACTTCGGGGGGAAACTCGATCGAACCGAGCTCCGAGCGGGCGTCAGAACGGATCGGCGCGCACGGCGATGCGGTGATTAAGAATCTTTAGCTCCCTCTTGAGAACTCATGGTGACAATGTCTCTCGCAAGGCCCTGACCACGCCTGTCCACCGGAGGTTTGCCCGTGGCCATCGCCGCCCCTCGACCGCAGCAAACTGAAGCGCCGACACAAGAGACCGGCACCATGCCGCGTCTCGATGAGCAGGAACGGAGACGCGTGTCCCTGACCCTGCCGCGGATCGCCCCCGGGCGGTACCTGGCCATGGAAGACGGCGAGGACATCCTCCTGTTCCTCCTGGCTGCAGAGAACATGCACATCGGCCGGAGTCCTGCGGCTGACATTTTGCTCGACGATGCTTCTGTATCTCGTCGGCACGCGCTGATCACCAAGCGCGGAGAGTCCACCGTGATCCTCGACGACCGCAGCCTCAATGGCGTGCAGGTCAACGGCGTACGCGTCTCCGAGGCCGAGCTCAAGGACGGCGATGTCGTCGTCGTCGGCCATGTGACGCTGCGTTACGTCGAACGCAGCTAAAGCCGCGCTCATGTTCGAACCCCCTCGAACCAGACGGTCGGGGGGTTCGGACCGGAGCGTCCATTTCGGCATCTAAGCTTCGGCCTCGTGTCGCACCGCGAGGATCACACCCGGGTCGTCTTCCTGTCCCTCTTGCTGGCGGGAATGGCATTCGCGCTGTCGCAGACGGTCGTCTCCCCCGCCCTGCCGGAGATCCAGCGCGAGTTCGGCGCCACGCCGACTTCGGCCGCGTGGATCCTCACCGGCTACCTGCTCGCGGCGGCGGTCGCGACGCCGATCGTCGGCAAGCTCGGTGACCTGTTCGGACGCGGCCGGGTCCTGACCTTGGTGCTGCTGGCGTTCGCCGCCGGCAGCGCGGTGTGCGCGCTCGCGCCGTCGCTCGGCGTGCTCGTGCTCGGCCGCGTCATCCAGGGCGTCGGCGGCGGCATCTTCCCGCTCGCGTTCGGGATCATCCGCGAGACCTTCCCGCCCGAGCGGGTGTCGACGGCGATCGGCGGCATCAGCGCCACGTTCGGCATCGGCGGCGGCGTCGGGCTCGTGATCGCGGGCCTGATCGTCGAAGCACTCGACGCCGTCGTGGCTGTTCTGGCTCGGGCCTGATGGCCCTGCCGGCCGCGTTCGCCATCCACCGCTACGTCCCGCGCGAGGAGACCCGCAAGGACGCGAAGGTCGACTGGCTCGGCGCGGCCCTCCTGTCGCGTCTCGCTCGCGTCGCTGCTGTACGGGCTCTCCAAGGCCAACGCCTGGGGCTGGGGCGATCCCGCGGACCCTCACGCTCATCCTCGGCGGTCTCGCCATGGCGGGCTTCTGGGGCTGGGTGGAGACGAAGATCCCGCAGCCGCTCGTGGACATGCGCGTGCTGCGCCGCCGCCCGGTGCTGATGACGAACATCACCGCGGTGCTGATCGGCTTCTCGCATGTTCGCCTCGTTCCTGCTGATCCCGCAGCTCGCGCAGACGCCGGAGCTCCACGGGCTACGGGTTCGGCGCGTCGGTCACGGGCGCGGGCCTGCTGATGCTGCCGAGCACGCTGGTGATGCTCGTCGCCGGGCCGTGGGCGGGCCGGATCGCGGTGCGGGCCAACTCGCGCCTGCCGCTCGTGCTCGGCGCCGTGTTCGGTGCGCTCGCGTTCGTCTTCTACGCCGTCGCGCACGACGAGGTGTGGCAGATCGCGTTCGGCGGCGTGCTGCTCGGCATCGGCATCGGCTTCTCGTTCTCGTCGATGGCCAACCTCGTGGTGGAGTCGGTCCCGCGCGACGAGGTCGGCGTCGCCACCGGCATCAACACGATCATGCGCTCGCTCGGCGGCGCGCTCGGCGCCCAGCTCGTGGCCACGCTGCTGACGACGCAGACGATCGGCAACCCGCCGATCCCGACCGAGGCGGCCTACACCGACGCGTTCATCGTGGCCGCGATCGCCGCCGCGCTGGCGGTGGTCGCCGCGCTGATGATCCCGTGGTCAGCGCCGCGCCGCAGCCGGTCACGGCGCCAGCGCCAGCGTGACCGCGCGCTCGGCGTGCAGGCGCGTCGTGTCGTAGACCGGCACGGGCGAGTCCTCCGCGCTGACGAGCAGGTCGATCTCGGTGCAGCCGAGCAGGACGGCCTGCGCGCCGCGCTCGACGAGCGTGCCGATGATCGCGGCGGTACTCCTCGCGCGACTCGTCCTTGATGACGCCGCGGCACAGCTCCTCGTAGATCACGTCGTGGACGATCTTGCGGTCGGCCCGCTCGGGCACGAGCACGTCCAGGCCGTGCTCCATGCGCAGCCGGCCGACGTAGAAGTCCTGCTCCATCGTGTAGCCGGTGGCGAGCAGGCCGACGCGGTCCAGGCCGTCGCCGCGCACCGCCTGCGGCGGTCGTGTCGGCGATGTGGACGAACGGGATCGTGATCGCGATCTCGATCTCCGCCGCGACCTTGTGCATCGTGTTCGTGCACAGGACGAGCAGCTCCGCCCGGCGGCCTCGAGGTGCTGCGGCCTCACGCGCCAGCCGCTCGCCGGCCTCGGACCACAGGCCCTCGCGCTGGAGCACCTCGATCTCGGCGAAGTCGACGCGACCGCAGCAGGCAGTCCGCCGAGTGCAGGCCGCCGAGCTGCTCGGCCACGAGCTGGTTGATGAGCCGGTAGTACTCGGCCGTCGACTCCCAGCTCATGCCGCCGAGCAGCCCGATCCGCTTCACCGCCCGACCGCCGGGAACACGGGCTGGACGGCGGGCGGCGCGACGCGCACGCGCGCGTCGACCACCGCAGCGCCCGTCGGCGGAGACCATCACCGGGTTGCAGATCCAGCTCCGCGATCGCGAGGTGGGCGTCGGCGAGCGCGCCGATCGCGCACGACGATGTCCGCGAGCGCGTCGACGTCGGCGTCGCGCGCGCTCGCAGGAGAGCGAGGGAGCGCAAGCGCGAGATCATGTCAAGCGCGTCCTCGCGCGCCAGTGGGGCGAGCCGTACCTGCACGTCACCGAGCACCTCGGCGGTGCCGCCGCCCGCGCCGCAGGCCACCACCGGGCCGAAGCGCTCGTCCGCCAGCACGCCGACGAGCATCTCGACGCCGGGGTCCGCCATCCGCTGGACGAGGAACTCGGCGGCAGGCGTCCCGGCCGCGTCGAGCTGGCGTCGCGATCTCGTGCGCGGCGCGCTTGGCGGCCGTCGGGCCGGACAGGCCGAGCCGCACCGCGCCGGCCTGCGCCTTGTGCACGATGCCGGGCGCGATGCCCTTGAGCGCCACCGTCCCCACCGAGCTCGCGCGGCGGCCTTCGCGGCGGCGGCGACCGAGGAGACGCGCCGCTGCTCGACCAACGCGATCCCGTAGGCGGCGAGGAGCGCCTCGACCTCGTCCGGGCGCGAGCCACCCGCCGCCGCGCGCGAGGGCGCCGGCCAGGATCGCGGCGGCCGCGTCGGCGTCGACGTCGTCGAGCACGGGCGGCTCGGTCGGCGGGGGTCGCGCGCCAGCGCGCGTAGGCGGCGGCGCGCCCGAGCGCGCGGGCGGCCCGCTCGGGCGCGCGGAACGTCGGGATCTTGCGGCCGCAGGGTCGGACGCTGACGAGTCGGCGGCACGCGGCGTGGCCGCGGCAGGCGGCGACGAAGCGTCGTGGGGCGCGTCCCGTGCGGACGAGTCGGCGGCGCGCGGCGTGGCCGCGCGAGACGGCGACGAAGCGTCGTCGGGGGCGCCGCGTGCGGCCGCGCCTTGCTGCGCCGCGGCGGCAACGCGTGCGACGGCGGACTGGGCCGCGGCGGCGAAGCGCGCCGCCGGGCGTTGCGGCGCGGCGCCCTCGACGGGTCCGACAGGTCGGTGGCGCGGCGGCCGGTCGCGCCGCGGCGGAGCACGACCGGGAGGTTGCCCGGGGTCATGAACACCGTGAGCAGCGGGATCGGCAGCGACAGGGCGGCGAGGGCGGCCGCGACGTCGTCGGCGCCCGTGGCGATGTGCTCGACGAAGATGGCGATCACGGCGTCGACACCGGGGTCGGCGGCGACGAGCTCGGCGACCGCGGCGAACGTGTCCGGCGACTCGGAGGCGACCAGCTGGACCGGGCCGGCGACGACGGACGTCGCCGGCAGCCGCTCGGACAGGGCTCGCTGCGTGTCCGCGGACAAGGTCGCGACGTTCAGGCCGGAGTCGGTGCACGCGTCGGCGCAGACGACCAGCGGGCCCGCGCGCGTTGGCGATGATCGCGACGCCGCTCCCGGTCGGCAGCGGCTGCTCGGACATCACGGCGGCCGCGTCCAGCAGGTCGTCCAGCCCGTCGCAGCGGATCACGCCGGCGCTCGCGAACAGCGCGTCGACGGTCGAGTCCGACGGCCGCGATCAACGCGCCCGTGTGCGAGGACGCCGCCCGGGCACCGGCCGAGCGTCCGCCCGGCCTTGACCGCCAGGACGGGCTTCGCGCGCGCCACCCGCCGCGCGACGCGACCGAACTTGCGCGGGTTGCCGAACGACTCGAGATACAGGGCGACGACCTGCGTCGCCGGGTCCTGCTCCCAGTACTGCAACAGGTCGTTGGAGGACAGATCGGCCTTGTCGCCCAGCGACACGAACGCGCTCAGCCCGATCCCGCGGCGCGACGCGCCGTCGATCGCCGCCGCGCCGAACGCACCGGACTGGGACACGAACCCGATCGACCCCGCGGGCACGTCGGCCCGCGCGAACGTCGCCGTGAGCGACACGTCGGGTGACGTGTTCACGACGCCCATGCAGTTCGGCCCGACGAGCCGCATCCCGCTCGCGCGGCAGACCTCCAGCAACTCGGCCAGCCGCGCCGCACCCTCGGCGCCGGCCTCGGCGAACCCGGCGGTGATGACCACGAGCGCGGCGACGCCCGCGGCGGCGCACTCGCGCGCCACCCCGGGCACGGCCGCGGCGGGCACGGCCACGATCGCGAGATCGACGCCCTCGGAGACGCGCGGGGTCGCCCGCCGGGAGCCGACGAACTCCGCGTTCGGGTTGACCGCGTGCAGCTCGCCGCGGAAGTCGTTGGCGAGGATGTGGCGGAAGGCCGCGCCGCCGAAGCTGTCCGGCCGCCGCGACGCGCCCACGACGGCCACCGACCGCGGCCGCAGCACGCGCTCCACCGCGGCGACCGCCGCCACGCGGTCGCGGTCCTCGAAGCGCCGCCGCGCGTCCGCGCCCAGCTCGGTCGGGAACATCGATCTCGATCCCGTCCGGCGAGGCCCGCACCTCGACCGGGAACCCGGACTCGCGGAACACGCTGATCATGCGCCGGTTCTCGGGCAGGACGATCGCGGTGAACGTCGTCACGCCGCGCGCCGAAGCCACCTGCGCGAGATGCGCGATCAGCACCGTCGCGAGCCCGCGGCCCTGCATCTCGTCGGCGACCGCGAACGCCACCTCGGCCCGGTCCGGCCGCTCGAGCTCGAACACCGCGTGCGCGACGACCCGCTCCTCCGCGCCGGTCGTGACGATCAGCCCGTAGCCCTCGGGCCGGTCGCCGGCGGCCGCGCGCTCGGCCGCCTTGTCGAGGTTCACGCCCAGCGAGAAGAACCGCAGCCAGCGGGAGTTCTCGCTCAGGTGCTCGAGGAACGTCCGCAGCGCGGGCGCGTCCGCGGGTACGACGGGACGGACGTGCGCGGTCGAGCCGTCGCGCAGCGCGATGTGGACGTCCGCGGCGACGGGCGCGCTCATAGCCCGAGCGCGTCCAGCAGGACGTCTCCCCCGAAGCGCACGGGGTCACTGGACGGCAGGCCGGTCTCCGCGCTCACGCGCGCCAGCTCCTCCTGCGCGGCGGCGTCGTCCAGCCCGCGCGTGTTGACGGCGATCGCCCCCACCTTGGCTGGATGGCCTACCCAGGACGTGGCGGCCTCGTACGTCTCGATCAGCTCGGGCAGCGGCCGGATGGCGACGCCCGGATAGTCGTCGATGTCGGTCGCGCCCGCCCGGTGGCAGAGCACGAGGATGTCCGGCTTGGAGCCGTGGAGCAGGCCCAGAGTCACGCCGGAGTACGCGGGATGCCCGAGCGCTCCCTGGCCTTCGACGAACAGCAGCGGCGCACGCTGCGCACCGTCGTGCACCAGCTTGGAAGCCGCTCCGGCGACGAAGTCCGAGATGACGTGATCGACCGCGATCCCCCAGCCGGAGATGGCGATCCCGGTCTGCCCGGTGGCGACGAACGCGGACCGCATCCCGCGCGCCCGCGCGGCCGCGTCCAGCTCGAGCGTCACCGACATCTTGCCGATCGCGCAGTCGGACCCGACCGTGTGCACGACGGTCGCGTCTGGCCGGTCCGGCGGCGGCACGCTCAACCCCGGGGGCGACGCGCGCAGGTCACGCAGCTCGACTCCCGCGTCCGCCGCCGCGGCGGACAGTTCGGGATCCTCGGACAGCACCGTGTGCAGCCCCGCCTCCAGGCTCATCCCGGCATCGATCGCCTCCAGCAGCGCCACGCGCCACTCGTCGGTCAGCGCGCCGCCGAACGGCGCGACGCCGATCACGAGCACGTTCGCGCCGAGCTGCGCGGCCTCGGCGACCGTCGGCACGATCGGCACCGGCCGGCGCGCGTACGGGACGACCTGGTCGGCGGTCGTCCCCGCCGACTCGGAGTCCACGACGCAGATGACGTCGCGCTCGCCGTAGCGCAGGATCCCGTGCGCGGTCTTGGCGTGGGAGATGGCGAACTGGCCGCCGGTGAAGAGCGCGAGCTGATCAGCCATCGGACGGCTCCACACCCAGGCCCGGGCGCTCGGACAGGACGAGCCGGCCGTCACGGAGCCCGAGGCCCGAAAACGGCTGCGACGAGATCAGCAGGTGTCCGTCGAGGTCGATGTAGTCCACGAGTGACCCCAGCTGCGCGGCCTGCGCGATCCCCAGCT
Organism: uncultured beta proteobacterium; assembly: GCA_963707815.1. Lineage (GTDB taxonomy): Bacteria > Pseudomonadota > Gammaproteobacteria > Burkholderiales > Casimicrobiaceae > VBCG01. The sequence goes on from CAVPRK010000009.1 coordinate 70,942, forward strand.
CCGACTCGATCATGCACCCCAGCATGACCTTCAGCCCGAGCGCGCGCGCTGCGTGGATCATCCGCAGCGCCTCGCGGATGCCGCCGCACTTGGAGAGCTTGATCACGATCCCGTCCGCGTACTCGGCGATGCCGGCGACGCTGCCCAGGTCGCGGCAGCCCTCGTCGATCAGCACCGGCAGGCGATCGTCCAGCTCGCGGTAGGCGAGGAAGGCCTCGATGTCGTCGGCCGGAAAGGGCTGCTCGACGAACTCCACACCCAGCGACAGCAGCTCGGGGGTGAGCCCGCGAGCCGTGTCGAGCGTCCAGCCCTCGTTGCCGTCGATCCGCAGCGTCGCGTCCGTCTCCGCCCGCACGGCCCGCAGCCGTTCGAGGTCGGATGCCCCTCCGACCTTGATCTTGAGCACCTCGTAGCCGGTGGCGCGGCGCGTCTTGTCGGCCGTCCCCTCGACCGTGTCGATCCCGATCGTGTAGGAGGTCGGCGGCGTCACGCCGCCGGCGCCGAGCAGCTGCCACACCGGGCGGCCGACCCGCTTGCCCACCCAGTCATGGACGAGCCCGTCGAGCGCCATCTTGGCGCCCTGCGGCCCGTCCCACGCCTCCAGGCGGAGCGAGATCGCCTCGCCCGCGAACAGATCGTCGCCCAGCAGCGCCTCGCCCTCGGCCTCGATCGCCGCGATGATCGTGTCGGCCGTCTCGCCCCAGTAGTCGACCGGGGCGCCCTCGCCGCGCGCCGTGATCCCGTCGCGCTCGAGTTCGGCGACCACGACGGTCTCCTCGTCGGCGGCACCCCGGGCGATCTGAAAGGTTTCTTTCAGCAAAAGTTTCTCCGGACTCGCGCGCATCGGCGTATGCTCGCAGGAGACCCATGTCAGGGACCACCACGCTGGAGCTGCCCCGGGGGGCCCGCTCCGCCGGCATCGCCCGGCTCATCGTCACCGCGCACGGCGCGGGACTGCCCTCCGAACGGCTCAAGTCAGCGAACCTGATGGTGTCCGAGCTCGTGTCGAACGCGTGCCGTCACGGCGCCGGCAAGATTCAGCTCACCGTGCACTCGAACGAGCACGGCATGCGCGCGGAAGTCTGCGACGAGGGCATCGGCGCCCAGATCGTCCAGGCTGAGCCGCGTCCCGAACGCGGCGGCTGGGGCCTGCGCTTCGTGGATCAGCTCTCAGACTCGTGGGGCGTCGGCACCGACGACTCACGCGTCTGGTTCGAAGTCGGCTAAGGGCCGCTCACCGTCAACGCCTGCAGGACGCGTTCGCGCTGCGGCGCCGTGCCGCCGTACACCGTGAGCAGCCCGCGGCCTTCGCGGCGCACGCTCATCGCGCCGCCGGTGGACGGGAGGTCCGGCGCGATCGCGGCGGGCGAGCGCGCGTCGAGGAGCACCGTGGCGCGCAGCCGGCTCTCGCCGATGCGGTACACGGTCGAAGCGCACGCCACGTACGACGGGTCGACAGCGTCCTGCGCGCCGATCGTGCCCGTCACCAGCCGCGCTGAAGTCGCGCGCAGGTTCCCCTCGGCCCGGATTGCGCAACGCCGCCGCGGCGGATCCGCGGCCGGCACCCGGCGCGTGCGCAGCGGGTCGAGCGGCGCGGTGCGGATCGGCGGGAGCTCGGCGCCCGCGAAATCGTGCAGCGTGAACGTGGGCAGCGCGCCGTTGACGGGCCAGCTCGCCGAGCGCCACTGGGCCGGGATGTCCGGGTCGACCTCGGGGATGACCCGGCGGCCGTCGCTGAGCCGGATCTCGGTCACCGCCTCGTCGACGATCGCGTAGCCCGCGCCCGTGGTCCCGGCCACGCCGCCGGTGGAGATGACCATCGTGCCGGCCGGGCCGGCCGGTGTGCAGCCGCGATGGCCGTTGGACAGCCCTCCGGACTGGATCGACACGTCCACGCACCAGCCGACGCGCCCGGCGCGCAGGTCCGGGATGAGCTGGAGGTCGATCTGGGTCGTGGGTACGGGGGTCGGCGGTGGGGCCTGGCGGCCACCCTGACCGGGCCGCGCGCGGGGGTTGCCGGGCCGCGGTGTGGGCGTCGCGGGGGTCGGGTCGGGCGGCGCCGGCGTCGGGGTCTCGGTCGGGGTCGGCGTGGGAGTCGGGTTCGGTGCTTCCTCCTCGCCGGACAGACGCAGCGCCGCGACGGCGAGTCCAGCGCCGAACAGCATCACGAGGACGGTCGCGACGGCGAGCAGCGTGCGGCGGGAGTGCTCCACGCGCCCGCCCGCCGCGACGAACAACCGCTCCTCGAGCAGGTCAAACGGATCGCGGGCCTTGCGGGTCTCCGGGTCGCGCTTGATGAGCTCGGAGACGCCGATCGCCGCGGGCGCCGGTGCGTATTCGTCGTCCCCGAGCACGCGGCGGTAGACCGCGATGCGCTGGGACTCCGGCAGCCCCGCGAGCGCCTCGGCCAGATCCGTCCGGCCGCGCTCGGTGATCGCGGCCAGCGCCGCTTCGCCGAGCAGGAACGGCGGCATGCCGATCCGCTTGCGCGCGCTGTCCGGCACCTGGCCGCGCCGTTCGGCGTCGGCGACGACGTACCGGGCCGTGCTCAGCAACCACGCGATCGCCGGGCCCTTGCGCGGCTCGTGCTGGCGCCGGTGCTCGTACGCCCGCGCGAACGTCTCCCCGAGCAGGTCGAACAGCACGTCCGGCTGCCGCGTCCGGCGCCCGAGATACGCGGTCACGGCCCCGACGTGACGTTCGTAGAACTCGCCGAACGCCTCCGGGTCGTAGCTCCTCAGCAGCTCGGCGTCCGTCCGCATGTTCTCTAGTTCTACGTGGCCGCCGGCGCTTTTGACACGGTTCGCCCGATCGGGACGCACATCGGCGCGGCCGCGGCATAGACCTCGCCGCGTTCGAGCGCCACGAGCAGTGCGCCGAGGGGCATCACCACCACACTAGCCCGGCAGGGTCTGCGTGTCTTTGACGACGCCTTCGGTGCGGGTCATCTCCAGCCACGGGTGGTCGACGTCGCCGCGGTAGTGGATCATCGCCAGCGGCCGGCCCGTGTCCGGGTCGACGATCAGCTCGACGCCCACGTTCTCGTGGATCTCGGGGTCCCCGTCCGCCGCGACCGCGACGCCGGGACGACCGAGCGGGTCGGTCACCTCGCCGACGAGCTTCATCCCCGGCAGGCCGGACAGGAAGCCGAACACGGCGCGCAGCACATCGGGCGGGGTGCCGCTGCGGTCGGTGATCATCTGAGACGCGGCGAGCACGTAGTCACGCGTCGTCGGCTCGCTTCCGTCCTCCAGCCGCGACCGCGACGCCAGCTCGCGCATCTTCGCCGCAAGCGCCTGCGGCTCCGTCGGGAAGTCCCGCAGCCGCGGCTGCTCAGTGTTCACCGGCGTTCGCTCGATCTTGCCGCCCGGCGGCAGCCGTGGTGACCTTGCCGTCGGAGGACTCCTGCTGCACCGTCGACTCGGGCGGGGTCGGAATGGACGTGGCGTCCGCCGTGTCCGCGCGTTCCTTGCCGTCGAGGATCGAGACGGATCGGCCTTCGCCGTTCGCGTCGGCCCAGTAGCGCAGGTCGAGTGCGCGCTCCGGGTGCTTCGCCTCCCGCTGGACCACGCGCACGGCGTAGTACTCACCTGGCTGGAGCGCCGGGAGCGGTTGCGGCTTCAGGCCGCGCAGGACGGTTGCGGCCGACGCTGCCGCCGGCCGGGTCGGTGCGCCGCCGGGGGCGAACGCGACCGCGGCGGCCGCCGCGGCGGTGACCGCGAGCGCGAGCGCAGGCAGCTTGCGAGAGCGCCGGGGCGGCGTGACGATCAGGTCGTTGATGCGCTCGTGCGTGCGGGCGCGGGCGGTCGCGAGCTGCGTCTCGGTCAAGGTGTCGGTCATCGGTCGCCTCCGAGGTGGGCGGTGAGCTGGCGGCGGGCGCGGTGGATGCGGGAGCGGACGGTGCCGACGGGCACGTCGAGCGCCTGGGCGATCTCTTCGTAGCGGAGCTCGCCCCAGGCGTGCAGCAGGAGCGCGTCGCGGTCGCGGCGCGCGAGGTCGGTGAGGCCGGCGTACAGATCCGGGTCCAGGCCTTCCGTGGGCGTCACCGTCGGCTCGGGGAGCGAGAGGGCGCGCTGCAGCAGCTCGAGCTGACGGCGCTCGTCGCGGCGGTGGCTCGCCACGGCCTTGTTCGCGATCCCGAACAGCCACGGGCGGGCGCTGCCGTAGCTCGCGTCGAACTTACGGCGCTTGCGGAACGCCGTCACGAAGACCTCCTGCGCGAGGTCCTGCGCGGCGTCCGGCCCCACGCGCCGCGCGAGATACGCGGCGATGGCGTCGAAGTGCCGGTCCACCACGGCGTGGAAGCGCTGCGGCGGACCGGCGAGGTCGGCGGCGTCCACCGCCGCATCGGTGTGGAATGTCAGGGCCATCTACGCCCTACTAGGCGAGTTGTGGCCCGGAAAGTTCACGCCGTGCAGGCCGCGGGCGATCCGAGCAGGAGCGCGAGTTGGCGGGACTGTGCGACGAGGGTCCCGTCCGGGCTCCAGAGCTCGCCGTCCTCCTCGAAGTAGCCGTCGCGGGCGAGCTTCGACGTGAACCGGGCGAGCACCGGGCCGGTGTAGGGCAGCGGGGCGCGGAAGTGGATCGTGAGGTCGATTGTCGGCGCGGGGTGCAACGCGGTCAAGCGGGGCCAGATCGCGGGGTAGTAGCCGTCGGCCATCACGCACATCGCGGGGCCGTCGAGCGGGCGTCCGTCCTTGAAGCCGATCCAGCCGCCCACCACCGATTCCTCCGCGCCGGTGAAGGGCGGCGCGCCGAAGCGCGGCTGGAAGATCAGCTGCTGCGTGAACGGTGGCGCGCCCGGGAGCGGCGCCTGGTCGGGAAAGGCGGGCGGGACAACGGGCATCGGGATCTCCCCCACGTCCGGTCCGCCGTACGCGTCGGCGAACGCGCCGAGGCCGAGCGCGACGGGCTTGCCGTTCTGCTCCAGGCGTCCGGTCATGGTCGTCATGGCGCGGCCGGCGCGCTCGACGACCGCGCTGGCGTGGACCGGGCCGATCGCGGGCGGGCGCAGGAAGTGGACGGTCAGCGAGCGCGGCGGACGCCCCGCGGCCCGCTCCATCGCGCTCGCCAGCAGCGCCATCACGTAGCCCCCGTGCGGGCCGCGTGCGGTCTCCCAGCCCGCGGCGATCCGCCCGTTCCCCTCGGCGTCCAGCGCGACGTCCTCGTCGAAGCTCATCCCGATAGGCTCGCAACCCATGTCGCTCTCCGTCGAGATCCCGATCACCACCGCGCAGGATCTGCCGGGCTTTCGGGTCGTCGAGAACTTGGGCGTCACGTTCGGCCTCGTGGTGCGCAGCATGGGGCTCACGCGCAACGTCGCGGCCGGATTCAAGTCGCTCAAACGCGGCGAGGTGACGCAGTACACGGACCTGCTCGAGGACGCCCGCCGGCATGCGGTCGACCGGCTCGTGGCCAACGCGAAGCTGCTCGGGGCGACGGGGATCCTGGCGATGCGGTTCGACTCCTCGGAGATCGGCAACGGGCTCACGGAAGTCGTGGCGTACGGGACGGCGGTCATGGTCGAGCGTGCCGAGCCCTGAGCAGGAGCGCGTCGCGACCGTGCTCGGCCGCCACTACGCGGCCGACCGGCTCGACGCGGCCGAGCTGGACCGGCGCCTCGACCTCACGTTCGGCGGGGCACTCGATGAGGCTTTGGCCGGGCTGCCGCCGCTCGCGGGGGCGCCCCCGAAACGGCGGCGCTGGGGCCGCCGGCACGGCGAGGCCGATGCCGCCGATCCCGCCTGGCTGCCGACGCAGGAACGCTTCATCGACCCGGGTTCAGGCCGGGTGATGCGGGTCTGGGTCGACCCGACCGACCACGAGCGCCACTACGTGCCGGACTGAGAGAACCGCACCACGGCGATGCGGTGCCAACTGACGGGCGTAACGTGTTGCACCTGCGCAACGTCGAGGTATGGCAAGTCGAGCTGGAGCAGGCCGAGCCGCTGGTGACGCGGCTTCGCGGGCTGTTGTCCGCCGACGAGCGTGCGCGCGCCGACCGGCTGAAGCGCCCGGGACACGGCGATCGATGGATCGTCTCGCGGGCGGCGCTGCGGATCGTGCTCTGCGGCGCGGCTCGGGTGCGCTGCCCGAGGACGTGCCGCTGGACGTCACCGAGCACGGCAAGCCGTTCGTGCCCGGCACGCGCCTGCGGTTCAACCTCAGCCACTCCGGCGACCTGGCGGTGATCGCGCTCGCGGACGACCTCGACGGTCGGCGTGGACGTCGAGCGGCCGGGCCGCAACGCCGCCGCGGTCGAGCGCACGCTGTCCGACGGCGAGCGCGCGAGCGGCGACGACCTGCTGCAGCTGTGGTGCCGCAAGGAGGCACTGGGCGAAGGCCATGGGCGGCGGCCTGCGGCTGGGCGCCCGAGGCCTTCGACACGACGCAGGTCGAACGGCTACGCGCTGGCCGACCTCGCGCTGGCCGGCGGCTACGTCGGCGCGCTGGCCGTCGAAGGGCGGGACGCGGCCCACACGCTCTGCCGGCTGACCTTCTGAGGAATCCACACGCGCAGCGACGCGCTCGGCGAACGCGTACGGCACGAGGTTCCCCTCCTCCAGGCAGAGCACGAACGGGCCGCGCTCGAACGCCACGTGGCCGCGGATCGACGGCCACGCGCGGGTCGGCCTCGATCACGCTCAGGCGCATGTCGAGATCGAGCGTGTTGCGGCCGGGGCCGCGTCCACGTACCCGGGCGCGACCGGCCGCCGTTGAGCCGCGCGTGCGCGCTCCAGGCCGGGACACGCAGGCGGACCGGGCGGTCGGCGTCGATCTCGATCCGTCCCGTCCCACGGGTACGCCGTGCGCACGCGCGCTCCTCCGCACCGTGCCGGTCGCGTACTGGTGGATCGTCAGCACGCCGTCGTCTTCGGTGGCGAGGTAGGTGTGCAGCGACGCGAGCAGCCGCATCAGGTTCGGCGGGCAGCACGCGCAGTCGAACCACGGGCGCCGGTCCGGGCGTGCCGTGGAGCGTGTTCCAGTAGCTGTACGCGGAGCGGTCGAACGCGACGCCCACGAGCACGCCGTTGTACAGCGTGCGCTCGAGCAGGTCGGCGAAGCGGACCTCGCCCGTGGCCTGCAGCAGGCGCCAGTTCCAGAACACGGACGCGATCGCCGCGCACGTCTCGGCGTACGCGGAGGCGGGCGCGATCTCGAACGGCGCGCCGAACGCCTCGTGCGCCCGGTCGGACCCGACGCCGCCGGTGATGTAGGTCTTGCCGTCGACCATGTCCTCCCACGCGGCCAGCATCGGGTCCAGCGGCTCGCCGAGTCTCCGTGAAGACGTCCGTGGCGCCGCAGTTGAGGTACAGCTGACGCACGCAGTGGCCCTCGACGACGGTCTGCTCGCGCACCGGGACGCGGTCGACGAGGTAGGCGGAAGACCCGTAGCGCTGCGGGAGCGTGCCGTGGCCGCGGCGATCGACGAAGCGCCGCGCCAGCTCGAGGTACGCGCGCTCGCCGGTGGCGCGGTAGAGCTTCACGAGCGCCAGCTCGGCCTCCGGGTGCCCGCAGAAGCCGGGACGGTCCGTGAACGTCGCCACCAGATGGTCGGCGACGCGGCGGGCGACGGGCAGCAGCGGCGGGTGCGCGAGGCCGGCCTCGATCAGGTGGCCCATGCAGTAGATCTCGTGCTCGTCGGCGAGGTTGCGGTAGCGCGCGTGGCCCGTGACCTGGAAGGCCGTGTCGAGGTAGCCGTCCGGCGCCTGCGCGGCGATCAGCAGCGCGGTGACCTCGTCCGCCATCCGCTGCAGCGCCGGCGACGGCGCGTTGCGCAGCTCCCAGCCCACCGCCTCGACCCACTTGTGCAGGTCGGAGTCCTGGTAGACGAGGCCGCGGTAGCGTCCCGCTGCCGGTCGCGGCGGCGCGTAGGTTGTCGAACGTGCCGGCCTCGCGGATCTGCCGCTCGCCGTCGGGGATCAGCACCTCGCGGTTGAACGGCGCCGCTCGGCCCAGAAGCCCCGTCGATCGTCGCCTTCATCGGGCACGCGGGATCGTGAGCGCGACCAGGCGGGAGACGACGACCGCGATGTACGCGACGCCCACGAGCTGCTCGATCATCACGATCGAGCGCGCGAACGCGTCGATCGGGATCACGTCGCTCAGCCCGGTGCTCGAGAGCGTCGTGAAGCTCAGGAACAGCAGCTCCATCCACGTGCGCTGCGCCTCCGGGTTGACGGCGGCGATGAAGCTGCCGGGCTCGATCGCCTGGTAGACCACGAAGACGTACGCGAAGCCCCACGCCACGAGCGTGAACGTCGCCCCGACGGCGAACAGCTCGTCGCGCGTGATCTCGTGGTCGGCGAGCATGTACCGGATCAGGCCGTAGGTGGCGTAGAAGTACAGGACCGCTTCGAGCGCCGCGCAGTACGGGAACAGCGCGTCGGAGTCCGTGACCGCCTGGATGATCAGCAGCACCGTGGCGGGGACGCCGAGCAGCAGACCGATCCACGTCCAGGTCGGTGAAGCGCGCACGGCGAGCACCACGAGGGCGAGCACCATGATCCCGAACGGCGCTGAAGACCGCGCGGCTGACGCCATCGCCCTCGAGGAACGGGTAGACGAGGACGCCAGCCAGTTGAACGGTCAGCAGCACGGCGGACGGTTCCCGCTTTATGAAGCGCAGCACGCCCGGCAACGTACCGGAGCTAAGGTCACCCGCCGACATGCCTGAGGGTCTGGAGATCAAGGACGGTCCGTACGGGCGCGGCGTCTTCGCCACGCGCGCGTTCGCGGCCGGTGAAGCGCGTCGAGCACTGCCCGACGCTCGAGCTGCCCGGCGACGAGGTCGTCGGCCAGCTCGGCGACTACGTCTTCGGATCGAACGAGAACGAGGACGACGTGATCCTCCTGCTCGGCTACGGCATGCTCTACAACCACTCCTCCGAGCCGAACTGCGAGTACATCCAGGAGGCGCCGCGGGTGATCATGTTCCAGACGCTCCGGGCCGTCGAGCCCGGCGAGGAGCTGTTCATCGACTACGGCGAAGAATGGTGGTCGACGCGCAACCGGGAGCCCGACTGATGAGCGACGCCGACGCCCGCCAAGACCTCCTCGACGCCCTCGCCGAAGCCATCGGCGAGCTCGGCCTGGCCCTCGCCACGCTCGGCGAGGCCTACGAGCTGCTCGACGAGAACAGCCAGGACCGGCTGGAAGACGCAGCTCTTCGGGCCGATCCAGAAGGGCTACGGCCGCGCCCAGCGCACCTACGCCGACGTTCGCCGAGCGCAAGCGGCTGCCCAACCGGCACCTTCACCGAGCCCTCGGCCGGCCTCGTGCTCGCGTGACTCCGCGCGTCTACCTCGACCGCGCCATCGAAGCGATCGACGAGGGCGAAGAGCGCCTGATCGAGCTCCAGGACTCGATGATGCCCGTCACCTACGGCGACCCCGAGCTCCGCGCCGGCCTCGCGCAGGTCCGCGAGTTCGTCGGCGGCCGCCCGCGAGCGCTCGCACGACTTCATGCGCACGCTCGGGCGCTGAACTTAAAGGGGCCTGGCCCCTTTAAGTTGGCGGTACAGCTCCGACGTCTGCTGCGCGATCGCCGGCCAGGCGAAGGATTCGACCGCACGCTTGCGGCCCGCGACGCCCATCGCCTTCGCCCGCGCCGGGTCGGCGATCAGCTCGTTCACGCGTGCCGCGAAGTCGGCGGCGAACACCGCCGGGTCGCGCGGCGCGCCCGTGCCGTCGTCGCCCGGCTCGATCGGGACGAGGAAGCCGGTCTCGTCGTCCACGACCACTTCGACGATCCCGCCCGTCGCGGTGGCCACGACCGCGGCCTCGCACGCCATCGCCTCCAGGTTGACGATCCCGAGCGGCTCGTAGATCGACGGGCACGCGAACACCGTCGCGTGGCTGAGCAGCTGGATGACCTCGGGCTTCGGGATCATCTCCTCGATCCAGAACACGCCCTCGCGGGTGGCCTTGAGGTCTTCGACGCGCGCCGCGATCTCCGCGCCGAGCTCGGGCGTGTCCGGCGAGCCCGCGCACAGCACGAGCTGGGCGTCGGGCGCGAACTGCTTGACGGCCTCGAGCAGGTACACGACGCCCTTCTGGCGCGTGATCCGGCCGACGAACACGACCGACGGCTTGGCCGGGTCGATGCCGTACTTCTCCAGCACGTCGGTCGTCCGGGTCCGGCTGGTACTCGTCGGTGTCGATCCCGTTGTAGATCACGTGCACGCGGTCGGGGTCGATGTCCGGATACACGCGCAGGATGTCGCCCTTGGTCCCGTTGGACACCGCGATCACGGCGTCCGCGTGCTCCAGCGCCGTCTTCTCGGCGTAGCGACGACAGGCGGTAGCCGCCGCCGAGCTGCTCCTCCTTCCACGGCCGCAGCGGCTCCAGCGAGTGCACGGTGGCGACGTGCGGGATGCCCCACACGAGCTTCGCCAGGTGCCCGCCGTACTGCGCGTACCACGTGTGGGTGTGCACGATGTCCGACGTCCTGTGCGCCCGCGGCCATCGTCAGGTCGATCGACAGCGAGCGCAACGCGGCCAGCGCCGGCGCGTCGCCCGACAGCGCGTCCCACGCCGTGTGCGGCACGTCGCCGACACCCCAGCCGTGCACGGTGACGTCCTCGAACGCGCGCAGCTCGCGCGCGAGGTACTCGACGTGCACGCCCGCGCCGCCGTAGACCTCCGGCGGGTACTCGCGGGTGAAGAGGGCGACCTTCATTCTGTGACCCGCATGCCCTTGGGGATCACGACGATGCCGCCCTCGGACACGTGGAAGCGCTCACGGTCCTTCTCGGGATCGACGCCGATCTCCACGCCCTCGCCCACGTAGACGTTCTTGTCGAGGATCGCCTTGCGCACGACCGCGTTGCGATCGATCTCGACCTCGTGCATGAGGATCGAGTCCTCCACGAGCGAGTACGAGTGCACGTACGAGAGCGGCGAGAGGATCGAACGGCGCACGGTGCCGCCGGAGATGACCACGCCCGCGCAGACCATCGAGTCGATCGCCTGCCCCCGTCGGTCTTCCTCGTCGAACACGAACTTGGCCGGCTGCGTGATCCCCGGCCACGTGTGGATCGGCCAGTCGTGGTTGTACATGTTGAAGATCGGGTGGACCGAGATGAGGTCCATGTGCGCGTCGTAGTAGGCGTCGAGCGTGCCGACGTCCCGCCAGTAGCCGCGGTCGCGGTCCGTCGCGCCCGGCACCTCGTTGCTCGAGAAGTCGTAGACCTGGGCGTCGTTCTGCGCCACGAGCGCGGGGATGATGTTGCCGCCCAGGTCGTGCTTGGACGTCTCGTCCGCCGCGTCGGCGGAGACGGTGCTGATCAGCGCCTCGGTGGAGAAGATGTAGTTGCCCATCGAGGCGAACACCTCGTCCGGCGAGTCGGGCAGGCCGACCGCGTCCTTGGGCTTCTCGCGGAAGCGGGCGATGTCGCGCCCGTTGGCGGCCGTCTCGATCACGCCGAACTGGTCGGCCTGGTCGATCGGCGCGCGCAGCGCCGCCACCGTCACGCCCTTGCCGCTCGCGATGTGCTGCTCGAGCATCTGCCGCGGGTCCATGCGGTAGATGTGGTCGGCGCCGAACACGATGATGTGCTCCGGCCGCTCGTCGGCGATCAGGTTGTAGTTCTGGTAGATCGCGTCGGCGCTGCCCACGAACCAGCGCGGCCCGAGCCGCATCTGCGCGGGCACGGGCGTCACGTAGTTGCCGAGCAGCGGCGACAGCCGCCACGTGGTCGTGACGTGCTTGTCCAGCGAGTGGCTCTTGTACTGCGTCAGCACGACGATCTGGTGGAAGTTCGCGTTGACGAGGTTCGAGAGCGCGAAGTCGATCAGGCGGTAGTTGCCGCCGAACGGCACGGCCGGCTTGGCCCGGTCCGCCGTGAGCGGCGCCAGCCGCTTGCCCTCGCCACCGGCGAGCACCATGGTCAACACCTTGCTCATCCGAGAATCCCCCTGGCTTCCTCGATGATCTGCTGCAAGTGATCCTCGCCCTTCAGGCTCTCCGCGTAGAGCTTGTAGATGTCCTCGGTGCCGGACGGGCGGGCCGCGAACCAGCCGCTGTCCGTCGTGACCTTCACGCCGCCGATGGCCGCGTCGTTGCCCGGCGCCTTCGTCAGCACCGCCGTGATCTCGTCGCCCGCGAGCGTCTTCGCGGTGATGTCCTCCGGCTCGAGCTCGAGGAGCTTCGCCTTGCGCTCGGCGTCGATCGGCGAGTCCACGCGCTTGTAGGCGGGCGCGCCGTGACGCTGCGGTGAGCTCCTGGTAGTGCTGCCCCGGGTCCTTGCCGGTCTTGGCCGTGATCTCCGCGGCCAGCAGCGCGAGCAGGATGCCGTCCTTGTCGGTCGACCACGGGCGTGCCGTCCTTGCGCAGGAACGACGCGCCGGCGCTCTCCTCGCCGCCGAAGCCGAGCGTGCCGTCGATCAGCCCGTCCACGAACCACTTGAAGCCGACCGGCACCTCGACGAGCGTACGCCCGAGGTCCTGCGCGACCAGGTCGATCATGGTCGAGGAGACCAGCGTCTTGCCGATCCCGACGTCCTGCCCCCAGTCGCGCGCGCCGCCGAACAGGTAGTGGATGGCGACCGCGAGGTAGTGGTTCGGGTTCAGCAGGCCGGCGCTCGGCGTGACGATGCCGTGGCGGTCGGCGTCCGGGTCGCAGGCGACGGCGACGTCGAACCGGTCCTTGTACTCGATCAGACCGCTCATCACGTACGGCGACGAGCAGTCCATCCGGATCTTGCCGTCGTGGTCGAGCGGGACGAACCGGAACGTCGGGTCGACCTCCTCGCTGACGACCTCGAGGTTGAGCTGGTGGCGTTCGGCGATGGCCTTGAAGTACGCGACCGACGCGCCGCCCAGCGGGTGCGCGCCGATGTGGACGTTCGCCTCCCGGATGGCGTCGATGTCGATCACGTTGGGGAGGTCGTCGACGTACGCGGACACGTAGTCGTGCGCCGTGGTCTTGGCCGAGGCCGTCGCAATCCGGCTCGTCTCGGCCAGCAGCTCGTTCGCGACGCCCTCGATCGCCTTCGTGATGTCGGTGCCGGCCGGGCCGCCGGACGGCGGGTTGTACTTGTAGCCGCCGTCCTCGGGCGGGTTGTGGCTCGGCGTGAGCACGATGCCGTCGCTGCCGGGGTGCGTGAGGATCGCGTGGCTGAGCGCGGGCGTGGGCGTGTAGCCCTCGTCGGCGTCGACGCGGACGTCGAGGCCGTGGGACGAGAAGACGCTCACCGCCGTGTGGAACGCGGGCTCCGACAGCGCGTGCGTGTCACGCGCGACGAACAACGGCCCGGTGATCCCCGCCGCTTTTCGGTGCCTCGCGATCGCCTCGCTGATGGCCAGGACGTGGGCTTCGGTGAACGTGCCCTTGAGCGAGGTGCCGCGGTGGCCGGACGTCCCGAAGGACACGGGGCCGGATCGGTTTGCGGCGATATGCGGCGTGCAACTCTTCGAGATCGACGAGCTGGGACGGGTCTGGACGGGTGCCGGCGGAGGGGCTCACGCGGCGAACCATTGCACTTGCGGCAGATAGGGTGCGCGCATGCGGCAGTTGACGAGCCTCGATGCGCAGTTCCTCGCGTTGGAAAACGCACACCAGACGGGGCACGTCGGCAGCCTGGCCATGCTCGACGCATCCACCGCGCCCGGCGGTTCGTTCGGGTGCGGTGAGGTCACGCGGCTGATCTCCGAGCGCGGCACGCAGCTGCCGCCGCTGCGCTGGCGGCTCGCCGAGGTGCCGCTCGGGCTCGATCACCCGTACTGGGTCGAGGAGGCCGAGATCGACCTCGGCTACCACGTGCGCGAGATGGCGCTGGCGTCACCGGGCACCGACCAGCAGCTCGCCGACCAGGTGGCCCGGATCATGGCGCGGCCGCTGGACCGCGCGCGGCCGCTGTGGGAGCTGTACGTGATCGAAGGGCACGAGTCCGGGCTCGTGGCCGTGCTGACGAAGATCCATCACGCCGTGATCGACGGGCTCAGCGGCGCCGAGATCATGGCGCTGCTGCTGGACCTCACGCCCGAGGGCCGCGAGGTGGAGCCGCCCGACGAGGATCTCGCGGATCCGTCGCCGTCGACGGCGCAGATGCTCGGGCTCGGGTTGATGGGCCTGCCGCGCTACCCGTTCCGGATGCTCAAGGCGATTCCGAAGGCGATCCCGAACCTCGACCAGACCGCGTTCGGCGTCTTCCCGGGCATGGGCACCGTGTCGCGCGTGGCGGCCAAGTTCGTGCGCGACGGCGTGGACCGGCCGGATCTCGTGGCGCCGAAGACGAAGTTCAGCGGGCGGATCTCGCCGCACCGGCGGTTCGCGTTCGGGCAGCTCCAGCTCGACGACTTCAAAGCGGCCAAGAACAAGCACGGGACGACCGTCAACGACGTCGTGGTGAGCGTGGTCGCCGGCGCGGTGCGGCGGTGGCTGATCGAGCACGACGACCTCCCGGACGTGCCGCTCGTCGCGCAGGTGCCGGTGAGCGTGCGCACCGGCGATCAGTTCGGCACCTACGGCAACCGGATCCTCCTGATGGCGGCGCCGCTGTACACCGACGTCGAGGACCCGACCGAGCGGCTGCAGCGCACGCACGAGGCGCTGTCGGACATGAAGGAGCGCCGCGGCGCGCTGCCCGCGATGCTGCTCCAGGACGCGAACAACTTCATCCCGCCCGCGGTCTTCGCCCGGGCGGCGCGGCTGACGTTCGCGTTCTCGACGTTCCGGGCGGGGCGCAGCGCCTGGAACCTGGTCATCTCCAACGTGCCCGGCCCGCAGTTCCCGCTCTACATGGCCGGGGCCAAGTTGATGGCCAACTACCCGGTGTCGGTCATCCTCGACGGTATGGGGCTCAACATCACGGTGATGAGCTACATGGGGCACATGGACTTCGGGATCGTCGCCGACCGCGACCAGATGCCCGACGTGGACACGCTGCTGGACTACATGCGCGAGGAGCTGGCGGCGCTGTGAGCTCCGACAATCTGCGCGAGGTCGAGGCGGGCGTCACCCGCGACCTGCGGGACCGCCAGACCTACGCCGGCTATCTGCACCTGGACCGGCTGCTCTCGGCCCAGGTCCCGCTCAGTGAGCCCGAGCACCACGACGAGCTGCTCTTCATCGTGCAGCACCAGACGAGCGAGCTGTGGATGCGGCTGATCATCCACGAGCTGGACGCGGTGCTCACGGCGCTGTCGATCGACGATCTCGGGCCTGCACAGAAGGGCCTGGCGCGGGTCAAGCAGATCCAGCGCCAGCTGTTCGAGCAGTGGGGCGTGCTGGCGACGCTCACGCCGTCCGAGTACGTGAAGTTCCGCGGCGTGCTCGGGGACGCGTCCGGCTTCCAGTCGCTGCAGTACCGGATCATCGAGTTCCAGCTCGGCAACAAGAACCGGCAGATGCTCGAGGTGTTCGCGCACTCGGGCGACGACCAGGCGCGACTGACAGCGGTGCTGGAAGCGCCGTCGCTGTACGACGAGTTCCTGCGCCACCTCGCCCGGCGCGACTACCAGGTGCCCGAGGACCTGCTCGACCGCGACTTCTCCGAGCCGCACCGCCGCCGCGAGGACCTCCTCCCCGTGTTCAAGGCCATCTACGACGCGCCCAAGCGCGACTGGGAGGCCTACGAGATGTGCGAGGCGCTCGTGGACGTCGAGGAGAGCTTCCAGCTCTGGCGCTTCCGGCACATGAAGACCGTGCAGCGGATCATCGGCTACAAGCGCGGCACCGGCGGGTCTTCCGGGGTCGGGTTCCTCCGCGCCGCGCTGGACCTGACGTTCTTCCCCGAGCTGCTGGACGTCAGGACGGAGATCGGGCGCTGAAGAAGCGCCCGAGCGCGTCGCCGACCGCCCGGTGGTCGTTCTCCATCGGGATGTGGCCGGCGTTCGGGATCCGGATGAGCTCCGTGTTGGGCTCGGTCGCCGCGAAGCGCTCGGCGTAGGTGATCGGCTGGAAGGGGTCGTCCTCGCCCCAGACGAGGAGCTTGGGCACGGAGGACTGCACGAGCTGCTCCGTGTACTTGGAGTCGGCGGCACCGGCGAGGGCGAGCCACGACTGCGCCTTCTCCGGGTCGTGCCACGGGGACAGGTAGTCGGCCAGCTCGCGCTCCTCGGACATGCGGCCGAAGGCGACATACAGGGCGCGCTTGCGCCACTCGAGCAGCTCCTCGACGGTGACCGCCGCAGCCACCGTCGGGGTCGCGGAACCGCTTGACGCCGTCGACGGGCCAGGAGTCGTAGGTCACCGAGTTCACGAGCGCGAACCGGGGCACCGTGCGCCGAGCGTGTACCGCCAGGTGCTGGGCGACCGCCCCGCCGATGTCGTGGCCGGCGACGAGCAGCTCGTCGCCCGCGCCCAATGCGTCCGCGAAACGCTCGACCCACGTCGCGAGCGCCGGCACCGCGGCCGTCTCGAGCGTGAGCCGCCCGCCGGAGCGGCCCGCACCCGGGAAGTCCACGGCGACCGCGCGCACGCCGTGCTTGGCGACCGTAGACATGATGGGCGCCCACACGCGGCTCCAGTAGGTGCCGTGGAGCAGCAGCACCAGCGGGCCTTCGCCCGCGGACAGGAAGCTGATCGGGATGCCGTCGACGGTGATCTCGGAGCGCATCCCGGCAGCCTGGCGTGTCGCGCGACGGATGTACAACGACCGTTCGTGGCCTCACGATCACGCCTGCTGATCACGGCGGCCGGCTCGCTGGACCCGTTGCCGTCGACCCCCACTGCGCGTGGGGGCCGACGCACGAGACGGCGGTTCGCTTACTTGAAGGTGACGCTGGCCTTGGACGTGGCGCTGCCCACGGTGAGCGTGAGCGAGGCCTTCAACGCCTTCTTCTGACGTTTGAGCGCCTTCTTGGCCGCGGACGTCGGCTTGAGCGTGGCCGCGAGCTTGCCACCGCTGCACTTCGTGGTGGCGGTGGCGAGCGTCGTGCCCTTGAGCTTGAGCTTCTTCGCGTTCGCCTTCGAGAGCGCGAGCGTGACCTTGCCCGAGACCCCGGACGTGCACTTGCCACTGACCTTCAGCCCGCTCTTGACGAACGTCTTGAGCTTCGTGGTCTTGGGCTTGTCGAGGCTCGCCGTCGGCTTGGCCTGAGGCACCGGCGTGGGCACGGGCGTCGCCGCCGGTGTGGCCGTCGCGGCGGCCGGCGAGCCGGGCGTCGGCGTGGCCGCCGGCGGCGTGGTCGTCGGTGTTGCCGTTGGTGTAGAAGTCGGCGTGGCCGTCGGTGTCGAAGTCGGCGTGGCCGTCGGTGTCGACGTCGGCGTGGCCGTCGGTGTCGAAGTCGGCGTGGCCGTCGCCGTTCCTTGGACCACCACCGTCCCGACCATCTGGGGATGGGCCTCGCAGTAGAACGTGTAGGTGCCTGGCGCGTTGAACCGGCATTCCCCGGCCCAGCCTGGCGGCTGGGGGTAGGTCGGCAGCGGCGGGACCGCGCCGTAGACGACGCCGGCCGTCTGGACGCAGGACGTCGGCGCGGTGTTGAACCTCACGTTGTGAGGCGACTGTCCGTCACCCTCGCCAAACGCGAACGCCACGGTCCCTCCCGCGGAGATCGTCACGTCGTGGTCATTTACGTCGCTGCTCGCGGCGTCCTGGAACCAGAGATACGGCGCTTCGGACCCGTCGCGGGCCACGAACCCAGCGTTGGCGCTCGGCGCCGGCCCGGCTTGACTCTCACCCCACGCGAACGTGGGAATGAACACGGCAACCACCATGGCGCTGACGAGCCATGGCAGAACTCTCTTCCTGCGGCGATTCAACGGGGACCCCCTCCCGGAAGAAACAGACTCCACTCGGGATACCCGCTTTTGCCGGTTTCTAACGCAAAAGTGCGCCGAGTTTCGGCTAGGGCTTGAAGTCGATCCAGGCCGCGCTGATCGGGGAGTCGAGGTCCACGCCGTCGGTCGCCCAGACCTGGAGCCGGTACCGCGCCGCCTTGGTCTGCAAACGCTTGGGCAGGTTGACGTTGACGGTCAGCTTGCCCGGGCGCCTCGACCGTCGACGCGCTTGGTGGCGACGATCTTCTTGCCCTTCTTGAGGCGCACGGTGACGACCACCGGCTCCTCGACCTCGACTCGGGCGCGCGCGCCCTTCTCGGTCGGTGTGGCCTTCAGCAGCTCGAGCGTGGGCGGGATGTTGTCGCCCTCTTCGAAGACGGTCGGCGCCGTCGTGTCGTTGACCAGCGCGTTCGGGTCGGGCGGCTCCTCGCCGGTCTCCCACGGCTTGCCGGGGTCCACGGGCGGACCCGGATCAGCGGTGCCGACGTTGACCACGCCGTTCATCCCGCCCGGGGCGAGGCCACCGTGGATGGAGCAGTAGAACTGGTAGGCGCCGGCGGTGTCCATGACCGCGCTGGCGGTCGGCACCTCATAGGACGCGCCGAGCCGGGTCCCGGGCGCGGCAACGCCCGGTGGGACGAGCCAGATGTCGTGCACCGCGGCGTTCGGGTTGCCCGGCTGCGTCAGCCGCCACGTGACGGTGTCGCCGACCTGCGCCGGCAGCGTCGCCGGCCACCACACGGTGCGGAAGGACGGCGAGTCGTAGGCCTGCACGAAGCGCGTGACCGCGGCCTCGGCGGTCGCCGGGATCAGCAAGAAGGCCGCCAGCACCGCGATGAAGAGCCGCCTCACGCCACGACCTCCATCTGGCCCATCATCGACATGTCGCCGTGCTCGGCAGCGTGGCAGTGGAACACGTACAGGCCTGCGTAGTAGTCGAAGTACGGCCGCACGACGACGGTCTCGTTCGGGTACACGGCGACCGTGTCCTTCCACCCCCGGTCGCCCGGATGCGGCGGTTTGCCGTTCGTGCTGACGATCTTGAAGTGGTACCCGTGCATGTGCATCGGGTGGGTGCGGTTGGACAGGTTGCGCCACGTCCACAGCTCGGTGGAGCCCTGGCGCGGACGGCAGTCGATCCGCATCTCGCTGAACCCGCCGCCCCCGATCTGCCACACCGACGCGCCGCCGGCGAGGCCCTGGAAGGTCAGCGGCCAGGAACGCTCGGCGTTGACCTCCGGCAGCTCCTCTTCCTCGCGCATCAGCTTCGGGATGCGTGCCTCTTCGGCGCTGCCGCGGACGACGTCGAAGCGCATCACCGCGCTGGTCGACGGCTCGCCGCCCTCGTTGTGCAGGATGACCTTCGAGCCGACGCCGAACTGGCGGAAGTCCACGATCACGTCGACGCGCTCGGCGGGCTCGAGCGGGATCTCCTTGCGCTTGACCGGCGCCGGCAGCAGGCCGCCGTCGGAGCCGATCTGGATCATGTCGCGCCCGTTGCCGAGCTTGAGCAGGTAGGCGCGGGCGTTGGACGCGTTGAGGAAGCGCAGCCGGTACAGCCGGCGCTCGACCTTCATCCGCGGCGCGACGGCCCCGTTGACCAGGATCGTGTCGCCGCGGAAGCCACGGTCCAGATCCAGGCGATAGCGGAACGAGCCGTCCTTGTTGAACGAGCGGTCCGTGATCATCAGCGGCACGTCGTAGTCGCCCTGCGGCAGGTCCAGGTGCTTGTCGTCCGGGTCCTCGAGCAGGTAGAACGCCGCGAGCCCGGCGAACAGCGTCTGGGCCGTCTCACCGTGCGCGTGGTCGTGGTACCAGAGCGTCGCGGAGTGCGCGACGTTCGGGTACTTGTAGAGCCGCTGCTCGCCCGCGGGGATCGCGTCGTGCGGGTGCCCGTCGAACTGCGGCTGCGTCACGCCGCCGTGCAGGTGCACGTTCAGCGCACGGCCGCTCTGGTTGCGCTGCAGGACCTGGACCTCGCGGCCGCGCCGGGCCTTGATCGTCGGCCCCGGGAAGCTCCCGTTGTAGCCGAGGATCGGCGTCTGCAGGCCGGGCAGGATGTCCGCCGTCCCGGGCTGCATCGTCAGGACGTACTCCTCGAGCTTCCTGGTCGCGTTCACCGGCCGCGCGACCGCCGGGATCGGCAGATCGCGCTGGAACGGCTCGAACGGGCTCGCGAGCTGCGAGCGCAGGTTCGCGCTCGTCTTGCCGCGCGCGGCCGTCGCGCGCTTGTCGAAATCGAACGAGCAGACCAGGGCGAGGGCGCCGGCGCTGTGGTAGAGCGCCGACCGCCGGGTCATTCCGTCACGTTCCCAGTCCATCAGCGCCGCCCCTTGCCCTTCAACGTGATCGACCGTGTCAGCGGTGGTGGTTCCGATCGGTCCGGCGAGCCTGAGCGTGAGCGTCACCGGCAACGATTGCTTGTAGTCCTTCAAGGCTTTTCGGGCCTGCGCGTTCGGCTTGAGCTTGACGGTGAAGCGGCCGTACTGGTTGCAGGTCGCGTCGGCCGTCGAGAGCTCGAACGTGGTCTGGCGCTTCTTGGCCTTGACCCGCAGCCGCTTGGCGGCGAGCTGGTTGCCGACCGACATCGTCATCGTGCCCGTGCCCGCGGAGACGCAGCGGGACGTGACCGTCAGCTTGTTCTCGAGGAACTTGGCCACCGTCATCTGCGCGGTCTTGGGCTTGTCGATCGCGGCCCACGGCTTCGGCACCCGCGCCGGCACGATGTCGCGCGGCGGTTCCGGCGTCGCGGTCGGCGTGGGCGTCGGGGTCGGCTCTGTGCCGTCACCGACGACGACACGGCCCTCCATCTCCGGGTGCGCCATGCACACGAACGTGTAGACGCCCGCGTCGTTGAACGTGCACTCGCCCGACCAGCCCGGAGGCATCGAGAACTGCGGCAGCGGCGGCGCCGGGAGGATCGCGATGCCCGTCCGCTGCACGCACGACGTCGGGGCGTTCACGAACACCACGTTGTGGACGTTCGCGCCCGCCGGGTAGCTGAAGTCCACGGTCCCGCCGGGCGCGACCGAGACCGAGTGGTCGTTCTCGTCACTGCTCGCGGCGTCCTGGAACCAGTTCCTGGCCGTCGGACTGGTGCGGTCCTTGGCCAGGATGCCCGGCCGGCCGGGCGCAACCGTCGGGACCACGGTCGGCGTGGCCGTGGGGGTGGCCGTCGGCGTCGCGGTGGGCGTGGGCGTGGGCGTCGGCTCGGTGGCCGCCGTGACGATGACCGTGCCGGTCATCTCGACGGGATGCGTCCCGCACACGAACGCGTAGGTACCGGGCGTGGCGAACGTGCACTCGCCCTCCCAGCCGGGCGGCTGCGCGAAGTCGGGCATCGGCGCCACCTGGTCGTTGTCCGGGAGCGGAACCGTCGGCGACAGCTTCGTCTTGACGCAGCTCGCGGGCTTGGACGCGGTCCGGAAGTCCACGTTGTGGAAGTTGGAGCCGCTCGGATAGTCGAAGGTGACCTTCCCGCCCGCCTGGATGGTGACCGTGCTGTCGTTGGTGTCGGTGCCGGCCGCGTCCTGGAACCAGTTGCGCAGCGGGGTCGCCGTGTCGTGCGCGGAGATCTTCGCCGTCGTCGGCGCGGTCGTCGGCGTGGCCGTCGGGGTGCGGTGACGGTGGGCGTCGCCGTGGGCGTGCCCTCGGCGTGGACGACGACCGTGCCCTTGAAGGCGTCCGGGTTCACGCCGGAGTGGAAGGTGTACGTCCCCGCCGCCGTGAACGTGCAGTAGCCGGCCCAACCGGGGCCCTGCGTCCACCACGGCAGCGTCGTGCCGTAGCCCCAGACGGGCCCGGCGGTCTGCACGCAGGTGGCGGGCTCCAGGCTCCCGCGATCCCACACGACGTTGTACTCGCCGGTGCCGGCCGGGTAGCTGAAGTTCACGCGCCCGCCGACGACGATGTCCACCGTCCGGTCTTGCGGATCGGTGCCGTCGGCGTCGCGGAAGCCGCTGTCGGAGACGACCATGTTGGCGACCGGCAGCGGGTCAGCCGCGCCACCGAGGGCGAGGGCGGGGGCGCACACGAGAGCGAGCAGCGCGCAGATGATCCAGGGCAGTGAGCGCTTCATGGCGTGGTGGTGGAGAGCGTGAACGTCAGGGTCTTCGCGTACTGGCCGGCGCGGAGCGCGTCGGTGGTCGCGACGGGTTGCTGGAAGCCCAGCGTGAGTACGGCGTTGGCGATCGGCGTCGCCCACGTCGCCAGGGTCAGGGGCGTGCCGGACACCGCCGCGTAGGCGGCCGTGGTGCCCGGCGCGGGCCCGCAGCGCCTGCGGCATCACCGCGGCGCCGTTGACCAGGCGGCCCGGCGAGGCCGCGTTGCGGTCGGTGACGGTGAGCTGCGCCGCAGCCCGCGGTGGAGATCACCGTCGCGGTGGTGGACGCCGTGTAGGTGGCGGTCACGCCCGGGATCATCGGCGCGAACGCGGCCGGCGCGCCGAGCTTGAGGCCCAACGTCAGCGGGACCGTCGCGACGATGTCGACGCCCTCCTCCGCGTTGGGCAGCGGCGGGATCTCGAACGCGATCGTCTTGCTCACCCGCTCGCCGTCGGCGTAGATGACGGTCAACGTCGCCGTCACCGGTCCGTCGTCGGGATACGTGTGCGTGACCCGCTCGCCGGTCGCGGTGGCACCGTCGGAGAACGTCCACTCGTAGCCGACGCCGCCGGAGCGCCCGGCGTCGAAGTCCACGGTGGCCGTGTCCGGGCGGATCGCGTAGCGCGGGTCCGGTCCGGGCGTGTCGGCGCCGCCGGTGTAGCTGAACCGCCACACGCCGGTGGAGCTGCCGAGCCCGAGGCGCGAGCCCGACGCGGCCGCGACGTACAGCGCGCCGTCGGCTCCGAAGTCCAGGTCGATCATCCGGTGGGCCCCGAGCAGGGCGGCCGGGATGATCCCGTACAGCGAGTCGGCCGCGACGGGCTGGCCGCCTGCGGCCTCGGTCTCCGGGTCCATCAGCAGCGCGTGGCGCACGTTGCCGGCGCCCGCGAAGTCGGCGAGGAACCAGCGGCCGTCCCAGTAGGCGGGCCACGAGCCGGCCTTCGCCTGCGCCGGGCGCCGGTAGGTGCCGCCGCTCACCACCGACTGGCGTGCCGCCGAGCGCCCACGGGCAGCGGCGCGCGGTGTCCAGGCCGTTGCTGGTGTTCGGTGTCGTTGTAGACCGCGACGCCGTTGGCGTTGCGCGGGAAGTCGTAGCAACCGCCCTGCGGGCCGTACCAGACGTTGACCGGCTGCGGCGCGGGAATCAGCTCGCGGCCGGTGTTGAACGGCGAGTCGTTCGGGATCTGGTCCGCCGACGAGCACTTCCAGAACGCGCTGGGCGCGCCGTCGTCGTTGTCGGCGCCACCGCGGACGGTGCCGCGCGGGGTGTCCGGCCAGCCGAGGTTGGCCGCGCCGCCGCCACCGATGGCCGGCAGCGTCGCGCGGTAGCTGAAGCGGTTGCCGGCGGCGCAGTACGGCCAGCCATAGTTGCCGGCGCCCGTGATGCAGGGCGGCGGTCTCGGTCTTCGCGGGACCCCACTGGACCGAGTTGTTCTGCTGCTCGGTGCCGGTCCAGGCGGCGGAGATCGTGTCCGTCTTGGAGTCGATGTCGAGCGAGCGCACGTCGGAGACGCCCATCGCGAAGATCTCCGGCTTGCTGAGCTTGTCGTCGAGCGGGAACAGGTTCGGGCCGTTCGGGGCGTCCGCGCCGGGGATCGTGTAGGTCTTGTCGAGGCCGGGCACCGGGCCGGGGTCGGCGAGCGGCGTGATCCGCAGCACCTTGCCCTCGTACGCCTTCGTGTTGGCCGCGGTGCCGCGCGCGTCGCTGATCGTGACCTCGGCCCCGGTCCCCGGGACGGTGTGCTCCGGGTGCGCGTTCGTGTAGCCGCCGCGGTAGGCGTTGGTCGCGCCGTCGATCGTGTCGCCGGTGGCGATGTAGAGGTTGCCTTCGGAGTCCCAGTCCATCGCGCCGCCGAGGCGGGAGGCGCTGTAGACCTGGGTCATCCAGTGGAAGATCACCCGCTCGGACCCGGCGACGAGCGTCTTGGTCTGCGGGTCGAAGGTGAAGCGCGAGAGGCGGCGCTCGCCCATGAGCGCGAGCCGGTCCAGGCCCGGGCCGAGCTGCTTGGCGGGGTCGGACGTCGCCGCTGCCGCCCTCGCCCTTGCCGTACGGGTGGTACTGGACGTAGAGGTACGGGCGGCCCGTGGTGAAGTCGGGGTCGAGCGTGAGGCCGAGCAGGCCGTGCTCGGAGCTCTCGCCGCGCGCGCCGAAGACCTCGAGCTCCGCGACCTTGGCGATCTTGGCGCGCTGGCATCGGAGCCGTGGTCGAGCACGTGGATCGTGCCGCAGCCCTTGCCGACACCGGGAATCGTCCAGTCGGTGGTCTGCGGCATGCCGGCGAAGCAGGTGGCGCGACCGGAGTAGAACACGCGCCCGTCGGCGGCCGTCGCGAGCGCGTTGATCTCGCCCGTGTTCGACGTCAGCCCGTCGGGGTTGGGCGGCGTGAGGCGCGTCGCGGCGTAGTTGGCGTCGATCGTCGCCTTGCAGTTGCCGCGCGACATGCCGGCGGCCCACTGGATCGCGCCGAGCAGCTGGCGCGTGACCGCGGGCTCCCCGTACGCGGCGGCCGTGCCACCGAGCGCGGTGTAGAAGGAGCGGCCGGCGCCGACGTCGCGGCACCAGGAGACGGCGCGCTCGTTCTGGGGCTGGATCCGGTTGTCGGAGCCGGTGAAGCGCGTGACCGCGTCGTTGGTGACCGACGTGCCGTCGGGCAGCGCGCCGAAGCGCACGCGTGCCACGGTGTGCACCTTCCCGGTCGGGTTCGCGGCCCACTTGTAGTACGTGTCCGTGTGGCCCTTCCACACCAGCGGGTTCGCGCGGGTCGCGGGATGCACGCGGTCCAGGAACTCGACGTCCTGTGGGCTCGTGCTCGACGCGGTCGTGCGGCTCGCGCCGGTGAGGCCGATCAGCGTGTCGAAGAACGCCTCGCCCTCTTCCAGCTTGGCCGTCTCGCCGACGCCGACGAAGCCGCCGCCCGCCGTGACGTAGTCCTGCAGCGCGGCCTGCTGGCCGCCGTCGAGGACGTTGCCCGAGGAGTGCACGAACGCCACCGCGCGGTACTGCGACAGGCTCGCGGCGCTGATCGCCGCGGCGTCGCTCGTCACGTCGACGGTGAAGCCGTTCGCGGCGCCGAGCGCCTGGACGGCCGCGGCCGCGGGTGCGGAGGCGGCGTTGGCCGGGCCGGCGGTGCCGGTGAACACGAGCACCTTGCCCGCGTCGGCGGAGGCCGGAGCGGCGCACGCGAGGCACGCGACAACGGCGGCCAGCAACGAGCGACGCCCGGTCCGGATGTGCTTGAGGGCGTCGATCATGGCTGGGTCGTGGCGAGGGTGAACGTCAAGGTCTTCTCGTAGGCGCCGGCCCACAGCGGCTCGGTGGCCCCGATCCGCTGCCGGAAGCCGATCGCGACCGGGTCGCTGGCGACGTAGGACGGGTACGTGAGCAGCCGCAGCGGCGTGGCGCTGATGGGCGCGAAGGCCGCCGTGGGCTGCGTCGCGTTGGTGGCACGCGCCTCGAGCGCGTTGACCAGCGCGTGCGTCCCGTTGACCAGCCGGCCGGGCTGTGCGCCCTGGTCGACGACGGTCAGCTCCGCGGTGGCGGCCGAGGTCGTGATCCGCGCGGCGATCGATGCCTGGTACTCGGTGGCGACACCCGGGATGAACGGCGGGAACGCCGCCGTGCCGTCCAGGACGAGCCCGAGCACCGTCGGCACGGTGCCGGACACGGTGCCCTCCTCCTCGACCGCCGTCGGCGTCGGGGTGACGGTGGGCGTCGGCGTCGGCGTCACGATCGCCTCGATCCGGAACGTGCGGGTCGCCGGCGTGGCGTCGACGGTGCCCGCCGCGTTCTTGGCGCGCACGAGGAACGTGTAGTCGCCCAGCGCGGACGCGGTGTACTGCTGCGGTGACGTGCACGCGGCGTACGTGCCCGCGCCGGCCGGCGTGTCCAGGCGGCACTCGAACGTGGCGCCCGGTTCGCTCGTGAACGTGAACGTCTGCGTGGTGGCGGTGATCGGACCCGACGGGCCACCGGTGATGGTGGTGTCGGGCGCAGGCGCGACGACGGCGACGGTGAACGTCCGCGCGGCGGGCGTCGCGTCGACGTTGCCGGCGGCGTCCTTGGCGCGGACGGCGAACGTGTGCTCGCCGTCGGCGAGGTTCGTGTACGCCTGCGGCGACGTGCACGCCGCGAACGCCGCGGTGTCCAGGCGGCACTCGAACGTGGCGCCCGGCTCGCTCGTGAAGGCGAACGACGCGGAGTTCGAGGTGATCGTGCCCGTCGGGCCGCTCGTGATCGTCGTGTCCGGCGCGGCCGTGTCGACCGTGAACGTGCGCGTCGCCGGGGACGGATCGACGTTGCCGGCCGTGTCGATCGCGCGGACCGCGAACGTGTGCTCACCCTGGGCCAGACCCGTGTAGGCCTGCGGCGACGTGCAGGCCGCGAACGTCCCGCCGTCGATGCGGCACTCGAACGTCGAGCCGGCCTTCGTGGAGGTGAACGCGAACGAGGCGTTCGTGCTGTTGGTCGGACCGGTCGGGCCGGACGTGATGGTCGTGTCCGGCGCGGTGCTGTCGACCGTGAACGTGCGCGTCGCGGGCGAGGCGTCCACGTTGCCCGCCGCGTCGATCGCGCGGACCGCGAACGTGTGCTCACCCGCCGCCAGGCCCGTGTAGGTCTGCGGCGACGCGCAGGCCGTGAACGTGCCCGTGTCCAGGCGGCACTCGAACGTCGAACCCGGCTCCGTGCTGGAGAACGTGAACGTCGCCGTCGTGACGCCGATCGTGCCCGTCGGGCCCGAATCGATCGTCGTGTTCGGCGCGGTGGTGTCGACCGTGAACGTGCGGGACGCCGGCGAGGCGTCGACGTTGCCGGCGGCGTCCGTCGCGCGGACCAGGAACGTGTAGGTGCCGTCGGCGAGCGAGCCGAGGATGCGCGGCGAGGTGCAGGTGCCGTAGGTGCCGGTCGCGGCGCCGGGGCCGTCGAGGCGGCACTCGAAGGTCGAGCCCGTCTCGCTCGCCGAGAACGCGAACGTGGCCGAGTTCGTGGCGATCGTGCCCGTCGGGCCGGAGTCGATGGTCGTGTTCGGCGCGGCCGTGTCGACCGTGAAGGTGCGGGAGGCCGGCGTCGGGTCCACGTTGCCGGCGCTGTCGCGGGCGCGGACCTCGAACGTGTGCGCCCCCTGGGCGAGGTTCGTGTACGCCTGCGGCGACGTGCACGGCGCGAACGCCGCGCTGTCCAAGCGGCACTCGAAGGTCGAGCCCGGCTTGGTCGAGGTGAACGCGAACGACGGCGACGCGTTGTTGGTCGCGCCCGTCGGGCCGCTCGTGATGCTGGTGTCCGGGAACGAGGTCTCCACCGTGAACGTGCGCGAGGCGGGCGTGGCGTCCACGTTGCCGGCGGCGTCGGTGGCACGCACCAGGAACGTGTACGTGCCGTCGACCAGCGGGCCGAGCGTGCGCGGCGAGGTGCAGCTCACGTACGTGCCCGTCGCCGACCCCGGCCCGTCGAGGCGGCACTCGAAGCTCGAGCCCGACTCGCTGGAGGAGAACGCGAACTGCGGCGAAGCGGAGTTGATCGTGCCGGTCGGACCGGAGTCGATCGTCGTGTCCGGCGCGACCGTGTCCACCGTGAAGGTGCGGGTCGCGGGGGTCGCGTCCACGTTGCCGGCGGCGTCGCGGGCGCGGACCTCGAAGGTGTGCGCGCCCTGCGCCAGGCTCGTGTAGGTCTGCGGCGAGGTGCAGGTCGCGAACGCGGCGGCGTCCAGACGGCACTCGAACGTGACGCCGGCTTCGGTGCCGGAGAACGTGAAGGCCGCGGTCGCGGTGTTGATCGCGCCGGTCGGGCCCGTGTTGATCGTCGTGTCCGGCGCGGCGGTGTCGACCGTGAACGTGCGCGTCGCGGGCGTCGCGTCGACGTTGCCGGCGGCGTCGCGGGCGCGGACCTCGAACGTGTGCGCGCCGTCGGCGAGGTTCGTGTAGGCCTGCGGCGACGTGCAGGCCGCGAAGGCCGCGGTGTCCAGACGGCACTCGAACGTGGCGCCCGCCTCGCTCGTGAAGCCCAGCGAGACCGAGTTCGTGTTGATCGTGCCGGTCGGCCCGCTGGTGATCGTGGTGTCGGGCGCGACGGTGTCGACCGTGAACGTCCGCGTGGCGGGCGTCGGATCGAGGTTGCCCGCGGCGTCGCGGGCGCGGACCTCGAAGGTGTGCGCGCCCTGCGCGAGGGCCGTGTAGGACTGCGGCGAGGTGCAGGCCGCGAAGGCCGCGGCGTCCAGGCGGCACTCGAACGTCGCGCCCGGCTCGCTCGTGAAGGTGAACGACGCGGAGCGTGCTGTTCGTCGTGCCCGTCGGGCCGCCCGTGATCGTCGTGTCCGGTGCGGCGGCGTCAACCGTGAACGCGCGCGAGGCAGGCGTCGCGTCGACGTTGCCGGCCGCGTCGATGGCGCGCACGAGGAACGTGTACGAGCCGTCGGCCAGCGGGCCGAGCGTCCGCGGCGAGGTGCACGAGCGCGTAGGTGCCCGTGGCCGAGCCGGGGCCGTCGAGGCGGCACTCGAAGGTCGAGCCGGCTTCCGAGGACGAGAACGTGAACTGCGGCGACGCGTTCGTGATCGTGCCGGTCGGGCCGGAGTCGATCGTCGTGTTCGGCGCCGTCGCGTCGACCGTGAAGGTGCGCGTGGCGGGCGACGCGTCGACGTTGCCCGCTGCGTCCGTGGCGCGCAC
This sequence comes from uncultured beta proteobacterium, assembly GCA_963707815.1. Lineage (GTDB taxonomy): Bacteria > Pseudomonadota > Gammaproteobacteria > Burkholderiales > Casimicrobiaceae > VBCG01. Next base: position 99,432 of record CAVPRK010000009.1, read on the forward strand.
GTTGAACGTGTACGCGCCGTCGGCCAGCGAGCCGAGGATGCGCGGCGACGTGCACGATTGCCACGTGCCGGTCGTCGCACCCGTGTCCAGGCGGCACTCGAACGTGGAGCCCGTCTCGCTCGACGAGAACGTGAACGTCGCGCGAGTTCGTCGTGATCGTGCCGGTCGGACCGGTGTCGATGGTCGTGTTCGGCGCCGCGGTGTCGACCGTGAACGTCCGTGTCGCGGGCGTCGGATCAGGGTTGCCGGCCGAGATGGCGCGCACCGAGAAGGTGTAGGTCCCGTTGGCCGTCGTCGTGTACGCCTGCGGCGACGTGCACGCGGCGAACGTGCCGTTGCCCGCGGGCGTGTCCAGACGGCACTCGAACGTCGAGCCCGGCGCCGTGGAGGTGAACGTGAACGACGCGGACGTGCTGTTGGTCGTGCCCGTACGGACCGGCTGGTGATCGACGTGTCCGGCACGGCGGTGGACACCGTGAAGCTGCGGGTCGCGGGCGTCGCGTCCGTGTTGCCGGCGGCGTCGCGGGCGCGGACGTTGAACGTGTACGTGCCGTCGGCGAGTGGGCCGACCGCGCGCGGTGACGTGCAGGCGACGTAGCGTGCCGACCGTCGAGCCCGGGCCGTCGAGGCGGCACTCGAACGTCGAACCCGTCTCCGTGCTCGTGAACTCGAACGACGGCGACGCGTTGTTGATCGTGCCCGTCGGCCCGGCCGTGATCGTCGTGTCGGGCGCGACCGTGTCGACGGTGAACGTGCGCGACGCGGGCGTCGGGTCGACGTTGCCGACCGCGTCGATCGCGCGGACGAAGAACGTGTAGGCGCCGTTGGCGGTGGTCGTGTACGCCTGCGGTGACGTGCACGCGGCGTACGTGCCTTGGCCGGACGGCGTGTCGAGGCGGCACTGGAACGTCGAGCCGACTTCCGTCCCCGAGAACTGAAGCGACTGCGAAGTGGTGTTGACGGTGCCGGATGGCCCGCCGTTGATCGTCGTGTCCGGTGGTCCGGTATCGACCGAGAAACTTCGGGTGGCGGGTGTGGGATCAGGCGTCCCGGCCAGCACCGCTCGGACGTTGAAGGTGTAGTTGCCGTTCGTGGTCGTCGTGAACGCCGCCGGCGAGGTGCACGCGGCGTAGGTGCCGTTGCCCGCCGGTGTGTCCAGCCGGCACTCGAACGTCGCCGCCGGCTGGTTGGACGAGAACGTGAAGCTCGCCGACGTCTGGTTCGTCGGTCCGCCCGGGCCGCTGTTGATCGTCGTCTCAGGGACGGTCGTCGATTGGACGACGACCGTGCCGGTCATCGACGGGTGTGCCGAGCACACGAACGAGTAGGTGCCGGCCGTGGGGAAGGTGCAGTTGCCCGCCCAGCCCGGCGGCTGGATGAACGTCGGCAGTGGCGGCACCGCGCCGACGGGGGTGCCCGCCGTCTGGACGCACGTCGGCTGCGACCGGACTGCCCGAGAAGACGACGTTGTGGTAGTTCGACCCGACCGGGTAGCTGAAGTTCACCGTCCCGCCGACCGGGACCGTGACGCTGTTGTCCGTCGGGCTGGTGCTCGAGGCGTCCTGGAACCAGTACGGCTCCGCCCCGCCGTCCTTGGCCACGATGGCCGCACCTGTACGGCGGCGTGGGCGTCGGCGTGACCGTCACGGTCGGCGTCGGCGTCGGCGTGGCCGTGCCGGAGACCTCGATGATGCCGGTCATCTCGGCGTGCTGGGCGCAGACGAAGCTGTAGGTGCCGCCCGTCATGAACCGGCACTCGCCGGTCCAACTGCCGAAGCCCGGCAGGTCCGGCATCGGCGAGGTGGTGTTCTGGTCGATCGGGTCGCCCGTCAGTTGCGTGCAGGATGTCGGCGGCACCCCGACGAACGCGACGTTGTGTGGCTGGTGCGTCTCGATCTGGCTGAACGAGACCTTCTCGCCGGCGTTGATCTCCACGACGTTGTCCTGGGGGTCGGTTCCGGCGGCGTTCTGGAAGTAGTTGTCCTTGATCAGGAACGCACCGTCAGCGACGCCGGAGCGAGCCGGAGCGGCGTAGGCCGACCCGAAGGTCACCGTCGCTTCAGCCGCGGGCGTGCTGGGCACCGGAGGCGGAACGGCTCCGCCGCGGGCGACGGCGCCGGACGCGAACGCGGGAATCGCGATCAGCGCAGCGATGACGCACGCCAGCCATGGCAGAACCGTCTTCCTCCTCACGACCCTCTCTCCCCCTCAGGACCCCTACGAACCGGAACCGCAAGCCTATGACGGCCGACAGACGGAAGTCAACCCACTTCTAGCGACTCGGCGCGGTGACTTTCGTCGAATGAGTTCAGATGTCCGCGCAACGATCCCCGTCACACCACCGCGGTGGCCTCGATCTCGACCTTCGCCGCCGCCTCCATCAGTGCGCTGACCTCGACCACGGACATCGGCGGGAACGTCCGCCCCATGACCGAGCGGTACGCCTTGCCGACCTCTTTGATCGTCTCCAGATATTCGTTGCGGGACGTGACATACCAGGTCAAGCGGACCACGTGTTCCGGTCCTGCGCCGGCCTCCGCGAGCACGGCGACGACGTTGCGCAGCGCCTGCTCGACCTGGGCGGCGAGCGCACCGGACACGAACGTGCCGGTCTCGTCCCAGCCGATCTGCCCGGCCACGAAGACAAGCCGCCCGGACGCCTCGACGCCGTTGGCGTAGCCCCGCGGCTCAGGCCAACCCGGTGGCTGCAGGCGCCTCATCCGCGCTCCCGCAGGACGTTGCGCTGGACCTTGCCGGTGGGCGTGCGCGGGAGGGCGTCCACGAACTCGACGCGGCGCGGGTACTTGTAGGGCGCGATCCGCGCCTTCACGTAGTCCTGCAACGCTTCGGCCTCCACCGTCTCCCGGGTGACGACGTACGCCTTCACGACGTGTCCGCGGGCCTCGTCGGGCACGCCGACCACGGCGCACTCCTTCACGAGCGGGTGCTCGAGCAGCGTGGCCTCGACCTCGAAGCCGCTGATGTTGTACCCCGAGCTGATGATCATGTCGTCCGTGCGCGCCTGGAACCAGAAGTAGCCGTCCGCGTCCATCGAGAACGCGTCGCCGGTGAGGTTCCAGCCGTCGCGCACGTACTTGCTCTGCCGCGGGTCGTCGAGGTACCGGCAGCCGGTCGGACCGCGCACCGCCAGCTTGCCCACCTCGCCGGGCGCGAGCGTCTCCATCGCGTCGCCGACGATCCGGGCCTCGTAGCCGGGGACCGGACGCCCGCACGAGCCCGGCCTTCGCCTCGTGCGCCGGCGAGGCGATGAAGATGTGCAGCATCTCGGTCGACCCGATGCCGTCCACGATCCGGATGCCGGTCTTCTCGAACCACGCATCGGACACGCCCGCCGGGAGCGGTTCGCCCGCGGACACGCACGTGTGCAGCGAGTCCGGCAGGTCCTCCTTGAGCAGCGCGCGGTACGCGGTCGGCGCCGTGAAGAGCGTCGTCACCCGCTGCTCCTCGCAGCGTGTCGAGCAGCCGCGGCGGCGAAGTCGGCGCCGTGGACGCGCCGAAGTAGAGCGGGAACAGCAGCGAGGCGCCGAGCCCGAACGTGAACGCGATCGGCGGCGAGCCGCTGAAGACGTCCGTGACCTGCGGGTTGAGCACGTGTCGCGCGAACGTCTCGCACGACGCCAGCAGGTCGCGATGGAAGTGCACGCAGCCCTTGGGCTCACCGGTGGTCCCGCTCGTGAACGCGATGATCGCGACGTCGTCGGCGGCCGTGTCGCACGCGTCGAACCAGCCGCGGGTCGGCAGGTCCTCGATCACGCGCACGTCCATGACGTCGACCTCGCCCGCCAGGTCGCGGGCGACGAGCGCCTTGGTCACGTTCGCCTTGGCCACCACCGTGTCGATCTCCCGCGCCCGCAGGAGCGGCATCGTGGCCACGACGATCCCGCCCGCGAGCAGGATCCCGAGCCAGCACGCGATCGCCTCCGGCGTGTTGGGCGAGTGCAGCAGCACGCGCTCCCCCGGCTCGATGTTCAGCGAGCCCGCGACCGCGTCCGCGCGCTCGGCCAGCTCGGCGTACGACCAGCCGTTGGCGATCGCGGTGCCCTCGTGCTTGAGCAGCTCCTCCGCCGCGTTCACGCGCTCGGGGAGGTCCAGCAACAGCAGATCCGGCCACTGCTCGCGCGGCGGCAGCCCGTCACGGGCGAACGTGTCCATCTACTTGAGCACCTCCCGGGCGATGACCAGCTGCTGCACTTCCGACGCGCCCTCGTAGATCCGCAACGCGCGGATCTCGCGGTAGAGGCGCTCCACCACCTGGCCCGAGGTCACGCCGAGCCCACCGAAGATCTGGACCGCGGCGTCGATCACCTGCTGCGCCGTCTCGGTGGCGTGCAGCTTGGCCATCGCCGCTTCGCGGGTGACGCGCTCGGCGCCGTTGTCCTTCGCCCAGGCCGCGCGATAGACGAGCAGTGCGCTCGCGTCGATTCCGAGCGCCATGTCGGCGAGCTTGGCCTGGATCAAGGGAAGCTCGGCCATCGGCGCACCGAACAGCTGCCGTTCCTTCACGCGCGCGAGCGCCTCGTCCATCGCCCGCCGCGCGAACCCCAGCGCCGCCGCGCCGACGGTCGAGCGGAACACGTCGAGCGTGCCGAGCGCCACGCGCATCCCCTTCCCGGGCGGGCCGATCGGCGTCGCCGGCGCGTCGTCGAAACGCAGTGTTGCGAGCGGGTGGGGCGCGATGACGTCGATGCGCTCGACGACCTCGACGTGCTCGGCGTCGACGACGTAGGCGCTGATGCCCTCGGGCGCCCGCGCGAAGACGGTGTAGAAGTCGGCGATCCCGCCGTTGGAGATCCACGTCTTCACGCCGCTGATCCGGTTCTCGCGCGCGATCGTCTGCATCGCCGCGACGTCACTGCCCGCCTCGGGTTCGGAGAGCGCGAACGCAGCGATCTTCTCGCCGGCCGCGACGGCGGGCAGGTACCGGGCGCGCAGCGCGTCGTCGCCGAAGAGCGTGATCGGCCCGGCGCCGAGCCCCTGCATCGCGAAGGCGAAGTCGGCGAGCGCATCGTGGTAGGCGAGGGTCTCGCGTGCGAGGCACAACGTGCGCACGTCCAGCGGCTGCGCGACCGTGTGCTCCAGCCAGCCGTCGGCCAGGCCGCGCACGAACGCTCGGCAGCGGTCGTCGAGTCCCGTCTCGGTGACGTTCGGGACCCGCCACGCGAGGTCGCGGTGACGCTGCTCGAAGAACGGCCAGTCGAGCACGTCAGTCGCCCTCGAAGACCGGGCGCTCCTTGGCCAGGAAGGCGCGGTAGGCCCGTTCGAAGTCCTTGGTCTGCATGCAGATGGCCTGCGCTTGCGCCTCGGCCTCGATCGCGGCCGGCAGCGACATGTCCCACTCCTGGTCGAGCATCGTCTTGGTCATCGCGTGCGCGAAGTTCGGCCCGGCGGCCAGCGACGCCGCGAGCTCCGCCGCCGCGGTCTCCACGTCGTCCTCCAGCCGGTTGAAGAAGCCCCAGCGCTCGGCCTCCGCGGCGCCCATCGAGCGACCGGTGTAGAGCAGCTCGGCCGCTCTCCCCTGCCCGACGATCCGCGGCAGCATCGCGCACGCGCCCATGTCGCAGCCCGCGAGGCCCACGCGCGTGAACAGGAACGCGACCTTCGCGCGCGGCGAGCCGAGGCGCAGGTCGGATGCGGTCGCGATCATCGCCCCCGCGCCCACGCAGACGCCGTCGACGGCCGCGATCACCGGCTTGCCGCAGCCCTTGATGGCCTGCACCAGGTCGCCCGTCATGCGCGTGAAGCGCAGCAGGCCGGGCATGTCCATCTCGGTCAGCGGCCCGATGATGTCGTGCACATCGCCGCCGCTGCAGAAGTTGCCCGCCTCGCCGGCGATCACGACAGCGCCCACCGCGTCGTCGTCGGCGAGCGCGCGGAAGTGATCGCGCAACGCGGCGTAGGACGCGAACGTCAGCGGGTTCTTGCGCTCGGCGCCGACGAGCGTGACGAAGCCGACGCCGTCGCGCACCTCCCAGCCGAATTCGCTCATCCCTGCGCCCCCATCAACAGGCTCTCGCCATTGATCGCCCCCGCTTCCTCGGCGGCGAGGAACCGGACCGCGAACGCGACCTCCTCGGGCTCGATCAGCCGCCCCAGCGGCGACATCGCGACCAGCGCCGCCTCGCCGTCCTTGCCCGTGCGGGCCTCGATGTTGGCGATCGTCGTGTCGGTCATGTCCGAGCGCACGTAGGCGGGACAGACGCAGTTCGCGGTGATGCCCGTCCCCGCGAGCTCCGCCGCGAGCGCGCGGGTGAATCCGAGCACGGCGTGCTTGGAGGCGGTGTAGCCGCTCGTGTAGCGCGACCCGTGCACGGACGCCGCGCTGGCGACGGTCACGATCCGGCCGCGGTCGCGGGCGCGCATCCCCGGCAGGACCGCGCGCGTGCACAGGAACGCGCCGGTGGCGTTCACGCGGATCTGGCGCTCCCACTCGTCCAAGGTGGTCTTGTGGACGGGCGCGCTGGAGGACACGCCCGCGTTGTTGACCAGCACGTCGACTTCGAGCTCGCCGAGGACGGAAGCCACCGCGGCCTCGTCGGTCACGTCCATGTCGGCGCTGCCGAGCGCGATCACGTGGTCACCGGCGAACGCCGCGGAGATCGCCGCGCCGATCCCCCGCTTGCCGCCGGTGACGACGACCGTCCTCATACGACCACCTGATCGAACCGGCGCAGCGGCATCCGGCGCACGTCCTTGCCGGTCTGCGGCTCGCGCGCGCCGGACCGGTACTGCGGGATCCATTCCATGTTCACTCCTTGGTCGGCGGCGGCGTGCAGGGTCCAGTGCGGGTCCCACAGGTGCGGCCGGGCCAGCGCGCACAGGTCCGCGCGGCCGGCGAGGATGATCGTGTTCACGTCGTCGTAGCTCGAGATCGCGCCGACGGCGATCACGGGCAAGCCGACCTCGTTGCGGATGCGGTCCGCGTACGGCGTCTGGAACGAACGCCCGTAGGCGGGTTGCTGGTGCGGCACGACCTGGCCGGTCGAGACGTCGACGATGTCGCAGCCCGCTGCCTGCAGCCGCCGCGCGAGGGCGACCGCGGCGTCGCCGTCGAAGCCGCCGTCGGCCCAGTCCATCGCGCTGATGCGCACGGACATCGGCTTGTCCTGCGGCCACACGGCGCGGCACGCCGCGAACACCTCGAGCGGGAACTTCGCGCGGTCCTCTCCGTACTCGTCGTCGCGCACGTTGAGCAGCGGTGACAGGAAGCTCGACAGCAGGTAGCCGTGGGCCATGTGCAGCTCGAGCAGGTCGAAGCCTGCCGCCGCGGCCCGCTCCGTCGCCGCCACGAACTGCGCGCGCACGTCGTCCAGGTCCGCGCGGGTCATCTCGCGCGGCGTCTGGTGTGCGGCGTCCCACGGGATCGGCGACGGCGCGATCAGCGGCCAGTTGCCCTCCTCCAGCGGCTCATTGTCGCCCTCCCACATCAGCTTCGTCGAGCCCTTGCGGCCGGCGTGCCCGAGTTGCGCCCCGATGGCGCTGCGCGAGTACGTGTGCACGAAGTCGACGATCCGCTTCCACGCCGCCGTGTGCTCGTCGCGATACAGGCCTCCGCAGCCCGGCGTGATCCGCCCGTCGGCCGACGTGCAGATCATCTCGGTCATCACGAGCCCGGCGCCGCCGAGGGCGCGCGCGCCGAGGTGCACGAGGTGGAAGTCGCCCGGGGTGCCGTCGACGGACGTGTACATGTCCATCGGGGACACGACCACGCGGTTGCCCAACTCCAGCCCGCGCAACCGGAAGGGCGTGAACATCGGCGGGTCGGCCGCGACCGACTCGACGAACTCCGGGTCGCGCAGCTTGAGCTCGCCGAACGTGATCCGGCGCGAGCGGGTGAGCAGGTTGAACGCGAACCGCCGCGGGTCCTGGTGCACGTAGCGGTCGATCCCCTCGAACCACTCCAGCGAGCCCTGGGCCGCCCGCTGGGTGGACTCCACGATCGGCCGGCGCTCGGCCTCGTAGGCGTCGATGTCCCCTTCGCGCACGGCCCACGCGAGCGAGATCGCGTCCTCCATCGCGAGCTTGGTGCCGGACCCGATCGAGAAGTGCGCGGTGTGCGCCGCGTCGCCGAGCAGGACGACGTTCTCGCGCCGCCAGACCGGGTTGCGGACGGTGACGAAGTTGATCCAGCGCGTGCGGTTCTCGATCAGGCGGTAGCCGAACAGGTCCTCGCAGTGCGCCTTGTCGAGCTCCACCCCGCTGCTCTCGACGATGAACGTCGAGCGGGAGTCCGAGTACGGGTACGCGTGCACCTGCACGACGCCCTGCGGCGTGTCGGCGATGATGAACGTGAAGGCCTTGAACACGTGGTCGGTGCCGAACCAGGCGTACGTCGCGCGCCGGCGGTCCAGCTCCGGCTCGAAGCCGTAGGTGCGAGCGCAGCGTCGAGTTCACGCCGTCGGCCGCCACGACGAGATCACCGTCGAGCTCGGTGACCTCGCTGTGGAAGCGCAGGTCGACGCCCAGCGACGTGGCGCGCCGCTGCAGGATGCCGAGCAGCTCCTTGCGGCCCATGGCCGAGAAGCCGTGCCCGCCGCTCGTGACCACCTCGCCGCGGTAGTGCACGTCGATCTCGCTCCAGCGCACGAACGAGGCCGCGATCTGCGCGTAGGACTCCGGGTCGGCGGCCTCGAACGCGGCCAGCGTCTCGTCGCTGAACACGACGCCGAAGCCGAACGTGTCGTCGGGCGCGTTGCGCTCGTGGACCACGACCTCGTGCGACGGATCCAGCCGCTTCAACAGGATCGAGAGATACAGCCCGCCGGGTCCTCCACCCGCGATGGCGATCCGCATGTCACGAACATACGGCCGAGGGGGCTGCCGCCCCCTCGAGACTCCCCGCTCCACCCCTCATATCCTTCGCCCCCACATGGCTAGACCCGTCACTCTGATCAGCGGCCAGTGGGCCGACCTGCCGTTCGAGACGCTCGCCGAGAAGCTCGGCGCCTGGGGCTTCGACGGCATCGAGATCGCCTGCTGGGGCGACCACTTCGACGTCGACCAGGCGCTCGCGGACGACGCCTACGTCAAGGGCCGCCGCGAGATCCTCGAGCGCAACGGCCTGAACGTCTGGGCGATCGCCAACCACCTGCTCGGGCAGGCGATCTCCGACCCGATCGACGCCCGCCACCAGGCCGTCGTGCCGCCCGACGTGTGGGGCGACGGCGACCCCGAGGGCGTCCAGCAGCGCGCCGCCGAGAAGATGAAGGACACCGCGCGCGCGGCGGCCAAGCTCGGTGTGACCACCGTGACCGGCTTCACGGGCTCGCCGATCTGGCACATGCTCTACAGCTTCCCGCCCAACGACTTCGCGGAGATCGAGCGCGGCTACGAGCAGTTCGCCGAGCAGTGGAGCCCGATCATCGACGTCTTCGACGCCGAGGGCGTCAAGTTCGCGCTCGAGGTCCACCCCACCGAGATCGCCTACGACTTCGTCACCACGCGCAAGACGCTCGACGCGCTCGACAACCGCCCCGGGTTCGGCATCAACTTCGACCCGAGCCACTTCGCGCACCAGTTCCTGGACAGCGCCGCGTTCGTGACCGACTTCGCGGACCGCATCTACCACGTGCACGTCAAGGACTCGATCAAGCGCCTCGACGGCCGCCGTCGATCCTCGGCGGCCACCTGAACTTCGGCGAGGCCGGCCGCGGCTGGGACTTCGTCTCCCCCGGGCACGGCGACGTCGACTTCGAGGCGCTGTTCCGCGCGCTGAACCGGATCGGCTACCAGGGCCCGCTCTCGATCGAGTGGGAGGACTCGGGCATGGACCGCGACTGGGGCGCCCCGGACGCGCTGGCGTTCGTACGCCGGACGGACTTCTCGCCGTCGAACGTCGCGTTCGACGCCGCCTTCGAGCGCAAGTAGTCAGCTGCGGACGGACCGGAGATAGGCGATGTGCGCGCGCATCGCCTTCTCCGCCGCCGCGGGCTGGCGGCGACGCACGGCACGCGCGATGTCCCGGTGCTGGCGCAGGATCTCGTCCGCGTCCACGACGGCGCCGATCTCCTCGATCAGCTGCGGCTGCAGCACCTCGAGGATCCAGTCGGTGAACGACAGCAGCAGCTCGTTGCCGGCCGCGCGCGCGAGCGCCTGGTGGAAGCGCGTGTCCGCGGCGTTGAACGGCGCCGTGCCCGGCGCGTGGCCGGTCTGCTCCTCGATCGCCGCCAGCAGCTCGGCCGCCGTCGCGTCCGTCGCGTTCGTGGCCGCGAGCCCCGCCAGGGGCACCTCGAGGAACATGCGCGCGTCGAGCAGCTCGTCGAGCGAGACGGACTCCGGTGGCGAGCATCATCGAGATCGACTCGCTCACGTTGCGGCTCATGCCCTCGCCCGGGCGTGCGGGCGACGAAGATGCCGCCGGAGCGGCCACGCCCGACGCGGATCAGGTGCGAGGAGGCGAGCAGCCGCAGGCCTTCCCGCAGCGTCGGGCGGCTGACGCCGAACTCCGCCGCGAGCTCCTGCTCGGTGCCGATCCGGTCGCCCGGGCGCAGGCCCTCGCGCTCCAGGTAGCGGCGCAGCTCGAGCGCGATCTGGTGGCTCGCGTCGGCGCTCGCGGGGGCGAAGCGCGGCTCCGGGAGCTCGGACGCGGTCATCGTCGCAGCAATCGCGTCCGCCATCAGACGGGCGCGCATGAACTCGAACGCCACGTCGAACTCGTCCATCGCGGCCGTACCGCTGCGCGCCGCGCGGGCGTTGATGGCGAGCAGGACCGCGACCGTGCTCTCCCCACGATCTGGCTGCAGCGAGTCCGGCTCGATGTCGAGATCGTCGGCGAGCCCGTGCGCGATGAGCCCGACCATCGGGAGCATGCAGCGGCGCTGGAGGCCCAGAGGTCCGGGTCGGAGAGATCGCGGTCTCGCGCAGGCGGGCGAAGTCCGAGTCGTCGCCGTCCCGGGCGGCACCAGGCCGCGCGTGGGCCCTGCTGCTGCTCGTCCTCGCTGAGCAGCCACTCGCGCATCACGTCGTGGACCGGCATGCCCTCCGGCCGGTGCGCGAGCCGGGCCGCGAAGCGCTCGATCGCGGCCTCGTAGAAGACGTCGGGAAGTACGTCGAGACGGTGCGCGGAGCCACGTCGGCCGCCTCCGCGTTCGCGGGGATCGTCGTCGCGTGGAACCCGTCACGGCTGAGGACGTCACGGTCCGGATCGTAGCCCGGGCGATGACCGCGCTGGGTTGCTTGACCTTCATGAGCGCCCGACACGACAGGTTCTCGAGGAGTACGTTGATGTCCGAGGCTCTCCGGAGCATGTCCACGAGTTCCCATCTGCAGCGCGTGAGTGCGTACAGCGCGCTTCTGGCCGAGGCGCTGGACCTGGACGTGGATGTGCTGCGAGTGGCGAGCCGCCTGCACGACGTCGGCATGGCCGGCGTGGCGGATTCGGTGGTCACGAAGCCGGGCCCGCTGACCGCCGCAGGAGCGGCGGGAGATGGAGGAGCACGCCGAACTCGGCTGCGCGCTGCTCGGGGGCTCGGGCGTGGAGCTGCTGGAAACGGCGGCGGAGATCGCCTGGACGCACCACGAGCGCTGGGACGGCAAGGGCTACCCGCGCGGCCTCGTCGGGCGAGGACATCCCGATCAGCGGACGGGTCGTCGCGGTCGCGGACACGTTCGACGCGCTCACGACCGACCGGCCCTACCGGCCGCGCCGGAACGGTGGACGACGCGATCGAGACGCTGCGCGCCGAGCGCGGCCGCCAGTTCGACCCGGCCGTGCTCGACGCCCTGATCGAACGGCTGGACGATGCGGTCGAGATCCTCGAAGCGTTCCCCGCACCGCCGAGTGAACGCGTCGAGCCGCTCAAGGTCGAGGACGGTGCCCCGATGACCTTGCAGGCTGCCGCGGCGACGCTCGGGATCTCCCCTTCACGCCTGCGCCGCTGGGCGGACGAGGGGCGGATTCCCGCGGTGCGCACGGCCGGCGGGCATCGCCGCTTCCCGATCGAAGCGGTGCGCCGGCTCGCGGCCGAGCGCGGCGTGCGCCCGATCGTCCGCCCGGTCGACCCGCCCGAGACGCCGCTGCCGCTGCTCACCCAGTCCGTCATCGCGCACGGGCGCCAGATGACCGCCGCGGCGGCCTCCGCCGTCTATCGCGAGGGCCCGCCCGGCTGGTTCGCCTCCGACTCGGCGCGCGCCGACCTCGACGACTGGCTCGAGAACCTCGAGCGCGGGCTGCCGGAAGGGCGTGTACGCGCCCGTGCTGCAGGCCTCGGACGCGCTGATGCGCCGCGCGCACTCGCACGCCGCCAGCCTGCTCGAGCGCCACGCGTTCCTGGAGCGCTTCGGCCAGGTGGCGGTGCGCACGCTCGTGCGGGCGGGCGCCGACCGCACGGAGATCGCCTCCACGCGGCGGCTGTTCACGTCGCTGCAGCAGGCGCTGCTGCAGACGCGCGACTAGATCGAGTTCTCGAGCGCGACGCGCCACCTTGGCAGACGCCGTCCGCTGGGTAGGGCCAGAGCGTGGCCAAGAACCAGCGCTTCATGCCCGTCCTGCCCGAGGCCGTGTGGGCCGTGCTCGCGCGGCCTGAGTCCTACGGCTACTGGGTCGTCGGCTCCAAGGTCATCCGCGACGCCGACGCCGCCTTTCCGGCGGTCGGGACCAAGCTTCACCACACGATCGGCTTCGGTCCGCTGACGTTGAGCGATCACACCGAGGTGCTCGAGGCCGAGCCGCCGCGGCGGCTGAAGCTGCGGGCCAAGGGACGCCCGCTCGGCACGGCTTCCGTCGAGCTCATCCTCGAACCGCGCGACGGTGGGACGCACGTGTGCATCATCGAGGACCCCGACCAGCTCTACACGCCGCTCAAGTACAACCCCTTGCTCCAGCTGCGCGACGCGGGTCCGCAACGCGGAGACGCTGGCGCGGCTGGAAGAGCTGGCGCTGCAGGAGCGCGCATCGCCCGATTAGATGGGTAGGGCTTGCGTATGACGGAACCGCACCAGCCAGTGGCGGTCGTGACCGGCGCCTCGAGTGGGATCGGCCTGGAACTGGCGAAGGCGTTCGCCAAGCACGGGTTCGACCTCGTGGTGGCCGCGGACGGCGATGACATCCACAGGGTCGCGGCAGAGCTCGACGCGCAGGCCGTGCAGGCCGACCTCTCCACCCCCGAGGGCGTTCAGGCGCTGCACGCGCACGTCCGTCACCGGCACGTGACGGCGCTCGCGCTGAACGCCGGGATCACCGCCCGCAGCGACGATCTCGATCGCGAACTCGAGCTCGTCGATCTCAACTGCCGCTCGCTCGTGCACCTCGCACGGCTGCTGACCGCCGAGATGGCCGCGGCCGGCCGCGGCCGGGTGCTCATCACGGCCTCGATCGCCGACGCCTTCCCCGGCCCGCACCAGGCGGCCTACAACGCGAGCAAGGCGTTCGCGCGGTCGTTCGGGATCGGTCTGCGGCACGAGCTGCGCGAGCACGGCGTGAGCGTGACCGTGCTCGAACCCGGCCCGACCGACACACCGATCTTCGCCAAGGGCGACCAGGAGACCACGCTGCTCGCGGCGGCGCTGCCGAAGGACTCACCGACCGACGTCGCGCAGCAGGCATTCGAAGCCCTGATGGCCGGGCGCGAGACGGTCGTCGCCGCGTCGATCACGGCCAAGGCCACGCATCTCGTGTCCCGCGTGCTCCCGCATCAGATCGCCACGCGCCTGACCGCGCTCGTCACCAAGCCCCGCTAGCCTCGCGGGCGCACCGCGATCGTCACCCGGCTCACGGCGACGAGGCGGTCCTCGCCGTCGGTGTGGTCGACCTCCCACACCCACGTGGTGCGGCCCCGGTGACGGGCGCGAGCGCGTGCGGTGATCCAGTCGCCGCGCGCCGGCTTCAAGAACGAGGTGTCGTTCGAGGAGCCCATCGCGGCGAACCCGTCCGGGTGCACGACGGCGACGGTCGCCTCGGTGGCGATCATCTCCGCCAACGCGGCGTACGCGCCGCCGTGGACGAGCCCGAAGCGCTGGCGCACGCGATCGGCGACCGGGAACCGGGCGACCGCCTCGCCGTCCCCGATCGACACGACCTCGAAGCCGAGGACGCCGTCGAGGCAATCGGACTCCTCGACGACCTCGCCCCCGACCTTCGGCATCCCTACGGGCAGATGATCACCTCCGCGCCGGGGCGCTCCGCGAACAGCCCGTCGACGAACGCGCTGCGCCGCTCCAGCGCCGCCCGCTGGTTCGACGTAGCCCTTGTCGGTGATCTCGTTGGCGTCCAGCGACGGCGGCTCCGCGAGCAGCACCACGCGTTCCACACGCGTCGAGGACGCCGGGTGCTCGGCGTTGTAGGCCTGAAGGCGGTCGCGGATGAACGCGTGCACCTCCGGCGACTGCACGAGCGTCTCCAGCTCAGCCCTCCGGCGCTCCCGCGATCTCCCGCGCGGCACCCAGGTTCAGCCAGGCGAGCAGCCCGACGTAGTCGTGGTCGTGGCCGCAGACGACGGCGTCCATCAGCAGCGGCGAAGCGGCGGCGAGCGCGCGCACGCGCAGGTTGCCGACCGACACGAACGTGCCGGTCAGGAGCTTGAAGTCCTCGACCACGCGCCCGTCGAACACGACGCCCCGGTTCGGGTCGTCCGGGTCCTCGAGCTTGGCCGCGTCGCCGGTGCGATACCAGCCGTCCTCGTCGAACGCCTTGGCCGTCAGGTCGGGCTGGCCGAGGTAGCCGGGCGTGACGTTCGGTCCCTTCACGCGCATCTCGAGCTTGTCCTCGACGGGTGCGAGCTTGAGCTGCACGCCGGGCACGGGGACGCCGATCACGCCCGCGCGGTCGATCGGGAAGTGCGCCGCGGTGGCCAGTGGCGACGTCTCCGTCAGTCCCCACGAGGAGGTCATCATCACCGGCTCCCCGCGGGCCATCTGCGACACCGCCTCCAGCCGCGTCCACAGGTCCTGCGGGAGCGCGGCGGCGGCGTAGAAGATCAGGTCCAGGCGTTCGAAGAACTTCGCGCGCAGCGCCTCGTCGCGCTCGAGGAACGGCAGCAGCGCGCCGTAGCCCGCGGGCACGTTGAAGTAGATCGTCGGCGCGATCTCCGTCAGGTTCTTCACGGTGATCGGGATCAGCGGCGGCGCGGGCCGGCCGGCGTCGATGTAGAGCGTCCCGCCGCGTTTGAGGATGAGGTTGAAGTTGTGGTTGCCGCCGAACGTGTGGTTCCACGGCAGCCAGTCCACGAGCACCGGCGGCGTGTCCTTCGTGAACGGCCAGATCTGGGCGAGCGACTGCTGGTTCGCGCACAGCATCCCGTGCGTGTTGATCACGCCCTTGGGCATCGCCGTCGAGCCCGAGGTGAACAGGATCTTGGCCACGCTGTCGGGACCGACCGCGTCCAGCGCGTCCTCGACGGCCATCGTCGGCTTGGTCGCGACGAGCTCGCTGAAGCCCGTCGCGCCGTTGCCGTGGGTGAGCACCAACTCCGCGCCGCCGAAGTCGACGGCCGCGAGCACGCCGCCGAACGGCCCGGGTCGGACGCGTACACCAGCCCGGGCTTCACCAGCGCCGCGATGTGCTTGACCTTGCCGTAGTCCTGGCTCATCAGCGAGTACGCCGGGGACACGGGCACCACCGGCACGCCGGCCAGGCAGCGCGCCGAGCGTCAGCAGCGCATGATCGATGCTGTTGCCCGACAGCAGCAGCACCGGCCGCTCCGGGCCGAGGCCGCGGTCGATCAGGGACTGCGCGACGCTGTTGGCCTTGCGCCCCGCCTCGCCCCAGGTGAGCTCGACCCAGTCTCCCCCGGGGCCGCGCTCCGCGAGGAACACGCGGTCGGGCGCCTCGCGCGCCCAGTGACGCAGCAGGCGGCCGAGGCTGGCCTCGTACGGCTCGAGCTCCATCTCGGACTTCAGGATCAGGCTGCCGTCCGGCGCAGTCGTAGATCGAATCCTCGGCGGGGCCAACGCCGGCTGGACGATCGTCATCTCTCTCCCTCCTCTAACGAACCGCAGAGGCCGAACATACCTATGCCCGACGGACGACGACCGATTTCTGGTCGGTGTAGTAGTCGAGCGCCTCTGAGCCGTGCTCCTTGCCGTAGCCCGAGGCCTTCAGGCCACCGAACGGCAGCTCGTCGTAGACCTTCGTGCGCGAGTTGATCCACGTGTAGCCGCAGTCGAGCTCGGCGGCGGCGCGTTCGGCGCGGTTGAGGTCGCTCGTCCAGACGCTCGACCCCAGGCCGAACGGCGACGCGTTGGCCAACTCGAGCGCCTCGTCGAGGTCGCGCACGCGCCAGATCGGGAGCGCCGGGCCGAAGACCTCCTCCACGGCCATCGGCGAGTCCTTGCCGGGCTCGACGACGACGGTCGGCTCGTGGAACCAGCCCGAGTCCAGCCCGTCCGGCCGGCCGCCGCCCGCGACGATCTCGCCGCCGCTCTCGGCGATCTGGCGCTCGAGCTGATCGCGCTGGCGCTCGGAATGGAGCGGACCCATCTGGCTGTTCGGGTCATCGCCGAGACCCAGCCGCAGTCGCTTCGCCTTCGCGGCGACGGCCTCGATGATCTCGTCGGCGACGCTGACTCGAACACGTACAGGCGCTTGATCGCCAGGCACGCCTGCCCGCAGTTGTAGAAGCGGCCCATGGCGGCGGCCGAGGCGGCGGACTTCAGGTCGGCGTCGTCGCAGATGATCATCGGGTCGCTGCCGCCGAGCTCGAGCGTGACGCGCTTGGAGCCGACGGCCGCGAGCGCGGACACGCGCTCCCCGACCGGCGTGCTGCCGGTGAAGGCGACCTTGCGGACGAGCGGATGCGTGACGAGCGCCTCACCGGCCACCGCGCCGGTGCCCGGCAGCACCTGGAAGACGCCTTCGGGCAGGCCCGCGGCGAGCGAAGATCTCCTGCAGCCGCAACGTCGTCAGCGGCGTGCAGTCGGCGGGCTTGGCCACCACCGTGTTCCCGCACAGCAGCGCGGGGCCGAGCTTGTTGCACAGCAGCGTCGTCGGGAAGTTCCAGGGCACGATCGCGGCGACGACGCCGAGCGGGCGGCGCAGCACGCGCGCGTCCACGTCGGTGTCGACGTTGTGGATCGAGATCGCGCGCACCTGGCGGGAGAGGCCGGCGTAGTGCTCGAGCGTGTCCGCGGCCTTGTGCAGCTCGATCTTGGCCTCGCGGATCGTCTTGCCCTGCTCGGCGACGAGGATCGGCACGAGCTCGTCGACGTGGGCCTCGAAGGCCGTGGCGATCTGATGGAGGTGCTGCCCGCGCTCCGCGTAGCCCAGCCGGCCCCACGCACGCTGCGCCGCGTGCGCGGTCGCGCACCGCGTGGTCCACGTCCTCCGGCGTGGCACTCGGAACAGACGCGACCGACTCACCCGTCCCCGGGTTCACGATGTCGAGGGTCGACAGGGTTTCGGTGCTCACAGGGTCTCCTCGGCGCGCTTGACGGTGTCTAAGTTAGACGATACGCTCTCGCTCGTCAACATGATGTCTCACGTTGGAGGAGAGGCCATGGCCGCCGTCGAGGAGCTCGCGCCACGCACCGAGGACGAGGTGCGCGCCCACCTGGCCGCCGGCAAGCTGGTCGAGGGTCTTGCAGCACATGTCGCCCGGAGTACCTGAAGGGCATTCGCCGGATCCTCACGGTGTCGGCGGACACCGAGCTCGTGTCCGCGCCCGCGTACCTGCGCGCGGCCGCGCACGCGCCGGCGCTGAACAACTTCGGCTCCGCGGTCTCGATCATCCAGGACGAGCTCGCGCACGCGCACATCGGCTACCGGCTGCTCGGCGACCTCGGCGTGGACATGCCGGCGCTGATCTACGAGCGCGAGGCCTCCGCCTTCAAGTACCCGTACGCCTTCGACGTGCCGCTGGACTCCTGGTACGAGCTCGTGCTCGCGAACGCGCTGTACGACCAGGCCGGGTTCGTGCTGCTGTCCGACGTGCACCAGTCCTCCACCTTCGGGCCGTGGAAGCGCGCGCTGGCCAAGGTCGACAAGGAGGAGACGTTCCACCTGCGGCACGGGCGCACGTGGGTGAAGAAGTTCGCCGCCGACCCGGATCACAAGGCGAAGCTGCAGGCGTCGCTGGACTGGATGTTCATCCTCACGCTCGAGTGGTTCGGGCTGCCGGACGCCCAGAAGCGGCACGGCATCCAGCTCGAGTACGGCTTCAAGGGCAAGACCAACGACGAGCTGCGCCAGGACTGGATGGGGCACGTCGTCCCGTTCATGGACGAGGTCGGATTGCAGGTGCCGGCCCACTTCGACGAGGAGTCGCAGCGCTACGTCATCGACTGTCCGTTCCCGCAGCAGTTCGACTCCGAGAAGAAGGCAGTGGGGCGGCGTCGAGATCGGCTGGGACGAGGTCATGGTGCGCTGGAAGGGCCGCGGGCCGATGAACGAGACCTACGTCGCGAAGCTCCAGAAGGGCTACCGCGGATGACGGTGGAAGCGCGCCTGTGGGAGGCCTTGACCGAGGTCGAGGACCCGGAGATCCCGATCTCCGTCGTGCACATGGGGCTGATCGTGGCGATCGACTACGCCGACGGCGTCGTGGACCTCAAGCTCACGTTCACCGCGATGGGCTGTCCCGCGATGGAGTTCATCCAGGACGACATCCGCGAGCGGTTGCTGGCCGAGCCCGACGTCGACGAGGTCCGGATCGAGATCGTCTGGGACCCGGTGTGGACGCGCAAGATGATCCGCGAGGAGGCGCGCGAGACGATGCGCGGCCTGGGGATCGTCGCGTGATCTGGGAAGTCTTCGCCCGCAAGGCCTACGAGGACCCGCTGCACCATGTCGGGACGGTCACCGAGTCCGACGAGGACCTCGCGCTGGTGAGTGCCCGCTCGATCTACGACGAGCAGCCGTGGATCCACATGATCATCGTGCCGCGGGACTCGATCCGGGAGGCGATCAAGCCATGAAGACCGTGCTGGCCTCCCTGGCCGACAACAAGGCGGCCCTCGGGCGGCGCTACGCGGAGTGGGCCGTGAGCGCGCCGACGCTCGAGTCCGCCGTGGCCGCGGCCGCGATGGCGCAGGACGAGCTCGGCCACGCGCGCTCGACCTACCCGGTCCTGAAGGGCCTGGGCGTCGAGGCGAACGAGGACGGCTTCGGCGGCGACAAACGGCTCGGGCTGCTGGACGACGAGCTGCCGGACTGGAACGCGTTCATCGCCGCGAACCTGCTGGTCGACGGCGTGCTGACGACGTTCGTCGCCTCCTGCGTGGACTCGTCGCTCGAGCCGATGGCCGCGCGCGCGAAGAAGATCCTCCAGGAGGAGGGTTCGCACCGCGCGCACGGCGAGGCCTGGGCGCGGCGGCTCCTGCGCGGCGACGATCGCGACGCGTTCGTGGCGCGGCTGCTGGAGACGTGGGAGCACGCGGGCCGCTGGATCGGGCCCGACGACGACGCGGAGATCGCGGCCGCGGTCGAGGCCGGCGAGGTGTCGCGCGACGCGGCCGCCCAGCGCGAGATGGTGCGCGTCTGGCTCGTCGGACGTGCTGGCCGCCGAAGGCGTGGAGCTCACCCTGCCCGAGCTGACCTGGGACGGCTGGGACGCCGAGCGGCGCCGGTGGTCGGCATGAACTGCCCGTTCTGCGACTCGGGCGACGTCGAGCGCGTCGCCCAGTGGGGTGGCCAGATCATCACCGCGCAGTGGCGCTGCGGCGCGTGCCACTCGTACTTCGAAGCGATCCGCGATGACTACAGCGAGAGCCCGATCAGCGCGCCGATGACGAGCGTGATGCCCAGCGGCACGCCGAGCAGCCACGGCCACCCGGCGAACCGCCCGGACGCGGCGTAGACCGTCAGCACGACGGCGACCGCCACCAGCAGCCCTTCGGCCAACGCGTAGGCGAGGCTCCCGGCCACGGTCTGCGCCGCGCGTGTTGGCCTGCCCTGGCTCAGCGGCGCTCGCCGCCACGAACAGGGCGATGATCGCGCCGAAGAACGAGCCGATCCACAGCAACGCGGCGGCGAGGCCCGCGAGGATCCGGGCGGAGACATGACCCATCGCGGAGGTTCTACACGGCGGTGAGCGCGCGCGGGCCCTCGCCGGTGTAGCGTGCGGTCGGCCGGATCAGGCGGCCCTCGCGCTTCTGTTCGAGCACGTGCGCCGACCAGCCCGCGGTGCGGGCGCACACGAACAGCGGCGTGAACAGCTCCGGCGGAACGGCCGCGCAGTCGAGCACGACCGCCGACCAGAACTCGACGTTCGTGGCCAGGACGCGGTCGGGCTTGCGTTCGGCGAGGGCGCTGAGCGCGGCCGCCTCGAGCGCCTCGGCGGCCTCGAAGCGCGGCGCGTGCAACTCGCGGGCGGTGCGGCGCAGCACGCGCGCCCGCGGGTCCTCGGCCCGGTAGATGCGGTGACCGAAGCCCATCAGGCGCTCGCCCGCGTCGAGCGCGTCGCGGACCCAGCCGGCGGCGTCGCCGGTGCGCTCGACGGCGTCGAGCATCTTCAGGACGCGGCTCGGCGCGCCGCCGTGGAGCGGACCGGAGAGCGCGCCGACGCCGGCCGACAGCGCGGCCGCCGCGTCCGCGCCGGTGGAGGCGACGACGCGCGCGGTGAACGTCGACGCGTTCATCCCGTGCTCGGCCGCCGAGACCCAGTAGGCGTCGATGGCCCGCGCGTGCACCGGGTCGGCCTCGCCGCGCCAGCGCACGAGGAACCGCTCCGCGAGCGAGCCGGCGTCCGGCATCGGCACCGCGGGCAGATCGGCGCCGCGCGCGGACTGCGCGACGAAGTCGAGCGTGAGCGCGGAGATCCACGCGAGGTCGTCGCGCGCACGCTCGTCGGTGCTGTCGATCAGCGGCTCGAGCTCCGCGCCCAGGGTCGCGATGGCGGCCTGGACGTCCGCGCGCGTGTCGCCCGTGCGCAGCGGCAGGTCTCGGGGCGCGGCCGGGGCGAGCCCGGGCGCGGGCGTGCCGTCGACGAGCAGGCCCCAGACGTGCTCGAACGGCTCGCGGCCCGCGAGCTCCTCGAGGTCGACGCCGCGGTAGCGCAGCGCGCCGCCCTCGCGGTCGGGCTCGGCGATCGTGGTGGCGAAGGCGACGACGCCTTCGAGGCCGGACTGGACTTCGCTCATGCGGTCTTCTCCCGTTGCCGCCGCCGGTGGCGGCGGGCCTTCTCGACGTTGCCGCAGCCGCGGCTGGAGCACCAGCGCCGCCCGGCCGCCGGCGAGCGGTCGAAGAAGCGGGCGCTGCAGGTCTCTGACGCACACACCCGTATGCGCGCGCTCTCGTCCGCGCTGAACATCCGCGCGGCGTCGCGCGCGATCAGGCCGAGGGCGTGCGCGGCCGGATCGGCGGGGGCGGCGGGGCGCAGCGCGACCGAGCCGTCGTCCGCGCGCACCGCCTCCTCGCTCGTCACGGCCGTCGGCACCTCGCGGGCGATCACCGCGAGCGCCGCATCGGGCACGGGCCGGCCGGCGAGCACCGCCGTCACGCCCGCGTCGATCGCCTCGCGCAGCTCCCGCGCGCGCACCAGGAGCGCGTCCGCGACGACCGGCGGCGAGCTCAGCAGGCCGGCGGCGACGAGCCACTCCGCCAGGTCCTCGACGGTCACGAGCGTCTCCACGCGGCGGCGCCAGCGCTCGCGCAACGTGTTCGTGAAGTCGAGCGCGGGCCGTCCGCCGAGCCAGTACCACCAGGGCGCGCCGCGCTCGAGCGGGAGCGTGAGGTCCTCGGGCAGGTCCATAACCATATGATTGCCGGTATGGAGGTTACGCGCAAGCACATCACCGTCGTGACCGGCGGCGCGCGCGGGATCGGCGCAGCCATCTGCACGCGGCTCGCGGCCGAGGGCCACGACGTCGTGATCGGCTATCGCTCGGCCGCCGACCGGGCGCGCGAGGTCGCCGCGGCGGTCGAGGCCGCCGGCGCCCGCGCGATCACCGTCGAGCTGGACACGGCCGACCCGGCCGGCGTCGACCGCCTCTTCGACGCCGCCGCCGAGCTCGGCCCGATCACCGGGCTCGTCAACAACGCGGGGATCGTCGGCCCGGTGGGCAAGCTCGTCGACATCCCGATCGACGAGCTCGAGCACGTGTACGCGGTCAACGTCGTCGGCGTGTTGCTGTGCGCGCGCCGGGCGGCCCGCGACATGCTCGAGCACGACGGCGGCGCGATCGTGAACATCTCCTCCGGCGCGGCCACGCTCGGCAGCCCGAACGAGTACGTCCACTACGCGGGCTCGAAGGCCGCCGTGGACGCGATCACGATCGGCCTGGCCAAGGAGCTCGGCCCGGACGGCATCCGCGTCAACTGCGTCGCCCCGGGCACGATCTGGACCGACATCCACGCCGACCCGGACCGGCCGAACAAGGTCGCGCCCCGCGTCCCGCTCCGCCGGGCCGGCCAGCCCGAGGAGATCGCGGGCGCCGTCGCGTGGCTGCTCAGCGCCGACGCCAGCTACACGACCGGCGCGATCCTCCGCGTCACGGGCGGCCTCTAGTAGGAAGCGATGTCCTCGATCAGCCCGGGTTCCCGCGGCTCCCAGCCGAGCATCGCGCGGGTGCGGGCGCTGGAGGCCGGGACGTCCGCGGCGAAGAACGGCCCGAGCCAGTCGAAGTGCTCTGGCGCGACGGACGCGGTCTCGATGCCGAGCATCTGCCCGATCGCCTCCGCGATCTGCACCGTCGGGATGCCTTCCTCCGCCGTCGCGTGCACGACCGAGCCGGCCGGGGCGCCTTCGACGGCCAGGCGCACGAGCCGTGCGGCGTCGAGCCGGTGGACCGCGGGCCAGCGGTTCGCGCCGTCGCCGACGTAGCCGGCGACGCCGGTCTCACGCGCCTTCGCCACCAGCACGGCGACGAAGCCCGGGTCGCCCGGGCCGTGCACGGTCGGCGCGAAGCGCGCCACGATCGATCGCACCCCGCGCTCGGCGAAGTCCAGCGCCGCCTGCGCGCCCGCGATCCGCGGGTGGGAGCCGGGGTCCGCGTCGTCCTCCTCGGTGGCGACCCGGCCGGTGGCCAGGCCGAGCGTGCCGGACGCGATCAGCAACGGCCGGTCGGTGCCCTCGAGCGCGCCGCCGATCGCGGTGATCGCGGCCAGGTCGGTCTGCGCGGCCTCCCCCATGCGCGAGAAGTCGTGGTTGTAGCCGAGGTGCACGACGCCGTCCGAGGCCGCCGCGCCCGCGACCAGGCTGTCGAGGTCGTCGAGCTCACCGCGGTGGACGTCGGCGCCGAGCGCGCGCACCCGCTCCGCCGACGCGTCCGACCGGGCCAGGCCCACGACCTCGTGCCCCGCCTCGATCAGCTCGGCGACGACCGCCGAGCCGATCCAGCCCGACGCTCCAGTGACGAAATACCGCATGCCCAACGCTCCTTTGATGTCACAACGTGACATCAAAGCTAGCACGCCGATGTCACACCGTGACATCACTACACTCTCGGGCATGGCCCGCTGGGAGCCCGACGCGCGCGGACGGTTGCGCGCAGCCGCGATGGACCTCTACACCGAGCGCGGGTACGAGCAGACGACGGTCGCGGACATCGCCGAGCGCGCCGGGCTGACCGCCCGCACGTTCTTCCGCCACTTCGCCGACAAGCGCGAGGCGCTGTTCGCCGGGTCCGACGCGCTGCAGGCAGGGCTCACCACCGCGGTCGCGGAGGCGCCGGCCGGAGGCCTCGCCGATGCAGGCCGTCGCCGCGGCGCTCGACGCCGTCTCGCCGATGCTCGGTCACGACCGCGAGTACTCCCGCCGCCGGGGCGCCGTGATCGCGTCCACCGCGGAGCTGCGCGAGCGCGAGCTGATCAAGATGGCCACGCTCGCCGCCGCCCTCGGCGAGGCGCTGCGCGCACGCGGCGTCGCCGAGCCGGAGGCCAGCCTGGCGGCCGAAGCGGGTATCGCCACCTTCCGCGTGGCGTGGGCTCAGTGGCTCAGCGCGCCCGAGGATCGCGACCTCGCCGCGGTGATGCGCGAGTCCCTGCGCCGGCTCGAGGCGCTGGTCGCGCCCACTGCCTAGGCGGCCTGCGCGGCGAGCACCGCGTCACCGTGCGCGACGCCCCACTCGGCGAGCGCGGTGAGCGGGCCGTCGACGAGGCTCCGTCCCAGCGGCGTGAGCGCATAGCCGTGCTCGACCAGGCCGTTCGCCAGCAGTCGCCGCAGCGCGTCGGCGAGCACCTTGTCGCTGATGCCGCCGATCGCGGCCAGGAGCTCCCCGCGCCGCCGGGGCTGGTAGCGCAGCGCCATCAGCACCACCGGGTCCCACGTGTGCCCGATCAGCTCCGTCGCGATCCGCACGTGACAGTCGGACACGAACGGCGGACAATCAGCCGCGTCCCTACCGATCGGTGGGTGCGGGCGGCTCAGCATCGTCGACATGACTTCGCATTCTGACCCACTGCGCATCGGGATCCTCGGCACCGGCACCTTTGCGACCGCCCTTGCGGCCGCCTGGTCACGCGCCGGCCACACGATCACCGTCGCCGGGCGCTCGCGCACGAAGGCCGAGGCCATCGGGCATGCGGTCGCGGCGCCCGCCGAACTGGCGGCCGCAAGCGACATCGTGCTCGTGGCGATCACCTATGAAGGCCTCGACGAGGCGCTCGCCCTGACGGACGGCACGCTCGCCGGCATCCCGGTCATCGACGCCACGAACCCCGTGGACTTCCTCAGCGGCCGGGTGAAGCCGGCCACCGGCTCGGCGGCCGAACACGTCGCCGCGCTCACCGGCGCACACGTCGTCAAGGCGCTGAACCTCTTCGCCGGCGCGAGCTGGCTTGCGCCCTCCGATGCGCGACGCACGGTCGCGTTGTGCGGCGACGATCCCACGGCAGTGGAGCTCACCGCGCGCCTGATCGCCGACCTCGGCGGCACGCCCGCGGTCCGGGGCGGGCTGAACCGCGCCCGGCAGCTCGAGGAGGTCGCAGGGTTCGTGACGGGCCTCGTCGCCACCGGGCACGACCCGGCCACCGCCATCCCGAGCGTCTAGGCCGCTTCGAGCAGCTCGCCGACCAGGCCGACGAGCTCGTTGCCGAAGAACGGCTTGGAGCGGAACGCGTCCCGGCCGGGCCGCAACCGCTCGAGCTGCTCGGGCTCGGGCTTGGTCCCGCTGAACATCAGCACGGGCACGTCGCTGAGATCGCGCAGGCGCTCCAGCGTCTGCCAGCCGTCGAGCTCGGGCATCAGCACGTCGAGGACCACGAGATCCGGGCGGGCCTCGAAGAAGGTGCGCAGCCCCTGGCGACCGTTCTCGGCCGTGAGCACTTCGTGCCCAGCGCGCTCGAGCAGCATCCTGAGGGTGACCGCGAGGTCCGGCCGGTCATCCACCACGAGGATTCGGTGCGCCATGCCCCCTGATATTGGGACCGCACGGTCCGCGTGCAACTCGACATTGGTCCAGTCCCCGACGACTGGCGTATCCGGCACTACGCCTGGTAGTCGCGCATGCCCCGCGCCACCGGCCCGAGCTGGCGGTCCAGGCCGCAAGCTCCCGACCGCCACCGCGACCAGCAGCAACACGTACCCCGCGAGCGCGCCGACCCAGCGACTGAGGGTGAACAGCAGTACGAACGCGGCGAGCCACACCAGGGCGCGCCACGGCATCGCGGAGATCGACCAGCGTCGGCGGCGCGGCTGTGGATCGCATTCGTCGGGCAGTTCCCACCGTGCTCCGGGATCTTTCGACCAGACCAACGAACATGCCCTTAAGGCTACCGGTACCGAGGCTCGGCGACCACTGGCCTCGGATCCGTGTAACAGTCCGCACGCAGTGGGCAAGTTGCCTACTGCCAAACGTTTGCCTCTGCGCAGTCGTGATCAGACCGACCAACTTCGGTGCAAGGTCCGTCCACCGCGGTACCGTTGCGGTTGATGACGGATCTGCTCCATCAGGACACGGGCGTTCACCTCGATCTCGATGGTGGATCGCTCACGATCGCCGATGCCGTGCGGTTCGCCCGGCACGGCGGCCGTGCCACGTTGTCGACCGCGGCGACCCGCCGCGTCGAGGCGGCGCGAGCGCTCAAGGGAGACCTGATCGCCCGCGAGATTCCGATCTACGGCGTCACGACCGGCTTCGGCGACAGTGCCCACCGTCAGATCGCACCGGAGAAGGCTGCCCAGCTGCAGCAGAACATGCTGCGCTTCCTGGGCGCCGGGACCGGGCAGATCGCCTCGCCCGAAGTGACCCGCCTGACCATGCTCTTCCGCGCCAACTGTCTGGCGAAGGGCAACTCGGGGGTGCGTCGCGAACTGATCGAGCAGTTGCTGACGCTGCTCAACCACGACATCCTGCCGCTGATCCCGGAGCGTGGCTCCTGCGGCGCGTCCGGTGATCTGGTGCCGCTGTCCTACGTCGGTCGCGCACTGGTCGGCGAGACCGAGGTCGCGCTACGAAGGCGCGACCCGTGAGGCGTCCGACGTGCTGGCCGAGATCGGCCTGGCACCGCTCGAGCTGGAAGCCAAGGAAGGGCTCGCGCTCACCAACGGCACGTCGTTCATGTCCGGCTTCGCCGTCCTGGCCGCCAACGACGCGCGCGAGCTCGCGTTCGTCGTGGATCTGTGCACGGCGATGGCCTCGCAGGCGCTGCTCGGCAACCACGGCCACTTCAACGCCTTCCTGTTCGAGGCCAAGCCGCACCCGGGGATCATCCAGAGCGCGGCCAACGTCCGGATGCTGCTCGACGGCTCGGCGCTCACGCACGACGCCGAAGAGATCGTCCCGCTCGAAGGCGCCGGCTTCCGCGAGCTCACGCGCTCGGTCCAGGACAAGTACTCGATCCGCTGCGCGCCCCACATCGTCGGCGCGCTGCGCGACACGCTCGAGTGGGTGGACCGCTGGATCGAGATCGAGATCAACTCGTCCGACGACAACCCGCTCTTCGACGTCGGCGCCGGCCGCGTCCAGAGCGGCGGCAACTTCTACGGCAGCCACATGGCGCAGGGCATGGACGCGATGAAGATCGCGGTCGCCAACCTCTGCGACCTGATGGACCGCCAGCTCGAACTGGTGGTGGACGAGAAGTTCAACGTCGGCCTGACGCCGAACCTCATCCCCTACTTCGAGCCCGACGACTTCGAGGCCGGTCTGCATCACGGCTTCAAAGGCATGCAGCTCTCGTGCTCGGCCCTGACGGCCGAGGCGTTGAAGCTGTGTAACCCGGCGAGCATTCACAGCCGCTCGACCGAGGCCCATAACCAGGACAAGGTCTCCATGGGGACGATCAGCGCGCGCGACGCCCGCTCGATCGTGGAGATCGCCCAGCACATCGCCGCGATCCACCTGATCGCGCTGGCGCAGGCACTCGATCTGCGCGGCGTCCAGCAGGCCAGCCCGAAGGTCCGGGAGGCGCACGCGATCATCCGCGCGCGCGTCGCCCCGTTGGACCGCGACCGCCGCATGGACGGCGACAT
This sequence comes from uncultured beta proteobacterium, assembly GCA_963707815.1. Taxonomy (GTDB): domain Bacteria; phylum Pseudomonadota; class Gammaproteobacteria; order Burkholderiales; family Casimicrobiaceae; genus VBCG01. The sequence continues at coordinate 126,731 of CAVPRK010000009.1, forward strand.
CGCGGCCATCGTCGAGCTGATCCGGTCCGGCGAGCTGAGCAGCGTCCTGGCGTAGGAGGGGTTGCGCCGGGCGGCCCTCGTCTGGGAGGGTCGCCCTGTGCGCTGTGCCGTTCTTGTCGTCCTCGCCGGCCTCCTGTTGGCGAGCAGCGCGAGCGCCGCGCCGTTCACCGTCGGCGCCGGCTTCAAGCCGAGTGTGGCCGTCGACGTGGCGGGCACCGCGTACCTGGCCTGGTACGGGCCGGAGAGCGGGACGACGTCGCTGCAGTTCTGCCGCGTGCCGCGCGGCGCGACCGCGTGCGACATCGCGCGGACGATCGCCGCGCCCGGCACCTCCCTCAGCCGCCCCCACGTGTCGGTGAGCGGCCGGACCGTACGGATCGTGCAGTACCGCTACAGCGTGCTCCCGCCGCAGGTGTTCGTCTTCACGTCGGTGGACGGCGGCAGCACCTTCGACGCCGGTCGCAGCGCCGGTCAGGCGCCGTTCGACGAGGCCGTGTTCGGCCCGGGCGACACGATCACGGGCGCGACGAACGCGTGGCAGAACGGCGGCGTGGTGCAGCAGCTCCCGATCTCCGCGGGCTCGGCGGGTGCGAGCTGGGCCCAGCTGTTCGCGACCGACCATCTCTACAACGGGACGGTCGGACTGACGCCGGCGTCGACGCTGCTGGCGATCTTCACCGCGGGCGTCGCGGACGCCGCCTACAAGCTCCACACCGGCGCCGGAGACCCGAACGACGCCGCGACCTGGGGGCCGGAGGTCGCGATGGGCTACGCCGACTATCCGCGGCTCGCGAGCGGCGCGCCGGGGCTCTTCGTGCTCGCGCGGCGACGCGAACCGCAACCTGTTCGTGCGGCGCTGGAACGGCGCGCGGCTTCGATGCGCCGGTGACCATCGGGCCGGGCGACGCGAGCGAGTCGGACCTGTACGTGGACGCCGGCGGACGCCTGCACGCCGTCTACTGCGCGCCTCGACGTGCAGGGCTACCACGCTGCAGCACGCCGTCTCCGACGATGGTGTGACCTGGCAGTCGGGCAGCGTGTTCGTGCAGGCGGGCGAGGAGTCCGCGCCGCGCGTGGCGGCGGCCGCCGACCACGTCGGCCTCGCGGTCTGGAGTACCAGCGGCGTGATCTCCGCCTCGGCGGTCGGGCCTGGCGTGCCCGTCGTCTCCCAGCCCGTCGTCTCCCAGCCACCGCCGCCTCCCCCACCCGCAGACCCGGTGCCGGAGTTCGCGAAGACCGTCGTCGTCACGCCGTCCGGGACGGTCCGCGTCCGGCTGAAGGGGAGCTCGCGCTTCGCTCCGCTCACCGGGCTCGACGACGTCCCGTTCGGAGCGACGATCGACACGCGGCGCGGCGCGGTCGTGCTGCGTGCCCGGACCCGACGCGGCGGCCCGATCGAGACCGTGCGGCTGTTCGACGGCATGTTCGCCATCAGCCAGAGCGGCAACGTCGTGAACTTCACGCTCAACGAGCCGCTCGCGCAGTGCCCGAAGCGCGCGAGCGCGGCCCAGAAGAAGCCCAAGTCGCGCAAGCTGTGGGGTGACGGCAAGGGCGCGTTCCGGACCAGCGGCCGCTACAGCGCCGCGACGGTCCGCGGCACGCGCTGGCTCGTCCAGGACACGTGCCAGGGCACGCTCACGCGCGTGACCCAGGGCAGCGTGTCCGTGCGCGACACGGTCCGCAAACGCTCCATCGTGCTGCGCGCGGGTCGCCGTTATACGGCTCGTCCGCGACGGTAGATGGCGCTACACGTGCGCCGCCAGGCGCACGACTTCGGTCATCGCCGCCGTGCGGCTGTGCCTCGCGCTCGCCGTCGACGCCCGCGCCGACGCGTGGGTCCCGACCACTCCGGCGGACCGCACCAAGCGCTGGACGCGACGCTGCGGGTACGCTGAGCGACCCCGTGCGCTCGCTCCTCGTTCTCGCGCTCTTCCTGTCCGTGGCCAGCTCGGCGCACGCGGACGCGTGGGTGCCCGCGGACCCGCCACGGGACGAGCCGTTCGCGCTGACCGCGCCCGACGGCACGGCCGTTCGCATCTCGCGGGTGGCCAACGCGTGGCTGGACATCGCGGTCCGTCCGCCGGCGGGGTCGTTCCGCGAGCCGATCTCCGTCGGTCGGTCCGTCGAGGACGCCGATGCCGCGGTCGCGCCGGGCGGGTGGGTCGCCGTCGCGTGGCAGGACACGCGGTCCGGCCTGCGGCTGACGATCGTCCGGCCCGACGGCACCAGCACGGAGCGCAAACTGGCCGGCACGCAGGCCTCGACGCCCGCGGTGGGGATCGACGCCCAGGGCACCGTGACCGCGGCGTGGTCGACGCCCACCGGCCTGCAGTCGACCAGCGGCCCCGTTGCGGCGCAGGCTGACACGTTCGACGTCGCCGTGAGCCCGGGCGGTCGGCGGCTGCTCGCCTGGGGCACGGAGACGGCCCTGTTCGCGCGCGTCGACGACGAGCCGGTGCAACACCTGGCTGCGGTCGCTCTCCCGACCCGGATGGCGGCGGAGATCGGGGACGACGGCGCGGCGTTGGTCGCTTTCCAGGATGGTCCGACAGGCGCCGCCACCGTCGTCGACCGGGCGGCCGGCGCGGCCTGGGCTGCGCCGCACGCCGTCTCCGGCCTGTATCCCGTGGTCCCGCCTTCCTTCGGGGACGACTTCACCTATCTCTCGACCGTGCTGACCGGCGACGGACGAGCGGTGGTGGCGTGGGAGCACACGCGGGGGGCGAGCACTGGCGTCTTCGGTGCCGGTGGGCGCCCGGGTGGCCCCTGGGAGCCGCCCACGCCCCTCTCGTCCCCGATCCGCGACGCGGGCGCCATGCAGGCCGGGTTCGACGCCGCCGGCGATCCGCTCGTGTTGTGGGGTGAATCCGAGATCGGGGAGCGGGGCGCGAAGTGGGTCGTGGGCGCGACGCCTGACGTGGTGCCGCTGGAGGCGCAGCTGACGTTGCCGGTCCGGCGCCTGTCGACCCGCACCGGCGCGTTGGAGATCACGGCGAGTGTGCGCTGCGCCAAGCCGTGCGACGTCCGCCTCAGTGCCCACCGCTCCTTCACCTCCGACACCCGCGCCCTGCCCGCCGGGCGCACCACCCGGCTGCGGCTGCGCTTCACCGACATCCGGGTGCTGTACCCGCGCGATCCCCATGTGGCCAAGGTGGAGCTGGCGGTCGCCGACCGGACGGGCCACGTCCAGCGCACGCAGCGCACGTACCGCGTGCGGGTCATCCAGCGCTCGATGCGCGCGTTCCGGGTCGGGCCGTCACGGCGCTTCGGCACCGGGAGCCGAGCCGGTGATCAGGCCGTCGGGCGGCTCGTCAACGCCCTGCTCGAAGGCCTGCAGACGCGCGAGATCCGGACGGAGCGCGAACTGCAGCGGCGGTACGAGGCGGGGAAGCGCCAGCTGGAGTCCGCGGGCTACGACCTCCGGTTCGACTCCCGGACGCAGCGTCGGATCCTGGCCGTGCTCGAAGTGCCACTCGCGCTGAAGGGATACTTCGCGGAGCGCGTCCTCGGCGTGGACTGATCGGGGATCGCGACGAAGGTGCCGCTTATCCCGTTCAACGATGTGGTTGCGGCACGGCCTGCGTCCAGAGTGCGCCCGTCGTGGACGGTTTGCGGCTGAGCAGCACCGTCGGCACGAGCGCCAGCAGCGCGCCGGCGGCCGCCACCGCGAACGCGACGGTGTAGCCGCCCGCCCGCCCGTCGTGGGCGACCAGGATCGTCGCGGCGAGCTGCGCGCCGATCGCTGCGCCGGTGGTGCGCATGATCGTGTTCATCGCGCTCGTGACGCCGGTTTCGTGCGGCTCTGAGTGGTCGATCACGAGCGCCCCGATGGCCGCGAGCGCGAACGCCATGCCCGTGCCCATGATCGGCATCCAGAGCGCGAAGACCAGCTCCGTGCCGTGGAGCGTCGCCAGGCCGGCGAGGCTGAGCGCGCCGAGCGCCAGGCCGATCCGCAGCGGCAGCGTGCGGCCGTGGCGGGTGCCGAGCCGGCCCGCGATCGGGCCCGCCGCGATCATCGCGAGCGAGAACGGCAGCAGGATCAGACCCGCCTGGGTCGGCGTGAGCCCGAAGCCTGCTTGCGGTGACTGCAGGAAGCCCGGGACGAGCACGAAGAACGCCGTCATCGCGAACCCGATCAGGATCGTGCTGACGTTCGTCGCCGCCATCCCGGGGCGCGCGAGCGTCTGCAGGTCCACGAGCGGGTCGTCTGTCCGTCGCTCGATCGTCACCCACGCGATGGCCGCTGCGCTCGCGGTCGCGAGCAGGGCGACGGTCGTGGCCGCTCCGCCGGTGTCGCTCAGCGCGAGCAGCAGTGCAGCGAGCGTGACGGACAGCGCCGCGGCGCCCTTGTAGTCCGGCTTGGCCGGCGTCTTCGTGGCCGACTCCGGCACGAACCGGATCACGAGCGCGGTGGCGGCGTAGACCGGGATCGCGCCGATCAGGAACAGCCAGTGCCGGTCCAGATGCTCGACGATCACGCCGCTCAATACCAGCCCCATGCCGCCGCCGATCCCGAACACGCTCGACACCGTGCCGATCGCCACCCCGACCTTCTCCGCCGGGAACTGATCGCGGATGATCCCGAACGCGAGCGGGAAGATCGCCGCCCCCGCGCCCTGCATCGCCCGGAACCCGATCAGCACCTCGATGTTCGGCGCCGCCGCCGCACCCAGCGACGCGGTGGCGAAGATCGCGAGCGAGATCACCAGCATCCGCTTCTTCCCGTGCGCGTCCCCGAGCTTCCCGATGATCGGCGTCAGCACGCTGCTCGACACCAGAAAGCTCGTCACCAACCACGTCGTCCACGCCGGCGACGTGTGGAACTCGCGCTCGAAGAACGGCAGCGCGGGCACCACCAGCGTCTGCATCAACGCGAACGTCACACCCGCGACGGTCAGCAGGGCGAGCGTGAGCTTGTAGTCGGCACGGGGCACGTCATTGAGATTGCCGCCCGGCGCCTGCCGCGACCATCGTGCACCCTGGTGAGGTCAGGTGCGGCCAGCCGCCGTGCTCCGTCGGTCCACCGCCGCAGGGCCCCGCGCCCCGGCGACTCGTCGGCCCTGGTCTCGCCGCGCTCGGGCAGCTCCGCGGCGCCGCGATGAGGAGCCGGCTCCGGCGGTACGCCCGGGCGCGGGCGGCGGAGGCGGTCGGACGCTCGCGCCACCCGGCGCACGCGAGCGATCACTTGGTCAACTCCTGGTTGACCGAATCGAGCGCTCGCGCGGCGTGTGGCTTGACGCGGCGGCCGCGGGTGTGCTCGCCGTGTACGCCGCCGGACTCAGCTCGGCGGCTTGAACTGGCTCGCGGTGAACGTCGCGCCGTGGGGGTCGCGGATCACGGTGATGCGCTGCCAGGGGATGTCGAACGGCTCGACCAGGACCTCACCGCCGAGAGCGCGCGCGCGGGTGGCGGCCTCGTCGGCGTCGGCGACGGTGAAGGTGAGGTGCCAGCGCGGGCCACCCTGGTCCATCGGTTCGAACCAGGCGACGGTGTCGGTGAAGCGCGGCGGCGCGCCGCCCGCGGCGTGGCGGGCGCGCACGCCGGGGTCGATCGACTCGAGGTAGTCCCCGTACTCGGGCACGACGACCGTGACCGAGCGGTCGCCGCCGATCTCCATCGCGTCGAACTCCCAGCCGAACACGGCGCCGTAGAAGCGCTGCGCGCGGTCAGCGTCGGCGGTGATGAGGTTCGACCAGTTCCAGCTGCCGGGCACGTTGACCACCTCGGCGCCGACGTGGGTGTTGGCCTGCCAGACGGCGAACGTCGCGCCTTCGGGGTCGGCGCACATCGCCATCCGCCCCGCGTCGAGCACGTCGTGCGGGTCTACGATCACGCGCCCGCCGGCGCCGCGCACGCGCTCGGCCGCGGCGTCAGCGTCCTCGACGGCGATGTAGGTCGTCCAGCGGGCGTCCGGCAGCCCGTTGTCCCACGAGCCGATCGCGGCCACGAGCCCACCGTCCACCTGAGCCTCGAAGTACGTCTCCGATGAGCCCGGCGGCATCCGGTCGGCCATCTCCCAGCCGAGCAGGCCGCTGTAGAACGCGACGGCCGAAGCAGCGTCCGGACGCGCGCTGTCGATCCAGCACGGCACTCCAGCGGGGTATCGATCTCGCTTGGGCATGGGGCCAGCCTAAGGTCGGTAGCGGTCAGGAATTGTCCTCAATCCGGCAGATGCGGCATCGCGATCCCGGGGTCCTTGCCGACGAGCACGCCACGCGTGATCGAGGCGCCGCCGAACCGGTCGCGCACGCCGTCCACGGCGGCGTCCAGCTTCGCCGCCTTGGTCTCGTGGAGCGGAAGGACGAGCTGGACGGCGTCCGCGTCCTCGAGGTTCGTGAGCGAGAGCCCGAGCAGCGTCACGCCCTCGCGCTCGATCGTCGGCATCACGCTCGCGAGCAGCTCACGCGCGGCAGCGAGCAGCGGCCGGCTGTCAGCCGTGGGCTCCGCCAGCGTGTGCGAACGGGTCGCGCGGGAGAAGTCGTCGAAGCGCAAGCGCAGGATGATCGTCCGGCACATACGGCGCGCGGCGCGCAGCCGGCGGCCGATCCGATCCACCAGCGCGACGAGCGTGGCGTCCAGCGCCGCGGGCGTCTTGGGCCCGCGGCGGCCCAGCGCGCGCTGGCCGCCGATGGACCGGCGACGCACGCCGGTCGTCACCCGGCGCGCATCGCGCCCGTGCGCGAGCGCGTGCAGCTGATGCCCCGAAGCCTTACCGACCAGGCTGACCAGCATCTCCCGCGGCAGCTCGGCCACCTGCGCGACGGTCATGATCCCGCGCGCGTGCAGCTTGCCCGCGGTGACCTTGCCGACGCCCCACAGCGCCTCCACCGGCAACGGGTGCAGGAACTCGAGCTCCCCGTCCACCGGCACGACGAGCAATCCGTCCGGTTTGGCCTGCGCGGAGGCGACCTTGGCGAGGAACTTCGTGCGCGCGACGCCGACCGTGATCGGCAGCCCGACTTTGTCGCGCACGCGCACGCGCAGCCGCTCGGCGATCTCCGCCGGCGAGCCGGCGATCCGCTCCATGCCGCGGACGTCGATGAACGCCTCGTCGATCGAGAGGCCTTCCACCACTGGCGAGGTGTCGTCGAAGATCTTGAACACGGCCTTGCTCGCCGTGGTGTACGCCTCGAACCGCGGCTTGACGAAGATCAGCCCGGGACAGAGCTTCTTGGCCGTCCACCCGCCCATCCCGCCGGTGACCCCGAACGCCTTCGCCTCGTACGACGCGGCGGTCACCACGCCGCCGCCCACCGCGATCGGCTTACCGAGCAGCCGCGGGTTGTCGCGTTGCTCGACCGACGCGAAGAACGAGTCGAGATCCGCGTGAAGAATGGTTCCGTCCGCACCATGCACGAACGTATGTTCGCATCATGGGCGGACGGATACGCAACTCAGGCGAACACCAGCCGGACGGCCGGCCGGGTGCGCCACGCCTCGAAGGCCACGACCAGCGCGAGCACGGCGATCACCGAGCCGAAGATCTCGAACGTCGTCTCCAACCCGAGCGTCCCCACCACCGCGCCGGCGATGATCGCCGGCACGGAGATCGCTGTGTAGGCGACGATGTAGAAGGCCGACATCACCGACGCGCGGTGGTCGGGCGGGATCGCCACCGACAGCGCGCGGAGCCCGCCGAGGAACGCCACGCCGAAGCCGCCGCCACCCACGATCGCGCCGATCGCGAACAGCGCCGGCGAGTCCGTCGCCGCCGAGGCCACGATCAGCAGCATCCCGAGCGCGAGCGCGAGCGAACCGTAGGTCGCCCCCGCCCACGGCGCCGTGCGGCCGAAGAGGAGCTGCGCCAGCGCGCCCGAACCGGCGAGCGCGAAGATGCTGAGCCCGGCGACCAGATGGTCGGACGTGTTGAACAGCGTCGCCGAGAGCTGCGGGCCGAGCGACAGGAACAACCCGCCGATCGACCACGAGGAGATCACGCCCAGCGCCGCGAGCAGGAAGGGCCGCCGCACCGCGGGCGGGATGCTCGGCCGCTGCGGCGTGAGCCGCGGACGCGACCGGTGCGTGACCGGCTCGGGCATCAGCAGCGCACCCACGAAGGCGATCGCGAAGAGCACGAACAGCGCGACGTACGGCAGCACGCGCGGAGCGGGAGCGAACTCGACGAGCGCCGAGGAGAGCAGCACGCCGAGCGCCATCCCGCCTGCGCTCACGACTCCGTTGGTGAGCCCGACCCCGGCCGGATCGCGACGCGGATGCAGATCGAGCAGCGCCGCGCTGGCGGCGCCGAGCGCGAGCCCGGTGGCGATCCCCTGAAGCCCGCGCGCCACGAACAGCCACGCCACCGACGACGCGAGCATGAATGCCACCGACGTGACCAACAACGCGCCGAGGGCGACGAGCAGCACCGGCCGCCTCCCCCACTCGTCGCTCATCCGGCCGGCCAGCAGGAGTGCGAGCAGCACGCCGAACGCGTAGGTCGCGTAGATGAGCGTCAGCACCACCGGCGAGAAGCCCCACAGCTCGCGATAGGTCGCGTACAGCGGCGAAGGCGTGCTCGACGCGAACAGTGCGAGCCCGATGACGGCCGCGACAAGCGCGTACGCGAGGCGCGGCGACAGGGTCCGGCGCGGCGCGGCTTCGGGCGAAGCGGCGACGCCCGCCGTGGCGGCGACGCCCGGCGCGGGTTCGGGGCGCGGGGGCGGTGGACGGTGCGACGACATGGCGGTTCCGTTCTCTTTCGATATTTCCAAAGTCATGGAACTATCGAAGTTGTACCATACGGGCATGCCGACCACGCCGACGCGCGAGCGGATCGCTCATCCGGAGACGTCCGCACTCGACCTCGCGACGGTCATGCGCGTGGTCGGCGACCCGGTCCGATTGGAGGTCGTGCGCCTGCTCGGCGACGGCCAGGAGCACCTGTGCGGGGAGCTCAGCCAGGCGCTGCAGATCCCGGCGTCGACGGGCAGCTATCACCTGAAGCTGCTGCGCGAGGCGGGGATCACGCGCACGCGCGCCGAGGGCACGCAGCGGTTCATCAGCCTGCGCAGCGACGATCTCGAGGCCCGGTTCCCGGGTCTGGTGGGCGTTCTCATCGCCAACTGAGACACTTCCCGTCGAGCGCATACGACGGGGAGGAGAGCCCACATGAGCGCCATCACGGGGACTCGTATCGACGAGGTCCTGCGCAGCGCCGTCGAGTCGGGAACGATGCCGAACGTGGTCGCGACCGCGACCAACGCGGACGGACCGATCTACGAGGGAGCGTTCGGGCCCAAGGCGGTCGGCAAGCCGGACCCGGTGACGGTGGACACGCTGTACCGCATCGCGTCGATGACGAAGATGGTCACGACCGTCGCGGCGCTGCAGCTTGCGGAGAACCGGCGTCATCGACCTCGACGACGCGGTCGCGAAGTACCGGCCCGAGTTCGCGGACCTGAAGGTCCTCGACGGTTGGGACGGGGACGAGCCGCGCCTGCGCGAGCCGAAGACGTCCGCCACGGTGCGTCAGCTCGCCACGCACACCTCAGGGCTGGGCTACTGGTTCTGGAACGCGGACCTCGTGCGCTGGGAGGCCAAGACCGGCACGGCCAACACGCTCGCCGGCACCGCGGACGCGTTCACCGCGCCGCTGGTCGCCGACCCGGGCACGAAGGTCGAGTACGGCACCAACACCGACTGGCTCGGCCTCGTGGTCGAGGCGGCGTCGGGCCAGAAGCTGGACGCCTACTTCGACGAGCACATCCTCGGCCCGCTCGGCATGGAGCAGACCTCATTCCACCCCACGGACGAGCAGCGCGAGAACCTGTCCGCGGTGCACCTGCGCGGGGAGGCGTCCGGTCGCTGGGAGGCCACCAGCGTGGACTGGAACGCCGCGCCCGACTGGTGGCCCGGCGGTCACGGCCTGTATTGCCCGCCGAGCGAGTACCTGCGGTTCCAGCGGATGCTGCTCAACAACGGCACGCTCGACGGCACGAAGATCCTCGAGGCCAAGACGGTCGAGGACGCGTTCGCCAACCAGATCGGCAGCCTCGACTGGCCCGCGGCGATCGCCACCGCCGAGCCGCCCACGACCGCCGACTTCAACGCCGGCCCGGGCTACAAGTTCGGCCTCGGCCTGCTGCGCAACACCGAGGACATCGAGGGCATGCGGCGCGCCGGCAGCGGCGCCTGGGCGGGCATCTTCAACACGCACTTCTGGGTGGACCGCACGGCCGGCGTCTCGGGTGCGATCTACACCCAGACGCTCCCGTTCGTCGAGCCCGCCGTGTTCCAGGTGTACATCGACTTCGAGCAGGCGCTGTACGCGTCGTTGTAGCGGCCCTGAACGACGGACGGCGCCGCTGGGGAAAGCGGCGCCGCCGGGGACGTACGGTGCCGCCTGGACGAGCGGCACCCCGAGGATCGGACGGCGCCCGGCTCACCGGGCGCCGCCGTTCGTGTCGGACTGGGTTGGGATCTAGGCGTGCATCAGGACGGGGGCCGCGTCGGTCCCGCCCTCTTCCTCGTCCTCGACGGGCTTCGGCTTGCGGCGCGGCAGCAGGAACGCGGCGATCAGGGCCGGGACGATCAGCGCCGTCGCCCACCAGAAGGTGTGGGTGAAGGCGGTGGTCATCAGGTCGCGGACCTCGAGCGGGAGGTTGGCGCCGGTGCCACCGAGGCCCGTGTCCGTGCCGCCGGTGCCCTGCGGGAAGCAGGTCACGCAGCGCGACGGTGAGGATCACGGACATGACCGCGGTGCCGATCGAGGCGCCGACCTGCTGGATGATGTTCAGCGTCGTCGAAGCGCGGGCGACCTGGATCCGGCGCAGCGTCTGCAGCGCGCCGGTCATCAGCGGCATCATCGTGAAGCCCATGCCGATGCCCTGGAAGAACAGGATCGCGCTCAACGTCCAGTACGACGTGTCGCCGGTCAGCTGGGTCAGGCCGACGAACGTGAGGCCGATGACGAACAGGCCCGGGATGACGAGCTTGCCGATGCCGGTCTTGTCGGCGAGCTGGCCCGCGATCGGCATGGCGATCATCGCGCCGATGCCCTGCGGAGCGAGCAGCAGGCCGGAGTCGAACGCCGACTCGCCGCGCACCGCCTGCAGGTACAGCGGCAGCAGCAGCATCGCGCCGAAGACCGAGATGATCATCAGCATCAGCGTCCCCGAGGCGACCGCGAACGTGCGGTTCTTGAACAGCCGCAGGTCGATCAGCGGGTTCGGGGTGCGCAGCGCGTGGAACACGAAGCCGATGATCAGCGCGAAGCCGATGAGCATCGGAGCCAGTACCTCGACGGCGCGGAAGCCGCCGTGCGAAGCGGACTCCGCGAGCCCGTAGATCGCCAGCGCGAGGCCCGGCGAGAGCAGCGCGAGGCCGAGCACGTCGAGACGCTCGCCGGCCTGCGGCTCGTCCTTGTCCAGGATGCGCAGGGACAGCGCGAACGCGACCGATGCCGATCGGCAGGTTGATGAAGAAGATCCAGCGCCAGGAGAAGTCGTCGACGAGCCAGCCGCCGAGGATCGGACCGAGGATCGGGCCGAGCATCATCGGGACGCCGATGATGGCCATGACGCGCCCGACGCGGCCCGGACCGGCCGCCCGCGTGAGGATGGTCATGCCGGCGGGCATCAGCATGCCGCCGCCGAGCCCCTGCAGGACGCGGAAGAAGATCAGCGATTCGGCCGACCAGGCCGCGCCGCAGAGCGCAGAACCGGCGACGAACAGCGCGATGGCGAGCATGTACAGACGCTTGGTGCCGAAGCGATCAGCCGCCCAGCCGGTGATCGGGATCACCGACGCGAGCGCGAGCGTGTAGCCCGTGACGATCCACTGGATCGTCGCCAGGTCGGTGTCGAAATCACGAGCGAGCGTGTTGATCGCGACGTTGACGACGGTGGTGTCGAGGATCGACATGATCGCGCCGAGCACGACGACGCTGGCGATCGCGAGGAGCCTGCGATCAAGGCCCTCGTCCTGGCCGCCGGCGGCGGGCACGGATTCAGACGACATGGGGAGCTTGTTCCTTGAAGGTAGGGAGGATGGGGAGCAGGACCCGGTCGACGAGCTCCTCGACGAACGCGTCGTCGATCGGTTCGCCCCGGATCAGTGACCGAGTGAAAATGATGGAGCCGGGAATGTCGGCGAACAGTGGGGTTACCACGCCTTCGCCGATCTCGCCGCGCGCGGCGGCACGCGCGAGCAAGGATTCGAATCTCGCCGCCTCGTCACAGACGACCTCTTCGCGGAACAGCGCCTCGAGCTCCGGGCTGCTCTGCAACTGCATGATCAGGCCGGCCGCCACGTGCGGGTCGAAACCCTCCGTCGCGCCGCGGATGTAGGCGATCAGATCACCCCGCAACGTGCCGGTGTCCGGCAACGTGCCGCCATCAGCGCGCTTTGCCCGAATCGCGTCGACGATGATCTCCGCCTTGCCACCCGGCCACCGGCGATAGATGGTCGGCTTGCTCACGCCCGCGCGCGTGGCGAGCGCGTCGACCGTCATGCGGTCGTAGCCGACCTCCGCCACGAGTGCGATGGCCGCGGCCAGGATGGCCTCGCGGCGGCGCGGGTCCCGCGGACGACCGCGCGGAGCATCTTCGACCGACGTCACACTCATGTTTACGACACAGTATCGTAAAGCCGTTGGGGCTAATGTCCCGGCGTGTGACTTCCCTCACGCTCGGCTACAAGGCGTCGAACGAGCAGTTCGGCCCGCAGGAACTGCTCGCGCTGACCCAGCACGCGGAGGCACGCGGCTTCGAGGTCGCGGGCGTCTCCGACCACCTCCAGCCCTGGCGCCACAACGGCGGCCACGCGCCGGCCGTGCTGCCGTGGCTGGGCGCCGCCGCGGCGACCACCAGCACGATAACGCTCGGCACGAGCGTGCTCACGCCGACGATGCGCTACCACCCGGCGATCATCGCCCAGGCGTTCGCGACCCTCGGCTTGTCTCGCTCCGGGCCGTGTCTTCCTCGGCGTCGGCACGGGTGAGGCGATGAACGAGACGCCGATCACCGGCGGCGAGTTCCCCGGTCGCAAGGAACGCCGGATGAAGATGGCCGAGGCGATCAAGGTCATCCAGCAGCTGTGGGCCGAGGAGCGCGTCGACTTCGAGGGCGAGTACTACAAGCTCCGCCGCGCCACGATCTACGACCGGCCCGAGACGCCGGTGCCGATCTACGTGGCGGCGAGCGGTCCGCTCGCGGCCAAGCTCGCCGGCCGCGTCGGCGACGGCTTCATCTGCACCTCCGGCAAGGACCCGGAGCTCTACGTCAACCTGCTCGACAACGTCAAGGAAGGCGCGGAGAAGGCGGGCCGCGACTACGCGTCCAGATCAAGCGCATGATCGAGATCAAGGTCTCCTACGACCGCGACCTCGACACCGCCATGAAGGCCACGCACTGGTGGGCCGCGCTGGCGCTGACGCCCGAGGAGAAGGAAGGCGTCGAGGACCCGGTGGAGATGGAGCGTCTGGCCGACGAGGCCACCGACCGCGCGCACACGCGCTTCATCGTCTCGGACGACCCGGAAGAGATCGTCGAGAAGATCAAGCCGTACACGGACCTCGGCTTCACCGAGCTGGTGTTCCACTTCCCGGGCAACGACCAGCGCCGCTACATCGACGAGTTCGCCGCCGACGTCGCCCCCCTGCTGCGCAAATGAGCCCGTTCGAGCAGCTCGACGAGCGCTTCAAGGCGCTCCACAAGCCGACGGCCCGGCTCGACCACCTCTACGACGGCTGCCGCTGGGCGGAAGGCCCCGCGTACTTCCCGGCGCACCGCGCACTCGTCTGGTCGGACATCCCGAACAACCGGATCCTCCGCTACGACGAGGCCACCGGCGACGTCGGCGTCTTCCGCCACCCGTCGAACTACAGCAACGGCCACACCGTGGACCCGCAGGGCCGGCTCGTCAGCGCCCAGCACGGCGATCGCCGCGTCACCCGCACCGAGCACGACGGCACGATCACCGTGCTCGCCGAGTCCTACGACGGCAAGCCGTTGAACTCACCCAACGACGTCGTCGTGCGCAGCGACGGGACGATCTACTTCACCGACCCCAGCTACGGCATCGAGGGCTACTACGAGGGCTTCGCGGCCGAGCCCGAGCAGGCCGCGCAGCACGTGTTCAAGCTGGACCCGATCACCGGCACGCTGAGCATCGCCGTGGCCGACATGCAGCGCCCGAACGGGCTCGCGTTCAGCCCCGATGAGCGCGTGCTGTACGTGTCCGACACGGGCAACAAGACGATGCGCGCGTTCGACGTCGCCGACGACGGCCAGCTCAGCAACAGCCGTGAGTTCGCCACGTGCACGGTCGGCGGCTTCGACGGGTTCCGGCTCGACGAGCACGGCCACATCTGGTCGAGCGCGGGCGACGGCGTTCACGTCCTGCATCCCGACGGCACGCTGATCGGCAAGGTGAAGGTCCCCGAGGGCGTCGCCAACGTCCAGTGGGGCGGCTACAAGCGCAACCGCCTGTACATCTGCGCGACCTCGTCGCTGTACGCCGTCCTGCTCACGGTCCGGGGAGCGAAGACGCTGTAGCTCAACCGGTGCTGCGCCAGCGCAGGAGCCGGATGCCGCGCATGTCCAGGTGCGTCTCGCCGCGTGCGCGGATGAGGCGCAGCAGGACCGTGTCGCACTCCGGGCAGCGCAGCACCTCCCCCATCCCCTCGTAGACCATCACGGTCGCGACCGGCCCGGTCGCGCCGCAGCCGTCGCAGGTCGCGACCGCCATCGAGAGGTCACCGGCGAAGATCGCCTCGAGGTCACCGGCGATGGCGTTGCCGTCCACATGGGTCATCCGAACCGCTCCGTTCTGATGTTCGCCGGGTCGTGCCCGAGCGCGACCAGGTCATTGGCGACGGACTCGACGAAGGCGGTCGGGCCGCACACGTACACGCGGGATGCCGTCCCCGCCTGCCCGCCGGCCCAGGCCTTCAGCATCGGGTAGTCGACGCGGCGGGTGTAGCCCGTCCAGCCGCGCGGCGCCCAGCGCGTGTAGGTGAACGTGACGTCGAGCCCGCGCTTGGCGAGCTCCTCGTGGTAGAGCACGTCGTCGGGCTCACGCGCGCTCACCAGCAGCCGGGCGGGGGCGCCCGCCCGCAGCATCGACATCAGCGGGACGAGCCCGGAGCCGCCGCCGACCATCAGCACCTCGCCCACCGCCGGCGGGTCCCACACGAACCAGCCGCCGAACGGGCCGCGCACCTCGAACACGTCTTCCTCGCGCGCGACGCTCACCATCCACGGCGAGACCTCGCCCATGTCCACTTCGACGACCGTGATCTGCGGCGGTCCGTCGTCCGGTGCCGAGGCGATCGAGTACCGGCGCTGCGCCTGGTAGCCGTCCTCGGCCGTGAGCCGCACGTCGACGTGCTGGCCCGCCCGGTGGCCGCTCCACTCCGGCACCGCGAGCGTGATCGTCGCGGCGCGCGGCGTCTCCGGTCGGATGCGCTCGACCGTCGCCTGTCGCCAATCGGTGGCTGCCATTGAGGCGGGACGCTACACGCGAACGGTGAACGACTGCGAGATGCGGGTTCCTCCGACGATCACCTGGAGCCGGTAGCGACCCGGCGTCAGTGAGCGCGTGGAGAGGCGGAACCTGGCGAGCCGGGACTTGCGGCTGGAGAGCCGGCGGCTGCCGCGGAAGATCTCGGCGGTGACGCTCGTCGCGGCGCACATGCGCACGTACACGCGCATCGTCAGCCCTTGCTTCATCCGCGCGGGCGCAGCGAGCGGCCGCCGCGCACCGGGCCGCCACGGCGCCGGGCGTCGTGAACTGCCACGCACGGGGCACGACCTGGGCCTTGACGGTCGCGTCCGGGCTGGCGGGCGGCCGCTGGCCGGCTTTGCACACCACCGGGTCGTACGGCGCCGCCTCGGCGGGGAGCCAGTCCGGCACGTAGTCCGCCAAGGACGCGTAGCACCAGGGGGCGAAGTGGTCCGGGCACGGCGGATGCACGGGAGGCGCGCCGACGCGCGAGCAGTCGGCTGCGGGATAGTTGAGATCGACCTCGGCCACGTACGTGGTGCCGCGCGCGAGCGGGGCGTCCAGTTCCAGGAAGGGCGCGTCGCTGGTGACGGGAATCGGGCCGTCCGGCCCGGTCAGGCGCGGGTCGGTGAACGTCACGTCGGCGTCCGGCGTGTAGACGATCAGCGCCGACGCGTCCTCGGGCAGGACGCCGCCCGGGCCGGGGAACGTGAAGACCTGCCCCGCGAGATCTGGGCGCGGACCCTTGATGACCTGCAGGCACGCCCAGCCGTCCTGCTCCCCGTACCCCGTCCGCTGCAGCTCCGGGTCCATGATCAGCCGCACGTGCGCAGCGGACTCGACCCACGGGTGCGGGTCGGTCCAGCCCGCCGGGCCGGCGAGCACGGACTGCCGCGCGGCACGCGCGCCGGCCTCCGAGTAGCCGGGGCGACCGGGCGTCTCACCGTGCGGCTGCTCCTCGTCCCAGCCGTCGTTGAGCGCCATGTAGCGGGCATGCGCTTGGCATTCGCGCGAGAGGAGCGCATCCTCGATGAGCGGCGGGAGGCTGTTCTGCACGCGCAGCGCGTTGATCCGCGAGACGGCGTCGGTGGGCGTGATCGCGTGGGCCGGTGCTACGCCGATGGCCAGCGTCAGGGCGACCCACGCCAGAAACAGGCGCGGCATGAAGACCGCACGCTATGCCTCGACGGACCGGCTTCCAACTGGACGTCGGTCTTGAATCGGATCTTTCAGTCGCCCTGGTAGCGCTGCTCGAGCCACGGATCGCCGCGGTCGTGGTAGCCCAGCTGCTCCCAGAACCCCGGCTCGTCGTCCTCGGTGAAGATCAAGCGGCGCACCCATTTGGCGCTTTTCCAGAAGTACAGGTGCGGCACAAGTAGGCGCGCCGGCCCTCCATGCTCGGGCTCGAGCGTCGTCACCGTCGTAGCTGTAGACGACCCACGCCTTGCCGCCCGTGACGTCCTCCACCGGCAGGTTCGTCGTGTAGCCGCCGTCGCAGAGGGCGGTGATGTAGCCGCCCTCGAGGTCGACGCCGTCGAGCAGCGTGTCGACGGAGACGCCGGTCCACTGCGTGTCGAGCTTGGTCCAGGTCGTCACGCAGTGGATGTCGACGGTGAAGTCCTCGCTCGGCAGCGCCTGGAACTCGTCCCAGGTCCACGAGCGTTCCTCGCTGATGGCGCCGGTGATCGCAAAGTCCCACTGATCGAGCGGGATGTGCGGGGTCGGGCCGGCGGACAGCACCGGGAACCCCGCTTCGAGGTATTGGCCGGGTGGGAGCCGGTCGCCGTCGCCGGTCCGGCGACGGCGGAAGCCGCGGGTGACGTCCATTGCCCTCGGGACGCTACACGGTCACGTGGTCAGCGGTCGATCGCCGGAACGGCGTGGAGGCTGCGCTGGCGGCGGGCGAAGACCCACGTGCGGAGCGCGACGTAGCGCGTGATCGTCGCGGTCAGGCCGGCGGCGACGAGTACCGCGAGCTCGACCCAGCGGGCCGGCGTGGCGTCCAGCCCGTGCAAGACGGCCAGCGCGCCGGTCGTCAGCAGCACGGTGAGCACGAACACGACGCCGCCGCGGACGTGATGGCGCACGAGCTCCTCCCGGCCCTCGACGCCGAACGTGAAGCGCCGGTTGGCGGCGGTGTTGGCCACCGCGGTGATCGCCAGGGCGAGGATGTTGGCCGCGACGGCGCCCACCAGCGGGTGCAGCAGCACGTACAGCAGCGCGTAGGCGAGCGTGCTCGCGACGCCGACGGCCATGAACCGCGCCACCGTGCCCGCGACCAGCAGACGAGCGACGCCCTTGAGGTCGGCCGCGGCGGTCTGCACGATGTTCACGCGCGAGTCCGGGTCGTCCACCCAGTCCACCGGCACCTCGTGGATGCGCAGTCCGCGCCGCTGCGCGAGCACCAGCAGCTCGGTGTCGAAGAACCAGCCGTCGTCCTGGACGTCGTCCATCAGCTTGTCGAGCACGTCGCGGCGGACGGCCTTGAAGCCGCACTGCGCGTCGCTGAACTTCGCCCGCAGGACGGTGCGCAGGATGCGGTTGTACGAGCGCGAGATGAACTCGCGCTTGGGGCCGCGCACCACCCGCGAGCCGGTCGCCAGCCGCGACCCGATCGCCAGGTCGCTGTGGCCGGAGAGCAGCGGCGCGACGAGCGGGAGCAGCCCGCGCAGGTCCGTCGAGAGGTCGACGTCCATGTACGCCACCACGCGCGCCGGGCTCCGCGACCACGCCGCGCGCAATGCCCGGCCCCGTCCCTTCTGCTCGAGCCGCAGATGATGCACGGCCGGCAGCGCCGCCGCGAGCCGGCGGGCGATCTCCGGCGTGGCGTCGACGCTCGCGTTGTCGGCGACGACGATCCGCCACGTGAACGGGAAGCCGTCCGAGAGGAAGCGATGCAGCCGGCGGATGCTGCGCTCGAGGCCGGCGGCCTCGTTGTAGACCGGCACCACGATCTCGACGTCTGCGGTCGTGACAGTGCTGGTCCGGCCGGCGGTGGGGACGGAGACGAGATCAAGCATGCTCGAAGCATCGGCTCGCTCCGTCGGAGCTCCTTGGGACGAGCCTGAGAGAAGCCTGGGACCGGCCGGGGCGGCGCGTAGGAACGCGAGCGTGCCGCGGTCGAGCGGGATCGATCACCTATGGGCGGCGGGCGATCACGATCGACTGTTCGAGTTGGCACACCGATGGGGGTATGCCCGCTCAGTACCCCATAGCGACGCTCAGCGGGCATACCCCCAGGTTCTCGGCCCGAGAAACGAACATCCCGCTGCGAGGCGGAGACCGAACGCGCGACGCCTAGCCCCGGGCGGGAAAGCGCACCTGGAACGCCGCGCCCCCGTCCGGTGCATTGGCGGCACTCACCGTCCCGCCGTGCGCGTCCACGATCCCCGCGACGATCGCGAGCCCCAGGCCCGCGCCGCCCTTGCCACGCTCACGCCCGCCTTCAGCCCGCCAGAAGCGCTCGAACAACGCACCCGGATCGTCCCCCGGAAGCCCGCGACCGTGGTCACGCACTTCCAGCGCCACGGTGCCGTTCGCAGCCTCCACGGACACATCGATCGGCGTGCCCGCGGGCGTGTGGACCAACGCGTTGCGCAGCAGGTTCGCGAACACCTGCCGGAGCTGGTCGGCGTCGCCGGTCACATACCCGCGCTCTGCGTGCAGCGAGATCTCACGGTCGGGCGCGGTCACGCGCGCGTCGTCCACCGCATCCGAGGCCAGCACGGCGAGGTCGACCGGGCGGTGTGGCGCGGGGCGGACCTCGTCCAGCCGCGCCAGCGTCAACAAGTCCTCGACGAGCACGCCCATCCGGGCCGACTCCTCCTCGATCCGGCGCATGGCCTTCGCGACGTCCTCCTTCGAGCGTGCCGCGCCCATGCGGTACAGCTCGGCGTAGCCCCGGATCGACACCAACGGCGTGCGCAACTCGTGCGAGGCGTCGGCGATGAACCGGCGCAGGCGCTCCTGGCTCGCCTCGCGCGCCGCGAACGCGTCTTCCAGCCGGTCGAGCATCCGGTTCAAAGCCGTGCCGAGCCGGCCGACCTCCGTGCGCGGGTCGGTGGTCGCGACGCGGTGGGAGAGGTCACCGCCGGCGATCGCGGCCGCCGTGTGGCCCATGCGGTCCAGCGGCAGCAGCCCGACGCGGACGACGACCGTGGCGAACACGCCCACGAGCACGAGCACGCCGCCGATCACCACGGCCAAGACGAGCAGCAACCGCTCGAGCGCCTCGTCGGTGGCGCTCATCGGGATCGCGGCGACGGTCACCGTGTTGGGGCCGAAGCTCTCGGCGAGCACGCGGTAGTCGCCCTGGGGCGTCTCCACCGTCATCTCCTCCCCCACCGGGATGTCCTTCGGCAGGTCGGGCGCCTCGCCCGTGTCGTCCGGGCCGAGGAACTCCTCGTCCAGGACGTTGCCGCTGGTGTCACGCAGCTGGCCGTAGGTGTCGCTGGGCGCGCCCCCGCCCGGCGGCGGGCCACCGCGGCCCTTGAACCGCTCGTTGCCGCCGTGGCGGCCGATGAACTCGCGCTGGAGGCCTTCGACCGCGCTCGCGAGCTGCGCGTCGACGCGGTCGAGCTGGAACGAGCGCTGCGTGGCGTACGTGACCCCGCCGACGAGCAACATGCCCGCGGCGGCCAGCACCAGGACGCCGGCGACGAGCCGGCCACGCAGCGAAGCGATCATGCGCGGGGCGCCCGCAGCGTGTAGCCGACGCCGCGCACGGTATGGATGAGCGACGGGCCGTGCTGGTCGAGCTTCTTGCGCAGGTAGGAGATGTAGGTCTCCAGCACGCGGGCGTCGCCGCCGAAGTCGTAGTCCCACACATGGTCGAGCAGCTGCCCGCGGGTGAGCACGCGGCGCGGGTTGAGCATCAGGTAGCGCAGGAGGCGGTACTCGGTGGCGGTGAGGTCGATCGGCGCACCAGCGCGCACGACCTCGCGTGTGTCCTCGTCGAGTTCGAGGTCCTCGAAGGACATCCGGCTCGACTCGGCCTCGGCGGCGCCGGTCCGGCGCAGCACGTTGCGCACGCGCGCGAGCAGCTCCTCGAGGCTGAAGGGCTTGGTCACGTAGTCGTCACCGCCCGAAGTGAGGCCGCGGATCTTGTCCTCCGGGGCGTCACGGGCGGTGAGGAAGATGATCGGCGTGCCCGCGCGCTCGGCGCCGAGGCGCTTGGCGACCTCGAAGCCCTCCATGTCGGGCAGCATGACGTCGAGGACGATCAGGTCCGGGCGGAACGCGGCCACCTGGCTGAGGGCTTCGGTCCCGGTCCCCGCGGATTCCACGGCGAAGCCCTGGAAGCGCAGAGCCATCGAGATGACGTCGACGATGTTCGGCTCGTCATCAACGACGAGAACTCGGCTGGACTCGTTCACAAGAGCAGTATCGGGCGGTTTCCTGTGTGTTTGCTGGGAGGAACCTGAGGTGTTTCGTGGGTAGCGTGTGACGCACCATGCGCGCACCGTTTGAGCTGGACCTGCACGTCCCGAACTTCAACTACCCGGGCGTCGCGCCCGAGGCCCTGTTCGAGAAGCTCGTCGAGATCGCCCAGGCCGCGGAGCAATCGGGCTTCAGCTCGATCTCGCTGATGGACCATCTGCACCAGATCGGCCCGGTCGGCCCGCCCGAGAACTACATGTTCGAAGGCCATTCGATGCTGGCCGCCCTGGCCGCGCGGACGCAGACGATCAACCTCGGCCTGCTCGTCGGCGGGGTGACCTACCGCAACCCGGCGCTCGTGGCCAAGACCGTCACCACGCTGGACATCATCTCGCGCGGACGCGCCGTGCTCGGGCTGGGGGCCGCCTGGTTCGAGGCCGAGCACAAGGCGTACGGCTACGCGTTCCCGGCGCTGAAGACGCGCTTCGAGTACCTCGAGGACGCGCTGCAGATCTGCCGCGCGATGTTCACGCAGGACGTCGCCACGGTGCACGGCAAGCACTTCCACGTGGACGGCGCGTTCAACAACCCGAAGCCGATCCGCGGCGACATCCCGATCCTGATCGGTGGCAGCGGCGAGCGCAAGACGCTGCGTTTCGTGGCCAAGTACGCCGACGGCTCGAACCTGTTCGGCGACGTCGAGCGCGTCAAGCACCTGCTCGGCGTGCTCGAAGGGCACTGCGAGGACGTCGGCCGCGACCCGGCCGAGATCACCAAGACCCGGATGGCGACGGTCTACGTCGCGCCCACGCAGGAGGCGGCCGAGGCGAAGTTCAAGGCCGTCGCGGGCGATTCCGAGCAGGCGCGGGCGCAGGCCTTCGTCGGAGAGCCGTCCGAGGTCGCCCGCCAGACGCAGGCGTACCTCGACGCCGGCCTGGACGGCATCACCATCGTCCTGCCGGACGCGCACGACATCGAGAGCGTCACGCTCGCCGGCGAGGCGCTCGGGGCGGTGATCAAACGCCCGTGACGCCGGACGAGGTGCAGCGGATCGCCGCGATCCGCAGCCCCATCCTCCGCAACCTGCAGATCACCTACGCCTACTCGCTGCTCGCCGCCGAGATCACCGCGCGCAGCGGCCAGGGCGCGAACTGGTGCACGTTCGCCACCTGGGCCTCGCGCCAGGCGGGCCGCACGATCCGGGGCGAGGACGCGATCGGGCTCCTCCAGGACCGTCTGCACGCCGACCGCGAGCTCCTGCACCCGCTGCAGTCGATCGGGCGCTGGCTGCTGCGGCGCGGCTTGTTCGACCCGACCAGCCGTCTGGGCCGGATCATGGGACGGCTGCACACGCCGTTCGACGCCGTGGAAGCGGCGAGCAACGCGGTCGCCAGGGGCAACCTGAAGGTGTTCGCGGAAATCGGCTACGAGTTCGCGCGGTACCTGTCGGGGGAGGAGTTCGCCGTGCAGGAGCCGCTGCTGCAGGTCGCGTTCGCGTGTTACGACGAGGCGTTCGTGACCGACGATCCGAAGCGCCGCGCCGAGCTCATGCTGCACGCGAACCTGTGCATCGGGCTGCACGAGCAGACGCGTCTGCAACCCGAGATCGGCGAGGCGCTCGACGCGCCCTACGTCACCGCCGAGGAGCTCGGACGAATGCTGTGCGGGACGAAGCGGCCGCGCCTGGCCCGCGTGGTGGGCGTCCTGGCGCAGCCCGCGCAGGGGTACATCGCCCGGTTCTCGCGCGAGATCATCACGCACTCGCTCATGGTCCTGTCCTTGCCGGGCCGGATCCTCGCGCTGGGCACACACCTCCCGGACGCGTACCCGGAGGCGCTGCACGAGCTCGTGGACGAGGAGCTCGTCGTGCTGGTGAGCCAGTACGAGCCCGTCGCGCCCGCGCCGGACAACTGCGGCGCTGCGGACTGGTCGGCGCTGGAGCAGCGGATGCACTACATCGTCCACCTGTTCCGCGCGTTCCACGGGGTCGCGGACCTGGCCTCGCCGCCGTTCACCGACGCGCAGGTCCAGCAGTTCCTCGCGGGCGCCGTGCCCGACGGCGACCTCTAGGCCACGGGTCCGGACGGGTCGACTTCCGCCCCGGCTCACGGCTCCTGCCATCCGGGCGTCTTCCAGCCGAACAGCCCGGCGCCGAACCACCACGCTCCGGCGGCGGCCAGGACGACGAGCAGGAGCCAGGGCAACAGCGTCTTGCGCAGTTGTTCGAGCGCCCACGTCTGGCCCATGTGGGTACAGCGTTCGAGCGCCTTGTTCGTGTTCGTGCTCAGCACGCAGGTCGGCGCGCCGAAGGGCGGCGGCTTCAGCGTCTTGATCGGGGCTCTCTCACTCAGCATGAGCTTCCCGTCGCGATCGTGCTGGCTCCGCCACCACCGCTCGAAGACCTGCACCATGGCTGCGTGGCCGCGCTCGTTGGGGTGCAGGCTGTTGTGGTACCAGTTCGCCGGGTTGAATCGTTGCTCGGCCACGCCGCCGACCGAGCGCAGGCCGATGAAGTTGATGCCGGGCCGGTTGTTGTTGGCGGGGTCGCACAGCTGCAGGTGCGCGTCGGAGAGCGCGGACTCCATCTCCGCGAGGAAGTAGAATCCCTTCCCTACGGCCGCGCGCTCGACCGTGGCGTTGAGCTCGGGCAGGAAGTCGTTGATGAACCGCATGTCCTTCGACGAGAGCGCGACCGGCTCGCACGTGACCGGGTTGCCCTTGGCGTCGGTGAAGACCGGCTTCGGGTACGGCGCGACCACGATGGGTGAGTGCGGAAACTCCGTGCTGATCTCGTCGTACGTCGCCTCCAGGGCCTTCTGCAACTCGGGCAGGCTGTTTCTCCAGTCCTTCTGCAGCGCGATGCAGTCTCCCGGTGCCAGGCACATCATCCCGATCGTGGCGAACCCGACGTCGTTGCCACCGAGGCTGAGCATGACCAGGGTCGGGTCGAGCTTCTCGGTTCCGTGCTTGAAGGCGGCGAGCTGGTCGAGCTGGGTATCGGGCTCGTTGTACTGGGCGTTCGACTCCTTCTCCCCACCCACCAGCTCGTCGTGGGTCACGTTGAACGTTCGGGCCCCGGAGCAGGCGAGGAACACCGCCGACTGGAACTGTCGCTGAGCGGCCAGCGCGGCCCAGGACGTCGGCGCGCGATGGCACTTGTTGAGCGGCTCATCGTCGGCCTGCGCCTCCTTGAAGTAGACCTCGGCGCCTTCCCCGGAGATGTAGGAGTCACCGAGGATCACCAGGTCCGCCGTCCCGGCGACCGGCTCGAAGAACTTCGGCTTCTCCTCCGACATGGACGTGACCCCCATGAGCAGGACCACGCCGACGATGGTCGCGATGTCCGCCTGCGTGCTGGACACGATCGCGACGACCAGCAGCCCCAGCACGACGAAGGCGATGAAGATCGCGACGTGGGGCTCCACGACAAGCGCCGCGCCGAAGGCGAGCAGGTAGACGCCGGCACCGACGCCGATGGCCATCGGCGCCCCGTGTGTCCGTAGCCGCTTGATCGCTGGATCGGCCAGCACGGACAGCGCGGATGGCACCAGCACCAGCGGCACGACGAGCAGCAGCGCCCACCACCGGCTCGAGGGCAGTCCGACGAGCGCCACGAGCACGCACAGGACGGACACCAGCAGCACGTCGCCCCACAGACGCGTGCGCAGCCGCTCGTCGTTCGGCTCCGATATGCGGTAGCCCATGAGCGCGTACCCGCCGCCGAAGTACGCCAGCAGGATTCCGACGAGGAACGCGGTGCTGGCGTGCAGCGTCAGGCCGACGGCCAGCAAGCCGAGACCCGCTAGGACCGCGAACCACGACGTGGCCGCCGGCACCGTCCACAGCGCGAGCGGCTCCGCGTCCTGCTGCACGGCGTCCACCGACGCCTGATGCTGTCCGCGGACCCACAGGGTGACCGCCGCGACGTAGATCGCAAAGAACACGACGACCACGGGCAGCGCCGCACCTTGCCGGCAGAACACCGCCAAGGCCACGGTCGCGACGGCCAGGAAGCTGAGGCGGCACTTGATGCGCCACGCCCGCGCCGGGGACATCTTCCCGGCGTTCACGCAGCAGCGCAACGACGCACGGATGTCCCGCACGATCCACCCCAGCGCGACGATAAGGGCCGCCCCGATGGCGAGCGGCCGCCCGACGAGGACCAGGACGACCGCGAACAGCGCACCGACACAGAGCAGGCGAAGCAGAACTTCTCGGACGAGGTTCTTTAGTCCGCTCATCCCGAGCGATCATCTCCGGACCGCGGAGTTCGGTCAACCCGCTCAGCCGTGGTGGCGCGACGGTTCGATCAGGACCTTCAGCGAGCCGGGATCGACGAGGCGCTCGATCGCGTCGCGCGCCGCGTCCAGCGGATAGGCCTGCGTGACGAGCGGCTCGGTGACCACGGCGCCGCCGGCGATCAGGTCGATCGCACCTTCCCAGTAGCCCACGGAGCCGAGCACGCCGATCAGGTCGATGTCGCCGACGACCATGCCGTCCCAGTCGAACGGGATCTCCGGCTTGCCGGAGAGGCCGAGCGCGACGACCGTGCCGCCGGGGCGGACGAACTCGAACGCCGCACGGATCGCGGCGGGGCCGCCGGCGCAGAGCAGCGCGACGTCCGGCCCGTCCGCCCCCAGCGGCGCGTACGCGGCGAAGCCCAGCGAGGCTGCGAGTTGCAGACGGTCGGGGCGCGTGTCCGCGACGAGCACCTGCGCGGCGCCCCGGGCCCGGGCGATCTGTGCGGCGAGCAGCCCGATCGGCCCGACGCCGATGACCACGACCGACCGGCCCGCAACGTCCCCGCGGGTGACAGCGTGAAGCGCGACGCTCGTCGGTTCCACCAACGCGGCGGCGCGCGACTCGAACGGGACGACGTGGGCGTAGGCGGCCGGAAACACCATCCGCGTCGCCATCGCGCCGTCCATGTGGACGATGCCGGTCTCGGTGCGCCGCGCGCACAGGTGCGAACGGCCCGCCAGACAGCGCACGCACACGCCACAGCCGATCGCGACCTCCCCCACGACCTGGTCGCCGGGCGAGAAGCCGCTGACGCCCTCGCCCACGTCGACGACGACGCCCGTCCACTCGTGGCCCGGGACGATGGGGTACTCGGCGATCCCCATCCGGAAGTACGCGAGGGAGCCTTCGAAGATCTCGACGTCGGTGCCGCAGATGCCGACCGCGCTCGGCGCGATCAGCAGTTGGCCCGCGCCGGGGGCCGGGTCACGCCGCTCGACCAGTTCGAGCCGCTCCGCACCATGGAATTCGATCGCGAGCATTTGAACAGTCGTCTAAGGAAGTCCGGACGGGTGACGATGGTGGCAGGCTGCGTGCTGACATAGCGTCGCCAGGCGCATGACGATCGTCGCCCCGCCCGCGGCCGCGCCCGCTCCGGACATCGAGCCGCGTCGAGTCGCGGGTGGTGACCGAGGACACGATGCGTCACGGGCTCGTGGTCTGAGTTGAGCGAGGACGCGCTCCAGGAGATCGTCGACGCGCTGAGTGTCAGGCTCGGCCGGCCGGTGCTGGTCGACGACGTCGAGCTGCGCCCGCTCGCGTACTCGTCCCAGTTCGGTGAACTCGACACGCTGCGCACCGCGAGGGCGAGGACCTGGACCTCGCGCGCACGTCGGCCGCCGAAGCCGCCGAGGTGCTGCAGACCGAGGCCGACACCCAGCTCGATCGCCGCCGGCGCGAGCAGCAGCTCCTCAGCGCCCTCCTCGCCGGCACGCCGACGCCGCCGCGGCGCTCGATCAGGAGCGCTATCTCCCGCACCGACCGGTCGTGGTGTGCGTCGGGGCGGTGGAGGAGCTGCGCGCCCGCACGCCGGCCAAGCACGCCCTGGTCGGCGAGCACGCGGCGATCGTCGCGCCGCAGCACACGGACGCGCTCACCGGCCCCGTCGGCCTGGGCGATGCCATCACCGACCTCCCCGATGCCCGCGCTATCGAAGCGCGCTTGAGGCGATGTCGACCATCTCGCCCGTGCGCACGAGCTTCACGCGCGGACGGCCCTGCGGCTCGCCCAGGCCGGTCTCGTGCTCGTCGATCGAGCGCCAGCCCTCCCACGTGACGACGCTCGGGCACACCTCGGCGAGGAACTTCGGCACGTCGTCGCCGTCCGGGTGCTTGGGCGTGTTGAGCTTGCCGGCGTCACGGTCCTCGAGGATCCGGGCGACGGTGTCCGTCGCGTCCTTCTTGTTGGTGCCGATCACGCCCGACGGGCCGCGCTTGACCCAGCCGACGACGTACTCGCCGACCTCGTGCTCGCCCTCGTGGCCGAGAACGCGGCCGCCGACGTTGGAGATGAGCCCCCGGCGCTCGTCGAACGGGATGCCGGCGAGCGGCACACCGCGATAACCGATCGAGCGGATCACCAGGCCGCAGGAGATGATCTCCTCCTCGCCCGTCGGCACGGCGCGGCCGTCCTCGATCTTGTTGATGCCGATCCGGATGCCGGTGACGGCGCCGTCGGGACCGTCGCCGAGGATCTCCAGCGGCGAGCGCAGGAAGCGCAGCTCGACGCGGCGTTCGTGGCCGTGCGACTCGCGCGCGGCGTACTCGCGCATGAGCTCCACGTTGCGCTTGTTGGTCGGCTCGCCCTGCTCCTCCAGCCACTGCGCGCTGAACGGATCCAGCTCGAGGTCGGCGGGGTCGACGATGATGTCCGCGCGCGTGAGCTCGCCCAGCTCGCGCAACTCCGGCGTGGTGAACGCGGCCTGCGCGGGCCCGCGGCGGCCGAGCACGACCACTTCGTGGACGGAGGCGGCGCCGAGCGGCGCGATCGCGTGGTCGGCGGTGTCGGTGACCGCCATCTCGTCCGGGTCGAGCACCAGCATGCGGGCCACGTCGACGGCCACGTTGCCGTTGCCGATCACCACGGCGCGCGTGGCGGAGAGATCGAACTCGTGGTCGGCGTAGTCCGGATGGCCGTTGTACCAGGCCACGAACTCCAGGGCACCGTGCGAGCCGGGGCGGTCCTCACCCGGGATGCCGAGCTTGTTGTCGGACGCCGTGCCGACCGCGTACAAGACCGCGTGGTAGCGGTCCAGCAGGTCCTGGCGACTCACGTGCGCGCCGAGCTCGACACCGCCGAAGAAACGGAAGCCCGGATGGTTCGCGGTCTTCTCGTACACGCGGGTGACGCTCTTGATCTTCGGGTGATCCGGGGCCACGCCGGCGCGCACCAGGCCGAACGGGGTGGGAAGGATCTCC
Source organism: uncultured beta proteobacterium (assembly GCA_963707815.1). Taxonomy (GTDB): domain Bacteria; phylum Pseudomonadota; class Gammaproteobacteria; order Burkholderiales; family Casimicrobiaceae; genus VBCG01. The sequence continues at coordinate 154,771 of CAVPRK010000009.1, forward strand.
AGCAGGTCCACCTCGAACCCGGCCTTCAGCAGCTGGTCTGTGGCGTAGAAGCCGGACGGCCCGGCACCGACGACTGCGACACGCAGCGCGTTCTCACTCATAGAGCCTTTGATCGTAGAAGGAGCGCGATCGACGGCACGAGGAAGATGCGGATCAGGAAGGTGTCCACCAGCAGCCCGAGGGCCACCGTGAAGCCGACCTGAAAAAGGCTCTCGAGCTCGGTGGCGAGCAGCGTGCAGAACGTGCCGGCCAGGATGAGGCCCGCGCTCGTGATCACGCCGCCGGTGCGTTCGAGGCCGATGATCACGGCGTCCTCGTGGTTGTGATCGCGCCTGGCCTCCTTGATCCGGGTGAGCAGGAAGACGTTGTAGTCGACGCCCAGCGCGACCAGGAAGATGAACGTGAACAGCGGCATCGCCGGGTCCGTCTCCGGGAAGATGAAGGCGGAGACGCCGAGCGCGAAGGCGTAGGACAGGATCACGGTGGCGACCGCGTAGATCGGCGCGACCAGGCTGCGCAGCAGCACGGCGACGATCAGGAACACGAGCGCGAGCGCGAGCGGGATGATGAGGCGTGCGTCGCGGGCGAGCGCGGTCTCGGAGTCCAGCACCTCCGCCGTCGGGCCGCCGACCATGGCCTGCGGGCTGAATTTCTTCGCGTTCTCGCGCAGGAGCGGGATGGCCGCCGTCGCCCGCTCGGTGAACGGGTCCTGCAGGAGCGTGATGCGGATCAGCGCGAGCCGGCCGTCGCGCGAGGACCCCGCAAGGTCGACGCTCTGGGCCTGGTCCATGCCGAGCGGCCCGAAGTTGTCGCCGGTGGCGATCGCCTGCGGGACGAGCAGGTCGACCGGCCCGGGCTGGCCGGGCGGGAACTTGGCTTGCAGGATGCGCAAGCCCTCGACGGACTCCGGCGTCTCCCGGAACTGCTCGCTGAAGTCGAGCGTGCCCTGCGCTTTGAGGTTGCCGAGTGCCCCGGCGACGAGGACGGCGACCACGGCGGCGGCGAGCATGGCCGGGCGGCGGCGGACGAGCGCGCCGATCCGCGGCCAGATCGGGCCGATCGGCTTCTTGCGGGTGAACGCGCGCTGCGGCAGGACCGCGAGCACGGCGGGCAGGAGCGTGACGCCCGCGAGCACGGTGATCGCGGTGCCGATGGCCAGCACCGGGCCCATCCAGCGCGTGGCGTTGTAGTCGGCGACCGTGAGCACCAGCATCATCACGACGACGATCCCGCCCGCGGAGACGATCGCCGGCGCGGTGCGGCGCAGCGCCGTTTCCATCGGGTCCGGCGTGTCGTTCGCGAGCTCCTCGCGGTAGCGGGCGAGCAGCAGCAGGCAGTAGTCGGTGCCCGCGCCGAACATCAGCACGATCAGGATCGCGGTCGCCTGGCCCGTGGCCTGGTAGAGCCCGGCCTGCGCACCGGCGTACACGACGCCCGCGGCCACGACGTACCCGATCCCGACCACGAGCAGCGGCACCAGCGCGATCACCGGGCTCCGGTAGATGAGCAGCAGCAGGACGAGAACGAGGACGAGCGTCGCGATCAGCAGTGTCTCGTCGATGCCCTCCAGCGCGGCGGCCTGGTCGGCGGCGAAGCCCGCCTCGCCGGTCACGTACGCCCAGTCCGGTCGGACCTCGCGCATGGCGGCGACGTCGCGGACCACGGACTCGGTGGCGTCGTCGCTCGTCCAGACGGTCGAGAGCGCCGTCGAGCCGTCCTCGCTCAGCGGCTTGATCATGCTCGACTGCGGCAGGGTGATCTTGGGCAGCTCGCCGCAGACGCCCTGGAACGCCGTGATCACGCGGACGACGTCCGGGATCCGCCGCTTCTCGCAGAACTTCTCCCCGTCCTCGAGCATGCGCTGCTGGTCCTGCCGGGTGTAGACGACCACCGCGGTGGTCTCCTCGCCCTCCTCGAAGCGCTGCTCGATGATCTCGTCGACCTGGCTCGACTCCGCGCCGTTGTTCTTGAACGCGTCGCTCTCGTCCGAGGCGAGGACCTGGAGCTTGGACTGGAACGGGAAGGCGATCGCGGCCGCAACCAGCCAGGCCGCGATGACGACCCACTTCTTCATCGGCGGCGCAGTCTTACAGAGTGCGCCGGACGAGCTTCCAGCCCCGGGCGGGCAGAAGTGGGTCTAGTGTGCGGTGCTGCATGCAGCCGAGCCACACGCCGGTGCCGTAGGCGAGGTCGTCGACGATCCGCAGCGGCGGCTTGGTCAGGAACGCGATCCGCGTCCGCGGATGGGCGAGGGCGAGCGGCCACCAGTGGCGGGTCAGGGCGTCGGCGACGACGCGGCCCGACTTCAGCGTGCCGAGGGCGGCGAGCTCGGCGGCGGTCCTGAGCGGCACCTCGCGCGCCAGTACCGTCGTCGCCACCCCGGCTATCGCTGCCGCCGTCAAGGGGCGCCCGGCAAGGACGGCGGCCCAGGAGGCGGTCGTCCACGGGGAGACGTGCAGCGGGCGGGCCTGTCCCGGGTGGCGGTGCGCGATCGCCGCGGCGGTCTTGCCGTAGTAGACGCGGCGGGCCAACCACGCACGCGGATCGGTGCGGTGCGCGTGGGCGACGTGGGAGCTCGGCTCGTAGCGGACGTACGGTGTGCGCCACACCAGCTCGACGTCCTCTCCCCCGTGCGTGAGTGTCTCGTCGAAGCGCACGTGGCTCCGGACGAGCAGCGCCGCGCCGGGCACGAACGGCACCCGCCCGTACGGCACCACCCGCGCCGCGTCCCGCCCCCGGTCGAGTGGCGAGTGCCGCGCTTCGTAGCCGTGGTCGCGCAGCGGCACGATGCGCGGCGCGACGATGTCCACCTCGGGATCGTTGAAGTGCGCGAGCAACGGCTCCAGCCAGCCCGGCTGCGGGACGGTGTCGCTGTCGAGCAGCGCGACGATCTCGTTCCGCGCGGCTCTCAAGCCGTCGTTGCGTGCGGCCGCCGCGCCGCCGCGCACCTCGCGTCGCAGCGCGCCCGGCACCGGGTGGGTCGACGCGTCGTCGACCACGATCACCTCGTCCGCGCGCACGTGCGGGAGTACCTCGCGGTCACGCGTCGGAATCACGACGCTGACCTTGGCGTCCAGCGGCGGTGGGAGCGGTTGCGCCAGGTTCGCCATCACCAGGTCGCGGGCCAGCGCACCCCCGTCGCCGACCGGCTCTCCCGCCTCCCACGCCCGGATCCGGGCCGCCGACTCGGGCTTGAGCCGCACCAGCTGGAACGGCTCGCCGCCGAGGAGCGTGTCGCCGTCCATACGGGCGGTGAGCCGCAGGCCGAAGCCCGCTGGTACGTTGCGGCGCGGAGAGACCATCGAAGGGAGAGAACCATGGCGGATCCGGTCATCGAGCCCGAGGTCGAAGAGGTTCCCGAGGTGCAGGAGGACCTCGTCGAAGAGGACCTGCTGGTCGAGGAGGTCTCCATCGACGGGATGTGCGGCGTCTACTGATGGATCTTCGCCTCGCGGCGGGCCTGGGCGCGGAGACCGCCTTGCGGCCTGAGCGCTTCGGCGCGCTGGCGTACGACTTCGACACGCGCCGCCTGAGCTTCCTGCGCCGGCGGTCGCAGGCGAGCGTCCCGCTCAACGACGAGTTCGCCCGCGGGCTCGACGCGCCGATCTGCCTCACGTGGGAGCTCACGTACGCGTGCAACCTCGCGTGCGTGCACTGCCTGTCCTCGTCGGGGCGGCGCGACCCGCGTGAGCTCTCGACGGCCGAATGCAAGGCCGTGATCGACGAGCTCGAGCGCATGCAGGTCTTCTACGTGAACATCGGCGGTGGCGAACCGACGGTCCGCAAGGACTTCTGGGAGCTCGTCGAGTACGCGACCGCGCACCACGTGGGCGTGAAGTTCTCCACCAACGGGTCGCGGATCGACGCCGACCGGGCCGCGTGGGTCCGCGCGTCGGACTACGTGGACGTGCAGATCTCTCTGGACGGCGCGACGGCGGAGGTCAACGACCGGGTCCGGGGCGTGGGGTCCTATGCGACGGCGATGAACGCCTTGTCGTTGCTGGCCGGCACGGGGGCGAAGCTGAGCGTGGTGGTCACGCGTGAGAACGCCGGGCAGCTCGACGCGTTCAAGGCGATCGCGGACGAGTTCGAGGCCACGTTGCGCTTGACGCGGCTGCGGCCGAGTGGGCGCGGCGCGGACGTGTGGGACGAGCTGCATCCCACGCAGGAACAGCAGCGCGCGGTCTACGAGTGGCTGCTGGCGCACGGCGAGGACGTGCTCACCGGCGACTCGTTCTTCCACCTCGCCGCGTACGGGCAGACACTGCCGGGGCTGAACCTGTGCGGCGCGGGGCGCGTGGTGTGTCTGATCGACCCGATCGGCGACGTCTACGCGTGCCCGTTCGCGATCCACGAGACGTTTCTCGCGGGCAACGTGCGCGAGGCCGGGTTCGCGCCGGTGTGGCGCGAGTCGGAGCTGTTCCAGTCGCTGCGCGAGCCGCAGGCGGCGGGCGCGTGCGGCTCGTGCAGCATGTACGACGCGTGCCGCGGCGGCTGCATGGCGGCGAAGTTCTTCACCGGGCTGCCGCTGAACGGGCCCGACCCGGAGTGCGTGTTCGGGCACGGCGAGCGGGCGCTGCGCGGCGAGCGGCCGCAGCCGTCGCAGGATCACTCGAAGCTCAAGATCACGCGTCGCGCGTGTGACGAGTCGCCGGTCTGATGGCGTGGTTCGAGTCGGTCGCGGAGGCACAGCGGCGGGCTCGACGCACGTTGCCGCGCTCCGTCTATAAGGCGATCCTCGCCGGGGCGGAGCGCGGGCAGACCTACCGGGACAACCTCGACGCGTTCGCGGAGCTCGGGTTCGCGCCGCACGTCGCGGGCGGGTCAGCCGTGCGGTCACAGGCGACGTCCGTGATGGGTGTGTCGGTGGACATGCCCGTGCTGTTGTCGCCGGCCGGAGTCCAGGCCGTGCACCCGGAGGCCGAGCGAGCGGTCGCGCGGGCCGCGGAGGCGCGCGGGACCGCCATGGGGCTGAGCGCGCTGGCGTCCACCGCGATCGAGGAGATCGTCCCGCTGTGCCCGAAGACCTTCGCCCAGCTGTACTGGGCGGGGTCGCGGGAGGCGATCGAGGCGCGGGTCTCGCGGGCGCGGGATGCGGGCGCGGCCGGCTTGATCCTCACGCTCGATTGGACGTTCAGCCACGCGCGGGACTGGGGGTCGCCGACGATCCCGTCGGCACTGGATGTGAAGACGATGGCGCGCCTCGCGCCCGAGGTGGCGCTGCGGCCCGTGTGGCTCGCGCGCTGGGCGCGCTCCGGGGCGCTGCCGGCGTTGACGGTGCCGAACGTCGAAGGCTCGCCAGGGTTCTTCGCCGCCTACGGCGAGTGGATGGGCACGCCGCCGCCCTCCTGGGAGGACCTCGCGTGGCTGCGGTCGTTGTGGGACGGGCCGTTCATGGTCAAGGGCGTGATGCGGGTCGACGACGCGCGGCGCGTGGCCGACGACGTGGGCGCCACGGCGCTGTCGGTGTCCAACCACGGCGGCAACAACCTGGACGGGACACCGGCATCGGTTCGCGCTTTGAGCGCGGTCGTCGAGGCCGTCGGGGATCGGGTCGAGGTGATCCTGGACGGCGGCGTGCGCCGCGGCAGACCACGGCGTAGAAGCTGTCCATGAGGAAGCTCTTGCCGCGGCCCACGCCGCCGTGGAGATAGAGCCCGCGCGGGACATCCGGCGGCGAGAGGAGCCGTTTGAGCGTCGACTGTCGTGCGACCTTGAATTCGACGAGCTCGTCGCAGAGCGTCTGCAGGCGGTCCAGCGCGGCCGACTGCGCGTGATCGAGGGTCGTTCCGCGCTGCCGCAGGAGGGGTTCGAGGTAATCGATGAGCGCGCCGTCGCGGCGCGCGATCTGGCCGGGGGCCAGAGCCCCCATCAGCGAATACCTCCGAATTTCAAGGCCTCGTCTCCTCCGGTGTTGCCGTTGCCCCGCGAGTCTTGGTCGCCAGGAGCACTTCTATCCTAGAGATTCAGGGTCCGTCCGTCTACCGCCAGCGCCGCTTCCTTGACAGCCTCGGACAGGGTCGGATGGGCGTGGCAGATACGGGCGATGTCCTCGCTCGACGCTCCGAACTCCATGGCGGTCACGCCTTCGCTTATGAGCTCCGAGACCATGGGCCCGATCATATGCACCCCGAGGATGCGGTCGGTCTTACGGTCGGCGACGATCTTGACGAGGCCGCGCGTGTCACCCAGGGCGCGGGCGCGCCCGTTGGCGGCGAACGGGAAGCTGCCGGCGCGATAGTCGATGCCGGCTTCCTTGACCTGCTGCTCCGTCCGGCCGACCCAGGCGATCTCGGGCGACGTGTAGATCACCCACGGAATCGTGTCGAAGTCGACGTGCGGCTTCTGGCCCGCGATACGCTCGGCGACCGACACGCCCTCCTCCTCGGCCTTGTGCGCGAGCATGGGGCCCCGCACGACGTCGCCGACCGCCCAGACGTTCGCGAGGTTGGTCCTGCAGTCGTCGTCGACCTTGACGAAGCCGCGCTCGTCGACCCCGAGCCCGACGGCTTCGGCATTGAGCCCGCCGGTGAAGGGCACGCGCCCGATCGAGACGATCAGGTGGTCGTAGGTTGCGGTGATCGGCTTGCCGGCGGCATCCGTGTACGCAACGGTCACGTCGCTCGCGCCGATCTTTACGTCGGTGATCATGATGCCCGTGTGGATCGCGAGGCCCTGTTTCGTGAAGAGCTTCTGCGCTTCCTTCGCGATGCTCGTGTCGACGACCGGCAAGAGCGTCGGCAGCGCTTCCAGCATCGTGACCTCGGCGCCCAGGCGACGCCACACGCTGCCCATCTCGAGGCCGATCACGCCCGCCCCGACGACACCAAGCGACTTCGGCACCTTCGGGATCGCGAGTGCGCCTTCGTTGTCGAGCACGCGCACGTTGTCGACAGGCACGCCCGGCAGCCCGCGTGGCTTGGAGCCGGTCCCCACGATCACGTGCGTCGCGACGAGCTCCGTTGGCGCGGCACCCGACACCGCAATCTTCCACGCGTCGCCGTCCTTGCCGGCGAAGCTGCCCTTGCCGTGGACGAACGCGATCTTGTTCTTCTTGAAGAGATAGAGGATGCCGTCGTTGTTCTGCGCGACGACCTTCTCCTTGCGCGCCAGCATCTTCGCCACGTCCATCGAGAGGCCCGAAACGCTGATGCCGTGCTCGCCGAAGGCGTGGCCGATCTCCTCGTAGTTCTCCGACGACTGCAGGAGCGCCTTGGACGGAATGCAGCCGACGTTGGTGCACGTGCCGCCAGGCGCCGGCTTGCCGCCGGCGCGTGTCCAGTCGTCGATGCAGGCCGTCTTGAGGCCGAGCTGCGCGGCGCGGATGGCGGCCTCATACCCGCCGGGGCCGGCGCCGATGACGACTACATCGTAACGATCAGCCATCGGCGGCGCTCAAAGGTCCAATAACAACCGCGCCGGATCCTCCAGCGCTTCCTTGATCGCGACGAGCGACAGCACGGCCTCGCGGCCGTCGATGATGCGATGGTCGTACGACTGCGCGAGGTAGTTCATCGGCCGCACGACGACCTGGCCGTCCTCGACCACCGCGCGGTCCTTCGTCGCGTGCACCCCGAGAATTGCCGATTGCGGGGGGTTGATGATCGGCGTGGACAGCATCGAGCCGAACACGCCGCCGTTGCTGATCGTGTACGTGCCGCCGGTGAGCTCCTCGACGGTCAGCTTGCCGTCCTGCGCCCGCTTGCCGTACTCGGCGATCTGCTTTTCGATGTCGGCGATCGACATTTGATCCGCGTCGCGCAGGATGGGCACGACGAGTCCGCGCGGGCTGCCGACGGCAATGCCGATGTCGTAGTAGCCGTGATAGACGATGTCGCTGCCGTCGATCGACGCGTTGACCAGCGGATACTTCTTCAACGCATGCACCGCGGCTTTCACGAAGAAGCTCATGAAGCCGAGCTTGACGCCGTGCTCCTTCTCGAAGCGATCCTTGTACTTGTTGCGCAGGTCGATGACCGGCTGCATGTTGACTTCGTTGAACGTGGTGAGGATAGCGGCCGTCGACTGCGATTGCACCAGGCGTTCGGCGACCCGCGCGCGCAAACGGGACATCGGCACGCGCTGCTCGGGGCGCGATCCTTGCGCGGTCGGGATTCGAACCACCGGCGCCTTGGCCGCCGGCGCGGCGGGCACCGAGGGCGCGGGAGCCGGCTTGGCGGAGGCGGCGATCACGTCGCCCTTGGTGACGCGTCCGCCGCGTCCGGTGCCCTCGACCGACGCGGGATCCACGCCCGACTCGGCCATCATCTTGCGCGCAGCGGGCAGCGCCGTGACGTTGGCGGCCGGTGCCGGCGACGACGCGGGAGCCGCGGCTGGCCTGGGCTCGGTGGCCTTCGGCGCGGCGCTCGCGGCCGCGGCACCCGCGGCTTCGGTGTCGATCACCGCGATCACTTCGTTCGACGTCACCGTCGCGCCGTCGGGCTTCACGAGCTCGACCAGAACGCCATCCCCCGGCGCGGGAAGCTCGAGAACGACCTTGTCCGTCTCGACGTCGATCAGGTTCTCGTCGCGTGCGACGGCCTCGCCGGCCTTCTTGTGCCAGCTCACTAGCGTTGCTTCCGAAACCGATTCGGGAAGCTGCGGTACCTTGACTTCGATGCGCATGACGCGCCTCTGCTTTCTTCTTGGATTAGTGCGCGACGACCATCTCGCCGGACTTCAATTGGGGCGCGAAGGCGTCCTCGACCATCTGCTTCTGTTCCGCGAGGTGCTTCTGCGCGTATCCCACCGCCGGCGACGCCGAGATGGGACGGCCCGCGTACGCGAGCACCATCGAGTCCGGCGTGTCCGAGCGCAGGTAGGCGCGCAAGCGATACCACGCGCCCTGGTTCTGCGGCTCTTCCTGCACCCACACGAGCTCCTTCGCTTGCGGGAATTGCGACACGGCGTTCGTGTACTCCGCGTGCGGGAACGGATACTGCTGCTCGAGGCGCACGATCGCGATGTTGTCGATCTTGTGCTCGCGCCTGTACGCGAGGAGCTCGTAGTACACCTTGCCCGAGCACGCGAGCACGCGCCCGACTTTCTTGGGCGAGAGCTTGTCCGTCTCGCCGATCACCGGCTGGAATTCGCCGTTGGCAAGATCCTCGAGCGACGACGCCGCTTCCTTGTACCGCAGGAGGCTCTTCGGGCTCATCACGATGAGCGGCTTCCTGTACCTGCGCAGCATTTGCCTGCGCAGCATGTGGAACACTTGCGCGGGCGTGGACGGCACGCACACCTGCATGTTGTGCTGCGCGCAAAGCTGCAGGAAGCGCTCCGGGCGCGCCGACGAATGCTCGGGGCCCTGCCCTTCGTAGCCATGCGGCAGCAGCATGACCATGCCGCAGATGCGGCCCCACTTCACTTCGCCAGCGCTGATGAACTGGTCGATCACGACCTGGGCGCCGTTGACGAAATCGCCGAATTGCGCTTCCCAGACGATAAGGCGCGTCGGGTCCGACGTCGAATAGCCGTACTCGAAGCCCAGCACCGCCTGCTCGGTCAGCACCGAATCGATGATCTCGCACGACGGCTGCTTGTCGCTCAAATGTTGCAGCGGGATGTAAGCGCCGGTGTCGCGCCGCTCGCGATTCTGATCGTGCAGCACGGCGTGGCGGTGCGAGAACGTGCCGCGGCCGACGTCCTCGCCCGTGAGCCGCACGCCGTAGCCGTCGTCGATCAGCGTCGCATACCCGAGCGTCTCGCCCATGCCCCAGTCGAGCGGCAACTTGCCCTCGCCCATCGCCCGGCGGTCGGCGATGACTTTCGCCGTGCGCGCGTGCAGCTTGAAGCCTTCCGGCAACGTCGTGAGGCGCTGCGACAGCGACTTCAACTTCTCCATCGGCACGCGGGTGTCGACGACGTCGGCCCAGTGCCGACCCACGTACGGCGCCCAGTCGATCGTGAACGGCGCCTTGTAGTTCGAGAGGACCGTCTTGTTCGTGTGCTGCCCGCGGTCCATCGCGGCACGGTATGCGGCCACCATCTTGTCTGCTTCGTCAGGCGTGATGATGCCTTCCGAGGCGAGCTTGTCGGCGTACAGCCTGCGCGTGCCGGGATGCTGCCCGATGCGCTTGTACATGAGCGGCTGCGTGACCATCGGCTCGTCGGCTTCGTTGTGACCGAGGCGACGGAAGCAAACCAGGTCGATGAACACGTCCTTGTGGAAGCGCTGGCGGTAGTCGATCGCGATCTCGATCGCCATCAGCGCGACCTCGGGATCGTCGCCGTTGACGTGGAGCACGGGCGCCTCGACCATCTTCGCGATATCCGTGCAGAACGTCGTGCCGCGCGCGTCGCGCGGATCGGAGGTCGTGAAGCCGATCTGGTTGTTGACGACGATGTGGATCGTGCCTCCAGTGTAATAGCCGCGCGTGGCGGCCATGTTGAGGCACTCCTGGTTGACGCCCTGCCCCGCGATCGCGGCGTCGCCGTGAATGAGGATGGGCAGCACCTGGTCGCCCTGCGTGTCGCCGCGCCGATGCTGGCGCGCGCGCACCGAGCCTTCGACGACGGGGTTGACGATCTCGAGGTGCGAGGGGTTGAACGCGAGCGTGAGATGCACCGGGCCGCCGGGTGTGGACACATCCGACGAAAAACCCTGGTGGTACTTGACGTCGCCCGCCGGCAGCTCCTGCGCGCCCTTGCCTTCGAACTCGCTGAAGAGGTTCGCCGGCATCTTGCCCAGGATGTTGACGAGCACGTTGAGACGGCCGCGATGCGCCATGCCCAGCACGATCTCGCCCACGCCCGCGGCACCCGACCTCTCGATCAGCTTGTCGAGCATCGGGATCATGGTGTCGCCGCCTTCGCCCGAGAACCGTTTCTGCCCGACATACTTCGTGTGCAGGTAGCGCTCGAGGGTCTCGGCCGCCGTGAGCCGCTCGAGAATCAGCTTCTTCTGGTCCGGCGAATAGTTCGGGCGCGAGCGATTGGGTTCGAGGCGCTCCTGGAAAAACCGCTTGGTCGCCGTGTCGGTGATGTACATGTACTCGGCACCGAGCGTGCGAGTGTACGTCTCCTTGAGGGCCGCCACGATGTCGCGCAGGCGCATGCGCTGCGGCCCGGCCTTGTACGATCCGACGTCGAACTCCACGTCCATGTCGCTCTCGGAGAAGCCGTACGTCGCGAGGTCGAGGTCCGCGATGTAGTCGTGCGCGTGCTGGTGCAACGGATCGAGGTCCGCGGCGAGCATGCCGAGCGTGCGGTACTTCGAGATGAGGCGAAGCACGAGCACCTGCTTGTGCATCGTGGTCGCGTCGACCATCGCGCCCTGCACGCGGCGGTTGCGCGCGAGCTCGCGGAACGATTCCACGACCGGCGCGTGCGAGACGTCGGCCGCGTCGCCGCGGAGCTCGTCGAAGTACGCACGCCAGTTCGCGTCGACGCCCGCGGGATCGGCGAGGTAGCGTTCGTACAGCTCCTCGATGAAAGGCGCATTCGAGCCGAACAGCGTGCTCGTGGCCGCGAGCTCTTGCATGATGCCCATGACAAATCCCCGATGTCGTTATCCGCGTTGCGCCAAAGGCGTCACCGAGCGCCGCGTGGCGCCCGTGTACAGCTGGCGCGGCCGGCCGATCTTGTATTCCGGATCGGACACCATCTCGTTGAGCTGAGCGATCCAGCCGACGGTGCGGGCCAGCGCGAAGATCGCCGTGAAGAGCTGCACCGGGATGCCGATGGCCTTCTGCACGATGCCCGAGTAGAAGTCCACGTTCGGGTACAGCTTGCGGCTGACGAAATAGTCGTCCTCCAGCGCGATCTTCTCGAGCGACATCGCGAGCTTGAACAGCGGATCGTCGCCGAGCCCCAGCTCGCCCAGCACCTCGTAGCAGGTCTCGCGCATGAGCTTCGCGCGCGGGTCGTAGTTCTTGTACACCCGGTGGCCGAAGCCCATGAGCTTCACGTTGCTGTTCTTGTCCTTGACCTTGGTGATGAACTCGCCCACCTTGGCCACGCCGCCCTGCTTCTGGATGTCGTAGAGCATGTTGAGCGCGGCTTCGTTGGCGCCGCCGTGCGCGGGGCCCCAGAGACACGCAACGCCGGCCGCGATCGCGGCGAACGGATTGGTGCCGGACGACGCGCACATGCGCACCGTGGACGTCGACGCGTTCTGCTCGTGGTCGGCATGCAGGATGAAGATACGGTCGAGCGCGCGAACCAGCACGTCGTTCGGCTTCCAGTCCTCGCAGGGCGTCGCGAACATCATGCGCGTGAAGTTTGCGGCGTACGAGAGGTCGTTGCGCGGGTACATGTACGGCTGGCCGACCGAGTACTTGTACGACATGGCGACGAGCGTCGGCATCTTGGCGATGAGCCGCACCGCCGAGATGTCGCGCTGGTGCGCGTCCTGCAGGTTGATCGAGTCGGGATAGAACGCGCTCATTGCGCCCACGAGGCCGGTCAGCACGGCCATCGGGTGCGCATCGCGGCGGAACCCGCGCATGAAGAATTGCATCTGCTCGTTGACCATCGTGTGCTTGGTCACGACATCGACGAACTTGTCCTTCTGCTCCAGCGTCGGCAGCTCGCCGTAGAGGAGCAGATAGCACACCTCGAGGAAGTCGCAGCGCACCGCGAGCTCCTCGATCGGGTACCCGCGGTACAAGAGCTCGCCCTTGTCGCCGTCGATGTACGTGATGGCGGAACTGCACGACGCGGTAGACAGAAAGCCGGGATCGTAGGTGAACTTCCCGGTCTTGCCGTACAGCGTCCGGATGTCGATCACTTCCGGGCCCAGGGTGCCGGTAAGGATCGGGAAGCTCACCGAAGGAGACCCGTCGGAGTGGTTGATGGTTGCAGTGCGGTCGGTCATGCGAAGCTCCGGGTGCGGTCTTGAAAAATGCCGCCGTGCAATACGTCGGCGGATGTTGCGAATGCGTCGACTATGCGGCTTGAAGCGCGGCGACCATCGGCGCGACGGACGCGTCCGCCGGCGGCTGCCGGCCGGCGATGACGTCCCACAATTCGTTGTCCGGCAGGTCGAGCAGCCGGTCGAGCATCGCGACTTCGGCTTCGGTCATCGATGCGCCGCGGGATGCGAGATAGCGCGAGAGCACGAGGTCGTTCTCGAGCATGCCGCGACGGCAGCGCCAATGGATCCGGTTGAGTCGCGTGGGATCGAGCATAGACGCCAGGGCTCGGTCAGATAGCCCTCTTCACCATGATGTCCTTGATCTTGCCGATAGCCAACGACGGATTGAGGTTCTTCGGGCAGACGTCGACGCAGTTCATGATGGTGTGGCAGCGGAACAGGCGATACGGGTCCTCGAGGTTGTCGATACGCTCTTCGGTCGCCTGGTCGCGGCTGTCGGCGATGAAGCGGTAGGCGGCGAGCAGCCCGGCGGGGCCGACGAACTTGTCGGGGTTCCACCAGAACGACGGGCACGCCGTCGAGCAGCACGCGCAGAGAATGCACTCGTACAGGCCGTCGAGCTCCTCGCGGTCCTCGGGCGACTGCAGGCGCTCTTTCTCCGGCGGCGGCGTGTCGTTGACGACGTACGGCTTGATCGAGTGGTACTGCTTGAAGAACTGGCTCATGTCCACGATGAGATCGCGGATCACGGGCAGTCCCGGCAGCGGCATGAGCTGGACCGGCTCCTTCACGTCGTTGAGGTTGGTGATGCACGCAAGGCCGTTCTTGCCGTTGATGTTCATCGCGTCCGAACCGCAGACGCCTTCGCGGCAGCTCTTGCGGAAGGAGAGCGAGTCGTCCTGCGCCTTGAGACGCATCAGCGCGTCGAGGAGCATGCGGTCGGTCGGCTCGAGGGCGACGTCGTATTCCTGCGTGTAAGGCTTCGAGTCCTTCTCGGGATCGTAGCGATAAACGCGGAATTTCATGGTCCGGGCGGCCATCAGTACGTCCTTGCCTTGGGCGGAAACGCCTCGACCGACAGCGGCTTCAAGTTCACCGGCTTGTATTCGAGCCGATTGCCGTCGCTATACCACAGCGTGTGCTTGAGCCAGTTGACGTCGTCGCGGTTCGGGTAGTCGCTGCGCGCCTGCGCGCCGCGCGACTCGCGCCGTGCTTCGGCCGACACGATGGTCGCCTTGGCGGTCTCGATCAGGTTGTCGAGTTCGAGCGCTTCCACCCGCGCCGTGTTGAACACGCGGCTCTTGTCCTTGATGAAAGTCGCCTGGACGCGGCCCTCGAGCTCCATGATCTGGCGCACGCCTTCCGACAGGAGCTCCTGGTTGCGGAACACGCCGCAGTGCGCCTGCATGGACTTGCGGATCGCGTGGGCGACCTTCGGCACCGATTCGCCCGACGTCGCAGAGTCGAGGCGGGCAAGCCGCGCGCGCGAAAGGTCGCCCGCGTCGCGCGGCAGGTCGCGGTGGCTCTCGGCAGGGAAGTTGCGCGCCACGATGTGATCGCCTGCCGCGCGCCCGAACACCAGGAGGTCGAGCAGCGAATTGGTGCCGAGCCGATTGGCGCCGTGCACCGAGACGCAGGCGCATTCGCCTACCGCGTACAAGCCTTCGATGATGGCGTTGGGATTGCCGTTCCTCGGGGCGACTCCTTGCCCGTGAATGTTGGTCGGAACGCCCCCCATCTGGTAATGGATGGTGGGCACGACCGGAATGGGTTCCTTGATCGGATCGACGTTGGCGAACTTGAGCGCGATCTCGCGGATCGACGGCAGGCGCTTCATGATCACGTCCGGGCCCAGGTGATCGAGCTTCAGCAGCACGTGGTCCTTCTCGTGACCCGTGCCCCGGCCTTCCTTGATCTCCTGGTCCATCGAGCGCGACACGACGTCGCGCGAGGCCAGGTCCTTGAGGTTCGGCGCGTAGCGCTCCATGAAGCGCTCGCCGTGCGCGTTGAGGAGAATCCCGCCCTCGCCGCGCACGCCTTCGGTGATGAGCACGCCCGCGCCCGCGACGCCCGGTCGGGTGGAACTGCCAGAACTCCATGTCCTCGAGCGGGATGCCGGCGCGGGCGGCCATGCCGAGGCCGTCGCCGGTGTTGATGAACGCGTTGGTCGACGCCGCGAAAATCCGGCCGGCCCCGCCGGTGGCGAGCACCGTGACCTTGGCCTGCAGGATCATCACGTCGCCCGTCTCCATCTCGTAGGCGACCACGCCGACGACGTCGCCGTCCGCATTGCGCACGAGGTCGAGCGCCATCCATTCCGTGAAGAATTGCGTGTGCGCGCGCACGTTGCGCTGGTACAGCGTGTGCAGCATCGCGTGACCTGTGCGGTCGGCCGCGGCGCACGCGCGTTGCACGGGCTTCTCGCCGAAGTTCGCGGAATGGCCGCCGAACGGGCGCTGGTAGATGGTGCCGTCGGGGTTGCGGTCGAACGGCATGCCGAAGTGCTCGAGCTCGTACACGACCTGCGGCGCCATGCGGCACATGTACTCGATGGCGTCCTGGTCCCCGAGCCAGTCCGACCCCTTGATGGTGTCGTACATGTGCCAGAGCCAGTTGTCCTCGGACATGTTGCCGAGCGAGGCGCCGATGCCGCCTTGCGCCGCCACGGTATGCGAGCGCGTCGGGAACACCTTCGACAGGACCGCGACCGAGAGGCCCGCTTCGGCGAGCTGCAGCGAGCAGCGCATGCCAGCGCCACCGGCGCCGACGATGATGGCGTCGAATTTGCGCACCGGCAGCGTCATGTCGGGGATCCGCCCCAAAGTACTTGGATGGTCCACCCCACGTAACCGATCAGCAAGACGATCACCACGACTTCAAAGGTGAGGCGCACGCCCACCGGCTTCAAGTAGTCCATCGCGATGTTGCGCACGCCGACCCACGCGTGCCACAGGAGCGACAGCATGAACACGAACGATGCGAGCCTGAAGAGCTCGCTTGAGAACGTCGCCTTCCACGCCGCGTAGTCGAGACCGCCGTTGCGCACCACCAGGAACAGGACGAGCAGCGTATAGAGCGCCATGACGACAGCGCTGACACGCTGGACGAGCCAGTCGCGCCAGCCGTAGTGCGCCCCGACGACGACGCGCTTGGGCATCACCATAGCTTCACGGCCACGGCAAGCGTCAGGAGAATCGCGAGGACGATCGTCACGGCGGAGGATTGCCGCGCCGACTTGAGATCCATGCCCCAATGCATGTCCATCAGGAGATGGCGGATGCCCGCGATGAAGTGATGCAGGTATGCCCACGCGAGCACGATGAGGATCAGCTTCGAGAGCGGCGTCGAAAGCGTCGCACGCATCTGCTCCCAGGCGTCGGGCGACGCGAGGGATCGCTGCACGACCCACAGCAGGAGCGGAATGCCGATCAGGAACAGGAGCGCACCAGAGACGCGGTGCAGGATCGAGACGAAGCCCGGCAACGGGAGCCGGATGGCGAACAGGTTGAGATAGACCGGGCGCGGCTTGGGGGCGGGGCGGTCCAGCGCAGCCATCGTGGGCGAAATCCGTGTAGAAAGTTCGAAAAAACCGTGAGCGCCGCGAAAGCGGGGGTTTTGTGCGAAGCGCAACGATTATAGCGCCGCGACGGCGGCGCGCGCTGCAAACCGTTGACAGACGAAGCGCGCGATCAGTAAAGCTCGTTCAGGTAATGGTACGCGCGCGTCACGCAAAGCCCTTTGCGCACTTCGACCGGCCGGTCGCCATAGGTGAGGGTAACGCGATCGACGGCCAGAAGCGGTGCGCCGTCTTCCGTGCCGAGCACGCGTGCGGTGGCGGCATCGGCAGCGACGGCGCGAATCTTCTCCTGCGCCTTCAGCATGCGCACGCCGAATTCGCTTTCGAAAAAGCTGTACATCGACCCGCCATACGCGTCGTAGCGAGCCTTGGTAAGACCGCGGAACAGCGACGCGGGCAGTGTGATCTCGTCGAGGACCACGGGATCGCCCGAGTACTCGAGGACCCTCCGAAGCACGAGCACCGCATCCCCCTGCTTCATGGCAAGAAGACGCGCGGCGTCCGCGCCGGCCTTCGCCGCGCTTGACGTCGATGAGGCGGCTTACCGGCGACACGTCGGTGCCGTCGTTGCGCCGTATCCGCAGGAAGCGAAAGAGCGATGTGCGCTCCTCGGTGTGCGTCGCGACGAAGGTGCCCTTGCCCTGGCGCCGAACGACCAGGTTGTCCGTTGCGAGAGCGTCGATCGCCTTGCGCACCGTGCCCTGCGACACGTTGTAGCGGCGGGCGAGCTCGATCTCGGAGGGAATCGCCTCGCCCGGCTTCCACTCGCCGGCCTCGAGGCTCTTCGAAAGCAGTGCCTTGATCTGCAGGTAAAGCGGCGCGAACGACGGGATGGCGGGCACGGCATTCTGGGCGGGCACGACGCATTATCGGCGGTAGCGGCGGCTGCTGTCTAACTCATGTCTTATGTCTTGTATAAGATATATGACTTCGTTGACAACGCCCCGCACGCGCGGACTACAATGCGGCGTTGCGTCGCTGCCCGCCGCCGCTTGTGACGGCATCGGTCATGGCGCCCACGATGCTGCGCCGCGGCACGCCCGCGGACCGCACCGCTCTCCATCTGATACCGGAGCTCCGCATATGAAATCACCCGTCCGCGTCGCCGTCACCGGCGCCGCCGGCCAGATCGGCTACGCCCTCCTGTTTCGCATCGCTGCCGGCGAGATGCTCGGCAAGGACCAGCCCGTCGTTCTCCAGCTCCTCGAGCTGCCGATCGACAAGGCGCAGGCCGCGCTGCGAGGCGTCATGATGGAGCTGGAGGACTGCGCTTTCCCCTTGCTCGCCGGCATGGTCGGCACTTCCGATCCCATGGTCGCGTTCAAGGATGCCGACTACGCGCTGCTCGTCGGCGCGAAGCCTCGGCGGACCGGGCATGGAGCGCAAGGACCTGCTGCTCGAAAATGCGAAAATCTTCACCGAACAGGGCAAGGCACTCGACAAGGTCGCGTCGCGCAACGTCAAGGTGCTGGTCGTCGGCAACCCCGCCAATACCAATGCGTACATCGCGATGAAGTCGGCGCCGTCGCTACCCAAGAAGAACTTTACCGCGATGATGCGGCTCGACCACAACCGCGCGCTCTCGCAGCTCGCCGCCAAGGGGAACGTACCCGTCGGCAGCATCGAGAAGCTGATCGTGTGGGGCAACCATTCGCCGACGATGTATCCCGATTACCGCTTTGCGACGACGAGCGGCAAGGAGTTGAAGTCGCACATCGGCGACGAGAACTGGAACCGCAACGAGTTCCTGCCCAAGGTCGGCAAGCGCGGCGCCGCCATTATCGAGGCGCGCGGCCTCTCCTCCGCCGCGTCGGCCGCCAACGCCGCGGTCGATCACATGCGCGACTGGATCCTCGGCAGCAACGGCAAGTGGGTGACGATGGGGATTCCGTCGGACGGCAGCTACGGCATCCCCGAGGACATCGTATACGGCGTGCCGGTCACGACGGCCGGCGGCGAGTACACGCGCATCCGCGACCTTTCGATCGACGAGTTCTCGCGCGAGAAGATGAACGGCACGCTGAAGGAGTTGGAGGAGGAGCGCGCCGGAGTGGCGCCCCTCCTAGGGTGAAACGGGCCGGTGCGGCCGGCCCGACTTTGGACTCCATGGCACTTACACCACACCAAGCATTGTATGGCGGCGCAAATGCGCCGCCATCCCCGCCGCTGCCGCCGTGCGTGCACTACGCCGGCAGCGAGAAGTTCATCCGCAAGGCACTCGCACTGCAGGCCGAGCGCGGACCGGTGTTCGACATCTCCTGCGACTGCGAGGACGGCGTCGCCCATCGGCAGCGAGCGTGCGCACGCCGCGCTGATGGCGGGGCTCATCGGCAGCGACGACAACCGTTTTTCCCGCGTAGGTGCGCGCGTGCACGACGTGCATCACCCCGCGTGGCAGGCGGAGGTCGACGTCCTCCTGGACGGCGCCGGCGACCGCATCGCGTTCCTCACGCTGCCGAAAGCCGAGCGCGCAGCCGACGTCGAGCGATTCATCGCGCACGTCGCCGATCGCGCCGCGCAGCTCGGCCTCGGGCGCACGATTCCCGTCAGCGTCCTTGTCGAGACGCCCGGCGCCGTGCACGACGCATGGGCGATCGCCGCGCTGCCTGGTGTGGTGTCGCTCGATTTCGGGCTCATGGATTTCGTGAGCGCCCATCATGGCGCGATACCGCTCGGCGCCATGGCGTCGCCGGCGCAATTCGAGCATCCGCTCGTCGTGCGCGCGAAGTGCGAGATCGCGGCTGCCGCGCTTGCGCACGGCATCGTGCCCGCGCACAACGTCACCCGGGCCCTCGACAATCCCGACCGCGTGTTCGACGACGCGCGCCGCGCGCGCGACCACTTCGGCTACCTGCGCATGTGGTCCATTCACCCGGGTCAGATCGATCCGATCGTGGACGCGATGCGGCCCGCCGTGCCGGAAGTCGAGAAGGCGCAAGCGATCATCCACGCGGCGCAGGACGCCGAGTGGGGACCGCTTCGCATCGACGGCGAGCTCCACGACCGCGCGTCGTACCGCCAGGCCTGGTCCACCCTGCAACGCGCGCGCGCGGCGGGGGTTCCGCTCGACGCGCGCGCCGTCGCCTATTTCGCAACCGCATGAGGTTCCCATTGAAGATACCCGCTGCCATCGCTTGCATCGCGTTCGCCGGTGCCGCGCTCGCGCAGGACTACCCCAAGCTCAAGCCGGGCCATTGGGAGCTCACCATCACCGCCAGCAAGGCCAATAACGCGCCTCCGCAGAAGTCCACGATGTGCGTCGACGATGCCATCCAGCGCGAGATGGTGTCGATGGGTGCGGGCATGAGCCGCGAGATGTGCACGAAAAACGAGTTCAAGCGCGACGGCGCGCGCTTCGTCGGCAACGCCGAATGCAAGATGGGCGAGTCCAGGATCATCTCCCGCTCGGTGATGACGCTGACCGGCGACACTGCCTATCGCACCGAGATCAACGCCACGTACGACCCGCCGTTCATGGGGATGAAGGATTCGCAGACGACCCTCGACGGCAAGTACATGGGCGCGTGCCCGGCCGGCATGGCAGCAGGCGATTTCGTCGGCCCCAACGGCCAGAAGTTCAACATCCGGGGCCTCGCCGCCAAGGGCGCGGCGGCACCCTCGTCCCAACCCGCTCCCCGTCCGAAGGCACCGCAATGAGCCACAACCTCTTCGACTCGCTGCAACAGTTCAAGCTCGCATCCGGCGCGACCGGCCGTTACTACTCCCTGCCCGCGCTCGAGCGCGCAGGCGTCGGCAAGGTCTCGCGCCTGCCGGTGTCGATCCGCATCGTCCTCGAGTCGGTGCTGCGCAACTGCGACGGCAAGAAAGTCACCGAGGCGCACGTGCGCGAGCTCGCCAACTGGGCGCCGACCGCGGAACGCGTCGACGAGATCCCGTTCGTGCTCGCGCGCGTCGTGCTGCAGGATTTCACGGGCGTGCCGCTCCTGGCGGATCTCGCGGCCATGCGCAACGTCGCACAGGGCCTCGGCAAGAACCCCAAGATGATCGAGCCGCTGGTGCCCGTCGACCTGGTCGTCGACCACTCCGTGATGATCGACCACTACGGCACGAAGAACGCGCTCGACCTCAACATGAAGCTCGAGTTCGAGCGCAACAACGAGCGCTACCAGTTCATGAAGTGGGGCATGCAGGCGTTCGACACGTTCGGCGTGGTGCCGCCGGGCATCGGCATCGTGCACCAGGTCAATCTCGAATACCTGGCGCGCGGCGTGTTCCAGAAGGACGGGATGTATTACCCCGACTCGCTGGTGGGCACCGACAGCCACACGACGATGGTCAACGGCGTCGGCGTCGTCGCATGGGGGGTGGGCGGCATCGAGGCCGAAGCGGCGATGCTCGGCCAGCCGCTGTACTTCCTCACGCCGGACGTGGTCGGCGTCGAGCTCACCGGCAAGCTGTCCGAAGGCATCACGGCCACCGACCTCGTGCTCACGATCACGGAAATGCTGCGCAAGGAGAAGGTCGTCGGCAAGTTCGTCGAGTTTTTCGGCGAGGGCACCGAGACGCTGTCCGTGCCCGATCGCGCGACGATCGGCAACATGGCGCCAGAGTACGGCGCGACGATGGGCTTTTTCCCGGTCGACCAGGCGACGATCGATTACCTTGCGGCGACCGGCCGCACCGCCGACGAGATCGACGCGCTCGCCTCGTACATGAAGGCGCAAGGCATGTTCGGCATCCCGAAGGCCGGCGAAGTCGACTACACGAGGGTGGTGAAGCTCGACCTCGCGTCGGTGACGACCTCGGTCGCAGGGCCGAAGCGTCCGCAGGACCGCATCGAGCTCCGCAGCCTCAAGAGCAAGTTCGTCGAGCTCTTCAGCAAGACGGTCGCGGAGAACGGCTTCAGCAAGCCCGCGGCCGAGCTCGACAAGCGCATCGTCACGGCGATCGTCGCCGATGGCGTGGGCGCGATCAGCGATGCGTCGATGCAGGTCAAGCCGGGCGCGCCACTCGACGTCGTCGAGATGGTCAACAACCGTCCGACGCCGGACAGGTTCGTCGAGCCGGGCGGCAAGCACATTTCGATCGGCAACGGCGACGTGCTCATCGCCGCGATCACGTCGTGCACCAACACCTCGAACCCGGGCGTGCTGCTGGCCGCGGGGATCCTCGCCAAGAAAGCCGTCGAGCGCGGACTGCGCGTGCGCAGGCACGTCAAGACTTCGCTCGCTCCCGGATCGCGCACGGTCACCGAGTACCTGACGCGTGCGGGACTCCTGCACTATCTCGAGCAGCTCGGCTTCACGGTCGCGGCGTACGGATGCACGACGTGCATCGGCAATGCGGGCGACTTGGCACCCGAGATCAACGACGCGATCGTCACCAACGATCTCATCTGTGCCGCGGTGCTGTCGGGCAACCGCAACTTCGAGGCTCGCATTCACCCCAACCTCAAGGCCAACTTCCTCGCCTCGCCGCCCCTCGTCGTCGCATACGCGATTGCCGGCAGCGTGCTGACGGACCTTACGACGGAGCCGCTCGGCAAGGGCAAGAACGGCGAAGACGTCTATCTCAAGGACATATGGCCGTCGAGCCACGAGATCGCGGCCGTGTCGCAGCATGCGCGCGATCCGGAGATCTACCGCAAGCTCTACGGCAACGTGGCGGACGCGAATCCGATGTGGGGCCGCATCGCCGGCGTCACCGGCCAGGTCTACAACTGGCCCACGTCGACGTACATTGCGAGGCCGCCGTTCTTCGATGGGTTCACGCTGAAGCCGGGATCGACGAGCGACATCACCGGCGCGCGCGCGCTCGGCATCTTCGGCGACTCGATCACCACCGACCACATCTCGCCGGCGGGCGCGATCAAGGAGAACTCGCCCGCGGGCAAGTGGCTGGTCGAGCACGGCGTGATGAAGGCCGACTTCAACAGCTACGGCTCGCGCCGCGGCAATCACGAGGTGATGATGCGCGGCACGTTCGCCAACGTGCGGATCAAGAACCTCATGCTGCAGGCGCGTGCCGACGGCACGCGCGAGGAAGGCGGGGTCACGCTGTTCCAGCCCTCGGGCGAGAAGGTGTTCATCTACGACGCCGCCATGCGCTACGTCGCGCAGGGCACCCCGACGGTGGTCTTCGCCGGAGAGGAATACGGCACCGGTTCGTCGCGCGACTGGGCGGCGAAAGGCACGCTGCTCCTCGGCGTCAAGGCGGTGGTCGCGCGCAGCTTCGAGCGCATCCATCGCAACAATCTCGTCGGCATGGGCGTGCTGCCGCTGCAGTTCAAGGGCACCGATTCCGCGCAGACGCTCGGCATCACCGGCGACGAGACGTTCGACATCGTCGTGCCGAAGGACATCCGGCCACAGCAGGACCTGACGCTCGTGATCCATCGCAAGGACGGCACGCGCAAGGAAGTGCCGGTGCTCTGCCGCATCGACACGCCGATCGAGGTCGACTACTACAACGGCGGCGGCATCCTCCCGTTCGTGCTCAGGGACCTGATGGCAGCGGCGTGAGCGGCGAGGCCCGAAGGGCGGCGAGCAAACGCGAATCGCCGCTTGCGGCCGACGCTCGGCGCAACGTCTGTCGACCTCGGGCAATGAGGCCGCTCGGCGTCGTGACGGCGCCCCCGAACGGCCTCATTGCGCCTTCTGTGGGGCGCGGATATGGGCGTGTCGGCCACGTACGCTCGCGCGGCGACGAGCCCTTCGGGCCTTGCCTCGACATTCAGTCTCGGCCGCCTAACTCGCTAGGGCCCTTCGCCGCGCCGGCATGACCGTCCCGCCGTCCGCGCATCCTCCGCATCCTCTCGCGCACGCCCTGCCGCTGTTCCTGGCTGGCAGGGATCCTGCTGACGTCGCTCGACACGACGGCGAAGTATCTCGTTCGCGACCACTCGGTGTTCCTCGTGGTGTGGGCGCGCTACGTCGGGCAGATGCTGGTCGTGACGCCGTTCGCGCGCCACCGCGCGGGCAAGGATTTCTGGCGCACGCGGCACTTGCGCATGCAGCTCGTGCGCTCGGCATGCCTGGTCGCGGCGACCGCGTGCTTCTTCACAGGCCTTCGCTACCTGCCGCTGGCGGAAGCGTCGGCGATCACGTTTCTCGCGCCGATCGTGATCGTGATGCTCGCGCAGCCGCTGCTGGGCGAGCGGCCCACGTCCGTGCGGTGGATTGCCGTGGCGATAGGCTTCGCCGGCATCCTCGTGCTGCTGCGGCCCGGCTCCGCCGCGTTCCAACCTGCGGCGGTCCTGCTCATGGGCACGGCGTTCTTCAACGCGCTCTACTATGTCCTCACGCGCAAGGTCAGCGGCGACAGCGTGCACACGACGCTCTTCTACAGCGCGCTGGTGGGCGCCGTCGGCTCGACGCTTGCGCTGCCGTTTGCGAGCAGCAGTGCCGCGCTCACCGGCTTCACGCTGTTCCTGCTGCTGCTCACGGGGCTGCTCGCGGGCACGGGGCATTGGCTCATGACGCGTGCGTATCTCATCGCGCCGGCCTCGCTGCTGACGCCGTTCACCTACGTGCAGATGGTGTGGGCGACGATGTTCGGGTATTTCGTGTTCGCGCAGATGCCGGACCGCTGGTCGTTCGTGGGAATGGCGATCATCGTCGGCAGCGGCGTCATGCTTGCGCTCGTGGAGCGCCGGCGGGCCCGGCTCATGCGGCGATTTCCGTGACGGGCGGTTACAATCGCCCATTCACATTCACTGCTATCCCGAGGTGATTCGACATGAAGAAATCGATGCTGGCCATGATGTGCGCGGTCTCGCTCGCGCTCGCCACGACCGCGTGCAGCGACAGGGCCAAGGAAGAGGCCGAAGCCGCGAAGAAGGCCGCGGAGAAAGCCGCGCAAGCAACCAAGGAGGCGGCGGAGAAAGCCGCGCAGGCCGCGACTACGGCGGCGAAGGACGCTGCCGCCGCAACGAGCAAGGCCGCGAAGGAAGCCGCGGACGCGACCAGCAAGGCCGCCGACGCAAGCAAGGAAGCCGCGGACAAGGCGGTGCAGGCGGCGAAGGATGCAGCTAAAAAATAACGCTGCCGGTACAACGGCCCGCCGCGGGCGGGCCGTCTGCTATTTCAACTGACGCGAACGCGCAGCGCTGCTCGCGCATCCAGCGCGTCAGCGGCTTCCACTGCTCCCAGTCCTGCTCGCCGCGCGAGCGCGGCAGATCGAATACCGAGTAGCCGTCGCGCGCGCAGTACACGTAGACCTGCGTGTCGCGCAGGTGCGTGACGCAGCGGAAAGTCGAACTGCTTCAGGAACTCGTCGAGCTCGCGCCGCAGCGAACGCGTGCGCGCGTCGACGCGCATCGCGACCAGCGCGACCGCGAGTCCTTCGCGCACGCCCTTGTAGCTCGCCGATCGTCTTCAGGAAGTCGCCGTCGCCGCCATGTCGAACATCGACGGCGATACCGGCACGATCATCGCGTCGGCGCGCCTCACCGCGTCGCGCAACGCTTCGCCGCGCGTGCGCCGCCGCGCTGTCGACGACGAGCCATTCGAGGCCGACGTCCTTCATCTCCTTCTTGCCCGCGTCGCCTGCGAATCCCGCGACGGACGGAAACAGCGCCGGCGCCGCGCGCAGCCACTGCGTCGCGGAACCCTGCGGGTCGGCGTCCAGCAAGCCCCACGCGCTGGCGCTTGCCGGCGAGCCAGCCGGCGATGTTGGTGGCGAGCGTCGTCTTGCCGCTGCCGCCCTTCGGATTCGCCACCAGAATCGTCTGCACGCCCCCTCCCTGCGTTGCCGGTGTTTCGCGAGTACGATGTCACGCGCCGTCACAGCGACGGCAGCATCGCGTGCAGCGCCGTCAGCGTGTCCGCGCCCAGCCGCCGCGAGCGCGCGCCGCTCCAGCCGCGAACGCGGGTCCGGCAGGTCGGCGTTGTCCTTGAACGGCATCTCGAGCGTCAGCGCCAGGCCGCCGAACGTGTGGCCCGACCCATTTCGACGCGATGGTCAGATTGACCTTCGTTTCCTTGTCGGCCGGGTAGCCATGCACCGTCTGGAAGTCCGGGTTGGCGGCGACGAGCGCGTCCGCGAAGCCGCGCTCCAGCGCCGCCATGCGCGGCGAATACGTCGGCAGCCGCTCGTTGCCGTCGGCGAAGACGTAGGGCAGCCCTTCGTCGCCGTGGATGTCGAGGAACGCGTCGACGCCGCTCGCCTGCATCGCGTCGCGCACGGACAGCACCTCGGGGCTGCGCTCGCGCGACGGCGCCATGCCACTCGCGGTTCAGGTTGGCGCCCGCGGCGTTGGTGCGCAGGTTGCCGCGCACGCTGCCGTCGGGATTCATGTTCGGCACGACGTAGACCACGGCGCGCTCGAGGATGCGGCGCGCGACGGGATCGGCGGGGTCGAGCAGACGCTCGAGCATGCCTTCGACGAACCATTCGGCCATCGTCTCGCCCGGATGCTGGCGCGCGATGACCCAGAGCGACTTCCTGCGCCGCCGCGGTCCCGCCACGACGACGAGATTCATGTCGCGGCCTTCGACCGTCGCGCCGAGATCGCTGACGCGGGCGCGCGGCGACGCATCGGCGCGTCCCAGCAGCGCGAGATGGCGCTCCCACGAGTACGGCTCGAAATACGCGTAGTAGATGCTGTCGCGCAGCGGCGTGTGCGCGATGGCGAGCTCGCTGCCGTCGAACGTCGTCGGCACGCGAAACCAGTCGTCGCGATCGTACGACGCCACCGCCTGGTAGCCGCGCCAGCCCGTCGACGTACGTCGCGTGCGCCGGCGTTGACGAACCGGATGCGCACCGGCTGTGCCCGCGCGCCCTGCAGGCGAAAGTAAAACCACTGCCGGAAGTCGGCGTGCGAGTCGGCGCGCAGCCGCACTTGCAGATCGCGCGGAGTCCGCGTCGGCGACGACTTCGATGGCGCCGCCGTCGAACGCGGAGGAGATTCGCGGACGGCATGCGCGTTGTCATCTACGTCGTCGTAGCAGACGCACGCGCTGTGCGAACAACGGCGCGGCAACCGACAAAGGAACGCGAGCTGGCATGTGCATTGCGATTGATCCGTTGCCGACGTGCACCGCGTGCGATTCTCGCACGAGTTGCGCGGCCGCGACCGTGCGGCACCGCTACGAGGATAACCAATCATGTACTACGAACCCGATACGGTATGGGGTCGCACGATCGAAGGCGACGAGTGAGGTCACCGCGCCCCGGAGCGGGCTTGTCGATCGTGCAGCGGCGCCTGCTGAGGGAGCTCGGCACAGCCGCGCACGTTCGCGGCGCTCGCGGCGCAAGCACCAGATGCCGCGCCGAAGCTCGAGCACGAGCTCGTGCGCCTTGCGCAAGCGCAGCTCGTCGCCTTCCAGCGGCCCGGAGCGCCGCAGCCGCGAACGGCGCCGCGCATCCACCTGTCGGATCGCCAACTGCGCACGGCTGCGCCAATGCCGCCGAGCTGTGGCCACGCCACCGCCGTCTACCTCCTCGTCCTGCACTGGCTGCGCCGTGGTCCGTGCTCGGCGCTGTCTGCAGCGTCGCTCCTGAGTCGCTCTCCTGCTAAAATCGCGGGCCATGGAGCATGCGCTCACTGCCGTCCTGGAACCCGTCATCGGTCAGCACGGTACCGCTGTCGCCGCGCGATCCACGTCGCGCCACAATTCGAAGCCAACAAGCTGACCAAGCGCCTGCAGCGCCTGACCGGCGAGGCGATCGGCGACTACGCGATGATCGAGGCGGGCGACCGCGTGATGGTCTGCCTGTCCGGCGGCAAGGACAGCTACGGCCTGCTCGACGTCCTGCTGGCGCTGCAAAGGCGCGCTCCCGTCGCCGTTCGACGCTCGTCGCCGTCAACCTCGACCAGAAGCAGCCGGGATTTCCCGCCGACGTGCTGCCGCGCTACCTGACCGAGCGCGGCGTCGACTTCCGCATCGCCGAGCAGGACACGTACAGCGTCGTGAAGCGGCTGATCCCCGAAGGCGCGACGATGTGCTCGCTGTGCTCGCGCCTGCGCCGCGGCGTGCTCTATCGCGTCGCGGGCGAGCTGGGCGCGACCAAGATCGCGCTCGGCCATCATCGCGACGACCTGATGGCGACGTTCTTCCTCAATCTCTTCTTCGGCGGCAAGCTGAAGACGATGCCGCCGAAGCTCGTGTCCGACGACGGCAAGCACGTGGTGATCCGGCCGCTCGCCTACGTGCGCGAGCGCGATCTCGCCGCGTACGCGGAGTACAAGCAGTTTCCGCTCATTCCGTGCACGCTGTGCGGCTCGCAGGAAAACCTGCAGCGCAAGCAGGTCGCGCTGATGCTGCAGCGAGTGGGAGCGCAAGCATCCGGGCCGCCTCGACTCGATCTTCAACGCGCTCGGCAAGGTCGAGCCGACGCACCTCCTCGACCGCACGCTGCACGACTTCGCGGCCGTCCGCGCGACGGCGTCGCGCAGGCCAGCGGCGACATCGCCTTCGACGTCGATTCGACGCTCGACTCCGTGCCTGCCGCGGACGATTGCCCTGCACCACGGCTAGTGCGACTGCTGCGCCTCGCGGCACTCCTGGCAAGCGCGCTCGCGCTCACTTGCGTCGCCCAGACGACGCTCGAAGGCAAGGCGCTGGTCGAGGCCCTGCGCCAGGGCGGCTACGTGCTGTACCTGCGGCACGCGTCGACTGATTTCGGCCAGAACGACGAAGCGATGACCGACTACGCGAACTGCGCGCAGCAGCGCAATCTGACCGACGCCGGCCGCGCCGAGGCGCGTGCGATCGGCGCCGCCATCAAGGAGCTTCGCATACCCGTCGGCCCCGTTCTCGCGAGCCCGTACTGCCGGACGCGCGAGAGCGCGGCCGCTCATCTTCGGAGCGCCGACCGTCTCGCAAGCCGTCCGCGGCGGGCCCGCGACCGACGACGGGCGAACGCTACGGCGGATTGCGCAAGCTCCTGTCGACGCCGGTCGCCAAAGGCAGCAACCTCGCGATCTCCAGCCACGGCAACCCGTTTCGCGCGGTCTCCGGCACGCCCTACCTGCAGGAAGGCGAGATCGCCGTCATCGAACCGCTCGGCAGCGGCCAGTTTCGCATCGTCGCGCGCATCGCGAAGAGCGACTGGAAACCGCTCGGCGCACCTTAGCGCACGGTGTTCTTGTCCTGCCCGAACAGGATCTTGCGCGACTGCTCGTCCGTGATCGAAGGCGCCTCGTTGACGCGCTCGACGATCGCGTATGCGCGCTCGACGGCGGGGCGCGACTTGATCGTCGCGTGCCAGCGCGCAAGATTGCGGGAAATCGTTCAGGTCCTGCCCCTGCCGCTCGGGACGGATCCACGGATAGCACGCCATGTCGGCGATGGAATACTCGCCCGCGACGAATTCGCGGTCGGCGAGCCTGCGATCGAGCACGCGATACAGCCGCCCGCACTCCCTCGTGTACCGGTCGATCGCATAGGGAAGCTGCTCCGGCGCGTAGAGACGGAAGTGATGCGTCCTGCCCTGCCATCGGACCCAGGTTCCCCATCTGCCAGAACAGCCACTGCGCAACGTCGCAGCGGCCCGCGCAGGTCGTTCGGATAGAAGCGGCCGGTCTTGCCTGCGAGATACAGCAGGATCGCGCCGGACTCGAACATCGCAAGCGGCGTACCGCCGTCGGGCGGCTCGTGATCGACGATCGCCGGAATGCGATTGTTCGGCGAAATCGCGAGGAACGCCGGATCGAACTGCTCGCCCTTGCCGATGTTGATCGGCTTCACCGAGTACGGAAGCCCCGTCTCCTCGAGGAAGATCGTGATCTTGTGACCGTTGGGCGTGGTCCAGTAGTAGAGCTCGATCATCAGAAGGTCCCCGGATACGCGCCACCGTCGAGCAGGATGTTCTGCCCGACGAGATAGCCCGCATGCATGCTGCACAGGAATGCGCACACCGCGCCGAATTCCTCGGCGTTGCCGAAGCGCTGCGCGGGAATCGCGACGCGCGCCGCTTCCCTCACGGTCGCCACGTCCTTGCCCGCGGCCTTGGCGCGCCCTTCATCGTCGTCTCTCATGCGGTCGGTGTCGAAGTTGCCGGGCAGCAGGTTGTTGATCGTGACGCCGTCGCGCGCGAGCTTGCGCGCGATGCCGGCGACGAAACCGGTGAGCCCGCTGCGCGCGCCGTTGGACAGGCCGAGCACATCGATCGGCGCCTTCACGGCGGACGACGTGATGTTGACGATGCGGCCGAACTTGCGCTCGACCATCTTGTCGACCGTCGCCTTGATGAGCTCGATCGGCGTCAGCATGTTGGCGTCGATCGCGCGAATCCACGCGTCGCGATCGAAGTCGCGGAAGTCGCCGGGCGGCGGACCGCCCGCGTTGGTGACGAGGATGTCGGGATCGGGGCATGCGGCAAGCGCCGCGGCGCGGCCCTCGGGCGTCGTGATGTCGCAGGCGACGCCACGCACGCGGCGCCGATCTCGCGCGCCGTTTCGCGCACAGTCGCGCGCTTCCGTGCGCGCGACGATCGTGACCGTCGACGCCCTCGCGCGCGAGCGCTTCGGCGCAGCCGCGTCCCAATCCTTTGCTTGCCGCGCACACCAGCGCGCGGCGTCCTGCGATGCCGAGGTCCATGACGTTTCCTCATCCAGTTAGGCGCGGGAACGATCGCGCGCCGCACGCGCACGACCGTGCCGACCGCGAGCGCGAGCAGCACGGCGACCACGTAGAACATCTCGCGGCCCTGGCCGTGGTCGAGCATGAGGCCGAACCACATCGGCCCGACCATCGCGCCGAGGTCGAGTCCCGAGTACACGAAGCCATACACGCGGCCCGCCGCGCCCTTGGGCGTCGCGTTGCGCACGATGAGATCGCGCGAGGGCCCGGTCGCGCCGATCACGAAGCCGATCAGCGCGAACATCGGCACGATCATCGCGCACGGGGACTCGCGCCGATCCCGACGATCGCGAGCAGCGCCGCGCCGGCGAGCAGGCCCGTGGCCGGCGACGATGTCGTGCCGCTCGGTGCGCGCGGCGAGGAAGCCGCCGGCGACGATGCCCGCCGGTGCTGCCGAGGAGATAGGCGGTGACCGCGGTCGTCGCGAGCACCAGCGGCACCGCGAGGCCGCTGTTGAGCGCCGACGGCAGGAACGTCTGCAGGCCCACCGATGCCGTGGTCTGGATGACGAAGTAGCCGAAGCACAGCAGGATCGCGGGCTGCAGGAATAGACCCATGCTGCCGGTCAGCGAATGCGTGTGCGCGTCGGGCGCACGATGCGACGTGAGGTAGGTGCGCTGCGACGCGAGGATCGCGCAGCGCGACAAGGCCCGCGAGGCCCATGACGGCGAGTCCCGACGCGCCAGTTGAACGCGGCGGCGAGCGCGTAGCTCACGATCGGCGCGAGGGCATAGCCGAGGCTGCCGCCGACGCCGTGGGTCGAGTACGCGTGGCCAAGCCGGCGCGGCGCGACGTTGGCATTGAGGATCGCGAAGTCGCACGGATGGAACACGCCGTTGCCGATGCCCATGAGCGCGACGATCGGGAACAGCCAGTACGCGTTCGGCGCGAGCGCCGCGAGGACGGTGCCTCCCGCGAGCAGCGCGAGGCCGCCGAGGAGCACCGGGCGCGCGCCGAGGCGGTCGACCGCGAAGCCCGACGACGAACTGCGTGACGCCGCTCGCCGCGTAGAAGACGCCGACGAGCAGGCCCAGCAGCGTCCACGACACGTCGAAATCGGCGCGCAGCAGCGGAAACAGCGGCGGCAGCGCGAGCTGGAAGAAGTGCGAGAAAGCGTGGGCGATGCCGATGAGACCGATGACGCGGACGTCTCGGCGGAACGACTCGGGCTGTGCGTTATCCAAAGCGAAGCCGGCGCCTGCAATCGCGCCGGTATGTAATGAGTGCGCAGGGACAGCCGACACTATAGCGCACGCGGCGACATCGCCCGCGTGCTCGAGTTGCGAGGAAACATGGTCGACAAGATCGTGAAATCCGACGGCGAGTGGAAAAGCGAGCTCACGAGCGAGCAGTTCCGCGTCACGCGCAAGAAAGGCACCGAGCGCGCCTTCACGGGCGAGTACTGGGACAACCATCGCGAAGGCACCTACCGCTGCGTGTGTTGCGGCACGCCCCTCTTTCGTCCGACGCCAAGTTCGAGTCGGGCACCGGCTGGCCGTCGTTCACCCGTCCGGTCGCCAAGGAGAACGTGCGCGAGGAGTCGGATCAGTCGCTGTGGATGCGACGCACCGAGGTCCTGTGCGCCGCCTGCGACGCGCACCTCGGCCACGTCTTTCCCGACGGGCCGGCGCCCGGCGGCCTTCGCTATTGCATGAATTCGGCGGCGCTCAAGTTCGAGCCGAAGACCTAGCACGCCGTACCTTTTGTGCCGGCGAGAGCCCGCGACGTCGCGGGCTTTTTCGTTTATGACATTCAAAAGATCTCGCAATGCATTGAAATATATTACTTAGCGTGTCATGCGATGGGGCTTCGGACGCGCCGATGGGCGGCACCCTGCGTACATATCAAAGTGATATCATTTTGATACAAACCGGCGGACGACCATGGCGGTGCGAGCCGGCAACGAGGTGGAGAGGACATGGACCCCAGGAAGACGATCCAAGCCCCGGCGCATTCGGAAGCACCCATCGGGACGGCGAACGGTTTCTCGCGCTGCTCGTCGGCCTCGCCATGCTCGGCGGCGGCGGGCTCATGCTTGCGCAATCGCTGATCGGCGGACCGAGGTGGGGCATGTTCGCCCTGGCGATCGTGGTCCTCATCGTCGCGATCCTCGTGCTGGCGGGTCTCTACACGCTGCAGCCGAACGAAGCTGCGATCCTGCAGCTGTTCGGCGCCTACCGCGGCACCAGCCGCCAGCCCGGCCTGCGCGCCACCAATCCCTTCTACACGCGCAGGAAGCTGTCGCTGCGCGCGCGCAACTTGAACGGCGACCGGCTGAAGGTCAACGACAAGCGCGGCAATCCCATCGAGATTGCGGCCGTCGTGGTGTGGCACGTCGATGACACGGCCAAGGCCGCGTTCGACGTCGATCGACTACGAGAACTTCGTCAAGGTGCAGAGCGAAGCGGCAGTGCGCCATCTCGCCTCGTCCTTCGCGTACGACGCCGAGATCGCGGCCGACGACACGCGCGAGCCCACGCTCCTCGAAAGCGCGGACATCGTCGCCCACGCGCTCGAGCAGGAGCTGCAGGCGCGCCTCGAGCAGGCCGGGGTGGTGGTCGAGGAAGCGCGCCTGATGCACCTCGCGTACGCGCCGGAGATCGCCCAGGTGATGCTGCGGCGACAGCAGGCGGAGGCGATCATCGCCGCGCGCCAGAAGATCGTCCACGGCGCGGTCTCGATGGTCGAGATGGCGCTGCACGAGCTATCCGCGAAACAAGTCGTCAACCTCGACGACGAGCGCAAGGCCGCGATGGTCTCGAATCTCATGACAGTGCTGTGCGCGGAGTCGGAAGTGCAGCCGGTCATCAATACCGGCACGCTCTACAACTGACGGAGGGTGTGATGGGCATCATTACGAGGATGCTGTTCGGGTTGAGCGTCGTGATTGCGCCGATCGTGGTGTGGACGACGTCGGCGCAGCTCCCGGCGCGCGTGGCGTCCCACTTCGGCCGGGGCGGCTACGCCAACGGCTTCATGAGCCACGACGTCTACGTGCTGTTCATGCTCGGCATGACAACGCTGCTTCCGCTCGTGGTCGTGGCGTCGATCGGACTCATCCCGCGCCTTGCGACCTCGCGGCTTTCGCTTCGCCACCGCGAGCACTGGCTCGCACCCATGCGACGCGCCGAAACGTTGGCCACTCTCGCGACCTGGGGCTGCGCGTTCGGCGTGGTATTGATCGCATTCCTCACGAGCATTCATTTCCTCACGCTGGAAGCGAACGCGCGCACGCCTGCACGCCTGGACGAGGGCACGTTCTTCACGTTGCTCGTCGGCTTCCTCGTCGTGCTCGTCGCATGGATCGTCTTCCTCGCGCTTCGCTTCGGGCGTCCGCGCTAGCGACCGATGGCTTCGAAGAAGTCGTTCCTGCTGCGCATCGATCCCGATCTGTGGGCGGCGATCGAACGGCTCGCGCAGGGAGAGCTTCGCAGCGTGAATGCGCAGGTCGAGTTCCTGCTGCGGGACGCGCTCGCGCGGCGGCGAGTGCGACCGCACGAGCCCACGCCCAAATCGGACTCGGCCGGCGACAACGAGTAGTCAGCCGAGAACGCGCGCTACGAACACGCCGACCGCGGCCACCTCCTCCATCATGGCGGAGTGCTCCATCGGGTACTCCTGCCACTCGACGTTCCATCCGTCGCGCACGAGCGCGTCACGCGACGCCAGCGCCCACGCGAGGCGCACGACGGGATCGTACGTGCCGTGTCCCATGAAGATCGGTACGTCACGGTTCGCCGGCGACGCCTCGGCGAGAGCTTCCATGCCGATGAGATACGTGGACAGCGCAACGATGCCCGCGATGCGCCGCGGATGGCGCAGCCCCGTGTAGAGCGCGACCGCGCCGCCCTGCGAGAAGCCCGCGAGCACGATGCGCGCGTCGTCGACGCCGCGCGTGTTCTCGCGGGCCACGAGCGCCTCGAGCTGCCCCTGCGAGCGCCGCACGCCTGCGACGTCCGCGCGCTCGGAAAGATTCGCCTCGCGGATGTCGTACCACGCCGGCATGACGTAGCCGTTGTTGATGGCGACCGCCATCCTGGGCGCGTGCGGGAATACGAAGCGCACGCGCATCGTCTGTGGAAGCGCGAGCCCGGGCACGACTTGTGACCAGCCATCGCCCGTGTCGCCGAGCCCGTGCAGCCAGATCACCGATGCGTCGGGATTGGGAGCGGTCTCGATTTCGATGGCGGGAAGCAGTTCGGCCATGACATTGTCATCCATTCCATGCACGAAAGATCGGAAAACTAGAGGTAGCGACTATTGACTGCCGAACATTATCCAATATCGGGCAAATATTTCTTTCGCGAACGCGAGTCGTTGCATAGAATTCAGGCAGGCTGTCGAAGGACGAACACGAAGTGACGCACGCAGAGCAAAGCTCCACCCCGTATTCCGAGTACTTCGCTTATCGCCCGGCCGAAGCGCCCAGTACCATCACCTTCCCCGGCGATCATCCCGTGCATCGCGATTGCGTCGTGCGCCCCGCGCTCGCCGTGCTGTACCGCATCGCGATCGGCCCTTCCGCGGATCGCTACGTGCGACGCTTTCTCGCGTTCGAGCGCAAAGGCGGAGGGCGTCCGGGTTGGCATTGGCCCTCGCTGCTGTTTCCCGGCGTGTGGGCGTTCTACCGCAAGCTGTGGCTGCTCGGCATCGTCTACGCGCTGCTGCCGGTCGCGGGCGCGCTCGCGTTCTCGGCGTTCGAGCCGCTGTTCGAGCAGGCCGACCTCGTGTGGATCGTTTGCGCCATCGCCGCGGTGTGGGTCCTGCCCGGCATATTCCCAGCCCTGCTCGCCGATTCGCTGCTGTACGGGCACGTTCGCTTCGTCGTGTCCCAGGCCGAGCGTGGCGCACGCAGCGCCACCGACGCCGTGCAGAACCTCGCCAAACGCTCGCCTACATCGGCCTTCGCGGCCGGGCTGCTCGGCGGCGGGGGCATCGTCGCCATGATCGCCGTCGTCGTGCCTTCGCTTTACGATGCCTACGTCGACCTCGAGATTCGCAGCCGCGTGGAACAGGCGATCAACTCGGTGCGCGGCCTCGAGGACGAGATCGAAATCGGCTGGTTCACGACCCGCCTGCTGCCGCGCCAGACCGAACATCCGAGTCTGCTCGCCCACCAGGGCGCAACGATCATCGACGACGTGCACGTGCATCCGAAGACCGGCCGCATCAAGCTGGCACTCGGTGCCGACGTCCCGGCGCTGGAGGGCAAGACCATCCTGATCGCGCCCACGCGCGACGCCAATGACCGGTGGAAGTGGATGTGCATCCCGGTCGACATCCCCAAGCGCTGGCTGCCCAAGGAATGCCAGTGACGGCGGGTCCGCTCGCCTGACCTGCTTGCCACGGCGCGGCCCGGCCGCATCTCGGGACCGTACGGTCGGGGTAAAATTCGCTCCGACTGGATGACTTGCCGGAAATTCGGCCACAAGCCGTTGCCCGGCGGTTTCCCCCGAAATCAAAAATTTTTGTGGAGTGAAACGAAGTGGCCACCGTCCTTCCCGCGCTTCGTGACGTCAAGCTCGACGACAAGTACGAGCTCGAATCCGGCCGCGTCTATCTCACCGGCGCGCAAGCTTTCGTCCGCCTCCTGATCCTGCAGCGCCAGCGCGACAAGCTCGCCGGCCTCAACACGGGCGGTTTCGTCTCGGGCTACCGCGGATCGCCCCTGGGCGCGCTCGACCAATCGCTGTGGAAGGCGCGCCAGTTCCTCGACCGCGCGAACGTCATGTTCCAGCCCGGTATCAACGAGGACCTGGCGGCGACGTCGATCTGGGGCACGCAGCAGGTCAACCTCCATCGCGGCGCCACCGTCGATGGCGTGTTCGCCATGTGGTACGGCAAGGGCCCGGGCGTGGACCGTTGCGGCGACGTGTTCAAGCACGCGAACTTCGCGGGCACGTCGAAGCACGGCGGCGTGCTCGTGCTTGCCGGCGACGATCACGCGGCCAAGTCCTCCACGCTGCCGCATCAATCCGATCACCAGTTCTCCGCCGCGATGATGCCGGTGCTGTATCCGTCGTCGGTGCAGGAGATCCTCGACCTCGGCCTGCACGGCTGGGCGATGTCGCGTTACTCCGGATGCTGGGTCGGCTTCAAGTGCGTTGCCGATACCGTCGAGTCGAGCTCGTCGGTGTGGATCGATCCCGCGCGCACGCAGATCATCGTGCCCGACGACTTTCCGCTGCCGCAAGACGGCGTATCGATTCGCTGGCCCGACGCGTTCCTCGCCACCGAGGCGCGCATGCAGGACTACAAGATCTACGCCGCGCTTCACTACTGCCGCGTCAACCAGCTCAACCGCGTCGTCATCGACTCGCCGCGCCCGCGTCTGGGCATCGCGACGTCCGGCAAGAGTTACCAGGACGTGCGCCAGGCGCTGGACGATCTCGGCATCACCGACCAGGACGCCGCCGAGATCGGACTGCGCGTCTACAAGATCGCGATGCCGTGGCCGCTCGAGCCTGAAGGCGTGCGTCACTTCGCGGAAGGTCTCGAAGAGATCCTGGTCGTCGAGGAAAAGCGCCAGGTCGTCGAGTACCAGCTGAAGGAGCAGCTCTACAACTGGCGCGACGACGTGCGCCCGCGCGTCGTCGGCAAGTTCGACGAGAAGGGCGAATGGGTGCGCCCGCACGGCGACTGGCTGCTGCCCGCGGCAAGCGAGCTCACGCCGGCGATGATCGCCCGCGTGATCGCCAAGCGCATGGAGCGCTTGAATCTGCATCCGCGCCGCGTGGACGAGCTTCGCGCGCGCGTGGACTGGATCAACGCGAAGGAGAAGGCGCTTTCGCGGCCCAAGATCGAGCTCGTGCGCCAGCCCTACTTCTGCTCCGGCTGTCCGCACAACACGTCCACACGCCTGCCCGAAGGCAGCCGCGCGACAGCTGGCATCGGCTGCCACGTGATGGCAATCTGGATGGACCGCGGTACCGGCGAGTTCACGCAGATGGGCGGCGAAGGCGTACCCTGGATCGGCCAGGCGCCGTTCACCGAAGAGAAGCACATCTTCGCCAACCTGGGCGACGGCACCTACTACCACAGCGGCATCCTCGCGATCCGCGCGGCGGTGGCGGCCAACGTC
The DNA here is from genome assembly GCA_963707815.1 of uncultured beta proteobacterium. Lineage (GTDB taxonomy): Bacteria > Pseudomonadota > Gammaproteobacteria > Burkholderiales > Casimicrobiaceae > VBCG01. Next base: position 191,793 of record CAVPRK010000009.1, read on the forward strand.
AACATCACCTACAAGATCCTCTACAACGACGCGGTCGCCATGACGGGCGGCCAGCCGATCGACGGGCCGCTCACCCCCTCCGACATCGCGCGCCAGGTCGCGGCGGAAGGCGTGAAGCGCATCGTCGTCGTCACAGACGAGCCGGACAAGTATCCAAGCGGCTATTTCGGAAGCGACATCCGCATCCACCATCGCGACGAGCTCGACGCCGTGCAGCGCGAGCTGCGGGAGATTCCCGGCGTCACCGCGCTGATCTACGACCAGACCTGCGCGGCCGAGAAGCGCCGCCGCCGCAAGCGCGGCAAGTTCGCCGATCCGGCGCGCCGCGTAGTCATCAACGACCTCGTGTGCGAAGGCTGCGGCGACTGCGGCGTGCAATCGAACTGCGTGTCGGTCGTGCCGATCGAGACCGAGTTCGGGCGCAAGCGGGCGATCGACCAGTCGTCGTGCAACAAGGACTACTCCTGCCTCAAGGGCTTCTGCCCGTCGTTCGTCACGGTCGAAGGCGGCACGCTGCGCAAGCCGCCCAAGGCCGAGGCCGTCGACTTCGGGTCTCTGCCCGAGCCGACGCTGCCGAACGCGGCCGAGCCATACAACATCCTCGTGACCGGCGTTGGCGGCACGGGCGTCGTCACCATCGGCGCCCTGCTCGGCATGGCCGCGCATCTCGAGTCCAAGGGATGCAGCGTGCTCGACATGACCGGCCTCGCGCAGAAGAACGGCGCGGTCGTGTCGCACGTGCGCATCGGCGACACGCCCGAAAAGCTGTATGCAACGCGCATCGCGGCCGGCGAAGCGTCGCTGATCCTCGCCTGCGACATCCTGACGAGCGTTGGCAACGAAGCGCTCGCCAAGATGCAGAAAGGCGTCACCAAGGCGCTGGTGAACACGGCGCTCGTGATGCCCGCGCAGTTCACGCGCGAACCGGATCTCAAGTTCCCGCTGGGATCGATGGAGCAGGAGATCAAGGACGCGGTCGGTCCCGGCGACGCGGAGTTTCTCGACGCGACGAAGCTCGCGACCGCGCTGATGGGCGACTCGATCGCGACCAATCTCTTCATGGTCGGCTACGCGTACCAGCGAGGCCTCATCCCCGTGACCGAGCCCGCGATCATGAAAGCGATCGAGCTCAACGGCGCGGCCATCGAGTCCAACAAGCTCGCGTTCCGCTGGGGACGGCTTGCCGCCGTCGATCCCGCGAAGGTCGCCGCTGCGGCGATGCCGGCCAAGGCAAGGCCCGAATCGCTGCGCCTGTCGGAATCGCTCGACGAAACGATCGCGCGCCGCGTCAAGTTCCTCACCGACTACCAGGACACGAAGTACGCCGAACGTTATACCGCGCTCGTGGCGAAGGTGCGCGAGGCCGAAGCGCGCACCATGCCGGGCATCACCGAGCTCACGGAAGCGGTCGCGCGCTACTACTTCAAGCTTCTCGCGATCAAGGACGAGTACGAAGTCGCGCGCTTGTACGCCGAGACGGATTTCGTGAAGCGCGTCGCCGCGCAGTTCGAGGGCGACTATCACCTCAACTTCCACCTCGCACCCCCGGTCTTCAACAAGCCCGACCCGGTGACGGGCGTGCCGAAGAAGAGCAGCTACGGCCCGTGGATGATGAAGGCGTTCGGCGTGCTCGCGAAGATGCGCAAGTACCGCGGCACCGCGCTCGATATATTCGGCAGGACCGAGGAACGGCGCATGGAGCGCGCGTTGATCGTCGAGTACGAGAAGCTCGTCGACGAGATCCTCGGCAACCTATCGACGCAGAATTACGCGACGGCCGTCGAGCTCGCTTCGATCCCCGAGCACATCCGCGGGTACGGCCACGTGAAGGACGCGCACCTCAAGACGGCAAAGACGCGCGAGGCGGCGCTGCTCGCCGCGTTCCGCGCGCCGACTGCGGCGCCGAAACCGGCGGTAGTGAAGGTGGTGGTGTAGCCGCGCGGAATCTTCGCATTGCGGCCGCAGCGGCAAGCGGCCGATAATAGCTCTTCGTCCCAAGGGGAGCGACGAATGGCCGAACGCTCGAGGTGGAGGAGGTTCCGGGACCTGATTCGATCAGTTTTCGGCGTGGCGTCCAGTTCGCTGCCGCCAGGCGGCAGTGGTTCGACGCCCATCCTTCTCCCCAGCGGAGACGTTACGTTGGTCTACGACGACACCTGGGGTTCACGCGAGACGCCGATCGATCCTCTCCTGCGCGTCGCCTATGACCTGCTGAAGCAGAACGACCCGGTGCACCTGTACATCCTGGGCGAGCCCGATAAAAGCGGGCGCCGCGAGTACCTGCTTCCGCTCCATATCGAGCTGAACGACAAGGCGAACGCCATCAGTGTGTGGGGCGCGCTCGAGTCCCTCGGACTTGTCGTCCCCAAGCACTACTTGAATTCCGCGAACGACACCGAGTCGGCGCGATCGGCGCGCTTTGTCACGGCCACTCTGCCGATTCCGCGAGTTCCCGGGCCCTCGCTCGATCCCGCGGTCGACATCGTGGCCCTCAGAGACGCGATCATCAAGATCCTCGACGCAACGAAGATCATCAGGCGCGTCGAACTTGCAATGCCTTTGTCCCCATGCCGGGGGGGCGCGCTGGGTGACATCAACCTCCCCGCGGATCGCATGATCAACGGCAAGAAGGTCGATGGAGCCGGCGTGGTCATCGGCATCATCGACGACGGGTGCGCGATCGCGAACCGGAACTTCCTGACGGGTGACCCTCCGCGATCTCGCGTGCTCTTCATCTGGGACCAATCGCCGGTCGCGAAGGACCCGGCAAAGGGTTGGACCGTTCCCACCGACTTCGGCTACGGCTACGAGCTCGCCAACCTCCCGCCTCCCATTGGCGTCGACACCTGGATCGACAAGGCTCTCGCCATGCATACCGCGAACAACGTCATCGACGAGGACCGCGTCCATGAAAAGGTCGGCTACACGCATAACGACGTAGGCGCCCACGGCACGCACGTGATGGACATCGCGGCAGGCAACGGCGGGGCGATGTTCGGCGCGGAAGGGGTCGCGCCCGCCGCCGACATCGTGTTCGTGCAGCTGCCGCGGGAGGCCATCGATCTGGGCGGTCTCGCGCTTTCCAAGTGCCTGGTCGAAGGTGCCGAGTACGTATCTCTCGCGCCAAAAAGCTGGGCAAACCCGCGGTCGTCAACATCAGCTACGGCGGCTATCGCGGTCCCCACGATGGGTCCTCGCAGCCCGAGGAGATTCTCGACGATCAGCTCGCCGATCCCAATCGCGCAACCGTGCTCGCCGCCGGCAACGGCTTTGGCGCGCATTGCCACGTCGAGGGGGCGCTTGCAAAGGGCACCGCTACGACGTTTCCGTCCGAATCCCTCGCCTGGTTCGTGCCGCCCGACGATCCCACACTCAACCTGCTGGACATCTGGTCCAACGGCGACGGGCTCCTGTGGCTCTATGTGACCCCGCCAGGCGGGACCGAACGGGGTCCGGTGACTCCGACCAACAGTCCCTTCAATCTCATGATTGGAAGCACGAAGGTCGGTTGGGTGGATTACGTTCCCAAGGACCCGGGGAACAAGGACAGGCACATCACGATTTCACTGCGACCGACAGTGCCCAGCCCGTTGGTGCCCGGGAGTACGTCGTTAACGGCCGCACCTTTCGGCACGTGGAAGGTGCGACTCGAGAACCGCGGCGCCGTGCGCGCGGTATATCACGCCTGGATCGAGCGTGACGAGAATCGGCCCGACGCCGCGCTCCGGCGGCGCCAATCGCGATTCGATCCCGTGCGCGCGCACCCTGCTTATACGGTCACGGGCATCGCCACCGGACGCAAGACGATTGCCGTCGGGGCGTTCAACAGCGCGACGAACGAAATTCCGGACTACTCGGCGTGTGGTCCGACACGCCCCACCCAAGGACGCCAGGCCCGACGCAAACCCAATTTAGTGGCTCCGTCCGCGAACAACGTCAGGAGTCACGGCGTGTTGAGTGCGTCGCTGCTGCGGTCGATGGACACGCGAATGGCCGGCACGAGTGCGGCCGCTCCGCACGTCAGCGGACTCGCGGCGCTGGTCCTTCAATTGCATCGCCTGCTGCACGCGGCCGATCCGGCGCCGAAGCCGCTCCCCAATGCCAAGCTGCGCCAGCACATTGCAAAGGGGGCCGGGATGAACCCGCGAAAGCTCGTGCCGAGCGCTCACCAGCTTCTCGACCCGGCACAACCGCACAAGCAGAACGACGCCACGACGTGGAGCAATCTCAAGGGCCGGGGCGCGATCAATGCACTGGGTACGTTACTCCGCTTGAAGTGATCAGACCCATTCACTCCGCGCCTGGCGAAAGAGCCAATTGAGCGCGGAAGGTTCGGCCTTCGCTCGATACTCCAGCATGGCGGCGAGGCTCTGTCCCAAGGCTTTGCCCTTGTCGATGTCCTCCGGATAGTGCACCCCGGCCACCACGCGATTCTCCCCGATACGTTGGGCGAGCTTGTCGAGCTGGTTCGTGACGTCAGGTCCCAGCTTGGCCACGGTCAGGTTCGTCAATATGGCGCTCGCAAAATAGCATTGGGACGCATGGCCCGCGGGATACGACCAGTGCCCGGGGTTGAGCAGCACGGGCTGCACCAGCACGGACCGGTCGCCCGCCCGGAGCACCCTGAAATGATGCTTGAATTGCATCGTGATCAGCGTTGAGAGCCGGAACACAGTCGCGAAGAGCTCGAGCGTGTAGCGATACCGCCAGGGCTGCAGGTTGAGGACCATCGCGTAGAACGAGGTCGGCCGTCTCACTTGCACGAGAATTTCGCTCATCCTGTCGCGCCTCAGGACGGCCATGTCGAGGACTTTCTGCAACTCGGCTTCCAGGTTCGCCGTACTCCCCCCCGCCCCCAATTTCTCGTAGTCGGGAGGTGTCATTGTGAAGGGCGCAGGGGCCGCGCCCGCGCCGGCCGGACTCGCGACAACGTCGCACGTGAGCGTGGCGTTTGGAGCGCCCGCCGCAAATGTCACGGCATTGAGGAACTCATAGACATACTGCGCCGCACGGGTGCTGGCAGCCGAACGCGCCAGCCCCTCGTCGAACGTAAGGGCACTCGGAGCCTTGATCGGGTTGCCGATCCCGGCCAGCCCTCGCGTCAATTCGCCTTGGGTCGACCAAAGCGCGCTGAAGAGCATCGAACTGGTTCGGCTTCCGGAGTACGACGACAATCCGGCACTGTCGGCACTGTCGGCACTGTCTGCGGAATCGGCGGAGTCGGCCGAATCGGCGGAATCAGCGGAGTCGGCCGAATCCGCCGAGTCGTTCGCGAAGCTGGGCTTGAGTGGTCGCACAGGTTCCCCTTGGTGGCAACTTCTAGTCGCATTCCGGCCGGTTCCCGCACGTTGCCAATGTGGCCGGCCTCATCATCCTAGCGAGGAACCCCCGTGGCCGCGAGGGCCTCGCAAAACCGATCGATATGCGCGCTCTGACTCCCGGGATAGCGATTGCGGAATCCTGCAACCGTCAGACCAGGCTCCCGCGCAAGCAACTCAGTCGCAGCTGCGCGGGCCTCGGCCTCGCGCCCGGAAAGAGACAAGGCGATTGTCAGCACCTTGTGTGTCGCAAGATGGCCGCGATTCTCGCGCAGGCAACGGCGACCCCATTCGATAGCATCGTCGTAGTTTCCGGCAACGGCTGCTGCCGTACATGCGATGGCCGAGAACATGTACATGTGCGGATCGAGCGGGGACAGCGAGATCGCTCGCTGCACGAGTTCCGTGGCCTTGTCACCGTTGCCGAGCCATGCGTTCGCCGACGCGCTCCATGCCCATGCCGATACAGCGCTCGGGTTGAGCGCTAGCGCTCGGTCATAACGCGTCTGCGCGAGATCGAGGTCCTTGTGCAGGTAGGCCGCGACCAATCCATGCACCGACAATGCCCACGAATCGTTTTCATCGCGCTCGAGTGCCGCTTCGATGTGGCGATCGGCGTCGCTCGCTTCGCGCACCGAGTCGAGGGTCACCCCTTGACCAACCCGCAGCACGTGCAGTCGTGCAAGCCACGCATGAGGAGCTCCATAGTTCGGATCGGCGGCAATCGCGGCTAACAGCATTGCTTGCGCCCGATCGAGATCTTCCGGCGTGCTCCGATGCAAATAGTCGATCGCACGCAACGTGCGTTCATAAGCCGTGAGATCTTCCGGACGCTTCGCGCGTGCCCGTGCGAGCTCGAGATGTCGAAGCTGCGGAAGCACGCGCGTCGTGATGTGAATCGACATCCGGTCCTGAACATCGAAGATGTCACCAAGAGACCCTTCGAACCGGTCTGCCCAGATGGCTCGACCGTTCTCTGCTTCGGTGAGCTCGACCATCACGCGGAAGCGGCTGTCGCTGGCATGCAGGTTTCCGGCGAGTATGTATCTGACTCCAAGCACCTCCGCCACGTTGCGTGGTTCAAGCGAGCGGTCCCGAAACGGCGCCGTCGACAACCGCGAGATTACGAAGAGATCGGAGAACCTGGACAGGTCGGCTATGACGTCCTCGGCAATCAGATCGCCCAGAAAATCGTGCCGCGGCACTCCCGACAGGTTGCGAAAGGGCAGGACGGCAATCGCCGGCTTGTCACCCGTGCGACGGCGACGATCGACGGACAAAGCGGGCATCGGTCCCGGAGGCCAGGCGCGGAATGCGCGTATGGGCCGCTCGAATCCCTTGAGCTTGCGCTCCCCGAGGTCCTCGATCACAACACCCAGGCCGTCGGTGAGCTGGTCGCGCACTGCGGCAGACACGACGATTTCGTCCGGCCCACCGAGATCGCGCAGGCGCGCCGCCAGGTTCACGCCGTCTCCATAGATGTCGAACTCGTCGGTGATCACGTCGGACGCGTGGATGCCCATGCGCACCCGGATGCGCCGGTTCGCATCCACCGTCCCCTCGCTTGCAACAAGCCGTTGCTGGATGGCGATCGCGCACTCGACCGCGCTGACCGTACTCTCGAATTCGAGCAGCATGCCGTCACCGGTGAGCTTTACCCGGCGGCCCCCGAACCGAGGCAGGTACTGGTCCTGGACATCGTTGGCAAATGCGCGCCACCGACCGATCGTGCCCTCTTCGTCGAGATGAATGAGGCGAACGGATTCGACGACGTCGATGAACAGCACCGCTCGGAGGCGGCGTTGGACGTCCGGCTTCGCGGCTTCTTTGATCACTGGGCTCGGGGCGACCGATTCGGGCAGGCAGCCTCTGTCCTCTACAATAGCCCATTGCGGAGACAGATGGCCAGCCTCGTCGACAGGCCGAACGCCACTGTGGCGGAGGCGGCGTGCCGAGCTCGCGGCCAGGTTCGTGCCGGTATTTGGCATTGAAGGCCAAGGCATTCCCATTCCCATTCTCAAGTCGACGTTGATCTCCCTGTCCACGGGGCGAATGTGCGCAGTTGTTCGCGAAGCTGCATCGGAGTTCCTGTCGGCACGGTCGGGGTAGCTTGGCGGACGGGCGCAAAGCGCGCAACGCGAAGATTCGCCTGACCGCCCAAGGCGAGTCGCCCAGGCTGCCGGGTGCCGAAGGGATCCGCGCGGCAGGTCTGGCGCGCTGGCGTCCCGCGCGTAGATCGGTTACTTCACCGCCCCCATGGTCAGTCCCTGCACGATGAAGCGCTGGCCGATGAACATCAGGACGAGCGCGGGCAGCGTCGCGAGCACCGACGACGCTGCCATCTGCGCGTGCAGCACCTCGTAGTCGTTCGCGAACTTCGATACGACGACCGGCACCGTCGCGTTCTGCTGCGACGTCAGCGCGAGCGCGATCGCAAAGTCGTTCCAGCTGAAGATGAACGTGAGCACGCCGGTGGCGATGAAACCCGGCACCAGGAGCGGGAGCGTGACCCGCAGGAACGCCTGCACCGGCGAGCAGCCGTCCACGACCGCGGCCTCCTCGATCTCGGGCGGCAGCGTTCGCATGAACGCCATCATGAGCCACACCGCCATCGGCAGATTGATCGTGACGTGGGTGAGCACGAGCGCCGTGCGGGTGTCGTACAGGCCGAGCTCCTTGAAGATGAGATACCACGGTCCAACCAGCGTAATGACGGGAATCATGTGCAACGCCAGCGTCCAGCCGAGGAATCCGGCTGTGACCCAGCGCGGCCAGGCGAATCGATACAGCGAATACGCCGCGAGCGTGCCGATGACGAGCACGATCGCCGTGCTTGCGGTCGCCACGATCGCGCTCGTGTAGACCGCGTGGCCGAAGTCCGAGCGCTTGGACAGGAGCACGTCGGCATACGCATCGAGCGTCGGCGTGAACGCCCACGCGCCGCTCAGGATGTCGATCTGCGTCTTGAACGACGTCATGAAAATCCACAGGAACGGCCCGACCACGACGCACAGCGCGAGCACCACGAGCACCCAGCCGGTCATTCGCGTGCCGATCACCGCCGCACCTTGCGCGCGACGCGGCGCCCGAGCGCGAGCGCCGTGAGAATCGCGACCATCGTGAGCACCGACAGCAGCGCGCCGTAGCCGAGCTGGTTCTGCTCGAAGAACACGCGGTACAGATGCAGGCTCAAGAGCTCGCTCGACGTGCCCGGCCCGCCCCCCGTCAACAGGTAAACCTCGTCGAAGGCCTTGAACGCGAGGATCGATCGGAACAGGAACGCGACGGTCAGCGCCGGCATCAGGAGCGGCAGCGTCACGTAGCGCAAGAGTTGCCAGGGTGACGCGCCATCCACGTGTCCCGCCTCGATCACGTCCTGTGGCAAGCCTTCGACCGCCGCGAACATGATGAGGAAGACGAAGGGCGTCCAGTGCCAGATGTCGACGATAACCACCGACCACAGCGCGAGCGATGGCGAACCGAGCCAGCTCACAGGTCCCAGTCCCACCACGGCGAGCGCCTGGTTGAAGAGCCCGAAGTCGTAGTTGTACATGAGCTTGAACATGCTCCCGATCGCCACCGCGGGCACGAGGATCGGCACGATCATGATCGTGCGCATCGCACCCTTGCCGCGCACCATGCGCCCGACCAGCAACGCGAGCGCGAGCCCGAGCACCATCTCGACCACGACGGCAGCGGCCACGAAGACGAGGGTGTTGACGACCGCCGCCGACAGCGACGGATCGCTCATCAGCGCTTCGAAATTGCGCCGCGGCGTGAACGTCCAGAAGTCCTGCGCACCCTGCCACGTGATCGTCGACACGCTCATGCGTGCGAGGTCGACCGCGGGGTATGCCGTCAACGCGGCGAACAGGATGACCGCCGGCAGGAGGCTCCAGTGCCTGAACGTCGCGTTGATCCAGCCCGCGAGCGTGCGCGGGCGCCGCACGGCGATCACGCCGCGGCAGTCATTCAGGCAACGGCGGCCCGAGCCCGGTCTTGCGCTTGTTCTTCTCGAAGATGTCCTTGATATCCTGCGCAGCCTGGTTCAACGCCTTGCCCGAGGACATCTCGCCGATCAGTGCCTGGTTCAAGCGCAACCCGAGAGCCTGCTCGACCTGCGCCCCCTCGGCATAGCCCAGCTCCTGACGCGCGGTCTTGAGCGTTTCGAGATACGCGGGCATCCACGAGAAGTTCGGATCCTTGGTGAGATCGGAGGCAAGCACGTCGGTGCGATTGGGAATGCCGCCGGCCTTGGCGAACGCGTACTGTGCGTCGTAGCTCATCAGCCACTTGGCGAAGGCGAGCGCCGATTTCTTCTTGGCCGGCGAGATGCCTTTGGGTATCGCGTAGTTCCAGTTGCCGATCACGGCTGCGGTCTTGCCGTCGGCGGCGCGGGGCAGCGGCACCACCGCGATCTTTCCGACCACCGCCGATTTCTTGGGGTCCTGGAAGTTGGCCCAGGCCGCGAGGACGAGCTGCCCCTGGACGGCCTTGCCCGTAGAGAGGAGCTGGATCACGTCGCCCTGTCCGACCGCGCCGGGGTTGGGCGGGCCGCATTTCTTTGCAACCTCGATGTAGTCGTCGAGCGCGGCCTTGCTCTGCGGGCTGTTGATCGTCACCGTGAAGTCGCCGTTCTCGGCGTCGCGCACGACCGTCGCGCCACGGCTCAGCATCCATTGCTGCCACTCGTAACGGATCGGATTGCCGCGCTCGCCGCGAAGCACCGCGCCGTAGGTCGACGGGGGCTTGTTGAGCTTCGCGCAGGAGGCAAGGACTTCGGGAATGGTCTTCGGCGGCGCGACGCCCGCGTCCTTCAGAACGTCGGTGCGGTAATACCAGACGGGCACGTTGCCGAGAACCGTGAACGCCATGAGCTTGCCGCCCTTGGACGTGCGCCAGCGCTTCTGCTCGTTCCAGTAGCCGGAGTCGTCGTAGGTCAACAGTTCCTTCGGCGGCGTGAACGCCGAATCGATGTCCGCGAACGGAGAGAGAAATCCACCCTCGTACATCTCGATGGTCCATTGCGTGTCGAGCAGCACCGCGTCGTACGCGCCGCCGCTTCCGCGCAGGTCGTTGCGCGCCTTCTCGAGGACCGCGCCAAAGGGATTGACATCGAGTTTCACCTTGTTGCCGGTCTGTTCCTCGTACGTCTCGACGATCTTGGTGAACGCCGGCAGCCACGGCGTCGACGGCGTCAGGATCGTGATCGGCTCCTGCTTGCCGACGTCGACGAACGGCGTCGCGGCGTGCGCCGCCGCGCACAAGGCGAATGCTGCAACAAACGTCGTGATGCGGCTCATGGCTGCTCCTCCCTCATAACGCGCACCGGAATCCCGTGTGCCCGGTGCTGCTGTCGATGGTGTTGCTGCTGCGCGCGGCGACGCGATAGCGGTTGCAGTACGAAGCATGACAGAGATACGAGCCTCCGCGAATCACTTTCGCGTGAAGCGCCGTGCTCCACCAGTCGGCACACCACTCCCACACGTTGCCCGCCGCGTTGTACATGCCGTAGCCGTTGGGCGCGAATGCGGTCACCGGCGCCGTGCCGAGGTAGCCGTCCTCCCCGGTGTTGATCTCGGGAAAGCGGCCCTGCCAGATGTTGCAGCGATGCACGCCGCCGGGCCGCAGGTCGTCACCCCACGGGTACTTGGCTTGCACGAGCCCGCCGCGCGCAGCGTTCTCCCACTCCGCTTCGGTGGGCAGGCGCTTGCCTGCCCATGCGGCGTACGCGGCAGCGTCGCGCCACGAGACGTGAACGACCGGATGGTCGGCCCGGTCGTCGATGCTCGATGCGCGGCCTTCGGGGTTGCCGCCACGAGGCGCCGTCGACCGCGAGCCACCACGGGGCGTCGGGCACGACGTCCTCACGCGCCGCTTCGCGCCCGGAAGGATCGAGCAGCGCGTAGAACACGAACGACCAGCCGAAGCGTTCAGCGTCGGTGACGTGACTGGTGGCCGCGACAAATGCGGCGAAATCGCGATTGGTGACCGCCGTGGCGTCGATGCAGTACGGCGAGAGCGTGACTTCGCGCACCGGACCTTCGCCGTCGCCGGGAAACGCATCGTCGTCTACGCTACCCATGAGGAACGAGCCGCCGGCGATGCGCAGCATGCCGCGCTGCGCATCGCGGCGCGTGGCAGCAGTCTGTTCGACGACCTGCGCATCGCCATCGCGCGTCGGGAGCGCAACAAGGCCGGCCGTTCACCCGATGGCGTCCTTGTACGGCTGCCCGCGCTGCGCGTAGATGTCGAGGATGGTCTCGAACGGAATCACGCCGACGCGGTCGGCCCACGACTGCCACTGCGTTCGTAACTCGCGCACGAGGTCGGGGTGCTGGTCCGCGACGTCGTGAAGCTCCGAGCGGTCGCCCTCGACGTCGTAGAGCTCCCACCGGTACGCGAACTCCTGCGCGAGCCGCGCCCGCAGCGCGGGGTCTCCGCTGTCCACCCAATACTTCTTGGCTTCCGGATGCGACCGCAACAGCTTCCACCGGCCTCGGCGCACCGCCGCGTTGCCGGTGTGTTCCCAATACAGCGTCGCTTCGGGCACCGACTGCCCCCGCAATGCCGGCAGGAGGCTGCGGCCTTCGCACGGAATGATCTCGCGGCCCTCGTAACGCGCGGGATACGGCGCGCCAGCCGCTTCCAGAACCGTCGGCAGCACGTCGACCAGTTGAAACGCTGCCCTCACCACGCTGCCGTTGCGCAAATTGCCCTGCGGCCAATGCACGATGAGCGGGGTCGCGATGCCGCCTTCGTGGGTCCATTGCTTGTAATAGCGGAACGGCGTGTTCGACAGGTTCGCCCACGCGCGTCCGTAGCTTGCGTAGGTGTCCTCGCCTCCGGGCACGATCGCCGGCTCGTTGCCGAACCGCACTTCGCGTCCGTCGCGCGTACTCGTGCGCAGGATGTCGGTGCGCGTCTTGAACTTGGAGAGATCGACGAGCGGCAGCTTCTCGTCCGACGCGCCATTGTCGGAGAGGAAGATGACGAGCGTGTCCTCGAGCTCGCCTTGCGCCTCGAGGGCGGCGAGGATGCGGCCCACGCCCTGGTCCACTCGATCGATCTGCGCGGCGTACGCCTCCATGCGCTTCGCCTGCCAGTCCTTGTATTGCGCGCTGTTCCAGGACGGCTGCGTCGGGTCGCGCTCGCTCAACGTCGCGGAGTCCTCGAGGATGCCCGCTTCGCGCAGTCGTTCGAGCCGGCGCTCGCGCAGCACGTCCCAGCCTTCGTCGAAGCGGCCGCGGTACTTCGCGATGTCCTCGTCGCTCGCATGCAGCGGCCAGTGCGGCGCCGTGTACGCGACATACAGGAAGAACGGGGCCATCGTGCTCCGATCGCGTCAGGCGAATGCGACCGCTTCGTCGGTGATGGCATCGGTGTAGAAGAAATCGGGCCCCAGCGCTTCGTCCTCGACATTGGTTTCGCCGCGTGTGAGCGTCCCGGGTTGGAAGAACGATCCGCAGCCTGTCAGCGTGCCGAAGAAACGATCGAAGCCGCGTCGCGTTGGCCACGCGCCGTTCGGCGTCTTCATCTCCGACGCGAGATGCCACTTGCCCGACAGGCACGTGGCGTACCCGGCCGTCTTCAGCACCTCGGCAATCGTCACGCACCGCTCGTTGATGGTGCCCGTGTAGCCGCGCGGGCTGTCGTCGTTGGTGAGGATGCCGATGCCGGTCTGGTGCGGATGAAGCCCCGTCAGCAGCGACGCGCGCGAAGGACTGCAGCGCGCCGTGTTGTAGAACTGCGAAAACCGGACGCCGCCGCGCGCAAGACGATCGAGGTTGGGCGTGTCGATCTCGCCGCCGTAGCATCCGATGTCGGAGAAGCCCATGTCGTCCACCAGCACGAGCACCACGTTGGGTCTCTTCATCGCCACACTATATTCGAACGACCGGCGCTACACGAGGCCGTAGCGCAGCGCTGAGTCCCGCACGCTACCCAATTTGAACGGGTGCCGAGGCGGGGTTCACTACAATCGCCGGATGCTGGACCTTCCCGCGCGCATCGATCGTTGGGACGCCGCACGCGCATGGTTCGCGGCGCAAGGCTTCGCGCCGTTTCCGTTCCAGGAAGAAGTGTGGTCGGCCTGCGCCGCTGGCGAGAGCGGGCTTGTCCATGCGCCGACCGGCATGGGCAAGACGTATGCTGCGGCACTCGGTCCCATCGTGCTCGGGCCTCGCGGAAGCGTGGACGCGTCTCCGCCTCTTTCGCTGCTCTGGATCACGCCGTTGCGCGCGCTCGCCAGCGACACCGGCGTTGCGCTCACCCGCGCAGCGCAGGCGCTCAATCCCCATTGGACCGTCGGCGTGCGCACGGGCGATACGACATCGACCGCACGCGCGCGGCAGGCTGCAGCAGCTGCCGACGGCGCTCGTGACGACGCCGGAGAGCGTGACGCTCATGCTGTCGCGCCCCGATTGGCGCGAGCGCTTCGCGCACGTCGAGGCGATCGTCGTCGACGAGTGGCACGAGCTCATGAGCAGCAAGCGCGGCGTGCAAACGGAGCTCGCGCTTGCGCGTTTGCGCGGCTTGCGCCCGCAGCTTCGCACATGGGGACTGTCGGCGACGCTCGCCAATCTCGACGAAGCGCTGCGCTGCCTCGTTGGCACCGCGCATGCGAAGCCCGCGCGCATCGTGCGCGGGCTCGACACCAAGAAAATCGAGATCGTGAGCGCCCTTCCCAGGACGATCGAGCGCTTTCCGTGGGCGGGCCACCTCGGCCTCACGATGCTGCCGGAAGTCGTTCGCGCGATCGATCACGCGCGCTCCACCCTCGTGTTCACGAACGTGCGGTCCGCGACGGAGACGTGGTACCAGGCGATTCTCGAAGCACGGCCCGATTGGGCCGGCCTCATCGCGCTCCATCACGGCTCGCTCGGGCGCGAAGTGCGCGACTGGGTCGAAGCGGGACTGCGGGACGGGCGCCTGAAGGCCGTCGTATGCACGTCGAGCCTCGACCTCGGCGTCGACTTCGCGCCGGTCGACCAGGTGTTGCAGATCGGCAGCCCGAAAGGTGTCGCGCGCCTGCTGCAGCGCGCCGGCCGCAGCGGTCACCGTCCGGGAGAGATCTCGCGCATCACCGTCGTGCCCACGCAGGCGCTCGAGCTCGTCGAAGCGGCGGCGGCGCGCACGGCGGCAGCCGCACGACGCATCGAGCCGCGGCGCCCGGTCGTCGACGCGCCCGACGTGCTCGTGCAGCACCTCGTCACGTGCGCGCTCGGCGGCGGCTTTCGCCCCGACGACTTGCGGGACGAGACTGCGCACGACCAACGCCTACGCGGGCATGACCGACGTCGAGTGGCAGTGGGCGCTGGACTTCGTCGTGCACGGCGGCGCGAGCCTCAACGCGTACCCCGAGTATCGCCGGGTCGTGATCGACGAGGACGGCGTCGCGCGCGTGCCCGATCGCGGGATAGCGCATCGCCATCGCATGTCGATCGGCACGATCGTGAGCGACGCGTCCGTCACGGTCCAGTTCCGCAACGGAGCCAAGCTCGGCCACGTCGAGGAAAGCTTCGTCGCTTCACTCAAACCCGGCGACTGCTTCGCGTTCGCCGGCCGGGTCGTGGAGTTCATCCGCGTGCGCGAGCTCACCGCCTGGGTGAAGCCGGCGAACGTGCGCTCGGCGAAAGTGCCGCGCTGGATGGGCAGCAGGATGGCGCTCACGAGCGAGCTCGCGGACGCGACGCGCGCGCTCGTCGCCGACGCCGCGCGCGGCGAGTTCGCGTCGCCGGAGTTGCAGCGCGTGAGGCCGCTCCTGGACCTCCAGGCGCGCTGGTCGGCGCTGCCCGGCGAGCGCGAGTGGCTGGTCGAAGCCATCTCGACGCGCGAGGGGCACGGGCTCTTCTTCTATCCGTTCGAAGGGCGGCTCGCGCACTTCGGATTGGCGACGCTCTTCTCGTATCGCCTGGCGTCGATCACTCCGGCGACGTTCAGCCTCTCGGCCAACGACTACGGCTTCGGGCTCGTGTCGCCGCGCCCGGTGCCGCTCGACCTCGGCACGCTCGGCAAGCTCCTGTCGGCGCACGGGGTGGAGCGCGACATTCTCTCGGGCCTCAACTTCACCGAGCTCGGGCGCCGGCACTTTCGCGAGATCGCGCGCGTCGCGGGACTCGTGTTCCAGGGATTCCCGGGCGATCCGCATCCGCAGCGCCAGCTGCAGGCGTCGAGCGCGCTGCTCTACAACGTGTTCGCGGAATACGACCGCGACAATCCGCTTCTGAAGCAGGCCGTGCGCGAAGTGCTGGAGCGCCGACTCGAAGCGCCGCGCCTGGGCACCGCGCTCACCCGATTGCGCGCAAGCCGCGCGTTGCTCTCGCGGCCGCGGCGCGCGACGCCTTTCGCGTTTCCGCTCCTCGTCGAGCTCTTCCGCGAAAGCCTCACCAACGAGGCGCTGGAGACGCGCGTCGCGCGGATGGTCGCGGAGCTCGAGGAAGCGGCGAAATAGGGAGGTACCCCATTGACAGCCGCGAGACATTCAAAGGGGTACGTCCCTAATAGCTCGTGCCTCCGTCGCTCGCGTTCGACGCGTCGCTCGCGCTCGACGCGTCACCGTCCGCTGACGACGATCCGGATTCACTGGCGGCGGCGATGCCCGCACCCAGCGCTGCGCCACCGGCAAACGCGGCACCCGTTTTTGCGGCGTCCCACGAGCCCGACGCGCCGGCCCCGCCGAACTGGCCGCCCTTGCCGCTGAACGATTCATCGCGCGACGACGAGCTCGAGCCGGAACTGCTGCTCGAGGAACGCCAGCCGTCGTCGTAGTCGCGCGTCGTGCCGGACGTCCCCAATCCGCGGCTGGCGCGGCGGCGGCAAAAGAAAATGCGATCCCACAGCGTGAGGGGCACCTCGTAGATCTCGAGCTCGATGCGGTCCCCTCGCGCGATCGCGCTTGCGAGACTCGCAAGCGTCTCCGGCCATACCCGCAGTCCGCGGCTTGTGGCGCGCAGCCGGCCATCGTCGCCCGGCCGGCCGGCGTGCAGCTCGAGCACGAAGCGGCCCAGGCTCTCCGCGAGCCGCGCATCTCCGGAGCGCGGCTCGAACACAAGTGTCGTGTCGCCGAGCTCAGGCACCAAAGCACCTTCCACGGGGCGCGCCTCTTTGAGCGTATAGCCTCCGAAGGGCGCGTGCGCAGCGACGGAATCCGCCGTGGCACAGACGTCGACCGAGCCGCTCGTTCTGGAGCCGTCGGATATCGTGAGCCTGCCGAGGCGCGAGCGTTCCGCGTCCACCCCTACGCGAATCTTCATGAGTGCCCCCTCTTGCGCAGCTGCCGAAACAAGCGACTGTAGTCCTTCGCCATGCCATCGATCGAGAAGCGACGCGCGACGTGCGCCCGGCCGCGACGAGCGCGCCGCCGGGCCTCGACCGGATCGGCCAGCACCGAAAGCAGCGCGGTTGCGACCGTCCGCGGCGCGACGTCGCCAACGAGCCAGCCCGTCCTGCCGTCGATGACGATCTCGCGGGTGCCCCCACTGTCGTTGGCCACCAGCGGAACGCCGGCGGCCAGCGCTTCGAGGCACGCGTTCGGACATCCCTGGTGCACGCCGAGCACGAGGGCGACGTCATGCCGGTGCAGGACGGAAGGAGCATCGAACGTCGCCCCGTGCAGGAACACGTGGCGGCCGATGAGATCGGCGGCCCGCGCGACGACCGACCGCGCGTAGTCTGAATGCCGCGGCTCGGCGCCGCCGTAGACATGGAGCTGCGCGCGCGGATGCGTGGCCAGCACGATCCGGAACGCATTCACGATCTCCTCCAGGAACTTGGTCGGCGCGACGCGTCCGCTCACGGCGATCTCGGGTGCGTCGCTACGTGCGAAATCGCTCTTCACCCGTTCGCTTGCGCGAACGCCGTTGCGCACGATCGCCGTGCGCCTGTCACCCGGTGTGCGCGTGTCGAACTTGTTCACGAGACGGTCAAGCCGCGCGCGGTATTGCGTCTCGTCGAACGCGATGAGCTCCTGGAATTCGGCGGTCGCCGCAAGCTCCTCGAACGCGTACGCGCCCGGCGACACGTCGACCAGGCGCAGCGAAGGCAGCGCAGCCGCAAATTTGGTCACGAGCAGCTTCACCTTGGCGTCCACGTTCCAGAACACGACGATTCCCGCTCGCGTGGCGCACGCCACCCGCAGCAGCGCTTCTGCATGATCGAAGGGATCGCGGGTCGCCGCCGTGCGGACGACATCGACGTCCGCGGCGGCGAGCTCGCGCAGGAAAGCGTCGCTGGTGGAGTCGCCGGTCACGGCGACGCTCGCGCGCTCGTGCGTCGCTATCGCCGTGACGAGATTGACGAGCGAGCGCTGCGCGCCGCCCGCGTTGAGGTTGGCGGTGACGAACAGGACGTGCTCGCCCGTCGCCCAGGGCGCTGCGAGTTGCGCGAGCGTCCATTGCCGATACGCAGGGAAGCGCGCCCACGTCGGCGGACGCCGTTCCGATCGCGACGCGTGCAGGACCGCATCGGCCCACTGTGCCGGATCGGCGTCGGCGCTCACGAGTCGCAGCGCGTCGTGGCCGACTTCGCCCTGCCCCCCGACATCGGATGCCACGACCGGCACGGACGACACCAGCGCTTCCAGCGTCGCGATGCTGAGGCCTTCGTGCAGGCTCGTATTGAGCAGCACGTCGAAAGCCGGCAGGCATTGCGCGGCGCCGGCGAGCGGGCCCGCCAGGACGACGTCGCGGGCGAGGCCGAGGCGCACGCATTGCGCACGCAGCGCGTCCCACGCGCGCGGCCCATCGCGTCCCGCCGGGCCGCCTACGATCACGAGCCGCGCCGCGGGCGATGCAGACTTGAGCGCGGCCAGCACGCGCACGGCAAACGGATACGACTTCTGCGGCTTGACCCCGCCGATCATGCCGACCAGCAACGCGTCGCCGGGAATGCCCCACGCGATGCGCCACCGCGCGCGCGCCGCCGGATCCGCCGCGGGAACCTCCGGCAGGTGGCGGATGACGTGAATGGCGCCGGTCACGCCTGCGTCGCGCAACTCGGCGGCGCAGGCGCGCGAGACTGCGACCAGCAATGGCTCGACGCGCAGCTCGTCCACGCGATCGATCCAGCCTGCGCGCGCATTGTGGATGACCGGCACGGCGATTGCGCCGCCGCGACGCAGCGCGGCGCGCTGCGCAGCAGTCAACAAGTGACACAGGACGACGGACCCAGTCGAAAGCGTGCGCGCGAACGCCTCGAGCGCGTGAGAAGCGGCACCGATGCGCGAGGTGCGGACACCTTCGGGAAGACGATGCCCCACTGCCACGTCGCGCAGCACCGCGACGTGAACGCCGTGGCGGCCGCGCGTGCGTGCCGCCCAGTCGACGACGATTCGTTCGGCGCCGCCGAGCGCCAGCGACGGCAACACGACGGTGAGCTCGCAGTCGGGCAGGAACGAGAGTGGCGGTTGCACGGCCGAAGACGGCGAAACCAGCAAGCGCGCAAGCGTCTCGTCGACGAGAGCTTCGTCGGGAGCGCGAACGACGGCGCCGTATGCCACGTCGCGGACGTCAGCGCTTGGCAAGCAGCGCGCGACCGACGCGCGAATTGGTGGGTCGGCCCAACGCAGCGCAAATGTACTCCCCCGCGTCGATCAGGCGGTCGAGGTCGATGCCGGTCTCGATGCCCAGGCCGTGCAGCATGTACACGACGTCCTCGGTCGCGACGTTGCCCGTCGCGCCCTTGGCATACGGACAGCCGCCGAGGCCCGCCACCGAGCTGTCGAACACGGCGACGCCCAGTTCGAGCGACGCATAGATGTTGGCGAGCGCCTGGCCGTAGGTGTCGTGGTAAGTGCCCGGCGAGCTTGTCGACGGGCACATGCTTCGCGCACGCTTCGATCATCGCCTGCGTCTTGCCCGGCGTGCCGACGCCGATCGTGTCGCCGAGCGAGACTTCGTAGCAGCCCATGTCGTAGCAGGGCCTTGGACACGCTGCGCGACCGCATCGGGCGCGATCTCGCCCTCGTACGGACAGCCGAGCACGCAGGAGACATAGCCGCGCACGCGAACGCCGTGATCGCGCGCAGCGGCCATCACGGGGTCGAAGCGCTCGAGGCTCTCCGCGATGGAGCAGTTGATGTTCTTCTGCGAGAACGATTCGGACGCGGCGGCGAAGACGGCGATCTCCTCGACGCCCGCGCCGAGCGCCGCCTCGAAGCCCTTCAGGTTCGGCACCAGCACCGGATACGACGACACCGGGCTTGCGCCGGATGCGCGCCATCACCTCGGCCGCGTCGGCCATCTGCGGCACCCATTTCGGCGACACGAACGATGCGGCCTCGATCGCGGGCAGGCCCGCATCGGTCAGGCGGTCGATGAGCGCCACCTTGACGTCGGTCGCGATCGGGCTGCTTCTCGTTCTGCAGCCCGTCGCGCGGGCCGACCTCGACGATGCGGGCACGTTCGGGAAGCGCTCATTATTTGGCCTTCGTGAAGTCGACCAGCTCCGCGCCTTCGGTCACCTGCTCGCCCACCGCGAAGCGTGAAGCGCCTTGAGCGTTCCCGTCGACCGGCGCCGTGATGGTGTGCTCCATCTTCATCGCTTCGAGGATCAGGAGCGGCGCGCCCTTCGCGACGTCGGCGCCGGGCTTCGCCAGCCACGCGATGACCTTGCCCGGCATCGGCGCCGCGAGCCCGCCTTCGACGCCCTGCCCCTCGCCGCCCTGATACAGCGGATCGACGCGTGAGAGCTGGTAACTGCGCCCGTCGAGGAACACGTGGCGCTTTTCGCCCGGCGACCACGACGCTTGCGTCGAGCCTGCGCCCGCCCAGCTCCACGCGCAGCGTGCCGTTCGGCCCGAGCTCCCCACGCGCGGGTATGGGTACTGCCGTCGAGCCGTCAGCGTGTAGCCGCCGTCTGCGTAGCCCACGACGACCGCGCGCTCGACGTCACCGACACGGAAGAGGAGCTTGCGCTCCGAACGCGAGTTGAGCCGCCATCCGTCGCCCACGCGCCACGGCGAATACGGATCGCCGCTCGCGTCGGTCGCACGCGGCGCGCTCCCGCCTCCTCGCGCAGCAGCGCGGCAAGCGCGGCGATGCAGGTAAGCCTGGTCCGGCGCGTCGCCGCTTCTCGGGAAAGAGCAAATGCGCGCTCGCGCTCGATGAGGCCCGTGTCGAGATCGGCCTGCGCGAACGCGGGACACGCGACGAGGCGCGCCAGGAACTCGACGTTGTTGGCCACGCCGACGATGCGGTATTGCGCGAGCGCCTGCAGCATGCGTGCGAGCGCAGATCGCGCGTCTCGTCCCACACGATGAGCTTGGCGATCATCGGGTCGTAGCACGGCGTGATCTCGTCGCCCTGCTCGACGCCGGTGTCGACGCGCACGTGCAGTCGACTCGGGCGGCGGCGCGAGATGCACCAGCTTGCCGGTCGACGGCAGGAAGCCGCGGTCGGGATCCTCGGCGTAGATGCGCGCCTCGAGCGCGTGGCCGCGGATGCGCAGCTGCTCCTGCGTCAGCGGCAGCGGCTCGCCCGCCGCCACGCGCAGCTGCCATTCGACGAGGTCCTGTCCGGTGATCATCTCGGTGACCGGATGCTCGACCTGCAGCCGCGTGTTCATCTCCATGAAGTAGAAGCGGCCGTCCTGGTCGGCGATGAACTCGACCGTGCCCGCGCCGACGTAGCCGACCGCGCGCGCCGCCGCGACCGCGGCCTCGCCCATCGCGCGCCGGCGCGCCGCGCGTCATGCCCGGCGCGGGCGCCTCCTCGAGCACCTTCTGGTGCCGGCGCTGCACCGAGCAGTCGCGCTCGAACAGGTGCACGCAGTTGCCGTGCGTGTCGGCGAACACCTGGATCTCGATGTGCCGCGGACGCGTGACGTACTTCTCGATCAGCACGCGGTCGTCGCCGAAGCTCGACAGCGCCTCGCGCTTGCACGACGCCAGCGCCTCGGCGAACTCGCGCGCGGCGTTCGACGATGCGCATGCCCTTGCCGCCGCCGCCCGCGGACGGCCTTGATCAGCACCGGATAGCCGATGCGTCGGCCTCGTTCCTGGAGCAGCCCCGCGTCCTGGTCCTCGCCGTGATAGCCGGGCACGAGCGGCACCGGCGCTTGCTCCATCAGCGCCTTGGCCGCGCTCTTGCTGCCCATCGCGCGAATCGCCGCGACGCGGCGGGCCGATGAACACGATGCCGGCGCTGCGCACGCCGCCGCGAAGTCCTCGTTCTCGGACAGGAAGCCGTAGCCGGGATGGATCGCCTCCGCGCCGGTCTGCTTCGCCGCGGCGATGATGCGGTCGATGACGAGGTAGCTCTCGCGCGCCGGCGCCGGACCGATCAGCACGGCTTCGTCGGCCAGCCGCGTGTGACGCGCGTCGGCGTCGGCCTCCGAGAACACGGCGACCGTGCGCACGCCCAGGCGGCGCGCGGTGCGGATGACGCGGCAGGCGATCTCGCCGCGGTTGGCGATGAGGATCTTTCTGAACATGAGGCCTCACATCCGGAACACGCCGAACGCGGTCTTCTCGATCGGCGCATTGAGCGAGGCCGAGATCGCAAGCCCGAGCACGCGGCGCGTCTGCGCGGGATCGATCACGCCGTCGTCCCACAGCCGCGCGGTCGCGTAATAGGGATGGCCCTGCGTCTCGTATTGCGCGCGGATCGGCGCCTTGAACGCCTCTTCGTCCTCCTTGCTCCAGTGCTTGCCCGATGCCTGCCATGCCGTCGCGGCGCACCGTTGCCAGCACCGACGCCGCCTGCTCGCCGCCCATGACGGAGATGCGCGCGTTGGGCCACATCCACAGGAAGCGCGGGCCGTAGGCGCGCCCGCACATGCCGTAGTTGCCGGCACCGAAGCTGCCGCCGATGATCACGGTGAACTTGGGCACGTTCGCGCAGGCGACCGCGGTGACCATCTTGGCGCCGTCCTTGGCGATGCCTTCGTGCTCGTACTTGCGGCCGACCATGAAGCCGGTGATGTTCTGCAGGAACAGCAGCGGAATGCCGCGCTGCGCGCAGAGCTCGATGAAGTGCGCGCCCTTCTGCGCCGATTCGGAGAACAGGATGCCGTTGTTGGCGACGATCCCGACCGGATAGCCGTGGATGTGCGCGAAGCCGGTGACGAGCGTGGTGCCGTAGCGCTGCTTGAATTCGTCGAGCTCGGAGCCGTCGACGATGCGCGCGATGACTCTCGCGCACGTCGTAGGGCTTGCGCGTGTCGCTCGGAATGACGCCGTAGACGCTCTCGGCGTCGTACAGCGGTCGGCCGCGGCTGCACTGCGACTCCCACGGACTTCACGCCGTTGAGATTGGCGACGATGCGGCGCGCGATGTGCAGCGCGTGCGCGTCGTTCTCGGCGAGGTGATCGGCCACGCCGGAGATGCGCGTGTGCACGTCGCCGCCGCCCAGCTCCTCGGCGCTCACCTCCTCGCCCGTCGCCGCCTTCACGAGCGGCGGACCGCCGAGAAAGATCGTGCCCTGGTTCTTGACGATGATCGTCTCGTCGGACATCGCCGGCACGTAGGCGCCGCCCGCCGTGCACGATCCCATCACGACGGCGATCTGCGGGATGCCCAGCGCGGACATCGTCGCCTGGTTGTAGAAGATGCGGCCGAAGTGCTCGCGGTCGGGGAACACGTCGTCCTGCTCGGGCAGGAACGCGCCGCCGGAATCGACGAGGTAGATGCACGGCAGGCGGTTCTCGCGCGCGATCTCCTGCGCGCGCAGGTGCTTCTTGACCGTCATCGGGTAGTACGTGCCGCCCTTGACCGTCGCGTCGTTGGCGACGATCACGCACTCGCGTCCGGCGACGCGGCCGATGCCGGTGATCGACGCCCGCGGCGGGCACGTCGCCGCCGTACATGCCGTACGCGGCGAGCGGCGACAGCTCGAGCAACGGCGAGCCCGGATCGACCAGCGCGCCGATGCGGTCGCGCGGCAGGAGCTTGCCGCGCGACAGGTGTCGCTGCCGCGACTCTTCGCTGCCGCCGCGCGCGACCTCTCCGGTCTTGGCGCGCAGGTCCGCCACGAGGTCGCGCATCAGCGACGCGTTGCCCTTGAACTCGTCGGAGCGCGTGTCGAGGCGCGTCTTGAGGATCGTCATTGGGCTCGTATTCTACAGACGGCGGGCAACATCGGCGGCTCGTCCCCTGCAGGGCGTAAGCTGTAACAGATCGCAACAATTCCGTTGCGGCGGAACCTTCGCGCGCCCTCAGAATCCGTGGGTTAGAGCACCCCTAACGAAAACCATGGCCACCGTCAGCCCGCCTCCCCCGCGCACCACGACACCGCCTCCTCCGGAGCCGGTCATGACTTCCGCCGACGTCGACCCCCTCGATTCGCCCAGGCCGCGCGGTCGCGCGCTCGGCTGGATCATCACCATCGTCGTCCTGATCGCGCTTGCCGCGGGCGGCTATTACTGGTGGTCGCAGCGCGCAGCGCCCGCGCCGGCAAGCAGTGCCCCCGCGCCTTCCGGTGCACCGGGTCCGGGTGCGAAGGGCATGGACCCGAATCGCGCCCTGCCCGTCATCGCGGAGCCGGTGCGCAAGGGCAACATCGATGTTTACCTCAACGCGCTCGGCACGATCACGCCGCGCAACATCGTCACCGTCAAGCCGCGCGTCGACGGCCAGCTCATGAAGATCTATTTCGAGGAAGGCCAGCTCGTGAAGGCCGGACAAGTGCTGGCCGACATCGACCCGCGCCCGTTCGAGGTACAGCTTGGGCAGGCGCAAGGCCAGATGGCGAAGGACCAGGCATTGCTCGCCAACGCGCAAGTCGATCTCGAGCGGTACAAGACGCTGCTGTCGCAGGATTCGATCGCGAAGCAGCAGGTCGATACGCAGGAATCGCTCGTGCGCCAGTACCAGGCGACGATCAAGGCCGACCAGTCCGCCGTCGACCAGGCAAGGCTGCAGCTCACCTATGCGAAGGTCACCGCCCCCATCAGCGGACGTGTGGGCCTGCGCCAGGTCGATCCCGGCAACGTCGTGCGCGCCTCCGATACCAACGGCATCGTCGTCATCGCGCAGTTGCAGCCGATCAGCACGGTGTTCCCGATTCCCGAGGACAACGTGCAGCGCGTGATGCAGCGCCTGCAGCAAGGCGTGCCGACGGTGGTCGAGGCCTGGGACCGCGAGCAGAAGAACAAGCTCGCAACGGGCAAGCTCATCACGGCCGACAACCAGATCGACACGACGACGGGCACGATCAAGATGAAGGCGGAGTTTCCCAACGACAACGCCGCGCTCTTTCCCAACCAGTTCGTCAACGTGCGCATGCTGACGCAGACGCTCGAGGACGCGACGCTCGTTCCCACGGCTGCGATCCAGCGCGGCTCGCCGGGCACGTTCGTGTACGTCGTGAAGGAAGACTCGTCCGTCACGGTCGCACCCGTGAAGCTCGGGCCGCAGCAGGGCGAGACGACCGTCGTGACGAGCGGCATCCGGCCGGGCGCGATGGTCGTGGTCGACGGCGCCGACAAGCTGCGCGAAGGCGCCAAGGTCGAGCTCACGACGCGTGAAGGGCAAGCAGTCGCGCCGCCGAAGCAAGGCGGCCGCGGACCGCGTGGGGAAGGCAAAGGCGGCGGCGGCAAGGGCGGCGGAGGCGCCAAGGGCGCGCAGTGAACCCGTCACGCTTGTTCATCCTGCGGCCGGTCGCGACCACGCTCCTCATGGTCGCGATCCTTCTCGCGGGGATCATCGCGTATCGCGTGCTGCCGCTGTCCGCGCTGCCCGAGGTCGACTACCCGACCATCCAGGTCGTCACGCTGTATCCCGGCGCAAGCCCCGACGTGACGGCGTCGTCGATCACTGCGCCGCTCGAGCGCCAGTTCGGCCAGATGCCAGGCTTGAAGCAGATGTCGTCGACGAGCTCCGGCGGCGCCTCCGTGATCACGCTGCAGTTCACTCTCGCGCTGTCTCTCGACATCGCAGAGCAGGAAGTGCAGGCGGCGATCAACGCGTCGGCGAACTTCCTGCCCACGGACCTGCCGAGCCCGCCCGTCTACAACAAGGTCAATCCGGCGGACACGCCGATCCTGACCCTCGCGCTCAGCTCCAACACGCTGCCCCTCACCAAGCTGCAGGACATCGCGGACACGCGCGTCGCACAGAAGATCTCGCAGCTCCCCGGCGTGGGGTTGGTGAGCATCAGCGGCGGGCAAAGGCCGGCGGTGCGGATCCAGGTCAACCCGAAGGCGCTCGCGGCGTACGGCCTCTCGCTCGAAGACGTGCGCACGTCCATCGCCAACGCGAACACCAATCAGGCAAAAGGCAGCTTCGACGGTCCCTATCGTGCGTCGACCATCGACGCCAACGACCAGTTGAAGTCGGCCGACGAGTATCGCTCGCTGATCATCGCGTTTCGGAACGGTGCGCCGATTCGCGTGCAGGACGTGGCCGACACGGTGGACGGCGCCGAGAACAATCGCCTCGCCGCATGGGCCAACACCACGCCCGCGATCATCCTGAACGTCCAGCGCCAGCCCGGCACCAACGTCATCCAGGTGGTCGACCGCGTGAAGCAGCTCCTGCCCCAATTGCAGGCGTCCCTGCCCGCGGCAGTGGATACCACGCTCCTCACCGACCGCACGACCACCATCCGAAGCTCGGTGCGCGACGTGCAGTTCGAGCTGGTGCTCGCGGTCGCGCTGGTCGTGATGGTGATCTTCCTGTTCCTGCGCAACGTCGCGGCGACGCTCATTCCCAGCGTCGCGGTGCCGCTGTCGATCGTCGGCACGTTCGGCGTCATGTACCTCGCGGGATTCTCGATCAACAACCTGACGCTGATGGCGCTCGTGATCGCGACCGGCTTCGTGGTCGACGACGCGATCGTCGTGATCGAGAACATCGCGCGCTACATCGAGCGCGGCGACAAGCCGCTCGAGGCGGCGCTCGAAGGCACGCGGCAGATCGCCTTCACGATCATCTCCCTCACCTTCTCGCTCATCGCCGTGCTGATCCCGCTGCTGTTCATGGGCGACGTGGTCGGCCGCCTTTTCCGCGAGTTCGCGATCACGCTCGCGGTGGCAATTCTCATCTCCGCCGTCGTGTCGCTGACGCTCACGCCGATGATGTGCGCCAAGCTGCTGCGACACACGCCGGAAGAGAAGCAGACGCGCTTCTATCGGTGGAGCGGTCGCATGTTCGACCGCATCATCCATCGCTATGGGCAGATGCTGGCCTGGGTGCTCGACCGTCAGTTCGCGACGCTGATGGTCGCGATCCTCACCCTGATCGTGACGGTGGTGCTCTACATCGCGATTCCCAAGGGATTCTTCCCCGTGCAGGACACGGGTGCGATCCAGGGCATCTCAGAAGCCGCGCAGACTTCGTCGTTTGGCGCGATGAACGAGCGCCAGCAGGCGCTGGCCGAGGTCGTCATGCGGGACCCCGCGGTCGCGAGCCTGTCGTCGTTCATCGGCGTGGACGGCACGAACGCGACGCTCAACAGCGGACGCATGCTGATCAACCTGAAGCCGCGGTCCGAGCGCGACGCGAGTGCAAGCGAGGTCATCCGGCGCCTGCAGCCCAAGCTGCGCGACGTGCAGGGCGTCACGCTGTACATGCAACCCGTGCAGGACCTCACCATCGAAGACCGCGTGAGCCGCACGCAATACCAGTTCACCGTCGAGAGCACGGACGCCGCGAACCTTACCGAATGGGTGCCGAAGCTCGTCGCGCGACTGCAGCAGGAACCGCACGTCGCCGACGTCGCGTCCGATCTCTCGGACAACGGCTTGATGGCATATGTCGAGATCGACCGCGCGACGGCCAGCCGCCTCGGCATCACGCCGGCCGCGATCGACAACGCGCTGTACAACGCGTTCGGCCAACGGCTGGTGTCGACGATCTTCACGCAGACCAACCAGTACCGCGTCGTGCTTGAAGTGAAGCCCGAGTTCCAGCGCGGTCCCGGCGCGCTCGAGAACCTCCACGTCACCACCAACGTGCCGGGCCAGACGGCGCAGCAGGTGCCGCTGTCGACCGTCGCGCGCGTGGTGGAAAGGGCCGCGCCGCTCGCGATCAACCATATCGGCCAGTTCCCGGCCGCGACCGTGTCGTTCAACCTCGCGCGCGGCGCGGCGCTGGGCGACGCGGTAAAGGCGGTCGAAGCGGCGCGTGCGGAACTTGGCGTTCCCGAAAGCGTGACCATCAACTTCCAGGGCGCGGCGCTCGCCTTCCGCGCGGCGCTGGCCAACGAGCTGTGGCTCATCCTCGCAGCCATCGTGACGATGTACATCGTGCTGGGCGTGCTGTACGAGAGCTTCGTCCATCCGATCACGATCCTTTCCACGCTTCCGTCCGCGGGCGTGGGCGCGCTGCTCGCGTTGATGCTGACCGGCAACGATCTTTCGATCATCGCGATCATCGGCATCATCCTTCTGATCGGCATCGTGAAGAAGAACGCGATCATGATGATCGACTTCGCGCTCGACGCCGAGCGCAACGAAGGCCTGCCGCCGCGCGAGGCGATCTTCCAGGCGTGCCTCCTGCGCTTCCGCCCGATCATGATGACGACGATGGCGGCGATCCTGGGCGCGCTGCCGCTCATGATCGGCTGGGGTGAAGGCTCGGAGCTGCGGCATCCGCTCGGCATCACGATGGTCGGCGGGTTGATCTTTTCGCAGGCGCTGACGCTCTTTACGACGCCGGTGATTTACTTGTACTTCGACCGATTGGCGGCGAGGTTTCGTGGTTCACCCCTCACCCGCCCTGTCGGGCACCCTCTCCCCGCGAGCGGCGAGAGGGATAGGGTGAGGGGCACGAGCGATTAAGCCATGTGGAACCCCTCGCGCATCTTCATCGAGCGTCCCGTCGCCACGACGCTCCTGACCGCGGGTGTCGCGCTCGCCGGCGCGCTCGCGTTCCAGCTCCTGCCCGTCTCGCCTCTGCCGCAGGTCGACTTTCCGACGATTTCGGTGCAAGCCTCCCTGCCGGGCGCGAGCCCCGAGACGATGGCGGCGACCGTCGCCACCCCGCTCGAACGCTCGCTCGGACGCATCGCAGGCGTCACCGAGATGACGTCCAACAGCTCGCTCGGCAACGCGCGCGTCACGCTCCAGTTCGAGCTGAGCCGCGACATCGACGGCGCCGCACGCGACGTGCAGGCGGCGATCAATGCCGCGCGTGCACTGCTGCCTTCGAGTCTCCCGAACAATCCGACGTATCGCAAGGTGAATCCGGCCGACGCGCCGATCATGATCCTCGCGCTTACCTCGGCCACGATGACGCAGGGCCAGATGTACGACGCGGCCTCGACGATCCTCGCGCAGAAGCTGTCGCAGGTCGACGGTGTCGGGCAGGTCACCGTCGGCGGCAGCTCGCTTCCGGCCGTGCGGGTGGAGCTCAACCCAACCGCGCTCAACAAGTACGGCATCGGCGTCGAAGAGGTGCGCACCGCCATCGCGGCCGCCAATGCCAACCGTCCCAAGGGCATGGTCGAGGAAGGCGACCGCATGTGGCAGATCTACGCCAACGACCAGGCGAAGACGGCCGCCGAATACCTGCCGCTGATCGTCGCGTACCGCAACGGCGCGGCGGTGCGGCTGCCCGACGTCGCCGAAGTCGTCGACTCCGTGCAGGACCTTCGCAACGCCGGGATGGCCAACGGCAAGCCCTCGGTGCTCGTCATCATCAACCGGCAGCCGAACGCCAACATCATCGAGACCGTCGACCGCGTGCAGGCGCTTCTTCCCTCGCTGCGCGCGTCGGTGCCCAGCACGATCGACGTTGCGGTCGCGATGGAGCGCACCACCACCATCCGCGCGTCGCTGCGCGACACCGAGAGCGCGCTCGCGATCGCGGTGAGCCTCGTGATCCTCGTCGTGTTCCTGTTCCTGCGCAACGGCCGCGCCACGCTTGTCCCGGCCGTCGCCGTGCCCGTCTCGCTCGTAGGCACGTTCGGGATCATGTACCTGTGCGGATTCTCGGTGAACAATTTCACGCTGATGGCGCTCACCATCGCGACCGGTTTCGTCGTCGACGACGCGATCGTAGTGTCCGAGAACACGATGCGCCATATCGAGGCGGGCATGTCGCCGTACGAGGCAGCGGTGATCGGCGCGCGCGAAGTGGGCTTCACGGTACTCGCCATGAGCATCTCGCTCATCGCGGTGTTCATCCCGATCCTGCTCATGGGCGGCATCGTCGGACGCCTGTTCCGCG
Organism: uncultured beta proteobacterium; assembly: GCA_963707815.1. Lineage (GTDB taxonomy): Bacteria > Pseudomonadota > Gammaproteobacteria > Burkholderiales > Casimicrobiaceae > VBCG01. The sequence goes on from CAVPRK010000009.1 coordinate 221,221, forward strand.
AATTCGCGATCACGCTGTCCGCGGCTATCCTCGTGTCGCTGGTCGTCTCGCTGACGACATCGCCGATGATGTGCGCGCGCCTGTTGCGGCCCGCCGCCGAGCGCAAGCCCAATCGTTTTGCGCGGGCCCTCGAACGCTTCGGCGCATTCGTGCTGAAGGGCTACCGCGTGAGCCTCGCCTGGAGCCTGCGCCACGGCCCGCTCGTGATGCTCGTGCTGCTCGCCACCGTGTGCCTCAACGTCTATCTCTACGTCATCATTCCCAAGGGCTTTTTCCCGACGCAGGACACGGGCCGCCTCGTCGGCGGCATCCAGGCGGACCAGAGCAGCTCGTTCCAGGCGATGCGCGGCAAGCTGCGGAGCTTCATGCAGATCGTGCAGGAGGATCCGGCGGTCGAGAACGTCGTCGGCTTCACGGGTGGGTCGCAGCGCAACTCCGGCATGATGTTCATCGCGCTGAAGCCGCTCAAGGAGCGCAAGGAATCCGCCGATCAGGTGATTGCGCGATTGCGGCCGAAGCTTGCCAAGGAACCCGGCGCGAGCCTCTTCCTCAACCCCGTGCAGGACATTCGCATCGGCGGGCGCCAGAGCAATTCGACTTATCAGTACACGCTGCAGGCCGACGACCTCGCCGAGCTTCGCGCGTGGGAGCCCCGGATACGCGCCGCGATGTCGAACTTGCCCGAGCTCGCCGACGTCAACACGGACACGCAGGACAAGGGGCTGCAAACATCGGTTGTGATCGACCGCGACGCCGCATCGCGACTGGGCGTCACCGCCCGCATGATCGACACGACGCTGAACGACCTTTTCGGCCAGCGGCAGGTGTCGACCATCTACGAAAAACTCAACCAATATCGTGTAGTGATGGAAGCCGCGCCGGAGTTCTGGCAGTCGCCGGAAACGCTGTCGAACGTGTACGTGAGCACGTCGAGCGGCGCGCAGGTGCCGCTGTCCGCATTCGCCACGTATGGCCCAAGCAGCACGCCGCTCGGCGTCAATCACCAGGGACAGTTCGTCGCATCGACGGTGTCCTTCAACCTGCCGGAGAACGTCTCCCTGTCCGAGGCGACGAACGCCATCGACCGCGAGATGCTGCGCATCGGCGTGCCCGCGACGATTCGCGGCACGTTCCAGGGCACGGCGCGCGCGTTCCAGGCGTCGCTGTCGAGCCAGCCATGGCTGATTCTCGCGGCGCTCCTGACGGTGTACATCGTGCTCGGCGTGCTGTACGAGAGCTTCGTGCACCCGCTCACGATCCTGTCCACGCTGCCGTCTGCGGGCGTAGGCGCCCTCCTCGCGCTGCTGCTCTTCAAGACCGACTTCTCCATCATCGCGTTCATCGCCGTGATCCTCCTGATCGGCATCGTGAAGAAGAACGCGATCATGATGATCGACGTGGCCCTTGCGGGCGAGCGCGAGCGCGGCCTCACCACGCGCGATGCGATCTTCGAGGCCTGCCTCGTGCGCTTCCGGCCGATCATGATGACGACGATGGCAGCGCTTCTCGGCGCGCTGCCGCTCGCGTTGTCGGCCGGCGACGGCGCCGAGATGCGACGCCCGCTAGGCCTAGCCATCCTGGGCGGTCTCGCGCTCTCGCAGCTCCTGACGCTCTACACCACCCCCGTCGTCTACCTCTACCTCGACCGCTTCCGCTTGTGGGCGCTCGCGCGGTCTCGTCGCCGCCGCGCGGCGCCCGCGTTCGCCGCAGCGGATTGACGCCCATGAGACTCCGCTATCTCGTTCCCCTGCTCGCGCTCACGTCCGCGGGCTGCATGGTCGGCCCCGACTATGTGCGTCCCACCGCACCGACGCCCGCCGCCTACAAGGAAGCCGACGGATGGAAGGTCGCGCAGCCCGCGGACACGCTGCCGCGCGGCAATTGGTGGGAGGCCTACAACGACCCGACGCTGAATGGCCTGATGGCGCAGGTCGACGTCGACAACTTCAACATCGCGCTCTACGAAGCGCGCGTGCGCCAGGCGAATGCCGGGACGCAAGCGGCGCGCGCGGCGCTGTGGCCGATCGTGGACCTCGGCGCGGGGGCGTCGCGCAACAATACGAGCAGCAGCGCGAACGGCCGCAGCACCAACAGCGCGTACAACGTCCAGCTCGGCGCGAGCTGGGAGCCGGACCTCTGGGGCGGCATTCGTCGCAACATCGAGTCGGCAGGCGCCAACGCCCAGGCGAGCGAAGCCGATCTCGCCAACGCGCGCCTCTCGGTGCAGGCATCGCTTGCCCAGAACTATTTCCTGCTGCGCGTGCAGGACGCGCAGATCGCGCTCCTCCGCGACACCCTCACGGGGTACGAGCGCTCGCTGCAGTTGACACGAAATCAATACAACGCCGGCATCGTCGCGCGCGGCGACGTGGCGCAGGCCGAGGCGCAGTACAAGTCGACGCAGGCGTCGGTGTACGACGCGCAGCTATCACGCGCGCAGCTCGAGCACGCGGTGGCGGTGCTCGTCGGCAAGCCGCCGTCCGAGCTGTCGATCTCCGTGGATCCCAAGTACGCGGCGGTGTACCCGGAGACTCCGCTCGTCGTGCCGTCCGAGCTGCTCGAGCGCCGGCCGGACATCGCGGCGGCCGAGCGCCGCACGGCCGCGGCCAACGCGCAGATCGGAGTCGCGCAAGCCGCGTTCTATCCCTCGATTTCGCTATCCGCCGCAGGTGGCGTGCAGAGCTCGGTCATCGGAAGCCTGTTGTCGCTGCCGAGCCGCTACTGGGCGCTCGGCGCGTCGCTCGCGCAGACGATCTTCGACGCCGGGCTGCGCACGGCGCAGAAGGAGCAGGCCATCGCGAGCTACGACCAGGCGGTCGCGACCTATCGCTCGACGGTGCTCACCGGCTTCCAGGAGGTCGAGGACAACCTCGCGGCGCTGACGCTGCTTGCACAGGAGGCCTCGGTGCAACAGGAGGCCGTAGAAGCGGCACGCCAGTCGGCCACGATCGCGCTCAACCAGTACCAGGCGGGCACGAACAGCTACATCGCCGTCGTCGTGCTGCAGGCTGCCGCGCTCAACAACGAGCGCACCTCGCTCGGCATCACGGCGCGCCGCCTCACCGCAAGCGTCAATCTCGTGCGCGCGATGGGCGGCGGATGGGACGCGACGCAAATCGCCGCCGCGAGGCCGCAGAACTAGCTTTCGCGTGCGCGCATGCGCGCAATCAGGTCGTCGCGCGCACGGATGCAATGACGGCGCGCGATGTCGCCCGCCTTCGTCGCGTCGCGTCGCCGGATCGCGCGCAGCAGGGACTGATGCTCGGCAACGACCACGTCGATCCGCCCGTTACCGTAGCCGAAGCGCAGCCGCAGCGCGTCTGCGAGGACACGGCCCTGCGCGAGCATGCGCAACGCATCCGGGTTGTCCGCGCCGGAATTGATCGTGTCGTGCAGCGCCCGGTTCGCACGCACCAGTGCCGCGGCATCGTCGTGATCCGCGGATTCGAACGCCGCGACGTCGCGCGCCAGGCGCACGAGCCCCTCGGCGTCGATGCGCTCCGCGCAGCGCTCGGTCAGCATGCCCTCGACCGCTGCGCGAATGTCGTAGAAATTGCGGACGAAGCGCTCGTCGACTCCCTTGACCACCGCGCCACGGTGCGGGAACACCTCGAGAACGCTCTCCCCCTCGAGCTCCCGCAACGCCTCGCGCACCGGCATGTGGCTGACGTCGAGCAGGGACGCGATCTCGTCGATCTTCAGCCGCTGGCCTGGCGCCAGGTCGCCGGCGAGAATGCGGCGGCGCAGCTCCGCCGCGACACGGGTAGCCGTCGTCGCGCCCAGCGCCGCCGCGTCACTCGGGCGGGATGCCGACATCTTTGATGAGCTTGGTGAGTCGCACTTCCTCGCTGTTCATGAGCGCCGCGGCCTCCGCCGGCGAGTTTGCGATGACCTCCGCCGACAAGCCTGCCAGGCGCTCCTTCGTGTCCGGTTCGTTCAGGATCGCCACGATGTCGGCGTTGAGACGATCGACGATCGCCTTCGGCGTCTTCGCCGGCACGATCACCGCGCCCCACGACGCGTTCACGTAGCCGGGAACGCCTGCCTCGACCATCGTCGGCGTGTCCGGCAGGAACGGCGAGCGCTTCGCACCGCCGACGGCGAGCAGCTTCAACTTGCCGGCCTTCACGTGCGGCATCACGGCGGCGACGGCGTCGAACATCACCTGCGTCTGGCCGGAGAGGAGGTCCGGATGCGCGGCGGCGCTGCCCTTGTACGCGACGTCCACCATCTTCGTGCCGGTCGCCTGCATGAAGGCGAGCGCCCAGAGCTGCGGGTTGCTTCCGCGGCCGGAGGTGGCGACGGCGAGCTTGTCCGGATTCGCCTTCGCGTACGCAACGAGCTCGCGCACGGTGCTGGCCGGCACCGAGGGATGCACCACGAGACCGAGCTGCACTTGCGCGGTGATCGTCACCGGCGTCATGTCGGCAAGCGCGTACGGCACCGATTTCATGAGCGCGTGGTTGGTCACGTGCGAGCTCGCGACGAGTCCCATCGTGTGACCGTCGGGCTCGGCGTGCGCGATGGTCTCGGTGCCGATGACGCCGTTGGCGCCCGCCTTGTTCTCGACGAACACGGGCTTGCCCCACCGCTTGGACAACTTGTCGGCGAGCACGCGCGCCGTCACGTCGGACGCGCCGCCCGGCGGGTACGGCACCAGGATACGCACGGGCTTGGTTGGATACTCCTGTGCGGATACCGCGCACGCGAAAACGAGCGCGGCAAGGACGCCGAGATGACGTATGCGTGGCATGAAGCTTCCTCCGGATCAGTAAGCGGGTTTCGTCGGGAACCAGCCCGGTCGCCGCGGGTCGAGGTACGCGCCGGTTATGTCGTCCACCTGGTAGCGCTCGACTGCGGCATGGTCGAGCGTGACGCCGAGTCCCGGCCCCTCGGGCACGGCAAGCGCGCCGCGCGCGATGGTAAAGGGCTCCGTGATCACGTCGCCCGCGAGATGCCTGAGCTCGTTGTCGATCGCGAGCGAAAGATTGGGGATGGAGGCCGCGAGGTGCAGGTACGCGGCCTGCGACAGGCCGAGCTCGCCGCCGCTGTGCAGCGTGACCGGGATGCCGACGGACTCGGCGATCGCGGCGGACTTCACGGTCGCCCACAGGCCGCCGGCCTCGTGCGGATCGAGCAGGATCACGTCGGCGGCCTGCGCGCGCACGATGTTGCCGACGTCCTGCAACGTGTACGCGCTTTCGTCGAGCGCGATCGGGATCGATTGCGAGACCCGCAGCGCGGCATGCCCCGCAAGGTCGTCGAGCTCGAGCGGCTGCTCGATGTACGCGGGGTCGTACGGCACGAGGCGGCGGCATTGGCGCTTGGCCGTGCCCGGCGTCCACGCGCCGTTGACGTCGAGGCGCAGCGGCGCGTCGGGGCCGATGACTTCGCGAACGAGGCGCGTGAGCTCGATGTCGGAGCGCTCGTCGTAGCCGATCTTGAGCTTGTACGTCTCGTAGCCGTCTTCCTGGTACGCGCGCGCGTCCGCGACGACCTGCACCGGATCGCTCTGCAACAGATAGGCAGCAAGAGGAATGCGCTGTCTCCATCGCCCGCCCCATAGCCGGAACAGCGGCTGGCCGCAGATCTTGCCGAACGCGTCCCACATGGCCATTTCGACCGCACAGGTCGCCATCACGGCCGCGCGTTTGTGGTGGTAATAGCCGGCGCCCAGAACGTGACGGTGAAACGCCTCGACAGCGTCGACGCCGCGCCCGAGCGCGAGCGGGATCACGACGCGATCGACGACGGCCGGAATCGCGTCGAGGAGGCATATCGTTTCGCCCCAACCGACGACGCCCCCTGCAGTCTCGAGCTCGACGACGAGCCGCGTTACGCCGGTGCGAACGCCGGAACCCCACACAATGGGCGTGCGCACGGGCACTCGAACCAGCCAGCGGCGGACCGATTTGATGCTCAAGTCGTCCATGGCGTGACCTTATTTGATATTTGATCAAATGTCAAATACGTGCAAGCGCTCGCAGCCATTGCGCGAGCCCCTCGCCCGTCGCACACTGCACCTCCACGCCCGTACCGGAGAACGCCATGTCCCACCGGCTCATCCGCGATGTGATCGCAGGTCGCAAGGCTTACACCACGTCGTCGCACACTTCCATTGCCGATGCTGCGCGCCTCATGAAGCAGCACGCGATCGGCGCCCTCATGGTCGTCGACGAGGGCGAGCTCGTCGGCATCTTCACCGAGCGCGACGTCGTGTTTCGCGTCATCGCCGCGGACAAGGACCCGAAGAGCACGCGAGTCGCGTCGGCCATGACCCCCAAGCCCCGCGCCCTCGACGCGAGCCGCCCGCTGGGCCATGCGCTGCACCTCATGTACGAAGGCGGCTTCCGTCACGTGCCCGTGATCGAGGACGGCAAGCCGATCGGCATGGTGTCGGCGCGCGATGCGCTCGGGCCGGACCTCGCGCAGTTTCAGGAAGAGCTGGGCGACCGCGAGCACATAAGGGAAATCCTCTAGCGCTGGTCTGGAGGGATGCGACGCGGCTCGCGGCGGCGGGCCCGTAGAATGCGCGCATGGCTACTTCTCCCTTCGATCTTTCCGGCCGCGTTGCGCTCATCACCGGCGCCTATCGCGGACTCGGCTTTGCAATCGCGCGCGGCATGGCGGAGGCCGGCGCGACCGTCGTCCTGAACGGCCGCAAGCGCGACGAGCTCGAAAAGGCCGCGCAATCGCTGCCCGGCGCGGATATCGCGGTATTCGACGTGACCAAGCGCGAGGCGATCGCGAGCAGCGTGCGCGACGTCGTTGCCCGTCACGGCCGCATCGACATCCTCGTCAACAATGCCGGGATCCAGCGCCGCGCGCCGTTCGCGGATTTCCCGCAAAAGGACTGGGACGACATCATCGCCACCAATCTCACCGCCCCGTTCGTCGTGTCGCAAGCCGTCGTGCCCGGCATGATCGAGCGCAAGGAAGGCAAGATCATTCACATCGCTTCTCTCATGAGCGATCTCGCGCGGCCCACCGTCGTGCCCTACACCGCCGCCAAGGGCGGCGTGCGCCAGTTGACGCGCGGCATGGCCATCGAGCTCGCGCCCCACAACATCCAGGTCAACGCGATCGCGCCCGGATACTTCGCCACCGAAATGAACCGTGCCCTGATCGACAACCAGGAGTTCGACGCCTGGGTGAAGAAGCGCACGCCCGCGGGACGATGGGGCGAGCCGCCGGAAATCGCGGGGCTTGCCGTGTTCCTCGCGTCGAATGCCGCGAACTACATGACCGGACAGCTGCTGGTCATGGATGGTGGAATGAGCGTCGCGTTGTAGGGCGTGCTGCGCTTCATCGCCGCCGCAATCCTCGCATTGCCGCTCGCGTGCGGCGAGGCACGCACGCGTACGCGTTGACCGAGGCCGAGCGTGAGGCGCTCGCCGCCAGCGGCGCGACGGCCGAAGGGATCGCGTACCACGTGGCGACAACGACGGAGCCCGGCGCGCTCGTGGTTCACCGCTTCGTCAACGCCGCGACCGGCGGTGAGCTCTTCACCAACGACGACGACGAGCGCGACGACATCGTGCGCAACATTCCGCAATTCACGTATCGCGGCGTCGCATTCACCGCGTATCCCGCAGCCCGCTGAAATTCTAGGACGGCCTGCGGTCGATCAGCTTGTAAAGCCACCCGAGGCCAGCCGCGGTGTTGCCCACCGGCCGGTATTCGCAGCCGATGTATCCGTCGTATTTGAGCTCGTCCAGGAGCTTGAAGAGATACGCGTAGTTGAGCTCGCCGACATCGGGCTCGTTGCGCCCGGGCACGCCCGCGATCTGCACGTGGCCCACGTGCGGGAGATAGCGCCTGATCTTGGTGGTCAGGTCGCCCTCCACCACCTGCGCATGATAGAGATCCATCTGCACCTTGAGGTTCGACATGCCGATCTCCTCGCGAATGGCGTGCGCCTCGGCCTGCGTCGTCAATAGATAACGCGGGTTATCGCGCAGATTCAACGGCTCGATCAGGATGCTCACTTGCTGCTCCGCCGCTTCCTGGCACGCGAAGCGCAGGTTGCGCTTGTAGGTGCGCATGCGGCGCGTGCGTTCCTGGTCGTCCGCGCCCTCCGGAAGCAAGCCCGCCATGACGTGGACGCGCGGGCACTTCAACGCCTGCGCGTAGCGAAGCGCGGTGACTACGCTGGCCGCGAACTCGTGCTCGCGCCCGGACAGCGACGCAAGTCCGCGGTCGCCTGCTTCGAGGTTGCCCGGCGGCGCGTTGATCAGGACCACGTCGAGCTTGTGCTCGGCCACCCGCGCCGCAATGTCGCGCACCTGGTAGTCGTAGCCGAACGCGAACTCGACCGCACGAAATCCCGCGTGCGCGGCTTCCCCGAAGCGCTCGAGGAACGGCACTTCGTTGAACAGGAATGAAAGATTGGCGGAGAAGCGGAGCAAGGCGTCGAGTTTGCGCCGCGCCAACGCGCTTCGCAATACGCCCGGTAACATAACCGCCGCATGACGCAACATGGTTACGAGACGACGCTGTGCGGTGAGCGCGTAAGCCTTCATCCCGAGCGCGCCTTGCACTGGCCCGCGGGCGGCGCGCTCTTCGTGGCCGACGTCCATCTCGGCAAGGCGGCTTCATTTCGTGCGGGCGGCGTGCCGCTGCCGCGGGGCAGCACGCAGGCCGACCTCGCGCGCCTCGCCTCGCTCCTCGCGCGCACGGGTGCTACGCGGCTCGTGGTGCTCGGCGATTTCCTTCACGCGCGTGCGGGACGCGTCGCGGCGCTCGACACCGCCTTCAGGGCCTGGCGAGCCACGCAAGCGAGCGTCGACATGGTGCTTGTGCGCGGCAATCACGACGATCGCGCCGGCGATCCGCCGCCCGATTGGGGCATCGACGTCGTGGCCGAGCCGCATCTTCTCGCGCCCTTCATCGCATGCCACATGCCGACCACACCTCCGACCGGGTATGCGCTTTGCGGGCACGTGCACCCCGGCGTGTTCCTGCGCGGCACTGCCGACGCCGAGCGGCTGCCGTGCTTCGTGCTCGGCGCCAGGCGCGCGATCCTGCCGGCCTTCGGAAGCTTCACGGGACTTGCCACCGTCACGCCCACCGACGGCGAGCGACTGGTCGCGATCGCGGGAAGCCGGCTCTTCCCACTGCCGGCGTAGACTGTCGAAGGTGCCGGGAAATGCGTCCATGCCGCGATCGTTCTTTCATTCGACTTCGCTCGATACGGCCTTCGACCAGTGGACGGTCGGCGCGCTCGTGACGAACCTCCTGTGGACGCGCTGCCTCGGCAGGGCGTCCATTGCAGCGGCGCGCGACCAGCGCCTGCGCGAGCGCATCACGCATGCGCGCACGCACTCGCTCTTCTATCGCAAGCACTATCGAGAGCTTCCGCACGATGCCCCGCTCGACGCGCTGCCGCCCGTCACCAAGGCCGAGCTCATGGCGTCGTTCGACGAATGGCCCACGGACCGCGCCATCACGTGGCGCAAGGTCGAGGAGTTCGTAAGCTCGCGCCTGCACATCGGCGAGCGCTTTCTCGACCGCTATCTCGCGTGGACGAGCTCAGGAACGACGGGCACGCCGGGCGTGTTCCTGCAAGACGCGGCGGCGCTCGCGATCTACGATGCGCTGGTGGCGGTGCAGCTGGTCGGCGCGCTTCCACATTGGAGTGCCGCCTCCCGCCACGGACGCGCGGCGCTGATCACCGCGGACAGCGATCACTTCGCCGCGATCACGGCATGGCGCCGCCAGGCGCAGCGACGGCCCTGGCTCGACATGAAGACGATCGGGGTGACGCTGCCGCTGCCCGAGATCGTCGATGCGCTCGAGCAACACGATCCCGCGTTCGTCGCGAGCTATCCGACGGTGCTCACGTTGCTGGCCGAAGAGCAGAACGCGGGGCGCCTCGAGTTGCAGCTCGCCGGCGTGTGGTCGGGCGGCGAAGCGCTCTCGCCGACCGCGCGCGCCCTCGTGGAGGACGCCTTCGACTGTCCCGTTCACAACGAGTACGGCGCGTCCGAATGCCTGTCGATCGGATACGCGTGCCGCCTCGGCGCCGTGCACGTCAACGCCGATTACGTCGTGGTCGAGCCCGTCGAGCACGACGGGAGTCCCACGCCGCCGGGCGAGTTGTCGCACACGGTGCTGCTCACCAATCTCGCCAATGCCGTGCAACCGATCATCCGCTATGACCTGGGCGACCGCGCGCGCGAGCACGTGGGCCCGTGTCCGTGCGGCAATCCGCTTCCAGCGATCGACCTCGAGGGCCGCGCGGGCGATATTCTCGCGTTGCGCAGCGCCGACGGGCGCATCGTGAAGCTGCCGCCGCTCGCGGTATCGACCGTCGTCGAGGACGGCGCGCACATCTATCGCTTTCAGCTGGTGCAGGACGGCGCGGATAGTCTCGCGCTCAAGGTCCCGCAGGCGGATCGCAAACGAAGCGCGGACGCGCTCGATGCGCTGCGCGCGTATCTTGGTGCGCACGGCCTCGCGAACGTCGGGGTACGTCTCGATGCCGACGAGCCGCAGGAATCACGCGACGGCAAGCTGCGGCAGGTGGTGTGCAGAAAATAGGGACGTACCCTATTACAAGGTCTGTGGGGGCGTCCCAAGCCCTGTCGTTTTCATTCCAGCTTGAAGTTGAGCTCGCGGCCTACCTTCTGGAAGCTCGCGACTTCGCGCCGCAGTTGCGTCGCGAATTCCTCCGGCGTGGACACGCGCGGATCTGCACCGAGAAGTGCCGCGAGCTTGTCGCGCAACGCCGGGTCCGAGAGCGCCTTGCGCAGCGATTCGTTCACGCGATCGACCGTCGCCTTCGACGCGGCCGCCGGCGCCAGCACGCCCAGCCACGCATTGAATTCGTAATCGACCAGGCCCGACTCGCGCATCGTCGGCACGTCGGGCAGGAGCGGCAAGCGCGCGGCCCCGGTGACCGCGAGTGCCTTGAGCTTGCCCGCACGCAGCATCGCCGCGACGCTCCCGTACGGCGCAAATGCGACCTTGGCGTTGCCCGCAGCGACATCCGCGACTGCGGCGTCGATCGACTTCGCGGGCACGTGCGCCAGCGTGACCGTGCCTGCCGACTTGAGGAGCTCGAACGCAAGATGCGACGCGCTTCCGCGGCCGGCGGACGTATACGAGATCTGTCCCGGGTTCGCCTTGGCGAGTGCGATGAAGTCGAACAGCGACGACATCGCGAACGTCGCGGTGGCCACCAGCACGAGAGGCTCGTTGGCAACGCGGGCAACCGGCGCAAACGCCTTGAGACCGTCGAATGGCAGGTTCGGCTGCAAGGCGATGGCCGCCGTCAGCGTGGGAGTGGCGAACAAGAGCGTCGATCCGTCGGGCGGCGCCTTGGCCACGGCCTCCGGCGCGCCGTTCTCGACCGTCGCGCCCATCTTGGCCGCGATCGCCCGGGCCACGACGTCGGCGCCCGACCCCGCCGGCGCGGCCACGACGAATTTCTGCGCGGCGGCGACGGACGCCGCACCCATGCACACACAAGCCATCAAGGCCGCGACCTTCATGCGGCCATCGTGCGGTGCGCCGACCACTTCCGTCAACTCTTGCGCGCGCTAGCGAAGCGCACGTAGCACCTCCGTTGCACCGGCCCGGATCATGCGGGTCTCCGCCATGACCGTCATGAAGCGATAGCCTTGGGCGATACGCTTGCGCGCGTCGTCCACGCTGAAGCAGTGAATGCCGGCGATCTTGCCGTTCGCCTTCGCGGCCTCGCCGATGGAGGCGATCGCCGCGTCGACCTCGGGATGCACGTTCGGCAACGTATCCGGCGAATGTCCGAGCGAGATGCCGAGGTCCGCCGGGCCGACGAAGCAGCCGTCGACGCCGTCCACCGCCAGGATCGCGCGCGCATTGGCGAGAGCCTTCTTCGACTCGAGCATCACGAGCGTCAGGATCTCGTTGCTCGAATTCGCGAAATAATCCGGACCGCCGTAAATCGAGCCACGTACGGGTCCCCAGCTGCGATGACCCTTGGGCGCGTAGCGCACGTTGGCGACGACCTCGGACGCCTCCTCGGGCGTGTCCACCTGCGGCACGATGACGCCGTACGCGCCAAGATCGAGCACGCGCTGGATGAACAGCGACTGGTTGCCGGGCACGCGCACGACGGGCGTTGCATTGGTCGACGACAGCGCTTGCAGCATGGCCTGCACGTTGCCGAGATTGTTCTCGCCGTGCTGCAGGTCCACGACGATGAAGTCGTAGCCACTGTGGCCCAGCCACTCCGCGATGAGCGGGCTGCCGCAGTTGCACATCGTTCCGATCGCGGGCTTGGCGCCTTCGCGTGCTACTTGTTTTGCAGTATTGATTCTCATGTCAGTCCAGCTTCAGGTTGGTGTCCTTGGCGAGCTTGTGCCAACGCCCGACTTCGCTCTTGATCATCGCCGCGAACTCGTCCGGCGAGTTGACCGTGAGATCGCCGCCGATGCTCGCGAGCTTTTCCATGACTTCCGGCGACGCCATGGTCTTGCGCAAGTCCGCGTTCAGGCGATCGATGATCGGCTTCGGCGTGCCCGCCGGCGCCGCAAGCCCATACCACGTCATGAACTCATAGCCGGGCAATGCGATCTCGCTGACGGTCGGCACGTCGGGCAGCGCGGCCAGGCGCTTGGGTCCCGTCACCGCGATGGCCTTCAACTTGCCGGCCTTCAAGTGGCCCTCGACGGGCCCGATCGACGTGAACAGCAACTGCACGCGATCGGCGAGCAGATCCGTGATCGCCGGGCCGTTGCCCTTGTACGGCACGTGCGTGAGTTCGATGCCTGCCGCATGCGTGAACGCGACGCCGGAGATGTGATTCGAGCCCCCGCTTCCGCCCGACGCGAAGTTGAGCTGGCCCGGCTTGGCCTTGGCCAGCGCGATCAGTTCCTTTGCGTTGTTGGCGGGCAGTCCGGGGTACGCCACGAGCACATGCGGATAGTTGATGAACAGGCCGATGGCGGCAAAGTCCTTCACCGGATCGTAGGGCGGCTTGGCCTGCAGTCCCGGCGCGAGCGTGAAGTCGGACGGTGCCAACAGCAACGTGTAACCGTCCGGCGCGGCCTGCTGCACGGCCTGCGTGCCGATGAGGCCCGTCGCGCCCGGCCGGTTGTCGATGACGATCGGCTGGCCGAGGAACTGCGACAGCTTGTCGGCAATCACGCGCCCGACGAAATCCGAGGTCCCGCCGGGCGGGAACGCAATGACCAGGCGTATGGGCTTCGTGGGATAGGCCTGCGCGGCGGCCTGCGTCGCACCAAGCGCAAGCGTGGCCGCGACCGCGCAGAGCGCGATCGCGCGTAGCGATCTCATGGGGCTTCTCCTCCTGGACTGCCGACTGTGTAACTCTAGCCAATCTTTGATCAAATTTCAACGCAATGCTACATTCGGCCGATGATGCGGCCCGAAATCCTCCTCATGCGCTCGATCATCGAGAGCGCCCAGCGGCAGCTCGAGGCGGCGTACGTCGTGCATCGCTACGACACGGCGGCCGATCGAGACGCCCTGATCCGCGACATCGCGCCGCGCGTGACCGCCATCGCGACCCGCGGCGACTACGCGCTCCCGCGGACGCTGCTGGAGCGCTTGCCCAACGTGAAGATCATCGCATCCTCGGGTACCGGGTACGACGGCATCGACGTGGAATCGGCGCGAAGGCTCGGCATCGCGATCACCAACTCGCCCTCGGCCGCGTCGGATTGCGTGGCCGACGCCGCGTGGTCGTTGCTGCTGGCGACGATGCGCCGCACGGCGATGTTCGATCGCATGGTGCGTGCCGGCAAGTGGATGCCCGACCCGCCGATCTTCACCGACAAGGTGTGGGGCGAGCGCATGGGCATCCTCGGGCTCGGTGCGATCGGCAAGGCGATCGCGCGTCGCGCCGAAGGCTTCGCAATGGACATCGCTTATCACGGCCGCCACCGGCGCGACGACGTCACGTACCGCTACTACGACGAGCCGGTGGCACTCGCCCGCGAGGTGCGGATCCTGATGGTGGCCGTGCCCGGCGGCAGCGGCACGCGCGCCATCGTGAGCCGCGACGTGATCGACGCGCTCGGCCCTTCGGGCTACCTCGTCAATGTGTCGCGCGGATCGGTCGTCGACGAGGCCTATCTCGTCGACGCATTGACGCATGGTCGGCTGGCAGGCGCGGGGCTCGACGTCTTCGCGGACGAGCCACGCGTGCCGCCGGCGCTCCTGGCTCTCGACAACGTGGTGCTGACGCCGCACGCCGCGAGCGGCACGCAAGCGACGCGCGACGCCCTCGGCCGTTTCGTCGTCGACAATCTCGCAGCATTCTTCGCAGGCCGTCCGCTCGTATCGCCTATTTGAGGAGCGCGAGCAATTCGTCGCGCGCGCCCTCGCAATGGCGCCGCGCGATCTCGCCCGCGCGACGCTCGTCCTTGCGCGCGATGGCACTTACGAGCGCGCGGTGCTCGGCGATGACCTGCTCCACGCGACCCGGGACGTAACCGTAGCGCACGCGCAACGCCTGGATCAGGAGGCGCCCGCGCGCGAGCACGCGCATCGCCTCGGGATTGTCGGCGGTGCGGCTGATCGCGTCGTGCAAGCGCAGGTTGGCGCTCACGATGCCGAGCGAATCCTTTCGCTGGGCCGCCCCCTCGAAGTCGAGCGCGAGATCCTCGAGCTCGGCGAGGCCGTCCTTGTCGATCAGGCGCGCGCATTTCTCGGTGAGCATCACCTCGATCGCGGCGCGTACTTCGATCATGTTGCGCACGAAGCGCGCGTCGACCGCCTTGATGACCGCGCCGCGATGCGGATACACGTCGAGCACACCTTCCGCCTCGAGCGATTGCAACGCGATGCGAACGGGCATGTGGCTCACGTCGCAGAGGGCCGCGATGTCGTCGATCTTGAGCCGCGCACCCGGCTTCAGCTCGCCGCGCAGGATGCGCTGGCGAAGGTCGGCGGCCACTTCCATGGCCGAGGTGAGGTTCGCGGCACCGCGCATGGAGCGATCTTAGCGGTATTTGATCAAAGTCGAAAATCCCGCTCGATGCGGCGGTGCTTCTCCTCAGGAACACGCGATTCTCGCTGCATCGCAATATCCGCGGGCTGTCGCAAGAATGCAACGGCGTACGACCGTTCGTCGGCGCCGCCGGGGCGGTGGATAACCGGTGGAAATCGCCTGTATGGACCTTGCATATGCCGGGAAAACACGGGCACTGCCCTGTTTTTTTTGTGCTTTTCCGGGACTCGTATTGTGGATGAAATACCGCTTGCGAAGCGTCCACCTTGCCACTATCCTTAGATCTCAAGCAGCATCTCAACACAAGATATTGTAGATTTTGATTTAGAACGGAATCCGAGGACGCTCCCCGGACGCCTCCCGCAGCCCCGGGAGAACGCCGCCGAAAGGCCGCCGCAGTCCAGTTGGGAACCGTCGGAAAGCCGCGCCGGACGGACCTTTGCGCGGAAAGGCCTGCCCGATGCGGGAATCAGTCAAAACCCGTCAGAAGACAACAAGTAATGCCAGGAGACACATCCATGCACACCGCCGGCGCGCAACCCACGACCCCTGCAACCGTCCCTCCCCGGGACCTCGTCGTCGGTGAGCCCGGCAGTCCGGTAGTGAGCGGTACCGATCCCCGATTCGCGCAGTACAAGGTCATCCGACGCAACGGGTCGGTGGTCGGCTTCGAGCCGTCCAAGATCACCATCGCGATGACCAAGGCGTTCCTCGCCGTGAACGGCGGCCAGGGCGCGGCCTCGGCACGCGTACGCGAGCAGGTCACGGTACTCACCGACGCCGTCGTGGTCGCGCTCGTCAAGCGCAAGCCGGAAGGCGGCGCCATCCACATCGAGGAGATCCAGGACCAGGTCGAGTTGGTGCTCATGCGCGGCGGCGAGCACGAAGTCGCGCGTGCGTACGTGCTCTATCGCGAGAAGCGCTCGCAGGAGCGCGCGCACGCCAAAGGCAAGGACAAGGCCAAGGCCGAGCACGTCATCCACGTCACCGAGAACGGCACCAGGAAGCCGCTGGACCTCGCGCGCCTCACCGGTCTCGTCAAGGAGTCCTGCGAAGGCCTGGCCGACGTGGAAGCCGATCGCATCCTCAAGGCTACGCTCAAGGACCTGTACGACGGCGTGGCGATCGAGGAAGTGCGCAAGGGGGTGGTGCTCTCGGCGCGCGCGCTGATCGAAAAGGATCCGGCGTACTCGTACGTCACCGCGCGCCTGCTGCTCGACGCGCTGCGCTTCGAGGCGATGGGCGAGGAAGCGACGCAAGCCGACATGGCGACGAAGTATCCCGAGTACTTCCCGCGCTTCGTGAAGCACGGCGTGAAGATCGGGCTCCTCAACGAAGCCCTGCTCCAGTTCGACATGAACAAGCTGGGCGCGGCACTCAAGCCCGAGCGCGATTTGCAATTCGGCTATCTCGGGCTGCAGACGCTCTACGACCGCTACTTCCTCGTCGACCAGTACGTCGGCGGACGCCGTTTCGAGCTGCCGCAATGCTTCTTCATGCGAGTGGCGATGGGCCTCGCGCTCAACGAAGTGGACCGCGAAGCACGCGCAATCGAGTTCTACAACGTGCTCTCGACGTTCGATTTCATGTCGAGCACGCCCACGCTCTTCAACTCGGGCACGCACCGGTCGCAGCTGTCGTCGTGCTACCTGACGACCGTCGCCGACGACCTCGACGGCATCTACGAGGCGATCAAGGAAAACGCGCTGCTGTCCAAGTTCGCGGGCGGCCTCGGCAACGATTGGACCAACGTGCGCGCGATGGGCTCGCACATCAAGGGCACCAACGGCAAGTCGCAGGGTGTCGTGCCGTTCCTCAAAGTCGTGAACGACACCGCAGTGGCAGTGAACCAGGGTGGAAAACGCAAGGGGGCGGTGTGCACGTACCTCGAGTCGTGGCACCTCGACATCGAGGAGTTCCTCGAGCTTAGAAAGAACACGGGCGACGACCGCCGCCGCACGCACGACATGAACACCGCGAACTGGATTCCGGACCTGTTCATGAAGCGCGTCGTGGAAGGCGGCGATTGGACCCTCTTCTCGCCGTCGGACGTGCCCGACCTGCACGACAAGTTCGGTCACGGCTTCGAGGAAGCGTACAAGCGCTACGAAGAGCGCGTCGCGCGCGGCGAGATGAAGCTCTTCAAGAAGATCCCTGCCGTGCAGCTGTGGCGGAAGATGCTTTCGATGCTCTTCGAGACCGGTCATCCGTGGATCACGTTCAAGGACGCGTGCAACGTGCGCTCGCCGCAGCAGCACGTGGGCACGGTGCACAGCTCCAACCTGTGCACGGAGATCACGCTCAACACGAGCGAGACCGAGATTGCGGTGTGCAACCTGGGCTCGGTCAACATGCTCGCCCACATGAAGCAAGTGGACGGCGGCTGGGAGCTCGACCACGAGAAGCTTTCGCGGACCATCCGCACCGCGATGCGCATGCTCGACAACGTGATCGACATCAACTATTACGCGGTCAAGAAGGCGCGCGACAGCAACATGAAGCACCGTCCGGTGGGGCTCGGCATCATGGGCTTCCAGGACTGCTTGCACCTGACGCGCACGCCGTACGCATCGCCCGCGGCCGTGGAATTCGCCGACCGCTCGATGGAGGCCGTGTGCTATCACGCATACTGGGCGTCGACCGAGCTCGCGAAGGAGCGCGGCCGCTACTCGTCGTACAACGGCAGCCTGTGGGATCGCGGCATCCTGCCGCAGGACACGCTCAAGCTCCTGAAGGAGGAGCGCGGCGGCTACGTGGAGATCGACGACTCGTCTAGCCTCGACTGGGACGCGCTGCGCGCTCGCATCAAGGAGCACGGGATGCGCAACTCCAACTGCGTGGCGATCGCGCCCACTGCCACCATCAGCAACATCATCGGCGTGGCGGCGAGCATCGAGCCCGAGTACCAGAACATCTACGTGAAGTCGAACCTTTCGGGCGAGTTCACGGTGGTGAACGAGCAGCTCGTGCGCGACTTGAAGGCAATCGGCCAGTGGGATGAAGTGATGGTGGCCGACCTCAAGTACTTCGACGGATCGCTCGCCAAGATCGATCGCGTGCCGGCCGAGATGCGCGAGCTCTACGCGACCGCGTTCGAAGTCGAGACCAAGTGGATCGTCGAAGCGGGCGCACGCCGCCAGAAGTGGATCGACCAGGCGCAGAGCCTGAACATCTACATGGCGGGCGCGTCGGGCAAGAAGCTCGACGAGACGTACAAGCTCGCGTGGGTGCGCGGCTTGAAGACGACGTATTACCTGCGCACGCTCGCGGCCACGTCAGCCGAGAAGTCGACCGGCCGCGGCGGCGAGCTCAACGCCGTGTCGGCGCACGGCAGCGGCGGCGTATCGGCGAAAGCAGCACCGCGCGTGGACGAAGAACCCGCGCCGAAGGCATGCCTCATTGACGATCCGACGTGCGAGGCCTGTCAGTAACGGTGGATCAAAGGATTCGGTGGCTCATGCGCGCGACAGCACACGGCGACAACGATCGCCGCGCGGTGCGCGTGGGCGAAGGCACGGCCCTGCGGCCCAGACAGGAACGCGAAGCGATTCGCGCTGGTAGCAAGGGAACGGCGGTACCGAAAGGCCGGCGGCATGCAGTTTGCGTCGGTTCGCAGCACGTTATTCCGGGTGGTGCGCTCAAGTATGCGAACGCACCCTCTTTTCCCGGTTGGCGGTTTGCAACGCGTACTTGCTCTTCCCTTGCCCACAGCACGAAAGGACGGACCCATTGCCTCGCTACGAGTCACCGCCCCGGCACGTCATCGAAGCACGCTACGTCGGGGACTACAAAGTCTGGCTGGAATTCAACGATGGACGCAAAGGTGTGGTCGATCTTGCGGACGAGCTGCACGGTGAAAATCGCTCGTTCCTCCGCAATCGCGACCTCTTCTCGTCGTTTTATCTCGACTATGGACTCGCGTCGATCGCGTGGCTCGACGGCGTCGACTTCGCGCCTGAGTTCTTGTACGAGCGTCTAAAAGAGATGCACTGACGCGTAGCGGCAACGTGTGACCACTTCGCTCCCCCTCTCCCCGCCTGCGGGGAGAGGGCAGGGGTGAGGGCAGAGAACACAACAAGGGGTTTTCGAACCTCATCAGGAATAGCAGTACAGGAGACACCACCACATGCTGACCTTCGACGACGAACCCGCACCCGCCCTCCCCGCGCTCGCGCCGCGCACTGCCGAGACGATCCGCGCCCAGGTGCTGGGCAGCATCGGCGCCGGCGCGCTATCGCAGGAGCCCGTGCAGGACCTCGACGTCGAAAAGGAAAGCTCGCCCGAGAACTTCCATCGCGTGCGCCTGGAAGACAAGCGCGTCATCAACGGCGCCGCGGACGTCAACCAGCTCGTGCCGTTCAAGTATCGCTGGGCGTGGGAAAAATATCTTGCCGGCTGCGCCAATCACTGGATGCCGCAAGAGATCAACATGCAGCGCGACATCGAGCTGTGGAAGAACCCGAACGGCCTGACCGACGACGAGCGCCTCATCGTCAAGCGCAACCTGGGCTTCTTCGTTACCGCCGACTCGCTCGCCGCGAACAACATCGTGCTCGGCACGTATCGGCATATCACGGCGCCCGAGTGCCGCCAGTACCTGTTGCGCCAGGCATTCGAAGAGGCCATCCACACGCACGCGTACCAGTACATCACGGAGAGCCTGGGCCTCAACGAATCCGAGATCTTCAACGCGTACCACGAGATCAAGTCGATCAAGGACAAGGACGACTTCCTGATCCCGTTCATCAACGTCCTGACCGACCCGACGTTCAAGACCGGCACGCCCGAAGCCGACCAGCAGCTCCTGAAGAGCCTGATCGTCTTCGCGTGCATCATGGAAGGCCTCTTCTTCTACGTCGGCTTCACGCAGATCCTCGCGATGGGCCGGCAGAACAAGATGACCGGCGCATCGGAGCAGTACCAGTACATCCTGCGCGACGAGTCGATGCACTGCAATTTCGGCATCGATCTCATCAACACGATCAAGCTCGAGAACCCGCATCTGTGGACGAACGAGTTCAAGGCCGAGATCGCCGAGATCATGAAGACAGGCGTCGAGCTCGAGTACAAATACGCCGAGGACACGATGCCACGGGGTGTGCTGGGTCTGAATGCGCCGATGTTCAAGGAGTATCTGCGGTTCATCGCGAACCGGAGATGCCAGCAGATTGGTCTCGATCCACTCTTCGAGAAGGCCGACAACCCGTTTCCGTGGATGGCGGAGATGATCGATCTCAAGAAGGAGAAGAACTTCTTCGAGACGCGAGTGATCGAGTATCAGACGGGCGGAGCGCTGAGCTGGGATTAGATGCGCGCCACCTTGTATCAGCAAGAACGCGGACGAAAGGTCCGCGTTCTTGTTTGGGCCTCACGTGCAAAGCAGTGTTTAGTCCATCGGTCGGAGGTCGGACAGCATCGTCGGCACGAGTTCGGAGACGGTCGGATGAATGTGCATCGCGCGGCGGATCACCGTCCACGGCGCCTTTGCGTACATCACGTCGAGAATCGAGTGGATGACCTCGTCGCCGCCGGTGCCGAGGATCGCGGCGCCCAGGATGGCGTCGGTCTCGGCGTCGACGGCGATCTTCATGAATCCCTGCGTCTCGCCCTTCTCGACCGCGCGTCCGACGCGCGTCATCGGCACGCTTCGCGACGAGCGCCTTGCGCCCGCTCTTGCGAATCTCGGCCTCCGTCATCCCGGCTCGACCGAGCGGCGGATCGACGTACAGCGCGTACGCGGTGATCCGATCGCTCACGCGGCGCGGATCGTTCTCGAGCAAGTTCGCGATGACGATCTCACCGTCGTTGTACGAGGTGTGCGTGAACGCGCCCTTGCCGTTGCAATCGCCGAGCGCCCAGATTCCCGGGACGCTGGTGCGGAGCTGGTCGTCGACCACGACGTAGCCCCGATCGTCGACGGCAACGCCCGCCTTCTCGAGGCCCAGATCGTCGGTATTCGGACGGCGGCCGACGGCGAGCAACACGTGCGTGCCGTGGACCTGCGGCGCACCGTCGGTGCAATCGACGCCGGCGACGATCTCTTCGCCGCGCTTGGCGAAGGAGATGCACTTCGCGTTCACGCGCACCTCGACACCCTCGCGCTCGACGATCTCCCGGATCGCGGTCGACACGTCTTCGTCCTCGCGGCCGATGAGCCGCGGCCCCATCTCGATGATCGTGACCTCGGCGCCGAAGCGCCGGAACATCTGGCCGAACTCGAGACCGATGTAACTGCCGCCGACGACGATCAGGTGCTTCGGTAGAAAGTCCACCGACATCATCGAGCTGTTGGTGAGGAACGTCGATCTCGCGAATGCCCGGCATGTCGGGAACGAGCGCTCGGCCGCCGACGTTGATGAAGATCTTGTCCGGCGCGCAGGCGCTCTCCGCCGACGCTCACCTCGTGCGCGGATTCGAAGCGGGCGTGGCCCTGATAGACGGTGCAGTTCTCCATGCTCCGCAGCCAGTCTTCGAGACCGGTGCGCGACTCCTTCGAGACCGCGTCTTTCCGGGCCATGACCCGCTTCATGTCGACACGCACCGAGCCGACGTCCACGCCATACTCGGCGGCGCGAGCGGCCATGCGCGCCGCGTACGCGCTCGCCACCATCGTCTTGGTCGGAATGCAGCCGGTATTGACGCACGTTCCGCCGAAGGCGCTTGCGCTCGATGACGGCGACCTTCATGCCGGCTCCCGCGAGACGCGAGGTCACGTACGGGCCGGCTTGGCCGGTGCCGATGACGATCGCGTCGTAGGCAGTCACGACGGCAGTTCCGTGCCCGCCTGCTCCGCGACCATGTACGCGGCGTACCACTCCGGCCAGTTCGCGTCCCTCCCCTGGCCGATCCGGGTCTCGTACTTGCCATGGGCGGCCTCGGCACGCCGAAACGCTTCCGCCAGGTCGTTCGCGGACGCGAAGCTCGTCACGCCGGAGTCGATGCGACCGGCCAGCCGCGTCGTGATCTCCTGGAACAGCCATCCGTTGCCGTCTGGATCGCGGAACGAGGCGAACGAGCGGTAGCTGCCACGCTCGGGATCCGGACCGCCGGTCCGACGCCGCCCAAATAGATAGGGCTCGTCGGTGCCAGCGTACACGCCGTCGCTGTGGAACAGCTCGCTCACCTCGACGCCGCGACCGCGGAGCTCGTCGCGGGCGGCCGCGATGTCGGAGACGATCAGGTACAGGCCCTGAGCGGAGCCAGGCGCCGCCGCCGTGACGTTCTTGCCGAAGATGACCGAGCACCCGGAGCCGGGCGGCGTGAACTGGATGACGCGAAAGTCGTCACCGCTGGCGAACTCGGCGTCGAGTCTCCACCCGAGCCTCCCGTAGAATTCCTTCGCGCGGTCGACGTCCGAGACGGGGATGACGACGATCTCGAACTTCATGTCGTTGCTGCGGACCTTCGTCGTGCTCATCGTGACCTCCTGAGTTGTGTCAGCGTTGGGGTCGTGGCCGCTGCGGTCGACGACCATGCGCCCGCGCGAAACTACGACGAGCAGTCCGCCACGACGCTCACGTACGCGGTTGTCAGAAGCCCCCTGCAGCGGGTTCCTCGTGCTCGCATCCCAAGGTTGCGCGCCGGGACGTGCAGCGCGCAACCTTCGGCAATGTTTGTGTCAAGCCGGGCTGAACAGATCCTGCGGGACACCCGCTTTTTTGAAAACGTAGTCGCGCGAGTTCTCCAGGTCGCGACGTAGCTTGCTCACGTCCACGTCGAGCAGCTGCCCCTTCCACTTCCGGATCTTGCCGGCAACGATCACGGTCTCGACGTTGCTGCGCTCCATCAGCGACACGACGGCGCCGGGTACGTGGTTGAGCGGAGCCACGTTGATCGCGGTGGCGTCCAGGATGATGATGTCGGCTTCCTTGCCCGGCGTGATCGAACCCGTCTTGCCGTCCAGCCGCAGCGCCTTTGCGCCGTTCATGGTGGCGTAGCGCAACACGTCACGGGTGGTCAGCAGGGCCGGCGTACCGGCGGCCGGCGTAGGCCACTGGTCCGGTGGCGTGAATGTTCCTTGTTCGAGGACCATCTGGTTCACCAGCGCGCGCTGCACGTTCATCGTCGAGCGCATCTGGGTGAAGAAGTCCGCCGTCAGGGTGCACTCCACATCCACGCTCAAGGACGGCTCCATGCCCAGGCTCTGCATCTTCAGGATGGGCGGCATGCCGTGTCGCATGTTCATTTCGATCGGGACAGCGAGCGAGACTTGCGCACCTGCGTTCTTGACTCCCTGCCATCCGGCATCCGACATCCCGGTCATGTGGATGAACAGGTTGTCATCCTTGATCTTGATGTCGTTGTTGACGCCCCCGATGCCCGCGGCCAGCTCGTCCAGGATCGGGCGAATCCCGAACGGAGAAAGGATGTGCGCCGCGATCTGCAGGCCGAGTTGGCGTCCTATCGTCCACGCCTGCGTGTAGGTTGGCTCGCCGAGGTAAACCTCGCCTCCCATGATCATGTGGACGAGTTGATCGCTCGACGAGAACCACTGCTGCTTGATGCGGGTCGCGTCCTGCGGATACTGATTGCCGGCAACGCCGCCCGCGCTTTCAAAGTAGCCAAAGGCGGCGCGCCTCCCCGCATCGATGAGTCCGTGGATGGCCGCATCGGAGTGCTCTGGCGAATGATGGATCTGCGAGATGTCGAGCACCGTCGTGACCCCGGCGTCGAGCTGGCTCAGCCCCCCGAACAGCTCGTTGATGTACACGTCCGCGGGCCGGTATACCGGGGCAAAGGTGAGGAGAATGTATTCGTAGTAGGTGCGAAGCGCGCTCGGCGTGTTCGACCCATCGTTGATGAGGATTCCGTCCGCGAGGAAACTGCGCAGCGCGGTCTCGAACTGGTGGTGGTGCGTGTCGATGAAGCCCGGCATGACGATGCGTCCCCGGGCATCGATCTGAGTCGCGCCCGCCACGGGCAGGTTCCGCCCGACCGCGACGATCTTGCTGCCTTCCACCAGCACATCGGCATCGGCAAAGTCGCCCACGGTTGGATCCATCGACATCACCGAACCGTTGCGAATGATGTAGCGCCGCCCAGGTTTGCCGGTGTCGAGAGGAGTAGTGCCGTTGCCGAAGTCCGCCGCCGCAGGAGACGCGGTCAACAAGCTCATCCCCGCCGCCGCAGCCGCGGTCGCCGTCGCCGTCGAGACCTTCAGAAAGTCGCGCCGTGAATTGCCTGGCAACGCGGCATGGTCCTGCGGGCTGCCTTGATCGCACAGTTTGCACATGTCTGTCCTCCGTGGATAAGACGTAATGTGGTCCACGCCGCGCTTGTCGCAGCGCTCTACCGTACGTTCGCCGGACGCTCGGGAACCCTGCAAGGGCTCAAGATCGCCGCGCGTTCAGCCGCCCGCACTACGCACAACCCTCGTGGGAGGTGCGTCCGTGAACGATCGGAACAACATACTAGGCCTTCCAGAGGAACAACAACTAGGCCTTCCGGAAAGTCGGGCCAGCTTAGCCGATTTCCGGGTGTTGGGTGGCGTGCTGCGCGCCGACCCGTTCGCTGCTGCAGGGCAGTCTCAGTGTCGTCATGCTTCCGCTGGGCGCCATCGTCGGCTTCTTTGGGGCCCGGACTAGTGGAACAATCGGGGGCGTTCCGCTGTTACCGGATTGGCAGCGCACAAGAACCATCTCACTGGGAGGATCAGCATGACACGGAAGATCGCGTTCGTCGTCGGCCTGCTGGCGGGTGCGGGCTTGGTCGCAGGCTCGGCGAACGCCGCCGATCCCGCGCTCGAGCGCGCCGCGGCCGCAATGCGCGTCAATGATCTCAAGTCCGTTCGCTATGCGGGCGACGGATGGGGCTGGACGTTCGGCCAGGCTTACAAGCCCGGCGAGGCGTGGCCCAAGATCAAGCTCAACTCGTGGTCGCGCACCATCAACTATGAGACCGGCGCGATGAAGGAGGAGATCGTCCTCACGCGCGCGGAAGCCACCGGGGGCGGCGGCTATCCGCACACCGGCTCCCAGCGCAACGAGCAGTACCTGTATGGCAACTACGCGTGGAACCAGACGCCCGGCGGCCCCGCACCCGGCCCGCGCTTCGTCAACGACCGCGTCCACCAACTGTGGATCACGCCGTATGGCGTCATGAAGGCGGCATTGCGCCACAACGCGGTGGTCGGTAAGGGAAGCGCCAACGGCAAGTCGATGACGACGGTCAGTTTCACCGAGCCCGGCCGCTTCCGTGCCGTGGCGTATCTCGACAACGGCCGGGTGGTCCGCGTCGAGTCGCGCGTGCCCGATCCCGTCCTCGGCGAGACCGACGTCGTGACCACGTACGACGAGTATTCGGACTTCGGCGGCTTTGCGTTCCCGCGCCGGATCAAGCAAACGGCCGGCGGCTATCCCGTGCTCGACCTGACCGTTCGCGAAGTCGTGCCGAACGCGCCCGCCGACATCGCGCTTCCGGACCCGGTGCGCAACGCGACCGAGCGGGTCGCCGTCGACAAGGTCGCGGACGGCGTATGGTTCGTCGGAGGCGGCTCCCACAACAGCGTGGCAATCGAGATGAAGGACTACCTCATCCTCGTCGAGGCGCCGCTCAATGACGGCCGCACCGTGCCGGTGATCAACGAAGTCAAGAAGCTCGTTCCGGGCAAACCCATCCGCTACCTCATCAACTCGCATCACCATTTCGACCACTCGGGCGGCGTGCGCGCTGCCGCCGGCGAGGGAGCCACCATCATCACGCAGGCGCAGAGCAAGGCGTATTTCCAGAAGACGCTGGCGACGCCGAGCACGATCGCACCGGATCACCTCGCCAAGTCGGGCAAGAAGGGCAAGGTCGAGGCGGTCGACGACAAGAAGCTCATTAGCGACGGCGTGCGCACGGTCGAGATCTACCGCACGGCGGACAGCCATCACAGCGACACGCTGCTGATGGTGTACCTGCCAAAGGAAAAGTTGCTGATCGAAGCAGACTCGTTTACGCCGGGCCCACCCAACAGCCCGCCCCCGGCGGTGCTGAACCCGAACAACACGAATCTCGTCGACAACCTTCAGCAGCTGAAGCTGCCGGTTGACCGCATCCTGCCGTTGCATGGCCGGGTCGTGCCGGCATCGGAGCTCTACACCGCGACGGGTAGCAAGCCTCCGAACTGACCGTTAGTCGGCGCGTTGAATCGCTCGCCCCGTCCGGTGCAGGCAGGCCGGACGGGAGGCCCATTCAATGCGTGCACGCCTGTGCTGGCCTGGCCCCCCGCGATGATCCGCAAACGCGGCCGCGGGTCGTTCGTGCCAAACAGCCCTGATCAAAAGTGGTTTTTGAACGACCGCTCAAAGGTTCTTTCGTGAAAGACGGCGTTGCCCGTAGGGGGAGTTGCGACCTGAACGGAACTGCCACTGTGTTGGGAGGTCACTCCTTACCATGAGGGCCGGGGCGCTGCGAGTACGATAATGCTTGCGCCAGGCGTCAGGGGGTATGGAGAGGAGTCCGCTCCTTAGACGAGGGCCCATCTTGCACGGCTCGCACACGTCAGTGCCGCAAGGATACGTATGACTTCAATTTATCGTCCGAAACACTCTGTGGCCGTGCCTGAGGCCGATGTTTGTGCGCGTGCGCGGATCAATGCAGCCGACAGCTCGCCGAAGGATTCGACAACGAATCGCCAGGCCGATTGGACAGGCCAGCGCAAGACGCAACCCGCGAGCATCGTCCTGCCGTCGACCCGACGTTGGATGAGTTCTCTCCCGCTCGAATATCGTCCGCAGGCCTTGCCGATCCGGTTCCCTCGCATTGCGAACCTTCTCGCCGCCCATTGGGACAATCCCAAGGACTGCACGGCGTATATCAATTCTCTGCTGCACGATCAACGCGGCGGCCGCAAGGGATTTCCCGCCGAGGTGCTGCAGGACATCCATGACCTTCGCGTCTACTACACGAGACTGCATCCCATCATTCGTTGGGAACCTGACAATGTCAGGGAGCGTTAAGCCACTTCCTCTTCGTCATCGGGGCGAAGGACTGTAATTGGCCGCGGTCGGACCGAAGCGCATTCAGGCCGGCAGATTCACGAACCGGATTCCGTGAGCGCGTAGATCGGGTCCAACGTAAACAGCTCCTGCGGGCGGGCGATCCCCTTCATTGCGTAGCGACCGACGCTGACGAGGCGACGCCGGGCGTGACCCGACGCTTCCGCGAACGCCGTCGACACGATGACGGCTCGCTCGAGGGAAGCGCAAAAGGACTCCATGCGTGCCGCCTCGTTGACCGCCGAGCCAAGAACGGTGAAGTCGAGTCGGCGGGAGCTGCCCAAATTACCGTAGAGCAGTTCGCCCACGTGGAGCGCGATATGGGTGCTCGTGACCGGCATCCCGTGGGCAGCGCGTCGCACGTTCAGCGCGGCGATTCGATCTCCCAGCTTCGCCGCGGCATCGAGCGCCCGGGTGCATGCCTGCGCCGTATCCTCCTGCGGAAAGATGGCCAGGATGCCGTCGCCAATGAACTTCAACACATGTCCGCCGTGCGCCTCGATCTCCTCGACCTGCGCCTCGGCGTAGTCGTTCAGGAGCTCGAGGACGGTGCCGGCACTCGCCGTATCGGAGATCCGGGTAAAACCGACGAGATCGCTGAACCAGACGACAGCACGTATCGGCTCGGCTCGTCCGCGAACGATGTTGCCAGCGAGTACGCGTTTCGCGGCGTCGCCGCCCAGATAGGTATGGATGAGCGTGCGCGCGGTGCGATTCATCGTCCTCACCATGAAGGCCAAGGTGAGCGGCGGCAAGATTCCCGCCAGAAACTCGACGTGCGCCTCGCTGAAGCCTTCCGAGGCATCCGTGGTCCACGACGCCACGATTCCTCTGCCCTCCCCCAGTCGCACGCTCTCGCCGACGAGCGAGGCGAATGCCACGTAGTCGGTCGCTCCTTCGTCCTGGAACCGATCCAGCAGCGGGAACTCTCCTCGGGAATAGGTCGCGTCCAAGCGTCGCCGCAGCATCGGCTCGCCGCATTCGAGCAGGCGAAAGAAGGGACTGCGCATCCACTCCTGATTCGCCAAGGGGTCATCGGAGCGCGCGAATGCCTCCTCGAGCCCACCCTGGTCGCGCACCCATCGCACGCCGCTTGCGTCGAACGTCGGGTCGAGAAGATCATTGGCGACCGAGGCTCTCAAGAGCGAGAGGCCCGAATGATTCATCCGCTCGCAGATACCGGTGAGGATCTCGACCTCGCTGCTGCCCGCAAGCACCTGGGCAACGATCCAATCGCCTATCGCTACTCTGAGACTTTCGTCCATGGCGTGTCTGGATCGCGCGTTCACCAACTGCCGAAGTTGTTCACGCCGTACCGATTTGCCGGCGGCGCGTCCCCATGGGATAGCCCTTGGACTTTGCCCAGGCTTTCCTCGTCGGGAGCTCCGTTCGCGATCGGAACGTAGCAGAGCGGGACAATGACTGCCGACACGAGCAACGCGCCAAAATGTCGGATCGTCATTTCAACAACGTGACGATTCGACCGTTTCTGGCCGCATCCTTTCGTTGCTCATTTCTGCCGCGCCTTGCGCGCGGCGTATTTGGAATCGCGCGCGGCCTTCTGATCCTGTTTAAGCGCTGCATCGGCCTCCACTTGGGCAACGCGCGCGGCCTCCTTCCGCGCTTTTTCTTCCGTGACAGCGTGTGCTTGCCTGACTTTCTCAGCCGCGCGTTGTGCGTCTCTCTGTTCGGTGGCTGACCCGGTTCGAGGCCTTGTGTTCGGCAGTGCGAATGTTGCGCGCTTCTGCCGTTTCGACGCGTGTCGTCTGCCGCTCGGCGGACTGTGCGTCGTTGAGCCAGCGCCGTCGCCCGTATCTTTTCCAATTGCGTGCGCTTCGCCTTGACCGCCGTCTGTAGGCGTTCCGCGAAACCTGGTTCTTTACGAGTCATGTCTTTGGTTTCTCTTTTCAAAGAAATCGTGTAGGCGGCTGATATTGCGCCCTATGTTTGCTGCGGTCAGGGAGACCGTTTTGATCAGATCTTATGGCCTGCTGGTGTGAGTGTGCGTCGCGCGAATACATGCAAACTGGCCGCCACTTCGATATACACGAGGCTCACTCGAGCAGGAGTTTACGCGCCGCAGCACCGGTCTTGCCGACTAGTTTTCGCTTGTCGGCATGCAGGCAGTCTTTTGATCGCCGCTTCCAGCTTTCCCGCCACCGATTGATTCGGGCAGGCGAACTTGGCGAGTAGCCGACATGGGGGATTCGCGCGGGTGTATCGCGCTCCGGTGCCGGCAAGATGCTGCGCATACCGCGCCGCCACGTCGAGCGCGATACCGGTGTAGATCGCGTTGCCGCGGCACAGAAGCAGGTAGACATACCAGCGCTTGGCCGCCCGCTGCCGGGCCGCACGCGACCGGGGCCCTGGGGTCGGCATGGCCCGATTCTAGGGCCGTTTACGCAGGACCGGCGCCCACGCTCGCCGGTGAAGCACCCCTCGCTACGGCGGCAGGCTCCACCGCCGGTCAACCAGAGTCGCGAGGTCCACAACGGGCGGCGCGATGGCGCGCGACAGCTGCGTTGCCGCGGCCTGCAGGCGCGGCAGGTGACGCATGAGCTGCGCCTGGTCCAGGCGATCGAGCCGGCCCGAGACGCACATCGCGCCGAAGAGCCGCCGGCGTGCGTCGAACACCGGCACGGCAATGCTTGCCATCGCCCGGTCGCGCTCGCCCAGCGATACGTAGTGGCCGCGCCGGCGAATCGTCTCGTAGAACGGCCCCGCTGCGCCAGCGAATGCCGTCAGGACGCGGCCCGACGCGCCGCGGTCGAGCGGCAGCATCTCGCCGGGCCGTATGTGGTGGCGGGTGAGGCTCGGGCGGTCGACGCGTGCGACGCAAGTGCGGCTGTTGCCGTCGATCACGAAGAGCGCCGCCGATTCTCGCGTGCCTCCCGCGAGACGACGCAGAACGAGGTCGATCGCATCGTTGGCGTCGAACGACGTCTGGTAGCGCACGCCTAGCCATCCCGCGGCCGGACCCAACCGCCAGCGGCGATCCTCCATCTGCACGAGATATCCGGAACGGGCGAGCGTGCGCGCCGTGCGCAGCAGCGTCGGCTTCCCCATTTGCAGGCGGCGGCTCAGCTCGGCAAGCGACATGCCCTGCTCGTGGGCGCCGAACGCATCGAGCACTTCCAGGGCCCGGGTGACGGCGTTGACGTTCTCGCGAGGAGCGGTCATGTGAAAGGCACGCTGTGAGGAAGCCAGGCTGTTCCGCACTGCGCAACGCGATTGTAATCGGGCCGGAGCTCGTCCCACAATGTGAACAAACCCGGCCGCCGTCCACTGCGGGCCGCGCCGCTTTCGACCAAGGAGGTTGAAACACCGTCATGCTCATCGACCGCACCGTGATTACGGCCAGCGCCGGCGCGCGTTTCCGCGCCGCGCTCGAAACCGAAAAACCGCTCACCATCGTGGGCACGATCAACCCGTTCTGCGCGATCCTCGCGCAACGCGCGGGGCACAAGGCGATCTATCTCGCGGGCGGCGGCATGGCCACGCACTCTTACGGCCTGCCGGATCTCGCGCTCACGACCATGAGCGAAGTGCTCGAGAACGTGCGGCGCATCACCGACGCCTGCGAACTGCCGCTGCTCGTCGACGTCGATACTGGTTTCGGAGGCATTTTCAACATCGCGCGGCTCATCAAGGGTCTGATCAAGGATGGCGCCGCCGCCATCCACATCGAGGACCAGGTGGCGTTGAAGCGCTGCGGCCACCGTCCCAACAAGTCGATGGTCTCCACCGGCGAGATGGTCGATCGCATCAAGGCATGTGTCGATGCGCGCACCGACCCGGGCTTCTTCCTCGTGGCGCGCACCGACTCGCTCACCAAGGAAGGCCTCGACTCCGCCATCGAGCGTGCGCGTGCTTACATGGAGGCCGGGGCGGACATGATCTTCGCCGAGGCCGTGACCGACCTTGCGCAGTACCGCGCCTTCGTCGAGGCGCTCGACCAGCCACACTCGGTTATGGCCAACATCACCGAATTCTCGCTGACACCGGGCTTCACGGTCGCGCAACTTCGCGAAGCCGGCGTGGCGGCCGCGTTGTTTCCGTTATCGGCGGCACGGGCGATGGCAGGCGTGGCGACGCGCGTGTACGAGGCGATCCTGCGCGATGGCACGCCGGCATCGATGCTCGATCTCATGCAGACCCGTGTGCAGCTGTACGAAGCGCTCGACTATCACGCGTACGAACGGAAGTACGACGAGCTGTACGGCGACAACGCAAGCCGTAGTTCTGCGTCGTAAAGTAGTTCAGGAGGAATGACATGAACAATCCGATGCGTCCCGCGGCGCGTTCGCGCCGCGCCTTTGCGCGCCTGGCCGTCACTGCCGCGCTCGCGCTTGCTCTGCCGAGCGGGTATACCTTGGCGCAGCAGCCCGTGATGCGCTGGGTCGTCCCGTTTGCGGCCGGCAGCTACACCGACAACGTTGCCCGCATCATCGCGCCGGGGATCGGCGAGCGGCTCGGCCAGACGATCGTCATCGAGAACAAGGCCGGTGCCAATGGAATCATCGGCGCCGAGTATGTCGCAAAGGCAACACCGGATGGGCAAACCGTGCTCGTGGGCGGGGCGAGCGTCAACGTGGTGAATCCCAACGTCTACAAGACGCTTCCGTACGATCCGGTGAACGACCTGCTTCCGGCAGCGCGCATCGGGCTGTTGCCCTTCATGCTGGTGGTGAACAAGGACGTGCCTGCCACGACGGCCGCCGAGCTCGTCTCGTACGCGAAACAAAATCCCGGCAAGCTCTCTTACGCCACGCCCAATGCGGCCACGCTGGTGGGAATGGAGACCTTCAAGCGCGGCGCGGGAGTCGACATCGTGAGCGTGCCGTACAAGTCGAGCCCCCAGGCGGTCACCGACCTCGTGGCCAATCACGTGCAGGTCGCGATCGCCGACTTCGCTGTCACGATGCCGCAGGTCAAGGCGGGTAAGCTGCGCGTGCTGGCAGTGACGATGCCGAAGCGTTCCGCGCTTTTGCCGGACGTCCCGACGCTCGCCGATACCGTGCCCAACTTCGACGTCTCCGCGTGGACCGGGCTCTTCATGCCCGGCAAGACCCCGCCGGCCCTCGCCGCCAAGCTCTACGAGGCGATGCGCGCGACGCTCGCCACACCCGAAGTACGCGACAAGCTCACGTCCATCGGCTTCGACATTCAGCCCCTCGGGCCTGATGAATTCGGCACTTACCTGCGCAACGAGATCAGGACATGGAACACGTTGGTGAGGGACGCCGGGATCAAGCCCGAATAGGCAACGCCGCCATGTACGCCGTCGACAGCCACGCGCACGTGTTCGACACCGCGCGCTTCCCATTCACCAATCCCCACGGCTACCGGCCGCAGGCCAACGAATGCGGGACCGCCTTCGAATTCCAAACCGTGCTGGCGGCGCACGGCATGACGCACGGCCTTCTCGTCAACCCGTTCGCAGGCTACGCCACCGACAACCGATGCCTGCTCGCGGCAATCGCGGCGTCGGGCGACCGTTTTCGCGGTGTCGCGCTCGTGGGGCACGATACGACCGACGCGCAAATGCGCGAGCTCGCCGACGGCGGAGTGATCGGCGCGCGCTTCAACACGCTGTTCCAAGGCGCCACCTCGCTCGAAGGCGCGGCGGGCCTGCGCTTGCTCGAGCGGATCAAGGACGTGGGTTGGTTCGCGCAGATCTACTTCCATGACGACGAGGTGCTGAAGCTCCTCCCCATCCTGGATCGCGTGGGCGTCCGCGTGGTCGTGGACCACTGCGCGTGCCCCGATCCTGCGCGCGGCCTGGATCAGCCGGGCTTCGCCGCGGTTCTCGAGCTCGGTCGCCGTGGACAGGCTGCCGTCAAGCTATCGGGCCCGTTCCGCTATTCGAAGCGACCGTGGCCCTACGACGACTGCGACCGATTCGTGCAGGCGCTCGTCGACGCATTTACGCTCGACAACTGTGTGTGGGGCTCGGACTGGCCGTTCGTGCGGCTTCCTTCCCGCTATGACTACGGTCCCACGCGAGCTACGCTCGACCGCTGGCTCCCGGATCGCGCGGACCAGGCGAAAGTGCTGTGGGATACGCCGCGGCGCTGGTTCGGATTCGCGCCTCCGAAGGACGAGAGCAAGGCGTGATGGGCGCCGGTCACGCATGAGCGACGAGGGTTCGCAACGGGTTCGTCTGCAGCCCGAAGCCGCGCGGCAACTGGCCTTCCTCGCGCTGCGCGGTGGCGCCTTCGGCGACGACGAGTCAGCGGCGCTCGCCGATCACATGCTCGATGCGGCGCTGTGCGGCTACGAGTACTCCGGCTTGCCCAAGGTCCTCAACGTGGTCGAGTTCCGCCGACGACGCCCCGCTCACGGACCGATGCGCCTGCGGCACGAGACCGCGATGTCCGCGCAATACGACGGGGGCGGCCAGAACGGGATGTACACCGTGAAGCGGGCCACGGAGGATGCGATCGCGCGCGCGAGTGCCACGGGCTTCGCCATCGTGGGCGTGGCCAATACGTGGATGAGCGGGCGCGGCGCGTACTACGTCGAGATGATCGCGCGTGCCGGGCTCATCGGCCTCCACACCGTAAGCGCGCGTCACGTGGTCGCACCGCCGGGTGGCGCGCGACCCACCATGGGGACGAACCCGATCGCGTTCGGCTTTCCCATGGCGGTCGATCCGCTGCTCGTCGACGTCGGCATGTCGACGCTCATGTTTACGGATCTTGCACTGCGCGTGCGCCGTGGTGAGCCCCTCGCGCCCGGACTCGCGATCGACGCGCATGGGCAACCGACGCAGGATCCAGCCGCCGCACAGCATGGCGCCGTCCTCTTCTTCGGTGCGCACAAGGGCTTTGCGCTCGCGCTCGCAATGCAGGCGCTAGGCATCCTCGCCGGGTCGGCCGACGATCCGGATCGCGCGGGATACCTCGTGCTCGCATTCAAGCCCGACCTGCTCACACCGCTCGACGAGTACCGACGTGCGCTCTCCGAGAGTCTCGCAGCCGTCAAGGCGACGCCGCGTTTGCCCGGGATCGAATCGATAAGACTGCCGTCGGAACATTCGTACGCGCAGCGCGCGCGCAACCTGCGCGAGGGTATCGTCATCGACCGCGACATCCACGAAGCGCTCGTCGCGCTCGCCGCACGCGCATAGCGGGTGCAACGGTCACGCAACGCCGCTTTCGGCTATCAAGTGAAGTGACCGCCGAACGCGGACGATGGCGGTGACTCCTTGCGACCCCACAGCAGCCACCGCACTCCTAGCAAAGCAGACCTCCTGGGCGAACCTGCACGGCCATGGTCGACTGCCCGATATTCGCAGCGATCCCGAGAAAGCTTTGACTTACTCCGGCGGGTCGAATCGCCCGGCAGGAAGTCCACGGCAAGGATTCTTACTCCTTGACCTTGGTCCCAGGCTCTTCCGAAAATACATCTGTGAGTAACGTCGAGATCATTACAAGGTGATCCATTCGAATCTGGACCTCCCTGGTCGGCGTCCCGTTCTCCCCCGCCGATTTCACTGCCTCGCGGAACTGATGGATCAATTCACTACTGGCCGCAATGCCCGCCCGCAAGCGCATCCGAGGATTCCCCCACGCTTCGGCGAAAGACATACCCTCTCCACGCTCATCCAATACTAGCTCTGAACCGAAGTGACGCGAGATGACCTCGATACCATCCGACACGCGAGAATCCTAGGCGCTAGGGTGTCGCGATCATTGACGTGCGTCATGTTCTCCTCTGTGCGTCGCTTTGCGCCGCCCCGGCGCATCAAATCCTTGGGGCAAATTGAAAGTTGTGCACCCCTGCAAGTTTCGGAGTAGCCTGAACTGCTTTGCCTTTCAAGCCAACCGGCCGACCGTCATTGCCACGATCGCTACGCCAGTCAGTAAATTGTCGGTAGTCGCTGTAGCCGGCACGACCGCGCCTGCGTTCCCGACTCTGATCCCGCTCTACGAACGGAACACCCATTGTCGGAGTTGCACCGTACGCGACATGTGTTTGCCGGTCGGATTTACGAGCGATGAGATAGACCGTTTCGACGCCCTAGTCGTGCACCGAATCAAGGTCAATAAGTGCAAGTCACTCTATCGCTCGGGGGACTCCTTCAATACGCTGTACGCAATCCGCAGCGGCTCGCTCAAGACTACCGTGCTAACGGACGCCGGTCACGAGCAAGTGACGGGCTACCACATACTCGGTGAACTTGTTGGTTTCGATGGCATCGGCAACAACAGACACGGCGCCGGGGCGATCGCGCTTGAGGACACGGAGGTGTGTGCACTGCCGTTTGCCAAACTTGAGAAGCTCGCACAAACGATGCCGGCGCTGCAGCACACCATGAACCGGATGATGTCCATGGAAATCAGGCGTGACCAGGACGCAATGGCAATGCTTGGCTCTATGCGGGCCGAGGGGCGCATAGCCGTATTCCTGTTGGACCTGGCCGACCGTTATCGTCGCCGAGGTTACTCGTCAACTGAATTCGTCCTCCGCCTGACGCGGAAAGAGATCGGAAGCTATCTCGGTCTCCAGCTGGAAACAGTGAGCCGGCTTTTCTCGCGGTTCCAAGGCGAAGGGTTGGTTCAGGTGGAAGGGCGCGCTTTGAAGTTACTCGATCCGATCGGCTTGAAACGGATCGCCGGCCAGCTTCTAAGCTTGCCACCCGCCGGGTTGCGCCCGGCAACGTGAAGTACCCATCGGCTGCCGTTCCTTCATCGCTACATCACAGGACCAGGCACACATATCCGGGCTTGGCCGCCCGCTCTCGGGACCCTCGCGACGAGGGCGCTGGAGTCGGCATGATCCGATTCTAGGGTCGTTCATAGGACCGTCGCCCGCGAATTCGGAGTGAATGTCGGCTATCGGAAAACGGCTCTACCGTCCGCTGGTGGCCGTGAACCGCCTGATCGACCATACGTCGCAGAACGACCCACACCAGCCGGTCGATGCCCTCAAGAGCAGCCATTCAACGTTTAAGTTTAGACGCAGCCCCGGCGGTGCTCGAGGCACGGCACAAGTTAGAACATTCGATTACTGAATCACCTCGTCCGCGCGCTGCAGCATCGGCTGCGGTATCGTGAGGCCAAGCGCCTTCGCCGTTTTGAGATTGATCACCAGCTCGAATTTCGTCGGTTGCTCGATCGGCAGATCGCCGGGTTTGGCGCCTTTGAGGATTTTGTCGACAAACGTGGCCGAGCGACGGTACAGATTTTCCCAGTTCGCCCCGTATGACATCAGCCCTCCCGTCTCTGGACCGAAGCGGAAGTTGAAGATGGTCGGAAGCCGTTGCCTTGCCGCAAAGGCTAGACCCCTGATCGGCTGTTGTGAAATTTTACACGGAGCACCTCGTTTCAAGCATTGCTGCTCCGAACGCGGGCTTCGTGCTCTGTTTTGACAAGACATTCTTATGGCTGGCACGCGATATGCGACTCAGTGTGCGACGCCCTTTGTCGGTTCCTTCCATGGGGAGGGGAGTCCATCATGTTTAAGATTGAACTGTACAAACACGCCCCCGGCGGCGAGCCGACGGCTACCTTCGCTACCGATGCCGAAATCGCAATCGCCGACCAGTTGCGACGTCAACTCGAGGAGCGATACCTCGCCCAATCCGCGCCATCCTCGCCGTCGCAGGAGCGTTCAGGCGAGGGCCACTGATTCGCTACTGGGAAAGGGCCGAACTGCAACCATCTCCGGCTGGGTGCTGAACTGCTAGATTCCGACGGTCAGGATTGCCATCTGCCCGGTTCCCCTTGGTCGCGCGTTCGATCAACGCTTGCAACCGTCCTCGCGCATGCGCGACCCGGAGCTGCGCGTAATCCGGCACGGTCGGTGGAGGTACCTGCGTAAGACGGTCGCGACCTTCTGTTCGACCTCGACTACGACAACCGTGAGCGCACGGATTCCGCCGAGAAGATCCCGGAAGTCCTGGCCGACCTGCGCGGCCGCTCGGAGCGTTGGGAGGTCGCGATGCTACCGATGCCGGACGGAGTGCCCGAAAGGTGGCTCATCGACCGCGCGGCGATGCAGTGGTAACCAGTGCATAATCGACACTATCCTGCTTTGTCGCGCCGATCGTTTGAGCGGAGTTGCGTTTCAGCGCTTGCGACTGTACCCGCCTTCGCGTCGCATTCCGAGTGGATCATGCGTCTTCGATGCGAATGATGAATACGGCTGCCGCCGCCACCACATTCGTTGCCTTCGCGCTAGGGGCAGCGTTGGCGCACGCGGAGATTACGCTGGAGCAATCGGCACAGTTCGCAATGCTGCGTGCGCAAGCACGCACATACGAGCACGGCGATGGGGTGGTGCCGAAGGACCCAGTCCGCGCCCAGGAGAAATATTGTGAGGCGGCTCGGCTGGGAGATGCCGAAGCTCAGTACAGCCTCGGATGGATGTACATGGTCGGGCGAGGCAGCCTTGCGCGCGATGACGGGCTGGCCGCGTTTTTCCTAGTTCTTGCGGCTGAACAGGGTCACGAGCAGGCCCGAAACCTTCTTCGAATGCTAAGCAAAGCCGAAGCGTACTCACCCGGATGCATGCAAGATCCGGTGGTCCCGGACTTTCATGTCGACCCGCCTGTATTCGAAAGTATGGAGGAGCCGTTCGTCGCAACGACGCTTGAGCAAGCGCGTATTGTGAAATTGGTCGAGCGCATTGCCCCCGACTATGGTGTGCATCCGCAACTTGCGATCGCGGTGATTCGGGCAGAATCGAACTTCGATCCAAAGGCGCGTTCGCCCAGGAACGCGCAAGGGCTGATGCAGCTAATTCCTGAGACCTCCATCCGGTTCAATGTAAAGAGTCCCTACGATCCCGTGCAGAATGTACGTGGTGGCTTGTCCTACCTCCGTTGGCTGCTGGCGTACTTTGAGGGCGATGTGGCACTGGTGGCTGCTGCGTACAATGCTGGTGAGCAGACCGTCAACCGCTATCAGGGCGTACCGCCATACGCGGAAACGCGAGCGTATGTCAAAAGGGTGCGCCAGCTCTACAAGCAAAGGGAACATCCGTACGACGCGCGGGTCACCGAGCCGTCCGCGGGGCTGTTACGCGCTCGCGCCGCCAACACGCGTTGACATCAGGCATTCGCCTCCCTTTCCACGGCACCAGCAGACGCTCGACGTAGCGCATCTGCAGGTCGAAGCGTACGCCACGCAGCCGACCACGAAGATGGCCACGATGACGACGTCCGAAACGGCTGCGAGCGACTGCTTTCGGCAATGTGATCCCAAGTCGGCTCGTGGCCGTTCAGCGACCATCCAGTCTGAACTTGAGCGGCTTGATCATCGACGGTTGCAGTTCGACCCCGATCGGCCATAGCGGAATCGGAACGCAGACGCAGCTGGTCGGGCCGCGCCAACGCGCGCAAGTTGAAACCACGAATCGGCGGGTCCGGTTGAACGCGTGGTTGGGCGGCACGGTGGACGGGAAGCAGGTATAAAGTCTTGCGTCAACGAGTCGCCGCAGCCAAGTCAGACAGCAACGGCACGGCGTTGGGATGTGTCACGGTCTTTCGGATAAGAATGTCGGTCGGCAGCAGGTTTGTCCGTCCGTAAAACGCGTCGTTCCATGCCACGTTGGTGTTCACGACCGTGCCGTCGAGGTTGACGCCACCGTACAAGCCCTTGGCGCGAGTAAACGCGACCAGATCGGCAGTGACCGTCGACCGCGCGCCTGCGCCCACCGGCCCCACCGCAATGCTGGCATCGCCACCGATCTTGAACGATGTCGACAACAGGGAATTGAGACCCTTCTCCGTCATGACCACGATCACCGCCTCGGATACGTCCACGCCGGCCTGAAATCCGACACTCGCGGTGGCGAGATCGTAGAACGCAGGACCGGCCCATGTACGCCCGTCTCTAGCGACAAGTACGGCGCGGCCGCCCGATCCGCCAACGATGAATCCAGCTCGTACGATTTGCGGAGCAATCAACACGCCTCGCGCGCGGTTCAGGTTTTGCTGGATCCAGGTTTGGTTAGGATCGCGCGAGAAGTCGAGCAATACGATCCGCGCCAGGGACACGAGCCTCTCGGCTTCCACATTCGGCTCCAATTGCATGCTCGTGCACGCGGTGATGCCGCAGGCGACCAAAGCACACATCATCATCCGGGTAATGTATTGAAAACGCTTGAACCAAAGCATTGACATATTCACGTTGGTTCTCCTTTCGTTCGTGGCGTTCTTGGCCGGACGCATCGATGGGATGCAGGTCTGTCCCCACGATCGCGGCCGGGTTGCGCTCAATCAAAGACGCGGTTGATTGCGGAAACTCATACGGGGGTGCCCAGTGTACGTCGATGACGATGTTCTTGCCGTCGATCCGATCCAAACTCCCGAAGCCCCTCCTTGAATGCGCCATGAAAAACGCCGTGGTCTACCTACGACCCTTGGGATAGATAGGCAATGTGCGGGATCCTTGCACCATGGGCTAGAGATGCACAGGCGCCACAGCGCTGGCTTCAAGGGCTAGGCATACTCTGCCACGGGGGCGGCGCGCCAGGTGCCAACCGGCGTACACAGGGTTAGACCTTTTGGCGTAGCGATACGCGTACGACCGGGCGCCGCAAGCCGAACGAAGACGCCTCGCGTCTCACGCGCATGATGAAGCGCGACTGGCCGCTTTGAAGGAGGAGGCACTACGACCGCCTGTGGCCGACTGCTGACCAAGCGACAGGTCACCTCGACGTGCCTACCACTGCCATCAGCGTACCTTCGATGGCTGAAGAACTTCGAGCACTGCGTCCACAACGCCGTCCACCATCATTCCGATCCGCTGCGCCGCGGCAGAAGACAAATCCGCGATACGCCCAGGCACGAAAGGACCGCGATCGTTTACGACCACTTCAACGCTCTGCTGATTCTCCAGATTCGTTACGCGAACCAGAGTGCCGAATGGGAGCGTCCGATGTGCCATGGTCAGGCCCTCAGGGTCGAAGGTATCGCCACTTGCCGTAGGTTTGCCCGCGAAGGCATTGCCGTAGTGAGAGATCCGACCGCGCTGCCGCCATCCCGTCGGCGTTTCAGGCGTGGGCACGGCCGCACGCGGTGCAGAAGGCTCGTGTGAAGGAGCGCCGGTTCGTTGCTCGGGGCTGGGGGTAGGTTGAAGTTGTGCACAGCTCGCCAATATGAAGCAGGCGGCGACCCACGCGCACGTCCTTGGGCACCGGCCGCGCAAGATCCGGTGGGCCCATTGGCAAGCCGCGAAGTAAGGTTGGATGTGAAGATAGATAGAGCGCCTCGCAAGCTTACAGTCTGCTCCAAGCCCTTTCTCAACGGAACCTGCTGATGCGAACGCTTGGCCGGAATCCGTCATCGACGGTTCGAACTCCCCTTTTCGGCAGCCCCCGCCGAAATGCAATTGCCCATCCCGATGCCCACACCCCTCCAGTGCAGTCTCAACTGGGGCAGCGAGCACGTCGAGGAGGAGCACGAGTGGTGGCATCGCTACGGGCTCGGCCGCGGCAAGATCATTCACCTGCGGGTCCCTGCCTGCCGCGCTTGGATCACGATGTCACATCAGATGGAGTTATGAGCCACTAGATCTCACGCAACAGGTCGCGCTGCGCATTCGACTCTGGTAACCGAGTGGCGCATCCCATTCCGCCTAAAATGGGATGGGGCCTCGGTGAGCCTCGAGCGCCTTGACTACTTCATGGACTGGCTCGAAGGAGATGAGTATGTCGCTGTCAGATGACTCCAACCGCAACACGGAGTCCGGCGTCGGTGCCACTCACCCGCCGTCAATTCCTTCCGCTTCTGGGCGCAACGGCTGTCGCCGCCCTTGCACCGCGTACGCTTTTCGCCGCACCGGGTGGCCAACCCGGTCGACCGTCCGACAGCGCAAGCGCGGTTCGTCTATGTCGGTACCTATACGGCACCCGGCGTACCGCCGGGAGGTACGCACCCGAGCTCCGCCGTCGGCATCTACGCGTTCACGATGAATCCGAGCGACGGAAGCCTCACGCCGATTCCAGATCGTGGCGGCGTCCAATCCGTCGTTTCTCGCGCTCGATCCGTCGCTCTCGCATCTGTATTCGGTAAACGAGGACGACCCGGGCCGCGTGAGCGCGTATACGCTCAACGCCGGCGAACGGGTCGCTCGCGTTCATAAACTCGCAGCCCGCGAACGGAAGCTTCACCACGCACGTGAGCGTGCACCCGTCCGGGCAATACGTGATGGCCGCCAATTACGGAAGCGGCAACTTCCCGGTCTTTCCGATCGTGGCCGGCGGCGGACTCGCTCCGATGAGCGATGAGTTTCAGAGCGTCGGGCAATGGCACGGGTCCCAATCCGGCGCGGCAGGAAGGCCCGCACGCGCACCAGATCCTCACCGACCTCGATGCGAAGCACGTGTTCGGCGTCGATCTCGGTGCCGACAAGGTCGACGCGCTTGAATCTCGATCTCGCGACCGGCATCGTTCACGCCGAACGAGGTTCC
Organism: uncultured beta proteobacterium; assembly: GCA_963707815.1. Lineage (GTDB taxonomy): Bacteria > Pseudomonadota > Gammaproteobacteria > Burkholderiales > Casimicrobiaceae > VBCG01. The sequence continues at coordinate 262,585 of CAVPRK010000009.1, forward strand.
GTTCGCGCCCGTCGCCTCCGGGTCGGGCCCACGGCACATGGCGTTCCATCCCGATCGCAAGCACGCGTACGTGCTCGACGAGCTCGTTTCATCGATCACGGTGTTCAACTACGATCCGGAGCGCGGCGCCTTCATCTGGGTGCAGACGATCTCGACGCTGCCCAAGGGTTTCACCGGCAACAACACGACCGCCGAGATCCGCATCCATCCGAGCGGCCGCTTCCTCTACAACACCAATCGCGGCCACAACAGCGTGACGATGTACGAGATCGACCAGGACACCGGCACGCTCGATGTGATCGGATGGGAATCGACGCGCGGTGAGTGGCCGCGCGGCATGAACATCGATCCATCGGGCACGTTCCTCTACGCCGCCAACCAGAACACCGACTCCATCGCCGTGTTCCGCATTCAGCCGTCGAACGGCAAGCTCAAGTTCAGCACGCTGGTCACGACGCCGACACCGGTCGACGTCGAGTTCGGTACGTTAGCGTAGTTCTGCGATAGACCCGCCGCATCGCGCATCCCAGTAGAACGGCCGTGCGGCGGGACCGAAGCACGAAGTGTGCGATTTCAGGCAACCTCAGTATGTCGGGTTTTGGGCGTACTTATAGCCGGAACGGCATTGCAATGAGAACGGGGCACGCACATGGTTACGTGGCCGCGCATCGCGAGCCGGAATGTGCTGCGCAACTAACCGTTAGGAGAACTCGTTGTAAAACGCCGCTGCGGGCGTTGTCGGTGTCCACGCCGAAGGACCGTACATGGACGCCCCCGGTTTGCAAGGCGCTCAGAGCCGCGCGTCCCTTGGGGATCGCCCGCGGCGTTCGCAGCTGAACGCCACGAGCCTGTCGTGCCCGCATTCGCCGCAGCCGATTCGCTTTGGCTCTTGATTCCTATGAATCTGTTCAGGTTGTTATTTGTTGATGCCTTGGATCATGTGATGGCCCACGTGCCGTTGCTGCGCTTGCGGAGGGTACGGGTGCAGTTATACAACCAGTCCCTGAAGAAGTAGGTGTTCTTGTCGCGGACGTTGTAGCAGGCGCCGACGAAGTGCAACCGGAAGCTCAGCTGCAGACCGTCGACAAGGGTGCCGGTGATTCCGGGATTATCGATCGCCCAGTAGAAGTTGCCGCCATGCCAGCCGTCGAGCGTATGGGAGCCGTCCTTCATGCGCGAATTGCGGTAACCGTAGCGGCGGCTGAACCCGTGGTCGACAATGCCGTCCTCCTTCCACATGTTGTGCAGCCCAGCTGGGGCGCCGGTCTTGGGGTCTGCCGGGATGATGAAGTTGTTCGCCAGCGATGACGGCGCTCCGACAGGTAGCCAGATACCGGAAGCCCACACGCCGGCCATTCGCGTGGCTGTGCCCTTGATGTTCTGGCGGTATTCGTAGTCCGATTGATCGGGCATGCCGGCACGTAGCATCATGCCAACTTTGAAGCGGCCGGAGGCCTCCCACCAACCGGGTACAGACGGGTGCATCCGTACGTCGAACGGGATCTCGGTGGTTGCGTTCAGGTAGATAAGCGGACTTGGAGCGGTGGCCATGGGCCCTCTCCTTACGAAGATAAGCGACCTTTTGCTCAGTGCGACCCTTCATCGCTCTCATGCGAAAGGCCCATGCCGCATAGTAAATGCCGCTGGAAACAGCGGACATGTGCATCGAAGCCTTTGCGTAACGAATATCACTTCATCGTAGTCGCCTTCTTATGATCCCGCCGTTCCCGCCGCGTGGCAACGCGACTATTCGCGTTGTAAGACGCGCCCGTGCACGACATCGACGTATACAAGGAAGCCGCGCCGAACAACGTCCAGCGCGTGCGCCTCGCGGACAAGTGCGTCATTCAATGGCCAAGGAAGACGCTGCAATACGAGACTCCAGCTGAGCGATTTCATCACGCTGTTGCGTTGACCGGTTGAATCCGCCGCCGACAGCGGCTTTCGAGTGAGGAGACGGCGGTACGCCCACTGCGTGGAATCCTGCTCCCGGGGTGTGTTCTTGCCTAGAGAAGCACTTCCAGCGCATGCTTCCGGGCGCGAACGTGGTCCAACCGGCGCTGGGAGAAGGGCTGAATGCTTCCGAAAACCGAATCCGCTTGTTTCGTGATCGCCGACATCTCCGGGTACACCCAATTTCTTGCGGGCGTAGAACTCGACCACGCACACGACATCATCGCCGACGTGATGGGTACCGTGGTGAGGTGCTTGCGCCCACCATTCCGGCTCGCCAAATTCGAGGGTGACGCGGCGTTTTTCTACGCAGTCAATGACAAAGTCGATGGATCGCTCGTCCAGGATGGCATCGAGTCGACGTACTTCGCTTTCCGCAAGCGCCTGCGCAACATCAAGCAGGCCACATCCTGCGAATGCAAGGCCTGCAAGAGCATGCAGGACCTAGACCTCAAGTTCGTCGTCCACCATGGCGAGTTCATCAAGCACACCATGGCAGGACGAGAGGAGCTCGCCGGTCGCGAGGTCATCGTCGCTCATCGTCTTCTGAAAAACACTGTGAAAGACCGGCTCAGTGGCCACGCCTATGCGTTCTATTCCGATGCATGTGTCCAGGCATTGGGCATCGATCCATCCGTGCAGGCTCTTTCCGCGCACCGCGAGGCGGTCGACGTCATCGGCGAAGTGAACGGCTGGGTGCGCGATCTCGAAGCGGCATGGTCGACGGAGACTGACCGCCAGCGCAACGAGGTCACCCGCGAAAGGGCAGCCATGGTGATCGAGTTCGATATCGCGGCCGCGCGCCCCACCGTGTGGGAGTATTTCACCCTGCCCACGCAGCGACCCAAATGGCGTGGGGCCGACGAGGTACGCGAAATGTCGAAGAGCGGCCGCCGCGGGGTTGGCACCATCAACCATTGCATGCATGGCCCCCATGCAATCATCGAAGAAGTGATCGACTGGCGGCCGTTCGACTATCTGACGTTGACAACGCTGCTGCCCATGCCCGACGCACCAAAAGTGCTAATGACCTACGCGTTCTCGGAAGGCCCGGGCGGAGAAACGCACGTCGAGATTCGCGTGGCCAAGCCCAAGCCGAAAGACCAAGCATTCCTCGACCAGGTAGGGCCGGAGTTCCATAAGAACATAACCAACGAAGTCGCCACCCTCCGACGGATGCTCGAGCAACAGCAAGCGGCCGGCGGAAGCGTCGAGGAACCCGATTTGCCCGTATCCGCAGAGCGCTTCTTGACCCAGCCCGTCCACGTGCACTGACCTGCCGATCCTGACCTGCGGTATCGTTGACGAAAGAAAGTCCGGCCATTACGCCTTACAGCGATTTCATCCGCCTAGCCTGAGATTCCACGCAAGAGAAAGGCTACGTCCGGCTCCGCCTGAACCGGCTCGTGTAAAAGAACCCCACGGTCAGCCCGCGCGCGAACTGCTTGATCAGCGCGTTCGCGAGTTCGCCTTGATCCCTCTTGAGCGGACGCGGTCGCGACCATCTCGTCGCGCATCCGTTTAGTGGTCGCGGCGTCGAATCCATATTCGACGCAAAATGCGTCGAGCGAATCGTACGCTTGCGTTTCGTCAGTCATCGTAAGCAATTCCTTCCCGTGTGGCACTGACAGGCTATGCCGACGCGTGCGCCTGTTCCGTTCGCTGGGACACATATCGAATGACCGCAACGGAGTAGTCACTTCCACCGTCTGCTGTTGGCCGAGGCCGTGTGAAAGCACACAGCCTCGACCCACTGCGGCCAGAACGGTCCGCCGAAAACGGCGATGACGGTCACTGCGCCGCGTACGGCGAGTTCGGCAACATCACGCCTCGTAACGGTGCCGACACCCGCGCGGCGGTGGCACCAACGCCGCCAACTCACTTTTTTGGGGATCGCGGTGCGTGATCGCCGCCGTCTCGCCGCTTAGTGCGCCAAAGCAGGGTCATAAAGCAGCGCAAGCCGCCGTTGGGGCAAAGCGTGCCCTAACGCGACCGTCCTTCACTTCAGCAGACGATAATCACTCAAGCGGAACCACTTGCGGGAAAGGATGAACCCGGTCACCGGTTCCGGGGAGAGACTGGTGACTTCTTCGGTCATGTTTTTCCTGTAGAAGGCGGTGCAGGTGGCGTTCTGCCAGACCGTCTTTTGCATCTTTCTTCTCATGTCGGCGACGTATGCATCCTGAAGGTCGCGTCTGGCATCGATGGCCTTGATGCTCTTGTCCCGTTTCACGGCGCAAATGGCCTGAACGATGTAATCAGTTGCCGCCTCCATATAGGAAATCTGCGAGCTGTGTCCGGTGCCGGTGTTCGGGCCGTTCACCTTGAAATAGTTGGGGTAACCGGAAACGGCAATGCCCTTGTAAGAGACCGCCTCCTTTTCCCATTCGCTGTTGAGGTTGCGGCCACCCAGCCCATGGACCTGAAACGTCAGCGCCTTCTTCATGTCCGAATACGCGAAGTATCCCGTGGCGTAGACGATGACGTCGAGGGGGATATCCTTGCCATCCTTTGTCCTGATGCCCTTGGGCGTGATGCATTCAATCCCGCTGATATCCACATCGACATTGTCAAGGGACAGCGCGGGGAGATAGGTATTCGTCGGTATGACCCGCCGGCAGCCCAACTCGTAATCGGGCATCATGTGCTGGCGCAACTTGTCGTCCTTGATGTACTTGTCCAGATGCTTTTTCAGCCTTCTCCGGTAATGGTCCTTCATGAGCTGACTGATTCCCGAGATCCCCGGGTAGCGGCGGAAGGCGATAAACCTGATGTCATAGAAAACAAAGACGAGCAAACGGATGATGTGCCGTATGCCCGGCAGCGTTCGAACGAAACGCTCTACGGCACCGTAATGCCGGTCTGAGCGCGGGAGAATCCACTGCGCCTTGCCCATGAACAGGGTCAACCGGGATACCTTGCCGGCAATGGCCGGAACGATCTGGGCTGCTGAACATCCCGAGCCGATCACTCCGACACGTTTTCCTTCATAGGCGACCGAGTGATCCCAGTGCCCGGAGTGGAATATCGGTCCTTTGAAGGTTTCCGCACCTTTGATTCTGGGAATGTGCGGGTTCGCCAGCACCCCGCTGGTGTCGATCACGAAGCGGGCGCTATACCTCTCGCCTGACTCGGTCTCCACGTGCCACAGGAACTCGCGCTCGTCAAAGGCGAGCCTGGTCACCGTCTGGTTCGTACGTGCATGCTTTCGCAAGCCGAACCTGTCGATAACATGGTTCGTGTATGCGAGCAATTCGCTTTGCGGGGAAAAGGTTTTCCTGAACGGATAGGGTATGAACGAGATGCAGTAAAGACTGGTTGGAACATCCACCTCTGCGCCGGGATATGAGTTGGCCTGCCAGGTTCCGCCCAACTCGGAGCTTCGTTCCAACAGAACAAAGTCGTTGCATCGCTTTTTCTGCAATCGGATGGCCGCCAACAGCCCTGAGAACCCTGTCCCGATGATCACGGTCTCGAAGTGTCGGGGCTGCATCGGGTTCCCGGCGTACGCAGATATCTTTCTTGATGCGGATTGCTCTGATGCCAGTTGCTCCGATGCGCACATCTTCAGGCTCTATCAAACCGTCGGTTGCCAATGTTCATGTCGAGATTAAACGATACCCCCTTCCGACCACCGGAGGATTGACGGAGGCTTCGCTCTGTCGAGGTGCCGAGCAGTCAGTCCTGCGCTGCTTCGAGATCCTTCAAGAAAGAATGCGGTGCATTGGCACCTTCTTCGGGCATAGCGCGGTGTGGATGCCGGCACGCGTGCCGGCGTTCAGGCAGTGTAAAGCGTCATTTTTCGACGGTCGGCAACTGCCACTATGAACCTACGCGAACTCTTGACCTTGCTCTCGAGCAACAGAGCGACCGAGGTGCATCTGGCCGTCAAATGCGCCGATCGAACTGCGGATCGATAGGCCCTGCAGCGGGTCAACCCGCTCGCTGCAGGCGCAGGCCGTCGAAGCGATAGGGAAATCAATCCGTGCGCCTGCCCGGAGTCGGGCGAGGTAACCGACGACGGTGTTGACTACCAGTCGATGCGCTGATCGAACTCGTACGCTGGCACCGGCGCAAGCGACGGGTCCCACTGCCGGCCGCTGTCGGCACACTCGGGGGCGGTCTCCCATAGTGGCGGGCCGCGGGCGGGGGCGCCGGTAAGCGCCCTGCCAAGATGCCCACCGGTCTGCCCAATCAGGGCTCGCCACGATTCGCTGACGCGGTTCGTTCCGTTCCATGGTCTTCTCCTCTTCTTGGTTGAAGGGAGAAACATGGTCGGGCGGGCATTGGATCTTGGCTAGGCGGGACGGTCGCTACTGGACCCGAACCGGCCGTTGCGCCTTGCACAAACCGGACATTCAATCGCAACCAACTCGCGATGTTCGGCTACTGGATCACTTCGTCCGCGCGCAGCAGCAGCGATTGCGGGATGGTCAGGCCGAGCGCCTTGGCCGTCTTGAGATTGATGACCAGCTCGAACTTCGTCGGCTGCTCGACGGGGAGATCGCCCGGCTTGGCTCCCTTGAAGATCTTGTCGACGTAGATTGCAGTCCGGCGCCGGATCTCGAACCAATCAGCCCAGTACGACATGAGGGCACCTTGTTCCGGAAAGACTTTGTTGCCGCTGATCGTCGGCAATCTACGAGCCATCGCGAAGTCGGCGATCAGCTTGGCTCGGTGGTTGTTCAAAACGCTATTCGCAACGTAGATCCCGTCGGGCTTTTCCTTCGTGATCGTGTCGAAGGCATTCGGGAAGTCCGCGACCTCATGGGTGTCGACGTTGATGAGCCTGAGTCCGAGCATTCGAGCGGCTCCGGGAACCTCGCGGTACAGCGCCGCCAGACCTGGATCCCCCGGATCACCAAGGAACGCGACGGTCGACATGCCGGGAACAGCATCCTTGAGCAGTTGGAGCATTTTTTGGTTGAATCCGCTGCCTGGCTGGCTGGTGAGCCCCGTGACATTGCCGCCGGGATGCGCGAGGGTGTTGACGAGCCCGGCAAGTACAGGATCACCGATGCCCGACATCACGATGGGAATCGTCGACGTGGCGCGCTTGGCCGCAACGGCCGCCACGGTTGCCATTGCCACGATCACATCCACCCTGAGCGCCACGAGTTCCGCCGCGAGCGTGGGAAGCAACTCCGGCCGGTCACTCGCGAACCGGTATTCGCTGATCAGGTTTCTGCCCTCGACCCAACCCAACTTGCTCAGTCCGTCGACAAGCGCCGTGCGCTCGCGCGTCCAGAGCGAGGAGGAGTCCGAAAATGGCACGAGCACGCCCATCCGATAGACTTTCCCGCTCTGTTGACCACGCGCGGCACGCGTAACGGCGAGCATGGCCGCCGTGGCTGCGCCAACGAACGTTCGCCGGTCAATCACTGAATCACCCTGGAGACGATTGGAAGTCCGGCCATACTACGCCTGCAGGAAGGCTTCGCCCGCTTCGGCGTCCATCCGGTGTTCCGACAAACGTCAATCAACGACTGCTATCGAGCGCGAGGCGCTATGACTGCAGTTGGCCGACAGCTGCGATTGCCCAGCTGGTAGCCGCCGGCCCCATTGCGCATCCGAGGGGCCTTTTCCCAGCGTGATTGGATACGAACGGCGCACCCGCATCACTTGTGATGCACCGGCGAATAGCCGAGCAGCCGGGTGGCGAACGAACTATCGCCGTCGTTTTCCCCCACCCTTCCGCGTTCCCTTCACCGGCTGCTGCGCCTCCGCGATCTCCTGCCCGCTCCGCCCTTCCAGCTTGGGCGTGATGTTTTCGTCGATCCACTTCTGGTCCCACCACTCCACGGGCAGCACCGCGACGCCATCGAGATAGATGCCGAAATGCAGGTGGTCGCCGGCGGCAAGCCCCGTCTCACCCGTCTTGCCGAGGATCTGGCGCTTGGCGACGGAATCGCCCGCCTTGACGTCGATCGAACTGAGATGCCCGTAGAGGCTGAAGAGGCCGAGGCCGTGGTCGATGATCACGGCGTTGCCGTAGATGCCGAGGTCGCCGGTGAAGGCCACGGTGCCGCTGTTGGAGGCTTCGACCGGGTAGTTCTTCGTGACCGAGAGGTCGTAGCCGAGGTGGTACGCGGTGTCGATCGTTTCGCCGTTGTAGGTGTAGGTCCGCTGGTCCGCAAAGTTCGCCTCGACCTTCGAGTTGCTGAGCTGGGCGAACGCGTCCTTCCACAGCATCGAGGGTGTGGCCTTCGTCGTGATCGCGGTGATGCGGTCCTCGTTTTCCTTCCGCAGCCGCCTGTTCACGGCAACGAAGACGTCCTTTGGCGCGCCCTGCCGCGCGGTGACGTCGGTGAGCAGCGGCGCCACCTTGTTCTGCAGGAAGCTGTCCGATATGGCGAGGGTGCTCTTCTTGTACCGGACGTTCTTGAGCTCGTAGGCGAGCCGCATCTCGCGCGTGTTGCCGGCCTTGTCGGTGGCGACCAGCGTGGCCCTCGCTTCCGGCGGGGCGTTGTACGGATGTGCGAAGAGGGCCAGGAAGTGGTCCGGATGGTCCTTGACCTGGCCGGGGAAGCCCGGGAAGAAGTAATCGCCGATCTTCACCCCGCTGGTCGCCGTGTCCGCCGACGCCTTGTAGACGATCGCGCCTACGCCGCCGAAATTCACGTAGCGGTCGTCGGCAATGAGTTCCAGCGTGGGCGGCGTGATGTCGATCGTGAGGTTCTTCTCCAGCACGGCCTCGTTGCCACTGAAGAAATGCCACAGCGAGGCATCGCGCGCGATGACGCGAAGCACGGCGGGTCCTTCCTTCACGCCGGACACCTTCGTCGCGGCCACCGCAATCTTCTTCTCGCTCACGGGTTTGTCGAACTGCTCGGAGGCGAGGCTATGCTCGGTCCCGCCTTGGGACAGTGTCGCCGTGACAGATCTCAAGCCTGTCCCGTTGTCGGTGACCTGGATCTCAAGCGGTGCCACGCCCAGGACGTCGACATCGGGCGAGACGGCGATCTGCGGCGGCACGGATTCGAAACGTGGCCGCAGGTAGTAACCACCGCCGGCGACGGCGGCGATGACGATCAGGATGAGGACGACGACGATCGGCAACTTGCCGCGAGGTCGATCGGACTGGAAAGCGCTCATTCGGTCCTTCGGTAGCTTGGGTGTGAGTGTGCTGACGAGGGCGCGCATGCGCTCGGCGAACCGGTCACTGGCGGCGGGTGGATGCCCGGATGCACGTCAGCGCTTCGCTGAGGTCCTTGACGGACTTGATGAAGTCCGTCTGACCGAGGATGAACTTGGTCGCTTCAGGCTTGTTGATCGCTACCGATGAGTTTGCATCTCGAACCCCTCTCGAAGGAAGAATGATTGCGGTCGCGCCGGCTTCCATGACGTCGTCTATGCTCGCGCAAGGTCCTTGAGCAATGCACTCGGCCGTCAGTCCGCGGCATGCAGTTCGCGTACGCGGAAGGCAAAGACGGATGTAATCGGCATTCCGACATTATCGCGCGCCTGCCGAGGGCGCTGTCGCCATCGTGACATCGACCCACTGCAGCCTGTCGTGCTCTAGAGAAGCGGACATTGCGACTTCGGTGCGAGCAGGAGCTGTTGCTGTTCGCTTGAAGACTAGGTCGAAGCGGCAAACCCCTGGAATCTAGCTCGCGAAGCCGGCGGTACTTGGGGCGCCCAGGAGGCGTGCTGCCGGGGAGAACCCGGTATTGCGTTTTCATGTTGACGCGCGCATTGTGGCTGCGCTGGCATTGCGGGCTCCTCCGAATGAACGATGGTTCCCGCAGTCTTTGCCCGCCCATCCATCTGGGCGCGCCTGACGCGATATGCGCGTCACCCCTCCACCCGTTGGCCCGTCGTCGTAGTCGCTAGTTCCGCCGCGGGGCTGGTATGGCATGTCGGCTTCACAACGGATGTGACAGGCAGCCGAGTTCCGCTCGGAACTCGACCCTGCATGACTTGAATTGTCAGCAACTCTCGATGAGGGGGAGCGCTATGTGCGAGGACGGCAGCTCCCCAACAGCTAGTACACGTTTGCTGAAATGGATGTCACCAGCGCCATTAACTCGTGCATCCTCCGCGTTTTTTCTTTGGACCTTCGCGGTGTTTCCGCGTAGTAGGACGCCACATTTGGACGCGTGGCCGGAAATGACAGATGATTGGAGTTGCACATGAAGAAATTCACGAAGCAGATGCTTGTGGCGGTCGCGATCGTATTGGGAACGAATAGTGCGGCATGGGCAGATAGTAAGGACTGCGATCTTGGAACACTGCGCGGGTTATATCTGTTTAGCGCGTCCGGGTACAATATCGCCGCCTCCGGTGAACACATACCAAAAGTCATCGGGGAATTCATTCGCTTTTACGGCGACGGTACGCTTACCGTTCCGGGCGGTACCGTGGTCATAGGTGGTGTGAAATTGCCGCCTCCCCCTCCCGGACCTCCCACAATCGGCACGTATACTCTTGGTGACAACTGCATTGGCACGCTGAGCTTTACCCCCCAATTGACATTCGACATCTTGGTCTTTCCACGGGGGGACGAGCTCGTCATGGTTCAAACCGCTCAGCCCGCCGCGCTCGGGCTACCCGTCTTGCAGGGATCCGTCGTGCGCGTGTCGAAATAGCGAAGACTAGGTTAGATAGCCCGCCGCAAAGGCGGGCCTTTAGTTATGCGTGTATCCCCACGCTTGATCGCGAGCGTGCTCATGAACGTGCGCCGGTCAATCACTGAATCACCCGAACCAATTGCGGACCCAGAATACTGACCGAGAACATTACGCCTCGCTAACATTAACCTCTCGAATGACCGCTTCCGGGCCATTTGGGCGGCACGGCTGATCGTCTCCAACTGGCCGTTCAACGACCCTCAACTCTGAACGGACGCGGCTTCATCGTCGACGGTCTGAGTTAAACCGATGCGGACCGGCGGCTTCAGTTACCAATCAAATGCCTTGGACCGTTTAGGCGTCACTCATCATGCGGCCGGCGGTGGTTGCTTCTCCACTTGCGGCAAGCCTGCCTCAATGCAGGCCCAACTCGGCGCAGACGACGTCCAAATCGTCATCGCAGGATTGGCAAGATTCGGATCGTCGAAGGTGCCGACGCGCACAAAGATTAGATGGGGCCGCACTTCTGCCTCACTGAAGAGCGGCGTCCCGCAAGTCGGGCAGAATCGCCGATGCATCTGATTGCCACTGTCCGCGACACTCGGATAATCGTTGGTCTTGCCTGTCACGATGAACGTCGCCGTACGGAAGCAGGCGTTGACCGTTCCGCTTCCGGCACCGAGATATTGGCACTCCCTGCACCAGCAAACGCGCGTGACAATCGGCGGCGCCGAGCTTTCCCAGCGAATTTCCCCACAGAGACATCGACCTGTGATCGTCATAGCCTCCTCCACTCAACCACGGCAAAGCCTTTGATTGCCGATGCTACGTTGAAGGCGGCATCACCTGCAAACCACGCATTCAGCCCACGACTGCACGCTCATAGCACGCTCGAACGACCGCTATCTGCGATTTGCGTGTGTAGCCGCTCCTGGCCCGGTTCCGGTCACCAAGTCATGGCTTGAAGGTGGCGAGGAAGCTGGCCAAATTGGCCAAGTCCGCGTCGCTTAGCCCGTACAGTGACGCGGCCATGATCGTGTCGCGGCCGGGTCCCGGGTTATCGCGAAACTGCTTCATCGACTGCACGAGGTATGCCTCGTCCTGCCCGGCAAGGCGGGGCACCTGCTTCTGACCAGCGTAGTCAGGAAGATGACAAGTGCCGCACAGCATCTTGCTCGCCGTCACAGCGCCGAGGCGCGCCTTTTCCTCATTTACCGGCGAGGTTTTCACGACCGGCTTCTGCGCGGCGAAATGCCGCGCCAGCGCGACGATGGTCTCGTCGGTCATGCCGGCCATCACTTCCTTCATCGACTCGACTTCGCGCAGTCCCTCGCGAATCAGCACCAATTGATTCTCGATGAAGAGTTTCGGCTGGCCGGCCAACGAAGGCGTCTGCGCGATCTGCGAGTTGCCGCCCGGCCCGTGGCAGGCGTTGCAGGCTGCCAGCGTTGCGGGCGGGGGCTGCTGCGCCCACAAGATGACGGGCGCGAGCAGCAGTGACGAGGCCGCTGCCAGCCTCGCCACCCGCCCTGTCACCGAGGCGCGCCCCGCACTCACCGTCCATAGGTGATGCGGTAGATCGCGCCGAGCTGTTCGTCGGAGACGAGCAGCGAACCGTCGGGCAACTGCAGCATGTAAGTGGGCCGGCCGCTGAACTCGTCACTTCTTGCATCGAGGAAGCCGGTCATGAAAGGCTCGACTTTCGGGTTCTTGCCGTCGGCATCCGTGCGCACCGTGACCACGTCGAAGCCGTACTTCTGGGTGCGGTTCCACGAACCCTTGCGCGCCACGAACATCACGTTGCGGTACTCGGCCGGGAACATGGTCCCGGTATAGAAGTGCATGCCCATCACCGCCGCATGCGGCCCCATCGTGGTCGCCGGCAGCGTCACGCCGTCGCAGGGATTGGCCTTCTTGATGTCCTTGTCCGGCACGCCGTTGGCGTGGCAGTACGGGAAGCCGAAGTTGGCGCCGGTCTTCGACATGCGGTTCAATTCGTCTTCGGGCTCGTTGTCACCCATCCAGTCGCGGCCGTGGTCGGTGAACCACATCTCCTTGGTCACCGGGTGCCATGCGAAGCCCTGCGTATTGCGCACACCGCGCGCGATCACTTCCATGCCGGAGCCGTCGGCGTTGTAACGACGGATCTGCGCGTATTCGGCGGTCGGCTCACAGATATTGCAGGGCGCGCCGAACGGCACGTACAGCTTGTTGTCAGGCCCGAAAGCGATGTACTTCCAGTTGTGATGCTGCTCTTTGGGCAAGCTGAACACGGCGGTCATGTCGACGGGTGCGACCGCCGGATTCTTTTCGATGCCGTCGTAGCGTAGCGCTTTGTCGATCGCGATCACGTACAGCGAGCCGTCCTTGACTGCGACACCGGCCGGCTGCACCAGCTTGTCAACGACTACGCGACTCACGCGCTGTGTGCCGGTATCGGTAATTTCATATACGCGGCCGATGCCGCGCGTGCCGATGTAGATCTTGCCGCTTTCGCCGCGCGCCATCGCGCGCGCACCGGGAATGCCGGTGGCCCAGATCTCGGCCTTGAAGCCGGGTGGCAGCTTGAAAGTGGAAAGCGGGATCTCGGCGGTGGGCGTAGCCGTGTTGCGTCCGGCGTGCGGCGCGAGCGTCGAGGTAGCCTGGTCGGCAGTGCGGCCTTGCTGCCAGGCGGGCGGGGGTGCGGCTGCCGCGGCAGGCGCGGTTGCGGGCGGACTCATCGATTGGCAAGCGGCGAGCGTTAGCGCCAATGCCGCCAACACAGTTCTTGCAAACATGTTGTCTCCTCCGTTACTTGAGACGCTTCGAGACTGCGGGACGAGTGCTGACGGTGAAGTCGTCGGGGTTCACGCGACTGCCGCCTGCGGTGCTCAGGGCTCCTTCTTGAGCACGATCTCGAGCGAGGCGAACCACGCGGCGAGGTCGGCGATGTCGGCATCGGTAAGGGGCTTTGCGACCACGACCATCACTTCGTGCGGGCGCTTGCCGCTGCGGTAGGCCTTGAGTTGCTCGACGAGATAAGGCTCCGGCTGTCCGGCGAGGTGGGGCGTGTTCGGCGCAACTGCCAAGCCATTGGCGCCGTGGCACGGCGTGCACATCTGCGCCTTGGCGCGCCCCGCACCGGCGTCGGCCCAAGCCGTCGAGGGGGCAACCGCTAGCGCGAACGCTACGGCGAGCGAGACGGCCACCCCCCCTCCTGACACGACTGACCCGGCCTTACTGCGAGTAACTGATGCGGTAGATGGCTCCCGCGAAGTCGTCGCTGACGAGCAGCGAGCCGTCCTTCATCACCGCGACGTCGACCGGTCGACCGCGGTAGATGCCGTTCTCGTCGAGCCAGCCCTCGGCGAAAACGGTGCTCTTGTCGGCAGTGCCATCGGGCTTCACCGAGACGAAGTTGATCAGGGCACCGGAAGGCTTGGTGCGGTTCCACGACCCGTGCGCGGCGACGAATATGCCGCCCTGGTACTGGGCGGGAAACATCTTGCCGTTGTAGAAAGTCATGCCCAGTTGTGCCTGGTGCGCGGGGAACTCGATCTGAGGCTTCGTCCAGTTCGCCGGCGGTTGCATGCCCTTGAGGTCCGCCGCGGCCGACGAGCCTGCGATCTGCACAGTATTGCCGTGAATGTACGGATAGCCGAAGTGCTCGCCCCCGGCTTTGGTGATGCGGTTGAGCTCGCCGGGTGGCGTTTCGTCACCCATCCCATCCGTCTGATTGTCGGTGAACCAGACGACCTTGTCCTTGGGGTTGATGTCCATGCCGACGGAATTGCGCACACCCCGGGCGACCACCTCGCGGCCCGAGCCGTCGAACGCACCCAGCCGTATCACGCCGCCGATGCCCAGCTTCTCGTACATCGCCACCTTGTCGCGCGGCTGAACGTTATACGGCTGGCCGAGCGTGATGTAGAGCTTGCCATCGTCGCTGACGCGGCAGGTGCGCGCGCCGTGGTTATAGCTTTCCTCCTCCGGCGGAACCAGCTGGCCCTGCGGCACGACCTCGATCACCGCGACATCCGGACCCTCGTAGAAGAACTCGGCCGCCGGGAAGTTGAGCACCCGGTTGTGCTCGGCGACGATCAGAAAACCGTCCCGCGTCCAGCACACGCCGTTGGGATTGGTGAACTTGAGGCTCGGTGCGAAGCTCTTCACCTCATCGGCGACGCCGTCGCTGTTGCGGTCGGTCACCGCCCAGACCGTGGTCTTGCGCGTCCCTACGAAGAGCATGTTGGTGCTCGGCGCCACCGCCATGTGGCGCGCGTCGGGGACGACCGCGAAAAGCTCGATCTTGAACCCGGGCGGCAGCTTGATGCGCTTGAGATTCTCGCGAATGGCATCTGCATTCTTGCCGGTCTGCGGTACCACCGGGATGTTCAGGTCGGTGGTCGCGACTTTCATCTGCTTCAGCTTCTCGAGGTTCTGGCCCTGGGACTGGGCCTGGCTGCCGAAGGCGATGACAAGCACCCCGGTCATTGCCGCTGCGATGACGGTTTTGCGGAATTGCATGATCTTCCTCCTGGGCTCTCGTGGGCTGTAGTGTGCAAATGAGCACGGAGTAGACGCTACACCTCAGCCGGCAGGATTTGAAGGGGGTCGGCACTAATGTGCCCTGCCGCCACGCCTGGCCGGGACGTCAACCGCCCGTATGGGTCGGCGTCGGCGCGATCGTGGTGACTCCCTCTGCATGGCACTTGACACCATTCCGCAAGGCACGAAGTCAGAACGTGAGCTTCACAGACTGCGCACTGCGCTGAGCGGGACCGTGGTAAACGGCCTCAATGTTGTTGCCGTCCGGGTCCAGCACGAACGCCGCGTAGTAACCAGGATGGTACTTGCGCGGGCCAGGAGCGCCGTTGTCCTTTCCGCCGTTGGCAAGCGCTACCTCGTGGAACGCCTTTACCATCGCCTCGTCCTCCGCCTGGAACGCCAAGTGATGACGACCGGTCAGCTGGCCTTGCGCTGCTTCGCTGTCGGCGGTGGACACGAACAGTTCGTCGGCCCAGAAGTAATTGTCCGCGTTGCCGCCGAGCGGGATCTTCAGTACAGCGAAGACTGCTTCGTAGAATGAGCGGCTTGCCGCAATGTCGCGTACCACCAGCTGGATATGATCAATCAGGCGACCGCGGTGTAGCTCCTGAGTTTCCATACTTTTCCCTTCGAGGTGGCATTGTCTTGAGTCCATTGTCTTGAGTCCGCGCACGGCGATGGCGTCGCTGCCATACCTGCGCAGATCCTCGAATTACGCTTCGGTGGCGTGCATTACCATGCGCAGCGTGCCGTCATCGCACCGTCCCATCCACGCGCGAAATCTACGGCTGACTACCGCCGGTCACATCTCGTGCGACTTGAGCTCCATGACCTCGATGGAGGATTGCGGGATCCCAAGGTGTGGATGGTTGCGGAACGTCCTGGCCGCGGCGTCGAGAGAGTCCGCGTTCACGATCGCATAGAGCATGATGTCGTTGCGCGCGTCCGAGGTACCGTTGGCTTCGACTCGCTTGGGTCTGCCAACTCCGGCGCCCTTGTCCGCAAACATGCTCGAATGCTCGCTCGTCCATCGTTTCCACTCGGTCATCATCTTGTCTTCTTCGGTCTTCCGCTTCTCGGGTGGGGTCTTCATCCACTCGTCAACGACGGCATGCGGGGCGAGGTACAGGACGAGAAACTTTGCCATGTCGAATTCCTCCAAGAAACCGCGCCTGTAAAAATGGTCAGCGCGCTGGAAGTCAATGATCGCAGTTATCCGCGCTTGCTAATATTGGGCAGGGAGCTTTCCTGCGTAGGAGCTGGGCCTACGTGAGGTGAAGGTCAGCAGCGGCCTGACGAGCGACTAGCCGGTCAATCGCCGTGGCGTTCGACAGCGCAACCGCTGGCCGGAAGTCGATGTTCGCAGCGTGCGCGGGGCGTTTTACGGCAGCCCATTACTCGATGACGTGGTTCGCGCGCAGCAATAGCGGCTGCGGAGGCTGATCCCCAACCTTCTGGTTTTGATCGGCCGCCCCCGACCTCATGTTCGCACCGTTTGCCATCCGCAGCTTCCGTTTTCAGTGGACCGCCGATCTCATGACGTCTTGGGCGGCCGAGATGGAGACGCTGATCCTGGGCTGGTACATCCTGACCCAGACGGGCTCCGTGTTCCTGCTCACGGTGTTCGCTTCGCTTCAATGGATGGGGACCTTGATCGCTCCGGCGTTCGGCTTGGCCGGGGACCGCATCGGTCATCGCAACGTGCTCTGCATGATGCGTGCAGCGTACGTGCTCCTGGCCGCGATTCTCGCGGGGCTCACCATCGGCGGCGCGTTGTCACCCGCGAGCGTGCTGGCGGTGGCTGCGCTTGCCGGGCTGATTCGCCCTTCCGATCTCGGGATGCGCAACGTCCTGATCAGCGAAACTGTGCCGCACGACCGGATGATGAGCGCGATCAGCTTGGCTCGGATCACCACCGATTCTGCGCGGGCCGTGGGCGCATTGGCAGGTGCCGGCGCGGTGGCCATGCTAGGAATGAATGGGGCCTATGCGATCGTCGTCACCCTATACGCTCTCAGCACCGCGCTCACACTGCGCATCTCCGCGCCAGGCGCATCTGCGATCGACATTTCGCACGCGTCGCCGTGGCGAAACCTCCTCGATGGCGCCCGGGCAGTCTGGCAAGCCCCTACGCAACTGGCTGTCCTGCTTCTCGCGTTCCTTGTAAACGTATGCCTCTTCCCGTTCACTCTAGGGCTGCTGCCCTATGTAGCGCGTGAAGTGTACGGCGTGAATCAGGTCGACCTCGGGTACCTCGCTGCGAGCGCCGGGATCGGCGCAATCGCAGCTTCGCTACTCTTGAGCAGGATTGCGGGTACGGTGCGACCAGCGCGGATGATGATTACGTTCGCCGTTATTTGGCATGTGCTGGTCATCGCGTTCGGTCACAGCAGCAGCATGTCCGTTGGCCTCGTTTTGCTGACGCTGATCGGGATGTGTTCCGGCCTGTGCATGCTGCCGATGGCGCTGCTGCTGTTGCGTGACGCGCCACCTGAGCTTCGAGGCCGCATCATGGGCATGCGCACGCAAGCCGTGTATGGCCTGCCCATCGGCCTGCTGCTGGCGGGCCCCCTCATCGAGCGAGTAGGATTTCCCACCGCAGCTACTCTCTACGGACTGGCAGGGTTGATCTGTACCCTGCTGATCGTTTGGCGGTGGCGATCGCACCTTTGGCCGACGACTGCAGCGGGCAATCGCAACTAGATGCCAAGATGGTGCCAAGCGCGTGCGCCGCGCCGGCCCCTTCCCGGTTTCGAGTCCCTCACCGACACAGGTCGCTGTCGTTGCGTTGAGCGCACGCTCGCTCGAAAACCTGATCGACCGGGAATCGCTGGGGCGTCGTCGCGCCCGGCAAGGTGATCTCGATCCTGTCGATACGCCGCGGCGTTGGCAACGCGACGTGCAGTGAGCGACGGTCGAGAATGACGATGCCGACTTCCTCCTGTACGTTCACCCTCTGATCGGCGACCGCAACCGACGAGACGCGCTCGGTCCCGCGCCATCCGGTGACGAGCACCTGGTCGCCGGCGGAACCGCGCGGAGGCGTGGAGCGCGGCACCAATGCGAGCTCGAGGTCGAGAAGTTGAACGACATTTTTGTCGATGTCGAGTCGCATGACCAACCCAGGCGTCATCTGGGCCAACACGGCACGATTGTCGTCGCTGGCCTGCACGGCGCGCGAGGGACCCGATTGGGCCGCGGCAGTTTGCGGCGCCTTCGAGGCGCAACCTGCGATCAGCGCAAGGCAAAGCGGGAGGATCACCCGGTGACGGAATATCATGATCCGTTCTCTAGTAGCAATCGCCGTCATAGCAAGCCGAGATGCGGTTCGAGAAACAGCGCTCGGCGTCGTCGCGGAAATCGCTTGTCAGGACGCGGTTCGCCATCGTCTCGTTCGCGGTCACGATGCGCCAGAAACCGGTGGACCCGATTTGACTGCACTGACCGGCCGTCGCACTGACCCCGGGTGCCGCCGACTGGCAAATCGCCTGCGTCGTGTAGACGTTGTTGCACGGCATCGTGGGGATGTAGCCCCCTCCCGCGTACTCGTCGGATAGACCGAACAGGAAGTGTCCGCTCTCGTGCACCAGCAGCCACGAAGGATCGCTGGCCGAAGCATCGACCGATCCCGCGCCACCGCCTCCCGCGGTGATCGACCCGCAATCGCGGAAGGCGTTGCGATGCAGAATCGCGCTGCCGTCCATGATCGCAGACACAGCCGGGGCATCCCCGGTGAACGTGCGCGTGCAACCTTCGGCGTTGGCGCCGAACGGTCCGGCCCACAGGTTGAAGAACTGGCGGTCGCCCGTATAGCGATTGGCGAAAAGGTCGGTCGTGTTGAAGAACGCGCCGTCGAGAATGGTGTCGAGATCCGCCGTGAACCGGCTGTACGGATCGACGAAAACCGGAGTGCCGGTGCGATAGTCGGTATCGGGGAACACTCCGAGATCGATTCGACCGACACGATTGAGTTGCCGATGCCAATACACCGGCCGTGCGATCCGTTCCGGTTGCCCGGTGCCGCCCGAATAGGCAATCTCCGGCGCCTTGATTGCCTGGCCGTTCGTGGCAACTGCCGAAGCGACGTAGGTCACCATCGTGCTGGTCTGGATCGGAACCCGGGCCGTACAGGTTGCGACCGCGGGCGCGCCGGAGAACGTGCACATGTTGCTCGTGACCGCCGCCCCGACGCGGCAAGGAATGATGCTTCGGGTGGTCATCCCCGGAACGACCGCGAATTCCGAGCAATCGGTCATCGCGCCGGTGGTCACTTCGATCGAGATCGACGCAATGCCGACCTGCATATTCTGCGCCGTTACACGGATCTCGGAATCGTGAGCCTGCGCGCGATACAGCGGATCGTGGCTCGTCGAAATCGTCGTGCAAGCACACAGTGCAGTGACAGCCAACAACGTCGCAATTGCGACTGGGGATACCGCCCACCGTTGCATGGAAGCCTTCTGCGGTTGCGACGATCATCGCATCGATGTCGTGTCGGTATGATGCGACGGTCCCCAGGCCGTTGCAACGCGACTATTCCCATCGACAAACTTGCAGCCACACTCTGGCCAAGCTGCGCCATCGAAACGGAAGTCGTCAGCGCCCCCTGATCGGCCCGACAATATCGTCCACGTACTGCTTGCAAACGCTCTTCACGCAGATGAGGTCGTTTCGCAAGAGAATGGCCTTGGCGCCGGCGGCCGCGAGCTTCCGCGCCTGTTCCAGCGTGGTCGGCAACGCCGGGCACAGCACGTGAATGCCCTTCTCCGCGGTTTTCTTCAACAGCATGTCGAAGCGCGTCTGGACCTCGGGCACGTCCGTTCGCGTGAGCGACCCTAGTCCCAGCGACATCGCCAGGTCGAGCGGACCGATGTTGACCATGTCCACGCCCTTCACCGCGAGGATCTCGTCGATGTTGTCGAAGAACTCGCGGTCCTCGGCCAGCGGCACGATCAACGAATCCTTGTTGCTCTGCTCGACGTAGGCCTTCCAGTCGAAAGCGCCGGCGCCGTAGTGCGACGCGCGAACATCGCCCGCTGCGCCGCGAACGCCCCACGGCGGGAACTTGGCGAAGCCGATCGCTCGCTCCGCGTCTTCTGCACGACGGATGTGCGGGACGCACACGGCGTCGGCCCCGAACTCCAGGGCGTTGCGGATCATGTGCTCGTCGTTGCCCTTGACGCGCACGACCGTGCCGAGCCCCGCATAGTCGGCCGCCCGAATGATGTTCTCGAGTTGCGCATCGATGCCCAGCGGCGTGTGCTCGCAGTCGATGAAGACGAAGTCGAACCCGGAATGCCCGATGATCTCCATGATCGCGAGGCTCTGCGAGTAGTACCCCATCCCGAAGATCGGCTTGTCGCCGGCCAGCGCCTTGCGCAGCTTGTTGACTCTCATGCAGCGAGCTCCTTCACCTGTTGCCAGTCCACTTCGAGACCGAAACCCGGAGCCTCCGTCAATCGCAGGCGCCCGTCGCCGTAGTACGCGCCGCCTTTGAATATGCGGTGGTGGATCGGGTGATGGATCGCGGGATTGGGGACGCACTCCGCCCCGTACGCACCCTTCCCGAGCGCCGACGCGAGGTGTGCGTGCAGATGCGGCCACGAATGCGGCTGCACCATCACGTTCTTCTGCTCGGCGTAGATGCCCACGCGTAGCCCCTCGGTAATGCCGCCGAAGCGCGCGGAATCGAACTGGACGTAGCGCAACGCGCCGGAGTCGATGAACTCCCGCATCGCGAAGCGGTGCCATTCGCGCTCGCCGTGCGCGAGCGGGATCGGCGTCGCGCGGGCGAGCTTCACGTAGTCCGACGGCTGCAGGTACCAGTGCAACGGCTCCTCGAGCCACGCAATGTCGAATTCGGCCACGGTGCTCGCGTATTCGATGCACTCCGCGACGTCGTACGCCGCGTTGAGGTCGAGCGCAAGCTGGACGTCGGGGCCGATCGCGTCGCGCACGGCGCGGATGCGCTCGATCTCCTTGTCGAGCGACAGCGCGCCTGACTTGAGCTTGACGGCTTCGAATCCTACTTTGGCGAATTCCGCGAGCTCGGCGGCGTAGTCGGACGGCTTTCCGTCGCGGCGATACATGCCACCGACCGCATACGTGAAGACGTCGGTGCGCGTGCCGCCCATCAAGCGGAAGACCGGCAGGCTGGCCGCTTTCGCCTTGATGTCCCACAACGCGATGTCGATCCCCGCCATCGCCGCCATGAACGGCCAACGCAGGTGCCGCGCGAGCGGCGGCGGCAGGCCGTCGCCGTCGAAGATCGCGCCGCGCCGCGGCGTGGTGATCGACAGCATCAGGTCCCAGAGGTCGACGTGACCGCGCGGATCCTTGCCGAGGATCACAGGCGTGATCATCTTCAGCATGTCGCAGACGACCGACTGCGGGCCGCTCGCGACTTCGCCAATGCCGACGATGCCTTCGTCGGTTCGGACCTCGACCAAGGTGAGAATGGCGCGCGAGAACGGCTCGTGCGCGGTCCACGTCAAGTGACCGTGGTCGGCCTGCAGCGGGTGGATGACGACGTCGGTGATCTTCATTCGGCTTTGATGTTGTTCTTGCGCACGATCTGCTGCCACTGCGCGAGCTCCTTGAACGCCGCGGCGCGCAACTCGTCGCCGTAGAGCGGCGCCGGCGACAGGCCCCGTTCGCTCATGAACGTCTTCACCTGTGGATCGGCGAGAACGCCCGCCATCGCTTTCTCGAGGGTCTTGCGGATGTCCTCGGGCAGACCCTTCGGCCCGCTCAACGCGTACCAGACGCTGACCGTCGCCGCGGGATAACCCAGCTCCGCGATCGTCGGCAGATCGGGGAACAGCGGATTTCGCGTCGCCTGCGTGACGGCCAGCAGACGCAACCGGCCCGATGGCATGTGAGGAACCACCGCGGTCGGCGTCAGCGCGATGATTTGCACGCGCCCGGCCAGCAAGTCCGTCGTCGCCGGCGCGACGCCCTGGTAGACGACGCGCGTCATCTTGACGCCCGCCTCCTGCTCGAACAGCTCCATCGTGAAATGGTTGGCGCTGCCGATGCCACCCGTGCCGTAGAAGATCTTGTCCGGGTTCGCCTTGAGGTACGTGACGAATTCGGGCAGCGTCCTGGCCGGTACTTCGCTCGCATTGACGGCCAAGGTCGAGCCATTCTCGAAGAGCCGCGCAATGAACGTCAGGTCCTCGACCTTGTAGGGCAGGTCCGATCGCAACGACGGAAGCAGCGCGTAGTTGTCGATCGAGGTCCACAGCAGCGTGTAGCCGTCCGGCTTGGAGTTCGCGACGACACCCGTGCCGATCGACCCCGCCGCGCCGCCGCGATTCTCGACCACGACCGACCACCCGTAGAGACGATTGAGCGTGTCGGCCACGAGGCGCGCGGTGATGTCGACTCCGGCGCCTGCGGGGTACGGCGCGACCAGCTTGATCGGCCGGTCCGGGTATTTCTGGGCGTGCGCCGTTCCGCCTACGGCGAGCGCCAGCGCACTCACCGCGCAGAAGATCGTGGTCGTCAGTTTCATCCGGTTCCTCCGCCTTTCAGCTCAGCCAGCTCTTCGCCGTCGGGTACAGGTCGATCTGCCCGTCCATCGTCGCGTCGTCGATCGCCGCGATCTCCTGCGGGCTCAGCGCGAGGTTGTCGAGCGCCGCCAGGTTCTCCTTCAGTTGCTCGAGCGTGCGCACGCCGATCAGCGTCGAGGTCACCTCTGGACGGCGCAACACCCACGCGAGGGCGAGCTGTACCATCGTTTGTCCCCTGGCGCGTGCGATCTCGCCGAGCCGGTCGACTGCCTCCAGCACGCGCGGCTCGACATGGCTCGCGCGCAGGATGCCCAGCGGATGCTCCGCGCGCGTGCCGGCTCGGGCACCCGCGCCGTACTTGCCCGAGAGGACCCCTTGCGAGAGCGGCGAGAATGCGATCACGCCGATCCCCAATTCACCACACGCATCGATCGTGCGGTCCTTCTCGATCCATCGATTGAGCACCGAGTAGCTCGGTTGGTGCAGGATGACTGGAACGCCCATCTCCTTCAGGATCCGATGCGCATCGCGCGTCTGCTGCTCGGGATAGCTCGAGATGCCGACGTAGAGCGCTTTCCCCTGACGCACGGCGTGCGCGAGCGCGCCCATCGTTTCCTCGAGCGGCGTGTTCGCGTCGTAGCGGTGCGAATAGAAGATGTCGACGTAGTCGAGCCCCATGCACTCGAGGCTGCGGTCGAGGCTCGCCAGCAGGTTCTTGCGACTGCCGAACTCGCCGTAGGGGCCGGGCCAGATGCGGTACCCCGCCTTGGTGGAGATGATCAATTCGTCGCGATACGGAGCGAAGTCGCGCGACATCACGAGCCCCATGAGCTCCTCCGCACCGCGAGGCGGCGGCCCATAGTTGTTGGCGAGGTCGAAATGCGTGATGCCCGCGTCGAACGCATGGCCCAGGATTTCCATCGCGCTCGCGTAATCGCGGCCGGCCCCGAAGTTCTGCCACAGGCCGAGGCTCAACACCGGAAGCTTGAGGCCGGAATGACCGCAGTTGCGGTACGCCATCGTGTCGTACCGCGTGGGACTTGCTTGATAGCTCACGAGATCAATCCAGCTTGAAATCGATCGTGCGGGAAATCTCTTTCCAGTGATTGAGATCGCGGACGGCGAACTCGCGGAACGCCGGGCCGTCGAGGTCGAGCGGCTCGAGGCCCTGCGAGCGCAGCCGCGCCGGGATCGCGGGGTCGTGCAGCACGGCCGCAACGGCGTCGCGCAGCTTTTTTACGATCGGCGCGGGCGTCCCGGCCGGCGCGAACATTCCGTAGAAGAAGTCGACCGTGAGCTGCGGATATCCCAACTCCGTAATCGTCGGCAGGTCCGGCGCCAACGGCGTGCGCGCACGGCCGGTGGTGGCGACCGCGCGCACGGAGCCGGACTGGATGTGCGGCAGGACCGTGGAAGGTGCTACGAACGACATTTGCGTGTGCCCGCCGGCGACCGCGGCCACCGCCGGCGCCGCGCTTTCGTAGGAGATGTGCGTCATGTCGAGGCCGAGCACCTTCGCCATGTATGCCGGCAGCATGTGGCCGCCGCCGCCGGTTCCGGAACTCGAATAGTTGAGCTTGCCGGGATTGGCCTTCGCATACGCGACCAGGCTCTTGAAGTCGGTGATGGGAAGCTTGCTGTTGACGCCGACGATCAGCGGGTACGACGCGAAGGACGATACGAACTCGAGACTTTCGGGAATGCGATATGGGATGGTGGATTTGACCGCGGGCAAGACGGAGATGCCGTCGGCGGACGTCCACAGCAGCGTGTAGCCGTCGGGCTTGGCCTTGACGACGAAGTCGATGCCGATCTGCGACGCGGCACCGGGCTTGTTCTCGACGACCACGCTCTGGTTGAGCGATTTCGTGAGCGCCTCGGCGACGATGCGCGCCGTGAGGTCCGTGCCGCCACCCGGCGTGAAGGGCACGATGATCTTGATCGGCTGGCTGGGATACGCGGCAGGTTGCGCCCCGGCAGCGGCAGAGAGGATCGATGCGCCTAGCGCGACGACGAGGGTGGCGATGCGATGCGTCATGAGCTCCTCCGGAGGACGTGGCGCACGGTTCACGGTCGGAACGGGCGCTCGAATGACTGAATGCTGGCGTGGTGCGGGTCGCGTGTCCAATCGAGAATCTTCCGCACAAATGATGCGCAAACGTTATCGGTCGCCCGCCGACGGCTTGCCAGAGCCTGCTCAATGGCGGAACATCGATGCGGAAACCGCATGGATTGGACGCGATGCCCGCTTACAACAACGTCACGCTGGCGCAGATCCGCGCCTTCGAGCGCACCGCCCGGCTGGGCGGCGTCCATGCCGCCGCGCGGCACCTGAATCTCACGCAGCCCGCCGTGTCCCGCCGCATCCGCGAGCTGGAGCTCGCGCTTGGCGTCAAGGTCTTCGAGCGCAGCGGCCGCAAGCTGCGCATCACTTCGGAAGGCGCCGGCCTGCTCGGCTACGCCAGCGAATTGCTCAGCACGGCCGACGAGATGGCCCTGCGCGTCACCACGGGCGATCCCTTGCGCGGCACTTTGCGCCTGGGTGTCAGCGGCAGCTTTGCCCTGGTCGGCCTCGACCTCCTGCTGGATCGCCTGCGGCGGCGCCATCCCGACCTCAAGACCACGGTCTACGTGGGCGACAGCAAGACGATCAGCGACCTGCTGAACGACTTCAAGCTCGATCTCGCCGTCACGGCGGAGTATCGGATCGCCGAGCACGTCCACCGCGAGCGCATCGGCCTCAATCGCCACGCCTGGTTCGCCGCCTCGTCGCAGGAGTTCGACGACCACGTTCTCTCGCCGGAAAGTCTCGCGCAGCACCACTTGATCATCACGCCGCCACCGGCACGTCAGAACGCAAGCGTCATGCAGTGGTTTCGACAGGCGGGCGCTTCACCAACGCGTCTTAGCACCTGCAACGAAGTGACGGCGACGATCCGGATCATCCTGCGCGGACTCGCCATCGGCTTGATCCCGGTGCGGCTGATGAAGCCTTATGTCGAGCAGGGCCTGGCCAGGGAACTGACGGTCGTTCCCGCGATTCCGCCTTACGAGGTCTGGGTGTGCTACCAGGTCGAGGAGCTCGGACCCGGGCTGCGGCAGCTCGTCGACATCATTCAATCCATCGCTGCGGAGGAGCAACTGTACGTCTGATGTTGCGCCGATTCGGCACACCGATCGCACTGCGCCGGTGCAATGTGTCGACGCACTGGTTGGGACCGTGACGATTCGCATCGCGAATCAAGGCTCTGCGCCACGTCACGCTGACGCATGTTTCTTGCTACGATCCATCGTACCGTGCACCTCGCGACCGACGACGACGTGCCAGCGGAGGGTAGCCGGCGGCTCTTCAATCAGGTCGAGCGCGTCTACTACTCCGGCTACTGGATCAAGACATATCCGGTTCCAACCGGCGCCGACACGCTGCGCGCGAAGAAGGTGCTGATCGAGTCGCTCACGCGGCGCCTGTTCAATCACACCGAGCACGGGCTGAACGTGCCCGGTGCGCGCCTGGACGAAGCGCGTGCCACCTACGACGCCGAGACCGATCCGGCGAAGCGGCGTGTCAAAGGTGCGATGCTGGCCGGCGCCCTGTTCAACCGCGCCAACGACATCTTCCGTCGCCTGGTCGACCTGCAGACGGACGGCGTCGAAATCTCCTCCGACTATCCGCTGGTGCAGGAATGCGGACGCTGCCTCGTCGAGGCGCTCGAGTTCGGCCGACTGGTCCTTCACCGCAGCGGCGAGGAAGGCATCGACGAGCTGTGGGGTGAGCCGTTCCGGATGTTCTCGACGTCGCTCGAGGATTTCTACGAGGGCCGCTACGTCAAGATCGGGCTCGCGATGAAGGACATCGACGCCATCGCCGATTGCATCGTCGCGAACTTCGGCGACATTTCCGTGTTCGCCGGGATCAAGGGCATCGTCCTCGATTTCACGGCGGCTGCGCGCGTCAAGATCGAGACGCTGCGCACCGATCCGGCGATCTTCGACGTCTGGGCGAACTTCGTGACCGCGGGAGAACGATTGGCGAACTTCGCGCCGGTCGCGCTGCCTGCGGATGCCGAACGTCGATCCGCCACTCGCCCGCATGGCGTCTTCGATGGACTGCAGCTGTTGCGCAACGGCCGCTCCCTCGTGTTCCACATCGCACGCGCACGAACGCCGATGCCGAAGAGCACGCGCGAGTTCATCGAGCGCTGCGAGTTCTATCGGCAGCACGGACGCTGCCCGCCGTTGCCGACACCGCTGCCGGGCTAGCATCCCTCCCGCGTCACGAACTTCGCATCGGCGGCGTCGGGGGTGAGCAGCGACTAGAGCGGGCAACGAGTGGCATGAACGAGCGCCATGGAACGGAGTTCGCTCAGCGCTACCGCGAGAGCGCGCGACACTCCATCGGCAACAGCGCCGGCGGCAGGTTCGTCAGGTTCTCACCGCTCACCGTCATCTGGTTCGGGGCTTCCGCATAGCCGCAGACCCACGCGATCGGAACCACGGGCGCGTCTTCGACTACGGCGGGTCGCAACGTCAGCGTCTTTCCGATTATGGCGTTGTTCGCCCGGTTGCCGAACGTGATCGTGATGGCGCCGTTTCGAACGGCAATCGCGCTGACGTGATTCGAGACGATCTTTTCGGCGGGAGGCAATCCTGCGGCCTCGTTATCGGCCGGAAATGCCTGGGCCGTCTGCCACGAAGCGGCAATCGGCTGCTTCGCGACATCTGCGAGCGGCAATGCGCCCTTGACCTGTTCGCGGACGATCTGCTCGAAATACGACGGCACGGCGAGTGTCGCGATGACTGCAATGATGCCGACCGCGACCATCACCTCCATCATGGCGAAGCCGCGATCGCTGGTCGGGCCTCGCCGCATCACGCATCCCTCGCGCTCGATCGTGCAAGTCGCGCGCGCGCCGCGCCCAGCAACACGCTCGAATAGATCTTGTGGAAACCGAGCAGCGCGTTGAACACGACGCCCAGGTTTGGTTTGCCGGTCGTCGGATGCCTGACGGGGACAACGGCCGATCCGAAGTAGAGCCGCGTGGCAGCGCCGTCCGCTTCGCGTGCCGACATGAACCACGACCGCGTCCGGCCGCCGATGTCGCGCATGAGCAGTTGATTCGCCGCCCTGCCCTCGACTCGCCAGGCGGAGAATTCGCCGAGCGTGCCGGCGGCGAGCTGCCTCGCCTCTTCATCGGTGGAGGGCTTGGCCAGGAACAGCCTCAACAGCAGTCGCTCGAGCTTGAAGACGCTGCCCGTGTAAAACGCTTCGACGTACTCCGCGTGCGACACGTCGCGGCGCACTTCGGCGGTGTAGCAGTCCACATACCCGGCGCCCGCGTATCTGGCGAGCAGCGCGTCCGCGGGCAACGAGCAGGGATGAACGCGCGACATGGATCGCGGTTCGCTCAGCGCCTGTACTCCCGAAACCCTGCCGCACGCGCAAGGTCTGCCTTGACGTCCTCGCGGCTGCGCTCGTAGACGATCTCCCGCCCCATGGCGCTGCCGGCGTAGGCCATGCCGTTGCGCGTGGGCGTCAGGTCCACGCGGACGTTGTGCACGCCCTCGCCCAGCACCACCGTGATCGCGTCGAGCCGCTTGCTGAACACGACGACATCGAGCGTCTGCCCCGTTGCGGTCACGCGCACCTGGATCTTTTCGTCAGCCATCGCTTGAGCCTCCCAACACGCACTCTACCAAGGTCCGTTTGCTAACATTGGCCTCAGCAGTTACGGGAGTCGCTTTCCATGCTCACGCAATCGGAGAAACAGCAGCTGGACGAGCTGGGCTATCTCGTCCTCCCGGGGTTCATTCCGCCGCCGCTGCTCGACGAGCTGCGCAATCGCGTCGAGGCGTTGTGGGCCGAGGAAGGCGACGCCGCGGGATCCGAGTTCCGCCCCGAGCCGGGCACGCGGCGCTTGGCCAATCTGATCGACAAAGGCGGCATCTTCGCCGAGATCGTCTCGATGCCGAAGATCCTCGAGTGCATGGAGCACGTCATCGGTCCGGGCTACAAGTTGAGCAGCCTCAACGCCCGGTCGACCAACCCGCTCAACGGCGAATCGCAACCCTGGCATGCCGACGCCGGCGCGATCGTCGACGAGCGCGGCTACTGGGTGTGCAACTCGGTGTGGATGCTCGACGACTTCACCGTGGAAAACGGCGCCACGCGCATGGTCCCTCGCTCGCATACCTGGAATCGACTTCCCGAACCCGGCAACTCAGGTTCGCTGCCCGGGGAAGAGCTCGTCACCGGCAAGGCGGGCACGGTCGTCATCATGAACGCCCACATGTGGCACGGCGGCACGGCGAACCGCACCGATCGATGCCGCCGCGCCCTGCATGCGTTCTACACCCGCGACGACAAGCCGCAGCAGCAGTATCAGAAGGCGCTTCTGCGTCCCGAGACCATTGCCGCGCTGACGCCACTGCAGCGCCGCGTGCTGGCCATCGACGATCCCGAGAACGACCGGCTCAGCTCGGCGACGACGCGCATGAGCGGATTCCTGAAGTAGCGCGCGCTACATCGGCACTTTCTGCAGCACGTCCGCGATCGGCCCCGGCGGCACGAACACCGGCGGCTCGAACGGCGCCTCGTGCACCGCCAACAGCCCGAGCAGCATGACGGCCGCGATCGTGAAGATGACCAGCGCCGCGACTTGCGGGCGCGGCTTGTCGAGATGCACGACCGCAATGGATATCTGGGTGATGAAAGCGAGCAGCAGCACCGCCAGCCACTTCGTTGCCACCGTGCGATCGCTGGCCAGCGCGATCCGGTCTTCGTGCGCGTTGTGCACCTTCAGGACCATGTCGAGCATCGTGCGTTGCACGCTGGCGTCCTTGGCGTTGGCCGGGAGCGCCACTTCCTGAAGCAGCGCGTTGACCGCGCTGTCGGTCCTGGCCGAGCGCTGCTGCAATGCAAGCCGCGGCCACTCGTCCTCGATCACCGCGCTGACGTAGGCACGAATCGCGGTCCGCAGGCGCTGGTTGTCGCCTCCGCTCGCGGCACTCAAGCTATAGAGCGCGATCAGCGTCTCGCTTTCGATGGCAACGATACGTTCGGCCTGCTTGTTGCGGTCCCAGATGTCGTTGGCCAGGAAAGCGATGAGCAGCCCGAAGATCACGGCCGTCGAGCTGAAGAACGGGGCGACGACGCCCTTGAAGGTCTGGATGCGTTCGCGCAGCGGCGACGCGAAGCACAACCACGTGATGATCGCCGCCGAACCGAGATAGACGACGAACAGGCTGGCGAACACCATGGGCACCGGCCATGCGAGCCACTCTGCGAACCAGCTTTGCATATGAGTCGCGATCGCTACTGCGGCTCGAGCCCGACCTTCTTCGTAAGCGCCCCGTACTTCGTGAGCTCGCGCTTGAACGTCGCCTGCGCCTGCTCCGGCGTGCTGACGTTGATGGTGTTGCCCTGCTTCGCCATCGCGTCTTTCACCGCAGGATCCTGGAAGCCGGCGACGAACGCCTCGCGCGCCTTTTGCACTTGCGCGGGCGGAAGATTCCTGGGTCCGATCAGCGCGAACCAGGCCTGGACCGCGAAGTCGTTGAGGCCCTGCTCGGCCAACGTCGGAACGTCCGGCGCCGCGGGCGTCCGGGCACTGGTCAGCATGCCGATCGGACGCAGCGCACCGCTCTTGATGTGCCCCTGCACGCTCGGCAGCGCAGCGACACCGAAGTCGACTTGTCCGCCGATGAGATCGGTGACCATCGGACCCACGCCTTTGTAAGGCACATGCGTCGCGGTGGCACCGCCCGCCTCGAGCACGAGCTCCCCCGCCAGATGCAGGATGGTGCCATTGCCGCCGGACGCGTAATTGAACCCACCGGGCTTCGACTTCAGGAGTGCGAAGAACTCCTTCGCGTCCTTGACGGGCATCTTCTGTGGGTTGACGACGAGCACCATCGGCGTTTCACCCAGCACGGCGATGGGCGTGAAATCGCCGGGCATGTCGAACGGCATCGACTTCATCACGCTCGGCAGGATCACGACGTTGTTCGAGACGACGGACAGTGTCATGCCGTCGGGCGCCGACCGCGCGAGTGTCTGGAGGCCGACGATGCCGCCCGCGCCGGGCTGGTTCTCGATGACCACTGGCGCGTTCAAAGCTTTCGAAACCGCGGGACCTAACGCCCGCGTGATGGCGTCCACACCCGAGCCCGCTGCGTTGGGTAGCACCAGCTTGACGACGCCGGTCTGCGCAAAAGCCGCAGGCGCAAGCGCGGCGGCGAGCACCGACAGGGCAAAGTCGCGGCGATTCATGGTTTGATCTCCGAGGTTTGGGGGAAATCTACCACCAACCGCACGCCACCCGGGCATCGCGCTATGATTTTCCGGATGAAGTTCCGCAAGATCCTGTACCTGCGCGACGGCGGGCGCCTGCGCGACGACGTGTCGACCGACGAGATCACGCCCGCGGCCATCTTGTCGCACTACGATCACAAGCTCGCGCAATACCCGTACACCGGCTTCAGCGCGGACGGCGGCCTCCCCATCGCCAAAGGCGACGTCGTTGCGGGCGGTTTCGACGTGACTGTCGCAGGCAAGCGTTACGGCAAGGGCTCCTCGCGCGAGCACAGCCCGATGGCGGAGAAGCTCGCGGGCATTCGCCTCGTCATCGCGGAAAGCTTCGAGCGCATCTATCGCCAGAACGCCGACAACATCGGTCTTTTCACGTCGACCGACATGAGCCTCGTCGAGCGGATCGAGCGCTTCGACGAGATCGACGTCGAGGAGATACTCGCCGGCCGCGATGCGCTCGCCGCAAGCATCGTACGCAGCGGCGGCTTGCTCGAGTTCGGACGACGGCATCTTCTCGGCGCGAATCGCGCGTCCATGGACGCCGAGCCCGGGCCGATGACGTTGTTCGAGAAGATCGTCGCTCGCCATCTCCTGCAGACGCCGGCGACATCGGCGCGGCCACGCCCCGGCGAAGGCGCCTTCGTCCACACTGACTGGCGCTTCATCCACGAGTACTACACGGGAATGGCCGCGCACGCGCTCGCGAGCATCTTTCCCGCCGGGTACAGCATCGTCGACGCGCCCTCCATCGTCGTGTTCGAGGATCACACCTCGTACATCGACGAGAGCCCTGCGCACCTTCGCCTCGGCCTCGTACCGAACGTGCGCGCCATGCAACAGGCGCAGCGCGATTTCGTGGCGCAGCACGGGCTGCGCTTTCACCGCACGCTCACCGACGACGAAGCGCGCGCGGACGACGGAGGCAACGTCGCAGGCATCTCGCACGCAATGATGGCCGAGCACTATGCGCTTCCCGGCCAGCTCATCGTCGGAACCGATTCGCACACGCCGCACAGCGGATCGCTCGGCTGCGTGGCCTTCGGCGTCGGCACGACCGACATGGCCAACGCGCTCGTCACCGGGGCGGTTCGCATGACGATGCCGCAGAGCGTCCGCATCGAGCTCAACGGGCCGACTCCGGCCGGCCTCAGCGCCAAGGACATCGTCCTGCACCTGCTCGCCCTGCCCTACATACGAGAAGGCAAGGGTGTCGGCAAGGTATTCGAATTCGCGGGAAGCGCCGTCAGCGCGATGTCTATCGACGAGCGAGCGACGCTCACCAACATGACCGCGGAGCTGGGCGGATTGACGGGAATCGTCGCGCCCGACGAGGAGACGGCGCGCTTTCTCGCCGCGCGCCGCGGCGTGCGACTCGACATCGCGCCGTGGATGCGCAGCGACGACGATGCCACGTTCGCGCACACGATCGCCGTCGATTGCTCGTCGCTCTCACCGATGGTCGCGGCACCCGGCGATCCCGGCAACGGCGTGCCCATCGACACGCTCTGCGCCGAGATCGCGATCGACATCGCCTACGGCGGCTCGTGCACGGCAGGCAAGCGCGACGACTTCGACCGGTACCACGAAGTGCTTGCCTGGGGGCTCGAACACGGCATGCGTGTCCCGAGCCGCGTCCGGCTGTACCTTCAATACGGGACGACCGCGGTTCGCGACTATTGCCTGGCGCGCGGCTACGACAAGACGTTCGCGTCGGCGGGAGCGCGCATCCTGCAGCCGTCGTGCGGCGCCTGCGCGAACTGCGGTCCGGGATCGTCCACCGCGGAGTCGCAGGTGACGGTGAGTGCGATCAATCGCAACTTCCCCGGGCGTTCGGGACCGGGACAAGTGTGGCTAGCAAGCCCCAGCACCGTCATGGCGAGCGCGCTCGCGGGCAAGCTCGTCTCCTTCGAGCGACTGCGGCGCGAGCTCGCCGCCGACCGCACGGCTGCGATTGGATGAAGTTCAGCTAGACTGTTGCCCGCTGGTCTGACACGGCCGAATTTCCATGCTCGACTTTCTCGCAGGTGGCGGTCAAACGGGCGCGCTGATGCGTGCGCACGATTGGTCACGTTCGCCTCTCGGTTCGCCGGAAACCTGGCCGCCCTCGCTGCGCACGGTCGTCGGGCTGCTCCTGCAATCGCAGTTCCCCATGTTCGTGGCGTGGGGCGACGCGCTCGGGTTTCTCTACAACGATTCCTACGTCCCGATCCTCGGGACCAAGCATCCGAGCGCGCTCGGCCGCCCCTTCCACGACATCTGGGCGGAAATCTGGCCGGACATCAGCCCGCTGATCGACGCGGCCATGTCGGGCCGCGCGACGTACCACCAGGACCTTCCGCTGCTCATGAACCGAAAGGGCTATGACGAGCAGACGTGGTTCACGTTCTCCTATTCGCCGATCCGCGACGAGAGCGGAAGAGTTGCGGGGATGTTCTGCGCCTGCGAGGAAACGACGCGGCGCATGCTGGCCGAGCGTGCCCTGCGCGAATTGAACGAGACGCTCGAACGGCGGGTCAGTGACGCGCTCGCGGAGAAGAAGCTCCTCGCCGACATCGTCGAAGGCACGAACGCATTCGTGCAGGTGGCCGACCACGATTACCGATGGCTCGCGATCAACAAGGCGGCCGCCGACGAGTTCGAGAGAATCTTCGGCAAACGCCCGCAAGTCGGCGTGAGCATGCTCGACGTGCTCGCCGATCAACCGCAGCATCAGGCGGCGGTCCGGTCCATGTGGAGCCGCGCGCTCGCGGGCGAGGAATTCACGGCCGATCGACGAGTTCGGCGATCCGTCGCGCGACCGCCGGTACTACGAGATGCGCTTCAATATCTTGCGGGACGCAGGCGGCAGGCAGATCGGGGCCTACCAGTTCGTCTACGACGTCACCGAGCGTCTCCAGGATCAGGACAGGCTGCGTCACGCCGAGCAGGCGCTGCGGCAAACCCAGCGGCTCGAATCCCTGGGGCAGCTCACCGGCGGCGTCGCCCACGACTTCAACAACCTGCTTGCCGTGTTTGCCGGCGGCGTCCAGGTCCTCGAGCGGAATCCGTCACCCGAGCAGCGGCAGAAAGTCATCGACGCGATGCGTCGGGCGGTAGCGCGAGGCACCGGGCTCACGCGGCACCTTCTCGCGTTCTCTCGCCGCAAACCGATCAATCCCGAGTCGATCGACCTTGCCGACTACCTGGGCAACATGCGCGAAATGCTGGCGAGCTCGCTTCGTGGAGACATTCGCGTCGACATGCAGTTCGATCCCGACCTTTCGCACGTCGAGGTCGACACGGGCGAATTGGAGCTTGCGATCGTGAACCTCTGCGTCAACGCCCGCGACGCTATGCCCTTCGGGGGCACGATCACGATTGCCGGTGACAACAGTCCGGAATCCGGCGCGGACGGCGCACGAACCGACGGCGTGAGGCTGCGCATATCGGACACCGGTGTCGGCATACCGCCGCAGGTGATTGGACGGGTATTCGACCCGTTCTTCACCACCAAGGACGTCGGCAAGGGTTCGGGCCTGGGACTCGCGCAGGTGTACGGATTCGCGCAGCAGTCGGGCGGACGCGTGTCCATCGCAAGCGAAGTCGGCGTCGGAACCGTGGTGACCCTGCTTCTCCCGAAAGCGGCGCGCGCGGCTGCTGCCGCTCATGCGCACCCGAATGCTTCGATGGTGCCGGCGGTGCCCAACGTCGCGAAGCGGCGCGGCGAAGTGCTGCTGGTCGAGGACGACGTCGAGGTCGCGGCGCTGACGCGCGAGATGCTCGCGGCGCTTGGCTTCAGCGTGATACACGCGTCGAATCCGACCGCCGCGCTCGCGAAGATATCGGACGCGCGCGCGCTCGAGGCGGTGTTTTCCGACATCATGATGCCCGGCGGCATCAGCGGCCTTCATCTGGCGCGCGAGATTCGTGCCCGGCATCCCACGCTGCCCATCGTTCTCGCGACCGGATACGCGGAAGCCGGCGCGGGCATCCGCGACGGCGAGTTCCGCCTGCTGCTGAAGCCCTACACCCTCGAAGCGCTCGCCGACGCCCTCGGCGCCGAGAGAGCATGACTCGCACCTTCATGCGCTAAAGCGACGTCGCAGCCTCTACATGCCCGATTCACCAGTCTCGCTAGACCCGCTGGAATCCGCGGAAGGCATCTGCTACGCATGTCCGCAGGGCCTATGTTCGCTCGTCGAAGGGGTGGATCTCGTGAAAAGCGCGATCGCGCATTGCCGCGACCAAGGCATGCCCAAGCTGCTGTTCAATGCGACCGGCCTCCGAGGCATCCCGATCCCATCGCTCGTCGATCGATTCCTCATGGTCGAGGAGTGGGCACAGACGGCCGAGAGCATGGTGGTCGTCGGCCTCGTCGTTCGCGCCGAATACATCCATCCCCAGAAATTCGGGGTGGTCGTCGCGGCGGACTTCGGCTTGACCTGCGACGTTTACACGTCCGAGAGGGACGCGCTCGCGTGGCTTACCAGTGCGCCCGTGCCCCCCGAGTAACCGGCTCGGCTACGGCGCGACGCGCGGCGCCGATCGCATCAACTCGCCCAGCTCGCGGCTGTAGAACTTCGCCATTGCAGTCGTGCCGTGTCCAGCGGTGCTGTCGCTCGACGGAATCAGCATGTAGCGGCCGTTCTTCACGCGCTTCATCTCGCGCTCGATCACGCCGAGCTCCGGAGGATTGCGTTCGTCGTCGGCAGCGTTGATCGCGAGCACCGCCGCCTGGATCTTCTCCAAGCCGCTTGACGCGTCGAAGTCGCGCGACGAATCCCACTGGTACAGGACGTCGTTCGCATCGGCCGCGAACGATGCGGCCATGCGCTGGTCGAGGAGCTGGTCGGCCTTTTCGCGCGTCGGCGCGGCCTTGTAGAGCGCGAGGTTGCCGCCGCTCGTCGCGATGCCGAAGAACACCGACGCGAACTTGGCGCTTCGGGGCTGTTGCGCGTATTCGCCGCCTTTCCAATCGGGGTCGTTGCGGATCGAGTCCGTAATCAGGCGACGCGTCATCCAGTTGCGGCTCGACATTTCGGTCGGGCAGGCACGCCATCGGCACGGCGATGTCCATATAGGACGGATACTTGGTTGCGAAGATCCAGGTTTCCATGCCGCCCATGGAATTGCCGATCACCGCGCGCACGTGCTTCACTTTGAGGTGCTCGGTGAGGAGCCGGTAATGCGCGTCGACCATGTCGTCGTAGTTGTACTTCGGAAACCGCGCTCGCAGGCCGTCCGAGGGCTTGGACGACTTCCCGTGACCGAGCGTGTCGGGAATGATGATGTAGTAGCGCGAGGCGTCGAGCGGTTGTCCCGCCCCGAAGAGCTCGCCGGCGAAGGCCGGCGTCAGCATGCTGGCGCCCGACCCCGCCGTTCCGTGCAACACGAGAACCGGCTCGCCGGAGGGCGCGCCGATGGTGCGGTAGCCCAGGCGGAGCTCGGGCATGATCTCGCCGGTATGAAAGCGAAAGTCGCGCGCGACCCACGCGCCCTCCGATGGCGCCGGATATTCCGCGGCCCATGCGCAAAGTGCGCAGATCGTGGTTGCCAGGACGAGCGCCAGTCTCGTCAAAGATCGACCGTAACGCATCGGGTTTCCTCCTCGCGCATATCGTGGCTCGGGATTGCCAGCCCGTCAACGAAATCACAAAGGACATCATGATCACTGTTCACCATCTCGACAATTCGCGCTCCCAGCGCGTGCTTTGGCTGCTCGAAGAGCTGGGCGTGGACTACGACATCAAGCGTTACAGGCGCGACTCCAGGACCATGCTCGCGCCGAAGTCCCTGCGCAAGGTGCATCCGCTCGGCAAGTCGCCGGTGATCACCGAGGACGGGCTCGTCATCGCCGAGTCCGGCGCCATCATCGAGTATCTCGTCGATCGCCACGGCGGCAGGAAGCTCGTACCGCCGCCGCGCACGCCGGAGCGGTTGCGCTACACGTATTGGCTGCATTTCGCCGAAGGATCGGCGATGACCCCGCTCCTGCTTTCGCTGCTCTTCGACAAGCTGCCGAGCCAGCCCATGCCGATCCTCGTGCGCCCGATCGTGCGTGCGATCAGCAGCAGGGTGCTCGCCTCGTTCGTGAACCCGCAGATCGAGACGCACCGGCGGTTCATGGAGGACGAGCTTGCGAAGTCGCCCTGGTTCGCCGGCGACAAGTTCACGGCGGCGGACATCCAGATGAGCTTCGTCGTCGAGGCACTGGCCGCGAGCGAAGCGCTTGGGACCAAGTCTGCGAACCTCAGCGCGTGGCTCGAGCGCATTCATGCGCGACCTGCGTACATCCGCGCGCTGGAAAAAGGCGGCCCTTACGAGTTGAAGCGCTAGGCCTACGCCACCGCCATCGCCGCACCACCGCGTCGCGCGATCTCCTGCGTTTCCTTCATGACGGTCCGCGCCGCCAGCGTGAGCTCGCCGTGCGGCGACATCGCAAGCGCGATGTGCCGCTTGATCGCGGGGTCGACGATTCGGGATGATCGGATGCGCAGTTCCTTCGATGCCGCCGAAACGGCGTAGCGTCCTAGCAGCGCGTAAACCCCGCCGCCGGCCACCATGTGCGTCTGCACGGTCAGCGAATCCGCTTCGAGCTCGACGTTGAGCGTGACGCCGCGCTGATGCGCGAGGTCGTCGAGCCGGTCGCGCCAGCTGTTGGGCCGGCAGAACTGCACGAGCGGCAAGTTGTGCAGCTTCGCGAACGGTACGGTGGGCTTCGCGGTCAGCGGATCCTTGTCGCCGCTCACGAGATAGGTCGACGTCTCGACGAGGTACACGTCGCCGTTTCTCGGCGTGTCGCTGTGCCGGAAGAGGATGGCGAGGTCGACGCTTCCATCCTCGAGCCACGTCTCGAGTTGTGCGCCCTGCCCTTCGCGCACGGTCAGGTGCACCAACGGATAACGCTCGTGCAAGCGGCGGCAGAGGGTCGTCACCAGAGGATGCGCCGCGGAGGGCAGGATGCCGAGACGCACGCGGCCGATCGGCTTGCCTGCGGTGGTGTGGATGTCGTTGGCGAGCTGGTCGGTGCTCGCGAGCCATGCCCTCACTTTCGGGGCGACGCGTTGACCCAGGTCCGTCAGGACGACGCCTCGCCCCGTCCGCTGGAACAGGCGCCCGCCGCACTCGCGCTCGAGCTCGCCGATCTGCCGGCTCACATGCGGCTGGCTCGTGCCATAGGCCACCGCCACCTTGCTCAAGCTTCCGAGCTCGATCGCGTCGATGAAAAGTCTCCAGCTGTCGTAGTCCATGCGCGCAGTCATACCATAACAGTATATCTGAAATGCCTGTCTTGCGTCTTCCGTTATGGGTGCCGCACGTCCATCATTCGTGACACCCGCAGCGACAAAGTTTCCTGCGGCAGACAGACCCCACCCGACACCACTGGAGGAAACGAAATGAAAGCACTTGACCTGCGCGGCTTGAGCCCCGCCCCCGTCACCCCGTTCACGCACGACGGCGCCGTCGACTACGCCGCCATCCAGCGCCTGGGCTCCTGGCTCGGCAGCATCGACGGCGTGAAGAGCCTGGTCGTCCTCGGCCACGCCGGCGAAGGCACGTTCCTGACGCAGGACGAGCAGGCGCAAGTGATCCGCGCGTTCGTCGAGTCGACCGACGGACGCATGCCGGTCATCGCCGGCATCACGCTCGAAGGCACCAAGGTCGCAGCGGACGAAGCCAAGCGCGCCGTCGACGCAGGCGCCTCGGCCGGACTCGTGTATCCGTCGCACGGCTGGCTGCGCTTCGGCTACCAGAAGGGCGCGCCGCAGGACCGCTACCGCGCGATCTACGAGGAAAGCGGCTTGCCGCTGATCCTGTTCCAGTACCCGGACGCGACCAAGGCCACGTACAACCTCGAGACGCAGCTCGAGATCGCCGCGCAGCCGGGCGTGTTCGCGATGAAGAACGGCGTGCGCAACATGAAGCGCTGGGACACCGAGATCCCCGTGATCCGCCGCGAGCGTCCCGACCTGCAGATCCTCACCTGCCACGACGAGTACCTGCTGCACACGATGTTCGACGTCGACGGCGCGCTCGTGGGCTACGGCGGCATTGCGCCCGAGCCGCTGATCGAGATGATCGCGGCCGGCAAGGCGAAGGACTACGCCAAGGCGCGCGCGATGCACGACCGGCTGCTGCCGGTGACGAGCAACGTGTACCACCGCGGCTCGCACATGGAAGGCAGCGTCGCGCTCAAGTGGGCGCTGGTCGCCCGGGGCATCCTCGACCACGCCACGGTGCGTCCGCCGCTGCTGCCGCTCGCGGAAGGCGCGCAAGGGGAGATCGCCGCCGCGATGAAGTCGGCGGGGCTCGGCCGCGTCGACACATTCGCCATCAAGAAGGCCGCCTGAACAGCGGCGCGCCGGCGGCGCAGCGCGACTGCGCTTCGCCGCCGGCGCATCATAGGAGGACATCATGAAGAAATTCGCCGGAGCACTTTTCGCAGCCGCGGCAGTTTGCCTGCCTCTCGTTGCGCACGGCCAGGCCTATCCGACGAAGGTGGTGCGGATCGTCGTCCCGTACCCGCCGGGCGGAACGGTGGATGCCGTGGCGCGCACGATCGCAGCACGACTTTCGGAAAGCATGGGCCAGCAGTTCATCGTGGACAATCGGCCGGGTGCGAGCGGCACGATCGGCAGCACTGCGGTCGCCAGGTCGCCTGCGGACGGCTATACGCTGCTGATACAGGCGTCCACGTTCGTCGCGAGTCCGTTGCTGATGGGCAACGTGCCGTACGACGTCGAGAAGGACTTCACGGCGATCACCAACCTGGGCTCCGTGCCGCTTGCTCGTCACGGCCTACCCGGGCACGCCCGCGAAGAATTTGAAGGAGTTCCTCGCGGCCATCAAGGCGGATCCCAAGAAGTACGTGTTCGGGACGTCCGCGGTGGGCTCGGCGAGCCATCTCGCCGAGGAGGCGATCAAGTACGAAGCGAAGGTCGACTTCACGATCGTCCCTTACAAGGGAACCGCACCGGCGCTCACGGACGTCATGGGCGGGCACATCAGCGCGATGGTGGACGCATTGCCCTCGACGATGCCGCACGTGAAGAGCGGCAAGCTGAAGCCGCTCGCGGTCACCACCGCGAAGCGTGTGGCCGCGCTGCCGGACGTCCCGACGGTGGCCGAGTCAGGCCTCGACGGTTTCGAGATGGTGTCGTGGTACGGACTGTGGGCGCCTGCGAACCTGCCGCCGGATCTCGTTGCCAAGCTTCAGCAGGAAGCGGCCAAGGCGATGAAGTCGCCGCAAGTCGCGAAGGCGCTCCTGGAATACGGCTTCATGCCGTCCGGTTCCACGCCCGAGGAGTTCAAGACGTATATCAGGCAGGAGTCGGCGAAGTACGCGAAGACTCATCAAGGCCGCGAACATCCGGCTCGAGAACTAGCGGAAAAATCGGGGGCGTGTCCCGCCCCCGTCTCGCACGAGCGATTTCAGCAGCTCGTCGATCGACGGCTCGACCGACGGCTTTGGCGGATCGGATAGCGGCGATTCGGGCGCGAGCGGCAGCAGCTCGAGCGACGGCAGCAGCGGCGAAAGCGGCGGGAGTGGGTGCGGAGGTGGCGGCTGCGGCGGCAGCTGGCGCCGCGCCAGCGTCGGCTTGTCGACGAAACCGCCTTTCTTTGGTTCACTGGATCACCCGAAGCCAGTCACTACGAAAACAGCGTTCGATCCCGCGCTCGCAGCGGGTCGTCCCAGTACTTCTGCCACCATGGCTTCTGCGCCGCGGTCTTGGGCGGTAGAGCGAGCTCCAGGATCTTCTTGCTGTTTCCCTTCGCGTTCATGTTCCTGAAGAGATAGGCGTCGTAGAGCCGCACGGCTTCGATCATGAAGCTCGTGGCAACGGTTCGGTCCTTGATCAACAGAAGATTCTCGCCATTGTCGCCGTCCGCCGGCTCGGAGAAGTTGTAGGAGCCGAGGTACACCCGCGCATCCGCGGTGTCGAAGTCGAGCACGACGAACTTGTGATGCATGCGCGTCCCACGCTCATTGCCATGCTTGCCCGAAAGTCCCGACGGCTCGGTGCTGAATGGCCGCGGGACGTTGCCCGTGAGCGCAGACGAGCGAACCAGCCGTCGCTGGTTGTCGGGTGTAATGACCGTGATTCCGAGGTTGCCAGCCTTGATCCTGGCGTCCGCGATCCCGAGCGTGAAGACATCCTGGCTCTCGAGCTTCCTGCCGAGCGCGGGCCCGATCGGGCCCCTGGTGGTCTGTCCAAGAAATGCGAGCGAGAAGAGCACGCTGGACTTCGCCTTGTCGATGTCTTTCCCCACCTTCGCAAGCAGGCCCTTCTTCGCGGTATGAGGTGAATATCCGACGCGCGCGTCGACGCCGGCGATCCCGAGCTTGTGCCAGCCGTCGGCCGAAGGCGACTTGCGAAACGCGTCCGGCTTCGGGGCAGAAAAGTAGTCGTCGAACGCGTCGAAGTAGTTCTCCACGGCCTGCTTGCCGTTGACGACGAGCGCGTGGTTGGACTGCACGTAGAAGCCGCGCCACGTAAAGTTGGTGGACCCGAACAGCACCTTGTCGATGCCCTCGCCCCGAACGGCAATGGACTTGTGGTGCTGCAGATTCGCCATGTGCTGGCGACGAACGTTGCTCGCGCCCGCGGACACCGCAAGACGCGCTTCCGACTTGCTCTCTGGTGAGTCCGGCGCCTTGTGACCGCCGCCCTCGGCGCTCGAGTTGTCGATGATGATCTTGAGCCGGGGGCCCAGCCGTTCGAGCCGCGTCAGGATCTCGGGCAGGTTGAGGTCGAACGCAATGGCGCGGACTTCGGCGTTCTTTGCAATCGCTTCGTCCAGCAGCTCGTGGATCGCGAAGCGTGCTTCAAAGCCCATCCACTCGAGCGCTTCGTCGGCCTTCTTGTGGGTCGGCTTGAACGTGAGGCCCCGTTTCGCCTCGTCCGGGATGATCGTGGTGAGCTTTCCATCCGGCGCGTATCTCTGAGCGAACGCCTGCGACGACACGTACCCTCGCGTGAACGCGACGTTGAGCTTGCCGCGGATCGTCTCTCGCATGAGCGAGATCTTCGCGGTCTGCGCCTCGCCGCCTGTCAGCTTTCCCGCCTGATCCATGAACATCGGCGTGACGCGATAGATGAACGTGCCCTCCTTGTTGGCGCGGACGGGAAAGGTCACCCAGCGAAACTTCTGAAAGGGTGCCTTCGTACTGTCGACCGGAGGATCGTCTTTCGTCCTGCGCTGGCCGGGAAAGCCGATGCGATTCGCGATCGGTCGGAACTCCTGGTTGCCGGGCTCGCGAAACTCGATCGCGAACCCGACGAACGTGCGCGGCGGCCGTCCGTTGCGCCAGTTCATCGCAAGCAGCGCCATGCCGTCGCCGCGATGCACCTTGAGCGTGAATGGCGCCTTGGAGTTCGACCCTGACACCTGATACGAAGTCTTCACGGTGTACCTCCCGAATGAGCCGTGTCCCCGCGTGCAGCTTGGTCACCTTGCACGACCCGATCAGTGGTGGCAAGGGAATATTCGCCGCTAGGAGGTGTCGGCCGCGGCAGCAGAGTCGCAGGGCGCGACGGCGCTCCTTCACGGTTCCGTCTCCGTTCGGTTCCGTTTAGACTGCACTCCCAGGATCACCGGGAATGCCGCAGATGCCTAGTGATGCGGCTTCGGCCGAGTATCGCTTCAGCCGCTTCCTGCTTAACCCGACGGAGCGCCTGCTCCTGGTGGATGGCCGAAGCGTACCGGTGGGCGCTCGCGCGTTCGATCTCCTCGTCGTGTTCGTCGAGAGCGCCGGTCGCTTGCTGACCAAGGAGCAGTTGTTCGAGCGCGTCTGGCCGAACCTGGTGGTCGAAGAGAACAACCTGCAGGTGCAGGTCTCCAACCTCCGCAAGATCCTGGGCAACGATGCCATCGTCACGATTCCGGGGCGCGGCTATCGCTTCATGGTTCCGCTCGAGCCTGCGATTGCACCATCGGCGGATCGCACGCTCGAGACCGCGACCGACACTCCAAGCCCCGACGTTGTGACCGAGGCACTGCCTCAACCCGCGCCTCCGATGCCGCGCACGTGGAAGCGATGGGCCGTGCCGCTGCTGGCACTCGTGCTCGTGGCGGTCGCGATCCGGTGGCTGTGGCCATCCTCCATCAAGGAAGCGCCCACCACGCCGCCGGCGCTTTCGCTCGCGGTCATACCGTTCAAGGCCGACGCCGCGGATGCGGCGACTGCCAACGCGCTGAGCCGGGAGCTGACCACCGCGCTCGGCCGGTCGCGATGGCACACCATCGCTTCACAGGCGAACGCTTCGACGTATGCGGGAAGAATGGTCGATCACAAGTCGCTTGGTCGCGAGCTGAATGTGCGCTACCTCGTGGATGGCGCGATCAGCCGTGCTGGCGCGAAGTTCGTCGCCACGGTACACGTGGTCGACGCGGAGTCGGGAGCGAACGCGTGGACCGACCGGCTCGAATTCGACGGCTCCGAAGTGCCCAATACGCCGAATGCTCCGGCAATGCGGCTTGGCTGGCGCTTGTGGACGGCCGTATACGAAGCCGAAATGCGACGCGCCACCGTGCGCCCGGTTCCCGGCAGCACATGGGATCTCGTGCTCAAGGGCGACGCCATGATCGCCGCCCAAAAGGTCGACTCGAAGCCCATGCGTGCCGCCGCGCGAAAGCTCTACGACGAGGCGTTGCGGATCGATCCCCGATTCGTGCCGGCGCTGGAGTCGGTCGCCATGGTCGACCATTACGCGCTGATGAACTATGGCGAACTGAATGCCACCCAGCGCACGGCATTGATGAACGAGATGGACAAGGTCACGGCCGACGCCGTGTCGATCGATCCATTGGACCCGTCGGCCTGGTACTTGCGATCGCACGCACTGGCTTGGCTCGGTCGATTCGAAGAAGCGCACGCCGCCAATCAACGCGCCTTGGCGCTCAACCCACTTAGCGCGGTAACCGTCGCGCAGGACGCGTACCTCTCGCTCGTCGCCGATCGGCCGGAGGACGCGTTGCGACTCGCCGAGTACGCAGCTACGATGGAGCGGGGAATCATCGACGAGGAGGCAGTGGGGCCCCGTACGTTATGCTGGGTCAATCTTATGCTGGGACGCTACTCCCAGGCGGTCCAGGCCTGCGAAAAGTCGGC
Source organism: uncultured beta proteobacterium (assembly GCA_963707815.1). Classification (GTDB taxonomy): domain Bacteria; phylum Pseudomonadota; class Gammaproteobacteria; order Burkholderiales; family Casimicrobiaceae; genus VBCG01. Next base: position 306,550 of record CAVPRK010000009.1, read on the forward strand.
TGCGCGCGATAACTGGTGGGACGATTATGTGTTCCTTGCAGCGGGATACGCGCAGCTCGGCCAGACCGCGAAGGCTGCCAGCGCGAAGGCCGAGCTCCTGAAGCAGAAGCCGAACTTCAATCTCGAGCAACGGAGAAACACCGACCCCGGATTGAGCGTGCCTTCCTATGCCCGGCGAGTCGAGCTTCACCTTTATTCCGGGCTCACCAAGGCCGGATTGTCCGATCAATGACCTGATGACTCGGTCCAACGGCGCCTACTTCGGACTGCCGCGCTTGCTCTCGACATCCGACATGAACAACGCGGGATCGACCATCGCCTGGTTGAGCGTCACGCCCCAATGCAAATGCGGGCCGGTGACGCGGCCGGTGGCGCCGACCTTTCCGATGACGGCGCCCTCTTCCACCACCTCGCCGGCCGCGACGTCGATGGCGCTGAGATGCCCGTACATCGTGACGAGTCCCTGCCCGTGGTCGAGGACCACGGTATTCCCGCCGAAGAAATAGTTGTCGGCGAGCACGACTCTTCCGCGCGTGGCTGCGACGACGGGCGTGCCCGACGGCGCGGCGATGTCCATGCCGCTGTGCGGGCTGCGCGGCTGGCCGTTGAACACGCGGCGCGCGCCATAGGAGCTCGAACGTTCCCCGGGAACGGGCTGGCGCAGCCGAAGGGAGGACGGTAACGTCTCGCTGAACGTCGCGAACGCCGCTTCCAGGACGGGACGCTCGCGTTTGACCCGGTCGAGATCCGCGGGCGAAAGCTCCACCATGCCCGGATTCACCTTCAGCTTTTGCACGACATACTGCTTCGGCTTGATCACGAGATCGATACTCGACGGCATCGCCTCGCGACGCGTCACCGCGAGGGCGAGCTTGCCCGGCGCCGCTCCCAGTGGAATACCCGCCACGGCAAGCCAGTGATCGTCCATGCGAAGCACCATCACCGGCACAGTCCCGAGCGTCACTCTCGGCGGATCCTCGGCCGGTCCGTCGATGCGAACCAGCGCCACGCCGCCCGGCACCAGGCTCTGCTGCGGCAACGGTGTCGCGGCGTGCGCGATCGCGCTCGCGGCGAGCCACAGGACGAACGCCAACGACCGCGGTTTGATCGGCGCTACTTTCGAGTCAGCAGGAACACGATCACGGCGCCGACGAGAATGCCGCTGGCCGCGGCGCCGGCGCTCGTGCGCCAGGGATTCTCGTGCACGTACTCGTCGGCACGGCGGATGCCCGCCCGCGCGCGCCGCATCGCGGAGTAATGCAAGTCGTCGAGGTCCTCGCGCGTCTGTTGAAGCTGGCGGTCGAGCGCACGGACAGTGTGCCGGTAACGGCGCGAGCCTTCGTCACCGAACTGGCCGAGCAGGACTTCGCAGTCTGCGATGAGGTTGCTCAACGTGGTGCGGATCGAATTGTCCTGCGCGTCTTCGCGAGCGTCCATGAAGCACTCCTGCGTTGGCGGAGACGCGATTATAGATCGCGGATCAGTCGACTACTTCGTCGACGGACGCAAGGAAAGTGGGGGAGACGACAAGGCCCAGTCGCCTCGCGGTCTTCATGTTGAACACGAGCTCGAAGCGAACCGACTGCATGACGGGAATGTCGGCCGGCTTGGTGCCCTTGAGGATACGTGCGATCTGGCCGCCTGCCTGGCGGTACATCCAGCCGATGTCCGGGCCGTAGCTCATGAGCATGCCTGCGATCGCGAAGTTGCGGGTGAACGAAATGGCCGGAAGGCCGTTGCGCTCCGCGAGCGCTGCAATCTGGTCCCGGCGGTCGAGGAGCGCGGGATCGGTGCCCGCGATGAGCGCGTCGACGCGAGCGCGCGCGATTTCGGCAAACGCCGCATCGATCTCCGTCGCGTTGCGCGCGTTCTGCACGACGATCTCCACGCCCAGCTTGGCGGCACCTTCCCTTACGTCGGCCTGCTCCACACTTGCGTTGAGATTGTCGGGGTTCATCAGCAATGCGACGCGCGCTATCCTCGGCGCAAGGTCGCGCAGCAGCTGCACGCGCTTCGCGCCGAGCTGGTTGGGGACGAACGCAATGCCCGTCAGGTTGCCGCCGGGCCGCGCCAGGCTCTCGACCAATCCGAAGCGGACCGGGTCGCCGCCGATCGTGAACACGATGGGAACCGTTGCGCTCGCGCTTCTCGCAGCGCGTGCCGAAGCCACGTCGCCCGTCGCGGCAATGGCAACCACGCCTTTGGCCACGAGCTCGGCGGCAAGCGCAGGCAACGCGCTGTAATCCGCGTTCGCCCAGCGCTCCTCGATGCGCACGTTGCGGCCCTCGACGAACCCGGCCTGCGCGAGCCCCTCGCGAAATGCGTCCGCATTGAACCGGTAGGTGGCGGAAGACGCGCTATTGAGGAATCCGACGAGGGGCGCGCCGGACTGTGCGGGCACGCCGAGCGGCCACGCCGATGCTGCCATTGCCGCGACGAAGTCACGTCGTCTCACGTGCTCCCCCTGAGACTTGCATGTCTTTCACCTAGCGTATCACGGGCAACATGCTGCTGCGTTGACGCTTCAGGACGTTGCCGGCACACTGGGACCACACGACGCGGGGTGCCATGAACCGAATGCTGATGGTAGGCGTCTTCCTGTTGCTCGCGAGCGCGCCGGTCCTGGCACAGAAGTGCCCTGCCCTCGACATCACGATGCTGAACAAGGGCTTTTCGGAGGTTGCGCCGTGGCGAGTCGTGTCGGGCGGGCCGGCGGAGTGCAGCTTCATGACGAGGAGCTCGAGCGTCAACCTCGGCTTCAATCACATGGTGGCGCGCTCTGCCGAAGCCGCCCAGGCCGCTGCGGCCGAGATGATGCAGGCCGTTGCGCCGACCAGCGTCGTCGAGCCGATGTTGTCGCTCGGCGAGAGCGGGTTTACGTACCAACCGAAGAAGGAGAACGGCCAGGTCGACCGCACCTCGATGTTCTTCTATGGACATCGAGGTACCGTCGGCGTGTCGGGCTACCTCAACCTCAAGGATCCGATCACGCCGGCGCAGCGAGTCCTTGCCGGCAACCTGATCTCATCGACGCTCGGCATCGCCTCCAACCCGAACGCGCTCGCGAAGGCGACGAATTGTCGCTATCTCGAGCCGAACATCGTCGCGCGCTTGCTGCCGGCGGGCGACGTGTCGACGATCGTGCCCGACGCCAACAATTGCGTCGCGTCTGCCGGCAACAGCGTCATCACCGTGGCAATCGCCAAGGACTCGCGCGGTTGGGGACAGGCCGAGCGCATCTTCAAGAACGAGGGGTGCTCGGTCGACCCACTGTCGAATGCGGGCAAAGGCGCGGGCATTGCGTATCACTGCCGCACGGGCAATCCGCGCGCGGAGGTCGTGGTCACGACCGGCAATCGATGGGTCCGGGTTCTCTACGCGCCCGGCGCAGAACCTTCCCTTGGCGATCGGGAAGCGCTGGCGGAATTGGCCCGATTCGCCGCGAGCAGGTAGCGGGCCTCGATCAGAATCGGTACACCGCCGAAGCGAGGATCGACTTGCGTTCGCCGATCCCTCCCTCGAGAAGCACGTAGCCCTGCTTGCCGAACTCGAGCAGGGCGCCCAACAGCGTGTTCCACGGCTGCTTCGGCGACTGGACGACCACGAACTGAAGATCGGTGCCCGCCACGGCTCCCGCAACGGTCTGCTGGATCTCCTGGTGCATCGCGCCGATCCAGATCGCCCCGCTCATCGAAGGATCGATCGTTCCGTGCAGGCCGACTCGGCCCGAGAAGACGGTGGCGATCGGCTTCGTGTGGGCGATCAACGTTTCGTTGTCGAAGGAGAGCTTCGTCTGCGTGCGATTCCAGTCGGCGACGACGATGGCGGTAAGGTCGCGCCATTCACTGACCCTCATGCCTCCTTGCAGCGTGAACCCTGCGCCGTAGGTCGGGCCGTTGAACTCGGCGTCGAGCTGAAGCTGCCTCGGTTCGATGAATCCCAGGATGGGTTCGCCGGGAACCTGAATGACGCCTTTGGTGGATCCCTGCGTGTATCCGAGCAGCGCGTAGACCGACAGGAAGGGAAAGATCAACACGTCGAACTTCGCCGACACGTTCTGCTGCGAGGTGTCGACCTGGTCGATCTGCAGGAAGTTCGTGACCGATATCGGCTCCTTGCGCCCCAGTTGCAGGTCCTGGATGTTCACCGGCTGGCGCGCGGAATAGGCGGTGATGCCGATGCCGAAGGGATTCGGAAGTTGATAACCGCGTGCCTCGGCTTCGGCGCCCCATATGGGCAATCCCGACCAGTGCGGGTCGGCGGCGTGCGCGCCGCCGGACAGAGCGAGCAGGATCGACAGGCCGGCGGCAACGAGGGGCCGCGGCGACAGGGACCGTGATGCGTTCATCGTCATACGCTCTCCCAAGTATTGCGAGCGGTTACGGTGCTGCCGACCGATCGGGCACGATGCGACGGCCGTTAGTCATCTAGTATGCATCGTACGGTCGGTAACGCAATCCTTCGACGTCCGAACAGGCCCCGGCAACATTCAAGCCCGTCGCTTTCGCTCCGCGAGCTCCACCGTGACTGCCGTGTCGCCATTCGCGACCAGCACGTGCCCTTCCTGGATCGTCACTTGCAATTGCATGCTGCGGTCCGCGAGCTCCGACAGCGCACGGCTGGACTCGATGGAGATCTCGCTCACTTGCAATTGCGGCAGGCGCTCGAGCTTGTTGCGCGCGTCTTCCCACCAGATATCGACTGCGCGCCCGCCGTATGCGAGCACGAAGACCTCGCGTGCGCGCCCGCAGGCCTTGCGCAGCTCGCGTTCGTCCGGCAATCCCACGTCGATCCACGTCTCGATGGCGCCGGTGAGGTCGCGCTTCCAAAGATCGGGCTCGTCATCGGTCGACAGGCCTCGCCCGAACTCGAGCGCTTCGTCGGCGTGGAGCGCGAAGGCGAGCAGCCGGATCATCATGCGCTCGTCCGTTTCCGACGGATGCCGCGCGACGCGCAACACGTGGTCGCGGTAATAGCCGCGATCGACGTCGGCGATGGAGAGGCCGGCACGGAACACCGTGGATTTGAGCGCCATGACGGCAAGCGTACCGGAGTCGGTACGCCGCCGGGTAACCGCAGTCCGACTACGATCTGCGCCGGTCAGGCCGGCCCGAGGAAATCGCGCTTGCCGATGTCGACGCCGTTGTGGCGCAGGATGTCGTACGTCGTAGTGACGTGAAAATAGAAATTGGGGATCGAGCGCCCGAGCAGCAGCTGCATGCCGCGGAACGGCGTGTCCTTGCCGCCGACCTTGATCACCAGCTCCTTCTCCTCGGAGCCGTCGATCTGCTCGGGCTTGAACGTCTTGAGCAGGTCGATCGTCTTCTCGACGCGTCCCTTGAGATCGCCGAGCGTCTTCTCGTTGTCCTCGAACGCGACGATCGGCACTCCCGCGAGCCTGCACGCAGCGCCCTTCGCCGAGTCGCTCGCGATCTGAATTTGCGCGCTCAGCGGCAGCATGTCGGGATAGAGGCGCGCGTTAGGCAGCACGGAAGGGTCGAGCTTCTTCGCCTCTTCGTACGCCATCGCCTTGTCGAGAATGCTGCGCAGGCTTTCGAGCGTGTGGATGAAACGCGGGACGCTGACTTGGAACATGGAGATCGGCATGAGGTAGCTCGGCACGCGAAAGTGAGAGGAACGCGAAGTGTAGCCTCAATGACACAACCGGCAAGCGCCAGCCCCAAGCCGGCCGGCCGCCCTCGTGGAAAAAGAATGGGCGTGCCGGCACCTGAGGCTTACTAGCGCGGCGTCTCGCAGCGCTGCTCGCTGCCGTCCTGGCAATCGCCCAGGCACTTCACCTTGCCACTGGCTTCGCGCAACGCACCGCCGCCGGGTTGACTCGAACACTTCACCGTCCCAAAGTCGTCCTCAGCGCACATCCCGACACCGCATTTGACGCCGCCGAATCGATCGCGGACCGCGCCGCCGCCTTCCTTTGCGCAGAAGACCTTGCCATATTGATTCGTCGCGCACTGGCCCGCACCGCATACGACCTTTCCGTCCGGGCCTTTGACGCAGTCTGCGGCGCCGGCCGCGGTCACGAAGGCCAGCAGCAGACAACCCACGACGATTCCTGACTTCACGGCCCCTCCCGATTTGCTAAGCGTTCGTCAATGTTACAAGACCGAACCATTCGAGCGTGTTCGCGTACTAGCGTGGCGTCTCGCAGCGCTGCTCGGTGCCGTCCTGACACGCGCCCAGGCATTTCACCTCGCCGTAAGAATCGAGCAACGCGCCTCCGCCTGCCTGGGCCGAACACTTCACTTGTCCGTAGCTGTCCAGCGCGCACATCCCGACACCGCATTTGACGACGCCAAATCGATCCCGGATAGCCCCGCCGCCTTCCCTGGCGCATCGGACCTTGCCGTATTGGTCCATCACGCACTGACCCCCGCCGCACACGACATTACCGCTTTGATCTTTGATGCAATCCCCGGCAGCGGCCGGTGCCACGAATCCCAGCAGCAGCAGGCAACCCACGACGATTCCTGATTTCACGACCTCTCCCCGATTGTCATGCGTTTGCCAATGCTACAAGACATAGATTGGCCGTGCCGCCCCGTCGCGCTAGCATTCCACCTTTCCCCCGTGACACCGAAAGGACGATCCTCCATGGAACGCATGAAAGCCAGCGATTTCCCGCCCGAAGTCCTGAAGATCTTCGACGGCTACGTGCACGGCCGCATCTCCCGCCGGCAGTTCCTCGACGACGCGAAGAAGTACGCCGTCGGCGGCTTCACGGCCGCGGCGATGCTCGAGGCGCTGCGTCCCAACTACGCGTGGGCGCAGCAGGTTGCCAAGGACGACAAGCGCATCAAGACCGAGTACGTGACGTATCCGTCGCCGCAAGGCAGCGGTACGATGAAAGGCTACCTGGCGCTGCCCGGCAACGTGACGGGCAAGCTGCCGGCGGTCGTGGTGATCCACGAGAATCGCGGGCTCAATCCGTATATCGAGGATGTCACCCGCCGACTCGCCGTCGAAGGCTACGTCGCGTTCGCACCGGACGCGCTGACGCCGCTCGGGGGCTATCCCGGCAACGAGGAGAAGGCCGCGCAGATGTTCGGGCAGCTCGACGCGGCCAAGCGCACCGAGGATCTCGCGGCCGCGGTCGACTACGTGAAGAGCCGTCCCGACGTCAACGGCAAGATCGGCGCGGTGGGCTTCTGCTTCGGCGGCACCACGGTCAACATGTTCGCCACGCGCTTCCCCGACCTCAAGGCGGCAGTGCCCTTTTATGGCGGGCAGCCGAGCGCGGAAGCGGCGGCGAAGATCAAGGCGCCCCTCCTCATCCACTACGCCTCCAACGACGACCGCATCAACGCGGGCTGGCCCGCGTACGAAGCGGCGCTCAAGGCGAACGGCGTGAAGTACGAGGTGTTCACGTACCCCAACACGCAGCACGGGTTCCACAACGACTCCACGCCGCGCTACGACGAGGCGGCAGCGAAGCTCGCGTGGCAGCGCACGCTCGCTTTCTTCAAGGCGAACCTGTCGTAGCGAGCGTTTGAGCGACGCCGTCCTCGATACGCGTTCTAGCCCGCGCGCGCCGGCCTTCGAACCGCCAGCAGCGTGCAGTCGTCGCCGGGCGGCGTGTCGCCCAGGAATTTTGCGAGCTCGCCTTGCACGGCATCGAGCAATTCCTCGATGGAGCCGCCGCTGTTGCCGGCCACGACTGCAGCCAGGCGCTCGTCGGAAAATTCGCGCCCTGCCGCGGAATACGCCTCGGTCACACCGTCGGTGAAGCAGACGAGCGTGACGCCTCCCTCGAGCTCTCTATGCTTGACCTCGTAACGCGCACCCGGAATCACGCCGACGAGTGCGCCCTTGGGCAGCGGCAACACCGACGCGTGGCCGTCGTGCGCGACGATGGGCGCGCAATGGCCCGCGTGGGCGTAGAGGAGCCGGCCGTTGGTCACGTCGAGGAACGCGCAGAACAGCGTCACGAAGATGTTCGCGTCGTTGCCGGCGCAAAGCTGCTCGTTGATCCTCTCGAGGAGCCGATCGGGACTGCGCGTGGCCATCGCCGCGATGCGGATCAGGCCCATCGTGCGCGCCATGAACAACGCAGCGGGAATCCCGTGACCGGAGACGTCGCCGACGCATAGGAAGAGGTACCGGTCGTCCACGAAGAACGCGTCGAAGAAATCCCCGCCGACTTCCGACGCGGGCGTCATCATGCCGGCGATCTCGACGTCGCGTCGCTCCGGAAAGAGACGGCCGGCGAGCGGGATCATGCTTGTTTGCAGCTGACGGGCGACCTGCAGCTCGCGGCGGAGGTGCTCGAGGTCGAGGTGCTTGCGCTGCGCGGTGAGGATCGCCTCGTTGCTGCGGCGCATGCGAACGGTGAGCGCGGAGATCAGGTTGCGCATCACGCCCGGGATCGGCGCTAGGCGGCTCCAGAACAGCGAACCGGGGAGATCGAGAACGCGCGCTTCCGACATCGCGACGATGTATGCGGAAGTCGGCTTGCCATCGATCACGGAGAGTTCGCCGACGCTCTCGCCCGGAAGAATCGGAATGCCGCGGTCGGGCGACATGGGATCTTCGAGCTGCGCCGCGAGCTGGCCCGACAAGAGGAAGTGGATCGTGTCGTTGGACTTTCCCGGCTCCATCAGGATCGTGCCGGTGGGCACGGTGCGGATCGGGCAGCACTCGAGCACCTTGCCGACCGCAACCGGATCGATCCCGCGAAAGATCGCGATCGACGCGACGTCCTCCGCGCGTAACGTGTCGACCGTCGCCGGCGTCATGTCGTCTCGGTCCAGGTCACGCTGATCGTGAGATGATTGCGGCCGTCAACGCGGCGGTAGCTCAGGTCGTCCGAGAAGGCTCTCATCATCGCAAGTCCGAGACCGCCGGGGTTGGCCTCCGCCAGGCTCGTGGGTCTGGGTAACGGCCCGCTGGGCAGGACAGACGCGTCGAATTCCAGGCCTTCGTCCACGATCAGGAGATCGGCGGTGCTGATGCCGCGGCCGCGCCGCACGACGAGCCTCAAAAGCACCAGCGACGTCAGCGCCACCGGGCCGCCATGGCTGATCACGTTGGCGAGGGCCTCGTCGAGGCAATGATCGAGGCGCAGGATCTGGTCGCCGGGAACGCCCTCTCCCAACGCTGCCGACTCGAGCCACACCGACGCCCGCCGCGCTTCCCGTGTATCCGCGCGTATCGACAGCTCCGCGCGCGCGTGCCTCACCGATCCCGTCATCGGCGATGGTTAGGCGAGCGCTGCGCTCTCGGCCTCGCCCTCGTCGTCGTATACCGGGATCAGTTCGTCGACGCCGGTCGCTTCGAGCGTCCTCACCACGACGTCGCTGCCGTCGACGAGAAGCACCATGCGGCCGCCGTTGGCCTGACGCGCCTTTGCCGCGGCGATCAGGGCGCGAATGCCCATCGACGAAAGAAACGTCACCTGCGACAGGTCGACGACGACACCCCGCTTCGCCGGATGTGGCGAGCGAAGCCAGCTCCTCGGCGATCTCTTCGCTGCCGACCGTATCGAGACGTCCCGAGAGGGAGATGCGCCGCACCTCGTTGCTCAAGTCTTCGTAGCGAATGGGCATGCCGTGTTTCCTGCCGGGAGGATGAACCCGCCCTATTAGGCGCTTTTGCGCAAAGCGGCGCAAGATGCGGCGCGACGATAAAATATGTCGATGACCGACGACACGACGCTCGCGCCGGCGCGCACCGCATTTTCCTTCGACAATACCTTCGCGCGCGACCTTCCCGGCTTTTACGTCGCGCGCCCGCCGAACGCGGTCCGCGCGCCGCGACTCCTGTTCGTCAACGCGCCCCTCGCCGACGAGCTTCGCCTCGACCTCGCGTCGCTCGACGACGCCGGGAAGGCCGCGATCTTTGCGGGCAACGCGGTTCCCGCCGGCGCCGAGCCGCTCGCGCAAGCCTACGCCGGCCACCAGTTCGGCGGCTTCGTGCCGCAGCTCGGCGACGGACGTGCCCTGCTGCTGGGTGAGGTCATCGACCGGCACGGGCAGCGCCGGGACATCGCTTTCAAGGGCTCGGGGCGCACGGTGTTCGCGCGCAACGGCGACGGCAAGGCCGCGGTCGGCCCGATGTTGCGCGAGGTGCTGGTCAGCGAGTCCATGCACGCGCTCGGGATTCCGACCACGCGCGCGCTTGCGGTCGCGGCTACCGGCGAGGATGTCTATCGCGAGCGCGTGCTGCCGGGCGCCGTGCTGACGCGCGTCGCGGCGAGCCATCTTCGCGTCGGCACGTTCCAGTTCTACGCAGCGCGAGGCGACATCGAGAGCCTGCGCAAGCTCGCGGCCTACACGGTCGCGCGCCACGACCCCGACCTGCGTGACGACCCGCAGCCGTATCTCGGCTTGCTGCGCAACGTCGTCGCGCGCCAGGCGTCGCTCATCGCGCAATGGATGAACGTCGGCTTCATCCACGGCGTCATGAACACCGACAACATGACGATCTCGGGCGAGACCATCGACTACGGGCCGTGCGCGTTCATGGAGGCGTACGATCCGGCCGCGGTATTCAGCTCCATCGACGCGCGCGGCCGTTACGCGTTCGGCAACCAGCCCGCCATTGCGGCGTGGAACCTCGCGCGATTCGCCGAAACGCTGCTGCCGCTGATCGCCGACGACGCGGACGACGCGGTTGCCAAGGCCACCGAGGCCCTCGGAGGCTTCGCTCCGCTATTCGAGGCACACTTGCGCCGCGGCCAGCGCGCCAAGCTCGGATTGCGCGACGAAACGCCCGACGATGCCGCGCTCATCGACGATTGGCTGGCGCTGCTGCACGCGCAGCGCGTCGACTTCACGCTGGCGTGGCGCAGCCTGGCCGATGCGGCCGAGGGCAACGGGGCGCCGCTTCGCGCATTGTTTGCCGATGCACGAGCGCTCGACCCATGGCTCGCGCGCTGGCAGGCGCGTCACCCGGCCAGCGAGGGGATGCGCGGCGTCAATCCGTTCGTCATCGCCCGCAATCACCGTGTCGAGGAAGCGCTCTCGGCCGCGTCCGACGCGAACGACCTCGCGCCGTTCGAGCGATTGCTTGCGGCCGTGCGGCAGCCCTACGTCGAGAACGACGCGCAGGCGCACTTCGCGCAGCCTGCCCCCGCCGAAGTCACGGCGTGTTACCAGACGTTCTGCGGCACCTGACATCTCTGCGAGGGTATGCGCTCCACCCTTCCGCGCGGCACGGTGACGTTTCTGTTCACCGACATCGACGGCAGCACGCGATTGTGGGACCGCCATCCCGACGAGATGCGTGTTGCCCTGGCTCGTCACGACGCGCTGGTGCGTGACGCGATCGAAGAGCGCGACGGTCACATCTTCAAGACCGTCGGCGACGCCTTCTGCGCTGCGTTCGTGCGCCCGTCCGACGCGCTCGCGGCGGCGCGCACCGCGCAGCGCGCGCTGCTGGCTGAACCCTGGCCTGCGCCCATCGCCATCAAGGTCCGGATGGCGTTGCACGCCGGGAATGCCGACGTGCGCGATGGAGATTACTTCGGTCAACCTCTGAACCGCGTCGCCCGGCTGCTCGCGGCAGGTCACGGCGGCCAGGTGCTCATCTCGCGCGCAGCGGCGGAGCTCCTCGGCGATACGCTTGGGCACGACATGTCCATGCGCGACATGGGCGAGCAGCGCCTCAAGGATCTTGCGCGGCGCGAGCACGTGTTTCAGCTCGTCGACCCCTCATTGCCCGACGACTTCCCGCCACTGCGCACGCTCGATGTGGCCGGGCAGGACCTGCCGGCGCAGGCCGGCGGCCGTGGCCCTCGCGGCGCGCACGATCGTGTGGAGTTCGATCAATTCGAGGTCCGGCCGCGCGAGCGGCGCCTGCTGGTCGACGGCAAGGAAGCCATCCTCAAGTCGCGCGCCTTCGACGTGCTGCTCGCATTGATCGAGCGCCGCGACCGCCTGGTGCCGAAGTCCGAGCTCCTCGACGTCGTGTGGCCGGACACGGTCGTCGAGGAGAACAATCTCCAGGTTCACATCAGCGCGCTGCGCAAGGTGCTCGGACCGAAGGCGATCGCGACGATACCCGGGCGCGGCTACCGGTTCACGGCGGCCCCGCGCGACGACGCACCCATCGCGCCGTCGAGCGTTGCCGACGCCGCGCCCGCCGCAAACCCCTCCGCCCGCACCAACATCGCTGCCGCGGTCGAGGCGCTGATCGGGCGGGACGAGGACATCGAGGCCATTCGCGAGCTTCTCGCAGCGCATCGTCTCGTCACGATTCTCGGGCCTGGCGGCATCGGCAAGACGCGCGCGGCACTCGAGGTCGCGCGCGCGCAAGTCGAAGCTCACGCGAATGGCGCGTGGTGGGTCGACCTCGCCGCGGTGACCGCGCCCGACCGCGTCGCCGCGGCCATCGCCGATGCCGCGGGCCTCAATCTCGGCGAAGGCGATCCTGCGACCAAGCTCGCGACGGCGCTGCGCCACCTCGATATCCTGGTCGTCCTCGACAACTGCGAGCATGTGATTGCGGAAGTCGCGCGCATCGTCCAGACGGTGCTCGAGCGAGCGCCACGCGTGACCGTGCTTGCGACATCCCAGGTCGCGCTCAAGGTGGCGTCGGAGCACCTGTACCGCCTCGGCACCCTCGAGACATCGACCGCCGTCGCCCTTCTCGAGCGCCGCGCACAAGCGCTGGACCGTCGCTTCGCGCTCGACGCGTCGAACATCGAGGTCGCGAAGGCGATTTGCGCGGCGCTCGAGGGCGTGCCTCTCGCGATCGAGATGGCTGCTGCGCGCGTCCCCCTGATGGGTCTGTCCGCAGTGCGCGACCGGCTCGACGATCGCTTTCGCATGCTCGGGGCCTCGAACCGGCTGTCGCACGGCCGGCATCAGACGCTTCTTGCAGTGCTCGACTGGAGCCATGCGCTGCTGTCGCACGATGAAAAGGTCGTGTTCCGGCGCATTGGCGCGTTCGTCGGCAGCTTCGGAATGGACTCGGCCAAGGCGCTTGCGGTCGATGCATCGCTCGACGAGTGGGCGGTCATGGATGCCTTGAGCGGACTCGTGGACAAGTCGCTTCTGCAGGTCGACGGGTTCGATCCGCCGCGCTATCGGTTGCTGGAGACGACGCGCATGTATGCGCTCGCGCGGCTCGAGGAATCGGGTGAGACCGCGAATCTGCGCGCGCGGCACGCCTCGGTGATGGCGACCCTCGCCGAGCAGGTCATTCGCAACAACTTCGCGATGACCGACGCGCATTGGAACCAGACGCACCGCGGCGACTATCAGGACATCCTCGCCGGATTCGAGCACGCCGTTGCGCAGCACGATGCGCGCATTGCGGGCCGCACGGCGTTGGCGCTGCGCCTGATGGACGTGCGGCGCGGCACCTTCTCCGGCATGCGCGCGCGCATGCATGCATGCTTCGACCTCATCCCGCACGCGGCCGGACTCGACGCCGCGTACCTTTGGTCGGCAGTGACGCCCTCCGACCAGATCGCCATCGACGCGATCCCGCGCCTCGACACCGCGCGCCGTCGGCTCGCCGCGTGGCGGGAGCAGAGTGACGTGCCGGCCCTTTATTCCGCGTTGTGCACCTATGCCGACGAGCTCGGGCGCGCCGGCGACTTTGCCGAGGCACACCGCACGCTCGACGAAGCGAAGAAGCTGGAAGAGCCGGGCTGGCCGACGCGTCTCTTGCTGATGCTCCCTACGCATCGCGGGGCGGTTGCCATGTATGCGAAGGATGCCGCGGGCTACCGGCTGCACCGCCGGGAGGTCTTGCGGCTGGCGGAGCAGTCCGGCGCGACGCGCATCGCCGATGGTGCACGTCTCGGCCTCGGCGACGCGGCACTCCTGGCGGAGGACTACGACGAGGCCGCGGCGCTCAGCCGCGAAGTCGCCGAGCTCCTGCGCTTCAGGAACGTGCCATTCTCGCGCGCGATCGCGCTCGAGAATCTCAGCAATGCGCTCGTGCATCTCGGCGACCTGCGCGGCGCAGCCGCGGCGGCCGCCGGATCGCTTCCAGCGATGCGGCTCAACGAAGCGGGCGCTGATGTCTTCACGATCCTTGCGCTCGTCGCGGTGCGTTCCGCCATGCCGGAGCCGGCGGCGCGCATGCTGGGGCACGTCGACGCCTGGGTGGCCAGGAGCCAGTACCATCTCGCGCCCAACGAGGCGCGCGCGGCGGAGGAAGCGGGACGCGAGATCGACGCGGCGATCGGCGCGCAGGAGCACGCCCGCCTGCGCGCGGAGGGTGCCAAGCTCACCGATGCCGAGGCCGACGCCCTTGCATCCGAGCTCTTCGCGGTACACGGCTCCGCATAGCTCCATTCAGGACGATTAAGGGCGCGTTCAGTACAGGCACGCCCCGAAAGAGGGACAGTGGGGCCGTGCTGTCCCACCCTGAAAGGAGAACCTCGTGAGCACCCTGTCGCTGCCCTTCGCCACCCGCGCGCGCCCCGCCTACGACCGGCCGATTGCCGAACGTGCGGGCGGTATCCCGCTCGACCTGCGCAGCTCGCGTATCCACGTGGAGACCGATCGCGGTCTCGTCGTCGCGTTCTACGTGGATGCAAAGCCTCGCCAGGACGCCATCGTGATTCCACTCGTCGCCGGCAACTCATACGGCGGCGAGCCCACGCCGGAGGTGATGCGTCACGCGCAGCTCTTGCTGGCAAGCGGCGTATCGGTCCTGCTGGTCGACGTCACGTGGTACGACGGCTGGCGGGGACGGCTGCTCGGACGCAATCGCGGCATGGCAATCCGCGCGGGGCTCGACTACCTCGTCGCACGCGGTCACAACGAAAGCGATTGCGTCGTCGACGGCCGGTGACGGTCCGCTAACGCGACGGCGCGGGCGTGCGCTTGGGACGTCGGACCACCCGCACCTTGCCGCTGCTCGCGCCGCCGCAAAAGAAGCGGTCCTTGCCGTCGGACTCGAGCCCCGACACGAACACGCCTTGCGGAAGCTCGAGCGATTCGATCACGTCGCCGGTGCGGGCATCGATGTGACGCAGATCACTCTCGTCGCCCTCCCACGTGCCGTGCCAAAGCTCGCCGTCGACCCAGGTCACGCCCGTGACGAAGCGATTCGACGGAATGGTGCGAAGGATTGCGCCCGTCGAAGGATCGATCTCGTAGATCTTGCGCTCGCGGTAATGACCTACCCACAGCGAGCCTTCGGCCCACGCAAGACCTGAGTCGCCGCCGTTGCCGGGTGCGGGAATCGTCGCAAGCACGCGCCCCGTCGCAGGGTCGATTTTTTGAATGCGATCCTCGGCGATCTGGAAGAGATGCTTGCCGTCGAACGCGGTGCCCGCGTGTGCCGCTACGTGGAGTGTGTGCACGAGCTCGCCGCTCGCAGGGTCGAGCGCGACGATCCTGTCGCCGGCGGCAAACCACACGCGCTCGCCGTCGAACGTCAGGCCGCCGATCTTTTCGATGCCGTCGAACGGCCCGTATTCGCGAAGGATCTCGGCTTTCATGCTCGTCATGCTAATCGCCGGGCAGCGCCACTGCGAGTAACAATGTCGTCGCGAATCCCGGCATCGGCGGCGTCATCCAGCGCCGCGCCCGGCCGCGACCCACGGCCTGCACCTTGCCTTGCGCAGCAAGCGCCTCGAGCGCGCGCTGCACGTTGCGCTGGCTCGCGCCCGTTGCGAGCGCGAGCGCCGACGTCTGCCACGTTTCGCCGTCGGCGAGCAACGCAAGGAGTGCGGCGTGCCTTTCCTCGACCGGACGCGCGAGCACGACCACGTCGCGCGCGTGGCGCGGGACCAGGACGAATCCACTCTTGGTCGCGATGACGTCGGCCATCGGGCGCAAGAGCGTGCGAAGGCGGCCGATCTCAACGCGCAAGCGAACTCGGTACGACTCGTCTACGACCTTGCCGCGGAACGCCCGCGCGACGAGCGCTTCGCGCGTCGCCTCGCCGGGCCACGCTTCGGCCAGCGTGCGCGCCACGAGTAGCAGCACGGGACGCGTCGCGAGCGAGACCATTGCGCCGCCTGTGCGGAGGGCGTAACGGCACGCGTCGATCACGAGGGCGTCGGACGCCAGCAGCGACTCGACGTCTTCGAGCCGCATCGTGCGTTCCTCGCCCCGTGCGACGAGACGTGCCACCGGCGCGTCGAGCGACTGGCGCGCGCTCTCGACTTCCGCAGCCAGCATCGGGATACCCGCGAGACCGGCGGCGTCGGTTGCGCGAACGAGCGCTTCGCTCGCGTCCTTCGCGCGCACCCGACGTATCGCGATGCCTGCGCCGACGAGCACGTGCACCGTCCGCAACGCCGGCGGCAGCACCGCCGCGTCGAGCCGACCAAGCATGCGCTCGGCGTCGTCGAGGCGACCGATCAGCAGCAACCGCCGCGCGTCGAGGCAGCGTGCATGCGCGGCGTTCACCGTATCGCCGTGCGATTCGAGGGTCGAGCGCGCCGCTTCCAGCGCCTTCGCCGGAAACGCGAGGTCGCGCGACACGAGCGCGATCTCGGCTTCCGCGACGACGCATCGCGCGCGCGCGACCGCCTCCTTCGGCCCGAAGGCGCGCTGCGCGCGCCGCAAGAGGTCCCTTGCGCGCGCAAGGTCGCCAAGCTGCGCCATCGCAATGCCACGCAGCGCGAGCGCAGGCGCATCGTCGCGCAGCGACACGCGGTTGAGCGCGCCGATCGGGTCGCCGGCGGCGAGCGCGCGCGCCGCCGCCGTGATCATGGAGTCCATGCGAATCCCGCCAAACTTGTCACTCCCACCTTTGCGTGCCCGTCGCTAGATTGATCACACGACCAACCCCTCATGGAGACGGGAAGATGACTACCACGCATGCGATTGGAACACGCGACCAGTGGCTCGAAGCGCGGATTGCGCTATTGAAGGCCGAGAAGGATCTTACAAGGCGCAGCGATGCCCTCGCGCAGCAGCGGCAGCAATTGCCCTGGGTGCGCGTCGACAAGGCCTACAGCTTCGACACCGAAGAGGGGCGCATGACGCTCCCCGAGCTCTTCGCGGGCCGCTCGCAACTCATGGTCTACCACTTCATGTTCGGGCCCGAGTACAAGGCGGGGTGCCCCTCCTGCTCGTCGATCGCGGACGGCTTCAACGGCATCGCAGTGCACCTCGCGAACCACGACACGATGCTGTGGACCGTATCGCGCGCGCCGCTGGCGAAGCTATCGGCGTACCGGCAGCGGCTGGGGTGGACGTTTCCCTGGGCGTCTTCCTTCGAAAGCGACTTCAACTACGACTTCCACGTGTCGTTCGTCGAGGACCAGCAGCGCAAGGGCGACGTCGAGTACAACTACCGGCGCGAGCCGCCGATGCGCGGAACGACGTCCGAGTGGACGCTGCGCGCCGACGCCAATCCGGTCGCCCGGATCGCGGCGACGACCGGGACCGACGTGCCGACGTACACGCGCGAGCGCCCCGGCATGAGCACCTTCGTGCTCGAGGACGGCGTCGTGTATCACGCGTACTCGACCTTCGCACGCGGCCTCGACGGCCTGTGGGGCATGTACCAGTGGCTCGACCGCGCGCCGAAGGGGCGCAACGAGTCGGACGTCTGGTGGCGCCGCAACGACGAGTACGACGAGGCGGCGTGAATGGACGACCTGTGCATGTCCGGTCGAACCGGCGCGGCCACGTTCCTCTGGATGTGGGCCGTCATGATGATCCCGATGATGCTGCCGTCGCTCGTGCCGGCGTTGCGTCGCTACCGCGCCGCAACGGACGCGGCCATCGCGGGCTTCGCGTATTTCGCGGTGTGGACCGCCGTCGGACTGGCCGTGTATCCCCTCGACATGGCGCTGTCCTCGATCGAAATGCGGGTTCCCGTGGTTGCAGGCATCGTGATGGTGATCGCGGGCGCATGGCAGTTCACCGCGTGGAAGGCACGCCGCCTCGCGTGCTGCCACGCCGCGCACGACGCACGGCAGGCGGCTCCGTCGACCCCGTGGCGTGACGGCTTGCGGCTCGGCATTCACTGCGTCGCGTGCTGCGGCAACCTGATGGCGGTCCTGCTCGCGATGGGCATGATGAACGTTTCGGCAATGGTCGCCGTCACGGTCGCGATCACGACAGAGCGATTCGTGCCGCGCGCGGCCCGCGCGATCGGCGTGGCCGCCGTCGCGGCGGGGCTTTTGATGATCGGGCAGGCAGCTTCAGCCTAGCAGCACCTCGGCCCTGCCTTTCCGTACTTGCGATCGATCCGTTGCGCGAAGAACTCGCGCCGCGACATCACCGCCGAGCCGGGGTGATGCGCGGCGCAGTGCGCAAGATAGCGATCGTAGTCGGGGATACCGAATACCTGCCGGCACGCGCCGCGCAGCGCGCGCAACTGCAGCGTCAGCGGCTTCATTCCGCACCCGCTCCCGCCGCCGCGACCGGCGGAATCTCCTGCGCCGTCGGCTGCGCCTGCTTCAGCGCCTGCAGGCAGATCTTCGCCGTGTAGAAGCACATGGCCAGCACGAGGATGACGAACACGCCGCACACGACGGCGTCGAGATAATTGTTGAACGCCACGCGCTGCATCTCGGCGATCGACTTCGCGGGCGCCAGCACCGTTCCCTTTGCCGCCGCGTCGCTGAATTTGTTGGCGAGGGCGAGAAAGCCGATGCTGGGATCGGGGTGAAACACCTTCTGGATGCCCGCGGTGAGCGTCGTGACGAGCAGCCAGCAGGTCGGCAGCAGCGTCACCCACGCATACCGCTCGCGCTTCATCTTGACGAGCATGCTCGTGCACAGCAGGAGCGCGATGCCGGCGAGCATCTGGTTGCCGACGCCGAAGAGCTGCCACAGCGTGTTGATCCCGCCCAGCGGATCGACAACGCCCTGGTAGAGGAAGTAACCCCACAGGCCCACGCACAGCACCGTCGCCAGCAGGTTCGCGGGCAGGTATTGCGTGTCGCCCAGCGGCCTGTATACGTGCCCCAGCATGTCCTGGATCATGAAGCGCCCGACGCGCGTGCCGGCATCGACCGCCGTGAGGATGAACAGCGCCTCGAACAGGATCGCAAAGTGGTACCAGAAGGCCTGCATGCCCTTGCCGCCGACCGCTTGCGCGAGGATCTGCGCCATGCCGACCGCCAGCGTGGGGGCGCCGCCTGCGCGGGAGAGGATGCTCGACTCGCCGATGTCCTTGGCGGTCTGCTCGATCACCTCCGGCGTGATCGTGAAGCCCCAACCGGAGATCACCTGGGCCGCGTTGGCCGCAGTCGTCCCGATCACCGCGGCGGGTGCGTTCATCGCGAAGTAGATGCCCGGGTCGAGCACGCACGCGGCCGAGAGCGCCATCACCGCGACGAACGACTCGGCCAGCATGCCGCCGTAGCCGATGATGCGCATGTGCGATTCCTTCTCGATCATCTTCGGCGTCGTTCCCGACGAAATGAGCGAGTGGAAGCCCGACACCGCCCCGCAGGCGATGGTGATGAACAGGAACGGGAACAGCGACCCCGAGAACACCGGCCCGCTGCCGTCGATGAATCGTGTGGTGGCCGGCATCGCGAGCGTGGGTGCGACGAAGTAGATGCCAATGGCCAGCGCGACGATGGTGCCGATCTTGAGGAAGGTCGACAGGTAATCGCGCGGTGCGAGCATGAGCCACACGGGCAGGCTCGCGGCGACGCCGCCGTAGATGATGAGCGCCCAGGCGAGCTGGGTGCCGGTCAGCGTGAAGATGGGCGCCCACGTGGCGCTCTCCGCCACGTCGCGTCCGTACACGATCGACAAGAGCAGCAATACCACGCCAAAGATCGACGCCTCGCCCACGCGGCCCGGACGGATCACGCGCATGTACAGGCCCATCAGGAGCGCGATGGGGATGGTCGCCGCGATGGTGAACAGGCCCCATGGGCTGCTCGTCAGCGCCTTTACGACGATGAGGCTCAGCACCGCGAGAATGATGATCATGATCACGAGCACGCCGACCAGCGCAAGCGAGCCCGGGACGTTGCCGAGCTCCATCTTGATCATCTCGCCCAGCGACTTGCCGTCGCGGCGCACCGACGCGAAGAGGACGATGAAGTCCTGCACCGCGCCCGCGAACACGACGCCGACGAGGATCCACAGCGTCCCGGGCAGAAGCCCATCTGAGCCGCGAGCACCGGCCCCACGAGCGGACCTGCGCCCGCGATCGCCGCGAAGTGATGGCCGTAGAGCACCCACTTGTTGGTGGGGACGTAGTCCATGCCGTCGTTGTGGCGCACGGCGGGCGTCGGTCGCGAGTCGTCGAGCCCGAGGACGTTCTTGGCGATGAACTTGCTGTAGAACCGGTACGCGATGACGTACACGCAGAGCGCCGCGGTGACCAGCCAGACCGCGCTGACCGTCTCGCCGCGCCCGAGCGCGAGCGCTCCGAACGAAATAGCGCCGACGATGGCGATCGCCGATCCAGACGACAACCGACGTGAGCTTGCCCATCACCCCTCCTACGCGCTTGTTGTGCACCCGACAATGCGTACCCTACAGCTGACGCAGGGTCGGGGCAATACTACGCGCGCGCCGCGAGGCGTCGAGCTAATGAATGTCGCAGTGCAGCATGCGATGGGGGCTCAGGACGACCCCAGCCTCGCCCGCACATCGCGCAGGCGCGCGAGGCTGTTCACCACCGTCGGTACCTGGTTCAGCCCTTCGAGGTAGTCGTAGATGTACGCCAGCACGGCGTAGATCGCACCCGCCGTGAACGCCGGCGACTGCGTGAAGTCCACGAGGATCAACACCAGGGCGACGATCGTGGCCAGCTCGGTCACGCCCCACGTCCAGGACTCGGTGTCGGAGAGACGCACGCGCCATCGACGCAGGAGCCTGAAGTGGCGGCGCACGCGGAACGCGCTGCCGGACTCGATGTCGTCGACCTCGCGCTCGATCTGGTTGTTGATCGTGCGGTTGAGCCTGAGCGCGCGCCCCCAGTACCACGCGTTGACGACGAACATCGGCAGCAGCACGGCCATCGCGATGAACCCGGCGTCGACGTCGTACGTGAAGAGCATCGCGAGCGATCCGACGACGGCGAGCACGTTGTGGACCATCGCCGGCACTTCCTTTTCGAAGAAGCCGACGACGTCGCGCACCATCTCCACGCGCGCGGAAACCTTGCTCGTGCCGTGGCCCTGCTCCTGCTGTTCGCCCACGATGTGCGAAGCCACGTCTGCATACAGGCCCATGAATACGCGCGTGTCGATACGCTGGCGCGCGAAGGACAGCGCCAGGTGTACGAGCCACACGGCCACGAGCCACGTGAGTCCCGTGAAGTCGCGCTTGAGGAGATCGTCGACGGCAAGTCCCGTGAGCGCCGGATAGGCGAGCGTGCACACGTTCTCGAGGAGCGTCAGCGTGTAGGTGCGCGCGACGGCGGCACGCCGCGCGCGGATGATCTGCGCGATACTCATGGGCTCGCGATGCTAGCAGTCTCCTCATGTAGGATCACGGCATGAACCTGCTCGAACTGCGCGCGATCGAAAGCTGGCACGCCCACGTCTACTTCGACGCACAAAGCCGCGACGCGGCTTGGGCGTTCCGTGAAGTCGTGGCGGCGCATTTCGGCGACCGGATCGAGCTCGGGCGCTTTCACGAGCGCCCGGTCGGCCCCCACCCGGCGTGGAGCTACCAGATCGCGTTCCTGCCCGCGCAGTTGCCCGAAGTCGTGGCGTGGCTCGCGCTCAACCACGGCGCGCTCGACGTGTTTGTGCATCCGAACACGGACGACGAGCTGCGCGACCATCGCGACAGCGCGATCTGGATCGGCAAGAGCTACGCGCTCGACCTGCGCGCCGTCGGTGGCTGAACGTTACCCGAGCTTGCCGACGTGCTTCTCGAGCAGCGCCCACGCCTCGTTGCCGATCTTGCCGCGCCATTCCTGGTAGAAGCCGGCCGCGCGCAGCTTGTCGCGGAAGCTGTCGATGTCGGGCTTGGTGAAGGTGAGCGCCCTTCTTTTCGAGATCGGCCTGCAGCGATGTGGTCGAGCTTGTCGAGGTCGTCGCGCTCGAGCAGCGCCACGTCGTTGAACGACTTGCGCGACGACGGCCTTGATGTCGTTCGGCAGCCGGTTCCACGAGCGGGATTGGCGCAGATCCAGTAGCCGTCCCACACGTGGTTGGTGATCGCGCAGTACTTCTGCACCTCGTAGAACTTGCCGGCGTCGATCACCGACAGCGGATTCTCCTGTCCATCGACGACCTTGGTCTGCAGCGACGTGTACACCTCGCCGAACTGCATGCTGACCGGCGAGGCGCCGAGCGCCGTGAACAGCGACACGAGCGCCGGCGCGCCGGGCACGCGCAGCTTCAGGCCCGCGAGGTCGGCGGCCTTCGTCGACCGGCTTGTGCCGGTCGTGATCTGGCGGAAGCCGAGGTCCCAGCGCTTTTCCATCGGCACGAGCCCCGCCTTCGCGGCGATCTGTGCGCGCACGTAGTCGCCGAGATCGCCGTCCATCGCCGCCCACACCTGCGCGTAGTCCTTGAACGCGAAGCCCATGCCGTTGACGGCGGCCACCGGCAGGATCGACGCGAGGATGAGACCCGCGGGCTGCACGAAGTCGACGGCGCCGCTGCGCGCCTGCGACAGGAGGTCGTTGTCGCCGCCGAGCTGGCTTGCCGGGAAGATCGTGAGCTTCATGCGGCCGTCGGTGCCCTTGTCGATGCGCTCGGACACCTCGAGCAGGCGCTTGTGGAACGGATGCGCCTGCGGGACTCGAATGCCCCATCTTGTATTCGAACTCGGCCGCGCGCGCGGGCCGGCTCGGCAGCATCGCCGCCGCGGTGAGCGCCGTCGACGCCGCGACGAAGCGGCGGCGGGTGATCCGTTGTTGCCTCATGTCTCTCCTCCTATTGTCGTTGTCGGCACTCAAAGAAATCCGACCGACAGCCATGGCACCGCCGCGACGACGATGACGCCGAGCAGCAGCACCGCGAGATAGATCCAGATGTGGCGGATCGCCTTGTCGGGATCGGCGCCGCCGATCGCGCAGGTGATGTAGAAGCCGATGCCGAAGGGCGGCGTGAACAGGCCGACGCCCATCGCGAGGATCGCGATGATCGAGTAGTGCACCTCGTGCACGCCGAATTGCTTGGCGATCGGGAACATCAGCGGCGCGAACAGCACGACGGCCGGCAGCCCTTCGAGCACGCAGCCGAGCACCGCGAACAGCAGGATCGACAGCGCGATGAACGTGAAGCGTCCGCCCGGCATGCCGCTGATCGGCTGCGGCGAGCGATTGCGAGAAGCCCGATTGCGTGATCGCCCACGCCATCGCGGTGGCCGCGCCGACGACGATCAGGATTGCGCCGGACAGCGACGCCGACTGGATCAGCACGCGGCCGAGCTGCGACCACTGGAACTCGCGATACACGAGCGCGCCGACGATGAAGGAGTAGACGATGCCGATGGTCGACACCTCGGTCGCGGTGGCGACACCTTCGATCACCGCGCTGCGGATCACGAACGGCAGCAGCAGCGCCGGCAGCGCGATCAGCGAACGCGCGCCCGATCTCGCGGCCGCGTGGCGCGCGCGCGATTGCGTGACGTTGGCGCTGCGCGAGCGATACCAGACGAGCGCGCACAGCATGAGGCCGATCACCAGCGCCGGCAGCAGGCCGCCCTGGAACAGCGCCGCGATCGAGACGCCGGTCACCGAGCCGATCGCGATGAGAATGAGGCTCGGCGGCACGGTCTCGGTCTGCGCGCCGGTCGCCGCCAGCAGCGCGGCAAGCTCCGCCCGGTCGGCGCCGCGCTTTTCCATCTCGGGAAACAGCGCCGGCGCGACCGCCGCCATGTCGGCGGCCTTCGATCCGGAGATGCCCGACACGAGGTACATCGCGGCCACCAGCACGTAATGCAGGCCGTTGCGGACGTGGCCGAGCAGGCTCGCGAGGAAGCGGATGATGTACGCGGCCATGCCGGTGATCTCGAGCAGGTAGCCGAGGAACACGAACAGCGGGATCGACAGCAGGATGAGGTTCGACATGCCGGCTTCGAGGCGCGCGACGACGACCGACGTCGGCAGGTGCGTCGCCGAGCGCGAGGTAGCCGAAGGTCGCGACGCCGAACGAGAACGCGATCGGCACGCCGGCGAACACCGTGAGCGGCACGACGCCGAGGAAGAAGATCGACGAGGTTGACGCGGCCGAGCGCCGAGCAGCCACGGGCGCAGCAGGTAGAGGACGCAGGCACGCCGCGACCACGACGCGCCAGCGCCGATCGAGCATCGGAACGCAGCGGCTGTCGCGCGATCCGCACCACGAGGAACAGCGCCATCAGCACGAGCGCCACGGGCATCGCCGCGGCGCGCCAGCTCGACGAGATCTCGAGCGTGGGCGTGATGACGATGAGCTCCATCTTGACGTGCTCGATCGGCGGCCGGCAGCAGCACGAGCACGAACGCGAGCATCACCGCGAGCGCGAACGGCTCGGCGAGCGCGCGTAGTCGCGCCGGGCAGCTTGTTGACGACGGTGTTCATGCGCAGGTTCTCGCTGCGCCGGATGGCGAGCGCGGCGCCGAGCATGCCGAGCCACAGGAAGAGCGTCGACGCGAGCTCGTCCGACCACACCAGCGGCTGGTGCAGCGACGATAGCGCGCGATCACGCCGACGAACAGGATCAGCGTCTCGACGACCACCAGCGCCGACGCACAGCGTCTCGAGCGCGCGGCCGATGCCGCGATCGACGCGCCGCGACGATCGGCGGGCCGCGCGACAGCGGCACGCGCCGCTAGGCTCGACGTCCGCGGACATGCGCGCCTGGATCGCCGACGACGAACTCGTCGAGCTCGCGGTTGAAGCGCTCGGCATGCTCGATGAACGGGCGAGTGGCCGCAGTCGTCGTACCACGACATGCGCGAGCCCTGGATCGCCGCCGCGGTCATCTCGGCCGCCGCGGGCAGGATCAGCGCGTCGTTGCGGCCGTGCGTGACGAGCGTCGGCACCGTCACCTTCGCCAGCGCGGCGCGCGTTTCGGCTCGAGGCTCGTCGACCAGCCGGAGATCGCCTCGCGGATCTCCTGCGGCACGATGACGTTGTAGGCGAGCGCGACCGCGAAATCGTCGTCCGGACGGCTGGCGGTGGAAGCATGCGCGCAGGAAGGCGATGTGCGCGTCGATGCGCTTGGCGAGCGTGTCCGGGCGGCCGTCGATGTTGGCTTGCGACGCCGGCGCGATGCACCGACGGATCTTCGAACGGCCGCGACGAAACGAAGTTGAAGTCCGCTGATCGCTGCGTCGCCGTAATGCGATGAGGTATTGGCGCAGCACGCGTCCGCCGAGCGACCAGCCGACGAGGACCGGCTTGGCGAGCCCTGTGCCGTCGATGACCGCCTGCAGTTCGTCCGCCCAGCGACGGCCGTCGCTGATAGAACGACGGGATCGAGCGGCTTGGCCGACTCGCCGTGACCGCGCAGGTCGTAGGCGACGAGGCGATGACGCTCGCGCGAGCTCGCTCGCGAACTGCGGCAGGAACGACAGGTGCGACTGCGCGAGGCCGTGGACGAACAGGATCGGCCAGCCGTCGCGGATTGCCCCATTCGCGCACGGAGATGTCCACGCCGTCCGGTGTCTTGACCCACGTGCTGGCGATCCGACGGCCAGCGGCTGGGGGCCCGCGCATGAAGCGCAGGGGCCATGAAGCGATTCCTCCGGCGATGCCCGAGGTCGACGGCCCCGGGTCTTGTTCGACGCAAGCGCGCATTCGAACACATCCGCACCGCGCGGTCCATCGCTTACGTTTCGAGCAGCTTGCGCAGCTCCGTCTTCAGGACCTTGCCGTAGTTGTTCTTCGGCAGCTCCGCGACGAACCGGTAGTGCTTCGGCCGCTTGAAGCGCGCGATATGGTCGAGGCACAGCGCGTCGAGGTCCTCCGGCGTGACGTCGCCGACGACGAAAGCGACGACGGCCTCGCCCCACTGCGCGTCGGGCATGCCGACCACGCTCACTTCGCGCACGCCCGGGTGCGCGAGGAGCACCTCCTCCACTTCGCGCGGATAAATGTTCGAGCCGCCGGAAATGATCACGTCCTTGGAGCGGTCCTTGAGCGTCAGGAAGCCGTCCGCGTCGAGGCATCCGACGTCGCCCGTGTGAAGCCAGCCATCGCGCAACGTCGAGGCGGTCGCCTCGGGATTGTTCCAGTAGCCCCGCATCACCGTAGGCCCCCGTGCACAGACTTCGCCCACTTCGCCGACGGGCAGGTCGCCGCCGGCATCGTCGCGGATGGCGATCTCGACGTTGATCTGCGCGTAACCCACCGACTGCAGGCGCTCACGGCGACGCGGATGCGCCCTATCGGCAATGACGTGCTGCGGCAACACGGTGATCGTCATCGGCGACTCGCCCTGGCCGTAGATCTGCGCGAACCGCGGGCCCATCACGCGAATCGCTGCCTCGATGTCGGCAAGATACATCGGGCCGCCGCCGTACACGATCCTGGCGATGGCGTCGCCGGCGCCGGGCCGCGTGCGGCATGTGTCCACGATGCGGTTGACCATCGTCGGCGCGGCGAACATCGCGAGACCCGGAAATGCCCGCGCGACGTCGAGGACTTCGTCGGCATCGAAACCGCGCGAGCGCGGCACGGCGTTGATCCCGCCGCGCGCGACGTAGGCGAAGTTGTACAGGCCCGAGCCGTGCGAGAGGGGCGCGGCATGAAGGAGTGCGTCGCCGGGCTCGACGGGCTGAACCTCCGACAGATAGGCGAGCGTCATCTCGACGAGATTGCAATGGGTGAGCATCACGCCCTTCGGACGGCCGGTCGTGCCGCTCGTGTAGAAGAGCCATGCGAGGTCGGACGGAGCGCGCGGCTCGATGGTCCGTGACGCGCGTCCGCGATAGTCCTCGATTGCGTCGAGCCGGAGCCCGCGGCAGGAGTCGCCTCGGGCGGCAAGTGCCTCCTCGTTCCCGGCGTCGATCCAGCACGCAATGGCGCCGCTGTTCTCGAGCACGAAGTCGACCTCGCGCGGATGGAGCTTGGCGTTCACAGGCACCACCACCAGCCCGGCAACCCAGGCGGCCCACATCGCTTCGAGGTAGTGCGGGTGATTGGCCGCGTAGAGGGCGATGCGGTCGCCGGGCCGCGCCCCGAGGTCGCGGCACAGGCCTTCCGCGAGGCATCCTGCCCGCGAGCGGAACTGCGCGAAAGTCGCGACGACCTCCTCGCCGAAAGCGAGCGCGGGCCGTTCGCCGAAGGCGAGCGCGCTTCGCTCGAGCCATTGCGCTACGTTCATCGTGTCCGAGAGCTTAACGCAGCGGCGGCGCCGAGCCCTTGACATTGATTTAATTTAATGTAAACTCAAATTAATCCATGGCTGCCCGCACCCGCCCTTATAACGCCGAGAGTCGCCTGCGCAAGCAGGCCGAGCTCCGCGCGCACATCGCCGAAGCCGCCGCGGCGCTGCACGCGCGCAAGGGCGCCCTGGCGACGAGCTACGCGGACATCGCGGGCGAGGCGAAGGTGTCGCTGCCCACCGTGTACGCACACTACCCGACGCTCGACGCGCTGCTCGACGGCTGCACGCGCCACGTCGCCGCGCGCGCCCCCGCCCTGCCGGTCGATGGGATCCTCGCCGCGCAGACGTTGCGCGACGCGGCCGAGCAGCTGGTCGACGCGATGGAGCAGCAGCATCTCCATTACGAGCCCTGGCTGTCGTGGCGCGAGGACCGCGCTATCCCCTTCCTGGCCGACCTCTCCGCGCGCGTGCGCGAATCGTCGGCCGCCTTGATCGGACGCGTGATCCGGCAGCATCTGGGGCCGGGCGCGCACCGCGAACTGGTCTCCGCCTGGGAGACCGCGCTTTCCTTCGATGCCTGGCACCGCCTGGCGCGCGGGCACCGCCTTTCGCGCCCGGCCGTGCGGCGCACGATCCTTCAATGGCTTAACGTAACGAGGAGCAAGACATGACGTCTTCCGCTGCCGCGTCGATCCACGAGATCGCGCCCGACACGTACCGCATCAACATTCCGCTGCCCGACGCGATGCCGGGCGGGTTCTCCTTCAATCAATACCTCGTCCTCGACGAGAAGCCCCTCCTCTTCCACACGGGGCCGAAGAAGCTCTTCCCGCTGATCCGCGCGCAGATCGAGACGGTGATGCCGCTCGCCAGGCTTCGGTACGTCGCGTTCTCTCACTTCGAGGCCGACGAGTGCGGCAGCCTGCCGGAATTCCTCGCGGCGGCGCCCGAGGCACGCCCGGCGTGCAGCGACATCGCGGCCATGGTGTCGGTGAGCGACTTCGTCGACGTTCCGCCCATCGGCATGCGCGATGGCGAGGAGCTCGAGCTCGGCCGGCACACCGTCGTCTGGCAGTCCGCGCCCCACCTGCCGCACGGATGGGAGTGCGGGTTCCTCTACGACAAGACGACGCGCCTCCTGTTCTCCGGCGATCTCTTCACCCAGCCAGGCATCGGCGAGCGCCCGATCGTCGAAGACGACATCCTCGCGCCGAGCGAGGCGTTCCGGCGGCAGATGGACTACTACGCGCATGCGCCGGACACGGGCAAGCTCATCGACAAGCTCGCGGCGCTGGAACCCGCGTACCTCGCGTGCATGCACGGCAGCGCGTGGCGCGGCAACGGCGGCGCGCTGTTGCGGGACCTCGGCAAGTCGCTGGCCGTTTAGGGGCTCCGTCCTACTCCGCCAAGGAGCGTGCGCCGACAACGCAATCGGAAAATTGCGTCGTGTAGGGGGCGTGTCGTCGCCGCGATGCTATGCCGATGCTCGCGACCGCAACCACAATACGCGCTCCCTCGACCGACGTCGCAACCCCGACGCTCGTGACACATTGTCCGCACGGCCCGGCATCGGGCCACGACCGCGAGTCGCGCGCGAACGTCGCCAGGCGCCTCGCGCAGGTGATGCACTGGCAGTACGGCGGCGCGTACGACCCCGGGGTCCGCTACGGAGCGCCGCTCTACGTCGTTCCGCACGATGCGCTGCTGACCGACCAGGCGGCGGTGCTCGGCATCCGCGGGCCGCACGACCTCTTCGGCGGCGTGGTGCCGCACGCCTTCATCGCGACCAAGGCCATTACCCATCCGCTGCTCGCGCCTGACGCGGCCGCGCCGGTGGGATGGTCGCACGCGTGCGCCGAGCTCATGGGCGGCGCCGCGCTGCGCGGGTACACCGCGTTCGAACGCGGCGATGCCAAGGCCGCGGCGCGCGAGCTGTTGCGCGACGGGCCCGTTCGCATCAAGAGCGTGCTGGGCATCGGCGGCGCGGGCCAGCACCTCGTGCGCACGGAAGAGGAGATCGATGCCGCGCTTGCCGCCATCGGCGACGACGAGCTGGCGCTCGCCGGCGTGGCCATCGAGGAACACCTCGAGAATGCCGTCACCTACAGCGTGGGCGCGGTGACGCTTCCCGGCATCGAGATCGCCTATTGCGGCACGCAAACGTGCGTTCGCAACCCGCGCGGGCACGACGTGTACGGCGGCTCGACGCTGGACGTGATACGAGGCGGCTTCGATGAACTGCTGGCGGCGGGCCTGCCGCAGCTGTGCTTCGACGCCGTCGAGCTCGCGCAGGCGTACGACGCCGCGGCGTTCGAGGCGTATCCCGAGGCTTATGCGTCGCGACGCAACTACGACGTGCTCTTCGGCCGCGACGCGGCGGGGCGCCTGCGCGCGGGCGTGCTCGAGCAGTCGTGGCGCATCGGCGGCGCGAGCGGTGCCGAGGTAATGGCGCTCGACGCCTTCCGGCGCGACCGCCGGCGGTTGCGTATCCGCTGTGCTACCGTCGAAGTGTACGATGACGATGGTGTCGTCCCCGACGGCGCCTTCGTCTACTACCGCGGCGTCGACGCTTACGCCAGCCCCCTCACGAAGTACGCGCTCGAGCTCGATGCCCAACACGCGTGACGATGCGGTCGAGATCGCGGTCGACGACCAGTGCATCGCCGGCACGCTGGTCACGCCGGGCACGCTCATTCCGGGCGTCCTGTTCGTGCACGGCTGGGGCGGCAGCCAGCAGCAATACGTGGCGCGGGCGCGCGAAGTGGCGGCGCTCGGCTGCATCTGCCTGACCTTCGACCTGCGCGGCCACGCACGCACCGTCGAGCAGCAGAAGACGGTCACCCGCGAGCAGAACCTCCACGACGTCATCGCCGCGTACGACGCGCTCGTGCGGCAGCGCGGCGTCGACCGGTCGTCCATTGCCGTCGTCGGCAGCAGCTACGGCGGATATCTGGCAGCCATTCTGTCGGCCCATCGCCCGGTGCGCTGGCTCGTGCTGCGCGTGCCGGCGCTATACAAGGACTCGGAGTGGAAGACGCCGAAGGACCAGCTGCGCAAGCTCCAGCAGCTCGAAGCCTACCGGCGCCTTCCGGTGAAGTCCGACGAAAGCTGCGCGCTCCTCGCATGCGCGCAATTCAGGGGCGACGCGCTGGTGGTGGAGTCGGAGCGCGACGCGATCATCCCGGCGCAGGTGGTGACCAACTATCGCGACGCGCTCGGCGGCGCGGCGTCGCTCACCTACCGGCTGATGTCGAACGCGGATCATGCCTTGAGCAGCGACGCCGAGCAGCAGTGCTATACGACGCTCCTCGTGCACTGGCTGTCGGAGATGATCAAGGGCGCGCGCGCCGAGTCGCAGACGACGCCGGTCATCGCGAAGGCGCCCAAGGTCGAGGTCACTGCTCTACAGTAATGCCGGCCGCCTTGATGACCGGGCCGAATCGGTCGTAGTCCCTCTTGATCTCGCTTTGGAAGGCTTCGGGCGGCCCCGGCGTGACGCGCACGCCGAGCGCGAACATCTTCTCCTTCATCTCCGGGGTGTTGAGCGACGCATTCAGCTCCGCATTGAGCCGGTCCACGACGGGTCGGGGAATCTTTGCGGGCCCGATGAGGCCGATCCACGACATCACCACGACGTCCGGCACGCCGCTCTCGACCACCGTCGGCACGTCCGGCAGCGATGGCCAGCGCTCGGCGCTCGACACGACGATCGGGCGCAGCTTGCCCGATTTCACGAGGGCCATGCCGCCCGCCACGGACGCCATCCCGATCGGGATGTGGCCGGCCATCGCGTCGGCCATCGCCGGCCC
This sequence comes from uncultured beta proteobacterium, assembly GCA_963707815.1. Lineage (GTDB taxonomy): Bacteria > Pseudomonadota > Gammaproteobacteria > Burkholderiales > Casimicrobiaceae > VBCG01. Next base: position 337,490 of record CAVPRK010000009.1, read on the forward strand.
GCCGCCCTTGTACGGCACGTGCATGAGATTCGCGCCCGTCTTCTGCACGATCAGCGTGGCGATGAGGTGCTCGTTGCTCCCGGTGCCCGACGTGCCGTAATCCAGGCCTTTCGGCGTCTTCTTCGAGAGCGCGATGAGCTCCTGCAGGTTCTTCGCTTCGACGGCGGGATTCACCGTGAGGATGAACGGGTAGTCTCCGATCTTGCCGATCGGCGTGAAGTCCTTGGTCACGTCGAACGGCATCTTGTCGAACACGAACGGGTTGATCGTGAGAACGCCGTTGTACACGAGCATGATCGTGTAGCCGTCGGGCTCCGATTGCGCGACGTACAGGCCCGCGATGTTGCCGGTCGCGCCAGGCTTGTTCTCGACGACGACCTCCTTGGACAGCCGCTTGGACAGCGCCTCGGCGACGAGGCGGGCCGCCGCGTCCGACACGCCGCCCGGCGGGAACGGCACGATCATGTGGACAGGCTTGCTCGGGTAGGCGGCTTGCGCGAGCGCGGGCACAGGCAGCGCGGCGGCGAGCGCGCACGCGGCCGCGACGAGAGTGCGGCGGCATGTGCATCGATCTACATGATTCCGTGCCTTGTCAGGCGGCTTGCGACAGCGTGGACGCCACGTCGATCGTGGTCGTTCGCCGCATGTCGCGAGGCTGGTCCGCGGGATAGCGCCGGCCACGATGCATGGTCACGCGGTTGTCCCACATCACGAGGTCGTAGCGCTGCCATTTGTGCGCGTACACACGCTCGCGCTGCGTTGCGTGCTCGGTGAGCTCGCGAAGCAGCGCACGCGCCTCGGGCAGCGGCCAGCCGGTGATCGCGCCGCCGTGCGACGAGAGGTACAGCGACAGCCTGTCCGGTGGACGGGATGCCGGCGCACGAGGCGCTGCTGCACGGGCGCGAATTTCTTCTCCTCCTCTTCCGTGAAGCGGAAACCCAATTCGCCGCGCGAGTAGAGACGGCTGTGCTCGCACAGCATGTCGCGCACGAGCGCCTTGGTGTCCGCGTCGAGGGTGTCCCACGCGGCGCGCATGTCCGCGAACTCGGTGTCACCCCCGCGGTCGGGAATGGCGCGTGCCAGCAAGAGCGAGAACTTCGCGGGAACGGGCTTGTACGAGCTGTCCGAGTGCCACAGGAGATTGCCGAGCTGGAACAGGCGCTGGCGGTCGTCGCGCGGCAGCGGCTTCCCGTCGCGGTCGAGGTTCGACACGTCGTTGATCTCGGCGGGGATGCGACCCAGTTGCACGTTGTCGCCGGGAACGCTGAAGAACGGCTCGAGGTCGCCCAACTCGCGCGTGAACGCGATCTGCTGCTCGTTCGTGATGTCCTGCGCGCGGAACACGAGAACGCCGAACTGATCGATCGCCTGCTCGATGCGCGCGCGATCCGCAGGAAGCAGCGGCTGGCGCAAATCGATCCCGGTCACGACGCCCGCGAAGTCGGGACGCGCCGGATCGGCCGGCGCAACGTTCATCCCCATGCTCTCCTCCTACGAGGTAACGCAGGCCCAGGCGCGCAACGATCTCCATGAGCTCGGCGAGCCACGCCTTCTTGTTCGCGACCTGGATGGCCACGGCTCTCTCGCCGTCGCCTTCCTCGATTGCCTTCAACATGCTGGTGTGCGCGACGGTCGTCCGCAACGGCGGCTTGCGTAGTCGCAGCGTGAACATGCGGACGCGATGCGACTGCTCGAGCAGGTTTTCGCAGATACGCGCGAGACGATTGTTTCCGGCCGACACCACGAGCCCCATGTGGAAGCGGTCGTTCGCCGCCGCCCAGGCGTCGAGGTCGCCCTTGCCAAGCGCGCGGCGCATCTCCGACACGTGACAACGCAGGGCCTTCACGTACGGCGCGCGGTCCGCCCGCGAGGCAAGCGCGTAGGCGGCCTGCGACTCGAGCCACTGCATGATGTCGTGCACTTCGCGGATGTCCTCGACCGTAAGCGGCACGATGCGGATTCCGCGGCGCGGAACGATTGCGATGAGGCCCTCGTTCTGCAGCTGAACCAGCGCCTCGCGCACCGGCGTGCGGCTCACGCCGACCGTGCGTGCAAGATCCTCCTCGAGCAGGTACTCCCCGCCGTGCACGCGGTTGTCGAGCACCAGCTGCTTGATTTGGCGGTAAGCGCGCTCCGCGAGCGCGGTCAGGCGGGCGCTGCGCTGGGGGAGCTCGATGACGTTGGCGGGTGCCGCTGCGGCCACTCTTCAAACTCCTGGAAGCCAAACAGCGGATATCTTAATGCATACGTTATTTTATGCAACGGCGTTCACGCTCGTGAACGAGGCCGGGACGCGCGATCGTAGGATGCCTCGACCAGCGCGCGCAGGTAATCGCCGGGAAACGAAGCCACGTTCACGATCGTGATCCAACCGTAGCGGCCGCGATAGCGTGCCGGCCTGACCCCCGGTATCTCGGTGAGTTCCACGAAGCGATCGGGCGTCACCCGCACGCTGAAACGCCAGCGCTCGGGCTCGCTCGTCTTGAAGTACGCGAACTTCCGCCCCCGCACGGAGTAGACGAGCCAGTTGTACGGCGCGCCCGAGTCCACCTCGACCGCGCCGGACATGCTGCGGCAGTGACGCTTGAGCTGCGCTACGTTCATGCAGCATTCAGAAGCGCCAGCGTCCTTTCGTCTTCGGCGTCTCCATAGAACTTGCCGAGCGCGGTGCGCAACGCGGCGTTGCCGGGATCGGCGGCGAGGAAGAGCGTGAGGCAGGAGCGGTACTTCACGGCGTCGACGGCGCCCAGCACGCGCTCGGCGTTCGATTCGGGCAGCGCATTCATCGCGACGACGCACGCCATGAGCCGCGGCCCGAGGATGGGGTGGGCAAGATACGCCCGCGCCTCGGCGACCGACGCGATGCCGTAGCTCGTTGCCATCCCGCTCGAGCCCAGTCCGCGCAGTTGCGGCAGGATGTACCACATCCAATGCGTGAGCTTGCGCCCGCCGGTGAGCTCCGCGAGCGCGCGCTCGTAGCTGCCGCGCTGCGCGTCCTCGAAGCGCCGGAGATCGAAGGGATCGTCCGCCATCGTCGGCTCATGATACCCCCGCGATTTGCTGGACCGCCGCGAATGCCGCTATTCTTTCGACCCACCGCCACCGACAGGAGCCTTGCATGACCATCGCTGTCCGCCTCGCCGCCGTGATCTTCGCCTGCGTGACCACGAGCGCCCTCGCGCAGACGTCCGCGCCGCAATACGGCGACGAGATCTACCGCCCGAACATGGGGCAAACCGGCAAGGACGTGATCTGGATTCCCACCCCCGACACGCTCGTGACCAAGATGCTGCAGGCGGCGAAGACCACCGAGAACGACGTCGTGTACGACCTCGGCGCGGGCGAAGGCAAGATTCCCATCGCCGCCGCGCGCGAATTCAAGGCGCGCTCGGTCGGCATCGAGTACAACCCCGACATGGCGGCGCTCGCCAAGCGCAACTCCGAGCGCGCGGGCGTCGCGGACAAGGTGAAGATCATCGCAGGCGACATCTTCGAGAACGACTTCTCCGAAGCCACCGTGGTCACGCTGTACCTGCTGCCCGAGCTCAACTTCAAGCTGCGCCCGTCGATCCTCAAGATGAAGCCGGGCACGCGCGTCGTCTCGCACGCGTTCAACATGCGCGACTGGGAGCCGGACGACGTCATTTACGACAACGAGCGCGAGGCGTTCCTGTGGATCGTACCCGCAACGATCGCAGGCAAATGGCAGTTCGACGAAGGCGGCGGCGGCTTCAAGGGCACGCTCGAGCTCATCCAGGCATACCAGCGCGTGGGCGGCAACATGATGATGGGCAAGCAGGCGGCGCCGATCATGGGGCCGAAGCTTCTGGGCAACAACTTCTCGTTCTCGTTCATCAACACCGACGGCGCGATGCGATCCGTACGCGGCAAGTTCGACGGCGAAAAGTTCGATGGCTGGATGCGGCTCGACGGCTACGACACGCCCATCTCCGCAAGGCGCACCGCGACGACGCCGCGCAAGGCTTAGATGAACGACCCCCACGCTCGCTTCGCTCGCCGCCCCCGGGGGGAGGCCCGTCAGTGGCTTGGGGCGGCCCCGCGCCACTGACGTGATCGACCCGGTCATCACCTACGCCTTCCTGGGCGTCGGCCTCTTCGGGCTCGCGTTCGCGTTCGTGCTCGCACGGAGCCCGATCCGCTTGCTGCGCGCGGGCGGCAAGGCCGAGGGAACGGTCACGGGGAACAACGAGCAGGCGATCAGCAGCAGCAAAGGACCGACGCGCACCTATTACTTTCCCCAGATCGACTACACGACCGCCGAAGGCGAGGCCATCTCGTTCATCTCGCGCAGCGGCGGAGCGAAGCCCGTTGCGATAGGCACCAAGGTCCCGCTGATCTACGATCCTGCGCAGCCGCGCGACGTGCTCGTGCGCGCCTACGCCAACCTGTGGTTCTTCCCGATGCTCCTGGTGCTTTTCACGTTGCCGTTCCTCGCGGTGGGCCTGAGACGGCCTCGGGCAGCGGATGTGAGCTCGCGCGCCGCTAGTCCGCGGCGGCGGGCTGCGGCCGCAGCCGCGAGAGGTCGTGCGGCGCCAGGCGGTCCAGGATCTCGCTCGCGTGCTCGTGCCCCTGCTTCACGATCTCGTCGAAGCGTTCCCACTGCAGCATCCCGACGCGGTCGAGCGGCGGGTTGAAGTAGAAGTCCGTGAGCTTCCGCTTCCCCTCCTGGCGCGAGATGCTGTAGAGGATCTGCACGTTCATGAGGTACGCGAGCAGCGAAGGAAACCGGTAGCGCCGCTTGGCGTACGGCCGCATTCGGTCGCGCAGGAGGGCCCAGGTGCCGGGCACTTCCTCGCTCTCGAAGCGGCGCGCCTTGTGCGTGGACAGGTCGACGCCGATCACGGTGCCGACGCCGCGCGCGCCTTGCATGACGTCGACGGGAAAGTTGTTGAACGTGCCGCCGTCGCACAGGAGATCGCCGTCGTGCACGACGGGCGGCAGCGCGCCGGGAATGGCGCTGCTCGCGCGCAGCACCTTGCCGAGGCTGCCCCGGCGTAGCGCCCGCTCTCCCGCTTGCGAGTAGTTGCTGGCCACGCAGTAGAAATTCTTCCAGAGGTCCTGCACGTCGGGATCGAAGCCCCAGAGGTCGCCGATGCCGCCGTCGATCGCACGGCGCATCCGTCGTCCCTTGATCAGCGACATCAGCGGAAGAAGGTTGAAGTCGCCCGTGGGACCGGTCGAGAACCACCTGCGAGCGACATCGATCACCTTCGAGACCTCGCCGCCGCTCGCGACGAGCGCCGCCATGATCGCGCCGATGCTCGTGCCCCCCACGTAGTCGATGTCGACACCCCGCTCGACGAGCGCGCGGTAAACGCCGAGATGCGCAAGCCCGCGTGCGCCGCCTCCCGCCAGGACGAGTCCCACGGCGGTGTGGCTTTCGATGCGCGCGAGGCGCGCCACGTCGGCGTCGACGTCCGGACGCACGTGAACGTGATCGGCCACGGGCCGCCGCGCTAGCCATGCGTGCGTGCCCCGCGGTGAGCGCGTGTCGCGCGGATGCAGGAGCACGAGAACCTCCGCGGCCTCCGCACGGCCCTCGCGCCGCATGAGATGCTCAGTTTCGGTCGCGTGCAGCGACGGCGCTTGCGTGGCATCGGCGACCAGCAGGATCTCGTCGGCGCCGCAGCAGCAGCGCACGGTCCAGGGCGTCGGCGCTTCGTCGGCAGTCAGCAGGACGAAATCGTTCTCGGCCTCGACCTCGTTCATCCGCATCGCGACCTGCATGGAGGCCTCGGCATCGGCCGCGGAGCGGCGCGCCATGCCTTCCCCGCCGGCGCCTATCGCGGCATCGATCGCCGCGGCATCGACGACCGCCACGCGGCCTGCGCGCGCGAGGTGACGTGCCAGCGACTGCGCGAGAGCGCGAACGTCCACGCCGCCCGAAACGGGAACGAGGGCGATGGTCACCGGGCGTGCGGCGCGAAAGCTTTCCTCGCGCGAGCGCAGGTGCTCGATGATCTGCCGCGTCATGACCACCGACAGCTTCGGGCTGGTAGTGAGGAGGCGATCGAAGTCCGCCTTCGGGAGCCGCACGAGGACGGAGTCGCGAACCGTGGCGACCGTCGCGCGCCGCGGCTCGCCCGTGATCACGCTCATCTCGCCGACGATCTGGCCGCGGCCCATCTCGCGCACGGCCTGGGGCCGCCCCTCGTCGTCCTTGACGTATGCGCGCAGGCGCCCGCTCAGGACGAGGTACATGGCATCCCCCTCCTCGCCCTCGTTCATGATTGCAACCCCGGCAGGGACCGTGATCCATTCCAGGCATGCGCGCAGCTCGTCGAGCGCCGCGGGCTCGACGTCGCCGAGAAACGTTCGCAGATGGCGCTGCAGCAGGTCGTCTTGATGAGGTAGGCGCATGAAAGCATGACGCCGGCCGATGCCTTGGCCGGTCAGCGAACTCCGGTGGATTGACGCAATATAACTCGCTCGCGTTTCGCGGGAAGCGGACTCTTAACCCGGGCGCGTGCGCGCTTCCGCCTAGAATGCGTGCCACGCTCACGCAAGCCTATGATGCCCAGCAATTCACGCCTCTGGAAAGTCGCGCACGAAGCGATGCGCGACCGCGGGCTGCTGCCCGATTTCTCGCACGACGTCATTGCCGAGGTGAAGGCGCTGCACGAGGCGGCGCGCGATCCTTCCGACGTGCGCGACATGCGCGACCTGCCCTGGGCCTCGATCGACAACGACGACTCGCGCGACCTCGACCAACTCTCGGTCGCCGGCGGACAGACGCTTCGGCGAACGAGGACACGATCTTCGTTGCCATCGCAGACGTCGACGCGCTCGTGAAGCAAGGGCTCCGACGTCGACGCGCACGCGGCGATCAATACGACGTCGGTCTACACGGCGGTCGAGGTCTTCCCGATGCTGCCGGAAAAGCTCTCGACCGACCTCACCTCGCTCAATCCCGATGCCGACCGCCTCGCCGTCGTGGTCGAGATGACCGTCGACGAAGGCGGCGCGGTGCACGCGCTCGTCGATCTATCGCGCGACCGTGCGCAATCATGCGAAGCTTGCTTACAACTCGGTGGCCGCCTGGCTCGACGGCCGCGCGCCGCCGCCGCCTGCGCTTGCCGCGGTCGCCGGGCTCGACGAGCAATTGCGCCGGCAGCGACCGCGTGGCCGAGCGCTTGAAGCGCAAGCGGGAAGCAGCGCGGCACGCTCGAGCTCGACACCTTGGAAGCGCGGCCGATCCTGCGCGATCGCACGCTCGCCGATCTCGCGCCCGACGAGTCCAATCACGCGAAGGAGCTGATCGAGGATTTCATGGTGGCCGCCAACGGCGTGGTCGCGCGATTCCTGAAGAGCAAGGGAGTCGCGTTCATCCGCCGCATCCTGCGCACCCCCGAGCGATGGGATCGCATCGTGCTCCTCGCGCGTCAATTCGGCGAACGGTTGCCGTCGCAACCAGACGCCCTCGCACTCGACGCGTTCCTGCGCAGGCGGCGCGCGGCCGAGCCCGACACGTTTCCCGACCTCTCGCTCGCCGTCGTGAAGCTGCTGGGCTCGGGCGAGTACGCGGTCGACGGCCCGGAAGGCACCGGGCACTTCGCGCTTGCCGTCGAGGACTACACCCATTCCACCGCGCCGAACCGGCGTTATCCCGATCTCGTCACGCAGCGCTTGCTCAAGGCGTCGCTGAATGGCAACGCCCTCGCCGTACAGCCGCGCCGAGCTTGCGGCGCTCGCAACGCACTGCACCGAGCAGCAGAAAGACGCGGCCAAGGTCGAGCGGCAGGTCGCGAAGTCGGCGGCCGCGCAGATCCTTTCGTCGCGCATCGGCGCCACGTTCCGCGGCATCGTGACCGGTGCGTCGGAAAAGGGCACGTGGGTGCGCATCTCGCATCCGACCACGGAAGGCCGCGTCGCGCGCGGCGGCGAAGGGCTCGACGTCGGCGACCGCGTGACGGTCAAGCTGCTGCGCACCGACATCGATCGCGGCTTCATCGATTTCGAGGCCCGGCGCCCATGAACGGATTCACTCGTGCCCCGCTCGCCTACAAGAACGAGTCGTTCCTCGACAGCGACGACGCGCGCCCGTTGCGCATCCTGGCGGAATACCTGCAGCCGCTGTACGCCTTCCAGCGCGAGCAGATCTGCGGCACCGTCGTGTTCTTCGGGTCGGCGCGGTTGCGCCAGGACGGGCCGCTCGGCGCGGTACTACGACGATGCGCGCGAGCTCGCGCGCCTCGTCACGCTCTGGTCGATGGACGCTTTCGAGCGAGATTTGCCATTGCGTCGTCTGCACGGGTGGGGGCGGCGGCATCATGGAGGCGGCGAACCGCGGCGCGGCGGATGCGGGCGGAAAATCGATCGGCCTCAACATCGGCCTGCCGCACGAGCAGCGGCCCAACGCGTACATCACGCCGGGCCTGTCGTTCGAGTTCCACTACTTCTTCATGCGCAAGCTGTGGTTCGCGCATCTTGCGCGCGCGCTCGTCGTGTTCCCGGGCGGATTCGGCACGCTCGACGAGCTGATGGAAATCCTCACGCTGATGCAGACCGAGAAGATCGCAGCGTCGCATCCCGATCCTGCTTTACGGAAGCACTTACTGGAACGAGATCATCGACTTCGAGGCGCTGGTACGCCACGAAATGATCGACCGCGCGGACTTGGGACTCTTTCGTTTCGCCGACGATCCGGCGAGCGCACTCGAGCTCTTGAAGGCCGGCTTGGCCGATCCCGTGGAGACCAAGCCGCCCGCCATCGCGCACTCCAAGACGCCCTGAACCTACATGTTCTTGAACAGCGGCATGAACGTGAGGCTGACCTGCAGCGTCTCGGGCCGGTTCTTGAGACGCATGGAGCCGCGGCCGTTCTCGTCGCGCACGATCGACGACACCATGCGCATGTTCACGATCGTGCCGCGGTGAATCTGCTTGAAGTGCGTCGGATCGAGCTTCGCCAAAAGCTCGTGCAGCGACGTGCGCAGGAGCGATTCGCCCTGCTCGGTCATCACCGTCGTGTACTTGCTGTCCGACTTGAAGTACGCGACGTCGTCGACCATGACGAGACGCGTCTCCTTGCCCGCGCTCGCGGTGATCCACACGAGGGGTTGCGCGGCGGGTTTCGCCGGCGCGTTCGCGGCGATGTCGCGGATCAGCGCCAGCAGCGCCTCGTTCTGCGTGCCCGCGTTGCCCAGGCGCGAGCGCAGCCGTGCGATCGTGGCCACGAGCCGCTCGCGCACGATCGGTTTCAGAAGGTAGTCGACGGCGCCGCGCTCGAACGCCTGTATCGCGTACTGGTCGTAGGCGGTGACGAACACCACCTGCGTGCCGGGACTGACGTCCGCCGCCGCCGCGGCAACGTCGAGACCGGTCAGGCCGGGCATGCGAATGTCGAGGAACGCGATGTCGGGCTTGTGCTCCCCGATGGCCTCGAGCGCCGCGCCGCCGTCGTCGCAAGCGTCGACGACGTCGAGGTCCGGCCATTCCTGGCGCAGCAACTCGAGGAGCGCGTCGCGGAACAGCTGCTCGTCCTCGGCTACGACGCACGTGACGCGCTTATCCATGGCGATCGGCTTTCGGTCCTGCCGTGGGAATCGTGATCGTCGCCGCTACGCCGGCGGGGAAATTGGCCGCGATGTCGAACGCTGCGTCGGGGCCATAGGCAAGGTTGAGCCGTTCGCGCAGGTTGCGCAAGCCGATGCCGCTGCCCGTCGTCTGCGTCCCGAGCCCATTGCCGTCGTCGGCGACCGTGACCGCGACACGCTCGCCCTTGTCGACGGCCATGATCCAGATCGTGCCGCCGCCGGTCTTGGGCTCGACGCCGTGCTTGATGGCGTTCTCGACGAGCGTCTGCAGCATCATGCTCGGGAACGGCACTGCCTTGAGCGCGTCGGGCACCGAGAGCTCGGTACGAAGGCGCGCGCCCATGCGGATCTGCATGATGTCGAGGTACGCGCGCACGCGCTCGAGCTCCTCGCCCAGCGTCGTCAGGGCGTCGTCGAGGCGCGGCAGCGAGTGGCGCAGGTACAGGATCAGGTTGTCGATGATGCGCTCCGCGCCGTCGGGATCGCTGCGCACCAGGTACTTGGCGCTGCCGAGCGTGTTGTAGAGGAAATGCGGCTCGACCTGCGCATGCAGCAGCGCCAGACGCGCGACGGCGAGCTCCTTCTCGGTGGCCGTCTCCTTGGAGGCGGCTTGCTCTCCGCGCCGCGCTTCGGTGATGCGACGCGAGACGGCGCGGCTCACGCCCTCCGCGTTCTCGAGGTTGGTGCCGTTGTCGACGGTGAACCAGTCGCGCCACACGCCGCTTTCCGGCTCGCAGACGAGATTCACGGTGGTGGTCTCGCCCTGTGGCTTCATGATCGCGAAGATCTGGTTGCGCGGCGTCCCGAACCATCCGAGCATGCGTTGCAGGAGCGGAGCACGCCTGGTACGGGTAAACGCGGCGCGCCTTCGCGCGGATCTGCAGGCTTGCGCGGGTGCTCTCTATGTCTTCGACATCCGGCAGCTCGCGAATCGCGGCGTCGACGACGTCGAAGGCCTGGTCCGGCCCCATGGGCATCTCGATCTGCCGGCGCTGGCGGTTGGCGAGCGTGGGTCCGTTGACCGTGCCGTTGACGAGATGCACGCGCCGCACGTGCGCGACCGCGGACGTGATGACGAAGATCATCAGCACCAGCCAAGCGACGAAGACACCGGGCTTGCCCCGCGTGAACAGGCTCGACCAGACGATCAGTGCGAAGACCAGCACGAACAGCCAGGCGAATATGACCTTGGAGTAGAAGTAGAGTCGGCTCATGGAGGCAAGGATACGGAGGGTGCGGGGCCGTTTCGAGCGAGTTCCGACCAAGCGAGGGTCCAAGCGATGAAATGAGGGAGCGGCATGACTCTTGCGGCCGGGGATCTCGTCGCCAACCCTCGAAGGGCCCTCTCATGCGCCGCCGCCGCTTCATGCTTGCCGCTTCCGCCCTTGCCGCGCCGTTTGCCGGACTCCCCGGCTGCGGCGGCGGCGGGAGCGACAACAACCCGCCTGCCCCCGTCCCGCCTTCGGACGTCGTCCTGACGCTTCCCAAGGACATGTACCTGCACCTGGGGGCACCGACCGAGTGGTGGTGGCACATCGGGACGCTACGCGCGGGCAATCGCACGTTCGGCTTCGAGATCAACGCGGCATCGTTTGCGAAGGATGGCCTGGGCTTCAGCCAGATCATGCTCTCGGACGTCGCAACCCAGTCCCACTACCAGCGCACCGCTCCGTTCTTCCCGCCGTTCCTGTACAACCCCGAGACGTGGGCGGAATCGAGCCCGTCCAAGCCGTGGTACGCGCGCCTGGGCGACGCGGATAACGTCCTGTCGGGCATCGAGGTGACGGAGGGCGGCAACGGCTACGCCACGCCCCCGCTCGTTCTCGTCACCGGGGGCGGCGGAATCGGCGCGCTCGCGGCAGCCGTGGTCGACGGGGGTCGCGTGACGACCATCCTGCTCGTGAGCCCCGGCATCGGGTATACCTCGACGCCGACGGTCACGCTCGTCGGCGGTGGAGGATCGGGGGCGAGCGCCAAGGCGTACCACTCCTACGTGCACATGAGCGCACCGGCGAGCGACCCCACTAAGAACATGAAGGTCAAGGCGCTGCTCGTCGACCAGGCGACGGGCAAGCCGATCACGTTCGACCTCACGCTCTCGCAGCAAGGCCGGCCGTTCTTCGTGTGGGGCACGGGCATCAATCCCGACGGCGAAGGCAGCACCGTGCAGACGCGCAACTACTACTTCTCGCTCAACCGCCTCGCCGCGTCGGGAACGATCGACATCGCGGGCGAGAAGCACAGCGTCTCCGGCGTGACGTGGATGGACCACGAGTACGGCGCGTTCGGCACCTCGGCCAACCCGGTCAAGTGGTTCCTGCAGGACATGCAGCTCGACAACGGCGTGTGCATCTCGAACTACGCCACACTCGCGCAAGGACAGGCACCGAAGCTCGACGTGCGCACGGCTAGCCAATGCACGGTGCAGAACGCCGAGGGCGACATATGGTTCGTCGACTCGTTCGTGACGCCGATCGGCAGCACGTGGACGAGCGAGTCCGGCACCACGTACTTCCTGCAGTTCCGCGTCGAGATACCGTCGTTCAACGCGACGCTGCTCGTGACGAGCCTGGTGCCGAACCAGGCCTTCAACGGCGTCTACGAAGGCGTGGCGAACGCTCGCGGAACCTTCCAGTTTCGCGATGTGAGCGGCACGGCGTGGAACGAGCAGGCGCTGTAGAATTCGGCGCATGCGATCGACGCTCGCGCTTGCGGCACTCGTCGCGGCCTTCCATGCCCACGCGCAAAACGAGGCCGGCCTGCGCATCGTGAGCGGTCCGCCGGACATGCTCGCGATCGCTGCGCCCGGCGACCTCGTCAAGACAATCGGCAGCGACGGATCGCTTGAGACGGCCGCCACCAATCGTCCAGCGCAATGCGCGTCGCCGCGAAGCGTCGCGATGCATCCGGGAGGACAGTTCGTGCTGCTCACGTCGGATGCGGGCACGTTCGGCGCGGTCTGCGCATTCGCGATCGACCCTTCGACCCGCACGCTGACGCTGGTGCAAGGGTCTCCCGCCCAGGCCGGACGCGGCACGCGCGCGATCGCGGCGGATCCCGGCGGGCGGTTCGTTTACGCCGCCAACGCCGGCGATGGATCGATCTCCGGATATTCGATCAATCCCGGCACGGGCGAGCTGCGCGCGCTCGCCGGCTCCGCGTTCGTATCCACGGATGCCGGCGGCACCGTCACGCTCGCGATCGATCCGTTGGGCCGGTTTCTTTACGCGAGCAACGACAACGTCAACGGGACCGTGTCGGGATTCGCGATCGACGGCGGCGCGCTCACCCACGTGCCGAAATCGCCGCTGCCGGTCGCGCCGGGGCCCGGTCCGCTCGCCATCGATCCGCGCGGCCGCTTCCTGTATGTCGGCGCATCGGTCAGCTCCGCGTTCAACATCGACCCGGTCAACGGCCAGCTCTCGCCCATCACGACATCGTTCGCGCCGTCGCCGCAGGGCCTCGCGATGGATCCCGCGGGGCGATTCCTGTTCGCAACGTACGCAAGCAATCGCGTGATCGCCTATCGCATTGGGGCGACCGGCGCATTGAGCGAAGCGGGAAGCGCGGCCACGGGTACCACACCCAAGGGCGTGGCGGTCGCGCGCGACGGCCGCCATCTCTTCGTCGCGAACAGCGGCGATGGGACCATCTCGACGTATCGCGTCGACGATGGCGCATTGACGAGCATTGCCACGCGTGCTGCGGAGGGCGCCGTCGACGTGGCGACGTTCGGCGTGCTCGCGCCGGACACTACTTGGGTCGCCGGATCGCCGTTCGTGCGCAAGGTCGAAGCGTTGAATGGGCGCATGCCGTTGACGTGGAGCATCTGGCAAGGTGCGCTGCCGCCCGGAATGCAACTCGATGCGCAAACGGGCCTCCTCGCCGGAACGCCTGCCGCGGAAGGCACGTACTCGTTCAACGCACGGGTCGTGGACGCGTTCGGCGGTTTCGCGACGCGCAGCTTCACGTTCGAAACGCGCAGCGACGCGAGCGCGACGGTCGTCGAGTTCTACAACGCGGCACTCGATCATTACTTCATCACGTGGATTGCCGGCGAAATCGCCGCCCTCGACGACGGCACCGTCATCAAAGGGTGGAAGCGCACCGGCAAGGCATTTGCGACGTTGACCGCGGCGCGCGACGATACGTCGCCGATCTGCCGCTTCTACATCCCGCCCAATCTCGGCAACTCGCATTTCTTCGGACGAGGAACCACCGAATGCAACGGCACCGCCGCGGCGAATCCGACATTCGTGCTCGAGGATCCCGCGTTCATGCACATGGTGATTCCGGCGGCAGGCGCATGCCCGGCGGGCACCGCGCCGGTGTATCGCGTGTTCAGCAACCGCCCCGACGCCAATCACCGCTACACGATCGAGCGCGCGGTGCGCGACGACATGGTGGCGCACGGGTGGATCGCCGAAGGCGACGGGCCGGATCGCGTCGTGATGTGCGCGCCGTCGTAAACAGCTCTCTCCCGATCGCCGCTGCGTTCATCCTCGCGGGGTGCGGGCACACTGCGCCGTGGTCGAATCGCGCATGGACTACGTGGAGCTTTATCCCGTTCAGAAGCGTCCGTACGAACTACGCGTGCCTGTTCGTGTATCGGTGTACGACCTCATTCCCCGGACATACACTTCGTCGCACTGGATCCGGCTGGCGGGGACCGGTGACGAGCTCGACGCCGAAGGCAACGAAAGCTCGTGCGCGAGCAGGACGAGCGACATCCACCATGGCCGCCCCATGCGCGGCAAGGTGTTGATCACTGGCGAAAAGGCGCGGCTCGACCTGGAAGAACCACAGTCCGAGAATGGCATGCCGGTGTGGCGCCCCTATCGTTTCAACGGCGAGTATCGACTCGTGCGTCCCGACGGCACCCGCCCGCGCTTTTCGCTGGCCGACGTTCCCGAGATATGCCATTCGCCGAACCCATAGCCTGCCTACCTTCGCACTTGCTTCACGAGCCGCACCAGGAACGGCACCGTACCGACGGCGAACGCAAGCCCTGCAACGCCTATCGTCGCGGCCAGCGCAGCGGCGAAACCCCCGCCCATCGCCTTGACCACGGCATTCATGAGCATGCCTCCGACGACGGCGCCGTACAGGCGCATGCGCCAGCCGCCGAAGCCGCCGACGGCGGCCAGGATACAAGCGACAAGAACCAGCGCGACGGTCATCACGACGTTGTCGATCGCGCGCGTCGCGGCCTGCCAGTAATCGAGGAGCGTCGTCAACGCGTCCATCAGCGCTTTCCAACGTCGCGCTCGAAGTCGGCCACCGCCGCCGCGGCCGCCGCTTCGGCTTCCCGATCGATGCGCGCCTGGCGCTCCGGCGCCACCCACTTGTGCACGAGCCCCACGACGATTGCAACGAGCACGGCGGCCAGCGTGAGCGCGACCATGGCGGGCCACGCAACGAGGATTCCGCCAATGACCAACGCCCCGAAGGCGATGTCGAGGAACCAGGAGACTGCCGACGCCGCGGTCAGGCTGTAGGCGACCGCGAATACGAGGAGCGACACGACCGCGACGTCCGCATTGCTCCAGGCGGCGACGAACGCCGGGCCGCTCGACTCGGACAACTGCAGGTACCACTCGGGGAGCATGCGGCGACGCTACCTGCTGCGGTCCGGTGGTGTCAATGCGCGAGACTGTTCCTGTAGAGCGGCAACGGGTTGATCGGCGTGCCCTTCCACCATTCCTTGCCGGGCGGCAGCTTGAGGACCGCGAAGTGCAGGTGCGGCGCATCGGGGGCCGCGTTGCCGGTCGTGCCGACGTAGCCGATGACGTCGCCCCGCTTCGACAGGAAGACCCTCGCGCAAATCGTCCGCGTATCGGTCGAGGTGCGCGTAGTAATACACGACTTCGTTGCCCGGGTCCGATTGGTAGATCGTGAGGCCGCCGGGCACGCTCTGGAAGAGCTTCACGACGAAGCCGTCGTCGGTGGCCACGACCGGCGTTCCCTTGCGTGCATGGATGTCGAGCGCCTCGTGCGCTTTCCCGCCGCGGCGCTCGGTGTAAGTGTCCCGCAGCTGCGCAGGCTGCACGCCATCGACGGGGATGGCCAGCTTGCGCGCGAACAGCCGCGTCTCGATGTCGTCGACGGCATCGGCGAGCGACGTGATGGAAAGCGACCCCAGCACCCCGATCATGACCCACGCCAGGGCGAGGGCGACGACCGCGAGCGGCGAGGTCCACCGTGCAGCCACTACTTATCCCGCACGTCCATCGTGAAGCCCGGTGACACCAAGGTGGAAAGCTTCATCGCATCCCAGTTCGTCAAGTGCAGGCAGCCGTTGGTTTCCTCGCGCCCGACTTTCGCGGGCGACGGCGTGCCGTGCACGCCCCAGTGCGGCTTCGACAAGCCGATCCACACGGTGCCGACCGGATTGTTCGGACCCGGCGCCATCTCGACCTTGGAATAGGTCGGCTTCGCGTCCTTGAGCAACGCCGGATCGTACGTGAACGACGGGTCCTTCACTTCGTTGGTGAGCTTCAACTTCCCGACCGGCAACGGGTCGCGCGGGCCGCCGATGCTCACGGGGAATTGCGCGATCGCGTGGCCGTTGCCATCGTTGACCTGCATGACGTGCTTCGACTTGATCACCGTGACGGAAGCCGCCTTGCCCGACGGTTTCGAGTCGCGGACGTCCGGGACCGTGAACGTCTCGCCGACGGCGATTTTCTTGCCGGGATTGAGCTCGCGAATCAGCGCCGGCGAGGCGTGAAATTTCTCGGCGAGCGCTTCCTCGGGTGTTTCATAGCCCAGGCGCCTCATCGTCGCGCGCTGCATCATGTCGACCGGCATGCGCTCGAACGGTCCCGCAAGGTCGGTGTCGGCGATGCGATACGTCGTGACACCGGTGAAACCGTCTGCGCCGAGCGCAGCCCAGGTTGCCTGGTCGATGCGACCCGTCTCCGCAATACCGCTCGCCTTCTGGAACGCGAGCACGGCCTTGCGCATGTTCTCGCCGAAGCCGCCGTCGATCTCGCCGGGCGAGAACCACAGGCGGTCGAGCAGCACCTGTGCCCGCAACACGGCAGCGCCGCGCGCGCCTTGCGCGATCGGCGGAGTTGCACCCCCATCGTTGACTTCGGTGACGTGCTTGTGCGCACGCGCGGCGCCGAACGACGGCAAGCGCGAAGGCGAGAAGGACGATGAAGCCGACAGCGGGCGAGCGCATGGAGGCGGGCCTCTTGGAACGCAATGACAGGATGATGCGTTGCGCCTCCGGCGCGTGGCTATCGGACGGCCGCAACGGCGCGCGTAGGACACGTGCTATGGCTTGTTCGCGACGACCTCGGCGAGCGGATCGTCGGCGACCATGCGCACATGCGCGAGGTAGCCCAGCCACCCCAAGCCCCACACGACCGCCACGACGTAACGCGAGGTGGCGGGATCGGCGCGACGAGCTTCCACAGTGTCGATGAGCTCGCGCAGGATGGGCTCGACCCGCGCGCCGGCGCCGCCGTCCATGTCGAGGTCGGCCACCACCGGGCGCCATGCGTCGGCGTCGTCGGCGCCCTTTTCGCCCAGCCGGTCGGCCATCGACACGAACGCCGCGCGCACATCGCCCAGCAGCGCCTCGATCGCCGCCGTGTCGCCGTGGTAACCGCCGCGCTCCAGCGCACTTACCGCGTCGCCCGCAAGCCGCATGAAGACCGGCGTGCGAGCCAGCGCAGTCCACACCTCGGGCGCGATACGCTTCGCGCCGCGCTCGCCCATGAACGCCGCGAGCGCTTCGTCCGAGCGACGGCGAGCGTCCTGCGCCTCGTCGCGCGCGGCATCGACTTCGCTGCGCGACGCGCGACCGAAGAGCGATGCAAACGACGCGTCGACGAAGCGCTGCGCGGCGCGCACATGCTCGGCGATGTGCTCGCGCAACGCGGCCGCCGCTCCCTTCGGCCACATGACGATGGAGACGAACAGGGCGACCAGCGCGCCTATCGCCACGGCTTCGAGGCGCACGACGCCGGTCATCCAGCCCTCGGGCTCGACCAGGTTGAACATCTCGACGACGAGCAAGGCAAACAGTGCCTGCGCGGCACCGAACGAAATCGCGTGGCTTGCATATGCCGCCCCGAACACGACGAACGGCAGCGTCAGCCACATGATCCGCGGGTACGGCGCGAGGAAATGCACCGCCAGCACCGCCAGCACGAACCCGACGAACGTGCCGGCAAGGGCGTTGAGGATGGTGGCGCCCGTGGTCACCACGTTCGAGCGCAGTACGCCGAGCGTCGCGAGCACCACCCAGAATCCGTGGCCGATCGCGATGACCTTTGCCACTGCCATCGCAGCGGACAGACCCAGTGCCGCGCGCATGCTGTTGTGGAACCACGCGGTCTCGGGGACCAGCAGTGCGCGCAGCGTGCGCAGGGCTTGACGCAGCGCGGACATGGGCGTCGTTGGCTCCAGCACGACGAAGTCATCGCGCGAGCCCACGGCGCGACCGGCCATCACCGCCGCATCCACCGCCATCGACAAGGCCACGAACGAGAGGATGCGAACGGGAAACGCGCCCGCGAAGCGCGACACGATGGTGGCGGCTTGCGTTTGCATCCGCAGCCCCGCACTGGCCGCCTCGTGCATGAGGTCGCGATGCCGGCGCCGGGCCTCGATCAGCGCGTCGAGGTCGATGGCCACGCTCGCGCGTGCACGGCGGCCTTTCGCGCACGCATCCATGACGTCGGCCACGTGGTCGATCGTCGCCGCGGATGCCGCGGCAAGCGTGCGGTCGGTCGCATGCGCACGTTCGCTCGCCGCCATCACGCAGGTGAAGCGCCATGCCTGCGCCAGCCCATCGACCAGCCCGCCGAGCGCTTCCTGGTGCTCCGGTGGACCGATGGGCCGGAAGGAGAGCTCGCGCTGCTCCTCGCGGACTCGCTCGATGGCGGCATTCGCCTCGTGCAGCGCTTGCCCCGCCGGCTGCCCGTTCGCGACGTCGCGGATCGCGGACGCAAGCGGACGCAGCGCGTCGGCGAGGCGGTTGTAGAGATCGCGCCGCTCGTTACGCGGCCACAGGAACGTCGCGGCGAGCGCGGACGCAGCAACCGCACATAGCCATCCCGCGACGCGCGGCGCAATGGCGTCCGGCCCAGCGGGCACCATCGCGGACACCACATACGACAGCATTGCCGCGTTGTTGCCGAGCGCGAACTGCCCGCCGAGCGCCATCGCGAATTGAAGCACGAAGGCGATGGCGAGCATCGCAATGAACGCCGGCCACACCGTGTTCGACAGCGCGGTGCCGATGGCGACGAGCACGCTGCCGGTCACCGCGAGCACGGCCAGTGCCGCCAGGCGCGAGCGCGCGGGTCCCATGAAGTCCGCCATCGCGAGCGCGGCGAAGCAACCGAAGCCCGCGAGCAGTGCGAACGGCGGGTTCTGCAACACGAGGGTGCTGAACGCGTACATGAGCGGCATCACGAGGGCGACGCGCAGCGCCTGGTGCAGCCCGTTGCGCTGCTCGTCGTCGTGCAGCCGCTCGCCGAAGACCCGCTCCCACCACGACAGGTCTTCCGATTCCGATGTGTTCACCGCCACCACGCAACGTCCGCCTGCGCGGCGACATCGTCGAGCGGCGGCTCCGCCGTCACGCGCACGTGCGCGAGATACGCGATCCATCCGGCGCCGAACGCCAATGCCATCGTACGCGGCACGGCAGCGGCGTCGGCACGATGCGCATCGGCATACGCGCCGACTGCCGCCAGGAGCGCGGCACGGCCTGTCCCGTTGGCATCCACCATGTCCAGCTCCGCGACCGCCGACTGCAGTGAGGGATCCTTCGGGCGGTGCGGGTCGGCGAGACGGTCGGCAAGCTCCGCGTACGCGGCCACGAGCGTTTGCAGCGTCGCCTCGAACGCCTCGCCCGCGGCGCCGGCGTCGCTCACCACAAGCCCCGCGCGTTGCATGGCGATTGCGGCCTCGCCTGCGCCACGCATGACCAGCGGCACGCGAGCGAGCCACGCCCATTCCTCGAGCGGGACGCGCTTGGCGCCGCGCTCGCCAATGAACGCGGCGAATGCCTCGTCCGCGCGATGGCGCACGGCAGTCGCCTCCGCGTGATACGCCTCGACCGTGCGCGGATCGGCGCGACCGATGATCATCGCGAGCGCGCTTTGCACGAGCCGCGTGCCGGCACGCACGTGGGCGCCGATCTCGACGCACAGCGCAGCGCCGGCGCCTTTGGGCCACATGATGAGCGACGCGGCGAACGCCACCAGCGCGCCGACGAACACGGCCTCCACGCGCGCCACCCCCACCTCCCAGCCTTCGGGAGTGATGAGGTTGAAAAGCTCGACCACGAGCAGCGCGAACATGGCCTGCCCCGCCCCGAACGAGATCGCGGACGGCGCGTAGGCGGCGAGAAACACCGCGAACGGCAGCGTGAGCCAAAGCAGTGCAGGATGCGGCCCGAGCACGAGGATCGTCATGGTGGCGAGCACGAAGCCCGCGAACGTCCCGACGACCGCGCTGACGACGGTTGTCCCCGTGGTCGCGACGTTCGAGCGGAGCACGCTCAGGGTCGCGAGCACCACCCAGAACGCATGCCCGATGTCGATCGATCTGGCAACCAGCACGGAAAGCGCGAGGGCGAGGCCCGCGCGCAGGCAGTTGTGCAGCCACACCGAGCGCATCGCAAGATGCGGCCCGAGCGTGTCGACGGCGTTGCGCCACGCCCCCTGCGGCGCGGCCGGCTCGATCACGGTGAAATCGTCGTGAACGTTGACGGGGCGCCCGCTGATCACGAGCGCGTCGACGGCCATCGACAAGGTGATGTACGACAGCACGCGCATCGGAAACACGCTTGAGATGGTCGCGACGACCGAGGCGCCGCTTTCGCCTGCGTCGAGCGCGCGCCGACCAGCGGCATCGAGCGCCTCGCGATGCCCATGCCGCGCCGCGGCCAGCGCTTCGAGGCTCGCCTGCGGATAACGCGCGTGGCCGGCCGCGCAGGCGCCCATCACGCCCGTTATGAAGTCGAGGGTGCTTGCCACGGCATGCGCAAGTTCGCGTTCCGTTTGGGCCGCCGCCTGCGCTGCGACCGCGCGCGCGAAGCTCGATGACTGCGCGATGCTGTCGATCAATCCCAGCAGCGCGCGTTGATGCTCGGGCGGCCCGATCTGGCGAAACCCCAGCGCGCGCTGGTTTTCGCGCACCTTGACCACGGCGGCTTGCATGTCGGCAAGCTCGCGCGCGCTATCGGCGCCGGCCGCGACTTTTCTTACGAGCGCGGCAATCGCCGCGCAAGCCGCCGCCGCGCTGGCGTAAAGATCCCGCCGCTCGTGGCGTGGCCACGAGACCGAGGCCGCGAGCGCAGCGCAGGCCATCGCGACGATCCATCCCGCGACGCGCGACCCGATCGCATCGGGTCCCGCCGGCACCATCACGGCGACCACGAATGCGAGCACCGCCGCGTTGTTGCCGAGCGCGAACTGACCGCCGAGCGCCATCGCGAACTGCGCGATCACGCCCACCACCAGCATCGCGACCACCGCGGGCCACAGCGTGTGCGACAGCGCGGTCCCGAGCACGACCAACGCGGCACCGGCAACCGCCAGCACGGCGTGCGAGACGAGCCGCGAACGCGGCGGCCCCATGAAGTCGGCCATCGCAAGCGCGGCGAACGAACCAAAGGATGCGACCAGCGCGAACTGCATGTCGTGCAGCGCGTGCAGGCCCACCCAAAGCAGGACCGGAAGCACCATCGCCACGCGGATCGCGCGGTGCAGCACCGTGCGGTCGGGGTCGGTCACCATGGCAGCGAGATTGGGCAAGCGGTGTGCAGGCCTTAAACGTTCCTTAAAGATGATCGCACGCCCCGCCGCATGGCCCTCCCGCGGGCTAGACTTGGTGCATGTCCCGCGACGACGACACGACCGCCGGCACGCTGCGCTTCGGGCGCTTCGAGCTCGATCCTGCGGCACGCACCCTGCTCGAGGACGGCAGGCCCGTGCCGCTCGGGACACGAGCGTTCGACCTGCTTGCGACCCTCGCGTCGCGCGCGGGCGAGCTCGTCACGAAGCGCGAGATCCTGACGCGCGTGTGGCCCGGGCTCGTCGTCGAGGAGAACAACATCCAGGTTCAGGTGTCGACGCTGCGCAAGCTGCTCGGCGCGAGCGCGCTGGCGACGATTCCTGGCCGCGGCTATCGCTTCGAAGCGTCCGTCGAGTCGCGTGACGGTGCCGGACGCTCGCCTACGACCCTCCCTGCGCCGCCTGCCGACGCGCAGGCGCGCTCCAATCTTCCGGCAAGCGTTCCGCTCCTGTTCGGGCGGGCGAGCGAAGTCGAGGCGATCGGCGCGCTCGTGCGTCGTCACCTGCTCGTCACGGTGGTCGGCGCCGGCGGGATCGGCAAGACGCGCGTGGCGCAGTCGGTCGCGATGGCGGCGCGCGCGTCGCCCGGCGAATACCCCGACGGCACGTGGTGGGTCGAGCTCGCCACGATCGCCGACGGACGTCTCGTCGCCGCGAGCATCGCCAACGCGCTCGGGATGAGCCTTCCGCACGACCGCGACCCGGACGCCGCGGTCGCGCAGATCCTGGCGCAGAAGCGGATGCTGCTCGTGATCGACAACTGCGAGCACTTGTCCGACGCGGTCGCGTCACTCGTGTCGGCGTTACGCGCCGCGGCCCCGCGCGTGCGCCTGCTCGTCACGAGCCAGGAGACGCTCAAAGTGGCCGAGGAGCACGTGTATCGCATCGGCCCACTCGCCTTGCACGATGGCGGCACGCTGGACGAGATCGCGCAAAGCGGAGCCGTCGCGCTGTTCGTCGCGCGCGCGCAGGCCGCGGAGCCGACCTTCGCGCTGACGTCGGTCAACAGCCGCGGCGTGATCGAGATCTGCCGCCGGCTCGACGGCATCCCGCTTGCGATCGAGTTCGCCGCGGCGCGCGTTCCGCTGCTTGGCGTGGAAGGGCTGCGCACCCGCCTGGACGAGCGCTTCAACCTGCTCACCGGCGGCGCCCGCGTGGTCCTGCGCCGGCACCAGACGTTGCGCGCGACGCTCGAATGGAGCTACGCGCTCCTCACGGCCGATGAGCAGACCACATTCCGCCGTCTCGCGGTGTTTGCGGGCAGCTTCTCGCTCGAAGCCGCGCAGCACGTCGTGACCGACGACCGCATCGACCCGTGGGCCGCGCTCGATCACCTCGGCGCGCTCGTCGACAAGTCGATGGTGCTGGTCGAAGGCGAGCGCACGCCCCGCTACCGCTTCCTCGAGACGACGCGCGCCTATGCGCTCGAGCGGCTTGCCGAAGCCGGTGAAACGCAAGCCATGCTGCGCCGTCATGCGGAGGCGACGCTCGGCGCGCTCGCCCGCTTCCGCGCGGTGGACTGGCATTGGCGCGCGAATACCGAAGAGCTTCGCGAGGCGGCCACCGAGATCGACAACCTGCGCGCGGCGCTCGAGTGGGCCACGGGTTCGCCCGAGGGACGTGACATCGTAGTCCCGCTCGCCGCGGCGTCGTTTTGCGCCTGGTGGTCCGTCGGCAACATGGCAGAGGGTCTCACGCGCTGCATCGCGTTGCGCAGCTTCGTCGATGCGGCGACGAGCGAGCGAGACGCGGCCGCGTTCTGGCTCGCAACCGCCCGCCTCGGCAACTACTCGGTTCGGCGCGAGAGCTATGATGCGGCCGTCACGGCCGCGCGCATGTACGAAGCCCTGGGCGATCAGCCCCGGCGCTTCGATGCGCTGACCAGCGCCGCCGTACAGGGCGTGCGCTTCGTCGACCTGGCCGAAGTCGAGCACCAGCTTGCGCAAGCCGCGTTGCTCGAGCGTCCCGACTGGCCCCCCCGTCAGCGGGCCTGCCTCGAGTTCGCGCGCTGCTGGTGTTACGCGCGCCAGGGACGCGCCGAAGAAGCGCTGGCGGCGGCGCAGCGCCAGGCGGCGATCTGCCGGCAAGGCGGCGTGGAAGTCGCCGAGCTCTTTGCGATGTCCAATGTCACCGCGATGGAGATCCTCGTCGGGCGCACGCACGACGCGCGCGAACACGCACAGGCGTCGATCGAGCGTCTCGAAGCGATAGGTGCCGGCTTCGGCGCGGGTCATCTCTATCGAAGCATGGCGCTTGCGCACGCCCTCGAAGGCCGCACCGACGAGGCGCTTGCCGCGGCGCGCGCGGGCTACCGGCTGCTGATCCAGGAGGGCGATCAGTATCTATTGCTGCCGGCCCTCGCACTCGTTGCCGCGAGCCGCGGCCGCTGCGACGACGCGGCGCGCATCGCGGCATTTCATCGCAGCGAGCACGCGCAGATGCCCTACAAGCAGGATGCGCTCGCCACGTTCGTCATGGAGCGTCTCGAGCCGATGCTGGCGAAGCAGATCGCGCCGGCGCAGCGCGTCCGGCTCGACGCCGAAGGCACCGCGCTCGGCGCGGACGCAGCGTTCGCGCTCGCCCTCCGCTAGAAACGCGTCAGGGCGCGCTGCAGCCGGCGGCGCACTTGCCGGTGCCGTCGAACTCCATGGTCTTGCCCGATAGCGCGAGATGGACCGGACGTCCCTTCACGAGCGCCGAGAAGTCGGCCGTGTGCGTGCCGTTCTTGACTCTTGCCCCCGCTGGTCGCGCCCTCGTTCACGTGAGACACGAGCACGCTTGCGGGCTTCACGAGGTCGTTCACGATGTGCGCGGCCGCCGGCGCGTTGAGCGCGCTGTAGCCGAGGTTGAGCTCGATCAGGTTGACCTTGTGGAAATCCGCCATCGTGGTCTTCATCTCAGCGAACATGCCGGTGTCGCCGGTGAGATAGGCGACGAGCCCGTTGCTGAACCGGATTACGTAGCCTGTCGGCTGGCCGAGCTGCAGGCTCACGTTGTCGACTTCGAGGTGCTTGCGCTCCTCTTCCGAAAGGAGCGCTCGCGGCACGGTGCTGTCGTGCGACGCGGGCACGACCGTAATCTCCACCGTCTTGCCGTCGCCGAGCTTCACGACGCGGGCGCCGCCCAGGTTGACGCCGGCGACGCACGAGGCGGCAAACGGCGCCGTCATTACGTCGCTGCTTTGCGGGCATGCCGGCGTGGCCTTCTTGCTGATCGTCTCGACTTTCTTCGCTAGGAAGTTCGCCATCGGGCCGACCATCACGAGCGCCGCATTCTTCGCGGCGGCGATCTCTCCGGACGTCGATGCGGGCGCGGCGGTGACGAGCTCGGGCGTGTCGCAGCTTCCGGCGCCCTGCGCCTTGAGCTTCATGTCGCCGATGTGATCGCCGTGCGCGTGGCTCACGAGCACGACGTGGATGGTGCCGAGGCGCGGGTCGTCCGCGCCTTGCACCGACTGGCCGGCGTCGTAGAGGATGCGCAGGCCCGTGGGATCCTCGAAGATCGTCGCGCGGTCGCGCGAGCAAAGCTCGCCTGCATGCGTCCCGAGCGGCGTCACTTTTACGTTCTGCGCGTGTGCGCTCGCGCAAACGGCGAGCGCTGCCAGCAAGACGACATTACGCATAACACCTCCGATTGCCCTCGCTCCGGCCGAAGGGCCGACGATGGGTTTGCGGAGGAATGGTATCAGCGTGCGGTCGCGACCTCGTCGCTCCTGCCGTGACAGCGGTTGTCGAGGGCGCGCACCTGGCGCGACATGGTATAGGGATCCCGCGTGGGCGGCATCTGCGCGACGCCGTTGCGCAGGCACGTCGTCACCGGATCGCCGGGACTCGCCGCGGCGGCGCGATCGAACGCGTTCTTCGCTTCCTGCGACCGTCCGAGCCGCGCATGGAGAAGACCGATGGCGTTGAGGCTCTCGACGTCGGTGGCGTTGCGCGCGGCGACCTGCTCGTAGGCGGCAAGCGCAGCCTCCGGATCGTCGATGTCCATGTTGACCGAGGCGAGGCTGCGCCACAGGCGCGCTTCGTCGGGCGCGAGTTGCACGGCCTTCTTTGCCGCATTGCGCGCGTCCTCGTACTGGCGTAGCTGCACGTAGGCCACGCGCAGCTCGTCCCATGCCATTGCATTGGTGGGCTCCTTGCGCGTCCACTCGGTCGCGTAAAGCGCCATTACGTTGAAGTTGCCGGCGTCGCGAAGCTCCTGCACCTTCTTGCCGAGCGCTTCGTTCGTCGGCGCGGGCTTCACGACGGCCTGCGCCGCCGGTGCCGGGGCAACGGCAGCCTTGGCCGGCGCCCGGACTGCGACACGCACCGGTGGCTCGGCATCGTCGCCGCCGGACGTCAGGAGCATCGCACCCACGATTCCCGCGGGAACGAGGACCGCAGCGGCGACGATCGCCATTTTGTATCGCTGCCACACCGTAAGCGGCTCGACGTAGGGCACGTCGGGGGCCTCGAGCGCCGCGCGCCGTGCCTCCCGGCGCTGACGGTCCTCGGCACGCAGCACGGCGGCACGCAGCCGCACGTACGCGGTTTCGGCCGCGGCGGCGTCGCCGTTCACCTGGGTCAACGCGCGCTCCCAGGCCGGCTTGTCGGTTTGTCCGGACGCGCACTCGCGCAAGGCCCGCGCGACGAAGGGGTCGATCGACTGCGTGTCTCCGAGTTTCGGAACGGCCCGCCCCATCGGCTTGATGTCGATCGCGTCGAGGGCCGCTTCGGCGGCGGTCACGGCATCTTGTGCACGCGAAGTTGTAGGCGACGACTCTTTGGCCGGTGCGGATGCCGGCGCTTCATCGCCCGTCGCTCCGTCCATCGGGACGAGTTCCAACCGCAATCCGGCATTGTCCATGCGCAAGACCATGCAATTTAAATACCAAGCGCACGGCGTCGACGACGGACGGCGCTCACACGGATGTTAGGATGCGTCGGCCCGCCGCGCCTCACGCGAGGGAACGCATTGTGAAGAGCATCCGCAGCAATATCCTGGCGTTTGCCATCCTCGCGACGCTCGTTCCTTCGGTCGGGCTGGGTCTCATGTCGTTCGTGGGTTATCAGGACGTCATCAATCGCAACGTCGACTACGAGTTGCGCGCTCTTGCCAAGGATGCAGGCGCCGATCTCGCGCTGTGGGTGCGCGAACGCGCGTACGACCTGCGCACGCTGTCGACCGCGTCGACGCTGGTGGAAGGCCTGACCGGCGGCGCGCCACGGCCGGGCGCCGCGCGCATCGGCGAGGCCGAGCTTGCGCTTTACTTGCGCTCCGTGCAGAAGAAGCTCGATCCGCTGCTCGAGCTCACGCTGCGCGACTCGGACGGACGCGTCGTGGCAAGCAGCGCGCAGACGCCCTCGCCCGCCGACCTGCCATCGACCTGGCCGGCGACGGCGCTGTCCACAGGCGCCGTCGTCGTGCCGCCGCACTGGAATGATGCGCTGGCCACGCCCACCATGGCGATCGCCGTGCCGGTCTTGTCGCTTCGTAACGAGCTCGTCGGGGCGCTCGTCGGGGTCGTCGACCTGCGCAGCACCGAGCCACGCCTGCGCGCGTCGGTGGGCCGCTCGCCCGCCGAAGTTGTCGTCCTCGCAAGAGACGGTACGCCGCTCGTAAGCACCCGCGGTGCGGCCGGCACGTTGCCCATGCTTTCGGCCGATGCGCTGCAGCGGCTGCGCAACGACCTCGGTGCGCCGGTCGCATACCGCAACTTCCGCGACCAGGAAGTCCTCGGCGTCGCGGTTGCCACGAGCGTTCCCGCGCTCGTCGTGGCGGAACGCGAGCACGCCGAAGTGTTCGGCGCGTGGCTCGACCATGTCCGAACCTACTTGATCCTCGTCACCGCGCTCATGCTGATCGTGACCTTGGTTGCGTATTGGCTCGGCCGCGCGATCGCGACACCGCTCGGCGCGCTGACGTCCGCAGCGAACCGCGTTGCGGCAGGCGACCTCGGCGTCACGCTCCAGGATGCGTCGCAGGACGAGCTCGGCCAGCTTACCCACGCATTCACTTCGATGACCGAGCGGCTGCGTGCGTCGCAACGCGAGATCGAGGCCGCCAACCAGGCGCTGCGCGCGCAGAACGACGAGCTCGAGACGCTCGCTACCACCGACAGCCTCACTGGACTCTTCAACCGCAAGAAGCTGGAAGCGATACTGCACGAGCGATTCGCGGCATGGACGCGCGACGGGACGCCGTTCGCGTTGCTCATGGTGGAAATCGACAACCTCGAGCGCATCAACGCGGACTTCGGAATGCCGGCGGGCGACGAGGTGCTTGTCACGCTTGCGGCGATGCTGCGCCAGTCGGTGGCGACGGAAGACAGCGTCGCCCGCTTCGGCGGCGACCGCTTCGTCGTCGTGGCAAGTGGCATTCCGTTCGATGCGGCGATGGACATGGGGGAACGCATCCGCCGCCTGGTCGAATCGCCCGAATTTGGCGGCGCGGCGCGCACGATGCGGACCACGGTGAGCGTCGGCGTGGTGCAGACGCGCGAAGGCGATGCCGATGCGGCCGGCGTCATGTTTCGCGCGGACCACGCGCTGCACGAAGCGCGGCGCGCGGGCGGAAATCGGGTGCAATCGGCTATGTAGTGGCGTTGTTCACCGAACGGCGAGCTGCGTTTGCGGCAGCCAGCCGAATTTCCCGTCTTCAGTCTCGACGCGCATCCAGGCGCCCTTGTACGCATGCGCGACGAGCGCAGTGTCCTTGCGCAAGGCCGCGACGACGGGAGCGCGCGGCTGCGGCTCGCGGCGAAGCGTACTGTCGGCGCTCGCCTTGAGCGCAATGCTCGTCTGCAGCAGCACCTCGCCGGTCACCCGCGAGCGCGACGCGGCGGGCGTGGCGTCCACGGCCGCGGCAACGAGCTGCTCGGCTTGCGCAGCCCGGTCCATTGCCGATCCGTAGTCGGCCTGCGCGAACGGCGCCTGCGCGGCGTCGAGAAACCCTTGCGCGAGCGACAGCAGTGGCACCTGCGCCGCGTGCGTCGCCGCGCGGGCAGCCCCGAGCGCAACCTCGACCTCGGCGATGTACGACGCCGCGTCCGCCTGCGTGGCGAGCCTGCGCATCCTTGCCTTTGCTCGCGTGACCTCACGGGAGGATTCCTGCACGGCCTTCACCTGCTCACGCTGGCTCGAGCGCAGGTCCTTGAGCTCGGCTTCGCGGTTCGCGAGCTCCTGGCGCAGGCGGGCCAGTTCGTCGCTGCGGTCGACGCAGGCCGGGCACACGGGCGCGGGGGCGACGACGGGCGGCGGAGGCGGAGCCGGAGGCTGCGCAGGCTCCGGCGGCGGCGCGGTGGCGCACGCGGCGATCATCGCGCACGACCCGAGCACGGTGCAGAGGCGCTTCACGGGGAAATTACAACACAGTGCCGCGGGGAGCCTGACCTGAGAGAATGTCCTGCATGCTTTACCGCATCGATCCCGACATCGCTCGCGCACGCACGCTGGACCCCGCGTTCTATGCAAGCGAAGAGGCGTTCGCACAGGCGCGGGACAAGGTGTTCGCGCGCACGTGGCAATGGCTCGGGCACACCGGTGACGTGGAATCGGCGGGCTCGCTGTCGCCGCGCACGCTGTTGCCGGGCCTCCTCGACGAGCCGCTGCTCCTCGCTCGCGACGGCGCCGGCACGCTTCGATGCCTCTCCAACGTGTGCACCCATCGCGGCAACGTCCTCGTCGGCGCTCCGTGTCGCGCGAGCGACATTCGATGCGGGTATCACTCGCGCCGTTTCGACCTCGCGGGACGCATGACGTTCATGCCCGGCTTTGCTGAAGCGCAGGATTTTCCGTCCGCGACCGACCACCTGCCGAACGTGCCGTTCGTCGAGCTCGCCGACCACGCGTTCGTCGCGCTGTCTCCGGCAGCACCTGCGCAAGCATTCCTGGGTGACATGATCGCGCGCACCGCATCGCTGTCGCCCGAAGGCTTCGTGCACGATCCTTCGCACGACCGCGACTACGACGTCGCCGCGCACTGGGCGATCTATGTCGAGAACTATCTCGAAGGCTTCCACATTCCCTATTTGCATCCGGGCCTTGCGTCGACGATCGAAACGGCGAGCTACAGCACCGAGCTCTTCGAATACGCGAGCCTGCAGCACGCGCTCGCTTGCGGCGACGGGCCCGCGTTCGACGGCACGTCGGTGGCGGCACTGTACTGGTTCGTGTTTCCCAACCTCATGCTGAATTTCTATCCGTGGGGCCTGTCCGTCAACCTCGTCGAGCCGCAGTCGCCGACGCGCACGCGCGTGCGCTTCCGAAGCTACGTCGGGGACGCGGCCAGGCGCGACGCCGGGGCAGGCGGCGCGCTCGAGCGTGTGGAAGAGGAAGACGAGGCCGTGGTCGAGGCGGTTGCACGAGGCGTCCGCTCGCGGCTTTACCGGGCCGGGCGCTACTCTCCCCTCCACGAGCGCGGCGTGCACCACTTCCACCGCCTGCTCTGCCGGTTCCTCGACGGATGAAACGCGCCGAGAAGCGGCGTATAGTGAATTTCCGGAAGGTGCCTACATGAATGCGAATATGCGCTTGTCTCCCCGCCTTGCAATCGCGCTCGCAACGCTCTTCCTGGGCACCGCCACGGCGGCGTCGGCCGCCGTGACCACGGTGTACAAGTGCTTCGACCCCAACCTGAACGTCGTGTACACGGACCAGCCGTGCCGCGGCGAGCAGCTGGACATCGATCCCGGCCGTGCGGATCCGAACGCGATCGCCGAGCTTCAGCGCGAGCGGGAAGCCCTGTCGCGCGCCGTCGCCCAGCGCATCGCGGACAATCGACGCTATCCCGCCGCAGCGCCGGATTACGTCGTAGCGCCGCCGCCGTTAGGATCCGAGGTCTACTATCCGGCCGGCGGGGGCTACTACTACCCGCCGTACGGCTATGATCGGGCCCGCGGCCGCGGCAACAACCCGGGCGGCGGCGACAACAACCGCGCGCGGGCCACGCGCAACCTGCCGGCGATACCGCCCAACGGTCTGTCGAACCGTACGTTCCGCTAGACCCTCTTACTTGCTTGCGCCGTCGATCGCGCCGCGCACCGCGGACGCAAGGGCTTCGATCGTGTAGGGCTTGTGGAGCAGGCGCGGGCTGCCTTCCGGCATCACGACGTTGCGCGTGTAGCCGCTCGCGAACAGCACGGGCGTATGGCTGCGCCGCGAGAGGACGACCTCCGCAAGGTCGCGTCCGCTCATCCCGCCCGGCAGCACGACGTCGGTGAAAAGGAGATCGATGCCGGGAACCGTCGACCGCGTCCAGCGTTCGCAACGCGGAGGCCGCGTCCGGCTCCGCGATCACGCGGTAACCGAGGTCCTCGAGCGCGCTGACCCCGAAGCGGCGCACGTCCTCGTCGTCCTCGACGAACAGGATGCATTCGTGCCCGCGCGCAACCGGCGGGGCGTCGCCGTCGACCCCGCCTGCCGCGCCGCGCGCCGCGGCGGATCCCCGCGTGGCGCGCGGCAGGAGTATGCGCACGGTAGTGCCGCGGCCCGACTTCGCTGTCGATCCGGATGTGTCCGCCCGACTGCTTCACGAAGCCGTAGACCATCGACAGGCCGAGGCCCGATCCCTTGCCCGGTGTCCTTCGTCGTGAAGAACGGCTCGAACACCGGTCAGGTGCTCGCGCGCGATGCCGCAGCCCGGTGTCGCGTCACGCCGAGCATGACGTACTCGCCCGGCGGCGAGGTCGCCTGCGGCGCTCGGCCGCGATGTCGACGTTCGCCGTCTCGATCGCGAGCCGGCCGCCGTCCGGCATCGCGTCGCGCGCGTTGACGACGAGGTTGAGCAGCACGCTCTCGAGCTGGTTGCGATCGGCGTAAACGTCGGCCACAGCTGCCGGCGCCAGCGTCGTCTCGACCTCGATCGTCTCGCCCAGCAGGCGCGCGATCATGTCCGCCATGTCGCCGACCAGCGCGTTGACGTCGAGCTCGCTCGGCGCGAGCGGCTGCAGCCGGCTGAACGCGAGCAGGCGCTGCACCAGTTGCTTGGCGTCTGCGAGCGGCGCGCTGCGCGGTCGCGATGGCGCGCTCGGTCAGCGCGCGCGCTCGCTGCCGCGGCTCGTCGATCGGCGCCGCGCTGCAGACGTGATGCGCGCGATCTCGAGGTTGCCCATGATCACCTGCAGGATGTTGTTGAAGTCGTGCGCGATGCCGCCCGTCAGCTGGCCGACCGCCTCCATCTTCTGCGCCTGGTGCAGGCGCGACTCGGCCTCGGCGCGCCGCTGCGCTTCGACCTCGAGCTGCGGCGGTGCGCTCGCGCACGCGCTGCTCGAGCACCTGGTTCATGCTGCTCGAGCTCGTCGCTTGGCGGCGGCGAGCGCCGCCTCGGTCGCCTTGCGGTCGGTGATGTCGAGGTCGACGCCGCTGTAGCGCAGCGGCGTGCCGTCGGCAGTCGCGGATCACCCGGCCGCGCCCGAAGATCCAGCGCAGATTGCCGTCGGGGCGGACGATCCGGTACTCGATCTCGTAGGTGTCGTTGCCGCCATCGAGCGCCTCGCGAAATCCGGCGACGACGCGCTCGCGGTCGTCGGGATGGCGCAGCGCGCGCACCGTGTCGACCGGGACGCTGCTCGCTCGTCGGCTCGAGTCCCATGATGCGGAAGAACTGCGCGGTGCCGCGGACGCGCGCCGTCGTGAGGTCGATGCTCCAGACGCCGATGCCGGCCGACTGCTCGGCGAGCGCGAGGGCGTCGCGATCGAACGCGTCGCCGGCAGCAAGTCGAATTCGCTCGCCGCGCGGGCCGCGCTCGGCGGGCCCGCTGCGGCCGCCCAGGCGTCGGTCATCGCGCGCGATCTCCAGGATCAAGCCGGGCATCCGGATGCTATTGAACGACGGCGCGTTGTAAAATGCGTGCCAGCGCACGCGCGTCCACATGGGCCGGAATGCCGACGTGCTTGCCGCGGCTCTGCTGCGGTTGCTCGCCGCTGTTGTCCTGCGGCTCAATGTCCGCCGCGGGCGCGGCACGCTCGTCATCAACGCCAACAGCACCGACCCCGCGCCGCGCGCTGCGTGGGAGGCCGCGGTCGATCGCTTCGCAGCGCGAGAATCCCGACGTCACAGGTCGAGCTCAACGTCTACGACCACGAGAGCTACAAGAAGGCGATCCGCAACTGGCTGACGGGGCGCCGCCGGACGTCGTGTTCTGGTTCGCCGGCAACCGGATGCGCCAGTTCGTCGCGCCCGGGCTGCTCGAGGACGTGAGCGACCTCTATCACCGCCGAGGCACGGCGGCGCATGCATCCGTCGGCGATCGACCTCGTGAGCGACGGCGGCCGCCAGTACGGCGTGCCCTACACGTACTACCAGATCGGCTTCTACTATCGCCGCGACGTGCTGCAACGCCGCCGGCATCGCCGAGCGCGCCGCGCACGTTGGCGCGATCTCGTCGCCGCGTGCGAGCAGCTCGAAGGCGCGGGCATCGAGCCTTTCGCGATCGGCACCCGCGACCTGTGGCCCGCGGCCGCATGGTTCGACTACCTCGACCTGCGCGCAAACGGCCACGCGTTCCACATGGCGCTGATGCACGGCGCGCGTCGCCTACACCGATCCGCGCGTGCGCGCCGTGCTTCGAGCGCTGGCGCGAGCTCGTCGACCGCGACTGCTTCAGCCGCAACCACGCCTCGTCGAGCTGGCAGGAGAGCCAGGCGCTCCTCTACCAGGGCAAGGCCGCGATGATGCTGATCGGCAACTACATCGTCGCGCAACTTTCCCGCGGACGTGCGCGACCGCATGGAGTTCGTCGCGCTTCCCGACGATGCGCCCGGACGTCGGCCGCTTCGAGGAAGCGCCGATGAACACGCGTGCACGTTCCGGCGCGCGCGCGCAACAAGGACGGAGCGCGAAGCGATTCCTCGCGTTCGTCATGCGCGCCGACGTGCAGGAGGACGCTCAACCGCGCGATGCTGCAGATTCCCGTCAACACGCAGCGCGGCCGTCGCCGACGATCGCTTCCTGCGCGCAGGGCCGCGAGCTCCTGACGACAACGCGCACGGCGCTGTCGCAGTATCTTCGACCGCGACACCAGCGAGGATCTCGCGAACGTCGCGATGAAGGGCTTCCAGGAGTTCATGCTGCATCCGCAACGGCTCGACGCGATCCTGGCCACCATCGAGCGTGCGCGCGAGCGCATCTACGGGCCGCTGCCGCGGCGGCCGCCGCGCGGCTCGTCCGTGACGCGCGAGCGCGCATCGCGCGACATCGCGCCACGCGGGCATGGTCGACGGCGATCCTGCTCGCGCCCGCCTGCGCTGCTGTTCGCGCTCTTCGTCGTCTATCCGATCTTCGCGAGCATCCGCGCTGTCGCTGTACGACTGGAACGGCGTCGGCGCGACGACGTACGTCGGGCTCGCCAACTATCGCGAGCTCGTTCGCCGACCCCGTGTTCTGCGACGCGCGCTCGCGCAACAACCTGCGCTGGCTCGCCTGCTACCTCGTGGCGCCGGTCGCCGGGCTTGCGCTCGCGATGTTGCTGCAACCGCGCGGCATCGGGAATGCGCGCTCGTGCGCTCGCTCTTCTTCATGCCGTTCGTCGTGAGCCAGGTCGTCGTCGGCCTCGTGTTCGGCTGGTTCTTCAACACGCGCTTCGGCCTGCTCAACGCGATCCTCGCGAGCATCGGCGCTGGCCGCCGTCTCGCCGCTCGACAGCGAGACGTGGTCGCTCTACCCGATGATCGTCGCCGGGCCTGTGGCCGCAGATCGCGTATTGCATGATCCTCTACTCGACGGGGCTTGCGACGCTGCCGTCCGGACTCGATCGACGCGGCGCGCGTCGACGGCGCGCGCGGCTGGCCGCTGCTGCGGCACGTCGTCGCTGCCGCAGCTTCGCGGCCGGTCCACTTCATCGTCGCGATGGTGTGCGCGGTCGCCGCGCTGCGCAGCTTCGACTACGTGATGATCATGACGCTGGGCGGCCCCTACAACAGCTCGACGGTGCTCGCGTACTACATGTACGAGCAGACGTTCCTCGGCCAGCGTTACGGCTACGGCGCGGCGATCGCGGTCGTGCTGCTCTGCCTCATGAGCGGCATCATCGTCCTGCTGCTGTGGCGGATGTTCCGCCAGGAGTAGCGCTCGTTTGCCGGCGCCCGTCGCGTCGGCGCCGGCGCACGTCCGGGCGGCCTACGTCGCGCTGGTCGGCCGCGTGCGCTCGTCGTCTGGCTGCTGCCGCTCGCCGGCGTCGCGTTCACGTCGATGCACTCGATCGACGACCTCAACCGCGGCGAACGTCTGGGGCTGGCCGCCGCACACCGCAATGGTCGACAACTACGCGACGGTGCTCGGGCGCTCGCGCATGCCGCGAGTTCGTCGCTGAACAGCTTCCTGGTCACGCTGCCGGCCGTCGTCGTGCACGGTGCTCCTGTCGCGTCGATGGCGGGGTTCGCGCTCGCCAAGCATCGACTTTCCGCGGCAACCGCGCTGCTGCTCATGGTGTTCGTCGCCGGCAACCTCGTGCCGTTCCAGGTGCTGATGATTCCCGGTGCGCGACCTCATGATCGCGCTGCGGCTCTACGACACGCGCTGGGCGCTCATCCTCTTCCACACGGCGTTCCAGACCGGGTTCTGCACGCTGTTCATGCGCAACTTCATCCGCGACGTGCCGGATACGCTGCTCGATGCCGCGCGCATCGACGGCGCCGGCGAGCTCGCGGTCTTCTTGCGCGTCGTGCTGCCGCTCGATCCGGCCCGGCGATCGCCGCCGTGTCGGTGCTCATCTTCACGTTCGTGTGGAACGATTACTTCTGGTCGCTCGTGCTCGTGCAGTCCGACGCCGTCCGCCCGCTGACCGCCGGGCTGCAGTCGCTGCGCGGGCATGTGGCAGACGTCGTGGAACCTGGTCGCGGCGGCGTCGCTGCTCGCCGCGGTCCCGCCGGTCGTGCTCTTCTTCCTCATGCAGAAACACCTCATCAGCGGGCTTACGGGCGGTTCGCCTAGGGAATAATCGCCTTCCGGCGGCCACCGTGTCCGTCCTACAATGTTTTAGGTAGCGCGCGGGTACTACGACCCCTGTGGACGCCACAAAGTAAGCGTCACGCGCTGCCTTGGCGGCGACCCCGATGGAGTGACGCATGAAGTCGATCCTGGATCCCAGCTTCCGCTACGTCCCGAGCACGCAGACCGACATTCGCAAGACCTTTTCCCGGATTCGTCGCGAGATGGCGCGCGCCAATGCGCAATCCGGCCGGGAGCAAGGGCTCGTCGTGATGCTGTCGCACAAGCGCCAGGTAGCGTCGCACTAATGGAGTAGCACTACCCGCCCGCCGGGGCGAGCCGCCAGATCACGTTGCCGACGTCGTCGGCGACGAGCAGCCCGCCCGCCTTGTCCACCGCCACGCCCACCGGGCGACCGCGCGCGTTGCCGTTCTCGTCCAGGAATCCCGTCATCACATCTTCCGGCTGGCCCGCGGGCCGGCCGTTGTCGAACGCAACGAACACGACCTTGTAACCGGACTTCGGGGTTCGATTCCACGAGCCGTGCTCGCCGACGAACGCGCCGCCGCGGTACCGCTGCGGAAGAAGCTGCGCATCGTAGAACGTGAGCCCCAGCGGTGCCACGTGCGACCCCAGCGCATAGTCGGGCGCAATGGCGCGGGCGACCAGGTCCGGCCGCGGCGGGGAGACGCGGGTATCGACGTTGCCGCCGTAATAGCTGTACGGCCACCCGTAGAACGCGCCGTCGCGCACGGACGTGAGGTAGTCTGGAACGAGATTGTGGCCGAGCTCGTCCCGCTCGTTGACCACGGTCCACAGCGCTCCGGATTGGGGATGCCACGCAAGTCCGTTGGGATTGCGCAGGCCCGACGCAAAAAGCCGTTTCGCGCCCGACCCGGTGTCGATCTCGAGAATCGCGGCACGGTCCTGCTCCACCTCCATGCCGTTTTCCCCGATATTGCTGTTCGAGCCGACGGTGACGTAGAGCTTGCTACCGTCACGATTCGCGATCAGGTTCTTCGTCCAGTGATGATTGATCGTCCCCGCCGGGAGGTCGGCGACCTTGACGGGCGATCGCGCAATCGACGTGTCGCCCACGCGATACGGGACTTTCACGACCGCATCGGTGTTGGCGATGTACAGGTCGTCCCCGACCAGCACCATGCCGAACGGGGAGTTGAGGCCCGTCATGAACGCCGTGCGCGTGTCGGCCACGCCATCGCCGTTGGCGTCGCGCAGCAACGTGATGCGATTGGCGCTCGCCGTCGCCCCGCCCGCCTTTTTCATGAAGAACTTCATCATGGCGCCCTTGATGCCCTTCCCGTCGTCGGGCTTGGGCGGCGCGTTGGTCTCGGCGACAAGCACGTCGCCGTTGGGCAGGACATAGACCCAGCGCGGGTGGTCGAGGCCGCCGGCGAAGGCCTTGACCGACAGGCCTTGCGGCGCGGTTGGGGTGGCACCCGACGGCCATCCTACGGCGTCCGCGACGTTCACGGTCGGGACCATCGAGGAGCTCGGCGGGGGGAGCTGCGGCGAGGTGCCGATACCGGGGTCGAGGCCGGGCGATGGCGTGCCACAAGCGACAATCCCGATCGCCGTCGCGATCGTGGATACGCCGGCAACGAGCAGGAAGCACCTCATGCCGCATGATCGCCAGTCCTTTGCGGACGGGCTGTAGTCCACGACCCGAAAACGGGGTCAGCGCGTCGCCAGCGTCAATGCTTGCGTGGTCGTGTAGTACTTGGCGAGCATGTTCGGCACCTCCCACGACGGGATCGCGCGCGCCGCCACGTACCGCAGGAAGTCGTCCGCGACCTGCCCGAAGTGCGCTTCGTGCCCGACGTGGTAGCGCGCAGGCACGACTACTTCGAAGCCGCGGTCGGAGGGCTTGAGCTCGACGCCGGAATAACGCTCGGCGACGTGCGGCGTGGCCGCGTTCACGCCCGCTTCCCACGCCGAGCGAGCGGTCGTCGCGTGCGGTTCGAGATAGAGCACCGGCGAAAACGCCTCGCGCTCGCCCTGGCGAATGACCAGGCTCGCGCGCGTTCCGCGCATCGTCGAGTGATGCGTGTCGCCGGCGCCCGGCGGAGCCTCGAAGTCCCAGCGCACGGACACGCGGGCGTGCACGCCGCGCAAGGCGTAGTCGATGCGGCCGTTCGCAAACACGTCGAGCGTTCCGTTGCTCACTTTCGGCGCGAGGAAGCCCGGCCACGACGCTAGACGGGTCACCTGCTCGAACTGCGCCTGCGTCAGCGTAGTCGCCGAGCGCTTCGCGCGCAGCACGCGCACGTCCTTGCGGTAGTCGAGCGACACGCCGGGAAAGCACGCCCACTGCACGAGGTCGACGAGGTGCGTGGTGATGTCGACGAGGCCTTCGCCCTGCTGCGCGGTATCGAAGAACCAGGCGGGGCGCACGAGCGGAACGCCGGAGACCCGCTTGGCAAAGCAATGCACGCTCTCCTTGGTGACCGCGGGGTCGTCGACGGTACCGCAGTCGAGCTCCCCGAAGATCGCCGGAATGCGCGAGAACTCGCGCTGCAGGATCGTCGTGATCTCGTGTCGCTCGGTCATGATGTCGTAGAGCAACACGTTCTTCGCGCGCGCGAGCGCGAAAGCCTCTTCGAGCGCCGCGAATCCCGCGGCGTCGATGGCCATCGGCTTGTCCGCGAGCGTATGCACGCCGGTCTCGACGGCGCGCATGATGTACTCGGTCTTGCGCCGGTTGTTGCCGGAGATCACGACCACGTCGCACATGCGCTCGCCGGCGAACTTGTCGAGAAAGTCGTCGCCCTCGACCACACGGGTTCGCCAGCGTGTCGGATCCTTCTCGCGCGCGTTGAACGCCTCGACACGACGCAAATAATCGTCGAGCTCGGGCCCGGCGGGTGCGTACACGCGCGCGATCGGGTCGATGTCCGCGTACATCTTCTTCTGCACGAGCGCGGCGTGGAAGTGGCCGGGATCGATCACGCCGAGCCTCACTGAACTACCCTCCGATAACACGCTCCGCGTGTCGGCTCGGTACGCTCGCTCGGCGACGAGCCCTTCGGGCCTTGCTCACTAGGCCTCATCTTGCAGCCTCCAGCAGTTCGCGTGTCGTGAAGACGATCTCGTTGCGGATCTCCTCGCGCGTCTTGTCCGACGAGCGCCCGCACATCGCCTGGCACATGTTGTTGGTCGGGTCCTCGAAGTCGCAGTGCGACGCGTCGGTCACGTCGACGGTGCGCCAGCGCCTGGGCAGCGCCTCGGCGATCGAGCGGCCGCTCGTCATGAGATTGCACAACGACGGCTCGGCGAGCATGACGATCGCCGGCGACCGCACTTGCGATGCCGCACGGGTGCCGCTGCCCGTGCGGTCGACCGGGTCGAGGCCGATCCATCCCGCAAGCCTCGGCAACTGCGCGGCGGCAAGAAGCGACGCCAGCCCGCCCGCGGAGGTCCCGATCAGCACCACGCTCTCTCGCTTGACCGCCAGCGACGGCACTGCGCCGCCCTCGAGGTCGATCACGAAACGCGCGAGCGCGTCGCCGTTGCCCCACAGGTTCACTACGCTGGGCAAGTCGGGCACGACCGCGACGACCCCCGCCGAAGCGAGCGCCCGCGCGAGATCGCGATGCCGCGAGCGCGAGCGCGCGAAGCCATGCGCAAGGACCGCCACGCCCTCCTGCGCGGAATTCACCGGACGATAGACGTCGACCTGCTCGACACCGCCTGCAAGCTCGAGCGAATACGTCGCGATGGAATAGCGCTCGTCGGTACTCGCGGCGAGCGTGCAGCACCACCCGAAGGCGACGACAAGGACAACGAGGCGGGCAACCATGGCCGCCATTCTAACGGCCCGCGGGTTCAGCGCGCCGCGACTCCCGTAGGCATCAGCCGGGAGCCTTCTTCTTGAGATGCTCGTCGAAGAACTTGAGGGTGTGGCCGAGCTGCTGCACGGCCGCGCTCCGACGGCCTGCTCCGTGCCCTTCCTCGGCAAACAGGATGAGCGGCGCCGTCACGCCGCGCTTGGCGAGGAGCTCGTGCATCTGGATCGCTTCGCCGACCGGCACGCGTGGGTCGTTCACGCCCTGGAGGATCAAGAGAGGGGCATTGACCCGGTCGATGTAGGTCACGGGCGACAGCTTGCGCAACGCCTCGTCATCGCGGTCGGGATCGCCGTACTCCGAGATGCGCACTGCGCGCCGGTACGGCGCGGTATTGCGCAGGAACGACTCGAGGTTGCCGATGCCGACGTTCGAGGCCCCCGCGTCGTATGCGCCCGCGAACATCGTCATCGCGATGAGCGTCGCATAGCCACCGTAGCTGCCGCCGGTGACACCGACCTTCGGTGCCTTGCCGTTGCGCGCGTATTGCGCCTTGGCGTAGCGGCTTGCATCCTCGATGTCGCCGATCACGTCGAGGCGCTTGGGCCCGTTGTCGGCGTCGAGCCACTTGCGTCCGTAACCGCCGCTGCCGCGCACGTTCGGCTCGACGAGGATGTAGCCCGCGTTCACGAACATCTGGCGATAGGTCGAGAACCCTGGCTTCGCCTGCGCTTCCGGTCCGCCGTGGAACATCACGATGACCGGGCACGGGTCGCTCGTCGTGTTCTGGTCGGGCGCGCACCCGTTGGGAACGCGCACGAATGCGGGAATCGCCGTGCCGTCCTTCGCGGGATAGGTGACGAGCTTGGCGGGGACGAACGAAGCGAGATCGACCTCCGGCGACGACGGCACGAGCCATTGCACGAGCGCCCGCTTCTGCCAGTCCCACACGTAGCTCGCGCGCGGCGCCGTCGGCGTGGACACGCCGAATGTCACGTAGCGGCCGTCCTGGCTCGCCGCGCCGGCCAGGACGTGATCGGCATCGCGCGGCAGCGGCAGCGATACCGGCGCGTACGTCCTGGCGTCGAGCACGACGAGCTTCGTATAGCCGCGATCGTTGACCTGGACGTAGATGTGCCGGCGCGCGCGGTCGATGTCGAAGTCGGCGATCTCCATGTCCTGGTAGGCGAGGACCTCGCGAAAGCTTGCGGCACTTGCGTCAGTGCCGATCCTCCAGCGATAGAACGCCGTCAGGTCGCGGAACTTGTCCGTGCGCACCAGGAGCTCGCCCGGCTGCGCTGCATATTGCGCCTCGTAGCGCACGCTCTCGCCAATGCCGAGGATCGGTGTCAGCCGCCGCGTCGACGGCGCGTATTCGTAGTACTCGCGCGCAAGCGAACTCGGCACCTTGACGAGCAGGAGCCGCAGCGCGTCGCCGGTTCCGCGGTGATCGTTGACGATCCACAGCCCTTTCTCGCCGAAGACGAGCGTGCGAGTCCCGCTGGCGATGTCGTAGCGATAAACCGCTTGACTCTCCGGTGTCACGTCGTTCGCCGTGTAGTAAAGCTCGCGGCTGTCGGGCGTCACGAAGGCAAACGATGCGCGAACCCTGCGCGCCTGGAACACGGTTCGCAGCGGACCGCCCGACGTCGATTGAAGGTAGAGCCCGGGGTTTTCCTCGCCGCCGCTGTCGCGCGAGAGGACGACCCACTTGCCGTCGGGCGTGACCGCCCTGATGGAAGTGTTGTCCTCGCCGCCGGTGAGCTGCACCGGGAATGCCTTCGGCTTGTCGAGCTTGAAGACCTGCGACGAGCCCGTGATGCCCCATCCGAAATACAGCGCCTTCCCGTCCGGTGACGGAATGCCGAGTCCCGGCGCGCGCACGTCCAGCATGAGCTCGATGGAGCGCGTGAAACGCGAATCCAGCGGCGGCGGGGCGAACTTCGCGACGACTTCCTTGCCGACGCTGTCGGCACCGTGGCCGCTGTACGACGCGTCCTGTGCGTTTGCGACGGCGCCGATCGCCAGGAAGAAGAAGGGGAGCAGTTTCATGGCATGGTCACCTCGACCGTATTGTCTCCGGTGTCGCGGTCGATGAGCTTGTCCAGCGGATCGATCCCCGCCTTCGCGGGCTCGCCCGCCACCGTGACGAGAAACTTGTTCTCGCCGGATTTGATCCGGCGCTTCTCGAGCAGGAGGTAGCCCCCCTTCGCGTCCTGCACGCCGATGTCGATCACGGCATCGAGCGGCACGTCGCTCTCGTTGCCCGTGCTGTCGGCGCGCGACTTCTTCGCCGTTACGACAAGGTCGACGTCGTACTTGCCGTCGGGTCGCTTGCGCGCGTCGGCCTTCACCGCGCGGCTGTCGAAGAACGTGATGTTCTCGAACAGGTCGTCGATCCACACCTGATGCTCCGCCGGCGTCACCCGCCGCAGCTCCGCGATGAGATCGCGCGACGTGGCATAGGGCGGACCCTTGAAGCGCCATTTGTTCACGAACGCGGAAAGCGCATCGTCCATCGCCTTCTCGCCGATCACGTCCTGCAGCGCGTAAAGGGCGTGGGCGCCCTTCTGGTAATGCACGTATGCGGCGCCGTCCGCGCGCAGGAGGGGCTGCTCGCCTTTTTGCTCGCTGCCACGGCCCGCGAGGTAGCGGTCGAGCTCGTACTTCAGGAACCGGCGCATCTTCTCGTCGCCGTATTTCTTCTTCAGCACCATCAGCGCCGAGTACTCGGAGAGGCTCTCGGTGATGAACTCGCCGCCCTGGACGTTGGCCGGGACCTCCTGGTGCGCCCACCACTGATGCGCGACTTCGTGCGCGGTCACGAAATACGGATAGTCGATGTCCTTCGCGTCGCGGTCGTCCACCTTCGCGGTGAATCCGATTGCCTCGTTGAAGGGCACCGAGTTGGGAAACGACTCGGCGAAACCGCCCTGGCGCGAAAAGCGCGGGAACTCGACGATGCGCAGGATCTTGTGCTGGTACGGGCCGAAGTGCTTCGTGAAATAGTCGAGCGAATCCTTGACGCCCGCCACCATGCGGTCGAGGTTGAACTCGTGGCCCGGGTGATAGTCGATCTCGATGGCGACGTCGCCGTCCGGTCCCTTCCAGACGTCCTTGCGCACCGCATAGCGCGCGGAGACGAACGGATAGATCGCCGCCATCGGCGTGTCCATCTTGTATGCGATGCAGCGCCGTCCGTTCTCAGTCGTGTCGCTCACCGCATAACCCGACGTAACGGGCAGCTGGTTCGGGCGACGTGCACACGGTAGCCCGGTACGCGATGAAGTCCGCATCGCGCGTGAGCGCGCTTTGCATGTGGCGCGCCTTGTCGTCGAGGTCCGGCATGCGCGGTCGGGGTGCGAGACCGAATTTCTTGCGGTCGCTGTCGGAGGTGAGCTCCGCGTTTTCGTCGTAGCCGAGGCTCGGGATCAGCGACGTGTCGGCCGACAGGCCCGGGTTCAGGAACGTGCCGTTCGCAAGCACCATCGGATCGGCGCCCTCGTTTCGGAAGCCCTGCGCTCCATAGGTGAGATCGAAGCGCAGCTCCATTGTCGCGCCGGGTGCCATCGGGGTGGCGAGCTTGTAGTGATGCCACCGCACGAGGGGCTCGGCTTTCACGAGCTCCGCGGCCCCGCTGAACGTGATCGCGGCGTCGCGCGCGGCCCGCGAATACAGCACGTACACATCGGACACCGGCTGCGCGTTGGCGTTGACCAGCGAGAGCGTCCCGGTGATGCGCGCGCGCTGCTCCGACGGGTAGATATCTGCCTTGACGTCGGCCGCCGTGATCTTCGGCTGCGGCGCGTCCGTCAAGGGCTTGTACGTCTTCTCGTACTCGGCCGCAAGGCGTTGCGCCTCGTTGCGCGTGAGGTACGTGTTGAGGACGTGCGTGTTGTAGAAGATCCACGCGCCCGTGCCGGCGAACGCCGCCGCAGCAACGCCTGCGACCGACCACGCGGTCGGGGTCATGCGCGCGGCCGCTTGCGACAGCCGCGCGCGCAGGCCGCCGTCGCGCCCGCGCACCCACAACGCGTACGACAGCACGAGCAGCAGCACCGCGAACGCGCCCCAATACAGGCGGAACCACATCACGGCGGGCAGGAAATGCCCGTAGCCGTTGAGATCCGAGTAAATGACGTCGGGCCGGCTCGCGTAGCGGTACAGGCGATCTTCCAGGCCGAAGTCCGCCATGCGCGTCGTGACGAGGAACACGAGCAGGACGAGGAAGTGGCCGAGGTACTTGTTGTTGACGAGCGTGTGCCCCGAGAGTGCAAGCACCGCGACGAGAATGAAGCCCGGCAGCTGCACGACGAAGAGGTCGAAGAAGTAGTGGCCGAGCTCGAAATTGGTATAGCCCTTGGCGAGCTGCACGCCCAGGCTGCATACGAGCACGACCAGCATCAAGGCGACCTGCAGGCCCACGAGCGTTGCGAACTTGGCGAGGAACCCGAGCCACGTGGGCGCGGGCATGCTGTCGGCGATGTCGTCGATGCGCGTGTCGCGCTCGCGCCAGACGAGCTCGCCGGCATAGATCGCGGTGACGATCAGCACGAAGAGGCTGAAAAGACCGCCGACCATATCGAGCACCTTGTAGGTCAGCGGATAGGTGTTCGTGCCGTAGAAGGAGCCCAACGTCACCGCGTTGCCGATGACGAGCAGGATGCCGCCAAGGATGATCGTCAAGAAGCGCGGGCTGCGCAGGATCTCCGCGAGATACAGGCGCGCAAGTCCGGGGAGCATGCGCGCGTAGGCGCCCGCGCGCCGGTCGACCACAGACATCGGCAGCGCCACCGGCGCCCCAGCAGGCTCGGGCGGCGGCTCGTCCACGGTCTTGCGCTTGCGCCCGCGCGACGGCGCGACCGTCTGCATGCGAAACGCGGCATAGCCCGCGAGCGTGACGACAAGTCCGA
The DNA here is from genome assembly GCA_963707815.1 of uncultured beta proteobacterium. Classification (GTDB taxonomy): domain Bacteria; phylum Pseudomonadota; class Gammaproteobacteria; order Burkholderiales; family Casimicrobiaceae; genus VBCG01. Next base: position 381,496 of record CAVPRK010000009.1, read on the forward strand.
CGCCGAGCCAGAGCATGCGATTCCACAGGAGCTCGCCCTCGAGCGGAATCTCCTGTGCGTTCTTCTGCGCCACGCTCCAATATCGCGCGAGCACGTCGAACGCAGTGGCGCCCGACGGATCGATCATCGCCGCGAGCGTCTTGTTGTCCATGTCGCCCAGGAGATTGATCGCCGTCATGTAGCCGACGAGCAGGATCACGCCCGCCACGTACACCGGCGCCATCTGACGCGTGAGCGCGGCGAGCACGAAGAAGCAGCCCGACAGCCACAGCATGTTCGGGATCAGCAGGAACAGGTATGGACGCAGGAAGCTCTGGAACGACGGATGCGCGACGATGCGCGCGCTGTCGACGCCGGGCCAGTTGCTGCCGATCACGATGCCGAGCGCGATGCTCAGGAACACGAGCACAAGCGTGGCCCATGCGCCGATCAGCCGTCCGAGGAAATACGCGGCCTTGCTGATAGGCGCCGAGTAGAAGAAGTGATACGTCCCGTACTCGAAGTCCTGCTGAACCGCGCGGCCGGAGATCGAGCCGATGACCGTGACGCCGACGAACCCGAGGAACGCGATGCCGAACGCCAGCGCGTACGGCCCGTTGATCAGCACCTTGTCGCCGCCGAAGTTGACCGATGCGCTCGACAACGCACCCCCCGCGGCGGCCATCCACAACCCGGCGAATACTGCAAAAAGAACGAAATAGACGTACGTCGACACCATCCGCAGTCGGCGGACGAAGTCGAACCACGCAATCGCGAGCATCGGCGAACTCATGCAGCAGCAGCAGCCTGCGGTGCGAGGTAGCCGGCGATCGTGCAGAAGTACACGTCCTCGAGATCCGGTGCGACGGCGTCGAAGCCGGGACCGGGCGGCGATTCACCGTACGCGCGCACGACCGTGCGGCCCGCTGCGAGCCGCGTGGACACGACGCGCGCCCGCTGCTTGACGGCGTCCGCCTCCGACTTGTCGATCGCGCGGCTCCACATGCGGCCTGCGAGGCTTCCCACGTAATCGCCCGGGCGCCCGGTCAGCAGCACCTGTCCCTTGTTGATCACCGCGAACTGGGCGCACAGATCCTCGACGTCGCTCACGATGTGCGTCGACAGGATCACGACCACGTCCGACGCAATGTCGGCCAGGAGGTTGTGGAAACGTACCCGTTCCTCGGGATCGAGGCCGGCGGTGGGCTCGTCCACGATCACGAGCTTGGGGTTGCCGATCAGGGCCTGCGCGATGCCGAACCGCTGGCGCATGCCACCCGAGAATCCGCCGAGCTTCTGCTTGCGCACCTGGTGGAGATTCACGCGGTGCAGGAGCGCATCCACGGTCTCGCGCCGCGACTTGGCGTCGGCGATGCCCTTGAGCCGCGCGAGATGATCGAGTAGCTCGACGGCCGACACCTTGGGATACACCCCGAAATCCTGGGGCAGGTACCCGAGCACGCCGCGCACGCGCGCCGGCTCGTTCAGCACGTCGATGTCACCGAGCGTCGCGGTGCCGGAATCGGCGCTTTGCAGCGTCGCCAGCGTCCGCATCAAGGTCGACTTGCCCGCGCCGTTGGGTCCCAGGAGGCCAAACATGCCCGGCGGAACGTCGAGCGACACGGCGGCGAGCGCCTGCACGCCGTTGCCGTACCGCTTGGAAAGATTGCGGACCGTAAGATGCATGAGACCCTCGCCGGATCAAACGATATTGATTGGATGCGCCGGAAGCGACGTACGGATTCGTCGCCGGACTTGCGTACTAACCGTCTCCGGGGACGCGTCCGATGCCCGGCACCTTGAGCGCGGGGTTACGCACGTCGATCCCGGCCACCAGCCCCAGCAAGTTCACCTCGATCCCCTCGTCCCACGCCGCGATGATGCCGGCGAGACCATACAGGGAGATCGCGATACCCGTGTGGCTGGGCGACGGACCGACGATTTCGCGGAGCGAAACGTAGTCCTTGCCGATCGCCGTCGACGGCATGGCGAGGCGAAGCTCGGGGATCGCCCGTCCCACGTGCGCGACGAACGTGTTGCTGTTCGGGCCGGGCCAAACCCGGTATTCCGACCCATACGGATAGGACGCGATGGCCTGCGGCAAGCGATCGATGACGGCTTGCGCCTCAGCCCCGCGCAAGTCCCGCAGAAGCCGCGGCGGCGCGCCGTACCACTCGGCATCGGGTGCCCGCTGGCTCGACTCCGAGATCACGGAGCGGCCGCCTCCGGCATACCACCCGATGACCTCGTAGCGCGCATAACGCGCCGCACCGGCCGGCTTGACCGCCATCCAGGTGTGATCGGCGAACGCGCCGCGCCAGCCGAAGGTGCGGCTCGCATAGACCTGGACGACGGCGTCGCGGTACGCCGCGGGATCGGGTGCGAGCCCGGTCGCGCGGTGGGTGGCCGTGCGCCAATCGCCTCGCATCGAGACCTTCCCAAAGGCAAGCGTGAACAAGGGGCCCGCGAGGAGGAGCGCGAGCACGATCATGATCCAAATCGTCATGCGGGTGAACCTTGCGGCGAGGGGAGGCGGGGCTTTCGCGACGGCTGACACGTAGGCGGACACTTGGGGTTGGGCGAGGCGGCGTGCAAGTGCGGCTATGATAATCAATCACTCCGATGGACACCCCTCCCCGCCCCACAATCTGGCTCGCCGCCGGTGTGCGCACGCCGTTCGCCAAGGTCGACGGGGCGCTGGCCGGCCTCGACGCGATCGAGCTCTCCGTGCCGGTCGTGCAACACATGCTGCGGGAGCTGGATGGCGCGCTGCCCGACTTCATGATCTGGGGCAGCGTGGTACCCAGCCTCACCTACAGCAACATTGCACGCGAAGTGCTGATGGACGCGGGCGCACCGCCCACGATTCCCGCGTTTACGACCGTGATGGCGTGCTCGACCAGCATGATGGCCGCCATCGAAGCGTCGGGCATGCTGAACGGGATCGACCGCACGCTCGCGCTGGTCGGCGGCGCCGAGAGCCTGAGTCGGATCCAGCTCGGGCTCGGGCAGTCGCTGTCCGACTGGATTCGAAGGCTCACGCAAGCGCGCTCGCTCGGCGAGAAGGTCTCGCACGTCACCGACCTTCGACTGGGCGACGTCAAGCTCTACATCCCGTCGGTCAGCAATCGCACGACAGGCAAGAGCATGGGCGAGCACACGGAGATCACCGCGCGCGAATGGAACATCCCGCGCCAGGAGCAGGACGAGATCGCGCTCGCGAGCCACCAGCGTGCCGTCGCCGCGCGCGAGCGCGGCTTCTTCGACGATCTCGTCGTTCGCATTCGCGACAACAAGGCCGACACCATCCCACGCCGCGACACTTCGCAGGACAAGCTCGCGAAGCTTCCGCCCGCGTTCGACCGCACGAGCGGCCAGGGCACCCTGACGGCGGCCAACTCGTCGCCGCTCACCGACGGCGCCGCCGCGCTGTGGGTCGCGACCACTGCGGGGTTGTCCAAGGTGCCCAAGGGCGTGGCGCGCGTGCGCCTCGTCGATTGGGAAGTGAGCGCAGTCGACTTGCGCAGCGAAGGACTGCTGATGGCGCCCGCTTACGGCATCCCGCGATTGCTCGTGCGCAACGGCTTGACGTACGACGACGTCGACCTGTGGGAAATCCACGAGGCGTTCGCCGCGCAGGTCGCCGCGCACGTGCGCGCGCTCGAAAGCGATGCGTTTCTTCGAGACAAGGTTGGCATCGAGGCAGCGCTCGGCCGCTTTCCGCGCGACCGAATGAATCCCAACGGTGGCAGCATCGCGCTGGGCCATCCGTTCGGGGCGACCGGCGCGCGTATCCTGAGCCAGGCCGTCAAGGAGCTCGCGATACGCCCCGCGGGCAGCCGCGCGATCGTCTCGATCTGCGCGGACGGGGGCTTAGGTAGCGTGATGCTGCTCGAGTCCGGCCCCGGCACGATCATCGCGGCCGCCCCTTTGAAGTAAATGCGAGTGGGGGTCATCGGTGCTACCCTCTGCCGCGCCGCGGCCCGACCGCGGCGGAGGCTACGCCTGGGAATGCAGAGGACATGGCCAGTGAAGGCGCTTGCATGAGCAGTCCGTCCGGCCCGAGCAAGCGATTTGCGTCGTGGCTTCCGTTTGCCACCGCCATTTGCGTCCCGCTCATCGTCCTTGCGGTGCTGGGCATATTCAGCTTCGGGCAAACTCGGCACGAGGCCGAGTTGCGCGCGCAACGCACCGTCCAGGCACTTGCGGAGCACGCACTTCGCACGTTTCGCGCGCACGATCTCATCATCCACGCCATCGACGGCCACATCGCAGGTTGGGATTGGAGCGCGATCAATCGTTCGCGCGAGCTGCACGATTTCTTCCAGGGGCTCATCCGCAGCGCCAACGACGTCAACACGATCTTCGTGGTCGGACCAACGGGGGTCGACGGCAACAGCAGCCTCGTGTTTCCGCTCGCGCCGACGAACATGACCGGGCGGCCGTTCTACGAGGACCTGCGGCGGCAGGGCGGGCTTCACATCAGCGATCCGGACGTCGGCCGCATCAACAAGCAGCGTTATTTCAGCTTCACGCGTAGACGTACCTCGGCCGACCAAACCTTCGACGGCGTCATCTCGGTGTCCGTCAACCCGGCATACTTCGAGAGCTTCTACAAGACCGTGGTCGAAAGCCAGACCGATTCGGTGGCGCTGGTACGTTCCGACGGCATGCTGCTGGTGCGCGTGCCGGTCGATCCGTCCGCAAGCGAGCGGATGCTGCCGCGAACGCCGGGCAGCCTCCTGGCGGCGATCGCCGATGCTCCCGAGAGCGGCACGTTCTCCCAGCGTGGATCGGTCGACGGGATCGAGCGGATCTACTCCTACCGGCGCGTCGGAGACTATCCCCTGTACGCCTCGTATGGCCTGTCCTACGACGTGGTTTGGGCGGCCTGGCGGCGCAACATGCTGGCTTACGGACTCGTGTGCCTCACCGCCATCGCCCTTCTGGTCGCCGCGGCCGCGCTGGTGCGTCGACACCACCGCCGTGAGGTGGAAGCGGCCAATCGCTATCTACAAGAAACCGTCCGGCGCATGGCAGCCGAGGAAACCAGCCGCTCCAAGGACGAGTTCCTGGCGACGTTGGGGCACGAGCTTCGCAACCCTCTTTCCTCGATTTCCGCCAGTGCCGAGATCCTGAAACGCGCCCGCATCAGCGACGCCAGTTCCGCAGACGCGGTCGACATCATCGGCCGTCAAGTCGAGCACCTGCGGCGCCTCTTGAACGATCTGCTCGACGTCGCTCGCAGCATCTACGGCAAGATGTCTCTCGATCCCAAGGTGGTGTCGCTGCTCGACGCGGCGACGAGCGTCGCCGCCACCTACCCCGCCGCGATCAGGCGCGAGGTCACCATCGAGGTAGGAGGCGAGCGCGGATGGTCTCGCGTGGACCCGACGCGTCTCCGGCAGATGATCGAGAACGTCGTCGACAACGCGTACAAGTACGGGGCGCGCCGCATCGCGATCGCGGTCACGGAGCGCGGAGATTGGGTCGACCTTTCCGTGGCCGACGACGGCGACGGCATTCCCGCGGACCTGCTGCCGACATTGTTCGAGCCTTTTGTGCAGGGCAAGCGGGCACTCGACCGCGCAGAGGGCGGACTGGGTCTCGGACTGTCGCTGTGTCACCGCCTGGCCTTGGCCCACGGCGGCAAGCTGATCGCCGCGAGTGATGGCCCGGGCAAGGGCAGCACCTTCACCATTCAACTGCCGAAAGCGGCCCCGCCCGAGTCCGAGTCGGCCGCACCGGTCGGGACTTTGCCTGAGATGCGAAGCCGCGTTCTGATCGTCGAGGACCAACAGGACGCAAGGGAGAGCTTGCGGATGCTGCTCGAGCTCGATCATCACGACGTCGAGACCGCCGCGTCCGGCCCTCAAGCCTTGGCGAAGTTCGACGCCTTCCGCCCGGACGTTGTCCTGGTGGACATCGGCCTGCCGGGAATGAACGGATACGAAGTAGCGCGCGCAATTCGCGGACGTCCCCACGGTACGGATGTGCGCATGGTCGCCCTCACGGGATACGGCCAGCCGGACGACCACCGCAATTCGCTCGAAGCGGGCTTCGACCATCACGTCACGAAGCCGGTCGATTACGACATCTTGCAGCAACTGCTCATCCTTGAACCGGACCCGGGGACGCCGCGCCAGCGGCTCGCGCGCGCCGCGGACTAGCGGGCGCGCCCCGCGTCCGTAAAGAACTCCTGCATCATGAATTTCTCGAGGTCGGCGTTGTCCTCGGGGCGCGCCGACAGCGTGAGGTCGCGCGAAAGGCGCAGCGAGTGCCACCGGAAGTCGCCGGGCTCGTACTCGCGAATGATCGAGATGATCTTGCGCACGACCGCGATGCTGATGTTCTCGTTGGTGCCTTTGCGCACGTCGATCACCTGGAACGTCCGCTTGTTGATCTCCTTGCTCCATCCATAGAACGAGAACTGCGCGTCGTCGTAGTCGAGCCGCCGGAGCTGAAACGTGCCGCCGCCGTTTTGCGGCACTTCTCCGAAGGTCGACGTCGAGAGCGATGCCAGGTTCTGCGCGATCGCGCGGTCGCGGCGCGCGCTGTCGCTGTCGACGGTGGCCGGCGCGTCCCCCGTTTCGCCACGTGCGCGGCGGCGCTGCTCGATGTAGGACGCGAGATCGCTTGCCATCGGAGGCGGCGGCGCGGATGGCGTGGGCACGACCGCGATGGGCGGCGGCACCGGCGCCGCAGGCGGCGTCACGATCGCCGGCGCGGGTGCCGGCGTCGCGAGGACCGGCGGCGTGGGCATCGGGATCGGCCTCGGGATCGCGGCGCGAGGCCGCGGCAGCGGCGCGGGCGGGGGAGGCGCTTCGCGCATGACCGCTGGCGGCGCCTGCGGCTTTGCGGGCTGGGACGGCACGATGCGCAGCGAAAGCTGCTGGTTCGGCTCCTTCGTGGGATTGTCGCCCGGCGTGAGCTGCAGCGGCTCGTGCGGAAACCACTTCCACATCGCGATCCCGTGAACCACGAGCGAGACAACGAGCGCGATCTCGAACCGGCGACGGACGATGTCGCCGTAGCGCGCGCGGACGAGATCGAAAACGACCCTCAAGTCGTCGCGGCCTTGCGCGATCCCCTTTGCGGCATGATGCGCGCAAGCTCGGCCGGCCCGATCAACGCGACGGAGTTCTTCTTCGCGAACTCGCGCGCGTTATCGGAGATATCCCCGATCGCGACGTACATGCACTCGTGCGCTTCGCGCGCTTCCTTGGCCTTGACGAGATCGCGCAGCGGCTCCACTCCCGTGCGGCCGACCTTCCAGCGCTTGCAGCTCACGAGCGCGCGCCGCCACTCCTTGCGAAGCTCGAAGTCGGCCGCGCCCTCGATCGGCTGCACGTCGTAGCCTTCGCGCCGGTAGGCGTCCGAGAGCGCAGCGCGGAACTGGCTCCACGACATCGCGCGCACGGCCTCGGCGGTTCGCGCGATGCGCGCCGCCGACGGCGAGCGCAGCTGCCGCCACGCGGCCATGGATCCGATCGCGACAAACGGCAGCCCGGAAACGATGCCGACGATGCGATATGCCTCCGGCAGCACGGCCATCATGACGCCGATCATGACCGCGGCGATCGTGAAGCTCCACAAGAAGCTCGAGCGAAGCAGGATCGCGAACAGCGAGTTCTCGTTCATCGTCCACTGCATCTTCGTCGCCTGGCGCTCCTCGGTCGAACATGGAATTATAGCCCGCGTATCATGTTCGTTCATTGGGAGGTACGCATGCGCACGATCACATCAGGGTTTGCGTTGGGTGGGACGGTCGCGGCCGCGATTGCGTTGCTTGCGGGTTGCGCGGGCACGGCGTACGAGGCCACGGGCCAGCAGGTGCGGCTGTGGGGCAGCAGCGAAGTGCCGCCCGTGCGAACGCAGGCGTACGGCACGGGGGTGATCAACATCGCGGCCGACCGCGGTGTCACGGTCACGCTCAGCGTCATCGACATGGTGCCCACCGCCGCGCACATTCACGAAGGCGCGGTGGGCGCCAACGGTCCGGTCATCGTGCCGCTCAACAAGATCAGCGAGGGCGCGTTCGTGGCGCCCGACAATGCGAAGCTCACCGAAGCCCAGTACGCCGCGTACAAGGCGGGCAACCTCTACGTCAACGTGCACAGCGTGAAATATCCCGACGGCGAAGTGCGCGCGCAGATCGCGGGACGATAGCGCTTGCTCGAGGTCGCGGTCGTCGCGGCGCTCGCCGCGGCGGGTTGGTTCCTGTGGTCGAGCCTGCGCGCGCGCGAAGCGGGCAACGCGGCCATCCGGCCCGCGTGCCGCGCGCAAGGCTACTTTTTTCTCGACGACACCGTCGCGCTCGACCGCATCCGCCTGCGCCGCGACGACGAAGGACGCGCGCGGATCGAGCGCGTCTACCGCTTCGACTACAGCGACACGGGCGACAACCGCAGGCGCGGCTACGTCACGCTGCTCGGCGCACGTGTGGTGGACGTCTCGCTCGGCGTCGTGGCGACCGACATCGCGCGCTGACGCCGCTGCCGGTCCTCGCGGATCATGTCGGACGCCTTCTCGGCGATCATCAGCGTCGGCGAGTTGGTGTTGCCCGACGTGATCATCGGCATGATCGACGCGTCGGCGACGCGCAATCCGGCGATGCCGTGCACGCGCAGTCGCGCGTCGACCACGGCGCTGCGGATCGCCTGCCGCGTCCCATGCGGCACGTGCCGACCGGATGGAAGATCGTCGTGCCGATGTCGCCGGCGGCGTGCGCCAGCGTCCTCGTCGCTCGTCGAACGTGCGGCCCCGGCAGGAGCTCCTCGGGCGCGTAGCGCGCGAGCGCCGGCGCCGCCGCGATGCGCCGCGTGAGGCGCAAGCGACGCCGCCGCGACGCGCAGGTCCTCGCGGTCGACAAGGTAGTTGGGCGCGATGAGCGGCGGCGCGCGCGGGATCGCGCGTCGCGACATGCACGCTGCCGCGCGACGTCGGACGCAGGTTGCACACGCTCGCGGTGAAGGCGTCGAACGCGTGCAGCGGATCGCCGAACTTGGGCAGCGACAGCGGCTGCACGTGGTACTCGAGGTCGGGCCGGGCTGACGTCCGGGTCGACGAGCGCGCGAACACGCCGAGCTGCGACGGCGACATGCTCATCGGCCCGCTGCGCCGCAACGCATATTCGGCGGCGATCATCGCAGCTTGCCGAACCAGGCTCTGCGCGACGCGTGTTGAGCGTGCGCACGTTGCGCACCTTGCATGACCGATGCGCAGCTGCAGGTGGTCCTGCAGGTTCTCGCCGACGCCGGGCGAGCCGTGCACGACCGGGATGCCGCACGCCTGCAAGCGCGTCGGGCGCGCCGATGCCCGACAGCTCGAGCAGCTGCGGCGAGTTGATCGCGCCGGCGGCCAGGATCGACCTCCTCGCGCACGCGCACCTCGCGCTGCGGTCGCGCCGGTCCGGTAGACGCAGCCCCGTGCAGCGGCGCCGCCGTCCACCGTGAGGCGCGTCGACCATGCGCGCCGGTGAGCACCGTCAGGTTGCGCCGCCGCGCGATCGGGCCGCAGGAACGCCTTCGACGCATTCCAGCGAACGCCGCGCCGCTGGTTGACTTCGAAGTAGCCGACGCCGAAGTTGTCGCCGCGATTGAAGTCCGCGCGTGCGCGGAATGCCGGTTTCCTCGGCAGCGCCGCGACGAACGCTTCGAGGATGTCCCAGCGCAGCCGCTGCGCTTCCACGCGCCATTCGCCGCCGGCGCCGTGGAATTCGCTCGCGCCGCGGTAGTGATCTTCGCTGCGCTTGAAGAGCGGCAGCACCGCGTCCCAGCGCCAGCTCGGGTCGCCGACCGGCCTCGCGCCCAGCCGTCGTAGTCCTCGCGCTGGCCGCGCATGTAGATCATGCCGTTGATCGACGAGCTGCCGCCCAGCACGCGGCCGCGCGGATACAGCAGCGAGCGCCCGTTGAGCACCGGCTCGGCGCGCGTGCGGTAGCGCCAGTCGGTGCGCGGATTGCCGATGCAGTACAGATAGCCGATCGGGATGTGGATCCAGTGGTAGTTGTCGCGGCCGCCGGCCTCGAGCAGCAGCACGCGGACGTCCGGATCGTCGGACAGGCGGTTGGCCAGCACGCAGCCGGCGGTGCCGGCGCCGACGATGATGTAGTCGTAGGTGATCACGTTCTTCCCGCGTGATGGTAGCCTATCGGCGCGCCTGCCGCTCGCACGAACGTGCCTCGTCCGATGGATCGCCATGACGTCCTGCTGCACCTCCGACGCACATGGATCGCGCTGGCGATCGCCGGCACTTGCGTCGCGCTGCTCGCGGCGTGCGCGGCGACCGCGCCGCGGCCCGGCAACGCCGATCTGCAGCGCCAGGTCGCCGACACCGAGCGCGCGTTCGCGAAGACGATGGCGGACCGCAATCACGCCGCGTTCGTCGCGTTCCTGTCCGACGAGAGCGATTTTCTTCACCGGACCGAAGCCGCTGCACGGCAAGGACGAGGTGGCGGCGGCATGGAAGCGCTTCTACGAAAAGCCGGCAGGCGCCGTTCTCGTGGGCAGCCGGACACGGTCGAGGTGCTCGGCCTCCGGCACGCTTGCGATCAGCTCCGGCCCGGTGCGCGATCCGTCCGGCAAGCAGTTCGCGACGTTCACGTCGATCTGGCGGCAGGAAGCGCCCGGCGTGTGGCGCATCGTGTTCGACAAGGGCAACCCGGAGTGCGACTGCGATAAAAAACCGTAGCATTATGATGCCAGCGCGCCGTCGTCGACGGCGCCACAACCAGGAGGAGCATCATGCCGAAGAAGCAGGCAAGCGAAGGCGTCTACCGCGTTACCGAGGTGATCGGCACCAGCGCGACCTCGTGGGAGGATGCCGCGAGCAAGGCGGTGGCGACCGCGGCGAAGACGCTGCGCGACTTGCGCATCGCCGAGGTCTCCAAGCTCGACATGAGGGTGAGAACGGCAAGGTCGTGGCCTACCGCGCGCGGATCCTGCTTTCGTTCAAATACGACGGCTAGGTAGGGGCTGTAGGCGGACTTCAGTCCGCGGGGCTATCGCGTCGGGCTGAAGCCCGACTACCAACAACCGCCGGGCGATGAGGTCGGGCTCGTAGCCCGACCTACTACGCCCGCGGCGGTTTGGCCAAGGACTGCTCGATCCGGCGGCGCTCGGTGAGCACGCGATTCGCGTACGCGCGCGTCTCGTCGTCGAACGCGCCGTTGTAGAGCTGAAGGCCGGCTTCGTCGCTTCCGCCGCGGCGGATGGAGTCCTTGAGGATGCGGGAGCCAACGGCGATGTTCGCCGCAGTCTCGAGCATCGCCGGCGCGCCCTCGTCCGGCAGCTTGTCCTTGTGAAAGCGGGGCACGATCTGCATCAAGCCGAGCGCGCCCTGCTCGCTCGCCGCGAACGGGTTGAAGCGCGATTCGACGGCAATGACGGCCAGGATCAGCATCGGATCGAGTCCGTGGCGCTCCGCCCTCGCGAAACGCCGTGCGCACGACGTCGGCCGCAGCGCCGTCCGCGACCTTGTACCGACGCGCGACGACGGCCGCGAGTTGATCGATGCGCGACGCGGCGTTCGATGCGCCGGCGGTCACAGTACGGGGAACGACATGGGATGGCGCTTGGGCCGTCCCGAGTGCGTCGGCAATCGGCCGGCGCTTGCGGCATCCTCGCTGGGGATGCCCCCGCGACCAGGATCGCCGCGGTGATGAATCCCGCCAAGGTGAGGTGAACGGCGGGGCCAGACTCGGTTCGCCGCAGGCATCGATGGCGCGACGCCGGCGGGACAGGTATTCGAGCGGAAGTCATGAAGACTCCTTTCGTCAGGGTGCCAGTAGCCCGCCTCCTTGGTTGCGCATACCGGACTCGTTACTCGATCAGCTCAATTAAAACAAGGATTATACACGTGTTTCACGAGGTGACTTCACGATATTTGCTGCATCTGCAGCAACGGCAGTATACGTGACGCGACGGCCTTGTCAAACGCCCCAGGTCAGGGCCAGCGGACGTAGCGGACGCGCCAGTTCGAGGAGGCCGGCGCGCGTCGCGGGATGCAAGGCATCGAGCGGATGGCGGACGGCGTCGCTCGCGATGACCCGTCCTTCCATCATGACCGCCTTGGTCGCGCGCAGGCCGCACTGGCGGTTTTCGTAATTGATCAGCGGCAGGATGCGTTCGTATGCCGCCGCCGCTTCGGCCCGCCGGCCCTCGCGGTGCAACGCCACGACCGGCTTGATGAGGTCCGGCAGCAAGGCGCTTGGCATCGTGCCCGTCGCGCCGGCATCGAGGTCGGCCATCAGGGTGATCGACTCCTCGCCGTCGAACGGTCCTTCGATGGCGTCCCGCCCGCCTCGATCAGCGACCCGCAGCTTGGCCGCCGTCCCCGGCACCTCGATCTTGAAGTAGCGAACGCCGGGGACCTCGCGCGCGAGACGGACCAGGAATGGGACGGACAGCGCGACCCCCGACAGCGGAGCGTCCTGGACCATGATCGGCAGGCCGCTGCCTCGGCGACGTGCGCGAAGTGGGCGAGCATGCCGGTCTCGTCGGCTCGCAACGCGGCGCCGTGGTAGGGCGGCATGAGCATCAGCATCGCGGCGCCGGCCCTTGCGGCCGCCGCCGCTCGCTCGCCGGCGATGCGCGTGCTGAAGTGGCTGCACGTGACGATGACGGGAACGCGCCCGGACACGTGCGAGAGGCATGTTTCGAGCAGCGTGCTGCGCTCGTCGTCGGTGAGCAGGAACTGCTCGCGAGTAATTGGCAAGGATGCAGATCGCATCCACGCCCTGGTCGACCATGCAGTCGAGCACGCGCCGCATGCCCGGCAGGTCGAGGTCGCCCGACGGCGTGAACGGCGTGGGCGCGATGGGCATGACGCCCGTAACGGTCCGCCGGGTCGGGTTCATAGCGGCGAGCACATGCCGACCGCGTCGGCGCCGTAGCCTTCGGCGACGTAGCCACGCGCAAGCATCTGTGCTTTCACGGCGGGGTCGGTCGTGTAGCGGTGATTGGAGTCCGTGCGATTGTTCCAGAGCCGGTACACCGCCGTCCAGTTGCTAGGGCACATGCCCGCCGCGTCGGGCAGCGCGACGGCGAAGGCCTGCGACGTCTCCAGGACGTAGCCGCTGTAATTGGGTTCGACGCCGATCCGCGAGGCAATCGGCGTCGCACTCGACCTTCGAGGCGGAGAAGAAGTGGGAGTTGCCGTGCTCGGGCGGGATGTAATAGCGGCACACGTCGTTCAGGAAGCCCATCGAGATCGGCCACACCTTGAACGATTTGCCGGTGCGCGCCCACCCGGGGATTCGCGACGAGTCGAGCGCCTCGATGTCGGGCGCCAGGTCGGTGACGAAGTAATGGTCGAGCGCCGCGTTGATAATACTCGAACGCAGTTACCGGCACGACGGGAAGGCTGACCGCCGCGCCGCCGAAGTTCTGCACGGCGTTGTCGCGCACGGCGTTGCCCGTGCGGTAACATGGCCGAAAACCCGTCGCGCGGCAGCGGCCCGAAGGTCCATTGGTCGGCGCCGGCGAAATCGATGGTGCCGCCTTCGGCAGGCAGGAGCTGGTCGAACGCGACGTAGTCCGGCGTCACGGCCTTGTATTCCGGATAGCGCGCCGGCACCTCGAGGTAGCCGGGCGTCACGATCAGCACGCTGCGATTGGCGGTGTTGACGCTCGGAAGATCGGCAGGAAACGTGAACGTCTTGGTGCGGCCGTCACGTGTGAGCGTGAGGGTCTTGCCGGCGAGTCCGTGCTGCCCATTCTGTCCCGCGCTCTCGCCGCAGCTGCACGTATTGCACCGTGCCGTCCGCGTTCGAGAACACCTGGACGACCTGGAAGGAAAGGTCGGCGGCGCGTGCATGGAAGCACACGATCGCGAGCGCGCAGGTCGCGAGCCGCTTCATTGAAGAAGGGCACAAGACATACGGGGTCGCAGCGCGACCCCGTATGTACCGGCCGTTATCAGTTGCTCCAGCGCTCCGCGGACGGCGACAGAGGACCGCGCGCGGTCGCCGAGACTGCGCTTGCGCCAGCGGGCTGCGACGGCGCCAAGTCGGACGATTCGAGGCGCTTGATGTCGCCGGTGATCTCGCCGCCTTCCGCGATCACGAGCTTGCCGTAGCGGATGGTGCCGCTGATGCGACCGGTGCCGTGCACGACGAGACGGGTGCGCGCGGTGAGCTCGCCGACGAACTCGCCATGGATCTCCGCAACGTCGATCTGCGCGTTGCCCTTGAGCGTACCGGGCTTCGCGATCTCCATCATCTTGCTATGGACGGTGGCTTCGACCTGGCCTTCGATCACGAGCACGTCGCAGTCGGTGATCTCGACTCCCTTGAGCTTGATGTTCACGCCGACGAAGAGCTTGCTCTCGGGCGTTTCCTTGGCCGGCGTTGCGCTCGGTAGCGGCGACGTGCGCGCGCCGAGATCGACCGGCGGCGGCGTAGTGCGCGCAGACGCGCCGCCGCCGGGGTTCGCGCTCCCAGGCGGGTCGTAGATGGCTGGCTTCAGCACAGTGTTGGCGGTGTCCTCGGGATCCGCGATGCGATCGCGGCGGTTCAGGTTCAGCATGTCGTCTCCTTGCGCCAAACGCGCTGCCATGACGACGTCATTGTCCCCCGATCTCCTCAGTTATTCAACCAAAAGAGTCCTACAAATGCGCCGGTTGGCGCACTTTTTATAGGCACGACGCGAAGTCGGCGAGCGATCCGAGCCGTGCCACAATCAAGGGCATGCAGATCGCCTGCCCGCACTGCCTCACACGCAATCGCGTCCCGGATGCCCGCCTCGACGACGGTCCGCGATGCGGCCATTGCCATCGAGCCTCTGTTGCCGGCAACGCCGCGGCCATCGATGGCGAGGCCTCGCGCGCTTCACCCGGGGCACGGAGCTTCCCGTCGTCGCGGATTTCTGGGCCGAGTGGTGCGGGCCATGCAAGATGATGGCGCCGGCGTTCGCCGAGGCCGCACGCCAGCGGCCGCACGTGCAATTCGTGAAGGTCGACACCGAAGCGGCGCCAACGGCAGCCGCGAGCTACGGCATTCGCGGCATCCCGACGATGGTGCTGTTCAGGAATGGCGCGGAGAGCGCGCGCGTGTCCGGCGCGATGCCCGCGCCGCAACTCCTCGGCTGGATCGACGGCCGCGTTGGGGCGTAAGTAGTCCTGCGTGACGAAGACGCCCTGCGCGCCGGGCGGCCCGATGAGGTAGACCGACGACGTCTGGTTGGCGGTGAGCACGACGCCGTCCTGCGACGCCACCACGACGCCGGTCACCGCATCGGTGAACGTGATATTGACCGTCGCGGGCACCGTCGTCACGTAGCCGGACACCGACGCGAACGGAATGCGGCGTTGGCACGACCTGATTGCCGTTGATCGACACGTTCACCGGATTCGGATCCCGCGGACGCGTTGACGAAGCGAAGGCGGTCGTGCGCCGGAGGGCGGCAGGATGTTCGGGTCCTGCGAGCAGGTACACCGCCTGCTGCACGCCCGGCAGGCCCGCGACCACGAAGGTGTACATCGTTCGCGGGCGGCGAGCGTACCGCGTGCGCCGATGCGATCGTCGCGCCCGGAGTGGCGCTCGCCTCGAAGTTGACCGTGGTCGGGCCCTGCGGGATCTGCGTGTATGGCGACGCCGCCGGATAGTCCGACGTTGGGTTGATCGGCAGCGTTCCCTGCAATTGATTGACGGTGCCTGTGCCGATCGCGGCGTTGACCGCCTTGATGCGCGCGAAGATCGTGTTGAGCAGTCGTGTACGGCCCCTTGACTTGCAGCACCGCCGCGTTGACGAGCGTGCCGCTGCCGACGGCGTACGTGATGAACGAGAGCGCGATGTTCGGCGTGTAGCACCGTGCCGCCCGAGTCGTAGATCACGGTCTTCGTTCCGGCGGTCGTCACCTGGATCTGGTAGGTGCCCGGCGGGAAGGCGATGTTGAAGCGTGGTGCCGCTATAGGAGACGCCGAAGAAGTTCGGGTTCACCGTCGTGATGTCCACGCCCGGCGCGGTGACGTAGATGTCGACGCTGGTCGCGTTCTGCGCGGCGTTGAAGACCGACAGCTGGATGTTGCCGTTGCGCGGCGCGTTGGCGACCTCGGACACGAGCATCGTGAGCTGCGGCGAGTCGTGCGATCCGTACACCACCAGCGTATAAGGCTGCTCGCCGCGCGAGCGGGAACGAAAACGATGCAAGCTGCGTGCGTCGTCCCCGTGTACGTGACCGATGAACGACGTGGACTGGTTGTCGTAGTTCTGGTAGCCGCTGACGGCCTGGAACGCGACGTTCGAGAACGCGGGCGCGCCGTTGATCTGCACGTCGATCGCCGCCGACGTCGGGCAGGAGGTTCAGCACGCGCACCTGCGCCGGATGCGGCGGGAACGAGTTGATCGAGTTGACCTTGCAGCCGCGCGAGGGCGAGCGCTGAGCGACCGCCAGCAGCGGCGAACGGAACGAACGGCGCAGCGCATGAAAGGCACGGTGGCGACTCGAAAGGCAGTCGCGGCATTATGCCATGCGCGTCGCGCATCCTGCCTGTGCACCGCTGCGTGCGCTACCATCCCGCCATGGCCCGCAGCCCGCTCATGCAGCATCTTGCAGCGCGATCGTGCATGCGCATCGATCCCGCGTTCCTTCGACCGTCGCGCAGCGCGTTTCCTCGCGAACGCGTCGGTGCGCTCGCGGCCTCGGTGCGCTGCCGCGCTGGCGCGGTCGCGGCATCGCAGGCAGCGCGTCGTCATCGTCGGCGCGGGGCTCGCCGGGCTCACGCGCGGCGTACGAGCTCGCGAAGGCGGGCGTGCGCGCGACGCTCGTACGAAGGCTCGCCGCGCGTCGGCGGCCGCTGCTGGACCGATCGCGAGAGCTTCGCCGACGGACAGGTCGCCGAGCGCGGCGGCGAGCTCATCGACACGACGCACGAGGCGATTCGCGCGTCTCGCGCCGAATTCGGCGTTGCCGCTCGACGATCTCCTCGCCGCCGAAGCCAACGGGCAGCCGAGCCGCTGTTCTTCTTCGACGGCGCGCCGTATACGACCGCGGACGTCGACCGCGACTTTCGCCGCCGTGCGCCCGCGTCTTGCGAGCCGACGCGAAGATCCTGGGCGACGACCTGCCGACCTACCGCAAGCACACGCCGCGCAGCGCAAGCTCGATCGCATGTCGGCGCCGCAGTGGATCGACTCGCGCGTGCCCGGCGGGACGCGCATCGCGCTTCGGCCAGCTGCTCGTCAATGCCTACGGCGAGGAGCTGGGCGGCGACCCCGACGAGATCAGCGCCATCACCGTCGTCGGCGCTGCTCGCCGGATCGCCCGCCGATCGCTTCTCGCCGTACGAGGAGTCGGACCAGCGCTACCACGTCCGCGGCGGCAACGACCAGATCGTGACGCAAGCTCGCCGAGAACGTCGAGCGACGCATCGAAACGGGCATCGCGTCTCGTGGCGCTGGCGCGGCGCAGCGACGGCCGCTATCGCGTGCGTCGTTCTGCGCGACGGCGCCGAGCGCGAGGACATCGCCGATCGCGTGATCCTCGCGCTGCCCTTCACGCTGCTGCGCGCCGTCGACCTGCGCGACGCGGGATTCGGCTCGCGCAAGATGCGCTCGATCAACGAGCTCGGCATGGGCCGCAACACGAAGCTGCAGCTGCAGTTCGCGGATCGCTTCTGGCTGCCGCGGCATCCGGCAACGGCGAATACCGCCTGCGCGGCTCGTTCCAGACGACGTGGGAAGTCACGCGCGCGCAAGCGCGGCACGCGCCGGCATCCTCAATTTCTTCTCCGGCGGCAGCACCGCCGTCGCCGCGGGCCTGCTGCCGCATCGATACGCAGGCCGCAGGCTCGCTCGCGCGAGCTCGCGCGCTATGCGCCGGCGTGCGAGCGCGCGTGGAACGGCCGCGTCGATCCGCAACGCCTGGGACCGCAATCCCGTGGTCGCTCGGCTCGTACGCGCTGATCAAGCCCGGCCAGTACACGTCGTTCTACGGCGTGGAGGGCGAGCCGCGCGGGCCACGTGTACTTTGCCGGCGAGCACACGTCGATCGAATCGCAGGGCTATCTCAACGGCGCGGTGGAAAGCGGCAGCGCGCCGCGGGCGAAGTGCTTGCGTCGCTCGGCGCAAAGCGAGTGCCGAAGTCCGCGTAACCACCTACGACCACGCCAGCAGGTTCAGGAACTCCCGCCGCGTTTTCGGACCGTGCGTGACGAACGTCGGGTCCGGCGCGTTGCGATAGTTCTCCCGCTCGCGCGTCACGTGTCGGCGCGCAGGTGATCGCGCACCACCGCATCGGGGAGTGCATACACTCCAAGCGCATTGCGCCCGAAGATCCTGGCGCGCAACTGCGGCGTCATGCGCGGGTACCCGTGCTTGTCGGCGAGCGCTTCGGAGATCTGGAACGTACGGAACGCCTGGATCTGGTCCTGCGGCGAGCCGTACCAGATCGAATCGGTGCCCCACAGCACGTTCTCCTCGCCGCACGTACTTGACGAGCTTGCCGAGCGCGTGCGCCGCGGCGTCCGGGTCGCGCATCAGGAATCGCCACGTCGATCCCAGCTCGGCGTAGACGTTGCTGCCGGGCTTCGACGTCGTTCTTCAGCAAGCTGGTCACGAGCGCGTCGATGCCGTCGGTGCGCGCCGCGTCGTACGGCTCCTTCCGGCTTGCCGGCGACGAAACCCGAGTGATAGATGAGGAAGTTGACGTCGGGAAAGCGCTTCGCGACGCGACCGATGTCGACGCACGTCGAGTGCTCGTACGACTGCTGCCCGAACGGCAGCCCCTTGTGCACGGCGATGTTGCGCACGCCGAGCTTGCGCGCCTTCTCGATGAACGCGATGCCGACGTCGTCGTCGAGGAAGAAGCCCTTGCCGTCCGGGCCCCACTGCGTGTACGTCTTGAACGCCGCGACCTTGTACTGCTGCGCGAGCACGTCCATGCTCTCGAGGTCGCCGGGCTGGTTCGGATTCACGCGGCCGTGCAGCAGCATGCGGTGCGTGCCTTTCATCCGCTCGACGATCGCGCGCCGTCGCGGCGGCCTCCTCGATCGTGAGCGGCTCGCCCTCGCGCGTCGACGGCACGAACGACAGCACGATGAGGTCGGTGTCGGAGTCGAGGAACACGTCCTTCAGGAAGGCATCGCGGCCGATGCAGCCCAGGTAATCGAGACCCGCGGCGTTCGCGCGTGCTGCAGTTCGCCCGTTGGTGGCGAAGCGCAGCGGTTGCGCGCCCGGCGGCAGCGACTTGCGTCCACGCACCCGTCGGGTTCACGAAGTGGCCCTGCACGTCGAACATGAACTCGTTCTTGTCGAGCGCGAGCGCGCGCGATCTGCGCGTCGAGCGCCGCTTCGCGTGGAATGTCGTAAAAGCCGCCACGCCGCGCCGCTCGCGAATGCCGCGTTGAACGCGAGCAACGTCGTCGCCGCTCCGCACGCGGACACGAGGAAGCTCGCGGCGCGTGCCGAGGCGGTGCGCTTCGCGTTGCCACCGCGCGTTCCATGGCCAGAGCGCGCGCACGGTCGATGGATCGCGTCGAGCGGTATCGGCGCGAACTCGCCGTTCGTGGTCGCATCGAGCTTGATCGGCAGGCGGCGGCCGTCGGGATCGTTGGCGTAGCGCATGGTCAATTGGCCAAGTATTGATGGATGAACGCAATCGCCATGCTACCCTCCCCGACGCCCGACGCGACGCGCTTCACCGACCCGTGGCGCACGTCGCCCGCCGCGAACACGCCGGGGACGCTCGTCTCGAGCAGGAACGGATCGCGCGCAAGCGGCCAGCTGCCCTCGCGTCGCGCAACGAGATCCATGACGTCGCGGCCCGTGCACACGAAGCCCTTCTCGTCGCGAATAACGGATGGCGGCAGCCACTCGGCCCGCGCATCCGCGCCGATGAACGCGAACACGGCCGACGCAGGCGACTTTGTCCGAGCGCCGGTCGCGCGATTCTCGATGGTGACCTCTTCCAGGCGGTGCTCGCCGCCTACCTGCACGATGCGGCAATGCGTGCACACCTCGATGTTGCTCTTGGTGGCGAGCTGCTCGATGAGGTAACGCGACATGCTGTCGGCAAGCGAGGGACCGCGAACCAGGAGCTTGACCTCGGCCGCGTACCCCGAGAAGAACATCGCGGCCTGCCCTGCCGAATTGCCGCCGCCGATCAGGAAAACGCGCTGCCCTTGGCAGCCTCGCGCTTCCGTCTGCGCCGCGCCGTAGTAAATACCGCGGCCGACGAGCTTTTCCGCCCCGGGCACGTCGAGCTCGCGCCAGCTCACGCCGTTGGCCAGGATCACCGTGCGCGTACGCACGCGTTCGGCGCCGTCGAGCACGACGGTGTGCTCGCCGCCGTCGTCGGACAGCTCGAGCGTATCGACACAGCGCGCGACGAGGAGCTCGGCGCCAAAGCGCTGCGCCTGCGACAGAGCGCGCGTTGCCAGGTCATCGCCGGACAAGCCCGTCGGAAAGCCCAGGTAGTTCTCGATGCGCGACGACGTGCCGGCCTGTCCGCCGGGTGCTTCGCGCTCCACGAGCAGCGTCGACAGGCCTTCGGAAGCGCCATAGACCGCCGCCGCGAGTCCGGAAGGTCCCGCGCCGACGATCACGACGTCGTATGACGACTTGGCCGGCCGCGTCGGCAACCCGAGTGCCTCGGCAAGCTCGCGCAACGTGGGTGTTTCGAGGCGGCGCCCGTCGGCGAGCGTGAGGAGCGGATAGCGCTCGTCCTCGCGCGGCGCCGAATGCGCGAGGTCGTCCCACTCGTAGACGACGTGGTTGCGCCGCAGGAAGTCGCGGATGTGGTGGCACGCGATGTCGAAGCGATGCCCCTTGATCACGACAGGCTTCGGTGGCGTCGACGTCTGCGCGAGCTGCTGCAAGCGCTGCACGCGCTTCGTCATCGTGTTGATGAGCTCGCTCGCGAACACGTTGCACTCGGCGAACATCGCGCGGAAGTCCCCGGATTCGAGTTGCGCAACCCGCGTTGGCTCCGTCGCGCGGAGGCTCGCGATGGCCGGCGAACCGAGCAGCAGCGGAACCTCGCCGAAGTAGACGCCCGGACCGTATTCGTCGAGCCGCCGCTCGATGCCGTGCACCATCTTGGAGAGCTCGAGCGAGCCTTCGAGCAGGAGGAAGAACGACGGCTGCTCGCCTTCGTGGATCAGCCAGTCCCCGGCTCGCAAGTGGATGTCGGCGAGCCGCGAGGCGACTGCGGTCGCCTCGTCGTCCGGCAGGTCGTGGAAGAGCGGAACGCGCCGCAGGTCGTCGACGGTGATCAATGCGAGGGATTCGGGTAATGCACCTGGACCGCCGCGATTTCGGCGAGCGTCGTCGCGTCGAGATCGATGAATGCGTCGATATCCTCGGCAAGCTGCGTCATCGTGGTGGCACCGATGATCGTCGAGCCCACGAACCAGCGGCTGCGCACGTAGCCGATCGCAAGCTGCGCTAGCGTGAGGCCACGGCGCTTCGCGAGCTTCGCGTACGCTTCGACCGCTTCGAAGGCGATCGGCGTACGGAATCGCACTCCCGTGTCGGAGAACAGCGTAAAGCGCGCACCCTCGGGCCTCGCGCCGTTCATATACTTGCCGGTGAGCGCTCCCATCGCGAGCGGGCTGTACGCAAGGAGCGACATGCGCTGCCGGTACAGCGCTTCGGCGAGGTCGTTGTCCGCGTTGCGCGAAATGAGGTTGTACGCGTTCTGCGTCGTCACCGGGCCCGGCACACCGAGCTCGGCCGCGATGCGATGGAACTCGCACACGCCCCACGTCGTCTCGTTGGACAAGCCGTAGTAGCGGATCTTGCCCGCCTTGATGAGGGCCGCCATCCCTTCGACCTGCTCGCGAATCGAAGGACCGGCGCGCTCCTTCGCGGGATCGAATTCGACGGCGCCGAACTGAGGAACGTTGCGCTGCGGCCAGTGGATCTGGAAGAGATCGATGTAGTCGGTGCGAAGCCGCGCGAGGCTCGTGCCGCACGCCTCCTCGACCACGTCGCGCGTGAGGTCCGTGCGGCCGCTGCGGATCCAGTCGCGCCGCCCGGGTCCCGCGACCTTGGTCGCGACGATCAGCTTGTCGCGCTGCTGCCTGGCGAGCCAGTGGCCGAGGATGGTCTCGGTATGTCCCTGCGTGCGCCCGTTGGGCGGCACGGGATACATCTCCGCGGTGTCGATGAAGTTGATACCGTGCGCGACCGCGTAGTCGAGCTGCTCGTGCGCTTGGCCTTGCGTGTTCTGCTCGCCCCAGGTCATCGTGCCGAGGCACGCTTCGGACACCGTGAGCTCGGTGCCCGGCAACTTGTTGTATTTCATCGCCGCATTCTACTGCGGGTGTCGCTAGCGCACGGGCTTGATCGAGTTTTCGATAAGATATGCCGCGCCCTTGGTGCCCATGTCGTAGCCCACGTCGAGCGAATTGCGGAAATGGATGCCGCCCCACACGCGCACGTTGCGGTGCTCGAGGTCCATCTCGTTGATCGAGGCGACTTCACGCTTGACGTTGGGATCCGCGAAATCCACGATCGTGAACCGCATCGCGGGCTTCGGCCCGAACACCGACTCCATGATGACGATAGCGGCACCGGAGATGATCGCGGCCTGCGACGGATACTCGGGGTGCATCGGCGTGTCGTTGAGCGACGTCCATCCGGCGTCGCGCTCGGTGGCATCGTTGCCGTCGACGTCGCCGTTGCGGATCGCGGTCACCGGCCGCCAGTAGTTGTAGGTGAACTTCGCGTCCCAGTCGTTGATGAACGTGTTGGCGATCGCCATGTTGAGAAGCGCAAAGAACCTCGCGCTGTCGGCGAGCGGCAGATTCCTCGCAAGCGTGAGCTCGCGCGCGGCGGTGTGCCAGCCGTTGGGAAGATTCGCCTGCGTCCAGAACTTGACCGCATCCGTCTGCGCCGCCGTGCGGGCGGTGCTGCGAGCACCGCCGAGGTTCTTGGTTTCGTTGTAGTCCCGCGCGTAGAGGGCGCTGTTCAGCGCCGGCGGCGGTCCCGGCCGGAATTGATCGGGCCGGTTCATCACCCACGGTTTCGCGCGCGCGTACTGCGCGAACAGCGGCGGCGTGGTCGGGATCCAGACGCCCGGTGTGGTCACGGGACGGTAGTCATCCGGCACGGTGGTGCCGTCGCTCGCGCGATCGGCAATCACGGCGGCCGCCACCTGCTCACCGGCCGTGACGCCCCTGGCCTTCGCCGGGCCGTCCGGCACGGCCTTCATCGACCTGGCGTACGCGTCCTCGATGATGTTCTTCTGCGCGGCGAACTGCGCGAGCAGGATCTGCCGTGCGGCCGTGGCGGCGGCGGCCTCGGCCGATGCGTCTGCGGCCATCGGCACCGTCGTGAGGTAACGCGTGTAGCGGTTCTGGACCGTGTTCACGGCGTCGGACATCGCTACGTGGACCATGGCCAGAGTGCGCGCTGCCGGATTCCCCCCGAAGCGCGCGGCTTTCATCACATCGATCGCGGTCAGGTTCCAGTCCGTGACGACGTCGCCGCGCACGGGGCCGGCGGCAACAGCGAGGAGGAAGGCAAGGACGAGAGAGAACGCACGTTTCACGGCATCTCCCGAAGGTTGACTATGAGAGCGCCCGGATCAATACAGCGAGTCTTCCTGCTGCTCGAGCGACGTCTTGAGCGCGACGAGGTCGTCGTCGAGCGCGTCGCGCACCGACACCATGCCGAGCGGCCGGTCGAACTCCACGACCGGAAGATGGCGGAAGCGTCCCTTGTGCATGATGCGCAGCGCCTGCAGGAACGGCTCGTCGGGATGGATCGTCTGCGGCTGCGACGTCATCACGTCGCCCAGGCGCGTGGTCTGCGGATTGCGGCCTTCCGCGAGGACGCGAAACAGCGCGTCGCGCTCGGTGAAGATGCCGACCAGGCGCGTGCCGTCGACGACCAGGAGCGCACCGATGTTGTGCTGCTTCATTAGGCGCGCCGCGTCGAGCACCGTGACCGTCATGGGCGCCGTCACGGGCGCCTGCTTGGCAACGATGGTGCGCAAGGAACGGATCGGCATCGTGGTTCTCCCGGGGGCGTCGTCAGGCGTATTGAGCGCCCGGGGCGCGCGCCCCGTCAAGCGCGGCGATTGACGCGGCCACGGCGCGGACGTACCGTCTCGCCGTCCCCTCATCGTCCGGAGAACGCCATGTCGCGTGCCTCGCCCTTGCTGCTGCTCGCCGCCCTTGCGCTCCCGGTCCCGGCGCTCGCGGCCAAGGTCACCGATTGCGCGAAGGTCGGCCTGTGCTACTGCATCAACGACGAGCACAAGGCGGCCATCAGCGGCAAGATCGAGAAGTTTCGCCAGCTCATCGCCGAGCAGCGCAAGGCGGGCAAGGCGGTGATTTATCTCTCGGTCCCGCTGACGTCGGCGGGCGGCGGCAACTTCAAGGTCAACAGCGAGGTGGCGCAGGCCACCAAGGAAGCGATCGAGAAGCGGCTGGGAGCCAACTACGTTTTCGTGCTGAATCCGGGCACGCCCGATGCCGAGCTGGCGCGCAGCGCGACCGGCACCGAGTACATGGTCATGTGGACAGCGTTGCTCGAGGGCGCCGACGGCATGGGCGACTTCGATGCCGCGTATTTCGCGGGGCCGCAGGACTTCGCGCGCTACTTCGGCTTCGACGGCAGCAACGACATGGCGAAGCTCGACGCGTTCTTCGACAAGCGCGTGGCTTCGGACCCGGATTTCGCGAAGTCCGTTCAGGGCGGGCTCACCAAGGAAGCCTTCCGCAAGTACTACGCGCTGCGCGCGTCCTCGAACGTGAGCCGCGGGGCGCACGACGAGTGGAACATCTTCCGTCTCATCAACGACAAGCGGCGGGCGGACAGCAAGTACGGCACGCCCGGCCAGATTCCGATCGTGTTCGACGGCCAGGGTGTCGCGCCCCCGCATCACGAGACGACGATATCGGAGGGGTACGTGGGGAAGTGCCCCCTTTAGAATCAGGATAACAAGGGGTAGATCCCTGTTTCACCAAGGAGGAACAACCATGCGATTCGCTCGTCTTCTGTGCGCGCTCGCGCTCGCCTGCGCGGCGCTGCCCGCGTTTGCACAGACGCTCAACGTGTACTCGATCTGGCCGGAGAACTGGGCGCGCCCGATGTTCGAGGAATTCGAGAAGGCGACCGGCATCAAGATCAACTTCGTGCGCTTCAGCTCGGGCGAGGCGCTCGCGCGCGTAATCGCCGAGAAGAGCAACCCGCGCGTCGACGTGCTCTTCGGCGGACCGGTGGAGACGTTCGCCGCGGGCATCAACGAAGGTGTGTTCGAGCCGTACAAGCCGCCTTCTTTCGCCAAGCTCCCGGCGCGCATGAAGCAGGCCGACGGCATGTGGGTCGCCATCGCAGACGATCCGCTCGTGTTCATGACCAACGACAAGTTCCTCAAGGAGCACAACCTCAAGGCGCCCGCGTCGTGGGACGATCTTCTGAATCCCGCGTACAAGAACATGCTGCAGATGGCCGACGCGCGCACGTCCGGAACCGCGGTGACGCGCATCTTCTCGATCCTCGAGGTGAACGGCCGCGACGAGAACAAGGCATTCGCCTACATGAAGAAGCTGCGGCCGAACGTTCAGCTCTACACCAAGAGCGGCGGCGGCGGCACGTTGCCCGTCGGGCTCGGCCAGGCAGGCGGCGGCATCTTCTTCATCGTCGACGCGCTCGACACCAAGGCGAAGGGCTACGAGGTTTCGATCAGCTTTCCGAAGGAAGGCATCGGCACCGCTGCGGAAGGCATCGCGCTCATCAAGGGCGCGAAGAATCCGGAGGCCGCCAAGAAGCTCATCGACTGGGCGACCTCGCCCGCGATGCAGAACCACTTCGCCAAGTACAAGATCAATTTCGTGCCCGCGCATCCGGACGTAGCGCTCGAGCCCAGCCTCGCGGCCGTGCTCAAGGGCACCAACATCTTCCCCATCGATGCCGCGTACGCGGGCGCCAATCGCAAGAAGGTGGTCGACCGCTGGGTCGCGGAAGTGTTGCCCGAGTAGCGCTTGCCCGCGCACGCCCTGCACCGCGACAGGACGGTCGCCGCGACGGCTCTCGTCCTCTGGCTGCTGGTCGGCCTGTTCGTCGTCTACCCGCTCGCGATGCTGCTCGCGCGCGTGGTCTTCGACAGCGGCACCTTCAGTCTCGCGGGGCTCGACAAGGTCCTGACCGACAAGAACCAACTCCGCGCCTTCTGGAACAGCCTGCTGCTCGCAACCCTCGTCGGCATCGGCGGCACGCTGCTCGGGTTCCTTTTCGCATTCACTGCAGCGCGGGCGCGGCTGCCGCGATGGCTGCTGACGGCGGTCGATGCGGCCGTGCTCCTTCCGCTCGTCTCGCCGCCGTTCACGACCGCCATCGCGATGATCTTCTCGTTCGGGCCGCGCGGCCTCATCACGTACGAGCTGCTCGGCCTCAAGGGCGTGACGGTGTACGGCCTCACGAGCACGCTCTTCTCCGAGGTCTTCACGTACTTCCCGATCGCGTACCTCACGTTGCGGCCGCTGCTCGCCGCCATCGACTCCAACGTGGAAGGCATGGCGCTGTCGCTCGGCGCTTCGCGCTGGCGCGTGTTCCGCACGGTGACGGTGCCGCTGACCGTGCCCGGCCTCGCCAACGCATTCCTGCTCCTGTTCGCGGCGTCGCTGGCAGATTTCGCGACGCCGTTGATTCTCGCGGGCAACCAGTTCCCGGTGCTGCCCACGCAGGCGTACTTGCAGATCACCGGCCTCTTCGACCTGCGCGGCGGCGCGGCGCTGTCGCTCGCGCTGCTGCTGCCGGCGTTGATCGTGTTCGTGCTCCAGCGCTACTGGGTGTCGCGCCGGTTCTACGTCACGGTTACCGGCAAGGGCGCCGGTCAGACGCCGTTCGACAGCGTGTCACCTGCCGTGCGCGTCGCGCTTCTGGCAGCGTGCGCAACCATCACCCTGGTCGTCGTGTACTTCTACGCGCTGCTGCTCTATGCGTCGCTCGTCATGGCGCTCGGCGCCAACCACACGTTCACGCTCGTGCATTACAAGGCGATCTTCACGGGCGGGTGGAAGGCGATCCACGACACGCTGATCATCGCGGCATTCGCGATGCCGCTCGGGGGCTTGTACGGCATCCTCATGGGCTACCTCGTCGCGCGCAAGGAATTCGTCGGAAGGCGCACGCTCGAGCTCGTGTCGATGATCAACTACGCGCTGCCGGGTACCATCGTAGGCATCGCCTACCTGATCGCGTTCAACGACAAGCCGCTCGTGCTGACGGGAACCGCTCTCATCATCGTGGCCTGCTACGTCTTTCGCTACGGGCCGACGGGCATCCGCGCCACCATCGCGCTGCTTTCGCAGATCGACAAGAGTCTCGAGGAAGCCTCGCAGGGCCTGGGCGCACGCACTGGCACGACCTTCCGCCGCGTGACGCTGCCGCTCATCGCGCCTGCATTCTTCGCGGGGCTCGGCATCGTATTCATCCGCTCGATGACGGCCATCAGCGCGACGATCTTTCTCGTCTCGATCGGCTGGACGCTCATCACCGTGAAGATCCTGGAGAACATGACCGAGCTCTCGCTGGGGCCGGCGGCGGCGTTCAGCGTGTTCGTCGTCGTCGTCGTGTTCGTGGTCATCGCCATCATCGGCTGGTGCATGCGGCTCCTGCACGCGCGTAACGCCCAGGTCACGAGCCTCCTGTCATGATGGACCCCCACGCTCGCTTCGCTCGCTGCCCCCGGAGGGGGCGCAGTCAGTGGCTCGGGGCGGCCCTTCGCCACTGATATGACGCAGGACGCCATCGCCGTCCATGTCGACGGCGTTTCCAAGCGCTTCTCGCATCGCGTGAAGGGCGAGGTGTACGCCGCGCGCGACGTGCGCCTCGCCGTCGCGCCCGGCGAATTTCTGACGCTCCTCGGCCCGTCGGGCTGCGGCAAGACCACGACGCTTCGCATGATCGCGGGCTTCGAGATGCCGGACGAAGGTCGCATCCGATTCGGCGAGCAGGACGTCACGACGCTGCCCGCCAACCAACGGAACATCGGCTTCGTGTTCCAGAACTACGCCTTGTTCCCGCACCTCTCGGTCGCCGAGAACGTGGCGTACGGCCTGCAGGTGCGCGCGTTGTCCGCGGCCGAGATCGCCGAGCGCGTGAGCGAGGTCCTGAAGCTGGTCGGCCTCACGGGCTACGAGCACCAGTTCTCGAGCCAGCTGTCCGGCGGCGAGCAGCAGCGTGTGGCGCTCGCGCGCGCGATCGTCATTCGTCCGCGCGTGCTCTTGTTCGACGAGCCGCTTTCGAACCTCGACGCGAAGCTGCGCGTCCAGATGCGCACGGAAATCCGCGACCTGCAGCGCCGGCTCGCAATAACCACCGTCTACGTCACCCACGACCAGGAAGAGGCGATGGCCGTGTCCGACCGCATCGCCGTGATGAGCCAGGGCAGCGTCGTGCAGGAAGGAACGGCGGAGGACCTCTACTACCGCCCGCGCAGCGAGTTCGTCGCGACGTTCGTCGGCCGCGTGAACCTCGTCCCTGCGCGTGTCGTCGCTGCCGAAGGCGACGTGGCGACGGTGAGCGCGCTCGGCGCGACGCTGCGCGCGCGCGTCCCAGGGGGTCACGTTCGACAGGGAGCCGCGGTGCGCCTCGTGCTGCGGCCGGAGGCCATCGAGATCGTGCCCGTCGCGGGTGCGCCGCTGACGGCGGTCGTGCGCTCGCGCATGTTCCTCGGCGAGAAGATCGAGTACACGCTGGCATGCGGCAACGTCGTGCTGCAGGTGGTGCGGCACAGCGTGACCGGCGGGGACCGCGTCGACGAGGGTGCCCACGTCGGGCTGCGTCTCGTCGACGGCGCGTTGACGGTATTGCCGGAGACCGACGCATGAGATGGCTCGCCGCGCTCGCGTTCGTCGCGCAGGCGAGCGCCGCGCCGCTCTCGGTGCACGGCAGCGGGGACGGGTTTTCGACACCCGGCGCGGCGCTGGCATGGGCCATCGCACGCGGGGCGAGCGAAGCGTCGACCTTCGCCGTCGTGCGCGTCGCCGTCGACCGCGCGAAATACCCGTGGCTTGCGGTCGTGGGCGTCGATCCTTTCACGAAGGCCGAGCAAACACGTGTGCCGGCCACGATGATCGGCGCGACCTACGACGTGCGCATGCCGCGCGGTACCTTCGCCGACCATCCGAATACCGAGTTCCGCTTCTACGCAAGCGAAGGCGATGCGCGCGCGGGGGCTCCCGCCCTCGTCGTTTACTACCACGGCGTGCCCGACACTGCGCCGGAGTTCGCGGACGCGGGCAGCCTCTCGCAATACCTGGCCGATCGTCTCGCCAAGCTCAAATGACGCGCGCCGAGCTTGCTCGCATGATCGACCATTCGGTGCTCAAGCCCGAATCGACCGCGCACGACATCGCCGCAGGGGGAGACGTCGTGCGCGCTTGGGCAGTCCACTATTACTGCGTGCAGCCGTGCTGGGTGTCGCTTGCCGCAGGCGCGCTCGCCGGCACCGGCGCCACGGTGATCTCGGTCGTCGGCTTTCCCCATGGCTGCGATACGCCCGACGTCAAGGCGCGCGCTGCGCAGCGCGCCATCGACGATGGCGCGCGCGAGATCGACACCGTGATGCACTTCGGTGCGCTATTGAGCGGCGAAAGCGCCAAGGTGTCGGAGGACATTCGCGCGGTCGTCCTCGCGGCACAGGACGTTCCCGTCAAGGTGATCCTCGAGACCGCCGCGCTCACCGACTCGCAGAAGCGGCTCGCATGCCGCATCGCCGTCGACGCGGGAGCCGCTTTCGTGAAGACGTCGACGGGGTTTCACCCGTCGGGCGGCGCGACCGTCGCCGACGTTCGCCTCATGCGCGAGGCAGTTGGGCGGCATATCGGAGTAAAGGCCTCCGGAGGCATTCGCACGCTCGACGACGCGCGAACGATGATCGACGCCGGCGCCAATCGCATCGGCGCGTCGGCAACGGTCGCGATCCTGTCGGCGCTCGACTAGAACCCCACCTTCGCGGCGCCCTTGAGCGCGAGGATCTCGCGCGCCTCGTCGGGCGTTGCCACCGAAAGCCCGAGGCCTTCGATCACCTGGCGCGCGGCGCGCACCTGCGCCGCGTTCGACTCCGCGAGCTTCCCGGGCCCGATCCAGAGGCTGTCCTCCAGCCCAACGCGAACGTTGCCGCCCATGGCTGCCGACATCGCCGCGATCGGAAGCTGGTTGCGTCCGGCGCCGAGCACGCTCCACCGGTAGTTTTCGCCGAAGAGCCGGTCCGCCGTGCGCTTCATGTGCGCGACGTCGTCCGGATGCGGGCCAATGCCACCGAGGATGCCG
This sequence comes from uncultured beta proteobacterium, assembly GCA_963707815.1. Taxonomy (GTDB): domain Bacteria; phylum Pseudomonadota; class Gammaproteobacteria; order Burkholderiales; family Casimicrobiaceae; genus VBCG01. Next base: position 411,705 of record CAVPRK010000009.1, read on the forward strand.
AACACGCTCTGGATGAACAGCGGCGGCTTGACGATGCCGCGCGCGAAGAAGTGATGAGCGGTGTACAGGTGTCCGATGTCGTAGCACTCGATCTCGAAGCGCGTGCCGTTGTCCGCGCAGGAGGTGAGGATGTACTCGATGTCCTTGAACGTGTTCTTGAATACGCGGTCGTCGGACGTCCTCAGGTATTCGCGCTCCCAGTCGAAGCGGAACTCGCGGAAGCGCTCGAGCATCGGGTACAGCCCGAAGTTCATCGAGCCCATGTTGAGCGAGGCCACCTCGGGCTTGAGCTCGAGCGCCGGGCGCAGGCGCTCCTGGATCGTCATCGTCGCCGCGCCCCCTGTGGTGAAATTGACGACCACGTTCGATCGGTTGCGAATGTCGGCCGCGAACTCGCGGAAGTACTTGGGATCCTGCGTCGGGCGCCCGTCGACCGGATCGCGCGCGTGCAGGTGCACGATCGCCGCGCCCGCTTCCGCCGCTCCGACCGCGGCATCGGCGATCTCCTTCGGCGTCACCGGCAGGTGCGGCGACATCGAGGGCGTGTGGATCGAGCCGGTGATCGCACATGTGATGATGACCTTGCGTTGCGCCATTGAAGTCTCCTTGCGGGCACGTAGAATACCGCGATGGACCTCGGACTCTCCGGTTTGCGCGTACTCGTCACCGCCGGCGCGACCGGCATCGGCCTGGCGACGGCCGAAGCCTTCCTGCGCGAGGGAGCGAGCGTGCACGTGTGCGACGTCGACGAAGCCGGCCTTGCGAAGCTTCGCGATCGGATGGGCACGACCGTGTGCGATGTCTCCGACCCGCGCGCGGTTGCGCGCCTGTTCGAGGAAGCGCAATCGTCACTCGGCGGCCTCGATGCGCTCGTCAACAATGCGGGCGTCGCGGGGCCGACGGCGCCGTGCGAGAACGTGGCGCTCGGCGACTGGGAGCGCACGCTCGCCGTCAACCTCACCGGGCAATTCCTCTGCGCGCAGCGGGCGATTCCGCTTCTCAAGGCGAGCGCCAACGGGAGCATCGCGAATCTCTCCTCCGCGGCGGGACGGTTCGGCTTCCCGGGCCGGACGCCTTACGCGGCATCGAAGTGGGGCGTGATCGGCCTCACGAAGTCGCTGTCGATGGAGCTCGGCGCCTTCGGCATTCGCGTGAACGCCATCTGCCCGGGTCCGGTCGCCGGAGAGCGCATCGAGCGCGTGATCGCAAGCAAGGCGCAGATGCGCGGCGTGGCGCCGGACGTCGTGCGCGACGAGCTCCTCGGCCACACGTCGCTGCGCCGGCTCGTGAGCGCCGACGACATCGCCAACGCGATCGTATTTCTGGCGTCGCGCTCGGGCGCCAACATTTCCGGCCACGCGCTGCCGGTAGACGGGGATACGCAGGCGCTGGTCTAGGTGTGAAGCCTCGGTTGCGTCGGCCGAAACCGTGCGGGCACGCGGCTTGCAGCTCAAGTCGCCATGACGACCCCACTGCAGACGTATCTCGCTGATCTCCACGCCGATCTTGCCGGTCTCGACGACGGCGCGGTGGCTACCTACATCCCCGAGCTCGCCAAAGCAGCGCCCGGCCACTTCGGCATATGCCTCGTGACGATGGACGGCGTCCCCTATGTGGTCGGCGACGTGACGCCGCTGTTCACGATCCAGTCGATCAGCAAGGCGTTCGTGTACGCGACCGCGCTGGCGGACCGCGGACCCGAGCTGCTCAGCACCAAGGTGGGCGTCGAGCCGAGCGGGGACGCGTTCAACAGCATCAGCCTCGCTCCCCAAACCGGTGCGCCGCTCAATCCGATGATCAATGCGGGTGCAATCGCGACTACGAGCCTGGTGTCGGGCGCCACCGTCGAGGCTCAGTGGAAGCGCATCGCATCGTCGATCGATGCCTTCGCAGGACGCGAGCTCGCCCTCGACGAAGCCGTGTATCGATCGGAAAGCGACACCGGATTTCGCAATCGCGCCATCGCGTGGATGCTCAAGAACTTCGGGATCATCGAAGCCGACCCCATGGCGGCGCTCGAAAACTATTTCAGGCAGTGCTCGATCCTCGTCAACTGCCGCGACCTCGCTTACATGGCGGCGACCCTGGCCAACGACGGCGTGCACCCGCTCACCGGCAAGCGCGCGATGCCCGCCGGGGATGCCCAGCATGTGCTGAGCGTGATGGCGACGTGCGGCATGTACGACTACGCCGGCAGCTGGCTGCACGACGTGGGCATGCCTGCGAAGAGCGGCGTGGGCGGTGGCATCATCGCAGTGGTGCCAGGCCGCTTCGGCATTGGCATCTTCTCGCCCAAGGTCGACCCCAAGGGCAACAGCGTGCGCGGCATCGCCGCCTGCGAGCGGTTGTCGCGTGACTTCGGGCTTCACGTGTTCACGCGGACGAACAGCCCGTCGATGGCGCTCGGGCGCGTCTATACCGGCGCGGTCGCGCCTTCGCGCGTGCAGCGCCCGGCGGACACGCGCGCCATGCTGGTCGAGCGCGCGCATCGCATCAAGTACCTGTGCTTGCACGGCTTCCTCGGAATCGACGGCGCCGAGTACGTCGTCCGCCGCATGGAGGGCATGGCGCCGGATGCCGCGACCTTCGTCCTCGACATGCACGAGGCGATCGGCCTGTCGGAAAGCGCGGCGCGCCTACTCAACATGGCGCGCCTCGACTTCGCCGAGCGCGGCATCCCGGTGGTGTGCTCGCGCGTGCGCGAGCAATCCGTGATGGATCCGCTTCGCAAGGCGGTGCGCAAGGACGACCGTGGCTTTCTCGTGTTCGAGGACAACGATCTCGCCGGCGAATGGTGCGAGAACCGGATCGTGCCCGTGATGCACGACGAGACCCGCTGTCTCGCCGACTCGGTGCTGTTCGCAGGCGTCGCCCCCGCGCTGCTCGCCGCGGTGGAATCGGCCACGCGGGTGCAGGACTACGCGCAGGGCGACGTCATCCTGCGGCAGGGCCAGGACGCGGACGGGCGCGTGTTCTTCATCGAGACGGGCCACGTAAGTGTGGTGGTGCCGCTGGCCAACGGCGCACACCAGCGTGTCGCCGCGCTCGGTCCGGGCATGGAGTTCGGCGAGCTCGCGCTGCTTGGGCAGACGACGCGCAGCGCGTCGGTGTTCGCCGACAGCGCTGTGCGCTGCCGGATCCTCGACCTGCAATCGTGGACGATTCTTGCGGAGCGCTTCCCGGCGCTGCGAATTGCCGTGCTCGAGAATCTCGCGAAGGAGCTCGCCGGGAGGCTGCGCGGCGCCAACCAATGGATCGCCGCGCTCGCCTAGCGTTCGGGGCACGTGCCAAGAACGCTCCATCACATGCGCCATTACAGGCGAAGCCTCGCGCGTCCCTTCGACCACTTCGTTGCAGTCGGAACGAGATCGAGCCCCGTGTCCTTGCGCAGCCTGCGAGCGCGCCGGAGAAGGTCGTCGATTTCGACATCGACCGGGTCGCCCGCGGCCGCAAGCAGGATCACGTTGCCGCTTTCGCAGGCGGGCAACGCCATCGCACGGCCGGCAGACGCCGCTTCCAGTCGCTCGAAGCTCGAGCGATAGCCATGGCTGCGCGTAAGCACGTTGGCCGCGAGCACGCCGCGCTCGCTCAAGTGCGCCTGCGCGTTGCAATAGAACGTCAGCGTGTCGAGCACGCCGGTGCGGCCTTTGGCGTCGTAGCCGTCGACGAGGATCAGATCGAAGTCGCGGTCGGCCGCTTGCAGGTAATCGCTGCCGTCGTCGATCGTGACGCGCAGACGGGGCCCCTCGGGCGGCAGCTTGAAGTGATGGCGAGCGCACGCGATCACGTCGGGGTCGATCTCCACGATCGTGTGCGCCGCGCGCGGCCGCTGTCTGTGCAAGAAGCGCGCGATCGATCCAGCGCCGAGGCCGATCGACAGCACGGTTCGCGGCCAGCCGCCGCCCGTGCGCATCAGCAGCGGGAACATCATGTCGCGCGTGTATTCGAGCTCGAGCGCGTACGGGCGCGCGATGCGCATCGCGCCCTGGATCCAGCGCGAGCCGAAGTGAAGATAGCGGACGCCGTCTTCCTCGCTGACAACAGGGGCGTTCCCCATCTTCAACTTGTCTCTTGCGTGACGCAGGCTCGACACATTTTGAAATGGGGTACGTCCCTAAGGCAACGCGAATGCCACCACCGAGTCGCCCCACCCGCCCAGCGCGCCATGGCCGCCCGCCGCGATCACGACGTACTGCTTTCCGCCTGACTCGTAGGTCATCGGCGTTGCCATTCCGAACGCGGGCAGGCGCGCTTCCCAGAGCTTGTCGCCGGTCGCAAGATCGAAGGCGCGGATCTTCTTGTCCATCGTGGCGGCGATGAACACGAGCCCGCCCGCGGTCACCACGGGACCGCCGATGTTCGGCGAGCCCCAGTGCTCGAACGTGTAGAACGGGCCTTTCTTGACCTGGCCGAGCGGGACGCGCCAGCGAATCTCGCCGGTCGCAAGGTCGATGGCCGACAGCTCGCCCCAGGGCGGGGGATTGCAGGGCACGCCAAGGAACGACATGAGGATCTTGCGGCGCATGCCGAACGGCGTTCCGCGTTGCGGCGTGGCCTGGTCGTCGGGATGCGCCTTCGCCACGGTCTCGAACTGGTCGCGTGGGACGACCTGCGCCATGCCGACGAGGTTCATCGTGTTGGCAACGAGCAGATTGCTGACGGGTTCGTAGGCCACGCTGCCCCAGTTGCTGCCGCCGCCGAACAGCGGGAACACGACGGCGCCGCGTTCGCTCGGCGGCGTGTAGAGCCCTTCGTTGTCGAGCGCCGCGAGCTCGCGCTCGCACGCCTTCATGTCGAAGTACAGGAGGCCCCACGCATCCTCGGGCTTGATCGACTGCTTCGCGATCGGACGCGGCAACGAAGGCACCGGCTGCGTGCGCGCCGTCACCTCGCCCTGCACGTTGCTGCGCGGCGCCGGTCGCTCCATTACCGGGAAGAGCGGTGCGCCGGTTTCGCGATCGAGGACGAACACGAAACCCATCTTGGTCGCTTGCGCGACCGCGTCCTTGGCCGCGCCGTCGCGGCGGATCGTGACCAGCGCGGGCTGCGATGCAAGATCGTAGTCCCAGAGATTGTGGCGGATCGTCTGGAAGTGCCATACGCGCTGCCCGGTGCGTGCGTTGAGCGTCACCACCGCGGTCGTATACGGCATCTCCGACGTCCGATCGCCGCCCCAGTAATCGGGGCTCGGGCTCGACGTCGGCAGCATCACGAGCCCGCGCGCCGCATCGACGCTGATCGGCGCCCACGTGTTGCCCGCGCCAGTCTTGTCCGCCACGGCGGCCGGAATCGGATCCCAAGCCCACGCCTGCGCGCCGGTCCGCGCATCGAACGCGCGCACGATGCCGTGCGGCATGTCGTTGCGCACGTTGTCGCCGATCGCACTGCCGACGATCACGAGGTTCTCGAATACCGCGGGCGGCGAGCTCATGCTGACCTGCCCCTCGCCGAAGTTGGCAAGCGTGTTGAGGTCGATCGTGCCGCCCTTGCCGAATCCCGGGCAAACCGCGCCTGTGCGCGCGTCGAGCGCGATGAGCCGCCCGTCGATGACGCCTTCGAAGATGCGTCGCGAGCATGGCGCGTCGCGCGCCGCTTCGGCGTCGGCCCACGCCGCCACGCCGCGGCAGCGAAGCGGGGCGCCATCGGTCTTGCGCGTCTGGTTGTCCTTGCCGATCTCCACCTTGGGATCGAACGTCCACCGCGCAGTGCCGGTGCGCGGATCGAGCGCGATCACGCGATTGAAAGGCGAGCACAGGTAAAGCGTGTCCTCGAACAGGATGGGCGTAGCCTGGAAAGACGTGGCACTCACCTTGCCCTTGCCGTCGGAGACGTCGCCCGTGTGGTATTCCCACACCCGCCGCAGCTTCGCCACGTTGTCGCGCGTGATCTCCTTCGCGCGCGAGTAACGCGTCCCGCCGGAATCGCCCCCGTAGCTCGGCCATCCCTCGCCCACGGCCTGCGCACCCGCGAGCGCCGGTATCGCGCATAGCCCCATCGACCACCACATTCGCATCGTCTCCCCTTTTCTTGTCGCCGACCGGCAGGGACAGGCTATTCCCGCGCGCGCCGCGCTATGCTATCGTCATAGCGGAGCAGGCCATGAAACAGCGCACGCTGATTACCAACCGTCGTTACTACGGGCTCGATCCCGTTCATCTGCGCGCGGCGACGGGCCGCGCGCTCGCGCGCGTCGTAGGCCTCCCGCCGGAGCGCGCGCGCGTAAGCGCCACCAGCCTTCGACACGATTTCTCGCTGGATACCTCGCAGGCGGAGGCACTCGTCAAGGAGTTCGTCGCCGAAGGCCTGCTCGATCCGCCGACGATAGATCGTACAGGGTATGGCCTCACGCCGCAGTTCGTCGAGCTTGCCGCGGCGCGCGTGGTGGAGCCCCTGCCGCGAGCGCGCGCGAAGCAGCTGCTGATCGAGGCCTGCACGGTGGCCGAGCGCATCAACGAAGAGGACGTGCACAACCCGCTCATGATCATCGCCTTTGCCGTCTATGGCGACTACATGACCCCTTCGCATCACTTGGCAGCACTTTCGCTCGGACTGGTCGTCGACTTGCGCCCCGCGACCCGACGGATGCGCTTCGGACGCTCGATGCGCAAGACCGAAGGCGCGCTCGCGATCAAGGAGGCGTTCAAGAACCTGTCGTCGTTCGTCCGCGTGCGCATGGTCACGGACGTGAGAACGCTGCCGCGCCCCTTCAGCGTGGTCTTCGAGGGGGCTACTCCTCAGTTCTAGCGAGCTTCGCCTCTTCGCGCTCCGCGCCGGCGACCATGCCGCCCGCGCGGGGGAACCACTTCCATCCGATCGCAAGCACGGCCGCGAGCAACGCGACCGCGACGAGGAGCGCGACGCGAATCCCCGCGATGAAGTCCGTATCGGCCACGGCCACGATCCGCGCCTGCGTCGCCGCATCCGGATGCGTGATCGGACGGCGCGGACCCACTTCAGCGACGTGCGCGCGCGGGTTGGCGTTTTGCACGATCGTTTGCGCGACGGCGGCCCGCTCGGAAGCGTTCGGTAACACGGTCGCGAGGTCGGGCTCGAGCGTTGCAGTGAGCCATGCCGCGAGCACGGAGCCCAGCACGGCGAAGCCGACGGTCGATCCGATCGCACGCTGCGCGCTCATGATGCCGGAGGCCATGCCCGCGCGCTGCGGCGGTACGGACGTCATCGCGATCGCCGTGATCGGCGTCAGGCACAGCGCCCCTCCTATTCCGGACAGTCCGAGACCCAGCAGCACGAACGCGGCGCCTGCATGGCCCGCGATCATCAGCACGACAAGCCCCGCGATCAGCGACGCCAGCCCGATGAGGATCGGCGGTCGCGCGCCGAATCGTCCGACGACGCGGCCCACCAGCGGCGATACGACCGTCACGGCCACGCTGAACGGCAGGATGATGAGACCCGTCTGCTCGGGTGAAAACCCGCGCACGTTCTGCAGGAACTGCGTCGTCAGCAGGAGCATTCCGTAGATCGCGAAGAACACCGCGCAGATGGTCGCGATGGCGAGCGCATACCCCGAGTCGGCGAACAGCGAGACGTCCATCATCGGGTCCTCGTGCCGGCGCTCGTACCAGATGAACGCCGCGCAACCCACCGCCGCCACCGCGAACAGCGTCACGATGCCCGGTGACGTCCACCCTGCCTTCGGCCCCTCGATCACCGCGTACGCCAACGCGCCGACCGTCACCATGAACAAGGCCTGGCCCACGATGTCGAGCGTACGCGGGCGCTCGTCGCGCGATTCCTTCACGCAGCGAAGCGTCAGGAACACGACGGCAATGCCGACGGGCACGTTGACGAGGAAGATACTGCGCCATCCCCAATGCTCGACGAGAAAGCCGCCGAGCGTCGGCCCGACCGCCGTGCCCACGCTCGCGATCGCGGTCCAGATGCCGATCGCGCGCGCCTTGTCCTTGGGGTCGGGAAATGCAGCGCTGACGAGCGCGAGCGACGTCACGTTCGCGGTGGCGGCCGCAATGCCTTGCACACCGCGCGCGACGTTGAGGACCTCGAGTGAAGGCGCGAGGCCGCACACGATCGACGCCACGGTGAACACCGCAATCCCGATCACGTACCAGAGCCTGCGCCCGTGCAAGTCGGCGAGCGTCGCGGCGGTCATGATGAACACGGCCATGCCGAGGCTGTACGCCGCGACGACCCACTGCAGCCCCGCCTCGCCGACTTTGAAGCTCGCCTGGATCGACGGCAGACCCACGTTGACGATCAGCGCGTCGAGGAAGATCATGAAAAGACCGAGTCCGGTCGCGACGAGCGTGATGCGAGCTGTGCGGTCCATAGCCATGCGCGCTGACGGTATCGATCGTCGATGATACGTGAGGACTCGCGTCCCCTGGATTGCGCTAGAGCAGGCTGCCGAGGTAGGCGCGCGCGCCGTCGTGGGCCGCGAGCCCTTCGAAATCCGCGAACTCGACCACCGTGCCGCGATGCACGAACAGGAACCGCTCGCATGCCTCGCGCAGGATCTCGAGATGAAAGGGCTCGTTGGGGTGCACGCACAGGAAGACGACGTTGCCCTCGTCGCGCAGCCGCCTGAAGAAGTCGAGCATGAAGCCGATGTAACCGTCCTGGACGGAGAACTGGGGCTCGTCGAAGAGGTGGACGAGCGGTCGCGACCGTCCCGCGCGCGTCATGAGCCACGCGGGCTTCGTCCTGCGAAATGCGCGCACCTGGTAGGACTGGTGGTAATGGATGGCGAGGCGGTCGCGCTCGCCATAGCGCACGGCGTGAATGTCGCGGCCGTCGACGACGACGCGTCCCTCGCTCGGCGCATTGCTTCCGGTGATGAGTTCGAACAGCGTCGTCTTGCCCGAACCGTTGGGGCCGAGGACGCCGATGATCTTCGCATGGTCCACACGAAAATCGGCCGAGAGCATGAACGAGACCGTGCGACGCAGGGGCGAGCGATAGTAACGCTTGACGAGGCCGTCCACGACGAGCGCGGAAGTTCCCATCAAGCCGCCAGCCCGAGGGCGGCGCGCGCCCCAACGTCGTCGCGCAGCGCGGCGGCGGCGCCCTCGTGCACGATCCGGCCGAGATGCATGACGTACACGCGGTCGGCAACGTCGAGCACGGTACGCACGTTCTGGTCGACTACGATGGCCGCGACACCCGCCTCGCGCAGGCCGCGAATCGTGCGCATGACGTCCTGCACGACCTTCGGAGCGAGGCCCTGGCTCGGTTCGTCGAAGAGCACGAGGCCGGGGCCGCCGGAAAGCGCGCGTGATATCGACACCATCTGCAGCTCTCCGCCGGACATGTTTTCGCACTCGCGTGGAAGGAGGTTGCGAAGCGCCGGGAAGATGTCGCAGCACGCTTCCGTCGAATAGGCGGGAAACGATGAGCGCTTGCGCGCGATCGACAGGTTGCGCGACGCCGTCAGCGTGGGAAAGACGCGGCGGTCGTCGGGCACCCATCCGATGCCGAGGCGCGCAATGCGGTGCGTCGGCCAGCGCGTGACGTCTCTTCCCTGCCACTCGACGGCGCCCGCGCGCGCAGGCGTGAGGCCCAGGATGCTGCGCAAGGTCGTCGTCTTGCCGGCGCCGCTCGGGCCGAGAAGTGCCACGATCTCGCCGGCATCGACGCGCAGCGACACGCCGAACAGCGCCTGCGACTCGCCGTAATAGGTGTCGATGTCGCGGACGTTCAGCATGCGAGCGTGGAAAGCGCCGACCGGCGCACCCACTCGTTGTCGCGCAGCGCATCCGGCGTGCCGCGGGCGATCACCTGTCCCCAGTGAATCACGTTGATGAAATCGGCCAGGCGGAACAGGAAGCGCATGTCGTGCTCGATGATCACGAGCGTGAGCGTTCTCTTGATCTCCTGCACGAGGTCGAGGAGCCTGGCCGTTCCCTCCGCGCCGAGCCCGGACGTGGGCTCGTCGAGGAAAAGGATGCGCGGCGACGTCGCGATCGCGAGACCGATCTCGAGCGCGCGGCGCTCGCCGTACGCGAGGTCCTTCGCGCGCACGTTCTCGCGCCCGCGCAGGCCGACGCGCTCGAGAAGGTTTGCGGCTTCGTCGCGTGCGCCGCTGTCGCGCGCGCGCGCACGCCAGGCGTCGAACGAACGCGCCCGCATGCGCGGCAGCGCAACCGTGACGTTGTCGAGCGCCGTGTCCTCGTCGAAAAGGCTGATGGCCTGGAACGAGCGCGCCACGCCGAGCCGCGTCACTTCATCGGGCCTGCGGCCGGCAATCGATCTGCCGTCCATCCTGATCTCGCCGCGGTCCGGCGCATACATCCCCGTCAGGCAATTGAAACAGGTGGTCTTGCCGGCGCCGTTGGGACCCATGATGCCGGTGAGCGATCCCGCCTCGAAAGCGAGGTCGATGTGCTCGAGCACGACGCGATCGCCAAAGCGCTTGTGCAATCCGACGGCTTCGAAGAGCGGCACTATCGCGCCCGCCGCACGCGGTCCAGGAAGTCGCGGCCCAGCCCCGCGAGTCCCTCCGGCTTCCAGAGCACGACGGCCATGAACAAGAGCCCGTACCACAGCAGCCAGGTCTCCGTGTAAGCCCCGAGGAGGTCGCGCGCGACGATGAAGAATGCCGCGCCGAGCATCGGGCCCCAGAAGCTCACGAGCCCGCCGCCGATCAGCACCATCATCACCACGAATCCCGACTGGTGGAGGCTCATCACGTTGGGATACGCCGACTGCTGCGCCATGGCGAAGAGCGCGCCCGCGAGCCCCGCGATCGCCGCCGAAAGCACGAACACGAGCCACTTGTAGATCCACACCCGATAGCCCAGGAAGCGCGCGCGCTGCTCGTTCTGCTTGATGCAGCGGAGCACGCGGCCGAACGGAGAGTGAACGCACCGCCAGCAGACGACAATGACCACGAGCAGCGCCACCAGCACGACGTAGAACAGCGCCTCGTTGGACCTGGTCTCGACGCTCGCGAACCCGAGCGGCACCGCGAGCCGCTTGAGGTTGAGGAGGCCGTCCTCGCCACCGGTCACGGAATGCCACTTGACGGCGACGAACCAGAACACCTGGCCGAAAGCGATGGTCAGGAGCGCGTAGTAGATCCCGCGACGGTGCGAGATGAACGCCGCCACTGCAGCACCGGCCAGCGCCGCGATCACCACCGCACCGCCTAGATCCAGCCAGAAGTTGGCCATCGCGCGAAGCTCGAGCAGTCCGAACGCGTAGGCGCCTACGCCGAAGAACGCGCCGTGGCCGAACGACGGCAGCCCCGACGTTCCGAGCAGCAGGTTGTAGCCCATCGCGTAGATCATGAAGATCGCGATCTCGAGGGCCAGGTATTGGTAGAGACCCACGCGCGACAGCCACAGCGGCGTCGTGGCGAGAATCGCGAACGTCGCGGCAAGCGGCCAGCGAAGGGCCGCGGCGGCGCGCTCGCGATGCGCGACGCCGGGGACGGCGGGGACGGTTTGGGCCTGCATGCGATTGCGAAGATAGAATAAACGTTCCACGATGGCAAGACGAAGAGTTCCCGCTTCATGCTGCGGTGAACCTTGACAGCCGCCATTGTTGGAATGAATATTCCGCCGGCATTTGCGGCCGCGCCTGCCGCGATGCGCGCGATCGAGGCGCATTCACATGGGGAGATGCGAGATGCCGAACGAAAAGGCCGTCGACGTCCTGTCCGAGCCCGAGCGCACGCCGCGCGACACCGGGCGCCGCTCCTTGCTCGCCGCGCTCGCCGCCGGGGTTGGAGGCGCTACCTTCTTCGGTCCCTGGAAGGTGAACCACGCGTGGGCGCAGGCGGCGCAGAAGAAGCCGCTGGTGATCGGCCTCACCATGGACGCGTCGGGGCAATACGCGGCGTCGGGGTCGAGGAGCGGCTCGGCGCGATGATGGCGATCAGGGAGTTCAACGCGAAGGGCGGCGTTCTCGGCCGTCCCATCGAGGCGCTGCACATCGATACCGAGACGACGCCCGCGACCGGCTCGCGCGTAGCCGAGCGAATGATCACCCGCAACGAGGCCGCGTTCCTGATCGGCGGGCTGCACTCGGGCGTGGCCAACGCCATCTCGCAGGTCGCGCAAAAGTACGGCTGCGTCTACTTCAACACCAACTCGAGCTCGCCGACCGAATCGGGCAAGGATTGCCACCGCGTCAAGTTCGTGTGGGATGGCAACGGGACGAATTTTGCCGAGGCGATCGTCAAGAACGCGATCAAGAGCAGCGGCAAGAACTGGGTGCTCCTCACCAACGACTACGTCTGGGGCCACAACACGTCCAAGGCGACGCGCACGCTGGTCGAGGCGAACGGCGGGAAGATCGTCGACGAGCTCATGATCCCGCAGAACACCCGCGACTTCTCGTCCTATCTCATCAAGCTGCAGCAGATCAAGCCGGAGGTCGTGGCGGCCGCGGTCGGCGGCGACGACATCAAGGCGCTGCGCCAGCAAGTGGTCCAGCTCGGCTTGCAGAAGCGCATGGCGTGGATCAACAACCAGCAGGACTGGCCGGATGTCTATGGCCTCGGGCCGGAGCAGATCTTCGGCGTGTTCGGCACCAACTGGTACTGGATGCTCGACCTGCCCGGTGTGAAGGAGTTCGTCGCCAACTACCAGAAGGTCTACCCGGGCATGGCGATCCAGGTACCCGGCAACGTGTATTACAACGGTTACGTCGCGACGCGGGAGCTCTTGCGCTGCGTCGAGGAAGCCGGGACGACCAGCAACATCGCGATCATCAAGAAGCTCGAGGGACGCAAGATGACGGCTCGCGACCGCATGCAGGCCTACGACGCGTGGATCGATCCCGCCACCCACCAGTGCCAGCAGACCATCTACATGGCGACGTACAACGACCAGCCGAAGGCCAAGGACGACATCTTCAAGATCCTGACGCAGTCCGAGCCGAAGGACGTGATGGACGCGGACGCACCGAAGACGTGCAAGCTCGAGACGTACGAGGCCACGCCAAGCTACGAAATGTAATGGCAGCTCCGTTGAGGGGGGCCCGTTGACCCTGGTACCACACGTCGTCAACGGGCTTGCGCTCGGGCTGTTGTTCGCGCTCATCGCACTCGGCTTCATGCTGATCGTGAGCGTGATGGAGACAATCAATCTCGCGCACGGGTCGTTCTTCGCGCTCGGCATGTACGTCGCGCTGGTGATCGTGGCGCCCGCCGGCTCGGGAGAGTTCCTTGCCGGCTATCGCGCGCTGCCGATCGGATGGCGTTATGCGATTGCGATGCTGGTGGCGCCCGTCGTCGTGGGCGCCTTCGGGATGCTGCTCGAACTCGCGTTGCGCCGCACCTACGGCCGGGATGCGCTCTACGGTCTGTTGCTCACGTTCGGTGCCGCACTGGTGATCGAAGAGGCCATTCGCGCGGTGTTCGGCTCGACCGAGAAACAGCTTGCGCTGCCCGAGGCCATTTCGGGCGCTTTCCTCGCAGGCGACATCATCTACGCCAAGTATCGGGTTTACGCATGCCTCGTCGCGGCCGCGGGGATCGGCCTTCTGTGGCTTTTCCTCGAGAAAACGCCGTACGGCTCCATCATCAAGGCCGGCGCGCACGACAGCGAGATGGTGCGCGCGCTCGGCATCAACCTCCCGCGCCTGCGGCTGTTCGTGTTCGCTCTCGGTGTCGCGCTGGCAGGGCTCGCCGGTGTCGTGATGGCGCCGATCTGGGGGATGCGCCCGCACGTGGGGGTCGACGCCGTCGTTCCCGCGTTCCTCATCATCGTGCTCGGAGGCGTCGGCAGCTTCTGGGGCGCGGTCGTGGCCGCGCTCATGGTCGGCCTCGTCGTCGGGTTGAGCGGGGCCTACGCCTCGGAGTGGTCACTGCTCTCGATGTACCTCCTGTTCATCCTCGTCGTGACCTTCCGCGCACGCGGCCTCTTCGGCCGCAAGAGCGTGCTCGATGTCTGATGCCGGAAGTCCGTTCGCGGGCAAGGTCGCGTTCGTCGCCGGGGGGTACGGCGGCATCGGCGAGGCATGCGCCGCGGCGCTCGTTGCGCAGGGGGCGACGGTGGTGATCGGCGGGCGTGATGCTAGCAAGGCGGAAAGCGCCGCGGCATCGCTGCGCGACCGAGGAAGTGCGACGTCGGTGAACTTCGACATGCGCGACGTCGCGTCGATGCGCAACGCCGTCGACGAGGCCGCGCGGCGGCACGGCGGCATCGACTTCCTGGTCAACTGCGCCGGCACGCAGGAGATCCAGCCGTTGACCGAGGTCACCGAGGAGGCATTCGACCGCATCGTGGACGTCAACCTCAAGGGCGCGATGTTCCTCGCGCAAGCCGTCGCGCGACGCCAGATCGCGGACGGGCGCGGCGGCCGACACGTCCACCTTCTGTCGGTTCGCGCGATGCTCGGCATGCGCGACCGCGGGTATTCGTCCTACTGCAGCAGCAAGGGCGGCCTCGCCCTGCTCGTCCGCCAGCATGCGGTCGAGCTCGCGCGGCACGGCATCAACGTCAACGGCGTTGCGCCCACGGTAGTCCGCACTCGGATGGCTTCCGACTGGAGCGACCCGGAGCTGCATCGGCGGCTCCTGGAGCGCATTCCGTTGGGAAGGATTGCCGAAGTCGAGGATGTGAGCGGCGCCGTGTTGTTCTTCCTCGGCCCCGCGTCCTCGTTCGTCACCGGACAGGTCCTCTACGTCGACGGCGGCATCACGGCGACGCAATAGCAACGCGTGGACGACGCGCGTGGCCCCGCCGTCGCGCCGCACGACCGGTATCATTCACGGATGATGCGTAAACGACTGCGTGGCTGGCGCGCGCTTGCCGCGCTCGGGGCGTTTGCGGCGTGCACGAACGTTCCGGCGCAGGGATTCGCCGTCGCGACGTGGAACATGAACTGGCTCATGGGCGAGTCCGTGCATGCGAGATGGATCGCGGCATGCCAGGCCGCCGGCTGGCCGACCGGCTACGCGATCGCGGACCTGCCGTTCTGCGACGTGCACAACGGCATGGCGTTCCCGCCCGATGCATGCGCGTCCGATCGCGACAACTGGCCGCACGCCGCGCGCTATCCGGACGATCATCCGTGCCGCGAGACGCTGGACCTCTCGCGGCCCTCGCGGTACGCGACGAAGCTCCATGCGCTGCGCGCAATGTGGGCGCGGCTCGACGCCCTGGGCGTGCGGCTCGTTGCGCTTCAGGAGGTATTCGACGCAAGCGCGGTGCGCGCGATCATGCCGCCGCAGTGGTCGGTCGCGACGACGCGCGAGATGCCGGGTGCATCCGCCATCGCGCAGCACGTCGGCGTGGCATGGCGGCGCGATGCCGACGTGCGCGCGCTCGAGCTCGTCGCGTCGCTCGCCGACAGCGGCCTTCCCGACCGACCGTTGCGGCCGGGCCTTGCGTTCACCGTCGACGTCGGAGGGAAGCCGGTGCGCGTGCTCGTCATCCACATGAAGGCGGGCTGCCGCAGTCGTGATCTCGACATGCCGCTCGGCGCCCGCGACGCGCTCCTCGATCCGGCGCGCCGGGACGCCATCACCGCGGATTGCGCGCTGTTGCGATACCAGCTCCCTTCGCTGGAAGGATGGGTCGACGCCAACGCTTCGCGCGATTTCGCAGTGACGGGAGACTTCAACCGGACGATCCTGCGCGAGCCCGTCGCCGACTCGCCGACCTACAGGACACGCGCCGACGGGACGACGGCGAAAGATCCGCTCGGACGCTGCACGATCGACCGCCAGGGGTCGCGCGTGACCGTGCAGTGCGATGCGCGCACACGCGCGATATTTCCCGAGCTCAACGACGGCGATCCGCCGGGCGCGGTGCTATGGCGCGCGCGCTTTGCCGATCAGGCCCGCAACGGCACGATCACGAAAGGGTCCTCGGGCGACTGCAGCATTGCGGGTTCGCGCGGTGACCTCACCCACGACGGCATCGACCACATCGTGATCTCCGAGTCGCTCAAGAAGCGCCTCGCGCCTTCGGCACTCACGATGCGCGCCATCAACTACCTCAACGACACGGGCACTCCGCTGCGCGGCGACCGCGACGTCGCCCTGCCGTCGGACCATTGCCCGCACGTCGTCACCTGGACACCCCTGCGATGAACGAATCCATGACCCCCCGCGAACGCCAGACGCAACTCCTCGAGCGCGCAAGCCGCGATCTCGCCGGCGGCGGCCTGGGCCTCTTCGTGCTGCCGCCCGAGCTCAACCTCGTCGTTGCGCGAGGTGAAGGAAGCCACGTGTTCGACATCGCGGGCCGCGAGTACATCGACTATCACCTGGGCTCCGGTCCCGCCCTCCTCGGGCATGCGCATCCGGCGATCACGGAAGCAGTTGCCGCGCAGTTGGGCAAGGGCACTACCTTCTACTTCCTGAACGAGCCCGAGATCGAGCTCGCGGGCAAGCTCGTCGAGGCCATCCCGTGCGCAGATGCGGTGCACTACACGGGCTCCGGAACCGAGGCGACCTTTTACTGCCTGCGCATCGCACGCGCGTTCACCGGGCGCAACAAAGTGATGAAGTTCGAAGGCGCATGGCACGGCATGCACGACTACGGGTTGTGGGGCACGGTGCCCTCGACCCCCTCGCCCTATCCGCGTGCGCTGCCCGATTCCATCGGCGTGCCGCAGGAAACGGGCGATACCGTGCTCGTAGCGCCGTTCAACGAAACGGAACGGGCGGTCGCGCTCATCGAGACGCATGCGCGCGAGCTCGCGGCGGTGATCGTCGAGCCGTTGCAGCGCGTGCTGCTGCCCGAGCCCGGCTTCCTCGAGGCCATTCGCGACGTTACGACCCGCCACGGCATCGTGCTCGTGTTCGACGAGATCGTGACGGGCTTTCGGATCGCCTGGGGCGGCGCCCAGGAGAAGTACGGCGTCGTGCCCGACCTCGCGTGCTACGGCAAGGCGGTGAGCGGTGGATTTCCGCTCGCGGCCATCGCCGGGAGAGCCGACGTGATGGGCGTGCTCGATGCGCGGTCGCGCCCGCGCGAGCAGGTCGTGTGGGCCACGCACACGCTGAACGGCAATCCCGTGTGCGCGGTCGCGGGCTGCGCGGCACTCGAAGTGTTGCGAAAGCCGGGCGTATACGACCGGTTGCACGCCACGGGCCGTCGTCTTCGCGAAGGCCTGGTCGTGGCAGGGACGCGGCACGGCTTCGCGGTGCAGGCGCCGGGCGAGGACGCGGTGTTCGGCATCCGCTTCACGGACCGCCGGCCGCTTCGCACCTGGATGGACCTCACTACCGCCGACAAGGCGCTCGGCTATCGCTGGGCCATCGAGCTCCTGAAGCGCGGTCTCCTCGTCAATCCCAACGAGAAGTTCTACGTCTCGATCGCGCACACGGACGAAGACGTGGCGCGCACGCTCGCCATCGCGGACGAGGCGTTCGCCGCAATGAAGGCTTGACCTCGGTGCACGCCGCGACCTACGCTGTTCGCGCGACGGGCCGCTCCCGAGCGCGAACAAGACCCGAAGCGCGTAGCGCGAAGGGATAGTCCAATGCCGCGAGCCATGATCGACCGCCGCACGCTCCTTCAAGCCCTTGCCGCGCTCGGCGCATCCGCGCTCGCGCCGAGTGCGCATGCGCAGAGCCTGGACGCGGCCGCCTTTGCCAAGCTTTCGGCCGCCCTGACCGGATATCCGCAGGCCGATCCTGGAACGGCGGCGAAAGTCGTGCGCGCGTTCGCCACGCCGCAACGGACCGCATCGTTGCGCGCACTGGCGACGCTGGTGGCTTCCACGCCGGCGAGCGACCTCGATGCCGCGATCGCCGCGAAGAAGCTCGATAAAGTCGCGAACGACCTCGTAGCCGCGTGGTATTCGGGCATGGTCGACGGCAAGGTCGTCCTCTACACCGACGCGCTCGCGTGGAGCGCGATGACCTATTCGAAGCCGATGGGCATCTGCGGGGGCGTGACGGGCTACTGGGCCGATCCGTGGACGCCGACGTAGCGATCGTCGGTGCGGGCATCGCCGGCGCGTTGATCGCGTCGCGTCTCGCCGCTTCCGGAGCGAAGGTCGTCATGCTCGAGGCCGGCCCGCGTGTGCAGCGCGGCGACGCGGTGACGCAATTCATGAATGCGGCCATCAAGGTGCCCGAGTGCGCGTATCCCAACACCGCGTACGCGCCGCACCCGCGCTCCGACAACCTCGACAGCTACTACGTGCAGGCCGGGCCGCAGAAATTCTCGAGCACGTACCTGCGCCAGGTCGGCGGCACGACGTGGCACTGGCTCGGCACCTGCCTGCGCCTCGTGCCCGACGATTTCCGGCTCGCGACCAGGTTCGGGCGCGGCGTGGACTGGCCGGTCGACTACGCGGCGCTCGAGCCGTGGTACGCGCAGGCGGAAAGCGAGATCGGCGTCGCAGGCGATTCCAGCCAGGACCTGGGGTCGCCGCGCAGCGCGGCGTATCCAATGCCCGAGATCGCGCCCACGTATCTCGACAAGCAGATTGCCGCCGCGTTCGCGGGCACGCCCTACGAGGTTCGATCCACCCCGCAGGGCCGCAATTCCGTCGTGCGCGACAACCGCGCGCCGTGCTGCGGCAACAACAGCTGCATTCCGATCTGCCCCATCCAGGCGAAGTACGACGCGACCGTGCACGTCGCGCGCGCCGAAGCTGCGGGCGTGCGGCTGATGCCGCAATCGGTCGTGTCGTTCGTGGAAGTCGCGCCCGACGGCAGAATCGCCGCGTTGCGCTACAAGCGGCCGGACGGCGGCGGCGGACGCATCGCGGCGAAGACCTTCGTGATCGCCGCGCATGCTATCGAGACACCGAAGCTTCTTCTCATGTCCAGGCAGGCGCGCGCACCGAACGGCGTGGCCAACGCGAGCGACCAGGTCGGCCGCAATCTCATGGATCACCCGATCCAGCTCTCGTACGCGCTCGCCGGGTCCCCCGTGTGGCCGTATCGCGGCCCGCTGTCGACGTCGGGCGTCGAGAACACGCGCTCCGGGGACTGGCGCGCCGCGCGGCCGTCGTTTCGCATCGAGATCGGCAACGACGGCTGGTCGTGGCCGACCGGCGCACCCATCGCCGATGCGCAGGAGCTCGCGGCCAAGGGCTTGCGCGGCGTCGCACTGCAAAAAGCGATCTTCGAGCGCACCGCGCGCGAGATACGCTTCGGGACGCTGACCGAGCAACTGCCGGACCCCGCGAATCGCATCGTGCCAGACGACACGAAGCGCGATGCACTGGGCCTGCCGCGCCCGCGCATCGCCTACCGCCTCGACGACTACACCCGCGCCGGCCTCGCCGAGGCGCGGCGCATCCACGAGGACGCGTTCGTCCGTATCAAAGCCACGGAGATCCATCACAATCCGGACTCCGGTTTCCAGGGAGCGGGGCACGTGCTCGGCACGACACGGATGGGCAGCGATGCGCGTACTTCGGTCGTCGATGCGAACCTGCGCGCGCACGACCACCGCAACCTCTTCCTCGTCGGCAGCGGCGTCTTCCCCACCGGCGGCGCCGCCAACCCGACGCTGACCATCGCGGCGCTTGCGCTGCGCGCGGTGGACGCGATACGGCAATCGGTGACTACAGGATGAGCGCTCCTCCGCGCCGTGTCCTGCCGTTCGTCGAGACGCTGTGCAAGCAGATCGACAAGCTTTTCGTCGACGAAGTCGGTCCCTTCGGCGAGTTCGTGGTGACCGAAGTGCGCGAGCGCTGGCTCGACGCGGGGCCGCGCACCCGACCGGCCGACATCGAGGAATATGTGGGCATGCTGGCCAAGGAAATTCCCGAAACGCGGCAGCGCGCCGGGTTCATCGCCCGGGCGCGGGAATTGCTAGGCAAGTACAAGTAATCCCGGACCAGGGAGCTCCGATGTTGCGCAAGCTTTCGCTGACGGCGCAGTTCGCGCTGGTGTTCCTGATCGCGCTCGGCCTCGTCGGCGCGGCGTCGTGGCTCATCCTCGAGCGCGTCTACATCAACCAGTTGAAGAGCCAGGCCGAGACGGTAGCCGACAACGTCGACGCGTTCGGCCTGTGGGTCGCCCAGTACGGGCGCGTGTGGGTCAGGGACAACGACAAGAGCTACCTGGGGCACATGCCGGTGTTCCAGAACGAGGACACGACCGGAGCCGCGCCCAAGCTCACGCAGGTCAATTTCTATTCGAAGAACCCAGCGCTCGCGCAGCGCGAGTTCTCCGAAGTCGTAGAGCACTCGGCGTCGCCCGCCAAGTTCAGGCTAACGTCGCACAACGTGATGAATCCCAACAACAAGCCAGATGCCTTCGAAACGGGCGCGCTGAAGCGCATCCGCGAAGAGAAGCTTCCCGAGTACTTCGAGCTCTCGCCGGGCGGTTTCCGCTACGCGCGCGCCGTGCATCACAAGGCCTCGTGCATTGCCTGCCACGGCGACGCCGGCGCGGCGCCCAACGACGTGAAGGTCCGGTACGGGACGCAGAACGGCTTCGGGTTCAAGGAGAACGACGTCGCGGGTATCATCAGCGTCCGCTTGCCCGCGCGCTCGTTCTGGGACGTGGCGCTCAACGTGGTCGGCGTCTGGCAGCTCGTGATGATCCTCGCAGCCTTCGTGATCGCCATGGTGTTCATGCACTTCGCCGTCGTGCAGCGCTTGAAGCGCCTGACCGAGGCGACGCAGCAGATCTCGCTCGGCAAACCGGCCGAGCTGAGTGTCGCCAAGGTCAATCCCAGAAGCCGCAACGAGCTCGACCAGCTGGCGCTCGCGACCGAGCGCCTGCGCATCTCCATCAACATGGCGATCCAGCGCCTGACCAAGAGAAACAGCAGTTGACCCGGACATGGTTGGCAGTAACGGCGGCGCTCGCGATGTGCGGCGCCGCTTTCGCTCAGGACTTTCCGAAGTACGGCGACGAGATCTATCAGCCGCGCCTGCGCCAGCACGGCAAGGACGTGATGTGGATCCCCACGCCGGACGCCATGGTGACGAAGATGCTCGAGGCCGCGAAGACGACGCGCTTCGATACGGTATACGACCTGGGCGCCGGCGAAGGCCGCATCCCGATCGCAGCGGCGAGGCAGTTCGGTGCCAGGGCGATCGGCATCGAGTATGACGGCAAGCTCGCGGCGCTTGCGAAGCGCAACGCCGAGCGTGCCGGCGTCGCCGACAAGGTCACGATCATCCAGGGCGACATCTTCAAGGAAGACTTCTCCAAGGCTACCGTCGTCACGCTATACCTGCTGCCCGATCTCAACTACCAGCTCCGCCCGCAGCTCCTGTCGATGAAGCCCGGTACGCGCGTCGTGTCTCACATGTGGGACATGGGCGAGTGGGAGCCGGATGAGGCCTTCAACGTCGAAGGCAGCGAAGCATTCCTGTGGGTCGTGCCTGCCAACGTCGCGGGACGATGGTCCCTGCGCGACGACAAGAGTTGGGAAGGCGAGATCGCCATCACGCAGCAGTTCCAGCGCATCGGCGGCACGATCACCATTCGCGGCAAGACGCAGCCGATCCTGGGCGCGTACGTCAATGGCCCGACCATGGGATTCACGTTCGTCGACAGCGACGGCGCGACTCGCAGCGCAAGAATGCAGGTGAGCGAGGGCAGGATCCTGGGGCAGCTGCGCTTCGTCGGCAACATCACGCTGCTCACGGGGAGGAAGCTGTGAAGCGATTCCTGGCGCTCGTCGGCCCGTTGCCTTTCCTGGCGCTTGCGATCTGCACCATGGGACTTGCGATCGGCGTCGCGGCGGCCGTGTTCGAGGCGCTGGCGCCGTTCGCGCAGGCGGGATCCGCGTGGTCGCGCTACGCCCTGCTTGGGATCGTCTTCGCGATCTCGTACTTCGCCTACGGATTGTCGCTGCTCCTGATCGCGCCGGCGATCAACTTCCTGCTCGGCGGGCGCCTGCAGCCCTATCGAGGGTCGGCGGTGACGCTCGCGGCCATCCGCTGGTACGTGCACTGCACGATGACGCTCGTCGTGCGCTACTCGTTCCTCGAGTTCGTGACGCCGAGTCCGTTCTCGCAGCTCTACTACACGCTGATGGGCATGAGGATCGGACGCGACGTGACGCTCAACTCGACCGCAATCGCCGACCCCTCGCTGATCGAGATCGGCGACCGCGCGACGATCGGCGGATCCGCGAATATCCTCGCGCATTACGCGCAGGGCGGTTATCTCGTCATCGCGCCGGTGAAGATCGGCGAAGGCGCGACCATCGGCATGCGCGCGGTCATCATGGGCGGAGTCACGGTCGGCGCCAAGGCCAAGGTGCTCGCGAACTCGTTCGTGCTGCCGAACACGAACATCCCGGACGGAGAGTCGTGGGCGGGCATTCCGGCGCAGAAGATCGTGTTGTCCAGGCGCGATGAGTCTACCTCGCTGCCCGCCGGCGCGATGGGGACGGCGCAGCCGCGGCCGGGCGCCGTCGGTTAGGTGCCCTCCCTCGAAACGATCGGACTGCGCGTCGGCGCCATCGTCGCCGGCCTCGTGCTTTGGTTCCTCACCCAGCGCCTGATCGGCGCGCGCTCGCTTGCCGACGCGCACCATTACGATCACCTGCACGTGCTCACCGGCGGCTGGAACCGCTGGCTGCACGAGCATCAGCGCGCGGCCAACGCGGTACTCGTCGCAAGCTCGCTCGGCGTGGATCTCGTCACGCTGTTCGTGCTCGCGCGCGCGGTCTTCGGGCCGACCTTCACGCCCTTCTGGGGCCTCCTCATCCTGTTCATGATGCGACAGGTGTCTCAGGGGCTCGTCGCGCTTCCGCCGCCGCCGGGGATCATCTGGCGCGACCCTGGCGTGCCGTCGCTGTTCGTCACCTACGGCGTGGGCAACGACTTCTTTTTCTCGGGACATACGGCGCTTGCGGTGTACGGCGCCATGCAACTCGCGGCGCTCGGCATTCCGGCGATCACGGTTGCCGGCATCGCCGTGGCCGTGCTGCAAGTCGTCGCGGTCATCGCGTTGCGCGCGCATTGGACGGTCGACGTCCTGGCCGGACTCGCGGCCGCGATCGCCGTCGGCCTTCTCTTCTGACGCGTAGAATGACGGCGTGGATATCGCGGGCGTGAACGGGATGGACAAGGCGGCTTTCGTCGCCGCCTTCGGTGGCATATTCGAGCATTCGCCGTGGGTCGCGGAGCGCGCCTACGACCGGCGGCCGTTCGCGAGTCCGGCGGAATGGCACGCCGCCATGGCCGACGCGGTTCGCGCCGAGCGCCACGGCTTTCCTTTCATCGTGGCGGTGCGTCATTGCACGAAGGCCGGCATCTTTCACGAATTCGAGCGCAGGATCGCGATCGATACGCCCAGCGAGCATGCCTGGGCGCTGTCGCAGGTGTTCGCGATCACCCCGATGAGCATCGACGCCCGCTTCGCCTCTCCATGAAGGGCTATCCGCGCGACCTGCATGGCTACGGCCGCCGTCCGCCGCATGCGCAATGGCCCGGCGATGCGCGCGTCGCGCTGCAATTCGTGCTGAACTACGAGGAAGGCGGCGAGAACAGCATCCTGCACGGTGACGCGGGCAGCGAGCAGTTCCTGTCGGAGATGTTCAACCCCGCCTCGTACCCCGCGCGCCATCTCACGATGGAAAGCGTCTACGAATACGGCTCGCGCGTGGGCGTGTGGCGCATCCTGCGCGAGTTCGAGCGGCGTGCGCTGCCGCTGACGGTCTTCGGCGTCGCGGCCGCGCTCGCGCGCAATCCCGAGGTTTCGGCCGCATGCATCGCGTCCGGGCACGAGATCGCGTGCCACGGCCTGCGCTGGATCGCCTACCAGGACGTCGACGAGGCGATCGAGCGCGAGCACATCGGCCAGGCGATCGCGATCATGCAGCAGGTGACGGGCGAGCGCCCGCTCGGCTGGTACACCGGGCGCGACAGCCCCAACACGCGCAGGCTCATTGCCGACGTCGGCGGCTTCGCGTACGACAGCGATTACTATGGCGACGACCTGCCCTTCTGGCTGTCCGTGCGGCGTACGGACGGCGCGCTCACGCCGCATCTCGTGGTCCCGTATACCCTCGACGCCAACGACATGCGCTTCGCGCTGCCGCAGGGCTTCTCGCACGGCGACGAGTTCTACGAGTATCTGCGCGATGCGTTCGACGTCATGTACGCAGAGGGCGAGGAATCGCCGTCGATGATGAGCATCGGGATGCATTGCCGGCTGCTCGGCCGGCCCGGCCGCATGCGCGCGCTGCAGCGGTTCCTCGACCACGTCGAAGGACACGACCGCGTATGGGTGACGCGCCGGATCGACATCGCGCGCCATTGGAAGGAAGTGCATCCGTACGACGAGCGCAGCGCATTCGTGTGGGACACGCGATGAGCCCGAAGGGCCGCTCTCGAGGGCGAGTTAGCACCGAAGCGCGTAGCGCCGAGGGTAGTGCAGCGAATCTCGGCGCGCCGATCTCGACGGCGTGCATGCAGAGCTGCTTCGCCCGCACGGGCTGGCTCATCGCGCAGGGACTGATGCGTCGGCGCCGGACCGCGCACCGTGCGCGGTAGCAACCCGAAGCGCGCGGACGAGCATGTCGTGCTCGCCGATCTTCGCGGCGCGACGAAAGAGGTCGCCAGGACGTTGCTGAACCTCATGTCGTAGGGTTGCGGGGCAAGCTCCAGGCCCGCCCGGGCGCGCGGTCAGCCAGCGCGTCGCGGACGATCACTTGGGCGCCGGCCGCGGCTGCATCCGAAGGTCGCTGCCCGCGTCGTTACCGGTCAACGTGGCAAGCGGCAGCGCGAGCCTGCGGTCCGCGACTTCCTTTTGCGCAGGCGTCAGCGATGCGTAGAGCGCCTTGCCAGCATCGACGATGTCCTCGATGGCGGTCAGACGGTTGCGTGCCATGTCGGCCAGCCCGTCGAGGCGCTTCGGCGCCGTGGTCTCGCTGGCCGACACGCGCGGGCCGCGCTTCGTGTCCTCGAGCATGTCCATCACGCGCGCGCGATAGGTCTTCCACAGCGGCATTTGCGGTGCCGTAAACTGCAGGTCCTCCTCGAGCTGGCTCAGGCGGATGGCGACGAGCTCGGGAAGGTTGGCGTTCACGGTCCTTGCGTCGTCGCCCTTGGGCGGCGCACTCTTCACGAGATTTTCGATCGACCGCGGGTCCGAGCGCTGCGCGTGTGCTGGTTGCGACATCGCATACGCCGCAAGCGCGATGAGAAGCGTCATCAGTCTCATTGCGCGGGCACCATGACGAGGCGATCGACGCCCGACTCCGCGCCCCACGCCTCGCCGTTACGTCCAAGCATCTGGCGCACGTTCGCCTGGGGCTTGCTCGACGGAAACGTCTCGAATTTCTCGGTAACGGGATCGAAGCGAACGAGAGCGTTGATGCTCCAGTCCGTGAGCCAGACCTTGTCGGCCGCATCGACCCACACCGAGTAAGTGTGCGCATTGCCCGGAAGCTTCCACTCTTTCCACCCCCGCGACGCGGGGTCGTACATGCCGACGTGCCCCGTATTCCAGTAGCTCACCCAGATGCGGCCCTTCGAATCGGACCAGACGCGGCGTGCTCCCTGGTCCTTCGTCGGCGGCTCGATGACCGTGGCCTCGCCGGTATCGACGTCGATGCGCGCGATGTGATTGCCCGCGAGCGATGCGTAGTACACGTCGCCCGAGGGCGTAGTCGTGATGCCGTAAGGTCCACGGCCGCGCGGCGCCTGCCAGACCTTTACGTCGTTGGCAGCGAGGTCGACGCGGCCGTAAATGCCCGACTGCCCGGTAAACCACACCCGGCCCTTGCGATCGAAGGTCAGCGTGTTGAGGTTGGCGTAGCCGCTTCCCTGCGGCAGCGGCCACTTCCTCACCGCCTTCGTTACCGGATCGACGCGCACGATCGCGTTCTGGCCGCCGTCGGTGACCCAGGCGCCGCCGTCGGGACCGACGATCACGCCGTGGGGAGCGGAACGGGGTCCGAGCTCGACCTCCTCCACTTTCCCTGTAGCGGGATCGAGGATGCCAAGCTTGCCCGTGCGTTGCGCGGTGTAGTACACGGGCGCGTTGGCGCCGGCCGCCGCGGCCACGTCGTGCGGTCCCGACCCGGGCACCACGTCGAAATAAACGGGCGCCGGCGCGCCGAGGGTGCTTGCCGCGAGCAGCGACGCGATTAGTGCAATGGCCAAGGACCACATAACGTTAGCCTCCTCCCGGCATTGTAGTGGCGGGCGTTCTCCCATGTTGTATCCGGGCAGCGCGTCCGTCGGCTATACGACCGCGCGGCTGGCGGGTCGAGTCCGGTGATGGCACCATACGGGGGTTGCCCAAAGTCCTAGAGGTTACCCGTGCGCATCCCGACACTTGCTGTCGCCGCCGTTCTCCTGTCCGCCGGCTCTGCCGCCGTGGCGGCGCCGTGTTACGTGGTCTTCGACCGCAACGACGCGGTCATATATCGCGACTACAAACCCCCTTTCGACCTGAGCGACACCAAATCGCAGGAGCGCGAGATGATGCGCCGCCAAGGGCAGCATCTGCTCGTCGCCGAATTCATCGAGGAATGCAACCCGGTCGGGTTCATTTCGCCAACGACGGGCGCCACGACGGCCTCCGTCGAGGAGATCGTCAACGACGTGCGCCCGGCGATCGCGAGCAGCGTCGCGAAGTCGGGAGCTACGCAAACAGCTTCGCGTCCCGGAGCAGCCCCGGCCCCTCAGACCGGAACCGCGGGAAGCCGCAAGAAGTAATCGCGCATCACGGCTCGGCCGAGTCGATCTCGCCTTCGTGCCACTGGAATGGCGGTACCGTGGCGGCGATCAGCGCGCCCACGGCCGCAAATCCCGCGAGCACCGCGAAGGCGATGCGATACGCGCCGTTGACGTGACCGGCGAGGCTCGCGCGCTGGACCTCCGAAAGCGTGGCGATGAACGCGCTTCCGCCCTCCATCGCCTGATGCAACAGCGCCGTCGCGGCACCGCCTGCGCGATCGATGACCGCAAAGAGCACTGCCCCGGCGACCGCGACGCCGGTAGCGCCACCGACCGCGCGGCACAGCGATATCGACCCCGTTGCCACACCCAGTGCGCCGCGGCCCGCGGCGGTCTGCACCGCGACCTGCGTCGGCGGCATCACCATGCCCAAGCCGATGCCGGCCAGCCCCGTCAGGCCCAGGATGACGGCGGTCGACGCGCGATCCACGGACATTGAAAGCGCGACGAACACGAGGCAGACCACCGACAAGCCGATCTTCGGAAATATGGTCACGTGCCCGGTCCGGGTGACGAGCCGGCCGGTGATCGCGGCGGACGTCACCTGCGCAAGCGTGATGGGCAGCAGCAGCACGCCGGACGCGCCGATGCCGAGGCCGCGCCCGAGCTGCAGATACAGCGGCAGATAGACGATCAGCGCAAACAGGCACGCGCCGAAGCACAACACCACGGCGTCGGCGCGCGCGATTGCGGGCACCTGCAGGAAGTGGATGGGAATGACGGGGTCGTGGTGGCGCCGCTCCCACCACACCAGCGCGAAGAACGCCGCGAGCGTCGTCGCGGACAGTGCGGCCATCGGCAACGACAGCCACCCGAACCGATGCCCGCCCGAGGAAAGCGCGAACAGAAACGAGGCCGTGGCGATGCAGAAGAGCAACGCGCCGACGATGTCCGGCCGGAACGGTCCCGCGCGCCGCGGGGGTGCCACGTGCGGAACGCGCAACGCGAGCACGGCCGCGAGAATGCCGAGCGGCAGGTTGATGAGAAAGATGGCCCGCCACGAGATGTGCTCGGTGAGGTAGGCGCCGAGGATCGGTCCGGACGTGCTCGCCGCGGCGAACAGCATCGCAAAATAGCCGGCGTACCTGCCGCGTTCGCGCGGCTCGACGTGCTCGCCGATCAGCGCCTGCGCGAGCGTCATGAGTCCGCCGCCGCCGAACCCTTGCAGAGCACGAAAGACCACGAGCCACCAGAAGGAAGGCGCGAGCGCGCATGCACATGATGCGATGGTGAATACGGCCAGCGCGCCGTGCAGAGCGCGCCGGCGGCCGAAGCGGTCTCCGATGTAGCCGTACAGGGGCGCCGCAACCGTCGCGGCGAGAAGATAGGCGACGATCACCCACGAAAGATCCGCGATGACGCCGAGCGCGCTCGCGATCGTGGGCAGCGCGCTCGCGAGGATCGTTTGATCGGCGGCGGCGAGAAACATCGCCACCGCGACGCCTGGGAAGACCTTGAGGAATGCGTCCCTCGAGGACGGCCTGCGAGCCGCTGCCGGTGCGTCCTGCCGCGGTTCGTCGGGCATGAAGGTGCGATTCCGGGAAACTTGCCATGCTACGCGAGATGCCCAGACGCAATGCGTTGTGCACCCGCGCCGCGTCCGCCGGGTCGTCTACAATCGACGCTTCATGTCAGACGATGTCAACCGCGATCTCGCGCACAAGTACGACACGGTCGCGTACGCCGCGCAAGCCAACGCGCAATCGCATCCCACGCATCTTGCTACGGTGGCGACACTCCTCGGCCTCTCCCCGCCGCCCGTGGCATCGGCGCGCGTGCTCGAAGTCGGATGCAGCGACGGCGCGAATCTGCTGCCGATGGCGGCGAGCCTCCCGGGCGCGCGCTTCACGGGGTGCGACATCGCGAGCCAGGCGATCGCAGCGGGGAAGCGCGGCGCGAGCGAGCTTGGTATCGACAACGTCGAGTTCGTGCAGGCCGACCTGTCGACCATGCGTGACGGCGGCGAGCCGTTCGACTACATCATCGCGCACGGGGTGTATTCGTGGGTGCCCGCGACCGTGCGCGATGCGCTGCTCGCGCTCGCGCAGGCCCGGCTGCATCGCGACGGCATCATGTTCGTGAGCTTCAACGTCTATCCCGGCTGTCACGTTCGGCAGGCCGCCTGGGAGATGCTGCGCTACCACGTGGGAAGCATTCCCGATCCGCGCGCGCGTCTCGATCAGGCGCGAGCCTTCGCGGGGCTGATCGCGGAACCGAGCGTCGCGCAGACCGAGGTCGACGGATTGCTGCGCCACGAGCTGGCGAAGCTCGCGACGCAGACCGACAGCGCACTGTTCCACGACGACCTCGGCGTGCCGAACGACCCCGTGTACTTCCATCAGTTCGCGGCGCATCTGGCGCGTTACGATCTCGCCTACCTCGGCGAAGCGAAGCTGTCGATGATGACTGCCGCGGGGCTCACGCCGCGCGTGCAGCAGTTCCTGTCCACGATGGACCGCCTGACGCGCGAGCAATATCTCGACTTTGCGCGACTGCGGCGGTTTCGCCAGTCCCTCGTGTGCCGTGCGGATGCGACGCCCTCCAGCATTACACCGCTGGATCGTGCTGCGGCCATGTACGCGGCCGCGTCGACGTCGCTCGTGCGCGCGGCGGTCGAGGGCAAGGCGTTCGCGGACGCGGTCGCGCCCGACCCGAGCGCGCGGGCGATGCGCCGGCTCCTGCAATGGCTGGTCGAGGAAGCGCCGCGCATCGTCCCTGCGGAGGAAGCGACGCGGTGGCTCGCGCAAAGCGCGCCCGACGACGCGGCTGCGTCGCGACCCGTGCCCGCGCTTCTCGCCGAAGCAATGTACGTCGGGACGGTGGACCTCTACACGCACGCGCCGCCGCTCGCCGCCGCGGTAAGCGAGCGGCCTGTCGCCAGTCCGATCGTGCGGTGGCAGGCGGTGCGCCAGCCGAACCTCACCAATCTGCGGCACGAGCCGCTGCGCCTCGACGATCCGCACGCGCTTGCGATGCTCGCCCTGCTGGACGGCACGCGCACGCATCATGATCTCGCGATCGCGCTCGCGAGGCGCCTGCCCGATGCGGAAAAGGCGCAGGCGGGCGAGCGCATCGCGACTTATCTTTCGCAATTCGTGCTACACGGTCTCATTGCAGCCTGACCAGGGAGGAAACAAGATGAAATGCGCAGTCGTCACCGGAGCCGGCACGGGCATCGGCAAAGCCGCCGCAACAGCGCTCCTGCAGAACGGATATCGCGTCGCGTTCGCGGGTCGCCGCCGCGAGCCCCTGCGAAGCCGCGATCGCGGAGGCCAAGGCGGCGTCCGGACAGGCACTCGCGATCCCCACCAACGTCGCCGATCCCGCGTCCGTCGCGGCGCTGTTTGCCGAGGTGAAGGCCAAGTTCGGCCGGCTCGACGTGCTCTTCAACAACGCGGGCGTCGGCGCGCCCGGCGTGAACATGGAAGAGCTGACCTTCGAGCAGTGGAAGAACGTGGTCGACATCAACCTGACCGGCGTGTTCCTGTGCACGCAGGAAGCGATCAGGATCATGAAGGACCAGTCGCCGCGCGGCGGCCGCATCATCAACAACGGGTCGATCTCCGCGCACGCGCCGCGCCCCAACTCCGCCCCGTATACGGCCACCAAGCACGCCGTGACGGGGTTGACGAAGTCGACCTCGCTCGACGGGCGCAAGTACGACATCGCGTGCAGCCAGATCGACATCGGCAACGCGCACACGGACCTCGCGGCGCGCATGGCGAACGGCGTGCCGCAGGCCAACGGCCAGATCGCCGTCGAGCCGTTGATGGACGTCGCGCATGTCGCGAGCGCGGTCGTCTACATGGCGAGCCTGCCGCTCGACGCGAACGTGCAGTTCATGACCATCATGGCGACCAAGATGCCGTTCGTGGGTCGCGGGTGATGCCGGCCACACTGCCGCTAGTTCAGTAACGCGCGTACCTGGGCGAGCCGGCGTCGTGCCTCCGATTCGGGCCCGACGCCCAGCGCCTCGACGATCGCCTCGGCCGCAGTCAGCAAGGCGTGCGCGCCGTCGCGATCGTTGCGCATGAAGCAAAGGCGTGCGCGATTGCAAAGCACGCGCGCCAGCCCGGACTTTTCGTCGACTTCGCGCAGGAGCGTCTCGCCGTCGCGAAGGGCGATCTCCGCGTCGTCCAGTCGCTCTTGCATCAGGTAGATTTCTCCCAGGTCTGCGAGCGCCGTGCTCTCCGCGAACCGATTGCCGACCTCGCGATCGATGGCCAGCGCCCGCTCGCAGCATTCCTGGGCTTGCTGCAGACGAGACTCGTCGGCATGGAGCTTGCCGAGGTTGGCGAGCGCGAAGCCCTCGCTGCGCCGGTCGCCGACTTCGCGGTGGATCGCCAGCGCACGCTCGAAGTAGCCCGAGGCCTCCTCGGTTCGCTTCGAGAGCATGCAAACGGTCGCGATGTTGACGGAATCGATACCTTCAGCGCGTCGGTCGCCGAGGCTGCGATGAAGGGCAAGGGCCGCGTCGAAGTTCGCGCGCGCATCGTCGTAGCGCCCGTCCTCGGCTGCGATGATGCCCTGGCAGTTCCGAACCGCGCCCTCGAGCATGACATTGCCCGAAGCGCGCGCGGCGGCCAGCGCCCGTTCCGCGAGCGACCTCGCCTCGCGCATCTGCCCTTGATCGGCGCGCAGGAGTGTCAGGATCTGCAGCACCCATCCCTCGATCCTCGGATCGGGTGTTGCATGAAGTAGAGTCAGCGCGGCCTCGAGGGCCTGACCGGCCTCCTCGAGTCGCCCCATGCGGCGCAATGCAGCGCCGTACAGCCACGTCGCGCGAGCACGTTCCCGCGGCCTGAGGCCGCTCATGGCGATCGTTTGCGAATAGAGGTCGACGACCGGTGCGATTGGGCCCTGGAGCTCGAGCACGGGCCAGGCCGCGGCGACCGCGTTCAGTGCCTGCGCGGCATCGCCGCGATCGATCGCCCGCCGACATGCGAGCAGCAGGTTGTCGAGCTTTTGAGTCAAGGCGCGTCGCCGGTCGACACCCTCCCGGCCGTCCAATGTCTCGATGGCATCTTCCGACCCGAAGCGCGCGAAGTAGGCACCGTGACGTTCCTCGGTCGCGCGTCGAGCGTCCGGCCCGTAAGACGCGAGCTTCCCGGCCGCGTATTCCCGAATGCCGAGGTACATCGCGAACAGCGGCACGTCGCTGGGGTCGGCTTGCACGGATGCGCGCAACAGGCTCTTGTCGCACAGCGCCTGCACTACGTCGGCGACCGGCGGCGCCTGTGGCCAGGATGCGACGTCGACGACCGCTTCAGCGGCCTCGAGCGCGAAGGCCCCGTCGAACGTCGAGCACTGCGCCAGGGCGGCTTGTTCCCATGCGGTGAGAAGCGCCCACGACCAGTCGATGGCCGCGAGCAGCGTCGCCTGCCGTTGCGATGCGCCGCGCATCCCGCCGAGCCATTTGAAGCGATCGCGCATTCGCAACGCAAGCTCCCCGGGGGAGAACACGCTGACGCGCGCCGCGGCCAGTTCGATCGCAAGGGGAAGGCCGTCGAGCAGGCGGACGACTTCGGCAACGGCCGTGCGATTGGCTTCGTCGAGCACGAACGCCGGTCGCTGCGCGCGCGCTCTCTCGACGAATAGATCGATCGCGTCTCCGTCGAGCGCGAGCGGCTCGATCGCAAGGACTTGCTCGCCGGGCAGCTGCAGGCGCTCGCGACTCGTGACGACGAATGCCGCAGCGGGCGCCGCGTCGAGCCAGCGCGAAAGCGTAGCCGGGGCGTGCGCCACGACCTGTTCGAAGTTGTCGAGCACGACGAGGCAGCGGCCACGCCCGGCGATCACGTGACTCAACTGCACGACCGGATTATGGCGTCCGAGCGGAACGGCGAGCGCCGATGCAGTGGCGGAGGCGATTCCCTCGATCGAGCGAGCGTCGGAGAGATCGCAGAAGTAGACACCGCCGGGCCAGTCGCCCAGCCATGCCGAGCCGTATCGGCGCGCGAGGCGCGTCTTGCCCATCCCGCCCGGGCCGAGGATCGTGACCAAGCGTGCGCCATGCGAAAGACGTTGCGCCAGCTCGCGCAACTCCATCCCACGACCCACGAACGCATCGCGTTCCGGCGGCAGGTTGTGTCGCACTTCGCGCACGGGACGCCAGAGATCACCGTCACGCACCACGCGATATGCCTTGTCGACGTCCGCGGGAGGGACGAACGGTGAGACGTCGCGGACGCCGAGCTCGTGGATTTCGAGAGGCGATTCGATTCCCTTGAGCTGGTAATGTCCGTGAGCCACGACAGCGGCGCCCGCTGGCACGTCGGCGGCAAGCGCCGCGCGGGCCGCCGCGCTCATGAGGATCTGCCCGCCGCGCGCGAGCGCCATGATCCTCGCGGCAATCGGCGTCGCGATTCCGTCGATCTCGAGACCGTTGGCACCGCGGGCGATGTCGCTCGCCGCGTTCGCGCGCAGCGTCACCGCCCCCGCGTGGATTCCGACACGCGCGGACAGCCCGAGCTCGGCGAGCGCCGCACGATACTCCAGCGCATAGCTCGCCGCGTCCGCCGTACGATCGAAGAGCAGGAACAGGCCGTCGGCGCGTCCGATCTCGCGTCCACCGTGGCGCGCGAGAAGGTCCCGCGAGCGCCGGTCGTGCGCCGTCCAGACCGCCGCCGCCCGCTCGTCACCAAAGGCTTCGTGAAAGCGGGTGCTGTTCTCGACATCCGTGAAGAGGAGCGTGTGCATGGCCCGTCAACGCGTCGTGCGTGCGAAGAATGCGTGACGATTATACGGAGCGATTCGCAGTCCGCCCGGAATGCGCGACGCGCTCGATCACATCGTTGGTGCGTGCTTCGGCGAGCGCTATGCCGATGCGCGCTTCATGCAGTTTTCGTAGCGCGTCTGCACGCGGTTCGCGAACCAGTCGGTGGTGAGCGGCCGCGTGATCTTGGGGCTCGACAGCGGTATCTGCGGCAGCACCGCGCGCGGCGCCGGCTTGCCCGGTGCGTCGACGAGCTCGAACATGCGCAGGTAGACCTTCGTCCGCTCGAAGCCTGCGCCCCGCCCGCGCGCGAGGTCGCGGCGAATCTCGTCGTTGGTGACGTCCATGCGCCGCGCAAGCACCCGCACGGCAAGCTCGGTGCTGCTCGGCTCTCGCGCAGGCTCGCCGCGCTCGTAGCGCAGGAGGTCGCCGTCGAGCGTGAGCGGAATGCCGCTCGCCTGCGTGACCGCTTGCTGGAAGGCGGCGTTGCGGCTCGAGTACTGCCCGGCATTGAAGTCGGCGAAGCGATAGATCTGGCGCGTGTAGGCGCAGGATAGTCCAGGAGGTGCGCGACGCCGAAGTACACACCGCCGCGCCGAGTGAAGACTTCATGACGGATCGATTCGCCTACCGGATACGGATAGGGCTTCTCGGCGGAGAACGCTTCGGCGAACGCGATGCTCACTTGCATGGCTCCGCCCGTGCGCACGGGATTGCGGTCCGCGAGCAGCGTCTTGCCGAACGGCACGCGGTCGATGAAGTCCTCGTACAGGACCGACAGCTGTTGCTCGGTCTTCACCGCATCGAGACGCTCGGCGTAGCTCTTTCCGTTCGTCGAAGGCATCGCGAGCGCCGCGTCGAGCGCGAACCTGGGGATGCCTGCATTGTCGCGGCGCTTCTCGATCTCGGCACGAGCGATTTTCGCGAGCCCCGGCACCACCGGGTCCGCTTCAAACCCCGACTCCTGCCCGATGATCGCGATCGCGGCGCAGAAATTGTCCGCGCTCGTCCGTAAGTCGAGCGAGGCGAACGCTGCGTAAACGTCGGTGGCCCAGCCGGTCTTGTCCTTCACGCTGTCGGGCAGGAGCCGCACGATCAGCGCGCGGCCTTCCGCGGCGGTCATGGGTCGCGATGCGGGACCCTCCGGTTCGGTGGTCGCACAACCCGCGAGCGACAGGGCAAGCGCAACGGCGGGAATGAGCCGCACGAATTACTGACTCGGAGTCTCGCGATCGGAGGTGTACCGCTCGTGCAGGTGCACGGGCGCGCCCGCGGGCTTCCGCTTGCGCATGCGCAGGTTGAGCATCTCGACGGCGATCGAGAACGCCATCGCGAAGTAGATGTACCCCTTGGGCACGCCCTTGTCGAAGCCTTCGGCGATCAGCGCGACGCCGACGACGAAGAGGAACGACAGCGCGAGCATCTTGATCGTCGGATGCGAGGACACGAAGCGGCCGATGGCGCCGGCAAACGCCATCATGAGGCCGACCGAGACGATCACGGCTGCGACCATGATGGGAATCTCGTTCACCATCCCGACGGCGGTGATGATCGAGTCGAGGGAGAACACGAGGTCGATGATGATGATCTGGAAGATGATGGCGCCGAACGTCGCCTTCACCTTGCTCGACCCTTCGCCCTCCTCCCCTTCCATGAGCTGGTGGATCTCGACGGTGCTCTTCCAGAGGAGAAAAAGCCCGCCGGCGATGAGGATGAGGTCGCGACCGGAGATTTCGAATCTCGTGATCGTGAAGAGAGGCTCGGTCAGCCCGACGAGCCACGACAGCATGAGCAGGAGCCCGATGCGCATGAACATCGCGAGGAACAGGCCCAGCCGCCGCGCGATCTCGCGGCGCTCGCGCGGAAGCTTGTCGACGAGGATCGAGATGAAGATGACGTTGTCGATGCCGAGCACGAGCTCGAGCGCGGTCAGCGTCGCGAACGCGATCCACGCCTCGGGGCTCGTCAGCAGCTCAACCATTCAGCGCAGGAAGAACACGAAGTAGACGAAGGCCGCGAGCAGTCCGAACTTGACCGTGTAATACACGTGTTTGTTCCAGGCCTTGAGGCGCTTGCCCGGGACGCGGGCATAGTAAGCGATGCTGAACAAGCGATTGAGCAGGCCCACTTTGTCGCCGGGCGCGTTCTCGGTCTGCGTCGCCCGCACGAACGTCGACTTCGTCCAGTGGTTGAGCCGCGCGAGCGCACGGATACGAAGCGGCCGCTCGACGTCGCAGAAGAGGATGAGGCGATCGATGTCGCTGCGGTTCTCCGCCCAATGGATGAAGGTCTCGTCGAACATCACCGCCTCGCCGTCGCGCCATGCGTACGGCTGGCCGTCGACGAAGATGCGGCACTTGTCGCTGTTCGGCGTGACGAGGCCCAGGTGATAGCGGAGCGATCCCGCGAACGGGTCGCGATGGCGTCCGAGGTCGCCGCCTGCAGGCAGCATCGCGAACATCGCCCCGTTGATCGTCGGGATCGACTGCACGAGCTCGACGGTCTTCGGGCACAGCGCCTGCGCGGAGGGCAGCGGCGCGTCGTACCACTTCAGGTAGAACCGCTTCCAGCCGCGCCGGAAGAACGAGTTGAACCCGAGGTCGTTGTACGTCGCCGAGGCGCGGATGTGACCTTCGTCGAAGAGCTTCATCGCCTCGTCGCGGATCATGCGCCAGTTCTCCTGCAGCGGCGCAAGCTCCGGGAACCTGCCCATGTCGATGAACGGCTCGTTGGGCACCGCCGAGAACCCGTACATGACGGCGTTGTAAGGCGCGACGATGGTCGAGTGATCGGTCAGCTGGCGGTGGAACTTGTGCCTTTCGCGACCGCGGAAGTGCACGAACAGCGCCCACGCGACGTAGCCGTAGACGAACGACGCCTTCCACGACCACAAGGCGTCGATGACCGTCGACGAGCTCGGCAGGTCCATCACGCTGCGCTCGCAGTGCGCAACTTGCGTCGACGCGCGGAGTGCGCGACTTCCTTCCAGCGGCGATGCACCCAGTACCACTGCTCGGGCCGGCGCAGACGAGGCGCTCGAGCTCGGCGTTGTACGCCCCTGTCGTCAGGCGAATGGCTTCGTTGGTGTTCGCGTGCTCGATCGCGGGAATCGGCGCTTCGAAGCGCAGCACGTGCCGCCCATCGGGCTCGCGCCAGCTCGTGGCGGGCACGACCGGCGCGCCCGTCGCCAGCGCGATGATGGCAAGGCTCTTGAAGGTCCATGCCGGCGTGCCGAAGAAGTCGACTGCGATGCCGTCGGGCGGCTGCGCATGCTGGTCGAACGGGAACACGATCGCGTCGCCGCGCGAGAGCCGGTCGAGCATCGCGTCGAGCGAGCCGCGCTTGGCCATGACGCCGAAGCCGGCAGCTTTGAAACGGCGCACGACCAGGCGGTCGAACCAGTCGGGCTTGAGCGCGCGGCGCACGAAGTGGAAGCGTCCGCGCATTTGCGGAAAGCTTCCGATGCCCGCGACGGTCGCAACCTCCCAGTTTCCGAAGTGTCCCGTCAGCAGGAGCACACCCTTGCCCTGGTGATACGCGTCGACGAACGCGTCCAGGTTCTCGATGCGCACCAGCGCGAGCTTGCGCTCGCGCGAGAGCCAGCGGAAGCGCAGGAACTCGCCGAGGAGGCGCCAGAGGTGGCCGTAATGCGCCTGCGCGAGATCGAGCATGTCGTCGTCGTCGAGCGTCGCGCCGAAGACGCGCCGCAGGTTGTCGAGGATGACCCGGCGGCGGAACGGGAACAGGTGGTAGAGCATGCGGCCCGCGAGCGGGACACGGATCGGCGCGGGCTGCGCAACCGCGACCGCGGACGCGCTCGTCCTGTCGTGCGTCATCGACAATGCGATCGGGCCCAGGTGATAGCGGCCCGCGAGCAGTTCCGCGCGCGCGCTCAGGACAACCTGCGGCGCGCCGAAGTTATCGCGCATCACGCCGAAGTCGTGCGGCTCGATCTGCGCAAGCGCAGCTTCGCGTTGGAACAGCTTGACGCACGCTTCCTTGGCGGCAAAGCGTGCCGCGAGGCTTGCCGCACGGCCCGGCCCTTCGCCCGCGTCCGCCAGTTCCTGCGGCGTAAAGAAGCGCGCCAGATCCTGGTCCGTGTTCTCGGCAAGCAGCCGCTCGACTCGGACGATCTCGACCGAATCGATACCGCAGCGTTGCGGCGTGGAAGTCATGTACTCCGTATCACCAACGCGGCGTTGGTGCCTGCGAATCCGCGGCATAGCACGAGCGCCACAGGCCCGCGCGGCACCTGATTCGAAGGCGACACCGCAAGGCCCGCGCAATCGGGATCGAGCTCGCGCAGCGCGGCGATGCCCGGCACGACGCCCGCGCGCAGCGCCGCCAGGCCAATTACGGCTTCGACAACTCCGGCGGCAGCGATCAGGTGGCCGAATGCCCACTTGAAACCCGTCACGGGGGGCATCTCGTCGCCGAACACGCGCAGGAGCGCCGCCGCCTCCGAGCTGTCGGAGGCACGCGTGCCGTTCGCGTGCGCGACGATCATGCCCACTTCCGCGGGGCGGATGCGTGCATCGTCGAGCGCCTGGCGAATCGCGCGCTCCGGTCCGTCGCCATCGGCGCGAATGGCAAGCAACCCCTCGCCTTCGGTCGCATAACCACCGCCAATCACCTCGCCGAGCACTTGCGCGCCGCGCGCGCGCGCCGAGTCCTCGGTTTCGAGCACGAGCGCGCCCGCGCCTTCGCCGAATTGGCTGCCGTCGCGCCGCGCGTCGAACGGACGCAGCGCTTCCGACGCGAGCAGCCCCACGTCGTGGTAGTAGAGGACCATCTGCGGCTCGACGGGCGTCTCGTGGCCCACCGCCACGACGCGATCCGCCTCGCCTGCGCGCAATGCCTCGTTCGCTTCGATGACCGCGAGCAGGCCGCCGACGCTGTGATTGGTGATGCACGCGTTGGTGCCCTTCAGCCCGTACTTGATGCCGATGTGGCCCAGGACGTTGTTGGGAAGCGTGCGCAGGAGCCACATGGGGTTGACGGTGTTCGAGAGCTCGCGCCCGAATGCGACGAGGTCGTTCCCCGCCTCGGTCATCAGCGGAAAATAGTCGTACTGGTTCTCGAAGTTGCCGCCGCCCGACCCTACGATGACGCCGCTTCGGTCGCTGAACGCGGCGCGCGCCACGCCCTCGAGCGTGTCGCGATGCGCGACGATCCCCGATTCGTCGATCGCGCGTCCCGCCGCATACAAGCCGACAAGGTCCGTGCGCCGGATGAGCTTGTGGAGCTTGCGGTCGTCCACCATCGCCCGCGCGTTGAAGTTCGGGATCTCTCCCGCGACGTGCGTGGGCCAATGGGTCGTGTCCCATTGCTCGATCGGATGCATCGAAGTCTGGCCCGACATCACGCTTGCGAGGATGTCGGCGGGGTTCGTGCCCGCGGCGCAGACGGCGCCGGTTCCCGTGATCATGACTTTCATGCCAAATCCGGGTGCCGCATCACGATGCAGCTGTTGCTGCCGCCGAAGCCGAACGAGTTCGACAGCGTCATGCGCACGCGCCCGCGGCGCGCCTCGCCGGTGATGAGATTGAGATTGCAGTCGGTGTCGCGCTCGCGCAGGTTCGCGTTCACCGGCATCTCGCCTCTCGCGATCGCGAGCGCGCACACCACGCCCTCGACGGCACCCGCGGCCGCAATGAGGTGCCCCATCGAGCTCTTGGTCGAGCTGACGTCGACACGGTCGGCTTCGCTGCCGAACACGGCGCGGATCGCGGCCGTCTCGCTGCGGTCGTTCATGAGCGTCGACGTGCCGTGCGCATTGATATAGTCGATGTCCTCGACCGTCGCGCCGGCGTCGGCGAGCGCCTGGCGCATCGACTGGATCGGGCCGTCGCCGTCGGGCGGCGAATCGGTGATGCGGTAGCTCGACAGCGAGTTGCCGTCGCCGGCGAGCTCCGCGTAGATGCGCGCGCCGCGGGTACGCGCTAGCTCCCACTCCTCGAGCACGAGGAAGCCCGCGCCTTCGCCCAGCAGGAAGCCGTTGCGCGTCGCATCGAAAGGACGGCTCGCGCGCTCCGGCGTGTCGTTGTCCATCGACAACGCGGACAACAGGCAGAATCCGCCGATGCCGATCGGGCTGATCATCGAGTCGAAGCCGCCGACCAGCACGCGGTCGACGTATCCGCGGCGGATGATCTTCATGCCCGTGCCGATCGCCTGGCCGCCGGAAGCGCACGCGGTGTGCACGGACGTCGCGTACCCGTGGATCCCGAAACGGCGCGTGAGCAGGGCCAATCCCTCCGCGGCTTGTCCGCGGCAGAACACGATCGGATCGTTGGCAGGTCCGTCGGTCAGCAGGAGGTCCGTGTCGATCTGCCCGCTGTTGGCCGCGTGCTTGTGCGTTTCCACGAGGTCGCTGAAGTCGGTCGTCATCATGCCGGCGCCCACCGCGCAGCCCCAGCGATGCGCGTCTCCCGGGGTGGGTCTCATGCCCGCGTCGATGAGAGCCTGTTCCGCAGCTTCGAGCGCGAAGCGATGCGAGCGGTTGGTGAGCTTGAGCAGCTTGCGGTCGGTGACGAGCGTGTTCTCGAAATCCTTGACCTCGGCCGCTATCGTCGTGGCAAAACCGGACGCGTCGAACAGCGTGATCGGCGCGCCACCGCTGCTGCCCGCAAGCAGTGCGCTCCACGTGGACTCGACGTCGTTGCCCACGGGGGTGACGAGGCCGACGCCGGTGACTGCGACGCGACGCTTTTCATAGCGGCCGATCTCCAATGACCACCCGCGCGGTGGCGACCGACTTGCCGTCGGCCTGCGCGGAAAGATTGAACGTGGTCTCGCGCTCGCCGCGCTCGCGCACGTCGGCGCCAAGCGTGAGCCGCGTGCCGGGCGGCGTGAACGAGCGCACCTTGACGTTCGTCATGCGAATTGGCGCGGCGTCGCGCCACGTCTCGCGCGCCACCGAAAGCGCGAGCTCGATTTGCGCGTCCAGCATGAGCGTTGCCGGAAACACGTTGCGGCGAGGGAAATGGTCGTTGAAGAAGGGCGCGCTCGCGGGGACGTCGAGCAGCGCCATGTTGCCGTCGCGCACGATCGGCGGACGGTGCACGCCGTGGAAGCGCCCCGGGGACGCGCCCCCGTCAATGAGCAGCGCGAACCGCTCGGCCATGGCGTGCGGGTCGTCGAAATCGGCGAGCGGCAGCATCGGGCCGAGGCAATCCACGAGCTCGATGGCACGCTCGCCATCGATGTTGGCGTGGCCCTCGTAAGCCACCGCGTCGTCGTCGACGTCGTGGATCTCGACATTGAGGTCGAGCACGTCGCCGGGCTTGGCGGCGCGCAGGAACCTGGTCTCGTGGGCGAGCGCCGCCACGGGCCGGCCGCGGAAGTCGATGTGCGACATCGCCACCCACGCCGCCAATTGTCCGACCGCTTCGGCCATCAGGCATTGCGCGAAGCTTTCGATGTCCGGGGGAATCGCGAACGTGCCGCGCGCGCGCTTGCCGGGCGAAAGCTCGGTGATGCGGTCGACGAACGAGAAGGCCGCGAAATGATCCGACACGAACGTCAGGCAGCGTTACGCTGCGCCTGCACCACCAGCTTGCAGAACGTCTCCGGCGTGAAGAGGCGCGGAATGTCCGCGACCTTCATCGGCGACTTGAAACGCTCGGCCGGCACTTCGGACAGGTAGGCCTTGAGCTGCGCCATGCCAACGTCGGTGACGATCCCCTTCTGCTCGAACTGACCTTCGGAAAGCGATCCGCGCGCGTTCTCGACGATCTTGCCGCGCGGGATCTTGATCTTGAAGGCGCGCTCGAGCCTGAACACCATGTCGAGGAAGTCGATCGACTCGGCGTCGAGATCCTCGATGAGCGATGCCTTGGGCTTGATGTCCTCGACGTCGCACCCGAGCGCGTCCGCCATCGTTTCGGCGACCGTCGGGTAAACAGTGTCGATCTCTTCCTGCGTGATTGGTGTGTTGTCGGCCATGCTCCCCTCTCTGTCTACTCCATCTTGAACCCACCATCGACGGTCAGCACCTGACCCGTGATGTAGCTCGCGTAATCCGACGCCAGGAACCACACGGCGTGGGCAATCTCTTCCGGTTTGCCGAAACGCTTCATGAGGATGCGCGTGCGCACCTCGTCGCCCGCGAGCTCGCGCACGGCCTCCGACATCTCCGTTTCGATGACGCCCGGCGCAACCGCATTGACGGCGATCTTGCGCGGCGCGAGCTCCACGGCGAGCGAGCGCGTGAAGGCATTGATCGCACCCTTGCTCGCCGCGTAATTCGTCTGGCCGCGCCCGCCCTTCTCGCCGGACACGGAGCTCAAGTTCACGATGCGGCCACGTCTCTTGGAAATCATGTAGGGAGCGACGGCGCGCGTCATGTTGAACACGCCCTTGACGTTGATGTCGAGCACGTCCTGCACGTCGGCGTCGGAGAATCCAGCCAGCGGGTTGTCGCGGATCGCGCCGGCATTGTTGACGAGCACGTCGATCGTGTCGGTACGCTCGACGACGCGCTCGGCCGCGGCGGCGCAGGCCTCGGAGTCGCGCACGTCGAGCTGCTCCGCCGTGACCTTGCCGCCCGCCGCCGTGACGGCATCGACGACCGATTGCGCGGCCTGCGCGTTCTCGCGATAAAAGAAGGTGACGTTCGCGCCTTCGGAGGCGAAA
Source organism: uncultured beta proteobacterium (assembly GCA_963707815.1). Taxonomy (GTDB): domain Bacteria; phylum Pseudomonadota; class Gammaproteobacteria; order Burkholderiales; family Casimicrobiaceae; genus VBCG01. The sequence continues at coordinate 453,616 of CAVPRK010000009.1, forward strand.
AGCTCGACGATTGCGCGGCCGATGCCGCGGCTGCCGCCGGTCACGATCACGCTTTTGCCGGACAGACCTGACGGCGCCATCGACGTCATCCCGAGATCGCAAACCCGCCGTCGACGACGAGCGTGTGTCCGTTGATCATCGCGGCCTCGGGCAGGCACAGGAGATACACCGCGCCGGCGACATCGTCCGGCGTCAGCACCGGACCCGCCGGCGTACGCGCGGCGAAGTTCTGGAGGAGCTCTTCGCGATTCGGAAAGTATTGCAGCGCGTCCGTGTCGACGACACCCGCGCTCACGACGTTCACGCGGATGCCGCGCGGCCCCAATTCCTGCGCGAGCGCACGCGCCAGCGCCTCGAGCGCGGCCTTCGACGCACCGATGAACCCGTAGCCCGGCATCGCGCGCTGCGCGCCGAGGCTCGACATCGCGATGATCCGCCCGCCTTCGCGCATCATCGGCAACGCCCGTTGCGCAAGAAGGTTCAACGCGAGCGCGTTGGTCTCGAGACACCAGCGCCAGTGCTTGAGCGTCATGTCGATCGTGTTCTTGAGCACGCCGCTCGCGGCGTTGGACACGACGATGTCGACGCGATCGAAGTGCTTCGAGAGCTCTGCGAACATCTCGTCGACGCTGTCCGGCATGCCGACGCTGCCCTGGATCGCAACCGCGCGCCGTCCAAGGCCGCGGATCTCCGCGCATAACGATTCCGCCGCATCGGCGCTGTTGTAGTAGTTGACGGCGACGTCGCAGCCTTCGGCCGCGAGCTTGCGCGCGGTCGCGCGCCCGATCCCGCGCGCTGCGCCCGTCACGAGCGCCACCTTTCCCGCCAACGCTGCTGCCATCGAAGCCCTTGCGCGCCCGCGCGGCCGCGGGCAAAGCCGCTATTCTAACGTGCCCGCCACGGTCGACCGGGGGTTGGCGCGCTTGGCGCGGATGTAGCGCTGCGCTTCGATCACCCAGTACTTCTTGACGGTCCACCACACATCGGCGGCCCAGCCGATGTTGGCGGGACTACCCCCGGGCGGCGGTGCCGCCGACGTCGGCGAGTACGCCTCGATCCACGCCCGCCATGCCGCGTCCGCGGGAAGGTCGGCGGATAGCGGGGCGACGACGTGGCTGATGCCCGCCGGCAACGTCACGTTGCGCACGTGCGCCTTGCCCCCGTTGGAAAACTTGCGCGTGGCATCGACGCCGGGCACCGTCCACGCCCAGAAGTCGACATCGATCGAGTAACCCACGAATTCCTCGACCGTGTCGGGAATCGTCCGCAGCTTGCCCATGAGGCTCCATTGGTTGGGCAGGATGAACGCCGCGCCGCCCGCGCCGATCGCGGAAACGTACGCGATGCGCATGCCGACCACCGGCTGCTTCTTCCCGGTCAGCGGATCGATGATGAAATCGCGCTTTTCGGGAAAGTCGGTCATCGGGTTCCACACGGGAACGCTCGAACTGTAGTCGCCGTTCAGAACGTGGAGAATCTTGACCGCCTGCATGCCACCCTGGCTGTGGCCGATGATCATCGGCGGCATGCCGTCCTGCTCGTAGTACCAGGCGAGGATGCCGGCGAGACGCTCTGCGTCCTCGTACGGGCTGTGCGACCATGTGCCGTCGTACGGGTCGCGCATCTTCGCCTCGGGGTATCCCATCTCCGCCAGGAAGTTGCCGAACGACTCCATCGCGAGGTGGACCGGATAGATGCCGCCATGCATGAGGATGATGCGCGGCGTAGGCCCCTTGGCGAGCACGTTGCGCACGTCGGCCTGCGACACCTTTTCGGGATCCATGGCGAGGATGCGATCCTCGACCGCACGATCCACCACCGGCGGCTTAGGCGGTGCCGGGAGGCTGTCGGCATCGCGCAGCGGACGAACGCCGCACGCAGCCACGGAAAGAGCAACGATCAAGGACAGCGCCGCGAGGTTGGGGCTCCTCCTGTTCATGCGGCAAGCCTCCTAGCGCACGTCATGAGGCGCTCGTTGATCCGCTCGATGTCCTCGCGCGTGAAGGCGCTGGTCCGGTAGGTGACGCCGATGTGCAGGCCCTCGCCCACCGACGCGGGCGCGACCACGATCGGCGCGACCGGGCCGGTAGAGACTGCGCGCAAATAATGCAAAACGGGGGTGTTGCCGGGGACGCCCTTCCAGATCGCATCGACGTTCAGCGCCGACAGGCCGCCCCATACGGGATAGTTCTTCGCATCCATTTGTTTGTGTTGGTCGGGAGTCATGAATCGCCACGCAAGGCCGCCGCATGCAAGGAGAAACAGGGTCTGCAGGTAAAGCTTGCGGCGCTTGACGCGCTCGGTTTGCGCGTGCACGTCGCGTGCCAGGGCTTCGAGGGTGATGTCCTTGGGCACCGGATGCGACACCAGGAACGAGCTCAGGAACTGCCCGAACGCGCGGTGCGGGGCCTCCGCAATCTGGTCGCGCAGATTGATCACGGAAGCGATCGCGATGTGATTGCGCCGGGCAGCGCCGCGGCGCTGCTCGACCTCGGGAGAGATCGCACACAGCATCATCGCCAGCACGAGGTCGTTACGCGTGACCCCCCATGCCTTCGCCGCGCGCGACACGCCGGCGTGCACGTGGGGCGTGAGCTCGAACGAGGTGAACGCGTTGTACTTGTCCTCGCCGTGCGGGTACAGCGGCCGGAACGCGCGCCGGGCACGCAGCAGCATCCCGGGGAGCATGTACTGGCCGACGTAGAACGCCGGCGCGTTTCGCGCGAACAGCCTCGCGTAGGTACGCGGATAGATGTCGGGCGCGCGATGGTCGGCCGGCAGCGAGCCGTCGTAACGCGCTGCGATCGCCTTGAGAAGCGCGACCACCGAATCGCCGCCCGCGATGAAATGATCGTATGCAACCCCGAGATGGAACGAGGCCCCGCTGTCCACCGCAAAAAAGCGCAGCGGCGCGAAGGGCTCGCCGTCATCGCCGAAGCGGCCGTTGAGGTAGCGCTCCATCTCCCGCTCGACCATCGCACGCGTGTCGCCGTTCGCTTTCGAAACGGGGACCTCCGCATGTACCGGCCCGTTGACATACTGATAGCGCCGGCGCTCGCCGTCGAGCGCGAGCTTGCCGATGCCCGCCTCGGTGAGATAGGTGTCGATCGCCTGCGAAAGCCGCCGCTCGTCGAGCGGACCCGGCAACTCGGCGACGTGCACCGCGTTGTAGGGGTACGACGACCGCCAGCGAAGCATCGCCGCCTGAAACAGGTTGAGGCGCCCCCTCACGCGGCCTCCGCGCTCATGACGGCGTGCGCAGCGCCTGGGCGCGTTGACCCTCGATGCACCAGTGGCGGCGGATCGAGTACCAGAGGTCGGCGGCGAGCTCGATGTTGCGGCCATCGGCATCCGTCGGCGGCGGCGCGGTCGCGCCCGGCTGCCACGCGACGATCCATGCGCGCGTCGAGGGCTGGCGAGCGAGATGCTCCATCGCCGGCGCGCCGATGTGGCTGTACGACGCGGGCAACAGGACGTTGCGCACCGCGCACGACCCGGTCGCAACGTAAGGATCGGGATCGCCCAGGTTGCCCGCGATCGGGTCGAATGCGATGGCGAATCCCGTGAACTCGATCGCGCTGTCGGGCACCTTGCGAAGCTTCGGGATCATTGTCCACTGCCCGAGCAGGAGCCGGGGTAACGCGCCGGTCGCGATGGCGGATGCATACGCGACGCGGGCGCCGACGACCGGACGCTCCTGCCGCGTGTACGGGTCGCGGATCGTGGTGCGCGCCAACGCCGCGCGCGTCGCCGGATCGACGACCGCAATGGTGTCGCGAAATCCGCCGGCGAGCTCGTGCAGCACGCGCATGACCATCATTCCGCCTTGGCTGTGACCGATGAGGATCGGCCGCATCGCATCATGCTCGTAGTACCACGCGATCGACCCCGCCAGCGCCTCACTGTCCGCGAAGCTCGACCGCGTGAAGCTTCCGTCGTAAGGGTCTCGCAACGCCGCCTCGGGGTACCCCATGCCGATCAGGAACTCGGCGAACGGCTCCATGGTGATGATCGGAACGCTGCCGTGCAGGCTGACCACGCGCGGCGCCGGCAGGCCCCGTATGGCGCTGGCATCCACTCCTGCTAGCGCGTCGCAATCGAGCGCCGCCTGCGCGGGCGCGGTCGCGGCAAGCACAAGGAAGGCGAGCGCGCGAGTGCGAGAGTAAGGGCGCGGCACGAGGTCGAAAGTGGCACCGAATGTTTCGGTAACTCGCTGATTATCGCAGGTATGGACCCGGCGCCAACCCTTAGAGGATACGAGGAACGAAGCGTCCCGTCCGTGCGAGATACGCCGCGTACGCGTCGCCGTGCTGGCGAAGCATGTGCCGTTCCTCGTTGTGCGCCTTCACGACCCATAGGGCGACGAGCCCGGCGCCGCACGCGGCCATGAGCGCCGTGGGCACGACCACGACCGTGCACAGCACGAGGAGGATCGAAAACGCATAGATGGGATGCCGGATCCGGCCGAACAGCCCGTCGGTGATGAGCGGTTGGTCCGGCTCGGCCGTGACGGCCATGCGCCAGTCCTTGCCCATGCGCGACCAGCACTTGACGGTCGCGCCGAGGGCGAGGAGCCCGACCACCGCGGCGACCACGCGGACCGTCGCGTACCACGGCATCCGCGCGAAGTCCGGGAGCCCGAACGGGGGTCCGTGCCGGCTCAACGCCAGGAGAGGCAGCGTGATCCATACGACGGCAAGCGGCACCCAGAGCATCCACATCACGCGCTCGAGACGCTGCTCGGGGATGACGCCGACCGCTTTGTGCGTGTGCCTCCGCACGCGCACGATCATCGTGCCGATGCCGAGCCAGTACGCCACAACCGCGGCCGCGATGATCACGCCGGCAATGTCCATGACACATTGTACGGGCGCTCATACCGGGACTGCCCCGAGTCGCGCAACCGATGGAACGTCGGCGACACCCGATCGTCGTGGCGCGCGCGCGCGACCTCCGCAGTAGAATCGCGGCCATGATCGGCTCAGCCCCCAGCGGCCGCCTGCAACCCGACCCAAGCTCGCAGGAGCCGGCCCGCGACTTCGATCCCGAGGAAGGCCGGGCGATCCTGCGCGCGCTGTTCGCCCAGTACCGCGTCAAGCTCATGGAGTTCCTGCAGGCGTCCGTCGCGCAGACCGACGACCTCTTCGAGAGCCACAGCCACATTCCCGACGGCGACGTGGAAGCGTTCAAGAACAAGCGTCCGGAGTGGCTCGAGAAGTTCGACAAGACGCTGTGCGACCTATTCGAGCGGCGCGTCGTCGAGGGCGTGCGCCGGAAGGGCCGTCGCCCGGACCAGGAGACGTCGCTCGCCACGCTGCGGGTGCTGACCTCGTTCGATCACGACCGGCAGGAAGCGCTCAAGGACGCGACGCGTTTCCTCGACCGCTTCACCAAGCGGGAGATCGCTGCACTCGACCTTCGGATCGAGCTGCTGCTGGGCGATCCCGGCCCGCGCGACATCGACAATCCGTTCTCGGTGTCGTACATCCTCGACGCCGTCGGATCGTCGGCCCGCACGGTGTATCCCAACCCGCGTGTGTGGCGGCCGTTCATGGAGCGCGTGCTGGCCGATCTCACGTCGGAGATCAACAAGCTCTACATCTCGCTCAATCGTTTCCTCGCCGACCGCGGCGTGCTGCCGGAGATCAAGGCCGCGCTGCGCGCGCGCAGCGAGTTCCGTCCTTACGACGACCGCGACCTGCTGCCGACGTTCTCGAAGATGCTGCACGAGGCGCTGCCCGAGGTGCCGCACGACGTCGTCGTCCCCGAGTCGCTGGCCGACCCCAATGCGCCGCCTTCGCTGGTCTTCGCGGACAGCTTCGCGAGCAAGCCGGCCATCCATCGCGTGGGCATCGATCCCAACGAGATGTCGGCCGCGAAGATCCTTGCCGGACTCGCCGCGTTGGCGGCCGTGCCCGCGGGCGCGGCCGGCGCCGGGCCCGATGCAGCTTCGGCGCCCGCCTCCGCCGACGCTACCGGCGGGTTCCCGTCGCTCGATCCATTGATGGCGCTCGGCACGTCGACGCCGCTCTTCGCCACTCTTGCGCACTGGCAGCGCCTCGACCTGCCGACGGCGATCGCCGCCGCGGCGCCCAAGCCCGCATCGGGATCGTCGGAGGGCATGGTCGTTCCGCTGAACCTCATCCCGCACATCCGCGCGGCGATCGAGGACCAGATCAGCAACGACACGGACCGCATCACGATGGACGTGATCGCGCTCCTGTTCGACTACATCTTCCGCGACAAGTCGATTCCGGACTCGCTGCGCGCGCTCTTCGGCCAAGCTGCAGGTGCCGATCGTCAAGGCAGCGCTGCTCGACCGGACGTTCTTCTCCGACAAGAAGCATCCGGCCCGGCAGCTTCTCGACCACCTCGCCGAGGCGGCCGTCGGCGCGACCACGAGCGACGCGTACCAGCGACGCGTTCGCGAAGCTCGCGACCGACCTCGTCGACGACATCTGCCGCGACTTCGAGATCGACGTCGGCGTGTTCCGGACCGCCAACCTGCAGCGCTCGGCGCGTTCATCGAGGCGAGACGACAGCGCGTCGAGGTCGCCACGTCCGACGACGTCGCCGAAGCGCTCGAACGCCGAGCAAGGCGAAGCCGACCGCTCGCAGGTGCGCGCCTTCCTGCGCGACCGGCTCGCGGGCCTCGACGTGCCGTTCGAGGTGCGCGGCTTCGTCGAGACGACGTGGGCCGACTACATGGCGAAGCTGCGCAACGAGCAGGGCGACGACAGCGACGCGTGGAAGGAGACGGTCAAGACGCTCGACGACATGCTGTGGAGCATCGCCGCCAAGGAGCGCACGTCGCAGAAGGCGCGCCTCACGAAGATGATTCCCAAGCTCATCATGGCGCTGCGCAAGGGAGGCACGGCGGTGGGGGTACCGCCCGAGCGCGGACGCGTGTTCTTCGAGGCGCTCTACCAGCTTCACATCGCGGCGATCAAGTCGGGCGCGGCCGTCGAGACCGGCGGGCCGCGAACCGCCGACGCCGGCGCTGCCCGCGGTCAACGTGCACGACTACGTGAGCGAGATGGCGGTCGGCACGTGGCTCGCGTTCATCAAGGAAGACCAACCGGTCAATGCGCGGCTCACGTGGGTGAGCCCGTTGCGCACGAAGTATCTCTTCACGAGCCGGTCGCGCGCGCGGGCGTTCGTCTACACGCCGGAGGAGCTGACCTACGAGATCAGCGCAGGCCAGGTCTCGCTCGTCGTCGAGCCGGTGCCGCTGTTCGACCGCGCAGTGAGCGCGGCGCTCGAACGAGCTCGGCGCGCGACAGCCGCCGCAGCCGCCCGGGGCGAAGCAGGCCGCGCTGGCACCCGCGTGACCGGGGTTCTTGACGCGCCGTAGCGCTCGCTCGTTGCTCGTCGCCGCATCCGGCCACGGCGCCGCACAACTCGGCGGTCCGCCGTCGCCGGACCCTGTCGCCGTGCTCGCACAGGCCAAGGCGGCGAGCGGCGGCCCGGCGTGGGACGCACTGCGGACGCAGCACAGCAAAGTGAGCATCCTCACCGGCGCGATCACCGGATCCGCGGAGCGTTGGAGCGAGTTCCCCACGGGCCGCTCCCTCCTCGTCTACACCATCGGGCCCGTGAGCGGCGCCGCGGGCTTCGACGGCAAGGCCCCGTGGTCGCAGGACGCGGCGGGAAAATCGCAGCCGGAGACGAGCGACGCCGCACGCGAGGTCGCGGTGAGTGCCGCGTATCGCGACCGGCTCGCGTTCTGGTACCCCGAGCGCGCGGCGGCGCGCATCGCGTACAAGGAGCGCGCGGAGGCGGACGGCGCGTGGTTCGACGTAATCCGCATCACGCCCGAAGGCGGACGTCCGTTCGAGCTTTGGGTCAATACGGAAACGAAGCTCATCGAGCGCCTGGTCGAGCGCGAAGGACAGACCACGCGCACCGAGCTCTACTTCGACATGCGCGACGTGTCGGGCGTGAAGATGCCGTTTCGCGTGCGCGCATCGCGCGGCGACTCGCGGCACGACGAGTTCGTGACCGTCGAGCTCATGGAGTTCAACACGCCGCTGACCGCTGTACGCTTCGCGCAACCGGAGCCGCCCAAGCCCGACTTCGCCTTTCCAGCGGGCCGCCCGCAAGTCGACGTGCCGTTCGAGCTCTACAACGGTCACCTGTTCGTGAAGGTGATGCTGAACGGAAAGGGCCCGTACCGCATGGTGTTCGACTCCGGCAAGCAGCAGCGTGCTGCTGCCGAAGACGGCTGCCGCGCTCGCGATCGCGCCGCCGGGCGGCGAAGGCAACGTCAGCGTCGTGCGCGTCGACCGGGTCGACCTGGGCGGGGTGCTCCTCGAACGGCAATCGTTTGCCACGGTGGATATCGGCGACTTCCTGCGCCGCGTCGAAGGCATGGCCGACATTGCCGGCGTTATCGGCTTCGAGATCTTCAAGCGCCTGCCGGTCAAGCTCGACTACGAGCGCGGACGCGCCACGCTCTACGACCCAGGGAAGTTCAAGTACGCAGGCAGCGGAGCGAGCGTCCCCGTCATGCTGCGCGGCCAGCAGGCGGCGGTGCGCGGCCGTGTCGACGGCGAGGCCGGGCTGTTCCTCGTCAACACCGGCAACCGCGGATCGCTCACGCTGTCGCAATCGTTCGCCGACGACCGCAAGCTTCGCGAGCGCTACGCGTCGAAGGTCGAAGCCGTGTACGGCGCGAGCGTCGCGGGCCTGTTGCGGGCCACGCTTGCGCGCGTGCGTACGCTGGAGCTGGGCGAGGTCACGATCAACGACCCGGTGACGATGCTCTCGCTCACCGATGCAGGCGCCGTTGCGGACCGCGAACTGGCGGGGAGCGTCGGCAACGGCATCCTCATGCGCTTCGCGGTCACGTTCGATTTTCCCGGCGGCAGCTTGTACTTCGACAAGACCGCGAGCACCGGAAAGCCCGACGTGTGGGACCGAGCCGGGATCTGGATCGAGCGCGGCGACGGAGGCTTCGAGGTCGTGCACGTCGTCGAAGGCGGGCCGGCGGCGGTCGCGGGTGTGGCACCAGGTGACGTCATCGTCGCCATCGACGGCAAGCCATGGACCGGTTCGACGCTGGCCGCTCTTCGTAGCGCGCTGTCGGGGACGCCGGGCCGCAAGGTGCGCTTGCGCATGCAAGCCGGCGGCGAACGCACCATCACCCTCAAAGACCTGGTCTGACGGCCATACTCTCGTCGTTTCCGGATCTTCTCGCGCTCACCGCGCCGCTGTTCCTGCTCGTGTTCGTGGGCTACGCGCTGTCGCGCTGGGGCCGCTGGCCGCCCGCCGTGTCCGACGCGCTGACGCGCTTCACGTTCAGCATCGCGATTCCCGCGTTCCTCTTTCGCTTGATGATGGACTTTCGATCGTTGCCTCCGGTCGATGCGCGCCTCCTCGTCGCGTACTTCGGCGGAAGCCTCGTCCTGTTCGTCGTCTCGCGCATCGTCGCGTCGCGCGCGTTCGCGATGGACGGGGTCTCGCAGACCATCTTCGCGATGGGCACCATCTTCAGCAACAACGTGCTGCTCGGCATCCCGCTCGCGAAAATCATTCTGGGCGACGCGTCGCTGCCGGCGGTCTCGCTCGTCGTCGTGTTCAACTCCCTCGTGCTGTGGACCCTCGTCACGGTGTCGGTCGAATGGGCGCGGGCCGGCGAAGTCTCGATGCGCGGCTTCGCGAAGACCGCGCGCGGCGTCGTGCTGAACCCCGTCGTGAGCTCGGTGCTGCTCGGCATCGGCTTCTCGTACACGGGCCTTGCCATGCCGCGCGTGATCACCGACACCCTCGGCCTCATGAGCACCGCGGCGGTGCCGATGTCGCTCATCGTGCTGGGCATGGGCCTCGCCGAGTACGGGATCGGCAAAGGCATCGCGCCGAGCCTCGGCGCTGTCGTCGCTGAAGCTGGTCGCCGCGCCGCTCGCCGTTTACGCGATCGCGCGCGCTCTCGCCCTGCCGGCGATCGAAACGCAAGCGGTCGTGATGCTCGCATCGCTGCCCGTCGGGGCGAACGTGTACATCATGGCGCGGCAGTTCGACGCGCTGCAAGCGCCGGTCGCGACGAGTCTCGTGCTGACGACGACGCTTTCGGCCATCACCACGCCGCTGCTGCTCGTCGCGCTTCGATAGCGTGCGAAAATCCAGGCTTTCCAACCAACCTGACTTTCAATGCCGCAAGCCGCTCGACGCAAGCCTTACTCCGTTCGCCGCTCCGCCATCCATGGCCGCGGCGTGTTCGTCCACCGAGACGATTCCCCGCGGCAAGCGCATCATCGAATACAAGGGCAAGCGCACCTCGTGGGACGACGCGCTGCCGCGCCCGGACAGCGATCCCGACGATCCCTCCCACACGTTTCTGTTCGAGATCGACGACGGCCGCGTCATCGACGCGCGCGTGCGCGGCAACGCGGCGCGCTGGATCAACCACTCGTGCTCGCCGAACTGCGTGACGTACGAGGACGACGACGGCCGCGTCTTCATCGAGGCCAAGCGACGGATCCAGCCCGGCGAGGAGCTGACGTACGACTACAGGCTGTCCGTCGACGGTCGCCGTCACCGCAAGGAGCGCGCCTCGTACGCAGTGCCGCTGCGGCACCGCGCCAATGCCGCGGCACGCATGCTCGCCAAGCCCGCCAAGCCGCTAGCGCTATTGGGCGCCGGCGCGCCGCCGATAACCCTGCGTTAACGCGACCATAACTATAATCAAATTGAATTATCGACGCATCCCTGACCATATGAATCGTTCTCATCGAGCAACTGCGCCGGATCCACCGGCGCGTCGCACAAGGAGCGCATTCATGAAGACCGTAGGCCAGAAAATCGAAGCAGTTCAACGTGGTGGGCGTCAAGCCCGGGTTCAACCAGCACGAGGAAAACGGCGTGTCGGCGTTCGAGCCGATCAACGAGCGCTCGTTCGCGGGCAAGTGGAAGATCATCTACTTCTATCCCGAAGGACTTCACGTTCGTGTGTCCGACGGAGATCGTCGGCTTCGCCAAGCTCGCGCAGGACTTCGCCGACCGCGACGCCGTGGTGCTCGGCGGATCGACCGACAACGAGTTCGCCAAGCTCGGCTGGCGCCGCGACCACAAGGACCTGACGAGCCTCAACCACTGGCAGTTCGCCGATGTCGACCGGCTCGCTCGTCGACCAGCTCGGCGTGCGCGATGCCAGCAGGAAGGCGTTGCGCTGCGGGCGACGTTCGTCGTCGACCCCGACAACGTCATCCAGCACGTGTCGGTCAACAACCTCAACGTCGGCCGCAACCCGGAAGAGATCCTGCGCATCCTGGACGGGCTGCAGACCGACGAGCTGTGCCCGTGCAATCGCACCGTGGGCGGCAGCACGCTGTAAGCCGGCACCTGCGCGCGACGGGACACGTTCGGATGAGCCGAGCATGCGAATCAATCACCATCCTGAAGGCGCGGCTGCCCGACTACGCGAAGGACATCCGCCTCAACCTCGACGCGGTGATCGCTGCGCTCGAGCCTTTCGCCGATCGCCGCCGCGGGCGCGGCGCTCGCGGCGGCGTTCGCCGCCAAGTCGGCACCGATCGTGGACGCCATCCGCGAGCGACGCGCACGCTCGACGACGCTGCACCGCAGGCCGCGCTCACCGCGGCCGCGCTGATGGGCATGAACAACGTCTGGTACCCGTTCGTCGAGATGGCGGACGACGCCGATCTGAAGACGATGCGCGCCGAGCTGCGCATGAACGCTTACGCGACGCACGGCGGCGTCGATCGCCAGAGCTTCGAGCTCTACGCGCTGGCCGCGTCGATCGTCGGCAAGTGCGAGTTCTGCGTGCGATCGCACTACAAGCTGCTGCAGGAGACCGGCCTCACGACGCAGCAATTGCGCGACGTCGGACGCATCGCGGCGGTGATCAACGCCGCGGCGCAGGTGATCGCAGCCGAATCGAGCGTGGAGGTCGCCGCGTAGCATTCGCGCGAAGGGCCGCCCGGGCTTGCACCTGTCGGCGTAACTCGACCGCAGGTCGACACAGCACCCAGGTGCGTGGCCCGAGCCGGTTAGAATCCGGCCGAACCATGCGCCTCCACTTTCTCCTGGCCCTCGCACTTTCCAGCGTTTGCGCACACGCCCAGACGCCGCTGCCGAGCGGCCCCTTGTCGGATCTCCCCGAGCCGCCGGCAAACCTTCAAATGCCGGGTGCCGATCATCGCGAATGCGGCCCGACCAAATGGTCGGCGCTATGCGCGGCCGGCCGTTGGATGCTCTATTCGCGACTCGATTTGCGCGTCAAGGCGCCCACATTCACGGCGCGCTACGAGATCGAGCAGGCGGACAACGGCGAGTTGCACGTGACGTATCGCGAACAGCTCGCGGACTACAAACGAGGCGGAGAGATCGTTCTTTTCGGCATCGACGGATTCGCGCACCGCACGCGCGAGACGATCCCCGATCCCGGCAACGCGGTCGACTACGCCCTTTCCGTTCCCATCATGATGTCGCAGCTCGCCGCGCTGCTGCTGGACCTCGGCGTCATCGGCCCGCCGACCGACGTCACCGAGCCGCGCTCGATCACCGCATCGAGCAGCACGCAGTACATCCGGACCGCCGCGCCACGACAGGCAATGCTCTACGGCGCGCCGTGGAACATGGCCGGCTCCGTGCGCAACGCCGGCACGGACAAGGTCGGGTTCAATCTTCGCCTTCGCTTCCGACCGGTAGATCGAAATGGCAACGCGATCGCGGGCAAGACCGATGCGGTCACGCTCGACGGCGTCGCGACGTTCGCGCCGCGCCGTGCGACGTTGCCCGACACGATGGACTTGAGCGGATGGAAGATCATGCGCGCGGGGCACGACGCGCCGCTTTCAAAAGCGGCGACTCTCAAGGAAGCGCGCGATTCCCTTCCCCCCTGAAGGCGTCACACCATCCCGCGGTCCAGGCAGGCCGCGAGGAAGCGCGCGCGATGCTGGTCGGGCGTGAGCGGCTGGTCGAACACCTCGCGCGCGTTCTCGTACAGGAAAGCCTCGTCGTCCCGATCCTTGGCGAACCACCGCAGCTGCGGCGGATAGGCCTGGATGAGCTCGAGATCCTCCTCGAGCCGCCCGAGGAAGGTGGCGCGCGACATGCCGTTCTCGCGTGCCAGGGCGGCGTTGGCGATGAAGTCCGATCCTTCGAAGCAATCGGCCATCGTCAGCTTGCTCGCCGACGCCGGCAGGCAGCACGCCAACGCCGCAACGAGCGCAGCCACGCGGCGCATCGAGTTCATGAGTTCATCCTACACGGCGTTGTCGTTTAATCAACGCTGCTGCGCAGCATATGGGACCCCGGGGGCCCTGCGCGCGCATGATTGCCGTGACCGGCACCGCACGGCACAATCGTGCGGCCCACCACAAACACTACTTCGATGGCACGCAAACGCGCATTGCACCCTGCAGGCTCTATCGTCGTCGTCGAGCATACGTCCCGCGTGCTCGCGGACAATCCGCTCGGCGACCCGCACGTTCGCAAGCTCGCGGTGTGGCTTCCCCCCGGGTACGACGAGGGAACGCTGCGCGGCCGCAGCGCCGGGCGCGGGAGACGCTTTCCGGTGTTGTTCGATCTCGTCGGCTTCACGGGTTCGGGGCTGGCGCACGTCAACTGGCGGCCCTTCGACGAAAACGTTCCCGAACGCGCGGCGAGGCTCATTGCCGAGCGGCGGATGGGACCAGCGATCGTCGTGTTCCCGGATTGCTTCACGTCGCTCGGCGGCAACCAGTACGTCAACTCTTCCGCCGTGGGGCGTTACGCGGACTACCTCACGCGCGAGCTCATCCCGTACGTCGACCGCGAGTTCCGCACGCTCGCATCGCGCGACCATCGCGGGTGCTTCGGCAAGTCATCGGGCGGCTACGGCGCAATCATCCACGGCATGCAGTACGCGGAGCATTGGGGCGCGATCGCCGATCACTCGGGCGACGCGTACTTCGAGTGGTGCTACCTCTCCGACTGGCCGCGGACGCTGAACGAGCTCGCGCGCTACCGCAGACCGGCGCTTCGCCCGGGTAGGCAACCGACGCGGGCGAAGCGGGCCGCCGACGGCCGCGACGATGGCCGCGTAAGACGTTTCCTGAATTCGATGTGGGACAAGGAGAAGATGAACGACGCCGAGGCGCACACGCTGATGGAGATCGCGATGGCCGCGACCTACGATCCCGATCCGCGCGCGCCGCTGGGATTCCGCTTGCCGGTCGATCTCGACACCGGCGAAATCATTCCGCGGCGCTGGGCGCGCTGGCGCGAGCACGATCCCATCAACCTCGTCGCGCGTCACACGCGCGCGCTTCGATCGCTGCGCGGCATCTATGTCGACTGCGGCTGGCGCGACCAGTACCACCTGCATTACGGCGCGCGCATCCTGTCCCGCGAGCTTGCGAAGCACGGCATCGCGCACACATACGAGGAGTTCGACGACACCCATTCGTCGATCGACTATCGGATGGACGTGAGCCTTCCGTTCCTCTACCGCGCGCTCAAGCCTTGAAAGGTCGTTGAATGCACACGCTTTTCCTGCTTACTCGTGCTTTTGATTCCCGTCGCGCGCGTTCGCGGACGCCGCGGTCACGCAGCCCGTCAGCAATCCGGACTTCGAGTTCGGCGTCGAAGCGGTCCAGGCGAAGGACTGGGACAAGGCGGTGACGTTCCTCTCGAGCGTCGTGAAGGTCGAGCCTACCAACGCCGATGCGCAGAACCTGCTCGGCTACGCCTACCGCAACCAGAAGAAATACGACCTCGCGTTCCGCCATTACAACGAGGCGCTTCGGCTCGATCCCAAACACAAGGGCGCGCACGAGTACATCGGCGAGGCCTATCTCCTGGTCGGCAACAAGGCGAAGGCGCAGGAGCACCTGACGGCGCTCGAGCGCATCTGCACCAAACGCTGCGACGAGTACCAGGACTTAGCGAGAGCCATCGCGCAGGCGAAGTAGAATCGCTCCACGAGCAAGCGCAAGGAGAAGGCCATGCGTTGGGGCGACATGCGACCGAGCGACAACGTCGAGCAAGGCGGCAGCGGCGGCGGCGGCTTTCCGCTCGGCGGCGGCATGCGCCTTGGCGGCGGCGCAATGATCCTGATCGTCATCGTGAGCCTGATCTTCGGGATCAATCCTCTCTCGATGCTGGGCATGATGGAAGGCGGCGGACCGGTCGTGACGCAGCCGTCGCAGACGGCACCCTCGCAAACGAACGAGCAACGTGCGAGCCAAGGATCCGGCGTTCGACATTCGCGCGTCGCGTCGTCGGCGACACCGAGGACGTCTGGACCGCGCTCTTCAAGCAGATGGGCTCGCGCTACGAGCCGCCGACGCTGCGTGAGTTTCGCGGCAGCACGAGGTCCGGCGTGCGGTGGCGCCACGTCGGCGAGCGGACCGTTCTACTGCCCGGCCGATCGCAAGGTCTATCTCGACCTGCGCTTTTTCCAGGAGCTGTCGTCGCGCAAGTTCGGCGCGCCCGGCGACTTTGCCGCCGCGTACGTGATCGCGCACGAGATCGGCCACCACGTCCAGAACCTGCTGGGAACGATGGACAAGTTTCAAGCAGACCGCGCAGCGCGGCGATCCGCGCGCGCGCAACGAGGCGTCGGTGCGCCTCGAGTTGCAGGCGGACTGCTATGCAGGGGTATGGGGCTTCTACGCCGCCAAGCGCAACCTGCTCGAGGCGGGCGATGTCGAGGAAGGTTTGCGCGCCGCCTCGGCGGTCGGGGACGACAACATCACCAAGGGCCGCGTGTCCCCGGATGCGTTCACGCACGGCACGGCGGCGCAGCGCGTGCACTGGTTCCGGCAAGGCATGTCGACGGGCGATCCGCGCACGTGCAACACGTTTGCTCGAGGACCGTAGGCGCTACTTCTTCCCTGAGTCACCCTGGAAGCGGACCCGGCGCACGACCCGGTCGTACTCCGCTTCCACTGCCACGGTAACCTCTTCGTTGCGCGCGGTATAGACGCGCCCGCCGTGCGCGCGGCACTGGTCGCGCTCGTACTGGCACGGTCCCATCTCGGGATGGCGACGGCAGAGCTGCTCGACGCGCGGCTCGTAGTCGATGGCCTTGCGCCCCGACGAAGATTCGCAGAAGTAAAGGGGCCCGGGGGAAAGTCGAGGGACGGCACCGCCATCCTGGCTGCCTTCGCGGCGGCGGGCGACGTGGCGGGCGCAGAAGCCGCCGGCGGATAGGATGCGATCGGAGATGCCGGATTGGTCGCCGCAGGCGCGGCGGGCGGCGGCGCCTGCTGGCACGCGCCAACTACGAGAAGCAACGCAACGGCGGTCGTCCGCTTGATCATGAAGTCGATGTAAGCATGGCCCGCGGCCCGCCACAATCGGCGCATTCCTACGCCATAGGGAGGAGCGAGCGGCGGCTTTGTCTTTGCCGCGAGCGTGGGGGCGCTAAAATTGCGCTTCGCACCCTTTCGGAGCTTTTTCCATGATCTACGTTCGACTCGCCGCGGCCGCAGTGTTCGCAGCGGCAGCTTCGCTTGCCATCGCGCAAACCCCCGCTGCTGCGCCCCCGCCGATACGTCGCAATGCGCCAAGCCCGATCCGCATCCCGGGCGCCTCGCGTCGACCGAGAAGATGCGGGGCTGGAACAAGGACGTACAGGGGTGGCAGGAGTGCATGAAGAAATACATCGGCGACCTGCAAGCAAAGGCGGACGCGGCGGTCAAGGCGGCCAATACGGCGGTCGCTGACTCCAACAACGCGATCGCCGCCTATAACGCCACCGTGAAAGACCTGCAGGCGCAGGCCGACGCTGTCAAATAGGACCCCCACGCTCGCGACAACAACAAGGGCGCCGCTCGCTGCCCCCAGAGGGGGCGCAGTTCGCGCTCGGAGCCTAGCGAGAGGCGGCCGCGAACCTGGTTCGCGGGAGGCCGAGGCCGTCACCGAGCGAGCGTACGCGGCCGACTCAACGCGGCGCGAAGCGGAGCACGGCCCTTCGCGCGAACGGACCGCTCCGGTGAACGGTCATTGCACCACGGTGCGCTCGACGTCGATGACCTTGCCGTCGACGCAGCTGAACGCCGTGCGCATCGACGGGTCGCCGGCGGCCGGATCGTAGAAATAGCGCTTGACCGATTCGGCCGACGACTGCGCATCGCCGCCCGGAGGAGGCGCCGCCCCGCTTTCCTCGCGGTCGGCGGCGCCGATCTCCGCGAACACGTGCTCGCAATAGCGTCCCGGCAACACGAACTTGCGGTTCTGCGCACCCTGCACCGAAGGCTTCGGCGTCGAGGCCGTAACCACGGCGGGCGCCGAGGGCTTTGAAGCGGGCACGGTCCCCTTGTCGTCGCGGACCCACGCCACGTTGGGACCCGCGAATCCCACCATGATCGCGGTGCCGTCCTTGCCCGCGTAACGCCATACTTCGGTCGCGTCCTCGCGCGCGTCCGGCGGCCGAATCTCGTAAGGCGCGCCTTTCGAGCGCAGCACCCAACGCTTGGGCATGCCGCGCACCACCCGCGCAGATCGAGCCGCCTCTTCCCAGGCGGTTGTGTCCTCGCGTGTCTCCGCCTTCGGCAACTCGACGTTGCGCCCTGCCTCCCCCTTCGTGCACGGCGCATCCTGGTACGTGACGTTGCCTGCGGCGTCGACGCACCTGACGATCGATTGCGCGGAGGCCGCCGCGGTTGCGACCGCGAGCACCCACGCGAGGCTTGCACGGACCATTGCGCTATGATGCCAAATCGGGCTCGCCGCCGCGATCTTTCTTCCGCATGCCCGTCCGCGCCCTGACCGCCGTTGCGGCTCCCGCCGTACCCCCTTCCGCCGACGACACCGCCCGCGCGATCGCAATCGCGGTGCGCGACGGCTTCGACCGACACTACGCGCTCTTCCGCGATTGCGCGCGCGCCGCCAAGACCTATTTCGAGGCCGGCGACTGGCGCGCCATCCGCCAGGTGGGCGGGGACCGCATCGACTACTACGACCGCCGAGTCGAGGAGGCCGTCGAGCGCATCGAGCGCGAATATCGCTCCGCGGGCCTGGAAGCGGACGCACTGTGGGAGCGCGTCAAGCTTCACTTCATCGGCCTCCTCATCGACCACAAGCAGCCCGAGTGCGCGGAGACGTTCTTCAACTCGGTGTCCTGCAAGATCCTGCATCGCACGTATTTCCACAATCGCTTCATCTTCGTGCGGCCGGCGGTCTCCACCGAGCACATCGAGGCCGACCCCCCCACGTACCGGAGCTATTACCCGAAGGCCGACGGCGTGCGCCACGCGCTCGTCGACATCGTGCTCGACTACGCGCTGCGCACGCGCTTCGCCGACTTCCGCCGCGACATCCGCAATCTGCTGCGCGCGTTCCGGAAGCGCACGCCGCGTCCCTATCGCCCCGAGGCGAACCACCAGATCCAGATGCTGTCGTCGTTGTTCTATCGCGATCGCACGGCGTACGCCGTCGGTCGCGTGGTCAACGGGATGAGCAACGTGCCGTTCACGGTGGCCCTGAAGCACGACGATCACGGGCGCCTGTACGTGGACGCACTCCTGATCGACGAGACCGAGCTGGCCCTCCTCTTCTCCGCGAACCGCTCTTATTTCCTGGTCGACATGGAGGTGCCCGCCGCCTTCATCAGCTTCCTGCGCGTGATGTTGCCTGACAAGACCGCCGCCGAGCTCTACACCATGGTGGGCCTGCAAAAGGGCGGCAAGAATTTCTTCTACCGCGATTTCCTGCATCACCTCGCCCACTCGCGCGACCGCTTCATCGTCGCGCCCGGCATCCGCGGCCTCGTGATGACCGTGTTCACGCTGCCGTCCTACCCTTACGTGTTCAAGGTCATCAAGGACCGCATTGCGGCAAGCAAGGACACCGATGCCGCACGCGTGCGCCAGAAATACGCGCTCGTGAAGCACCACGACCGCGCCGGGCGCATGACCGACATCCTCGAGTACTCCGACGTCGCGTTCCCCCGCGACCGCTTCTCGCAGGAGCTCATCGACGAGCTCTACCACGCCGCGCCCTCGCAAATCGAGGAGGAAGGCAACCGCATCATCGTCCGCCACCTCTACATCGAGCGGCGCATGACGCCGCTCAACATGTTCCTCGCGCACGCGGACGACGCGCAGCGCGTGCGCGCCGTGCGCGACTACGGCGACGCGATCCGCGAGCTTGCCGCGGTCAACATCTTCCCGGGCGATCTGCTGTTCAAGAATTTCGGCATCACGCGCTACGGGCGTGTGGTGTTCTACGACTACGACGAGATCGAGTACCTGACCGACTGCCGGTTCCGCCGCATTCCCGAGCCTCCGCCGGGATTCGACGAAATGTCGGGCGACGTGTGGTATCCCGTTGGCCCGCACGACGTGTTTCCCGAGGAGTTCGCGACGTTCCTCCTGACCGACGAGCGCGTACGGCGTGCGTTCCTCGCGCACCACGCCGACCTCCTGGCCGCGGAATGGTGGCAGTCGGGACAGCACGCCCTTCGTTCGCAGGGTGTGGCCGAGGTGCTGTCGTACCCGTCGCGCGCTCGTTTTGCGCCCTCCGGTATGTAATCGACAAAGTCGCCGTTCGGCGGTTGCAATGCACCGGCTTTCGGTTTCGCGTGCGCGCAAACGCCGCTGTTCGCATACTTGCGTTCTCAATTGGCATCGCGCGATACGTGCGCGAGCGTCGAGAGCCTGGGGGGCGGGTTGTTCGTCAGCGCGTTCGAGCTGTATCGCATCGGGCCGGGACCATCGTCCACGTACACGATCGGGCCGCAGCGTGCCGCGCTCCGCTTTGTGCACGACATCGCCGCCGACGGCCTCCTTCCCATGGTTCACCGCATCGAGGCGGAGCTCTATGGCGGGCTCGCGTTCCAAGGCCGCGATCATGCGACGTCGCACGCCATCGTCGCAGGTCTCTGCGGCGTCATCCCCGAGCGTTGCGACGGCGCAGCGCTGCGCCAGTGTCACGCACGGGCGGAAGCCGAAGCGGGCGTCCTGCTGAACGGCAAGCACCGCGCGCGTCTCGACACTTCACGGGACATCCGGCAGGTCATCGAGCACTCGCTCGCCTACGACGGCAACGCCGTGCGGTTCCTCGTGCGCGACACGCGCGGCGATGTCCTCGCGTCTCGCGTCTACTTTTCGATCGGCGGGGGCGACGTCATCGGCGAGGACGACCAGGCCGGCGCGCGCGCGCCGCGCGTGCCCTACAGCTTCAACTCCGCGCAATCGCTGCTCGATGTGTGCCGCATGCAAGGCAAGCGCGTGAGCGACCTCGTGCGTGCCAACGAATGCGCGCTCTATAGCCCCGCCGAAGTACGCGTCGCGCTCGCGTCGATCGCCCAGACGATGCGCAGTTCGGTGGAGCGCGGCATCAACGCGGAAGGCAAGCTGCCCGGCGGCCGTCGTCGCAGCGCGAGTGCATGGAACGATGCCGTACGCGCGACGGGGGCGATGCCCGAGCAGGTCTGCTCGGTTTACGCGACTGCCGTCGGGGAAGAGAACGCGGTCGGCGGCAAGGTGGTGGCCGCGCCTTCGTCGGGCGCTGCCGGCCCAGTGGCGGCGTTGCTCCAGTTGTGGCGGGATACCGCACCACTCGCTCACGAAGAGGGGTCGGCCGACTTCCTCCTGGCAGGCGCCGCGGTGGGCTGTATCCTGCGCAGCGCCGGCGTTCGGCAGGCCGGCTGCCAAGGCGAGATCGGCGTGGCCGCCGCCATGGCAGCGGCAGGCTACGCCGCCGTGCACAACGCAAGCAACGGGCAGATTCTCTTTGCCGCCGAGCGCGCGCTCGAGCCCCACTTGGGCCTTGGATGCGATCTCGCGACCGGACGCGTCGAGGATCCGTGCATCGAGCGCGGCGCGTTGGCCGCCGCGCGCGCGTACAGTGCAGCGGTGGCCGCGGTGCGCCATCCCAATCCGCGCGTCGGCCTCGACGCCCTCGCCAACTCGCTCAAGGAGTCCGCGCGGTCGATGACTGGACGATACAAGGAATCCTCGATCGGCGGCGTCGCCGTCAATGTCGTGGAGTGCTAGAGAGCGACGTCAGTACCGAAGGGCCGCCCCGAGGTACTGACTGCGCCCCCTTGGGGGGCAGCGAGCAATGCAATTATGCGAACGTGGGGGCGCTTACGGTCGCGGTGTTATCCTCCGCGGCGTGAATCGATACATGCTCGTCGTGGCCGTCGCGGCTCTACTCACGGCCTGTGAAAACCCCTTCCAGAAGAAGCGCGAGGAAGAGCTCGCCAAGACCACGTTCGCGTGCCAGCTGAACGGGGAGCGGTTCGTCGTCCGGTTCGCCGAGGGCGAGGCGCGTATCCTGCTTCCCGGCACCCAACGGGTCACGCTCTACCAGATTCCCACCGGATCCACCGGCTCCATCGTGCGTTACAGCAACGGATCGATGGAGCTGCGCGGACGCGGCACCGAGCTCACGTTCATCGTCGACAACCAGTCCGCACCCCTGCGCGACTGCGAGCCGTACGCCGTGATGCCGCCGCCCAAATAGCGATGAACGTCGGCGTCGTCGGCGCCGGCGCCATGGGTATGGGCGTCGTGCGCAGCTTGTTGCGCGGCGGCTTTGCCGCCCACGTTCGCGACGTCCGCCCGGAGGCGCACGACGAGGCGTCGAGGTATGGGGCAGCGTGCCACCCCTCTCCGGCCGCGCTTGCGCGCGCGTGCGACGCGGTCGTCGTCCTGGTGGTCGACAGCGCGCAGATCGAGGACGTGCTGTTCGGCCGCGACGGGATAGCAGAAAGCGACGCCAAGCCAACCGTGCTGCTTGGCTCGACCGTCGCGCCGGGCGACACCGCGGCGTTCGCCGCGCGATTGGCTCGCGTGGGCGTAACTGCGATCGATGCGCCGGTCTCGGGGGGGCCGCAGCGGGCCGCGGACGGCACCATGACGATGATGCTCTCGGGCGCGCCTGAAGCAATCGAGCGCTGCGGCCCGCTGCTGCGCGCGATCGCGGGCAAGGTCTTCGTCGTGGGAACGCGCGCCGGCGATGCGGCGAAGTTCAAGATCGTCAACAACATGCTCGCCGCCGCCAACCTCGCGGCGGCCGGCGAAGCCATCGCGATTGCCGAGCGCGCGGGTCTCCCTGCGCGGCTCGTGCACGACGTGATCGCCGCAAGCTCCGGCGCGTCGTGGATCTTTGCCGACCGCATCCCGCGCGCGCTCGACGGCGACTACGTGCCGCGCGCGGCGACGCGTATCCTGTGCAAGGACGTGGGACTCGCGGTCGATCTCGCAAGCGAGGTCGGCGTCGACGCGCCCATGGCGAGGACCGCGCAGAGCGCGTTCCGCGCTGCCGTCGACGCGGGCTTCGGCGATCAGGACGATGCGGCGATCGTGGAATGGAACCGCGTTCGCAAATGACTCCGCGGCCGCGTGAAAGGTCGTTATGCCAGTCACGATGAAGCGCATGAGCGGCGGCAACCTGCGCGCCGCGGGATACGACGAGCGCGAAAAGAAGCTCGTCGTCGAGCTGACCGCCGGCACTTACGAATATGCCGGCGTGTCGCCCGAAGTATGGCGGCGCTTCTCCACGGCGTCGTCGCCGTGGAGCTTCTTCCGCGACAACGTCGAGGAAGAGTACGCCGCCAAACGCGTACGTTGACGCGGATTACTGGATCGTGAGCTTCTTCGCTGCCGATTCGGCACGCTTCGTCAGCGTCAGCTCGAGCACCCCGTCCTCGTACTTCGCGTTGCTGGCGGCCTCGTCGATATCGGCGGGCAGCACGAAGCTGCGATAGACGGAGCCAAAGTAACGCTCGCTGCGCACGAGGCGCTCGCCGTCCTTCTGCTCGGACTCTCGCTTGACTTCCGCGGCGATCGTGACTTGGTTACCTTCGATCGTGACCTGGATGTCGTCCTTCTTCACGCCCGGGATCTCCGCCTTGACCACGTAGGCGTCGCCCTTCTCGACCACGTCGACCTTGATGGGAGCCGCGCTTTCGCGGACCTGGCGAAGCGGCTTGAAGAAGCCGCGCACGAGGTCCTCGAAACCTGCGTCCGCGAACGGACCGTAGACTTGCAATGCAGTCATGATGTTCCTCTTCGAATTGGCTGGTGATTGTCTGGGCTGGCGCAAACGCTTCGCGTGCCCTCATCGGCAATCTGTGGTTGGGCGCGCCGGTTTCAAGAGGGTGGGATAATGGAGTTGCAACGGGAGACACCGCATGTCCCAGAAACTGACCGCCGCCGAACGCACTTCGCTCGCGAAGCAACTCGATGAGCGCCGCCGCGTGCTTCGCCTCGAGCTTGCCGCCAAGCTGGAGGCGCAGGACAACCCTGCCCTGCTCGGCTTGCGGAATCGCATGGAGGAGACCGACGACTGGGCCGTCGCCGATCTCGAGACGGCACTCGACGTCGCGGAGGTCTCGCGCGACGCCGGCGAGCTGCGTGAAGTCGATGCGGCCCTCCTCCACCTCAAGGACGGGACCTACGGCGAGTGCACGGAGTGCGGGACCAACATCCCGTATGGGCGGCTGCACGCCAATCCGTCGGCATCCCGCTGCATAGCCTGCCAGGAGCGAGTCGAAGCGGCGCAAAAGCGCGGGCCGCCCACGCTGTAAAGCATGCAGCTACCGCCCCCTCGGCCGCTCCGGCCTGCGCATCAGCGAGCTCTCCCTCGGTTCCTGGGTCACCTACGGCAACCAGGTCGACACGCGACTCGCGCGTGAATGCATGGCCGCCGCGTACGACGCGGGTGCCAACTTCTTCGACAACGCGGAGGTCTACGCCAAGGGCGAGTCCGAGCGCATCATGGGAGTCGCGCTGAAGGAGCTCAACTGGCGGCGCTCCTCCTACATCGTCTCGACCAAGCTCTACTGGGGCTTGCACGACGGCCCCAACGAGAAGAACACGCTGAACCGCAAGTACCTGATGCAGGCGATCGACGGCTCGCTCGCCCGCTTGCAGCTCCAATTCGTCGACCTCGTCTTCTGCCATCGCGCCGATCCGCACACGCCGCTCGAGGAAACCGTGCGCGCGATGTCGGACATGATCACGGCCGGCAAGGCGCTGTATTGGGGCACGTCGGAGTGGACGGCAGCGGAGATCGCCGCCGCATGGCACATCGCCGACAAGCACCATCTGCACAAACCCGTGATGGAGCAGCCGCAGTACAACATCCTCCACCGCGAGCGCGTCGACGAGGAATACGCGCGGCTCTACGCCGACATCGGGCTGGGCACGACGATCTGGAGCCCGCTCGCCTCGGGCCTCCTCACCGGCAAGTACAACGACGGCATCCCGCCGGACTCGCGCGGCACGGTCAAGGGCTACGAGTGGCTGCAGGAACGCCTCACGGACCAGGGCAAGCTTGCGAAGGTGCGCAAGCTCGCGCCGATTGCGAAGGACCTCGGCTGCACGCTCGCGCAAATGTCGCTTGCGTGGTGCCTCAAGAACCCCCACGTTTCGACGGTGATCACCGGCGCAAGCCGGCCATCGCAAGTCGCCGAGAACATGCGCGCACTGGACGTCGTGCCAAAGCTCACGCCCGAGGTCATGGCACAAATCGACGAAGCGACTGGATGAACGACCCCCACGCTCGCTGTGCTCGCTTCCTCCAGGGGGGACGCCGGTGACGGATACACGAGTTGCGCTCATCACCGCCGCCTCCAAGGGCATGGGCGCAGCCTGCGCCCGAGAGCTCGCCGCCCGCGACTACCGCGTCTCGCTCCTCGCACGCTCGGCAGACGTGGAGCAGCTTGCCCGCGAGCTTGGCGGCGGGGCCACGCGCGGCAATGTCGACAGCGCGGAAGACCTGGAGCGCTTCGTCAAGGAAACGCTCGACGCCTACGGCCGCATCGACGCGGTCGTCAACAACACGGGCAACCCGCCGAAGGGGCCGCTGCTGGATTTGACCGACCACGATTGGCACGCCGGCCTCGACATGCTGGTGCTCAACGTCGTGCGCGTGGCGCGCCTGGTCACTCCGGCGATGCGCGCGCAGGGCGGCGGCGCGATCGTCAACATATCGACGTTCGCGGCCTACGAGCCCGACCCGCGTTTTCCGGTTTCTTCGTCGCTGCGCGCCGCGCTGGGCAGCTTTTGCAAGCTGTATGCGGACCAGGAAGCGAAGCACGGCATCCGCATGAACAACGTGCTGCCGGGCTTCATCGACACGCGGCCCGTGAACGAGGAGATCCGTGCCGGCATCCCGGCCGGACGGTACGGAAAATCCGGGGAGATCGCCAAGACCGTGGCGTTCCTCCTCTCGGCCGATGCAGGCTACATCACCGGCCAGAACATTCGCGTCGATGGGGGAATCACGCGATCCGTTTAGCGGTCCCATGCCGTGATACGCTTGACGCGTATCGATGCTTTAGGGTCCGGTCGTGAATCCGCTTCTCAGTTGGTTCGAAGAGCAGCGCTCGGCGTACCTATACCGCGCGTGCGCCGAAGCGGAGTCGGGAACCGTTCGCGCGGAGCTCTTCCAGCGGCTCGCGGGCGAAGCCCAGGCGCAGGCGATCATCTGGCGCGCGCAGATCACTGCGCGTGGCAACCCCCCGCCGCCACCTTACGAACCCGACCAGCGAACCGTCCTCGTCGCACGCCTCGTGCGCTGGCTCGGCCCGCGGCGCATGAAGGCCGTGCTCGCCGCCATGAAGGTCCGGGGCATGTCGGTCTATGGCACATCCCTCGGCAGCGACTCCGGCCACGTGATGCCGATACCCAAGGGCGCCCTCGAGCATCGCCATCGCAACCTGGGCGGCGGAGGCAATCTGCGCGCCGCCGTGTTCGGCGTCAACGACGGCCTCGTATCCAATGCGAGCCTCATCCTCGGGGTCGCGGGCGCGACCACGGATCCCAAGCTCGTCCTCGTATCGGGCGTCGCGGGGCTCGCGGCCGGTGCGTTCGCGATGGCCGCGGGCGAGTACGTATCCGTACGCTCGCAGCGGGAGCTGTTCGAATACCAGATCGGCTTGGAGCGCGACGAGCTCAAGCAGTATCCCGAGGCCGAAGCGCAGGAGCTGGCGCTCATCTACGCCGCCAAGGGATTGCCTCAGCGCGAGGCGACCAAGCTCGCGAAGCAGATCGTGGCGGATCCCGAACAGGCCCTGGACACGCTCGCGCGCGAGGAGCTGGGGCTCAACCCGTCAGAGCTCGGCTCGCCCGTGGGCGCGGCCGCCAGCTCGTTCTTCTCGTTCGCAGCAGGCGCCGCGCTGCCGCTGATCCCATTCCTCGCAACTTCCGGCAACCGTGCGCTCGCGACGTCGATTGGCGTGAGCTGCGTCGCGCTCTTCGCCATCGGCGCGACGTTCTCGCTCTTCACGGGCCGCAGCGCGTGGCATTCCGGTGCGCGCATGCTGCTGCTCGGCGGGCTCGCCGGCGCGGTCACGTACGGGATCGGCCGGCTGTTCGGTGTCGCGCTCGGCTGATCGCGCAGGGCGCGGTCCGGCTGCCTTCCTCAAGCCCGCGCGCGACCGCTCGGTCGCGCAACGGCATCCCTGGATCTTCGCAGGGTCGATCGACCGCGTCTCAGGCGATCCGCAAGGCGGCGACACCGTCACCGTCATGAGCGCGGGCGGCGAAGCGCTGGCGCTTGCAGCGTACTCGCCGTCGTCGCAGATTCGCGCGCGCGTATGGACGTTCGATCCCGGCGAAGGCATCGACGCCGCGTTCCTCGCGCGACGCGTCGAACGCGCGGCCGCGTCGCGCGCCTCGATGTTCGACGCCAAGCATGACGCGGCACGCCTCGTGCACGGCGAGTCCGACGGCCTCCCGGGCATCGTCGCCGATCGTTACGCCGGCTCGGTCGTGATGCAGCTCACGTCTGCCGGCGCCGAGCGCTGGCGCGCCGAGATCGTTGCGGCCCTCGCAAACCTTCCCGGCGTCACTTGCGTGTACGAGCGCTCGGATGCGGAAGTCCGCACGCTCGAGGGCCTTTCGCCGCGAACGGGTGTTGCGTACGGCGAGCTCCCGCGGGACCTCGCCATCGTTGAAAACGGCATCGCGTACGGCGTCGATCCGGTCGCGGGCCAGAAGACGGGGTTCTATCTCGACCAGCGGGACAACCGGCGCATCGTCCGCGCTCTCGCGCGTGGGCGGCGGGTGCTGAACGTGTTCTGTTACACCGGCGGCTTCACCCTCGCCGCGCTCGCGGGCGACGCCGACCGCGCGACGTCCATCGACAGCTCGGCCGACGCGATCGCGCAGGCGCGCGCGAACGTCGCGCGCAACGCGAGCCTCGACGCTTCGCGCAGCGAGTGGATCGAGGCCGACGCGTTCGTCGAGCTCCGCCGCCTTCGAAACGCGGGCGCGATGTTCGACCTCATCGTCCTCGATCCGCCCAAGTTCGCGCCAACCGCGGCGCACGCGGAGCGCGCTGCACGCGCGTACAAGGACGTGAACCTGCTCGCGCTCAAGATGCTCGAGCCGGGCGGCAACCTCGCCACGTTCTCCTGCTCGGGAGGCGTCTCCGCCGATCTATTCCAGAAGATCGTCGCGGGCGCCGCGGTCGACGCCAAGGCGGACGTGCAAATCGTGCGGAAGCTCGGCGC
Source organism: uncultured beta proteobacterium (assembly GCA_963707815.1). GTDB lineage: Bacteria > Pseudomonadota > Gammaproteobacteria > Burkholderiales > Casimicrobiaceae > VBCG01. The sequence continues at coordinate 481,037 of CAVPRK010000009.1, forward strand.
GAGCGCCGATCACCCGGTCGCGCTCAGTTTCCCCGAAGGCGAGTACTTGAAGGGCCTCCTGCTGCGGAAAGGCTGAAAAACAAGGCCGCGAGCGGTTACCCGCTGCGGCCTTGTCAACTTCGGCCGGGTGGACAGGAGGTCACCCGACCGTGGTTTCGGTTCGTATCGTCAGCTCGCTGCCTTCATGCACTCGCTTTGGGCCTTCGAGCGCTCGTCCTTTGCCATGCCCGCTGTCTTCTTGTTGCACATCGACATCTTTTCGCTCTGGGTCATCGGCTTGGCCGGCTCGTTCGAGAGGCAGGTCTTCATGAACGCCTTGCGCTCGTCGCCCTTCTTGTCACCGGCCTGCTTGTTGCACACCGTCATTTTGTCCTGCTGCGAATTCGTGGTCTTCGTGTCCGCGGCCTTGGTATCTGCCGCGAACGCCGGTGCCGCACACAGGAGCGCCGCAGCTGCAACCGCGGTCAAGAGCTTGTTCATACGAGATTCCCCTCCAGAATGGCCAAAACGATCGGGTCTAGGAACAAAGCCCGGTTGATCCTCTTTAAGGACGGCGGACGCCGCCTTCGACATCTCCGGGCCAGTCTACGGTATCCGTAACGCGCGAGGCAACGATTTGGCCGACCATCCGGCGGGGGGTGTTGCAGGGACGCAATCCCGCACCGCAACAGGGCGATGGGCTGGCGTTGACTTCTGCGGTAATATCTTGTTTTAGCTTCGATTTCTTTGCAGGGGTTCGCCGTGCCCGCCTCCACCGCCCACCGTCCCAAGTCCGGCCCCAGCGCCGCCGGCGGGAGCGCATACCCGATCGACGACACGCGCATCGCCGACATCACGGAGCTCGCGCCGCCCTCGCATCTCCTGCGCGAATTTCCCTGCACGCAGCGGCCGTCAGCCACAGTCTACGAGGCGCGCCACGCCATCCATCGCGTGCTGCACGGCGCGGACGATCGTCTGCTCGTGGTCGTCGGCCCCTGCTCGATCCACGACTACGACGCGGCCATCGATTACGCGACGCGCCTGGCGGCGCTCAAGCACGAGCTCGCCGATCGGCTGATCATCGTGATGCGCGTGTACTTCGAGAAGCCGCGCACCACCGTCGGCTGGAAGGGCCTCATCAACGATCCGCGTCTGGACGACAGCTTCCGAATCAACGAAGGACTTCGGCTCGCACGACGGATCCTCCTCGAGATCAACGAGCTCGACCTGCCGGCGGGCACCGAGTACCTCGACATGATCACGCCGCAATACATCGCGGATCTCATCGCGTGGGGCGCCATCGGCGCGCGCACGACCGAGAGCCAGGTGCATCGCCAGCTTGCGTCGGGTTTGTCGTGTCCGGTGGGCTTCAAGAATGGCACCAACGGCGACGTGAAGATCGCGGTGGACGCGATCAAGGCGGCGAGCGCGCCCCATCACTTCCTCTCGGTCACCAAGGGCGGCCACTCCGCCATCGTGCACACCTCGGGCAACGAGGACTGCCACATCATCCTGCGCGGCGGGAAGACGACGAATTACGATGCCGCGAGCGTCGACGCCGTGTGCAAGGAGCTCGCGAACAGCGGCTTGCCCGCGCGCGTAATGATCGATTGCTCGCATGCGAACAGCCAGAAGCAGCACGAGCGCCAGGTCGACGTGGCGCGGGACGTCGCAGGGCAGCTCGCCGGCGGGGACGCGCGTATCTTCGGCGTCATGATCGAAAGCCACATCAACGCCGGCCGGCAGGATCTGGTTCAGGGTCAGCCGTTGCAATACGGCGTCTCCATCACCGACGCTTGCATCGGGTGGGATACCACCGCCGACGTTCTGCACACGCTGGCCGACGCGGTCGTGCAGCGCCGTCTCAAGCTCAGCGACGAGGCTTGATCGCAAGCGCGTGACAACGGAAACCGAGCTCAAGCTTCGCATCGCGCCGGATGCCGCCGCGGCGATCCTTCGCCATCCGGCGCTGAAACCGTTCAAGCGGGCACGGGCGCGCGCCTCGCAGCTCACGTCGATCTACTTCGATACCCCTGACGGGGCACTCGCGGCGGCGGGCGTCGCGCTGCGGCTGCGCCGCGACGGCCGGCAGTGGATCCAGACGGTCAAGGGGCCGGCGGTCCGTGGCGCATCCGCGGGGGGGCTGAGCACACGACCCGAGTTCGAGTGGCCGGTGAGCGGACCGCGCCTCGATCCGCTTCGCTTCGCGGCAACGCCGTTTCGGCGAACGCTCGGCAAGGCCGAACAGCGGGGCTTGAGCCCGCGCTTCACCACGGACATCAGGCGCACGGTCGTCCCGCTGTCGTTTCCCGACAGCACGATGGCCAAGCTTTGCATCGACGTCGGCGAAGTGCGCACCGACGACGGCGAGCCGGTGCTGCGCGCGCCCATGCACGAGATCGAGCTCGAGCTCGAGGCAGGTGATCCGCGCAGGCTCTACGAGCTCGCGCATGCGCTCGCGGCCGACGTCCCGCTCGCGCTCGAGCCCGCGTCAAAGGCCGAGCGCGGCTACGCCCTGCGCGTTGCCTCGGTATTCGAGCCGCTGCGCGCCTCGGATATCGAGCTTGCGAGCAAGTGCACCGCAGGTGCCGCCTTCGTGTCGATCATGCGAAGCTGCCTCGCGCAAATCGAAGGCAATGCGCAAGGCGTCGCGACCCGTGACGACCCGGAGTGGATCCACCAGATGCGTATCGGCGTGCGCCGCATGCGCGCGTGCCTGTCGCTTGCGCGGCGGACCATCGCTACCGCGCGCATCGAGCCGTTGCGCGTCGAGCTGCGATGGCTCGCGCAATCCCTCGGCCCGGCGCGCGACTTCGATGTTTTCGTGACCGCTACGCTGCCCGATTTTCGCGAGGCCGTCGCGCGCGGGAACGGCGCTTCGCTCGCCGCGCCGCTGGCCAAGCTCGCGGCGCGCACCACCGCACGACGCAAGGCGGCGCGCGAGCACGCGCGCGCGGCCGTCGCCTCGCCGCGCTTCGTGCGTCTCGTGCTGTCGGTCGCATCGCTCGCCGCGTCGCCCGATCTCATGGGTGTCTCTCACGATGAAAAGCTCGCGCGGTCGGCGCGCGATGTCGCGCGTCCGCTGCTCAAGCGGCGTCACCAGGCGCTGATTGCCCTCGGATCGGACCTCGCGCACGCTGCGCCGGAGGCGCGACATGCCGCACGGCTTGCGGCCAAGAAGCTTCGCTACGCGGCCGAGTTCTTCGCGTCGGTGTATCCGCGCAAGAAGACGCGCGCCTATCGCAAGGCGCTCGCGACGCTCCAGGAAGAGCTCGGCGCTTGGAACGACGCGGCGGTCGCAGCGCGCGTCGCGGCCGAGATCACCGGGCCGCATTCGGCGGCCGCGGCCGCATTCGAAGGATGGGCAGCGGCCCGTTCTGCTAGCCGGGGCGAGGCGCTCTCCCAGGCATGGGCGCGGTTCGTAAAGGCGCGTCCGTTCTGGACACGGAACTGAAGCGTCCCACCATGAGCGCGAAGGGCCGCCCGAGCGCGAATTGCGCCCCCTCGGGGGGCAGCGAGCGAAGCGAGCGTGGGGGTCGTGATGCGCGATGACGCACCCCGCCATGACGACATGCCGTTCCGCGGTCCGCGCTGGCTCCCGGGCGGCCATGCGCAAACGATCTATCCGTATTTCCTGCCGCGCCCGGACGCGGCACTGAGGCGCGAGCGCGTCGAAACGCCCGACGGCGACTTCTGGGATTTCGATTGGCTCGATACGCCAGCCGACAGCGGCGCACCGCTCGTGGCGCTGTTCCACGGTCTCGAAGGCGGCGCGCGATCGCATTACGCGCGCAACCTGATGTTCCACCTCGCGTCGCGCAAGTGGCGCGGGGTGATCCCGCATTTTCGCGGCTGCGGCGGCGAGCCCAATCGATTGCCGCGCGCCTATCACTCCGGCGATTACGAGGAAGTGGGGTCGATGCTTGCGCATATCCGCTCGCGGTTCGACGGCGCGATGTTCGCGTTCGGCGTATCGCTCGGGGGAAGCGCCTTGCTGAACTGGATCGGCCGTGCCGGCGAATCCGCGCGCGACACGCTGCGCGCGGCGGCAACGGCGTCGGCGCCCCTCGACCTCATGGCGTCGGGTATCGCCATCGACCGCGGCCTCAATCGCATCTACACGCGCCACTTCCTGCAAACGCTCATCCCCAAGGCGCTCGCGATGTCAGAGCGCTTTCCCGGCAAGCTCGATGCGCGCCGCCTCGCGCGCACCCGGACCATGTGGGAGTTCGACGACTGCGTAACGTCACCGTTGCACGGATTCGCCGGTGCGAATGACTACTGGACGCGCGCGTCGTCGAAGCCATGGCTTGCGAAGGTGCGCATTCCTACCCTCGTGATCAACGCACGCAACGATCCTTTCGTCCCGGCGGCGTCGCTGCCGTCGCGGGACGAGGTCTCGCCCGACGTGTTGCTGGAGCAGCCGCCGCAGGGCGGACACGTCGGGTTCATGACCGGACCGGGGCGCGGACGCATGGATTGGCTGGCGCTTCGCGTGCTCCGCTTCTTCGACGGCGCGGACCGCGGAGTCCCCCGGCAACCGTGAGAAAATGTCCCCAATGAACCTCCCAAGCGAAATCTTCAAGGCGTACGACATTCGCGGCATCGTGGGCAAGACGCTCACGCCGGACGTCGTGCGCGCGGTCGGGCAAGTCCTCGGATCGGTTGCGCTGGAGCGCGGACGCGACACGTTCGCCATCGGCCGGGACGGGCGACTGTCCGGTCCCGAGCTCGCAGAAGCGCTTACCGACGGCCTGCGCCGTTCCGGCGCGAACGTGATCGACCTCGGCATGGTCGCCACGCCGATGACGTACTTCGCCGCCAAGCATCTCGGCACCGGCTGCAGCGTGATGGTCACCGGCAGTCACAACCCGCCCGACTACAACGGCCTCAAGATGGTGGTCGACGACACGACGCTGTCGGGCGACGACATCCAGGCGATCCGCCAGCGCATCGAGGACGGCCGCTTCGCGGCCGGCTCGGGCACCTACGCGCAGCACGACATCGGATCCGCGTACATCCAGCGCATCGTCGGCGACGTGAAGCTCTCGCGCACGCTCAAGATCGCCGTCGACTGCGGCAACGGCGTCGCGGGCGCGTACGCGCCGACGCTCTTCCGCAAGATGGGATGCAACGTGGTCGAGCTTTTCTGCGACGTCGACGGAACCTTCCCCAATCATCATCCGGATCCATCGCAACCGAAGAACCTGGTCGATCTCGTGCAACGCCTCGCGAAGGGCGACTGCGAGCTGGGCCTCGCCTTCGACGGCGACGGCGATCGCCTCGGCGTGGTCACGCCTGCCGGCCACGTCATCTACCCCGACCGCCAGCTCATGCTCTTCGCCGCGGACCTGCTGTCGCGGGTGCCGGGCGCGACGATCATCTACGACGTCAAGTCGACGCGCAACCTGAAGCCGTGGATCGCCAAGCACGGCGGCGTGCCGCTGCTGTGGAAAACCGGCCACTCGCTCATCAAGGCGAAGATGAAGGAGACGCAAGCGGCGCTCGCGGGCGAGATGAGCGGCCACACGTTCTTCGGCGAGCGCTGGTACGGCTTCGACGACGGCATGTACGCGGGCGCGCGCCTCCTCGAGATCCTGTCTCGCGAGAAGGATCCCTCGGCGAAGCTCGAGGGCCTGCCCGACGCGGTCTCGACACCCGAGCTCAACATCCAGTGCGCGGAAGGCGAGCCGCACGCGCTCGTCGCGCGCCTCGCCGAAACGGCGACGTTCCCAGGCGCTACGGAAGTGATTCGCATCGACGGCCTGCGCGTCGAGTATCCCGACGGCTTCGGCCTTGCGCGTGCGTCCAACACGACGCCCGTGGTCGTGCTTCGCTTCGAGGCGAACGACGCCGCTTCGCTCGCGCGCATCCAGAACGAGTTCCGCAAGGTGCTCGCACGCGTGAAGCCCGGCGCAGCGTTGCCGTTCTGACCCCGTGCTGACGCTGGACGACGTCATCGCGGCGCGCAGGCGCATCGCGGGCGGCATCTACGAGTCGCCGTGCGTCGAGTCGATTCCGTTGTCGAAGCTCACGGGCGCGCACATCTTCTGCAAGCTCGACTACCTCCAGCGTACCGGCAGCTTCAAGGAGCGCGGCGCGCGTAACGCGCTGCTGCTTCTCGCCGACGAAGCGCGCAAGCGCGGCGTCATTGCAGCGTCCGCCGGCAACCACGCGCAGGGCGTGGCCTACCACGGCAGCCTCCTCGGCATTCCGGTGACCGTGGTCATGCCGAAGTTCGCGGCGTTCATCAAGGTAACCAATTGCCGGCAGCTCGGCGCGCGCGTCATCCTGCACGGCGCCGACCTGACCGAGGCGCGCGCGCATGCCGAAGCGATCGCCGCGCAGGAGGGCCTTACGTTCATCCATCCGTTCGACAATGCGGACGTGATGGCGGGACAAGGCACCATGGGGCTCGAGATCGTCGAGCAGACGCCCGACCTCGACGCCGTCGTCGTTCCCGTCGGTGGCGGCGGATTGCTCGCGGGTGTAGGCACGGTCGTCAAGGCACTGAAACCGCACGCGCGCGTGATCGGCGTCGAGCCCGTGCACGCCGCATGCTTCACCGCGGCGCTCGCCGCGGGCGGACCGGTGAGCGTGCCGCTGTCGCCGACGCTCGCCGACGGCCTTGCCGTCGCGCTGCTGGGCACGCGACCATTCGAGACCTTGCGCCACGTCGTCGACGAGGTGGTCACGGTCGACGAGGCGACGATCGCGCTCGCGATCCTCCGCCTCATCGAGCTCGAGAAGAGCGTGGTCGAGGGCGCGGGCGCCGCGCCGCTCGCAGCGTTCCTCGCGGGCAAGCTCGATCACCTCAAGGGCAAGCGCGTGGTGCTGGCGCTGTGCGGCGGCAACATCGACCTCACCATGCTCGACCGCGTCATCGAGGTCGGCCTGGTCGCGGACGGGCGCCTCACCCGCTTCACCGTCTCGATCGCCGACCGCCCGGGGGGCCTTGCGCGGCTCGCCGAGGTCATCGCGTCCACCGGCGCATCGATCAAGGAAATCGTTCACGACCGCGCGTTCTCGGGGCCGGACCTGTCGGCGGTGCGCGTCATATGCGTGGTCGAGACAACCGGGCGCGACCACGTGGTCGAGCTGCACCGGGCACTTGCGCAAGCCTCGCTCCAAGTGATCTCATGACGAATGCGCGCAGGCACCCGCTTGCGCGGTTCCGACAAAAGAGCGAGGGAGACGCCGTGCAGCCGGAAACGCCGCAGATCAATCCCTATGGCGCGCCGCAAGCGCCGGTGGGCGACTACGTTGCCGGCGACCACGCCGTGCTCGAACGCGCGCGCAGCGTGCCTGCCGACCATGGCGTGGCGTGGTACCGAGAGGCATGGCGCCTGTTCAAGCTTTCGCCGGGCGTCTGGATCGGGATCTGGGTGGTGTTCATCGTCATCCTGATGGCGATCAGCATCATCCCCCTGCTCGGCAGCCTGGTCGTGGCCGTGCTGACACCAATATTCGTCGGGGGCACGATGATCGCCGCGCGCAACGCCGATCGCAATAACGGCGCCCGCTTCGGCGACCTCTTCGCGGCGTTCAGCGGGCGCGCCGGTGCGCTGATGCTGATCGGCCTTCTCCAGCTCGCGCTGTCGCTCGTCTTCGTAGTCGTATTCGCGTTGGTCGTCGGCTTCGGAGGCGCGATGAGCATGTTCATGGGCGACATGTCGCCGGAAACGATGGACACGCAAGCGATCGTACCCATGATCGTTCTCGGTGCCTTGGCGGCGGTCATCTTCATACCGATCACCAACGCCGTGTGGCTCGCGTCGGCTCTCACCGCGCTCGAGGGCGCGGGCGCGCTCGACGCGCTCCGCCGTGCCTTCAGCGCCACCTTCCGCAATCTGCTGCCGCTACTCGTCTTCGTGCTCGTGACGCTGGCGCTCGCCGTCGCCGCCACGATTCCGCTGGCGCTCGGCTGGCTGGTGCTGGGACCCGTCATCCTGTGCGCGATCTATGCGCAATATCAGGACTTGTTCGACGCCGCCGGCGAGCAAGCGCAAGGCTGATACTTTGAGGGTCGATGCGCTCGCCGTGCGTCTCGACACGATGCGCACGGTCGAGACGCCCGAGGGGTGCCGCATCGATCTCCGTGTCGCGGGCCTCGTGGCGCGCACCCGCGCGTGGCTCATCGATCTCGCGATTCGCGGGTTCATCTACCTCGTGGCGCTCGAGGTCCTGGTGCTATTCGGGAAGGTGGGCTTCGGCGCGATCCTGCTCGTGGTGTTCGCGCTCGAATGGCTGTACCCGGTTTATTTCGAGGCGGCGTGGCACGGCGCCACGCCTGGCAAGCGCGTATGCAGGCTCGCGGTGCTGCGCGACGACGGCGGTCCGATCGACTGGGGTGCGGCGATGGTCCGCAACACGCTGCGCATCGTCGACTTCCTGCCGCTTCTCTACATGGCGGGAACGCTGTGCATGTTCCTGCGCCGCGACTTCAAGCGACTGGGCGACGTCGCCGCCGGCACCATCGTGGTCTATACCGACGAGCCGCCGCTGCCGGCCCTCGCGGCGGAAGGCCCCAGCGAGCCCCCGCCGGTGCCGCTCGCGACCGACGAGCAGCGCGCCGTCATTGGCTTCACGTTGCGCGAGCCGAGGCTCACGCGAGAACGCGCGGAGGAGCTCGCGCAAGTCGCGGCGCCGCTGACCGCCGGGCTCAGCGCCAATGCTGCGCGGACGCGCCTGGTCGGCATCGGTCGCTTTCTCATGGGCCGCCGGTGAAGGAAACGCAATTCATCACGACGCGCGAGCGGGACTGGACGCACTGGGACGCGTGGCTCGACCGCAAGCGCAGGGCAACCGAGCTGCCGTTCGCAGCTTCTGAAATGGCGCATCGCTTCCGCGAGTTGTGCCGCGATCTGTCGCTCGCGCGCGAGCGCAACTACTCGAGCCCACTCGTCGACCGGCTGCAGCAGCGCGTGCTTCGAGTGCAGCAGCGAATCTACGGCGCACAGCCGCGCAAACGCGCGGCGGTGCTCGAGTTCTTCCTCTCGGGCTTCCCGGCGCTCGTGCGGCGCGAGTGGCGGTTCGTCGCCGCCGCCGCCGTCATGATGCTCGCACCCATCGGCCTCTACGTCTGGGCCGCGCAGCTGTGGCCGGAAAGCGTGTACCTCGTGCTGTCGCCCGACAGCGCCGCGCGCATCGAAGCGATGTACGGCCCGGACAGCATTCGGCCCGGGCGTGCGCGCGACGCGGGCGACGACATCGTGATGATGGCCTACTACATCTACAACAACGTGCGCATCGACTTCCAGTGCTTCGCGGGCGGCCTCCTGTTCGGCGTCGGCAGCATCTTCTTCCTGGTCTACAACGGCCTGCACATTGGCGCGGTCGCGGGGCACCTCACGCGCGTCGGCTACGGCGAGGCGTTCTGGGGCTTCGTCGCGGGCCACAGCAGCTTCGAGCTCCTCGGCGCCGTGCTTGCAGGCGCCGCCGGCCTTCGCATTGGCTACGCGTTGGTGGCCCCGGGCGCACGCACGCGCGGCGACGCCATGCGGGCGGCGGCGCGTCCGGCCGCGTACCTGCTCTACGGCGCCGCGGCGATGACGGGATGCGCGGCCTTGGTCGAGGCCTTCTGGTCGCCGCAGCGCGCGCTGCCGAGCGCGCTCAAGTATGGCGTCGGCATCGGCCTGTGGGTCGCGTGGCTGCTGTACTTTGTCCTTGCGGGAGCGTCCGCGCGCCGGGGTCCTGAGCGCGATGCAGGTTGACCGCCTCGCCGTCGAGCTCCGCCAGCGCAACGGCTTCGAGTCGCTCGACCTCGGCTTCGCGATGTACCGGGCGTGGGACCGCGCGCTGCTTCGCGCGTGGTGCGTGACCTACGTCCCGACCGCGCTCGCGGTCTCCCTCGTGCTGTGGGAATACCCGACGATTGCATTCCTCGTCATGTGGTGGCTGAAGCCGCTGTTCGACCGCGTGCTTCTCTACGTGTACTCGCAGGCGATGTTCGGCGCACAGCCGAGCGCGCGCGACGTGCTGCGCGAGCTGCCGCGGCTCGCGCGACAAACGCAGCTCCTGGCGAGTCTGACCATATTCCGGTTCAGCATGGCGCGCAGCCTGTTCCTGCCGGTGTGGCAGCTCGAGGGACAGCGTGGCCCCGCGGCGCGCGCCCGCCGCCGCGTGCTGGGCGCGCGCACCTACGGTTTCGGTGCGTGGCTCACGTTCGTATGCGTGAATGTCGCCGGCATCTGGAGCCTGGGCATGTTCATGATCGCGCGCCTGCTGGTACCCGAGGACTCGCTGCCCGCGTTCTCGCTTGCCGACCTCTTCATGCCGAACACCGATGCGCTCTGGCTGCAATACGGAACGAACCTCGTCGCGTTCATCGCCGACACCGTGATCGAGCCCTACTTCGTCGGCGCGGGCTTCAGCCTTTACCTCAACCGGCGCAGCGAGCTCGAGGGATGGGATCTCGAAGTCGAATTTCGCCGCATGACGCAGCGTCATGCCGGCGCGCGCTCGCCGGTCGCCGCTGCAGCGGCGCTGGCCGCGATCGTGGTGGTCCTTGCAATCCTGCCCGCGGAGACCTGCGTTGCGGCCGAGGCGTCGCGCCCCGCGCGCATCGAGTCGACGCCGCTGCCGCGCGGCGATGTCATGCGCGAGTTGAAGGCCGTCGTCGAGGATCCGGTGTTCGGCAAAAAGCAGATGGAGTCGCACTGGGTCACGCGCGCTCGCGACAACGCGACCACGCCGGCTTGGATGCGCGCGCTGCGCGATTTCATGAAGCGCGTCGCGCAGGCAATCGGCGAGGTCGGCCGCGTCGCGATCTGGGCCATCGGCGGCGCGCTGCTCGCACTCGCCATCTACTTGCTGATCAAGCATCACGAGCGATGGTATGGGCGCAGGGGGACGCGCGTGGTGCCGCAAAGCCTCTTCGGGCTCGACGTGCGTCCAGCCTCTCTTCCCGACGACGTGGTGGCCGCCGCGCGCGCCGCGCTGGCGGCCGGCGATATCACGGGCGCGTTGAGCCTTCTTTATCGCGGCGCGCTCAGCACGCTGATCCATGCCGGCGGCGTCGACTTCAGGAGCGGCGACACGGAAGACGAGTGCTGGCGGCGCGCGGCGCCCGTCCTCTCGACCGACGGCGGCACGTATTTTCGCTCGCTGCTCGACGCCTGGCTCGTCACCGCCTACGCCCATCGGCCGCCACCCGTCGCCGATCTCGTGGACTTGTGCGATCGCTGGCCAGCGCACTTTCGCGGCGAGACGTTCGCACGGGCAACACCGCAATGAACGTCTCGCGACGCGCTATCTGGGGCACCGTCGCCGCGTTCGCGCTGCGTCGTGCTCTCGAGCGCGTGGTTCGTGTCGACCCACGACCGCGAGTTCGTCGAGATTCGCGGCCGGCCGCAGCCGCCGGCGCTTCGCAACTCGTGGCTCGCCACCGAGATGTTGCTCGCGCGCTTCGGCTACCGCGCGACGACGTCGCAGGAAGCAGGTGCCCTCGACCTCGACCGGCTTCCCAAAGGCGGCACGGTGATCATGTCGAGCGAGCGCCAATACCACCTTGCGCCGTCGCGCATGGCTGCGCTCCTCCAGTGGGTAGACGAAGGCGGCTTGCTCATCGCCGACGCTTCCGGCGTGGCCCGCAGCGATCCGATATTGAAGGCGTTCGATGTCGGGCTCACCGCCGGTCGCACAAGCGAGCAGGAAGGCGGCGAGCCGGACGACGAGGAAGAAGATCCCGCGAAAGCGAAAGCCGCCGCCAGGCAACGCCGCGAGCCTCCCGTGCGCATCGTCGAGGTCCCGGGCTACGGGCGCGATCTTCGCATGCGCTCGAGCCGCGTTACGCTCTACCCAGGCAAGGTCGAGCCTGCGTGGAAAGTGGCGGGCGAGACCGACAAGCGCGGACGCACGGCGTTCGAGTTACTCGGGTACAAGCGCGGTGCCGGCGAGGTCGTGCTTGTCAACGGGCTCTGGCGCTTCGGCTATCGCGCGTCGCTTTCGCGCGAGGACCATGCCGAGATACTGCTTGCGCTGATCGCGACGCACCAGCGCGACGGCGACGTTCGCATCCTCGCAAGGCTCGCGACGCCCACGCTGTTCGAGTGGCTGTGGGACAACGCAAGGGCGTTCCTCGCGAGCGCGGGCGTGCTGTTCCTCTTCTGGCTTTGGCGCATCATGCCGCGCTTCGGTGTGCTACGTCCCGATCCTGCGCAGCCGCGCCGCAGCCTCCTCGCGCACCTGCGCGCCATCGGCCGCTTCCTGTGGCGGCATCATGCCGACGCCGTTCTTCTCGATGCGGTGCGTGCGAACGTCAAGCGGCGGCTCGTGCAGCGCGGACTCGGCTCGCCCGACTCCACCGCCCCGCTCGCAGCGCGGTTAGCGCGTACGTTCGGCATGAGCGAAGGCGACCTTGCGACGGCCCTCTCCGGAACGCCCGCCAGCAATCACCAATACGCCGCCGCGATGAAGACGCTTTACGACCTTTCCCACAAGCTCAACGAACCGACCCACTGATGCCTCTCAACGACCAGCAGCTCGAAACCGCGAGCCGGATCATCGGCGCGCTTCGCAACGAGATCGCCAAGGCACTCGTCGGGCAGGACGGCGTCGTCGACAGACGTTGACCGCGCTGCTCGCCGGCGGCCACGTGCTGCTCGAAGGGCGTGCCCGGGCCTGGGCAAGACGCTGCTGGTGCGCGCGCTGGCGCGCACTTCGACGGCAGCTTCGGGCGCATCCAGTTCACGCCCGATCTGATGCCGGCCGACGTCATCGGACACACGCTGTTCGAACGCCGCCACGGGCAGTTCGTCACGCGCCAAGGCCCGGTCTTCACCAACCTGCTGCTCGCCGACGAGATCAACCGCGCGCCGGCCAAGACGCAGTCGGCGCTGCTCGAGGTCATGCAGGAAGCGACAGGTGACGATCGAAGGCACGGCGCTACCCGCTGCCCGCGCCGTTCATGGTGCTCGCGACGCAGAATCCCATCGAGCAGGAGGGCACCTACCCGTTGCCCGAGGCGCAGCTCGACCGCTTTCTGTTCAAGATCCGCATCGACTATCCGACGGCGCGGGACGAGAGCGCTGCTGGTCGCGGCAGGTCACGGACGGAAAATCGGGCGCCGATCTCGATGTCGAGAGCGTCGCCGTCGTCGGTGAAGCCCGAAACGTCGTGCAGCTTCAGCGGGCGGCGGCGATGACGACGTCGACGAGCGCATCTTCGACTACGCGGTCGCCATCGTTCGCGCGACGCGCAGCCAGCCCGGAATCGCCCTCGGCGCGGGCCCGCGCGGCTCGATCGCGCTCATACGCGGCGGCGCGGGCACGCGCTCGCCGCCGGACGGACTTACGTCACGCCCGACGACATCAAGGCGATCGCGATTCCCGCACTGCGTCACCGCATCGGCACCAGCGCGGATGCCGAGATCGAAGGACTGACGGCCGACATGCTGCTCGGCACGCTGCTCGAGAAGATTCCGGCGCCGCGCAGTTAGACGAGAATCGGGCGGGCGGGTGAAACTGATTCCATCGAAGCTCGCCCTCGCGCTCGTCGCGGCGTGGCTCGCGGTTGCGCTGGTGGCCGCGTTCATCGACGGATTGATCCTGGCCTGGCAAATCGCGGGCGTCGTGCTGGCCGCGGCCCTGGCTGCCGATGCGGCCGCGGGCATCGGGATCGCGGACCCCGCGTCGGTCGACCGGAACGTCGCCGCCAATCTCGCCCTCGGGCGTTGGACCCCGGTCACGCTGCGGCTATCGCGCGTGCGGCGAACCATTCGCGGATGGGTGCACGACGCGTATCCGCCGCAGTTCGACGCGACCGACATGCCGCAGCCCTTCGCGGTGGCGCCCGGCCAATCCGCCACGCTGCCCTATCGCGTACGTCCCCTGACTCGAGGCAACCATCGCTTCGGCAACGTCGCCTTGCGCGTCGACACGCCGCTCAAGCTCTGGCAGCGCGGACTCGAGCTGGGGACGTCGAGCGACGTGCGCGTCTATCCCGATTTCGCGCGCATCACCCAATACACGCTGCTCGCGACCGATCACCGGCTCTCGCAAATCGGCGTGCTGCAGCGAAGAAGGCGCGGCGAAGGGCTCGACTTCCACCAGCTGCGCGAATACCGGCACGGCGACACGTCCCGGCAGATCGACTGGAAAGCGACCGCGCGCGTGGGCCGCCTCACCTCGCGCGAATACCAGGACGAGCGGGACCAGCGCATCGTGTTCCTCGTCGACTGCGGCCAGCGCATGCGCGCGCACGAGGGCGGCGCCGACGACGCCGATCCCGCGCTGTCGCATTTCGATCACGCGCTCAACGCGCTGTTGCTCCTGGCATACGTCGCGCTGCGCCAGGGCGACGCGGTCGGCGTGCAGACGTTCGGCCATGCCGACCCGCGCTGGCTCGCACCGCGCAAGTCCGTGGCCACGGTGAACTTACTTCTCTCCGGGCTGTTCGACCTCATGCCCAGCCATGCCACGCCCGATTACCTCGTCGCAGGCGAGCTACTCTACGCGCGCCTCACGCGGCGAACGCTGGTGGTGATCGTCACCAATCTTCGCGACGAGGACGACTCCCAGATGCTGCCGGTGCTGCGCCTGCTGCGACGCCGGCACCTGACGCTCGTTGCGAACTTGCGGGAGCCGGGCCTCGACCAGGCGGCAAACACGCGTCCGCGGACGTTCGACGAGGCGCTTGCGTACGGGGCGGCCGCCGAATATCTCTCGGCGCGCGCATCGACGATCGCGCGGCTGCGCAGGGAAGGCGCGCGCGTGATCGACGCGCATCCGCAAGAGCTGCCGAGAATGCTCGTCAACCAGTACTGGCAGATGAAGCGCGCAGGCGAAATCTGACTGCGCGCGTTCAGGCAATCAGGCTGCCATGCGCGCGCAGTTGCCGACGAACGCGAGGATCTCGCGGTTGACCGCGTCGGCGTGCGTGATCGGACCCATGTGACCGGCGTCCGCGACCTCGCGGTGGCGGGCGCGCGACGCGCCGCGCACCAACTCCGCCAGCCGGTGCATCACGCGCACGGTGCGCGCGCCCGTGAGCACAATAGTGGGGACGCACAGGCGCGCGACCTCGCGCAGTGTGAGCGGCTCGAGTAGCAACGCCTCGAAATGCGACGCTACCGCGCGCATGCGCGCCGCTACGGACTCGCGTCGCGAGACGGCCATCGACTGCCACGCGCCTTCGCCCGACCAAAAGTCGATGAAGGCGCGCGCCGCGTCGAAGGCCGACCCGAATGCGAGGTGATGACGGATCGTGTCGACGACGCCGAGGACGTCGGCAACTTCCGTCGCCTGCGCCGCGACGAGCCAGCGGAACATCACGGGCTCGTAGACGGTCACGCTCCGTACGTGCTGCGGATACATGCTGGCGACTTTGAGCGCGACCGCGCCGCCGTACGAGTGGCCGACCAGATGCACGTCCCTTTCGCGCGCAAGAACCGGCGCCACCAGCGCCGCTTCGTCCGCGAGCGAAAGGGCACGCGCGCCCCGCCACGGCGATCGCTCGCCGTGGCCGTGAAGGTCGACGGCGTGCACGCGAAGACGCGGCGCGAGCGCCGCGGCGAGCGGCTGCCACTGGCGCGCCGAGCTCGCGCTCGCGTGCAGCGCAACGACCGAAGGGGTGCGGATGGTCATGATCAGGCTGCCGCCGCAACTATCGGCGTCAGCGCCGCGCCGATGCGCTCGAACTGCCCGGGCGTCGCCAGCGCTTTCAGCACCTCGGCGAAGCGTGGCTCCTGCGCGCCGCTCACGATGTACTGCCAGCGATAGGCGCGCAGGAACGTCTCTTCGATCATCGCCTGCTCAACCGCCGAGTACGCGGGGCCCGCGCAGGCGATGAAGTAACGCGCGTCCGCCGCGGCCTGCGCTTGCACGATCCCGTCCACCGACCCGACGAGCGCGATGAGATCGGTAACGCCTTCGTCGCGCTCGCGGGACGTGAGGCGCGCGTCCTCCGCACGCCACTCGATCTCGTCCATGATCGCGTGCTGCGACTCTTCCTTCCAGTGGTACAGGAACACGTCCTTCCACAGGTCGGAAAGGTCGGTGTCGGGCTCGATGCTCGCGCGGTAGTGCGCTTGCGAGAAGATCTCGATGTCGAGCGTCAACCCGAGCACGGCCCAGTTGCACTTCGACAGCACGGCGTCGGCGACTTCGTTCGGATCGGGCACGAACACGTAGCCTTCCGGCATGCCCCTCGCCGCCATGCCCTCGAGCTTGCGGAACAGGCGCTGGTGCTTCAGCTCCTCGTCGGCGAAGCGGATCAGCGCTTCGAGGGCTACCTGGTCGCCCAGCGCATGCGCCTTGGAGAGCTCGATCGTCTTGGCGCCGATAAAGCGCTCGACGAGCGCGAACATGTTGGCGTAAGTGCGGCCCTGAACGTGCGAGAAGAACCGGGCTTCTGCGGGGCGCAGGAACGGGAGGTCCCGCACCTTGGAGAGGCCTTCGGGCATGAACTTCTTGGTAAGGTCGAACTCGCGGCCACGGATGACGTCGCGGTCGATGTCCCAGCGAATGCGCTTGCTGGTTTCGATGCACTTTGCATAGCGGTCGGTGGACGGCGCGGTGCGCGTGGCAGGCGTTTCGAGAACGGCAGATTGCATGTGAAGCTCCTGAGTGGTAAGAGCGCGGGATTGCGCAGGCCGGACTCTGCGCGGGAAGGCGTTCCCTGAGCGTTCCTACCCTCTGAGGGAGGCGATCAGCGGGGCATAGGCGAGGTTGGTCTCGTTGACGATACGATTGGCGAGCTCGTCGAGCGTGATCCCCGGCCAGTCGAGCTCGCGTGCAGGTGCGGGCCATGCCTCGCGCTCGCGCCGCGCCTCCTCGCGAATCGGCGCGTTGGCGAGTGGGTGCGACGCCACGAACGCAAGTACCGCGCGCGCGCAATCCTGCGCCTCGGACGTCGCCAGGAGCTCCGCGAAGCAGGTGAAGCCTTCGAACACGACCGCCGGACGAAGGAGCGTGACCGCCACCTCCATGGCGTCGCGCAAGCGGCCGCGAGCGCCCGCGAGGTTGCCCCGGGCGAGCGCGATCCGGGCGAACTGCATGTTCATGTAGCACGCGATGTAGGTGTTCCCCGTCGCGTGCGCGAGCTCGAAGGCGCTGTTCGCGTAGCCCTCCGCCGCCGCGAAGTCCCGGCTCTTGACGGTGGCCACGGCTAGGTTGGCCACGATCAGGGCCCGCGTCGCGACGATGCCGTTCGCCTCGCAGATCGCGAGTCCGGCGCGTAGCTGCGCGATGGCCGACGCGTTGTCGCCACGTTCTCCGTACAGGATGCCGATGTTGGCGAGCGTCATCGCCTCGCCGCCGACGTCGCCCATCTTGCGCGCCTGCGCGAGCGAGTCGAGGAACAAGCGCAGCGCCTCCTCCCGGTTGCCCATGAGCTTCGCGACGAGCGCCAGGTTGTGCATCATCGCCGCCATGCGGCGCAGGTCGGGCGCGGCAGTGGCGGCGCGCAGGCCTTCCTCGAGAAAGCGCTTCGCGTCCTCGTTGCGCGCAAGGCGCATGCTGCACAAGCCCAGCACTTGCAGCGCGAAGCCGCGAAGCTTCGGGTCGCGCGCTTGCTTCGCCGCCTCGAGCGCTTGTGCGCCCGCCTCCATGCCGTCCGCGTAAGCGTCGCGGCGGAAGTGCATCTGGCCGAGCTGTCCCAGCAGGAGCGCCCGCAACGCCGGCGCCAACGCGACGAACGGCGCCGATAGCGCTTCCTCGAACAATGCGGCGCCTTCGGCAAGTCGGCCGCGATGCTCGAGAAACGACGTGACCGTGGGCGCGGCGCTGACGAGGAAATCGACCGCTTCGGTGGCGACCGCGAAACGCCAGGCCGCGCGGCAGTTCTCGAACTCGGTCTCGATCGCGCCGAGCGTCGCGCCGTCGCCGTGCTCGGCCTTGCGTGACGATTGCGCGAGAAGGCGCAGGAAGTACGCGGCGTGCGCGCGCTGCGTGCCGTCCCCTTCGGGCAATCGGCGCGCCGCGAGCTGGGCGACCAGCGGATGCATGTGCAGGCGCGCTCCCGCCTTGCGCAGCAGCGACTTGTCCGCAAGCGCACCAAGCACCGGCAGCGACGCGGCGGCGACCGTGCGTGCGGCTTCCGGCGCAAAGCCGCCATGGAACACCGAGAGCCGCGCGAGCGCGGCGCGCTCGATCTCGGTCAGCAGCCGCCAGGATTGGTCGAACACGACCTCCATGCTCGCGTGCCGGGCCGGGCGGGCCGGATCGACGGATTGCAGGACCTCGGTGCCGCGGCGGAGCTCGCTTGCGATGGCGTCGCACGACAGCACGCGCGTCCACGATGCCGCGACCTCGAGCGCGAGGGGCAGGCCCTCGACCTGGCGGCAGATGTCGACGATCGCCGCGGCCTCGACCGACGGGACGAGCGCGGGCTCGACGCGCCTCGCCGCCTGTACGAACAGGCGCACGGCGTCGAACGATTCGAGATGATCCCGATCCTCGGCATCCGGGCACGGCAGCCCTTCCAGCGGCAGCAGCCATTCGCTCGCGGTCGCGAGCCGCACACGCGACGTCGCGATCACGCGCACGCCGGGCGCCGCGGCAAGGAGGCGCTCGACGATCCCGGCGTGCGCGGCGAGCTCCTCGAAGTTGTCGAGCACGACGAGCATGCGGCGGTCGCGCAGGAACGCTTCCACGTCCTCGACGGGATCGCGCTTGCCCGCCTGGCGCACGCCAAGCTCGCCCGCGAG
Source organism: uncultured beta proteobacterium (assembly GCA_963707815.1). GTDB lineage: Bacteria > Pseudomonadota > Gammaproteobacteria > Burkholderiales > Casimicrobiaceae > VBCG01. The sequence continues at coordinate 499,662 of CAVPRK010000009.1, forward strand.
CCGGGCCATCAGTTCCGCCGGCGATTTCGCTCCTTCGAGCAGCACCAACGCGGATCCGTCGGGGAACGCATCGGCAATTTCGCGCAGCGCGCGCTGCGCAAGCCGCGTCTTGCCGGCGCCACCCGGACCCACGAGCGTGATCAGGCGGGCTTCGCCTTGCGACAGGAGGTCGCGAATGCGGCGCAGCTCCACCGTTCGTCCCACGAACTCGGGGTCGTGTACCGGCGGCGGTCGGCGCGCGGCCTCGGGGCCGCCGTCGAAAGCCCGTCCTGGAATGCCGCCAGATCGGCGCTCGGCGCGAGCCCCAGGTCCTTCTCCAGGCGCGCGGCGAATTCGCGATACACCTGGCGTGCCCGCGCGGATTGTCCCGCCCGCGCAAGCCACGCCAGGTGCGCGCGCAGCGCGGCCTCGTCGAGGGGATCGGAAACGAGCAGGCGCCCCGACAGGTCGATGCCCTCGGCGGCGTCGATCTCCTCTTCCAGCCGCGCCAGCACGGCGCCTCGCCACGCGACGCGCAGGCGCTCGCGCTCGAAGGACAGCCAGTTCGACCATGCCTCGTTCGCGTCGTCGTCGAACCCGGTCAGGAACTCACCGGCGCGAAGGGCGATGGCGTCGGCGAGGCGGCCATCGGCCAGCGCCTGTTCGAAGGCTGCCACGTCCGTGTCGATGGTAAGCCGCAGCGCACCCCCTTCCGAGACGATCGCGGGGCTCCATGCGGCGCCCTGCAACCGGAAGAGCGTCTTGCGCAGGTTCGTGTAGGCAAGCTTGCTCGCGAGGTCAGGCCATAGGAGCGCCGCCAGCTCGGCGCGACCGACCCAGCCCCGCTTCATGGCAAGGTATGCGACGAGCTGCCCGCGTCGCTCGAACGGCAGCGCGGCGGATGCGCCGTCGACCGGCACGGCCGGGGCGCCGAACAAGGTCAACGGAGGCGAGGAACGCTCGTGCAACGCGCCCTTCCCTATCGTGCCATCCGTCGCGCTGGTCGAGGAATCCCGGTTCGGCAACATCCACTCACTTTAATGGAGCACCACCATGAATGCAGTCATCGAAGCGACGCGTCCCGACTTCGCCGCCATCAAGCATAAGCAACAGGCCACGTGGGCAAGCGGCGACTTCGCCGTCGTGGGCACCACCCTGCAGATCGTCGGCGAGTCGCTCGCCGAGGCGGTGGACGTCCGCGCCGGCGAGCGCGTGCTCGACGTTGCCGCCGGCAACGGCAACGCGACCTTGGCCGCGGCCCGGCGCTTCGCCGAGGTCACGTCCACGGACTACGTTCCCGCCCTGCTCGACAAAGGCCGCGAGCGTGCGCGTGCGGAAGGGCTGCCGGTGCATTTCGAAACCGCCGACGTCGAGAATCTTCCGTTCCAGGACGCGAGCTTCGACATCGTGTTGTCCACGTACGGCTGCATGTTCGCGCCCGATCATGCTCGCACCGCGAGCGAGATGATGCGCGTGCTGCGTCCGGGCGGCCGGATCGGGCTTGCGAACTGGACGCCCGGCGGATTCATCGGTCGGCTCTTCAAGGTGATCGGCGCGCACGTGCCGCCGCCTGCCGGATTGCAATCCCCGGCATTGTGGGGCACCAAGGCGCACCTCGCGGCGCTGTTCCCGAGAAGCGGCGGACATCGCGTGCACGTCGCGCTTCTTCAACTTCCGCTATCGCTCGGCAGCCCACTGGGTGCAGGTGTTCCGCGATTACTACGGCCCGACGCACAAGGCGTTCGCGGCGCTCGACGCGACGCGCGGTGCGGCACTCGAAGCGGACATCGTCGCGCTGCTCGAAGAGCTCAACGTCGGCGGTCCGGATTCCCTCGTGGTACCAGGCGAGTACCTCGAGGTCGTGATCGTGAAGGGGGCCGCGTGAAGCGTTTCGTCATGGTTGCGTGCGCGCTTGCGGTCGTGGCGTGCGCAAGCACCGCGCCGGCATACACGGCCGACTACGGGCTGTTCGCAGCAAAGTGATCGCGACGGGGCCGCGTTCCCGCGGCTCCGCGTTCTTGGCTAGTACGCGATACCCAGGCGGCGGTACACGTGGCCGAGGAGCCACGCCGGGCCGATCAGCAGGAACTTGATGTCCTCGAAGAACGACGGCTTCCTGCCTTCGATCTTGTGCCCGATGAACTGCCCGATCCACGCCGCGACGAACACGATCACCGCCACGACGAGCGCATGCGAGCCCAGCAACGTGAGCGGATAAACGAGCGCCGCGCTGACGCCGAGCATGCCGATGGCGATCACCGGCGACAGGAATGCGTAGAACGCGACCGACAATGCAATCAATGCGTACGCGGCGACCGGCGTCCACGACCACAGGAGCGCGATCACGCTCCACGTGATGAGCGGCACGCACACCCAATGGATCGCCTTGTTGGCCGGATTGCGATGCGATTCGCCGTAGCGGGCGAAGAGCTCGTCGATCTTCCTCATTTTGTTGTAGGTAAGGCTTCAGCCTTACTTCGGTCCCTGTAAGGCTAACGCCTTACCCACCCAGCGCTGCCAGATGAGCAGTCCGACCAAAAGCGCCAGCCCAATCCAATCGGTCGCCGGAGCGGGATAAATGAGAAGGAGCCCGGCCGCCACCAGGATCCACCGCTCGATCTCCGAGCACGCGCGCAAGAGCCACTTCTGCACGCCCGCCGCCAATGCGGCGATGCCGGCGATCGCGGTGAAGGCAATCCATGCGACGTGCAGCCACGACGCCTGCGGCGGCACTTTGAGAAGGAGGGCGATGCCGGCAGGATCGAGCACGAACACGAAGGGCACCACGAACGCCGGCATTGTGTACTTCCACGATTGCAGCGTCGTGCGATAGGGATTGCCGCCGGTGATGGCGGCCGCCGCGAACGGCGACAGCGCGGTGGGCGGCGACACTTCGGAGAGCACGGCGTAATAGAAGATGAACATGTGTGCGGCATAATCGGGCACGCCGAGCTTCATCAGCGCGGGCGCCGCGATCACCGCGCAGATGATGTAGCTCGCGGTCACCGGCACCGCGAGCCCGATGATCCAGACGATCAGCGCCGTGTACAGCGCGGTCAGCGGGAGGCTGCCGCCCGCATACGCGATGACGATCGCGCTGAACTTGAGTCCCAGTCCCGTCTTGGCCACGACGCCGACGATGATCCCCGCGGCCGCGCACGTCGCCGCGACGTTCAACATCTGGCCGGATCCGTCCTTGAGCCCGAGCACGAGCTTCTTCACGCCCATCATCGTGTCGCGGCGGATGAATGACGCAAGGTACGTGACCACGGTCGCGTAGAACACCGAGAGGATCGGCGAGAAGCCCATCACCATGAACACCACGATCGAGACGAGCGACCCGAAGTGGTACCAATAGCGGCGCGTGAGCTCCCCCAGGCTCAACGCGGTCTCCGTCGTCACGTCGCGCATGCCGAACTTGCGCGCGTCGAGCTCGACCATCAGGAACAGCGAGAGGTAATAGAGGAGCGTCGGGACCGTCGCCATCAGGAGCACATCGAGATAGCTGATCTTGAGGAACTCGGCGATCAGGAATGCGGCCGCGCCAAGCACCGGCGGCGAGATGATGGCGCCGAGCCCGCCCGCCGCCAGCAAGCCGCCGGCGGCGTCCTTGCCGTAGCCCGCGCGCTCGAGCATCGGGTATGCGACCGAGCCTATCGTGACCGTGGTGGCCACGCCCGATCCCGACGGGCCGCCAAGCAGGAAGGATGCGAGCACGACCGTGCGTCCCGCGCCCGTCCGGCGACCGCCCATCGCGGCGAAGCTCCAGTCGAGGAAGAACTTGCCTGCGCCCGACTGCTGCAGGAACGCGCCGTAGATGGTGAACAGGATGATGAGCGAAGACGAGACATCGACTGCGGTGCCGAAGATGCCTTCGAGCGTCTGGTAGAGAAACCCCGTCATGCTCGACACGTCGTAACCGCGATGCTGCCACTGCCCCGGCAACCACGGGCCGACGAAAGCGTACGCCAGGAACAGGCTGACGACGCACAGCATGATCCAGCCCGACGTCCGCCGGCATGCTTCGAGCACGAGCAGCACGAACGCGACGCCGAAGAACACGTCCGATTGCGTGGGCAGCGTGTTGCGGTCCCAGATGTCGTCGCCGCCGACGAGGAGGTACGCGATCGTCGCCACGCCCAGCAGCGCACACACGACGTCCCACCACATGAGGCGGTTGCGATAGCGCGCCGCGATCGGGAAAAGGAGGAACACGAGGAGCAACGTGAACCCGACGTGCACGGGTCGCAACACCTGCGCGGGCACGATGTCCACGGCCGCGTACAGGTGGAACAACGACATGGCGACGAGCAGCGTCGTCGTCGTGACGCCGAGCCAGCCGCGGAATTTGCTGACGGCGCCTTCGTCCTGCTCGATGAAGGCCTCCGCCTGCGCCAGCCGAGCGTCGTCGATGACGACGTGCTCGACTGCAGGCGGGTTGCTCATCGCTTGCTCAGAATTTCACACCTTGTTCTTCGAAGTATTTCTTGGCACCAGGGTGATACGGCAGCGGCGAGCCGATCTTCTGCCACTTGAGGTCGATGTTCTGCGCCTCCTTGTGGACCGCGACGAGATCGGCCTTCTTCTCCCACAGCGTCTTCACGATGTCGTACGCCATCTTGTCGCTCATCTTGTCGTTCGCGACCAGGATGTTCCACACGTCGATGTTCTCGTTGGCCTTGTCCTGCCCCTGGTACGAGCCCCCCGCGATCTGTGCCTTCAGGTACAGCGGCCCGTACTTCTTGTTCATCGCTTCGACCGCTTCCGCATGGTCGACCAGCTTGATCTTCACGCCCGGCGTCGCCGCGAGGTCGGTTACCGCCGCGGTCGGAACGCCGCCTACCCAAAAGAACGCGTCGATCTTCTTGTCCTTGATCGCGTTCACCGACTCCGCCACGCCCAGGCGCTCCTGCTTGATGTCCTTGTTGTGACCGTCGATGCCGACCGCCTCGAGGATGCGCATTGCCATGATCTCGGTGCCGCTGCCGGCGCTGCCAGTGGACACGCGCTTGCCCTTGAGGTCGGACAGCTTGTTGATGCCCGTGCCCTCGATGGTCACGACGTGCATCCGGTTGGGATAGAGCACCATGAGCGTGCGGGCGTCGACCTTGCCATCCTTGAACTTGTCCACACCCTGCTTCGCGTCCCAGGCGGCGTCGACCATCGTGAACGCGACCTCGGACTTGCCGGCGTTGAGGAGCTTCAGGTTGTCGACGGAGCCTCCGGTGACTTCCGCAGTGGCCGAGAGGCCCGGGACGTGCTTCGACAGGATGTTGGCCATGCCGCCGCCGAGCGGGTAATACACCCCGCCCGTGCCGCCGGTCGTGATCGAGATGCGCTGCCCCTGCTGGGCCGCGGCCGGCAGTGCGACAGAAAACGCGGCAACCGCGAGCGCCGCGCCGATACGAATACGTTTCATGCGTTCCTCCGAAAAATGCCTCGACCGGGCATTGAGCACGAAAGTTTACGTGGCCTCTGGTCAGTGCGATAGCTTTCTGATGCCGATTACCGCGTGTCGCCTCGTGTCAGTCGCTCGCGGACGGGCGCTTCTCGCCTCCCTCGCTTCGCTCGGCCCGCTCGCTCCTATGCCGCGCCGCGCAGGTCAGGGCTGACGGGCGGGCGCCGCGCAAGCGCCGATACTCTCACGGGAAACGATCCCAGCTTGCGGTCGAGGAAGTAGGTTCGCAGCGTCCGCGTGATGGTGCGAAACGCGAGCGATTCCCAAGGAATCTCGGCCTCGTCGAACAAGCGCACGTCGAGGCTCTCCTCGCCGGGTCCGAAGCCCAGGTCCGCGAGCCGCGCGCGAAACATCATGTACACCTGGTTGATCTGCGGCAGGCTGATCATCGTGTAAAGGTCGAGCGCGTCGACACGCGCGTGCGCTTCCTCGAGCGTCTCGCGCTGCGCCCCGGCCATCACGGTCTCGCCGTTCTCCAGGAATCCCGCCGGGAGCGTCCAAAGACCATACCGAGGCTCGATCGCGCGCTTGCACAGCAGGACCCTGCCGTGCCACTCCGGCAGGCAGCCGACCACGACCTTCGGGTTCTGGTAGTGGATCGTGTCGCAGTTGGCGCACACGTGGCGCGGGAGCGTGTCGCCGGCGGGCACGCGCCACTCGACGCGGTCGGAACCGCAGTGGCTGCAAAACTTCATCAGGGCTTGATGAAATGCTCGCGGTAGTAGGCGAGCTCCTGGATCGATTCCATCACGTCGGCGAGCGCCTCGTGCTTGCCCTCCTTCGGAATGCCCTTCATGAGGTCGGGCTTCCAGCGGCGCACGAGCTCCTTCAGCGTCGACACGTCGAGGTTGCGGTAATGGAACCAGTCCTCGAGGCGCGGCATCCATCGCGCGAGGAACCGGCGGTCCTGGCAGATCGAATTGCCGCACATGGGCGACATCTTCTGGCCGACGTGCTGTGCGAGGAATGCGAGCGCCGCCTCCTCCACGGCGCTTTCGTCCAACGTCGAGGACTTGACCTTGTCGACGAGGCCGCTCTTGGCGTGCGTTGCCTGGTTCCAGGAGTCCATCGCCGCGAGCACCGCGTCCTCCTGGTGAACCACCCAAACGGGCGCTTCGGCAACCGTACTGAGGTTGGCATCGGTGACGACGAGTGCCACCTCGATGATCCGGTCGCGCTCGGGCACGAGGCCGGTCATTTCCATGTCGATCCAGATCAAATGACTAGCGTCTTGCGGCATGGCCCGTAGCGTAAAATGAAGTCCTCTATTCTCGCATGCCGCACTAGCAAAAGAACGTGACATCACAGGCGTTTACCGTCGTCTTCGCCGCCGCGCTCGCGGCTTCCATCGGCGTCCGCCTGTGGCTCGCCGTACGCCAGGTCGCATTCGTGCGCGCGAATCGCGAGAGCGTTCCGGCGGCATTCGCGTCGCGCATCGGCATCGCGGCCCACCGCAAGGCCGCCGACTACACCGTCGCGAAGCAGCGCTTGTCGATGCTGCACGTCGTCGTCGATGCGCTACTCCTCGTTGCCATGACCTTCGGCGGCGGCCTCGCGTGGATCGTCGGGTGGACGGAGACGCTCGACATCGGCGCGCTCTGGCGCGACGTCGCGTTGTTCGCAGTCGCGGGCGTCATCTACGGCGTGGTGAACCTGCCGTTCTCGTGGTGGCACACGTTCCGCATCGAGGAGCGCTTCGGCTTCAACCGCATGACGTTGGCCCTGTGGCTATCCGATCTCGCAAAAGGGCTTGCCGTCGCGATCGCGCTGGGCTTGCCGCTGCTGGTCCTCGTGTTGTGGCTCATGCGCGCCGCCGGCACGTACTGGTGGCTGTGGACGTGGGGCGCCTGGATGGCCTTCCAGCTCCTCGTGCTCGTGCTGTACCCCACCGTGATCGCGCCCATCTTCAACAAGTTCACGCCGATGGAGGACAACGCCGCACGCGAGCGCGTCGAGTCGCTGCTTGCCCGCTGCGGCTTTCGCAGCGCGGGGCTGTTCGTCATGGACGGCTCCAAGCGCTCGGGCCATGGCAATGCCTACTTCACGGGGTTCGGCAAGGCCAAGCGCATCGTGTTCTTCGACACATTGCTCCTGCGCCTCGCACCCGAGGAGATCGAGGCCGTGCTCGCGCACGAGCTCGGCCACTTCAAGCTGCGCCACGTGGTGAAGCGCATCGCGTGGTCGGCGATCCTGTCGCTCGCGATTCTTGCGCTTCTCGCCTGGCTTGCGCAGGCGCCGTGGTTCTACGCGGGCCTCGGCATTCCGGAGGCGATGCTGCCCATCGCGATGTCGCGGCCGGGCGTCGCGCTCGAATTGTTCCTCCTCGTCTTGCCGGTGTTCACGTTCATGCTCGAGCCGCTTTCGTCGCAATACTCGCGCCGCCACGAGTTCGAGGCGGACGCGTTCGCCGCTCGTCACGCGTCGGCCGCTGCGCTCAGCGTGGCGCTCGTGAAGCTCTACGAGGACAACGCGGCGACGCTCACGCCCGATCCGCTGCATTCCGCGTTCTACGACTCGCATCCGCCGGCGTCCGCGCGTATCGCGCGCATCGAGGCGTTGATCGCGCGCGACCCGCTTCCGTTCGCGGCGTGAAAAACGGGCTAATTTGCATGGTAATCGCCGTGCTGGCGACGGCGGCTGGCGCGCAGCAGCCCGCACCGTTCTCGCACGGTAACGCCAAGACCGGCAAGACGCTCGCCGAGCGCGACTGCGTTGCATGCCACGAACAGAAGTTCAAGCCGGCATCGGCCATTTACACGCGCACCGACCGTCGCGTGACGTCCGCGTCGCAGCTCCTGACGCAGGTCCAAGTTTGCAACACCGAGCTTCGCGCCGGCTACTTCCCGGAAGACGAAGAGAATGTGGCCGCGTTCCTCAACGACACCTATTACAAGTTCAAACCATGACCGATCGCGCGCAACTCACCACGGCCACCCTCGCTCTGGCGTCCATGCATTGCCGCAACGGCGCGCCGCGGCTCGCCGCCGACGAGCTCGCCACGCATCTCGCTTCGCTGCCCGGATGGCAGGCGACCGCCGCGGCCATCGTCAAGGAGTTCAAGTTCGCGAACTACCACGAGACGATGGCGTTCGTGAACGCGCTCGCGTGGATCGCGCACGGCGAGGACCATCATCCCGACCTTGAAGTACATTACGGCAAGTGCGTCGTGACGTTCGGCACGCACGACGCGGGCGGGACGACGCTCAACGACGTGATCTGCGCCGCGAAGACAGAGCGTCTTTTCACTTGAGCCCTCTGGTCGTCGCCGCCTACCGGCGCCACTACGACGTGGCGTTACCCGACGGCGAACGGCTCGCATGCGTTCTCAAAGGCCGGTCGCTGCGCATCGCGGTCGGTGACAACGTAGCTATCGAGCGCACCCGCGACGGCGCCGCCATCACCGGGGTCGAGCCGCGCCGCAACCTGGTGTACCGCTCCGACGCGTTCAAGGAAAAGCTGGTTGCCGCGAACGTGACGCAGGTCGCCGCGGTCGTGGCGCCGGATATCGCCGTCGACGAGGACCTCCTCAATCGATGGATGATAGCGGCCGAGGCGGCGCGCTGCCGCTATGTCGTGTTCGCCAACAAGCGCGACCTTCCTTCGTTCGCGCAATTGCGCACGCGCCTTGCGCCTTACGAGGCGCTCGGCTATCCCCTCGTCCCCATATCGGCCAAGCGCGACATCGCTGATGCACGCACGTGGCTCGACGGTCAGCACACCGTCCTCGTCGGCCAGTCGGGCATGGGGAAATCCACGCTCATCAATGCGCTGCTCCCGGATGCGCAAGCGCGCACGATGGAAGTGTCGGAGGCGCTCAAGTCGGGACGCCATACGACGTCGTCGACGACGCTCTACGTCCTCGACGACGATTCCTGGATCGTGGACTCGCCGGGCATGAAGGTCTTCGGACTCGCTCATATTCCCGCCGACGAACTGCCCGCGGCGTTCGTCGAGATTCGGCCGTTCCTCGGGCATTGCCGGTTTCGCGATTGCCGCCACGGGGCGGAGCCGGGCTGCGCGGTCACCGACGCGGTCGCGCGCGGGGAGATCGCGCCACATCGATTGGCCCTAATGCATGCACTGCTCAGAGAAGTTGAGAGCAAGGACGGGGTGCGGTCCCGGTAGGGACTCGCACCCCGTTTCCACCGGACGTTTTCCGGACTGGCACCCCGTCTCCATCAGAATTTTTCACGGCGCTAGATTGGCGAGGGTCACGAGCAAGATCACGAGCAGCCACAGAATCAGCGCCCGCCACACGAGCCCTACCGCCGACGGCAGCACGTCGGGGTCCACGGGATCGCCCATGCCAAGCTCGGGCCGCACGTCAGGGTCGCCCGCAAGCGTAGGAAGCAATCCGCCCAGTTGCACGCCGAGTGCGCCGCCGCCCGCCGCCAGCAGCACGCCGATCGTCATTCCGCCTTCCTGCGTTGCCCATCGCGATGCCTGAGTGCGCCAACACGCGACGGCATCCTCGAAGTCGCCGACGATCGCGAACGACAGCGCGGTCAAGCGCACCGGCAGCCAATCGAGCGCGAGAAGCAGCGCGCGCGCCGGCATGCCGAACTCGGCTCGCGATTGCACGAGTGGCGAGGGCTCCACGCCCGGCACCGGACCGCGCCATTCCTCGGCGAGCAGCACCGCGGCGCGATAGAGCACCGCGCCGGCAGGACCCGGGAGCACCACGAACCAGAAAACGACGGCGAATACCTGCCGATAGGCGTCCACCAGGCCGCGCTCGATCGCGAGGCGCGCGACCTCGGCGCTCGACAGGTCCGTCGTGGAAGACCCGCCGCGCCACGCCGCGAGCACGCGCCGTGCCGCCGGGATGTCGTTCGCGGAAAGCGCCGCGACGATGGCCGAAAGCGCGTGGCTGAAGCGGCGGAATCCCATGAGGCAATACAGCACGATCACGTTCACGACGAGACCGAGCAATGGGTGCACGGCATCCGCAAGCCAGAAGACGAGCGCCGAGCCGACGACCGCCGGCGTGACCGCGGCGACCGCCGCGATAACGCCATGCTGGCGCGTCCCGCCATTCAGCTTGCGCTCGAGATAGCGTGCGTAGCGCACGAACGCGCGCTCCACGCTCGCACGCCAGTCGAAGGCCCGCCACTGCTCGAGACCGAGCGCCGCAATGATCGCGATGAGACTCAGGACTTGAGCTCCCCTCGGTCGCGGTATTGCTCGAGCGCCTCGGGATTGGCGAGCGCTTCGATGTTGCGTACCTCGCGGCCGTGCACGACGTTGCGTACCGCGAGCTCGACGATCTTGCCGCTCTTGGTGCGCGGGATGTCGGTGACCTGCACGACCTTGGCGGGAACGTGCCGTGGCGTCGTGTTCGTGCGAATCGTGCGCTTGATGCGGTCGGTGAGCGCCTCGTCGAGCACGACCCCGTCCGCGAGCTTGACGAAGAGCACGACGCGGACGTCGCCGACTTCGCCAGGGGGCCAGTCCTGACCGATGACGAGGCTCTCGATCACCTCGGGCAGCTGCTCGACCTGGCGATAGATTTCCGCAGTGCCGATGCGCACTCCGCCTGGATTGAGCGTCGTGTCCGAGCGCCCGTGGATGATCATGCCGTCGTGGCTCGGTGATCTCGGCCCAGTCGCCGTGGCACCAAACGCCCGGGAAGCGCTCGAAGTACGCCGCGCGGTACTTCGCGCCGTCAGGGTCGTTCCAGAAGCCCACCGGCATGCACGGGAATGGCGACTTGCACACGAGCTCGCCCTGCTGGCCCGCGATCGGTCGTCCTTGGTCGTCGTAGACGTCGACGTCGAGCCCGAGGCCCCGGCCCTGGATCTCCCCGCGATAGACCGGTCGCGTGGGCACGCCGAGCACGAAGCACGACACGATGTCGGTGCCGCCGGAGATGGACGCGAGCTGGATGTCGTCCTTCACGCATTGGTACACGTAATCGAAGCTTTCGGGCGCGAGCGGGCTGCCGGTCGAGAACATCGTGCGCACGGTCGCGAGGCTGAAGTCCTTGCGCGGCACCATCGCGATCTTCTTCTGCGCGTCGATGTACTTCGCCGACGTGCCGAAGTGCGTCATCTTCTCCGTGTCCGCAAGCTCCCACAGCACGCGGCCGCGGTCGACGAAGGGCGAGCCGTCGAAGAGCAGCAGCGTCGCCCGCGTGGCCAGTCCCGAGACGAGCCAGTTCCACATCATCCAGCCGCAGGTCGTGAAATAGAACAAGCGGTCGCCCGGCTTGACGTCGCCCTGCAGCAGATGCTCCTTGAGGTGCTGCAGCAGCGTTCCGCCCGCCCCGTGCACGATGCACTTGGGCACGCCCGTCGTGCCCGAGGAATACAGGATGTAGAGCGGATGCTCGAACGGCAGCTGCGCGTAGTCGACCGGACCGGCCGCGAAGGGCGCGAGCCACGCTTCCCACGCGACGGCGTTGCGTACGTCGCCTATCGCATCCATCTGATCGAGGTATGGCACGACGACGACGCGCTCGACCGAAGGCAGCTTCGCCACGATGTCGCGTACCTTGTCGAGGATCGACACCGATTTGCCGTTGTACTAATAGCCGTCGACCGTGATCAGCACCCGCGGCTCGATCTGGCCGAAGCGATCCACCACGCCTTGCACGCCGAAGTCCGGCGAGCACGAGGAGAAGATCGCGCCGCGCGAAGTCGCGCCCAGCATCGCGACGATCGTCTCCGGCATGTTCGGCATATAGGCCGCGACGCGGTCACCCGCGACAATCCCGTGCGCGGTGAGCGCGGCGGAAGCGCGCGACGCGAGCGCGTGAAGCTGTGCGTGCGAAAGCCGCCGGCGCACCTTGTCCTCGCCCCAGAACACGAGCGCATCGCCGTTGTCGTCCGTACTTCTGCGCTCGAGCAGGTTTTGCGCGAAGTTGAGGCGCGCTTCCGGGTACCAGGCCGCGCCCGGCATGCGCTGCGCATGCGTCGAGCACACGCGTGCCGGCGTCGCCGATCACGCCCCCGTACTCCCACATCTCGCTCCAGAAATCCTGCTTGTGGTCGACGCTCCATCGCCATAGCTTCGCGTAGTCGGTGACGTCGACGCCGTGCTTGCGCGCAACCGTCGCGGCAAAGGCCGTGATATTCGCCTGCGCGATGCGTTCGGGCGACGGTGACCAAAGCATGCTCGTCATCTTTCCTCCTTCGCGAGCGCGCGCAACGGCTCGGCGATGTGCTCCGGCAGCGGCGTCGATTTGCCACTTTTCAAGTCGACCCACACGATCTTGGCGGCGCCGTCCGCATACGTCTTGCCGTCGGCGACGATTTCGTAATAACTGTCCATGCTCGAGCGACCCGGCGCACCCAGATACATCAGCACTTCGACGTCCATGGGATAGACCAGAGGAATGCGGTAGGTGCAGCTCGCGTTCGCGATGACGGGACCGATGCCTTCCTTGTAAGCGTCGGGGGCGTGCCTCGTGAGCCACTCGAGCCGCGCCTGCTCCATGAACGTGAAGTACGCGGCGTTGTTGACGTGGCCGAGCGCATCCATGTCGGCGAAGCGCAGGCCGAACCTGGACGTGTGAACGTGAATGCGCGTGGCGGTCATGTCGGGGAGGCCAACCAGCGGCAATTATAATGAGACGGCACGCCCCTCTCTGCTCGCCAAGCGCACAAGGGATCGTCTATGACCCGTGAAGCCATGGAGTACGACGTCGTGATCGTCGGCGGCGGCCCGGCCGGCCTCGCTGCGGCGATCCGCCTGAAGCAGCTTGCCGCCGCGCAACAGCGCGAGGTGTCCGTGTGCCTGCTCGAAAAGGGTTCGGAGGTCGGCGCACACATACTGTCCGGCGCGGTCATCGACCCACGGGCGCTGAACGAGCTCATCCCCGACTGGAAAGACAAGGGCGCACCGATTGCGACCGCGGTGCGCGAGGACCAGTTCCTCACGCTGACGCCGAACAAGGCGATCCGCATGCCGGACTGGTTGCTGCCGCGGCTCATGAGCAATCACGGCAACTACATCGTGAGCCTGGGCAACGTGTGTCGCTGGCTCGCGCAGCAGGCGGAAGCGCTCGGCGTGGAGATCTACCCGGGCTTCGCCGCCGCGGAAGTGCTCTACGACGACAAGGGCGCGGTGCGCGGCGTCGCCACCGGCGACATGGGCGTCGCGCGCGACGGCACGCACAAGCCGGACTACCAGCCCGGCATGGAGCTCCATGCCAAGTACACGCTCTTCGCGGAAGGCTGCCGCGGATCGCTGTCCGAGGAGCTGATGCGCAAGTTCAACCTGCGCGACGGCATCGACCCGCAGAAGTACGGCATCGGCATCAAGGAGCTCTGGGAGGTCGCGCCCGACAAGCATCGGCCGGGACTCGTGATGCACAGCCAGGGCTGGCCGCTCGACTCGCGCACCGGCGGCGGGTCGTTCCTGTATCACTACGACGAGCGGCTCGTCGCGGTCGGGTTCGTCGTGCATCTCAACTACGAGAATCCGCACCTTTCGCCCTACGACGAGTTCCAGCGCTTCAAGACGCATCCCGCGATCCGCCCGACGTTCGAAGGCGGCAAGCGTCTCGCCTACGGCGCCCGCGCCATCAACGAAGGCGGCCTGCAGTCGGTGCCGAAGCTCGCATTTCCCGGGGGCGCGCTGATCGGATGCTCCGCCGGCTTCGTGAACCTGCCGCGCATCAAGGGCAGCCACAACGCCATGAAGATCGGCATGCTCGGTGCGGAATCCGCGTTCGCCGCGGTGACTGCCGGGCGCGCACATGACACGTTGACCGACCTCGACGACGCATGGCGCAAGTCGTGGGTGTACGAGGACCTCTACAAGGTGCGCAACGTCAAGCCGGGACTGAAGTGGGGCATGTGGCTCGGCAGCCTGCATGGCGGGGTTCACATGTGGCTCAACGACCTGGGCCTGGGCGCGCTCGTGCCGTGGACGCTACGGCACGGCAAGCCCGACAACGCGTCGCTCCTCCCGGCATCGCAGGCGCGGCGCATCGATTACCCGAAGTACGACGGCGTGCTCACGTTCGACAAGCTGTCGTCGGTCTTCCTGTCGAACACGAATCACGAGGAAGACCAGCCCGTCCATCTGCAGCTTCGCGATCCGGCTATCCCCGTCAGGGTCAATCTCGCCGAGTACGACGGCCCCGAGGCGCGCTACTGCCCCGCCGGCGTGTACGAATTCGTGGCTGATGATGCCGGCGGGCGGCGGTTGCAGATCAACGCGCAGAACTGCGTGCATTGCAAGACCTGCGACATCAAGGATCCGCTGCAGAACATCCACTGGGTCACGCCCGAGGGCGGGGGCGGGCCGAATTACACTCTATGTACGCGCGCCGGCCACAGCCACGCCGCCCCGCGCACGCCGCTCGAGTCGCCGTGCGCATTGCGCACGAGCCGCGTGTCCACGCGGTCCGAAAAGATCCACGCGCCCCACAGCTTCGGCACGGACGCGTAAAGCCGCTCGGTGTTGGACATCCCGCCGCCCAGCACGATGACGTCGGGGTCGAGCAGATTGATCACGTGCGCGAGCGCGCGCGCGAGGCGATCTTCGTAGCGCGCGAGCGAGTCTTGCGCCTGCGCATCTCCCGCTGCCGGCTTGCGCGACGATGTCCGCGGTCGGCACGTCGCGACCCGTGCGTGCGAGATGGTCGCGCTCGAATCCCGGTCCCGACAGAAACGTCTCGATGCAGCCGCGCCGGCCACAGAAGCACGCAGCACCGGGACGCTCGTCGTCGCGCGGCCACGGCAGCGGGTTGTGGCCCCACTCGCCGGCGATCCCGTTGGGCCCGTCGAGCGCGGTGCCGTCGATGACGATACCTGCGCCGACGCCCGTTCCGAGGATTGCGCCGAACACGACGCGCGCGCCCGCGGCCGCGCCGTCCTGCGCCTCCGAGACCGCGAAGCAGTTCGCATCGTTGCTCATGCGAATCTCGCGTCCCAGCTGCGACTCCAGATCCCGCTTGAACGGCCGGCCGTTGAGGCACACCGAATTCGAGTCGCGCAAGAGTCCCGTGGCCGCGGACATCGATCCGGGCGTTCCGATTCCGATCGTGCACGCGCCTCGTTCAACGCCGAGCGATCGCTCCGTCTCGCGCACGAGTCCCGCGATCGCATCGAGCGTCGCCTCGTAGTCGCCCTGCGGCGTCGGCACGCGATGACGAAAGCGCTCGCCGCCGGAAGCGTCGAGCGCCACGATCTCGATCTTGGTGCCGCCCAGGTCGATGCCGAGGCGCATGCGCGGTTTCACGTCGGTTGACCCCATCCTGCCGATGCCCGATTATTGCAAACGCCTACCGGCCATCCTCCTCCGCATGACAATCCGCCTCGCGACCCCTGGTTGCCGCCGCTGCGCTCGCGGCATCGACGTGCGCGCTCGCCCAGCTCAACGTCGTGTGCACGGTACAGGCCGAGTGGTGCAACGCTCGCCGCCACCGAATTCGAGAAGGAGACCGGCATCAAGGTCGCGATGACGCTCAAGGGCTCCGGCGAATCGTTCGCGCAGATCGCGGCCGAGCGCGCCAATCCGAAGCTCGACCTGTGGTTCGGCGGCACCGGCGACCCGCACCTGCAGGCGGCCGAGCTCGGCCTGCTCGAGGAATACCGCTCGCCGCTGCTCGCGCAACTGCAGCCATGGGCGCAGCGCCAGGCGGAGCAATCGAAGTACCGCACCGTCGGCATCTACCTCGGCGTGCTCGGCATCGGCTACAACACCGAGCTCCTCGCGCAAGCAAGAAGCTCGCAGCACCCGCGTGCTGGAAGGATCTCGTCAAGCCCGAGCTCGCGGGCGAAGTGCAGATGGCCAACCCGAACGCGTCGGGCACCGCCTACACCGCCATCGCGACCCTCGTGCAGGTGATGGGCGAGGACGAGGCGTTCAAGTACCTCAAGGCGCTGCACAGGAACATCAACACCTACCCGCGCTCAGGCACCGCGCCGATCAAGGCCGCCGCGCGCGGCGAGACGCTCGCCTCGCGTCTCGTTCATCCACGACGTCGTCACCGAAGCGCAGGCGGGATTTCCGGTGAAAGGCGTCGCGCCGTGCGAAGGTACGGGCTACGAGATCGGCTCGATGTCGATCGTCAAGGGCGCGCGCAACCTCGACAACGCGAAGAAGTTCTACGACTGGACGCTCACGCCCAAGGCGCAGGCGCTTGCCGCGCAGGCGAAGCAGTACCAGATTCCGTCGAACGTCGGCACGCCCGTGTCGCCGCTGTCGCCGAAGACGGCCGACGTCAAGCTCGTCAACTACGACTTCGCGAAGTACGGCCAGTCCGCCGAACGCAAGCGCCTGCTCGAGCGCTGGGACCGCGAAGTCGGCGCCATCGCCAAGTAACCACTCGGAACGCCATGACAAGAAAACTCCTGCTCGCCCTCCTCTTGCCTGTCCCGCGGCCGCCCACGCGCAGCTCAACATGTATTGCAGCTCGCCCAACACCGCCTGGTGCCAGGGCATGGCGGTCGGCTTCGAGAAGGCGAGCGGCACCAAGGTCGCGGTGGTGCAGAAGGCGACGGGCGAGATGCTTGCGCAGATCAAGGCCGAGCGCGCCAATCCGAAGGGCGACATCTGGTGGGCGGGCGCCGCCGACAATTACCTGCAGGCGGCGGAAGAGGGCCTGCTCGAGGCGTATCGCTCGCCCAACGTCGCGCAGCTCTACGACTGGGCGCAGCGCATCACCGATCTTTCGAAGAATCACATCGCGGGCGTGTACGGCGGCATCCTGGCGCTCGGTTACAACACCGAGATCGGCGAGAAGAAGAAGCTGCCGGTTCCCAAATGCTGGAAGGACCTTGCCAACCCCGCGCTGAAGGGCGAGGTGATGCTCGGCAACCCGAATTCCTCCGGCACCGCTTACCTCATGCTCGCGACGCTCGTGCAGGTCATGGGCGAGGACGAGGCCTTCCGGTACCTGGTCGACGTCAACAGGAATGTGACGAGCTACGCTCGCTCGGGCATCGGTCCGATGACGGCGGTGACGCGCGGCGAAGTATTCGTCGGCAGCACGGTCCTGCATGGCGTCATCAACGAGATCGTGCGCGGTTTTCCGGTACTGCCCACGCTGCCGTGCGAAGGCGTCGGCTACGAGATCGGATCGATGGCGATCGTCAAGGGCGCCCGCAATCTCGACGCGGCGAAGAAGTTCTACGACTGGGCGCTGACACCCGAGGCGCAGAAGATCGGCCTCGACGTGAAGGAGTACGCGATCCCGACCAACCGCAACGTGCCGCTGCCGGCTCAGGTGCCGAAGCTCACCGACATCAAGGTGATCAACTACGACTTCGCGAAGTACGGCGCGAGCGACACGCGCAAGCGCCTCCTCGAGCGCTGGGAGAAGGAAGTCAATTCCGGCAAATGACGCGGGCCTTCCGCGGCTGGCGGTGGCTCGCGCTCGGCGCCGCGGGCTTCGTTATCCTGCCGTGGTACGCGCTCGCAGACTCCGTGCTGGGCATCGCGTGGCTGCGCAACTGGACCGGCAAGGATAGCGCGCCCGCGTTCCTGCAGATCGCGCTTCACGACAAGTGGTGGCTGGCGCCGATCGGCGCTTGCGCTGATCGTCGCGGGCTACGCGCTGCGGCGGCGACACGCTACCCTCCTCCTGTGGTCTGCCGCGACCGGGCTCGCCTATTTCTTCGCGCAAGGGTTCGTCACGACCCCGGCGATGCAACCCGGCATGGGCGCGGGTGCCGCGCTCGTCGGCGCTGCGCTCGCGATGCTGCTGGGCTGCGGCCTTGCGGCCCGCGGCTGGTTCAAGGGCGACGCGTTCGTGGCGTGCAGCGTTGTCGGGGTGACCGCGCTGGTCGCGCTGTTCACGTTCTATCCGGTCGCGAAGATCCTCGTGCAGGCGCTGCAGGACACGGCGGGCGCGTTCGCGCCTGCCGCCCTGCTCGACCGGCTTTCGAGCCCGCGCATTTGGGGGGTCGGATGCCTCGCCGGAGGAACGCGATGCGGCGTCGTATGGAACACGGTGATTCTTGCCACGCTGTGCGCCGCGCTGTGCACGCTGCTCGGTCTTGCCTTCGCGCTGCTCGTCGCGCGCTCGCGCATGCGGGGCAAGCGCGCACTGCGCGCGCTGTCGATCCTCCCGATCATCACGCCTCCGTTCGTGATCGGCCTCGGCCTCATCCTGCTTTTCGGGCGATCGGGGCTCGTCAACCAGTTCCTCGAATGGGCGTTCGGCATCGAGCCTTCGCGCTGGATCTACGGCATGCAAGGCATCCTCGTCGCGCAGGTGTTCGCGTTCACGCCCATTGCCTTTCTCGTGCTCATCGGAGTCGTCGAGGGCGTATCGCCGACCCTGGAGGAGGCGGCGCAGACGCTGCGGGCCGATCGATGGCGCACGTTCGTCGACGTCTCGCTTCCGTTGATGCGGCCCGGCATCGCCAATGCCTTCCTCATCAGCTTCATCGAATCGATCGCGGACTTCGGCAATCCGATCCTGCTGGGTGGAAACTTCGGCGTCTTGTCGACGGAGATCTTCTTCTCGGTGGTCGGCGCGCAGCTCGACCAGGGTCGCGCCGCCGCGCTCGGCATCGTGCTCCTCGTTCTCGCGCTCGTAGCGTTCTTCGTCCAGCGTCGCGTGCTCGCCGGCCGCCTGTACACCGCGGTGGCAGGCAAAGGGGACGCGGGGCTCCCCATCGAGCTTCCGCCCAACGTGTCGCGCGCCTGCTATGCGGTCGCGATGCCGTGGGCACTCATGACGATCGTGCTCTACGCGATGGCGCTCGCGGGCGGCTTCGTCGAGAACTGGGGCCGCGACTATACGCCGACGCTCAAGCACTACGTGAAGGCGTTCGGCATCGAGTGGGGACCCCACGGCATCCTGTGGGCGGGTGCGGCGTGGGGCTCGTTCTGGACGACGTTGCGCCTCTCGGCGATCGCGGCGCCGCTCACGGCCATCCTCGGCATCCTCACCGCCTACCTCCTCACGCGGCAGCGCTTCGCCGGCCAGACCGCGTTCGAGTTCGGCACCATGCTCTCCTTCGCGATTCCCGGCACGGTGATCGGCGTGTCGTACATCCTCGCGTTCAATGTGCCGCCGATCGAGATCACCGGAACGGCGATGATCCTCGTCGCGTGCAACGTGTTCCGCAACATGCCGGTCGGAGTGCGCGCCGGCATGGCGTCGATGGCGCAGATCGACAAGAGCCTCGACGAGGCGTCGGCCACGCTCGGCGCACGCGGGCTCACTACGCTGCGGCGCGTGCTGATGCCGCTCCTGAAGCCGGCGATCGTCGCCGCGCTCGTGTACAGCTTCGTGCGCGCGATGACGACCGTGTCGGCCGTGATCTTCCTCGTCTCCGCAGAGTACGAATGGGCGACGACGTACATCATCAACCGCGTCGTCAACGGCGACTACGGCGTCGCCATCGCCTATTGCTCCGTGCTCATCGTCCTCATGCTCGTTGTCATCGGACTCATCCAGCTCGCGGTCGGCACGCGTCGCCTCGGACGACGCGCAAGTCCAGCGCAGTTAGGAGAGCTCGGCGGGACCGCGGCATGAAGGCTGCGTCCATCGAGTTCGAGGGCGTCACCAAGCGTTACGGCGACGTCGCCGCGGTGCGCGATCTATCGGTCGTGATGGCGGCCGGCACACTCACGACGCTGCTCGGCCCTTCCGGCTGCGGCAAGACGACAACGCTGCGTCTAATCGCCGGCCTCGAGCTGCCGAACGAGGGCGTGATTCGCATCGGCGGGCGCGACGTGTCGAACGTGCCAGCGTCGGAACGCGACGTGTCGATGGTGTTCCAGAGCTACGCGCTGTTCCCGCACATGAACGTCCTGAGAAACGTGCGCTATGGCCTCGACGTCGCGGGTGTGCCGAAGCAGGAGGCCACCGCGCGCGCGCATGAAACGCTCGCCAGCGTCGGGCTTCGCGACTTCGACGCACGATTGCCGGCGGAGCTGTCGGGCGGGCAGCAGCAGCGCGTCGCCCTCGCGCGTGCGCTCGTGCTCGAGCCGTCCGTCCTCCTGTTCGACGAGCCATTGTCCAATCTCGACGCGCGCCTTCGCCGAAGGATGCGCGAGGAGATCCGCGAGTTGCAGCAGCGCCTCGGGCTTACCGTCGTGTACGTCACGCACGACCAAGCGGAAGCCATGGCGGTCTCGGACCGCATCGTCGTCATGAATCACGGCGCCATCGCGCAGGAAGGGACGCCGCGGGACCTGTACGAGCAGCCGTGCGACGCGTTCGTTGCAGGCTTCATGGGGGACGCCAATCGCGTGGCGGCAACGATCGCGCGACGCGACGATAGGCTCGCCGACGTCCACATCGGCGGCGTGAGCCTGATGCTGCCGCATCGCGGATTGGCCGACGGGCCCGCGGCCGTCTCCATACGGCCGGAGGCGATCGCGCTCGGCCCCGAGGATTCCTCGCCGCTTCGCGGCACGCTGCGCCAGGCAGCGTATCTCGGCAGCGTGATCGAGTACACGATCGACACGCCCGCGGGCGAGCTCTTCGCCGTATCGGGCGCGGTCGACGCGCCGCTCGAGCCGGGAGCGCGCGTCGGAGTGCACCTCGCGCCGCAGGGCGTGGTCGTGATTCCCGGCTAGGGGATCCCGCAGAACACGGGGCCCTCGACGATCCAGCCGTTCGCCTGCATGGCGGCCCCTTCGCTGCGGCTCGTCGTGTAACGGTGGTTTGCCTGTCCGCCCGTGCCGTTGTTGTAGAGACGGACCACCGGGATGCGGTCGCTGAAGCAGTCGCCGGCCGCGGGTGGCTGAGCGTTGAACGCGATGCCCTCGTAGGTCCAGAAGGGATCGGCTTTGACCTTCGCGCACTCCACGGCGTCGGTCGTGTAGAAATGCGAGTTCGGCCCGAGCCCTGGCGTACCGAAGAACCGGCACGCGGCCAGCCCGAACGGCGAGCCTGCCGGGCGGCCCTTGAACGCGAGGCCGGTGCGACGCCAGCCAGGGACGACGACACCGGCATCGAGCATCGCCATCTCCGCGGGCTCGGCGGTGATGAAGTAGTGGTCGAGCGTCGGGTTGTAGTACTCGACGATCAGCGCCTGGATGGGTCCCGGAACCGGCGACGGCGCCATGTAGTCGATGCGCTCGACGTCGTCCATGCCGCCAGCCACGGACGTCATCCGCGCGCTCGTTGCGCGAGCGACTTCGTTCGTGGTGAGCTGCCCCTCGAGAAAGGTGAACAGCCAGGTATCGAGATCGCTTGCGTACCGCGCGTCGTAGCCGTGGGCAAGGCCGGCGAACGCGACGAGCTGGCGCGTTCCGGCGAGTCGACGCACACCCTGCTCCGTGTCGCCGATGGGCGCGGTCGTATCTGCGGTGCCGCCAATGGCGAGGTACGGCAGCGTGATGCCGTCGAGGCCCTGCTGGTCGCGCCCGAACGCGGGGTAGATGTCGATGCCGAAGTACGGGACGTAACCCACGGCAGCTTTGAGCCGCGTGTCCTGGATGACCCGTGTCGACGACAGGCCGAGCGACGTCGTGAGCTTCGCGCCCGCCAGCAGCAGGAGCGATTCCCCGCCGAGGCTCGCGCCGAAGCCGCCGATGTTCGCGGCGTCTATGTGGTCGCGCCAATCGGGGTGGTTCAGGACGGCGTCGATCGCCGACGACAGCGACAGCGGACGCACCGCTTGCAGTGCGATGAAGTCGCGATAGTGAAGCAGCGCATATACCAAATCATCGAAGCCGGCGAGATCGAGGTCGGCGAAACGCAGATCGCCGTGGAACACGCCGATCGTCACGTAGCCGTAGGTCGCGACTTGCGCGAGCGACTTGATGTAGTCCCCGGAAATGGGGCTGCCTCCAAGGCCGTGCGAATAAAGGACCGCGGGCCACTTCGCGTTGTTGAGAACGAGCGGCGCCTCGCCGCCGCGCTGCATGTGCGGGATCACGTTGCCCGTCGGCAGCACGTAATGGGGGCGCGGATTCGCAGGATCGGTGGGATAGCAGATGACCAGCACGTACGGCATCGTCCTGCCCGCGAACGACCCGAACACGCCCGAATCGTCGGGAATCTTCTGCTGGTAGACGAGCGCATGGACCGGGTCGACGAGAAGGTCGGTCACGAACCTTGGCGTGCCATTGCGCGGCAGGCCTTCCCAATAGTCTTCCGCCGACTCTCCCGGCGGCACGCGCGCGAAGTCCTGCTCCACGTTAGTGCAGCCGACGGCGTGAGATCCCACGGGAGGCAGCGGCTGAACGACTTCCGCGGCGGCGGGGAACGAGGCGAGCAGAGCGCGACGAGCGCGAGCGGCCGCAGCGCGGCGGCCAGGTATCCGGCTTTCATGCTTTCTGGGACACGCGCGCCGTACGTGCGGTTCCCTGCCCCCTTAGAAGTCCTCGGCCGCCAGCGCCAGCGCGCTTTCGCCGCCGTGGACGATCGTGTGCGCGAGTGCTGCGGCTTGCGGCAGGAGCGCGTCCGAGTAGTAGCGTGCCGTCGCGATCTTGTTGTTCCAGAATTGCGAGTTGCCCTCGCCCGCCGCCAGGCGGTCGGCGGCGAAGAGCGCAGCGCGGCCCATCTGCCATCCGCCGGCCACGATGCCCCACAGCTTGAGGTAGCTCACCGCCCCGGCATGCGCCACGCGCGGCTGCTGGCCGAATGCGGGAACGAGCCATTCGATCGCGGCCTGCACGTCCGACGTGGCGGCGGCAAGCTGCACCCCGATGGCCCGCAGCGCGGGCTCTTTGCGCGCGGCGAGGCGCGACGCGACCTTGTCGACTTCGGCCGCGATCGTTTTCGCGACAGCACCCGCGTCGCGCGCGGTCTTGCGGCCGATGAGATCGTTGGCCTGGATGCCCGTCGTACCTTCGTAGATCGTCGTGATACGCGCGTCGCGCAGGTGCTGCGCCGCGCCCGTCTCCTCGATGAAGCCCATGCCGCCGTGCACCTGGATGCCGAGCGACGCGACTTCCTGTCCCACCTCGGTCGACCAGCCCTTCACGATCGGGATCATGAAGTCGGCGAACGCTTGCGCCTTCGCCTTTGCGTCCGCGTCGGGATTGCGGCGCGCGTTGTCCAGCGCCGCCGCCGTCACGTACGCGACCGCGCGCGTGGACTCGGTGAACGCGCGCATCGTCATCAACATGCGCCGAATGTCGGGATGCTCGATGATCGGCGTCTCCTTCGCCGGCTTGTCGAGGCCGATCGGCTTGCCTTGCACGCGGTCGCGCGCGTACGCGACGGCGCGCTGGTACGCGCGCTCGGCGATGCCGACGCCCTCGAGGCCGACCGAGAAGCGCGCGAGGTTCATCATGATGAACATGTACTCGAGCCCGCGGTTCTCCTCGCCGACGAGGTATCCGGTCGCGCCGCCCTTGTCGCCGTATGCGAGCACCGCCGTCGGACTCGCGTGGATGCCGAGCTTGTGCTCGAGTGACACCGCGTGCACGTCGTTGCGCTCGCCGAGCGAGCCGTCCGCGTTGACCAGGAACTTCGGCACTACGAAAAGCGAGATTCCCTTGACGCCTTCGGGCGCGTCCGGCGTGCGCGCGAGCACGAGATGGATGATGTTCTCGGTGTAGTCGTGCTCGCCGAACGTGATGAAGATCTTCTGGCCGAACAGCTTGTACGTGCCGTCGCCTTGCGGCACGGCGCGCGTGCGCACCGCGGCGAGATCGGAGCCCGCCTGGGGCTCCGTGAGATTCATCGTGCCGGTCCACGTGCCTTCGACCATCTTGGGCAGGAACGTGTCCTTGAGCTCTTGCGTGCCGCGCAGCTCGATCGCTTCGATCGCGCCCTGCGTGAGCAGCGGGCAGAGGTCGAACGCGAGGTTCGCCGAATGCCACATCTCCTCGACCGCGCAGGATACGAGCTGCGGCAGGCCCTGGCCACCGTACTCGGCGCTCTTGGTGAGGCCGTTCCAGCCGTTCTCGCAGTATTGCTTGTACGCTTCCTTGAAACCCTTCGGCGTCTTCACCGTGCCGTCGTCCTGCAGCACCGAACCTTCGCGGTCGCCTGTCGCGTTCAACGGATCGAGGACGTCGGTTGCGAACTTGGACGCTTCCTCGACGATCGCGGACACCGTGTCGGGTGTGGCGTCCTCGAAGCCGGGAAGGCTCGCGATCTGCGCAAGGCCGGCAAGATCGTTCATCACGAACTGCATCTCGGCCAGCGGCGCGTGATAGGTGCTCATGCTGGGTTACCCTCTTGTTGGGTCGGCGAAATTCGGCAAGCGTACCGGCGCGACCCTAGATCAAACGCTCTAATATCGACGGCTAGCCTAGCTCCGCGGTCAACTGCGGCACGAGCTCGAACAGGTCGCCGACCAGTCCGTAGTCCGCGATCTGGAAGATGGGCGCCTCCGGATCCTTGTTGATGGCGACGATCACCTTGCTGTCCTTCATGCCTGCGAGGTGCTGGATCGCGCCCGAAATGCCGATCGCGATGTAAAGATCGGGCGCCACGATCTTGCCCGTCTGCCCCACCTGGTAATCGTTCGGGACGTACCCCGCGTCGACCGCCGCGCGCGAGGCGCCGATCGCGGCCTTCAATTTGTCGGCGAGCGCTTCCAGCATCTTGAAGTTCTCGCCGCTGCCCAAGCCTCGTCCTCCCGAGATCACGATGCGCGCGCCGGCAAGCTCCGGCCGCTCCGACTTCGTGAGCTCTTGCCCGGTAACCTTCGACAGCCCCGTGTCCGCGGCGGCGGTCACGTTTTCGATCGGCGCGTTGCCGCCCGCGGCCGCGCTGTCGAACGCCGTCGTGCGCACCGTGAGCACTTTGACCGGGTCCTTCGACTGCACCGTCGCGAACGCATTGCCGGCGTAGATCGGACGCACGAACGTGTCGGCCGACTCGATGCCGGTGACGTCGCTCACCTGCGCGACGTCGAGCTTCGCCGCGATGCGGGGTGCTACGTTCTTGCCGTAGTTGGTGGCGGCGACCAGGACGTGCGAATAGTTGCCGGGCAAGAGCGAGAGCGCGGTCGCCGCCAGGTTCTCCGCGGTCGGCGACGCGAGATGCGGCGCGTCGGCGACGAGCACCTTGGCTACACCTGCCAGTTGCGCCGCCGCCTGCGCCGCCGCTTGCGCATTGTGTCCGGCGACGAGCACGTGGCAGTCGCCCCCGAGCTTGGACGCCGCGCCGACCGCGTGCGCGGTCGACGACGCGAGCTTCGCGTTGTCGTGTTCGGCGATGACGAGGATGGGCATCAGGGGATCACTTTGGCTTCGTTGCGCAGCTTTGCGACGAGTTCTTTGACGTCCGCGACCCTGCCACCGCCTTTGCGCTTGGCAGGCTCCGTCACCTTGAGCGTGGCAAGCCGCGGGGTGACGTCGACGTTGAGCGTGGCAGGATTCGTCGTGGTCAGCGGCTTCTTCTTTGCCTTCATGATGTTGGGCAGCGTCGCGTAACGCGGCTCGTTCAGGCGCAAGTCCGTGGTCACGACGGCGGGGAGCTTCACCTCGACCGTCTCGAGGCCGCCGTCGACCTCGCGCTTCACGGTCGCCGTGCCGTTCGCGATGTCCACCTTCGACGCGAAGGTCGCCTGCGGCCAGTCGAGGAGCGCCGCGAGCATTTGCCCCGTCTGATTGGCGTCGTCGTCGATCGCCTGCTTGCCGAGGATTACGATATCCGGCTTCTCTTCGGTCACGAGCGCGCGCAGGAGCTTGGCGACCGCGAGCGGCTGCAGGTCGGCGTCGGTTTCCACGAGAATCGCGCGATCGGCGCCGAGCGCGAGCGCGGTGCGCAGCGTTTCCTGACACGCGGCGACGCCGCAAGAGACCGCGACGATCTCGGTGACGACGCCCTTTTCCTTCAGCCGAACGGCTTCCTCGACCGCGATCTCGTCGAACGGGTTCATCGACATCTTGACGTTGGCAGTGTCGACGCCCGACCCGTCGGCCTTCACGCGCACCTTAACGTTGTAATCGACGACACGCTTGATTGGGACTAGGATTTTCATTGTTGCAAGCGATCGGTTCCCGGATCTGCAATTATAGCGCTGGCTCCCTTACCACATTGACCACAGCACGCCACGATCACCTACCCACCATGTCAAGAGCGCTGCCGTCCGCCGACATCGTTGAAATCGTTCGTCACATCCCGCACCGGTTTCCCTTTTTGCTGATTGACCGGATGGAAGCGTGCGAACCCCACCAATGGGTTCGTGTGCTCAAGAACGTAAGCCATGGCGAGGTCGGCGGACACGGGCTCGCTGCGGGGCCCGGCAGGTTTCCTCAATTGTTGTTGGTCGAGGCGTTGGCACAAGCCGCGGGAACACTGTGTCATTTCTCTGGAATGATGTCGACACCTCGCCGATCGATCATGTTCTTTGCTGGGATCGACAACTGCCGCTTTAGCGGCGATGCCGTCGCTGGCGACCAGGTGATTCTCGAGTGCGTACTGAGGCGCGCCCTTCGTGGCGTCGTCAAGCTCCACGGCAAGGCGACAGTTGAGGGCCGCATACTCGTGGAAGCCGACCTGACGGCCGTCATACGCGACGTCGAAGCAGCCTAGTTCATCACTTTGTAGCCGACAAATAGATGGCTGTCCTGGCTCCAGGCCGGCCTGCGGTAGTTCCGAAGGTTATCGCGATGCTGCGTGCAACCGAAGCGCGTTTGATGAACAGCCATGAACTGCGTAACATTAGCCGGCAACGTTGTACCTTACAAACTATGGAGCTAAGATGATCACGACAAACAGGGGCCAACTCGTAGCAACGATCGCGCGCGCGGATGATCGTAGTCTCGTGCTCGGTCCCCGGATCGCAGCGCAACACGATAGAGTCGATCATGCGCTATGGACGACGTGGCAGCCCAGTGCGATTCCATGCTTCACCATCGAACTGTTGCGAGAGCTTCGCGCGGCTAGCACCGAAATCGAGCGCCGGTTTTCGTCCGCGACAATTTCACCGCTTCGCTACGTCATCATCCGGTCCGCCGTCGCCAACGTCTTCAATCTCGGCGGAGATCTAGCGTACTTCGCGCGGCTCATCGAAGCACAGGACGAGGCTGGCCTTGCGGAATACGCCAATCTCGCGGTCGACGTAACGTTCCGGAATTACACCGGACATAACCTTCCGAACGTCACGACCATCGCCCTGCTCGAAGGCGACGCGCTGGGAGGTGGCCTCGAGTCGGCTTTGTCGTGCGACCTGGTCATTGCCGAGAAGCACGTGAAGGCAGGCTTCCCGGAGGTTCTGTTCAATATGTTCCCGGGAATGGGAGGGCTGTCGTTCCTCGCGCGTCGCACTTCACGACAGATCGTCAACGAGGTGACGCGGTCAGGTCGCCTCTACTCGGCCCAGGAGCTGTACGATTTCGGGATCGTCGACATGGTCGTCGAATCCGGGGAAGCTGTCACGGCGGCGCGGCGACTCCTTCGCCAGCGGTACCAGCAGCACGAAGCGCACACGGCGATGAACGTCGTTGATCGGTTAATCAGACCGGTGTCTCGCGATGAGCTCGACGATGTAGTCCGCCTGTGGGTCGATTCGGCGCTTCGCCTCACGTCTCGCGGCCTCGAGTGGATGAGGCGCCTTCACAAGCAGCAAACGCTGGCCTTCGCCCGCAAGCCAACGCTGCCAATCGCCGCTGCCGCACCGTCGAGCATTGCCGCGTGAGGCGGCACGTTTGCTTGGAACAGAAGGAAGCGTGATCATCTATGCGAAGGCGCGTCGTCGTGACCGGGATGGGTGTCGTATGTCCCCTTGGAGGAGGCGTCGATGAGGTATGGGATGCCCTGATGAGGGGTACGTCGGCCATACGGCCTTTGCGCGTGACCAACGCGGCCAGCGGATCATCGCTGACGATTCCTGCCGCGTCCGTTCCCGACAGTGCCCTGAAGCCTCTGCCGAAAGGCCTTTCCTTCGTCGCCGACAAGTTCGCGCGCCTGGCGGTCATGGCGTCCGCAGACGCGATCGCCCACGCGCTCATCGACATGTCTGCCGAGGACCGTGACCGTATGGGGGCAAGCACGGGCAGTTGCATGAACGGAATCCTCGAAACGGAGGTCGGGTTCGAGCAGATATTCATCCGTCAACGGCCGAAAGTGCATCCGTTCACCCTGATTCGCACGATGCCGAATGGGCCGGCCGCCTATATCGCTCACGTGTTCGGGCTTTCCGGGCCCGCGCTCCACTACAGCACGACGTGTTCGTCCTCCTCGGTGGCCATTGGCGAAGCGGCGCGCTCGATACGCCACGGGTACGCGGATTTGATGATCGCGGGCGGCACCGAGACGCTTCTTACCTACTCGGCCGTGAACTGCTGGCACAGCGCGGGGCTGCTGGCGGATCTCGATGAGGACCCTGCGCAGAGCTGCCGGCCTTTCGACGCGCGCAGGAATGGCGCCGTGCTGGGCGAAGGGGCGGCTTTCGTTGTGTTGGAGGACCACTCTCATGCCGTGCGCCGCGGTGCGCACATTCGCGGGGAAATACTGGGCTACGCATGCAGCGCCGACGCGAGCCACGTCACGCAGCCGTCGGTCCAAGGTCAGGCCGCCTCGATGCGCGCTGCCTTGTGCGACAGCGGCAAGGATCCCTCGCGAATCGGCTACATCCACGCCCACGGAACCGGCACGAAGCGAAACGACGCCGTCGAGACCGCGGCCATCAAAGTCGTGTTCGGTCAGCAAGCCGGGCGCATCCCCATCAGCTCGTCCAAATCGATGGTGGGTCACATGATCGGAGCCGCCGGCGCGTTCGGTGTGATAGCGTGCCTCAAATCGCTGATGAACGGACAGGTACCACCCACGGCAAATCTGCGCGAGGCCGATCCCGAGTGCGATCTTGACTATGTCCCGAACGTTGGTCGGAAAGTCGCCAATCTGGAGGCGGCAATGATCAATGCCTTCGGGTTTGGCGGCACGTGCGCGTCCCTGATCATCGGTGGTTACAACGTATGACTGATTTTTCAATTCCCGCTGCAGATGCAGAGCGCGCCGTACGCGCGCGCAAGCGACGGGAGCTTCGAGAGATCTTGCGCCCCTACGGCACCTCCAGCTACTTCACGGGCCTCGGCCTCGCGGGTCTGGACCTCGCCCTGTTCGTGTCACTTTCCACTTTGGTCGTCGCGTTGCCGAACGTCCCCGGTAAGCTTCTCTCTTCCATCGCGTTGGCGCTCATCATGTCGCGACTGTTCGTGCTGGGCCACGACGCGGGCCATCACAGCCTGACGCCCTCGCGCCGGATCAACACGATACTGGCGCGCATCCTCTTCCTGCCCACGTATTCGTGCTTCAGTCTCTGGCAGGCTGGCCACAATGTCGCGCACCACGGATTCGCCGGCCTCAAGGGACGCGACATCCCGTGGGTTCCGCTTTCACCGGATGAGTACATCTCGAGACCCCGAACGAGCCGCTGGCTGTACCGCGTCTACCGGTCGTGGTGGGGTGCGGGCGTGTACTATGGTCTCGACGTGTGGTGGCGTCAGCTCATCTTCCCGCGCGGGAAGATCCGCAAGATCTTCCTCTGGGACTCGCTCGTTGTAACGGCCTTCTTCGCCTTGCAGCTCACCGCTTACGTCATCGCGGCCCGCGCAACAGGCCAATCGGCGATAACGCTGGTCGCGCTCGGGGTGGTCGTACCCTTCATCCTGTGGCTCTATATGGCGGGGATCGTCTTCTTCCTCCATCACACCGACCACGACGCACGCTGGTACGTGCGCGAGCCCGAATGGCGGCCAAAGCAACCCGATCTCGGCGCGGCGCATTGCACGTCTCTCCCATTGGGCCTGCACCGCCTCCTGCATCACGCCCTAGACCATGCCGTCCATCACATCGATCCCACCATACCGTCCTACCGCATGATGCGCGCGACGTCAGCGTTGGCCGCACGCTATCCCCTTGAAATCTCGCATCGCCATATCGGCCTCGCGCGGTACATGAAGATTGCCAAGGCGTGCCAGCTCTACGATTACGTCCGGCACGAATGGGTCAGCATAGGTAGCCTCGAAAGCGAGCGAAGGCTCGAGGCGATCGTGCGGACATGCCGACTGAATCATCGGCAGCGCGCCATGCCTAACGTCGACGAGCAGATCTGGTTGGTGCTTCGGACGTTCGCGGAGGATCGCGGGATCGATTGCGGTCAACTCGTGCCTGACGCCATGCTGGCTGATCTTGGCGTGGATTCGATGCACCTCGTCGACCTCGCGTTCCGCTTCGAGGAAACGTTCGGCATCCATATCAAGCTCGAGGAGTTTCGCGCGGAGACGGTTGGCGATGCAATCGCGTTCGTCGCCGGCTTGGTGCCGCGAAGGTGACGGCGGCGGCAGCAGCCTTCGGCAGCTACTTGGGGCGATCGGCGGAATGCGAATCGGGCGCGAGCGCAGCCATCGCAGACTTGGTCAGCGTACACACCGTGGTGAGCTCGGCCAGCGCGGCTGCAGTGTCGGAATCCGGTGTCGTCGTGAGGTAGTTGCGCATCGCCGCCGCACTCGCGAGCAAGGCCGTTGCGCCGACACTCGACCCCGTTCCATCGATCTTGTGTAGCGCGTCACGACCGGCCCGAACGTCGCCGGCCTTGATCGAGACCTGCAGATCGTTGATGGCAGCTTCGATGTCCTCGAAAGCAGCTTGCATGTACCGGCGCAGAAACGTCATATCGTGGTTGGCAATCCGTCTCAGCGACTCGAGGCGGTCGTAATCGATGAGGTCCACTGCCGAAACGGCGTTCCCGTCGCGCCCGCGCAGCTCGCGACCGTTCGCGCTCGGCTCGACGACGCCCTGCCCGTCCGGCTTGCGTGCGCGTGCCTTGGAGCCGGCCATCACGTTGTCGATCACCGACAGGAGCGCATTCACGGTCACCGGCTTCGTCAGGAAGTCGTCCGCCCCCGCCGAAAGGCTCTCTTCGCGCGCCGCCGCCGTGGCGTCGGCCGACAGGATGACGATCGGGAGGTGCTTGCCGGTTCCGACTTCGGAAGCGCGATGCAGCTTGACGACATCCGGGCCGGCCATGTCCGGCATGTTGAGATCGAGGAAGGCTCAGGTCCACATCGCCGACCACCATTCGATCGAATGCCGCACCGCCGGCGCCGACCGATTGGACACGGTGGCCCGCGTCGGTAAGCATCCGGGCCAACAGCACCTGATTGCTCTGGTTGTCGTCGGCGAGCAGGATCCGGAGGGACGCGCCGACAGCGACCTTCGTCAGAGTATCCCGTGGCCGAATCGAACAGTCTGATGGAGTGCTCGAGGCCTTGCAGCAGCGCGCGCCATTCGTCGGGACTCGCCATCGGCCCGATCACGGCGCACGCTCCGCTGCGGAATGCAGCCGCTCGCTGGTTGAGGGAACATGCACCGTCCGCAACGATCCACGCCTCGGTCCCCGTTGTTTCGTCGAATCGCGCGACATGCGCGCATACGTCAGCGGCTGTTCCCACAAAAATCGTCGAAGTGCCTGTCGACGAGACATCCTTGACAACCGGCACATCGAAATCGAGAACGGCGCACTCGTAGTTCAACGACGCGAGTAGCCGGGCTAGGCCATCCCTTGCGGAATGGGGCGCACCGACGATCCTGACGAACATGCTGTCCGCGTCCGCCACGATCTTCGCGGGCGGCGTCTGAAACAGCGGTAGCGTGAACCAGAACGTGGACCCACGCCCCGGGGCGCTGATCACGCCGATTTCTCCACCCATCAGCTGCACGAGATCATGCGCGATGGAAGTTCCTAGACCGGTTCCGCCGTAGCGGCGCGTCGCGGTCGCGTCTGCCTGCACGAATCGCTCGAACAAGCTCTCCTGCTTGTCGAGCGGAATACCGATCCCTGTATCCGTGAGGTCGAATCGGGCGAACTCGCCGTTGCGTACAACGCGCAGCGTGACACTGCCCGTAGGCGTGAACTTGAGCGCGTTGTTGACGAGGTTGCCAATGACGTGCTGCAGATGGGAGGCATCGCCGAACGCGGTCGGCTCGATTGAGCCGTCAATGTCGACGGACCATGCGAGATGCTTCGCCGCCGCCTGTGGCCGCACCAGCAGCGCGGTTCTTTGCAGGAAGTAGAGCAGGTTGAAAAGCCTTGGCGTCGTCTGCTCGGCGCCCGCCTCGAGCTTCGACATTTGCAGGATCGCGTCGACTGACGATTTGAGCGTCCCGATCGCGTTGCCCAGCGAGCCCACGAGAGCGCGCTCGTCCGGCGCAAGCCTAGTGCGCTGGAGCAGCTCGTAAACCGCGAACACGCCTGTCAGCGGGGTGCGAAGCTCGTGGCTCACGTTTGCCACGAACCTGCTTTTTGCACTGGATAGCTCGAGCGCGGCATCCTTTTGCGCGGTCAGGCGCGACAGCAGTACGAGGACGTACAGTGGAATGGAGGCCAGCACCAAGCCAAAGCCGATGCCGATCGCGCGATGTGCCTGCCAGAACGGTCCGAAGAGCAATAGCACCAGAAAGCACGCGATCGATATCCAGTAGGAGAACATCAGCATGCGGGGGCCAAAGCGAAAGCCGTTGCCTACGGTCACCCACAGGTAGAAGCCGACGAGCGGGACCCCATACTCGTCCGCAGCCCAAAGTCCTACCGTAAGCGGGATGAGATCGGCGCAAATCGCGAAGTAGCGCATCGCCGGTGGCCGTTCCTCGTGTCGATGGAACCACCAGATCATGAAAATTCCAGCGACCAGTGGAATGGGAAGCGGCGACGATCGTGAGCTGGAGCGTGCGGCCGAGCTCCGCGCCGCTCAACACGACGGAGAGGGCGTAAGCCAGAATGCCCGCACCGATGAACGCGCGGAGAAAGGCCTGTTCACCATCGACATCCCGCCTTTCGGCTTGCGAAAAGCCGAGGCGGCTCCGAATGGCGAGTCTCGATTTTTTCAAACGAGCGGTGAAATTGGACATGCGTACCCGCTGGAGACGATCACGATCGACGCGAGGTTGCGCGCTGCTCCTCGGCGAGTGGCAAGATCCGCGCCAGGAGCTCCGACCATAGCGTATCGCGACATGCGCGGCGAAAGAAGCCGAAATGGCCGAGCCTGCGCTTCTGAGCGGCTCGCACGTCCACGTTCCAACGCGAAACGCGCGCCTCCGGCATGCCGCGCAACACGCGATCGATGCCCTCGGGTGTCGCAAACGCGTCGCCTCGTATCGCAACCACGAGCAAAGGCGAAGACAGCCTCAATCGCTGCCTCATGAGGGCGGCGCCGCGGCTGTGCGGCCTATCCCTGAACCCCGGGGTGAGACGGCCCGCCCATTGCAGGGCGAAGCCTTTGGGCAAGTCGTCTCCGAGGCGGAGCCGTCGACCAGGAAAGTAGCCGCAAACACTTGTCGCGATCGGCATGCATACGTGCCACATAAGCGTCATGGGAGCGCGGTACATCGGTCTGTAGTCGCCCCAATAGCCCGTATGAGGGCCGATCATCGCGATGGCGGCGAGCCGCTCGGCACCGGGCGTCGCTGTGAGGATCATGCTGCCGAATGAATGCGTGACCCCCACAAGCGTTGCGTGCGGGAAGTGCGCGGACAGCCAGTCCAAGGCGCCGCCGCAATCGAATTCCGCCCAGTCCTCGACGCGCGCCCGCAAGCCGCGAAGTGTCCCTGGTGGGCGGGACTGTCCGATACCGCGGTAATCGAATACAAACATCGGCAAACCGAAGCTCGCAAGTCCACGCAGGAAGTGCCGATACCGCTGCGCGGGAATCCCGCCTCCGCAGGCAAACAAACCGATCGTCGACGCGGATGCAAGGCTTCCCACAAGGGTCCCCACCAGCGGATACCCATCGCGCGCAGCGAACTCTACGGTCGTCTCCTCGACTTCCGCGTCAACGTGCGGCGAACGGCCCTCGCCCGGCGAGGCCGGCACGCTCGCTACAACGTCTCCCACCCCCCCACCAATCCCTCCACTGGCCGGAACGACGCCTTGTAGGCCATCTTCCGGCTCTCCGCGATCCAGTAGCCGAGATAGAGGTACGGAAGGCCCAACGCTCGGCAGCGCTCGATCTGCCAAATGACGTTGTAGGTCCCGTAGCTCGCGGCCGGCACGTCCGGTTCGAAGAAGGTGTAGACCGAGGAAAGGCCGTCGACCAGGCGGTCGACGAGGCTCACCATCCGCAGCACGCCCTGCTCGCGGAACTCGAAGAGGTCGGTCGCGACGTTGCTGTGAAGCAAGAAATGCTGGTACTGCTCACGGCTGTCCTGGTCCATACCGCCGCCCGGATGACGATAGCGCTGGTAGCGCAGGTACAGCGCGTAATGCTCGCTATCGTACGTCAATTCACGTCGAACAGCCGTTAACTCACGGTGATTACGCGAGATCCTGCGCTGTGTGCGGCTGGGAGTGAACGCGTCAACCGGCACCCGCACCGGGACGCAAGCGCGGCAGTGGTCGCAGTACGGCCGGTACGTGAACGCCCCGCTTCGCCGGAATCCAAGCCGGACCAGCTCGCTGTACACGCGGGTGTCGATGAGGTGGCTGGGGGTGGCGACCTGGGAGCGCGCGGCGCGATCCGCGAGGTAGCTGCACGGATATGGCGCCGTGGCGTAGAACTGGAGCGACGTCAGCGGCAGGTCGTTGAGCTTGCTCATGAAGACGGCGTTGCGAGACGTGCGGCGTCGCGCCAGCCCGGCGGTGGTTCGGTCGAGTGTATCAATTGAGTGAGATGCGCCGCAAACCGTTCCCGGGGAACCGGGCGCGCGCCGAGCGCGGCCAAGTGACCGGTTTCCTGCTGACAGTCGATCACCGGCACGTCGAGGGCACGCAGCATGCCGACGAGATGGACGAGCGCGACCTTCGACGCGTCCGTCTCGCGGGCGAACATCGACTCGCCGAAGAACATCCGCCCGAGGGCTAGCCCGTAGAGGCCGCCGACGAGCACGCCGTCACGCCAGCTTTCGACCGAATGCGCGTAGCCGCGGCGATGAAGCTCGTCATAGGCACGAACGATGTCGGGCGTGATCCAGGTGCCGCACTGCCCGTCGCGCGGCGTTTGCGCGCACGCCTCGATCACATCACGAAACGCCGAATCGATCCGGACCTCGAACTCGCCTTTGCTCACGCGCTTGCGCAGCGACCGTGAGACGCGAAGCTCGTCGACGTAGAGCACCATCCGCGGGTCCGGGCTCCACCACAGGATGGGCTGGCCCTCCGAGTACCAGGGAAAGATGCCGTTTCGGTACGCGACGAGGAGGCGGTCCGGGGACAAGTCGCCGCCGGCCGCAAGCAGCCCGTTGGGCTCCGCAAGCGCGGCCGCGATCGGCGGAAACGGCGTCCGCATGCCGAGCCACGCGATCATCTTCCGCCCGCGACGAGAAAGAAACCAACCATCGGCGCAGAGTGTAGGCGCAACGAACGCCTCCGGTAAAATCGCCCGCCTCCTTTTAGTCGCAACGATGAAGACTACGCAAGCGCCTGGGTCGCGCCCGATCCACATCTGGACCGACGACGTCGAGGACAGTGCGCGCCAGCAGCTCGACAACATGGCGAAGCTGCCGTTCTTGCATCCGCATGGGCATCGCCGTGATGCCGGACGTCCACGCCGGGATCGGCTCGACGGTGGGCACCGTGATCGCCACGCACAAGGGCGATCATCCCGGCCGCGGTCGGCGTCGACATCGGGTGCGGCATGAACGCGGTGCGCACGTCCCTCAAGGCGTCCGATCTTCCGGATTCGCTGGCGGAGCTCCGCCACGACATCGAGCGCTCGGTGCCGCTCGGCGCGGGCGGTGCGCATCGCGACGACACTGACGTTGCCCGTCGCTCCGCCTGCCTCGGTGCAGGCTGCCGCATCCATGCGCAACGCCGGACGCCAGCTCGGCACGCTCGGCTCGGGCAATCACTTCATCGAGATCTGCCTCGACGAGAACGACGACGTATGGGTCGTGCTGCATTCGGGATCGCGCGGCATCGGCAACCAGATCGGCCGCTTCTTCATCGAGAAGGCGAGGAAGCTGATGGAGCGCTACTTCATCACGCTGCCCGACGGCGACCTCGCGTACTTGCCGGAAGACACCGACGACTTTCGCGATTACGTCGAAGCGGTGCAGTGGGCGCAGGACTACGCGCTCGAGAACCGGCGGCACATGATGGCGGCGGTGCTCGCGCTCGATCGGCATCGCATCGCCAAGCCGTTCGACCGTCACGCAGGAAGCGATCAACTGTCACCACAATTACGTCGAGATGGAGAGCCACTACGGCAAGAACGTCTACGTGACGCGCAAAGGCGCGATCCGCGCCCGCGAGGGCGATCTCGGCATGATACCGGGATCGATGGGCGCGCGCTCGCTACATCGTGCGCGGCAAGGGCAACCCGCGAGCTATTGCTCGTGCTCGCACGGCGCCGGGCGCAGGATGTCGCGGTCCGCCGCACGCAAGGCGTTCACCGTGGCCGACCTCGCGGCGCAGACGCAGGGTGTCGAGTGCCGCAAGGACGACGCCGTCCTGGACGAGATTCCCGGCGCGTACAAGGACATCGACGAGGTGATGGAGAACCAGCGCGACCTCGTGGACGTCGTGCACACGCTGCGGCAGGTCCTGTGCGTCAAGGGAAACTGACGACCCCACGCTCGGGGCGGCCCTTCGAGCGAATGGAAGCGAGGTTCCGCGGGATGCGATCTGGCACAATTGCCGCACCGTCCCCGTAGCTCAGTGGATAGAGCGACCGCCTCCTAAGCGGTAGGCCGCCGGTTCGACTCCGGCCGGGGGCGCCATGTCCCGTTGGAAGTCCACGTGTCTCCACCCGCTATCGCATCGTTCCGCTCGACCCGCGCGCCCACCTGTTCGAGGTGAGCGTGACCATCGACGACCCCGAACCCGAGGGTCATCGCTTCCGCCTACCCACGTGGATTCCGGGCAGCTACCTCGTCCGCGAGTTCGCGCGTCATTTCGTGCACGTTCGCGCCACTGCCGACGGCTCGCCCATCGCGATCGAGAAGATCGACAAGAACACGTGGCGCACGGCGCCCGCAAGCGGCGCGGTGACGGTCACTGCGCAGGTGTATGCGTTCGACCTGTCGGTGCGCGCGGCCTACCTCGACGACACGCGCGGGTATTTCAACGGCCCGTCCGTGTTTCTCCTTCCGGAAGGCCGCGACGACGCGCCGTGCATCGTCGACGTCGCGCCTCCACAAGGGGACCCGCAAGCGTCGTGGCGCGTCGCCACGACGCTTGCGCGTGACGGCGCTCCCGAGCGCGGGTTCGGCACGTATCGCGCCGCCGACTACGACGAGCTGATCGATCATCCCGTCGAAATCAGCGAGTTCACGTGGACCACATTCGACGTGCGCGGCGTGACGCACGAGATCGCGATCACCGGGCGCCACGATGCCGACGTGTCGCGGCTCGCGCGCGATCTCGCCCGCATCTGCGACTAGCAGATCGGCCTCTTCGGCGAGGTGCCGATCGACCGCTATCTGTTCCAGGTCACCGCGGTTGGCGACGGCTACGGCGGGCTCGAGCACCGCGCGAGCACCGCCTCCTGTGCCGCCGCGACGAGCTGCCGCACGCGTCGAACGACAAGATCGACGACGACTATCGCAGCTTCCTGGGCTTTGCGAGCCACGAGTACTTTCACGCGTGGAACGTGAAGCGCATCAAGCCGGCTGTTCATGCCCTACGACCTCACCCGCGAGGCGTACACGCGCCAGCTCTGGGCGTTCGAAGGCTTCACCTCGTACTACGATGACCTGGCGCTCGTGCGCAGCGACCTGATCGACGCTGAACGCTATCTCGAGCTGCTGGGCCGCACGCTCACGACGGTACGCCGCGCGCCGGGCGGCTTACGCAGAGCATCGCCGACTCGAGCTTCGACGCCTGGATCAAGTTCTACCGTCAGGACGAGAACACGCCGAATGCCGTGGTCAGCTATTACGCCAAAGGCTCGCTCGTGGATCGCGCTCGATCTCGTCCTTCGACGCGACGGC
The DNA here is from genome assembly GCA_963707815.1 of uncultured beta proteobacterium. Lineage (GTDB taxonomy): Bacteria > Pseudomonadota > Gammaproteobacteria > Burkholderiales > Casimicrobiaceae > VBCG01. The sequence goes on from CAVPRK010000009.1 coordinate 537,794, forward strand.
AACGCAACGCTCGACGATTTGATGCGCGCGCTGTGGCAGCGTTGACGGTCGGCCAGGCATCGGCGTTCCCGAGGATGAGATTGCGCGCTTGGCGAGCGAGCTTGCGGGCCGCGACCTGTCGTCGTTCTTCGCGCGCTACGTCTACGGCACCGAGGATCCTCCGCTTGGCGAGCTTCTCGCCGACTTCGGCGTGACGCTTCACGTGCGGCCGAGTGCCGGAGCAAAGGACCGCGGCGGCAAACCGGCGAGCGGCCCCGCCCCGCGGTGCACGCTTGGCTTGCGGCTGGGCGCCGATCAAAGGCTGGCCGCCGTGCTGCGCGACGGACCCGCTGCGCGCGCGGGACTCCGGCCACGACGTCCTCGTCGCGATCGGCGGCCTCAAGGCGACGCCGGAACGCATCGCGTCGACACTGGCACGCTACGCCCCCGGCGAAGCCGTCGAATTGCACGCGTTCCGCCGCGACGCCCATGCGCTTCGACGTAACGCTCGACGCCGCCCCCGACGATACGTGCTACTTCACACTCGACGTGGCGCCGGGCCCGCAGGCCGAGGCGCGACGCAGCGCGTGGCTGCGCGGCTAAGCGTCGCCTTCGCAGCATCAATCGCGTGGTGTTGCGAAACGACGGACGCACACGACCACTCCATGTCGTGCCGCGCACGGCGAGCCATGCGGGACTTCCCAGAGTCTCGGCAGTCACGAGGTCGTAGCACGCGTGATACCGCGGGCGATCGTCCTCGTTGCGCAGGCGCTGCGCACGGACGGTTCCCGGCACGCCGGCGAGACCCGGCAAGTGCTCACGCTCGTACCAGGCGTTGAAGTCGTCCTCGGGCTTGGGGCGCACGTCGGTGGCCACGATGTAGTGAAACGGCGCGCGCGCTCCGGCCGAAGCCCCGGCGCGATCCTGCAGCAGATGCTGGCGCGTGATCCTCGCCGTGGGATACGCGAGTCGCAGCGTGGCCTCGAGGCGCATGGCCTCGTTGGCTTCGCCTGGCAAGCTCACGTACGCAACCTCGGCCGCGCCCTGCAGGGCCTGGAATGCGTCGACCGAGGCAAGCGAGGAAGGATCGGGGCCGTCTGGGCCCGGCCGGCCGCCCACCACACGACGAGGCGCGCGCTCACTCGCGATGCCCGATGTGCAACGCCACGAGAAAGCGCGACACCATGTTGTAGGCGGCGACCGTCGCGACGATCTCGAGGACGCCGCGGTCGTCGAAGCGCGAGTGCACGCGGTCCATGAGCTCGGCGGGGACCTCGATCTCCGCGTCATCGCGTCCGCGAGCTCGAGCGCGAGCGATTCGTCGTCGTTGAATGGCACGACCGCCGCGCCTTGCGGCGCCAAGGTGCGCACCGCAGCGATTTTCGCTTCCTGACGCCGGCGCGGCGGGCATGCGGCACGTGCGGCGTCGAATTCGTACGGCGCACGGTTCAGCACCGCGACGCGAAGGATGATGAGCTCGCGCAGCTCAGGGGGCACCAGGGTTCGTTGCGGACGGCAGTCAGCAGCTTCTCCCATCCGGCGGCGATCGGCGGGCTGTTGAGCAGTGCCCGGTAGAACGGCGAGATGGTTCCACGCGTTCGCGCGACTGGTCTCTCGATCTGCGCGAGCTCGGGCCGGGTGCCGGGCTCGACGGCGGGATGCGTGGCGGTCATGGCTGGCTCCAATCGCGGCGCGTGTTCGGCGCGTCGACTCACTCGGGCGTGATCTTCTTGGCCTGGATCAGCTTGCCCCACTTCTCGGTGTCGTCGCTTGCACGAGCGTCGCGAGCTCCTGCGGACGACGACGCGATCGGCACGGCGCCGCTGGCGAGAGCTTCTCGCTGACCGCCGACGTGGCGAGCGTCGCGCGCACCGCGTCGTTGAGCGCGGCGAAGATGTGCGGGCGGTGTCTTCGACGGCGCGAAGAGCGCATACCAGTTGTTGGTGTCGACGCCGGGCGAGCCCCTGCTCGGCCAGCGTCGGAACGTCGGGGAACAGCGGATGTCGCCGGGCGCAGCGATGCCGATCGCCTTGAGCTTGCCGCCCTTCACGTGACCGATGAGGCCGGGAATGTCGCCGAAGAACGCGGCGACCTGTCCGCCCAGACGTCGGTGATCGCCGGCGCCGCGCCTTTGTACGGAACGTGCAGCAGGTTCGCCTTGGTCGCGTCGGCGAGCTGCTCCATCGCGAGGTGCGGGATGCTGCCGATGCCGGTCGACGCGATCGGCGTCGGCTGCGATCGCCTTCTTCGCATTCGCGACGAACTCGCGCAGCTTGTTCGCCGGATCTTGGCGATTGCACCACCAGCATCTCGTCGTTGTTGACGACCAGCGACACCGGCACGAAGTCGCGCTGCATGTCGTAGGCGAGCTTGTCGTAGAGCACCGGGTTGATCGCCGCCGCGCCGACGCTCGTCAGCCAGAGCGTCGTGCCGTCGGCCGCGAATGGGCGACGTTCTGCGCGCCGATCGCGCCGTTGCGCGCCCGGCTTGTTCTCGATGATCACGCGTGCGTCGAGCTCCGGCCGAGCTGGTCGGCGAGCGCGCGGCGCGACAAAGTCGACGGGCCCGCCGGCCGGAAACGCGACCACGATGCGAACGACGATCTCCTGGGCGAGCGCCGCGCCGCTCGCGAGACAGAAAGACGCGAGGACAATCGCAGCAAGACTGCGCTTCATGGGTTTTCTCCGTTGGGGTCATTGCCGGAATTATCCTCGATGCTTAGGCGGCGTGGCGTCAGTCGCAGCGCGCGGTCATGCCGCCGTCGACGACGATCTCGGTCCCGGTGATGAACCGCGCGTCGTCGGAGGCCAGAAAGAGCACGGCGGCCGCGGTGTCGCGCGCCGTCGCCCATGAAGCCCAGCGGGATGCGCGCGAGTCGCTGCGCGCAGCAGCGCCTCGACGTCGCCGCCGGCGCGCTGCTTCGCGAGCCGCGCCTCGACCATCGGCGTGTGCAGCTGTCCCGGGACGACGCTGTTCACGCGAATACCGCGTGTCGCGTACTGCGACGGCGACGACGCGCGAGAGCTGGATCACGCCGGCCTTCGTCGCCGCGTAGGCGACCTGCGCGGCGCCGGTCCAGCGCAGCCCGGACGTCGACGCCACGTTGACGATCGCGCCGGCGCCCTGTCGCTCCATCGATCGGCAGCACGTGCTTGCAGGCCAGGAACACGCTCTTGAGGTTGAAGTCAACCTGCGCGTCGAAGACGTCTTCCGTCATCTCGACCGGTCCGCCGGCCGCCGAGCCGCCGACGTTGTTGACGAGCACGTCGATGCGCCCGTACGCTGCCATGCACGTTCGACCATAGCCGCCGGAGGCCTCGAGCGCGTCACGTCGCACTCGGCGATGCGGATGACGCGCGCGCGTCGCCCGCGCGCTCGAACCGTCTCGGCAACGTCGCGCGGATCGCGGTCGACGGCGACCACCGCGCGCCCTCCTCCGCCAGCCGCACGGCCGACGGCGCGGCCGTTGCCCCACCCGGGGCCGACGCACCCGGCGCCGGTGACGAACGCGACTTTGCCTTCGAAGCGTTTCATGCGCCGCGCTCGAAGCGGTAAAGCCGCGCCGGGTTGTCCAAGAGCAACGCCTGGCGTTGCAACGGCTGCGGCGCGATCTGCGTCAAGAGGTCGACGAGCACGCCGTGGTCTGGAACGTGACTGAGATTGGGGTGTACGGCGGACATGGCGTCGAAGGGTAATTCTCTCGCGTCGGCCTGCCAGAAAGAAAGCGCATGACTGCGATATCAGCGATGCGATCTTTCGATGGCAGCGTCATAATGCGCGATGGACCTGACCCATCTCGCGCACTTCGTGCGGGTCGTGGAGGCGGGCGGCTTTACGCACGCGGCTGCCCAGCTCCACCTCACCCAATCCACGCTCAGCCGGCAGATCGGCCTCCTCGAGGCCGAGCTTGGCCAGCGCCTGCTCACCCGCACGGGCCGGGGCGTGGTCGCCACCGAAGCGGGCCTCGCTTTCCTCGTCCACTCGCGCACGCTGCTCGAGCTCGCCGAGCGCGCCCGCGAGGACCTGCGCGACCTCAACGCGAGCCCGCGCGGCCGCGTGGTCATCGGCCTGCCGCCGCGCGTTGCGCACGTGTTCGCCGCGCCGCTGGTACAACGCTTCCGCGAGCGTTTTCCGGACGCCGTTATCACGGTCGCCGAAGCCTTGAGCCTGCACCTGCGCGAATGGCTGATCAGCGGCCGCATCGACCTTGCGCTTCTCTTCGATCCCCAGCCGGCGCCCCAGCTCGCCTACGAGATCATGCTGCGCGAACCCCTGCTTCTCGTGGCTCCCGCTTCGTCGCCGCCGCTGCCATCGCGCGTTCGTCTCGCGCGCCTGGCCGACGTGCCGTTGGTGCTGCCTCGCGCGCCCAACGCGCTTCGCGCGTTGATCGAAAGTGCCGCAGCGGCGCGCGGTGTCGCGCTGCGCGTGGTGGCCGAAGTCGATTCCGTGCACACCGTCCTATCGCTCGTGCGAAGCGGCGTCGGCAGCACCGTGCTGCCCGCCAGCGGAATCGCGGCGTACGACGCGAGGCGCAACCTGCGCGTGGCGGCGATCGGGCCGCCGGCCGTCCTCAATCGCCTGGTGCTCGCACTGCCACAGGCGCGGCTCGCGACCCGGCTCACGCGCGAGACGGCGGCACTTGTGCGCGGGCTCGATTTCGACGGGTTCGCGCAGCCTCGACAACGCCTTAGAGGTTGACCGCCGGATTGAGCGTATAGCGCCCCGTCACCGACGCGCGCGCCAGGATGTGGCCGTCCATCGCGCGCCGCACGTCCTCGCCGGTGAACTTGTCGGGGACGGGAAGGCGCGGGACGTCGAGCGCGTACAGCGTGAACACGTAGCGGTGGGGGATCTCGTCGTTCCAGGGCGGGCACGGGCCGTCGTAGCCGTAGTAGTCGCCGCCCATGTCCCGGTCGCCCGTGAACCATGCCGTGTAATCGTTGATGCCATGGCGGCCTTCGCGCGGCGCATCCGGCCCCGGCTTGCCTCGCGCGACGACGCCTTCCGAGTGCGAACCGCGCCCGATCGACGAGGTCGACGGCGGGACGTCGATCAGCGCCCAATGGAAGAAATCGACGCGCGGCAGGGACGCCGGCACGGTGCGGCCTTCCTTGTTCACGTCGTCGCCGCGCGAGGGCACGTCCGGGTCGTGGCACACGAGGGCGAACGACTGCGTGCCGGCCGGCGCGCCGCTCCACATGAAATCCGGATTCTTGTTGCTCGACAGGCGCACGTGCGTCGCCGGGTCGATGACCGCGAACGCGCACTCGCCCGGGATGACTCCGTTGTCGGCAAACGCCGTCGTATGCAATTGCATCTTGACCTCCTACTTTTTCCAGTGCGGCGGATACGTCTTGTCGAAGTACGGCAACGCTTCGATGCGTGCCTTCCATGCCGCGAACTCCGGGGTCATCACGCCTTGCGGGTCGAAGTCCGGCAGCTTGATGGCGCAGCGGTCGAGGAACGCGACGAGCGGATACAGCGCGAAATCGGCGGCCGACAGCGGTCCCGCGAGATAGTCGCCGCGCATCGTAGCTGCGTGAATAGCGCAGTCTCCTCGCGCAACGTGGCGAGCGCCGCCTTCGAGCTTCTGCGACATCGCGCTCCTCGGGCTTCTTGGAGAACGCCTCGTCGACGACCGGGTCGGTGGCCTTGTCGAAGTAGCTGTCGACTTCAGCGATCGAGGCGGCGCACGAGCGCGCGATTGCGTACGTCGCCGGGGAACAGCGGCTGCCCGCGGCCGCGGATAAGCGTCGTCCAGGTATTCGACGATCGCGTTCGACTCGTACAGCACGAAATCGCCGTCGACGATCACCGGCACGCGGTGGCGCGGGTTGAGCGCGACGAACTCGGGCTTGCGCGTATCGCCCGCCGCGAACGACAGCACCTTGCGCTCGTAAGGCAGCGCCTTGTGTTCGAGCGCGAGTTGCACGCGCCACGCATAGGGCGATCCGGACCCGTAGTACAGCGTGATCATCGCTTCTGCCCTCCTCCGCGCAGCGCCTCGAGCGAGGCTTTCTGCAACTCCATCGTCTTGATGCTCATCTGCATCATCGACATGCTCATCCCGAGCCAGTTCTCGATGATGCGAAGCTCCGCGATCTTGCGATCTATCTCCGCCGGGTCGAGCGCCGCGAACATCGCGGCGGGCAGCGGGAACGGCACGGCCGGCTGCGCGGTGGCCGATGCGGGCGTGGCGCTCGCGGGCGCGGCGAATCCGGGCATGGCGATGCCGAGCGGATTCCACATGCGCTGGATGAATTCGAGCGCTTCCTGCGGGGAAAACGGGGCCTTGGGTGCGCCCTGCGGGTCGCTGCCGGTCTTGTTGGGGTCGTCCGCCATGGGGCCTCCGAAAAGTGCGGTTTGTTACTATCCGGCACTATTATGGCGGAGCCCGGCGCACCCTTGCTTCCGCGCCTTGCGAGCATCGTCGGCGAGGCGCACGTTCTCACTGCCCCCGCCGACATCGAGCCCTTCGAAAGCGATTGGCGGGGTCGCTACCGCGGCCGGGCGCGCGCCGTCGTCTTGCCTGCCTCTACCGATGAAGTGTCCGCCGTCGTGCGCGCGTGCGCCGAAACGGGTACGCCGATCGTGCCTCAAGGCGGCAACACCGGGTTATGCGGAGGTGCCGTGCCGGACGAGGCCGGAGGCGAGGTCGTCGTGACACTGCGCCGCATGAACCGCGTGCGCGCGGTCGATGCGGCAAACGCGACGATCACCGTCGAGGCCGGCATGCCGCTCGCCGCCCTCCAGGCAGCCGCCGCGTCCGCAGGCATGCACTTTCCTCTCTCGCTCGCTTCCGAAGGAACCTGCACCATCGGCGGCAACCTTTCGACCAACGCGGGCGGCACGGCCGTGCTTCGTTACGGCAATACCCGGGAGCTCACGCTAGGGCATCGAGGCCGTGCTGGCCGACGGCCGCGTGCTGCCGGCGCTGCGCGGCCTGCGCAAGGACAACACGGGCTACGACCTCAAGCAACTCTTCATCGGCGCCGAAGGCACGCTCGGCATCGTCACCGCGGCGGTGATGAAGCTCTTTCCCGCGCCGCGGACGCAGGCGACCGCGCTGGTGGCCGTCGCCTTCCGTCGAGCGCGCAATCGCGCTCTTGTCGCGACTCAAGAGCGCGCTCTCCGATCGTCTTGTCGGCTTCGAAATCATGGGCGCGTTCCCGCTCGCGCTGTCGCGCAAGCACCATCCCGGTTCCGCCCAGCTGCTCGAAGGGCACCCGTGGTACGCGCTGGTGCAGGCCGACGACAGCGCGCCGGACGCGCCGCTCGCCGACGCCCTCGAGTCGACGCTCGCCAGCGCGGTCGACGCGCACGACGTCGTCGATGCGTCGATCGCGCAGTCGAAGTCGCAGGCGGAACGGCTCTGGGCGTTGCGCGAGAACATCAGCGAAGCGCAGCGTCGCGAAGGCCCGAATATCAAGCACGACATCTCGCTGCCCGTCTCGGCGATTCCCGCGTTCCTGCGCGACGGCGATGCCGCGCTGCTCGCTGCCTTTCCGGGCTCGCGCCTCGTGGTGTTCGGGCACCTGGGCGACGGCAACCTGCACTACAACCTGTCCGGCGCCCGAGGGGGCGGATGCGCGCGACTTCATGGACAACGCCGAGCAAGCCAATCGCATCGTGCACGATCTCGTGGCGCGCCACGGCGGCAGCTTCAGCGCCGAGCACGGCGTGGGACAGTTGAAGCGCGGCGACCTCGTGCGTTACAAGAGCCCGGTCGAAGTCGCGGTCATGCGCGCGATCAAGGCCGCGCTCGATCCGGCGGGCATCATGAATCCGGGCAAGGTGCTCTAGATGGGAAAAATCATCTTCTGGATCGTCGTCGTCTTCCTGGTCCTGTTCGCATTGCGGATGTACAACGTCGCCAAGGCGCGGCCCCGTCGCAAGAAACCGGGCGAGGACGCGCCCGCGGCCGATGGTCCGTTGCGTCCAGTGCGGCGTGTTCCTGCCCAGGCCCGAGGCGCGCGAGACAACAACAGGCTATCGGTGCCAGGACCCCGCCTGCGCGGCGCGACATTGACGCCGGGATAGCGCGCTCGCTATAACGGACGACCGATGCAGCCCGCGCCCGCCATCCCGCCGTTCGAGCCGCCCCGCATCCCCTCGCTCGATGGGCGACTCGGGGCGCCGCATCCTCTGGATCGTCGGCCTGTATCGCGCGATCTGCGCGGCTACGCTCCTCGGCGCGGCACTGCTGCTCGACGCCAAGACGCTCAATATCGGCAACCCGAACGCGTTCATCACCGGGACCGGCCTTTACTTCGTGTTCGGGCTGTCGTCCTTCTGGTGGGTGCAGCAGGACCGGCTTCCGCTGCCCCTGCCGACAATGCTGTTCTCGCTGCTGGCGGGCGACGTATTCTTCCTCTCGCTCGTCATGTTCGCCGGCGGTACGTTCGGCGCGCCGCTGCCGATCCTGCTTTTCCCGCAGCTCGCCGCCTCCGGGTGGATCCTGCGCACGCAGACGGCGTTCGTGCACGCAGCGTTCGCGTCGATCTGCCTCCTCGGCCTCGACGGCTACCGCGCGATCCTCGGCACCGTCGGCGGACCGCAAGTGTTCCAGACCGGCATCATCGGCTTCGGCTTCTTTGCGACGGTCGGCATCGCGGTGGCGCTGGGGCGCTACACCAAGCAATCCGAGGATCTCGCGGCACAACGCGGCATCGACGTCGCAAATCTCGAGCAGGTCAACCGCCTCATCATCCAGGACATGCAGGACGGCGTGCTCGTCGTCGACTTGAACGGCGTGGTGCGCGGCCACAACGCGCAGGTCACGCGACTCCTGGGCGGCTTCGGACGCATGCGCGGCGGCATGCGCCTCGCGGAATTCTCGACGACGCTGCACGACTACTGGCGGCGCTGGCAGGAAGACTTCACCGAGCCGCTTGCCGCCCTTCCGGGTGGAGGCGACCCAGCGGCTGCTGCGCGTGCGGCTCGTGCGCATCGGCACGGGTCTCAACGGCGGGACGCTCATCTACCTCGAAGACCTGGGCCGCGCACAAAGCGAAGCGCAGCAGATGAAGCTCGCGGCGATGGGTCGGCTCACCGCGTCGATCGCGCACGAGGTGCGCAATCCGTTGTCGGCGATCAACCAGGCCGCGCAGCTCCTCGAGGAGGACGGCGCCGTCGCCCCCGACGGAACGCGCCTGCTCGGGCATGATCCGCAACAACGCGAAGCGCATCGACCGCATCGTGGGCGAAGTGCTGCAGCTCAACCGCCGCGACCGCCAGCAGCCGGAGATCGTCCCCTTCGGCGAATTCATGGGCACGCTGACCGAGGAAATCGTGCAGGCGGAGAACATGCCGCCGGGCGGCGTGATGCTGCAGATTCCGGACGACCTCCTCATCATCTTCGACCGCGGCCACCTGAACCAGATCGTCTGGAACCTGATCCGCAACGCGTGGCAGCACTGCCAGAAGAAACAAGGCAGCATTCGTGTAATCGCCCGCGCCGGATATATGGGCGATGCCGTAATCTGCGAGCTGATGGACGACGGACCGGGCATCCCGGCGGAGCTCCGCGCCGCAGATCTTCGAGCCGTTCTTCACGACGCGCCCCGGCGGCACGGGGCTTGGGCTGTACATCGCGCGCGAGCTGGCCGACGCCAATGGCGCGGCGCTCGAGTTGTTGCCCAAGGGACCGGGCGCGCACTTCCGCATGACGCTCAAGCGTGCATCGACGCCTGAACGCAAGGAAACGGTAGAAGGGGGAGCAACGTGACCAGGAGAATTCGCGGCCAACCGAAGGTCCTCATCGTCGACGACGAGCCGGACCTGCTCGAGCTCCTCGAGCTCACGCTCTCGCGCATGGGACTCGACACCTCGCGCGCGGAGTCCGTTGCGGAAGCGATCCGGCTCCTCGACAAGGACCAGTACGACCTCTGCCTCACCGACATGCGCCTGCCCGACGGCGAGGGCTTGCGCGTCGTCGAGCACATCAACCAGAAAGGCCTCGACGTGCCGGTCGCCGTCATCACCGCCTTCGGCAGCGCCGAGAATGCGGTTGCCGCGCTCAAGGCCGGCGCGTTCGACTACCTGGCCAAGCCGGTCGCGCTCGAGCAGTTGCGCGCGCTCGTGAAGCAGGCGCTCAAGGTCCCCGAAAAGACGCAGCCGCCGAGCTCCTATCAGCTCCTGGGCGATTCGCCCGCGATGCAGCAGGTGCGCGGGCTGATCGACCGCCTCGCGAAGAGCCAGGCGCCGGTTTTCATCAACGGCGAGTCCGGCAGCGGCAAGGAGCTCGCCGCGCGCATGATCCATCTCGACGGACCGCGCGGCGAGCAGCCGTTCGTCGCCGTCAACTGCGGCGCGATCCCCGAGAACCTGATGGAGAGCGAGTTCTTCGGCTACCGCAAGGGCGCCTTCACCGGCGCCGAGGCCGATCGCGACGGATTTTTCCAGGCCGCGAACGGCGGCACGCTGTTCCTCGACGAAGTGGCGGATCTGCCGCTCGCGATGCAGGTGAAGCTGCTGCGCGCGATCCAGGAAAAGAAAGTGCGCAAGGTCGGCGCGACGCAGGAGGAACCGGTCGACGTGCGCATCATCAGCGCGACGCACAAGAAGCTCGCGGTGCTGGTGGAATCCGGCAACTTCCGCCAGGACCTGTACTACCGTCTGCACGTGATCGAGCTGCGATGCCGTCGCTGCGCGAGATGCGCGAGGACATTCCGTCCATTGCCAACGCGATCCTGACCAGGCTCACGCGCAGCGGCACCGCGCGCCTCGAGCCCGAGGCGGTCGCCGCGCTGGAGCTATATCCCTTCCCGGGTAACGTGCGCGAGCTCGAGAACATCCTCGAGCGCGGGCTTTCGCTCGCGGCGGATCCTTGAAGATCACCGCCGAGGACCTGCACCTGACGCCGATGAACGACGAATCGGAGGGCGCGACGCCGCCGGGCGAGAAGTGGCCGCTGCAGGATTATCTCGACCGTGTCGAGCGCGCGGCGATCAACGAGGCGCTCGAGCGGACGCGGTTCAATCGAACCGCGGCGGCGAAGTTGCTCGGGATCACGTTCCGCGCCATGCGGTACCGAATGGAGAGGCTTGGCATCAAGTAGCCGCGCGCTCTGCGAAAATTCCTCGCCCGACATGCGGAAGTTCCGCGTTCCCGCGACGCGCCGCCGCGCGTACCGTGACAGTACGAACTTCATCACGGGAGGCGGCAATGAACATCGGACGACGTTGGCTCGCAGCGACCGCACTTGCCTGCGCAGTCGGCACGGCGCAGGCGGCTGCACCGGCGGTGCAGCGTTCCCTCGAAGACGCCTTCTGGGCATGCGATTACATCGCCACGACGCACGGCACCGCTGCGGCCCCAGGCGAAGCCTGCGTTGCCGCGTATGAAGAGTTCAAGGCAGCGAAGTTCGGCGGCAACTTCGAGGAGCTCGTCGCGTGGTGGCAACTCAACAAGGCCGACGCGCACGCCCGAATGCTCGAGCTCGCCGGCGCGGCCCCGGTCGAGCCGGTCGCGAGCGCGCCCGCGGAGGGCGCTCCCGAAAGGACTTCGCGGGCCACAAGGCTTCTTGCCGCGACGCGTGCCTATTTCTCCGAGATCGCAGCCGTGCTGCGCAGCGATTGATTGCCGTGGCGCGCGGTGAGCGCCGTTAGCCTTCGCGTGGACGACGCCGGATACGCCCGGGCGGCGCGGCAGGTCGCGTCCCCGAATTTCGACGCCCGCCCGCCGGGCGAGGCGATCACGCTCGTCGTCGTTCACGGGATCTCGCTGCCGCCGGGAGTGTTCGAAGGCGACGCCGTGATGCGTCTCTTCACCAACACCCTCGACCCGGCCGCGGATCCTTCTTTCGCGACGATCGCCGGCTTGCGCGTGTCCGCGCACTTCCTCGTCCGCCGCGACGGAGAGCTGTTGCAATTCGTCTCGTGCAACGACCGCGCGTGGCACGCGGGCGCGTCGGCCTGGCGAGGACGCGAGCGCTGCAACGACTTCTCCATCGGCGTCGAGCTCGAAGGCGCCGACGACACGCCTTACGACGCTGCCCAGTACGTCCGCCTGGCCTCTCTCCTCCGGGCGCTGAAGCGCCGCTATCCGCTCGATTGGAGCGGCGGCGGGCCATAGCGATATCGCTCCCGGCCGCAAGACCGACCCAGGCCCTGCCTTCGACTGGGATCTGCTCTCCCGCCTCACGGGCGCCCCGCGCCTCCCGTCGGGCCTCGCCAGGCCTTCTGGCCGCCGGTAGCACGGCAGGGTATAATCTATGGTTGCCCGGGACGATGCCGGGTGCAGACAAGAAAGCGCATCTCGCCCCGCCGCCGTGGCGCCCGTAAGGCTGCGTTAAGCCGGACCGGCGAGGCTAACCGAACCATGCAGCTCATCGCGGACTATTTTCCGCTGATTCTCTTTTTCCTTGCCTTCAAGTGGCAGGGCATCATGTTCGCCACGGCGGTGGCCATCGTGGCCTCGATCGGCCAGATCGCCTACTTCAAGTGGAAGGGCAAGGTGTCGGCCGTCCACTGGCTGTCGCTCGCGATCATCGTGGTCTTCGGCGGCGCGACGCTCGTCCTGCAGGACGAGGTGTTCATCAAGTGGAAGCCCACCGTCCTCTACGGCGCCTTCTGCCTCGTGCTGCTTGCGGGCAAGCTCGTCTTTCGCCGCGACCTCCTGGCCTATGTGCTCAAGGACCTGACGCTGCCGCCGGCCGTCTGGTCGCGCGTGACGTGGTCCTGGGCGGTGTTCTTCGCGGCAATGGGCGTCCTCAACTGGTACGTCGCGTTCAACTTCTCGACCGACACCTGGGTCAATTTCAAGGTGTGGGGCGGGATCGGCCTCTTCCTGCTCTTCGCGGTCGCGCAGGGCCTGTTCCTGGCTCGCTACATGACGGAGCCGAGCAAGTCATGAATGCCGTAGAGCACACCTTGCGTGCGCGCCTGTCGACGCTGTCGCCCGTTCTTTTCGAGCTGGCCGACGACAGCGCCGAGCACGTCGGCCACGCCGGTGCAGCCGGCGGCGGCGGGCACTTTTCGCTCCTCATCGTGTCCCATCAGTTCACCGGTTTGACCCGGGTCGCCCGCCATCGCGCGGTGCTCGACCGGGTCGGCGACCTGATCCCCCATCCCGTGCACGCGCTTGCCATCCGAGCTTACGCGCCGGACGAATTCCCTTCCTGACGAAAGGACGTATGCAAATGAATCGAACCAGAACTGCGCTCGCCATCCTGGCGGCGCTTGCCGTCGCCGGCTTCGCGCAGGCGCAACCCGCCGCTCCCAAGGCGGCCGCTCCCGCCGCGGCGCCCGCCGCCCCTGCCGCTTCTGCCGGTGCCGGCAAGGCGCTCTATCCCCAGCAGCAGTTCGACTTCATGCTGAAGGAGCGCATGGCGCAAGGCGCGCAGGACACGCCGGAGCTGCGCAACGCGATCCGCGAAGAGCTGAACACGCGCGAGCTCCTCGCCCGTGAAGCTAAGAAGGCGAACCTCGACAAGAACCCGGAAATCAAGCAGCAGATGGACCTCGCCGGCCAAACGGTCCTGGTACGCGCCTACGTCACCGACTGGATCAAGAAGAACCCGATCCCCGACGCCGACCTGCGCAAGGAATACGACGCCATCAAGGCGCAGATGGGCGACAAGGAATTCAAGGTCAAGCACATCCTGGTCGAGAAGGAAGACGAGGCCAAGGACGTCATCGCGCAGCTCCAGAAGGGCGGCAAGTTCGACGAGCTCGCGAAGGCGCGCTCGAAGGACCCGGGCAGCAAGGACCGCGGCGGCGACCTCGACTGGAATGCGCCCGGCGGCTTCGTCAAGCCGTTCAGCGACGCGATGATCGCGACACCGAAGGGCAAGTTCACCGCCACGCCGGTCCAGACGCAGTTCGGCTACCACGTGATCTTCGTGGAGGATGTCCGCGAAGCGAAGGTCCCGTCGTTCGACGAGGTCAAGCCGCAGCTGCAGCAACGCGTGCAGGCCGCGCACCTCGACAAGTACTTCCGCGAGTTGCGCGCCAAGGGCGGCGTCTAAGCGTCCACTGCTCGTTGCAGGAGGGCGGGTCCGCGAGGGCCCGCCTTTTTTGTCGCCCTTGTTTCCACCTGCGGGTCTTTGCCTAGCAAGAATTCTGGACAGCAGGCGGCGCACACCCTAACCTCTGCTCCGCGACCGGGGTTCACCCGGCGGCGGCCCCGGCGGCCGCGACCACGAGCGGAGGGAAGATGACGTTTATCAAGCATCCGAAGGACTTCTGGGCGGGCGTGCTTTACACCGCGTTCGGCGTGACGGCGATCGTCATCGCGCTCTCCTACCCTGCGGGCACCGCCGGGAGAATGGGACCGGGGTACTTCCCTCGAGCGCTCGGTGGGCTCCTGATCGCGATCGGCCTCTTCCTGTCGTTGAGGTCGCTGCGGCTGCAAGGCACGCCGCTCGCCTTCCCGACGTTCAAGCCGTTGCTCGTGGTCATCGCGAGCGTCGTCGTGTTCGGCGTTGCCGCACCGATGCTCGGGCTCGTCGTCGCGACGGTCCTTCTCGTCGTCGTGTCGAGCACCGCCAGCGACGAGTTCCGCTGGAAGGAAGCGGTGATCTCGTCCGTATTGCTCGCCGCGTTCACGGTCCTCGCATTCTCGAAGGGTCTTCAGCTCCAGCTGCCCGTGTGGCCCTGGTTCGTGAGGTAAACCGGCGATGGATCTCCTCAACAATTTGCTGATCGGCGCGCAGGTTGCCATTACCTTCCAGAACCTGCTGTACGCATTCCTGGGCGTGCTGCTCGGCACGCTGATCGGTGTGTTGCCCGGCATCGGTCCGGTACCGACGATCGCGATGCTGCTGCCGATCACCTACGCGCTGCCGCCCGTCTCGGCGCTGATCATGCTCGCGGGCATCTACTACGGCGCGCAATACGGCGGATCGACGACGGCCATTCTCGTCAACCTGCCGGGCGAGTCGTCCTCGGTGGTCACGTGCATCGACGGTTACCAGATGGCGCGAAAAGGCCAGGCGGGCAAGGCATTGGCCGTCGCCGCGCTCGGATCGTTCATCGCGGGCACGTTCGCGACGATGCTGATCGCCGCGTTCGCGCCGCCGCTTGCGGAAGTCGCGCTCAAGTTCGGGCCCGCCGAATATTTCTCGCTGATGGTGCTGGGCCTCATCGCGGCCGTCGTGCTTGCGAGCGGCTCGCTGGTCAAGGCGATCGGCATGATCGTGCTCGGATTGCTGCTCGGCATCGTCGGCACCGACGTCAACTCGGGCTTGCAGCGCTACTCGCTCGGTATCGCGGAGCTGTCCGACGGCATCGGCTTCGTCACGGTCGCGATGGGCCTGTTCGGCTTCGCCGAGATCATCGTCAATCTCGAGCAAAAGGAGAAGCGCGAGGTCTTCACCAAGAACGTGTCGGGCCTGTGGCTCAAGTGGGCGGATTTCAAGGAAGCCTTTCCCGCGATCGTGCGCGGCACCGGCATCGGCAGCGTGCTTGGCATCCTGCCCGGCGGCGGCGCGCTGTTGAGCGCGTTCGCGTCGTACACGGTCGAGAAGAAACTCGCCAAGGACCCGTCGAAGTTCGGTAAGGGCGCGATCCAGGGCGTGGCCGGCCCCGAGAGCGCCAACAACGCGGGCGCGCAGACGTCGTTTATTCCACTCCTGACGCTCGGCATCCCGCCCAACGCCGTGATGGCGCTCATGGTGGGCGCGATGACGATTCACTCGATCCAGCCCGGGCCGCAGGTGATGACGAGCAACCCGAAGCTCTTCTGGGGTCTCATCGTCAGCATGTGGATCGGCAATCTCATGCTGGTGGTGCTGAACCTGCCGCTGATCGGCATCTGGGTGAAGCTGCTGCAGGTGCCCTATCGCCTGCTGTATCCCGCGATCCTGCTCTTCTGCTGCATCGGCGTGTACAGCATCCAGAACAGCGTGTTCGACGTGTTCCTCACCGCGATCTTCGGCGTCCTCGGATGGATCTTCGTCAAGCTCGAGTGCGAGCCCGCGCCTTTGCTGCTGGGCTTCATCCTCGGCCCGATGATGGAGGAGAACCTGCGAAGAGCGATGCTGCTTTCGCGAGGCGATCCGACCGTGTTCGTCACGCGTCCCATCAGCGCGGTGATGCTCGCGATGGCGGTCGGGTTGCTCCTCATCATCGTGGCACCGTCGGTGCGCAAAAAGCGCGAGGAGGCGTTTCAGGAAGCGTAGAATTTCGGGATGCCTGATGAAACTCGCGCATCCCGCACTTCCCGCTTCGACTGGAAGCTGCCGTATCCTTCGCGGCGCCAGCCGGTCTTCGCGCGTAACGTCGTGGCGACGTCGCAGCCGCTCGCCACCCAGGCGGGTATCGCGATGCTCGCCAAGGGCGGCAATGCAGTGGACGCGGCGATTGCGACGGCGATCACGCTCACCGTGGTCGAGCCGTGCAGCAACGGCCTCGGCTCGGACCTATTCGCGATCCTTTGGACCGGCGGCGAGCTCGTCGGCCTAAACGCGTCGGGACGCGCGCCGGCGGCGTGGAACGCTGCGCGCTTTGCGGGACGGCGCGCGATGCCCGAGCGCGGATGGGAAACGGTCACGATCCCTGGCGCGGTGTCGGGATGGCGCGCGCTGTCGCAGCGCTTCGGCGAGCTGCCCTTCGCCGATCTTTTCGAACCCGCCATCCGCTACGCGCGTGACGGCTTTGCGGTGTCGCCGATCGTCGCCGAGAAATGGGCGCTCGCTGTCCCGCACATGCCGCGCGACCTCGGATGGTTCGAGCACTTCATGCCACGGGGACGCGCGCCGTTGCCCGGCGAGCACTGGTCGAGCGAAGCGCTAGCGCGCACGCTGACGAAGATCGCGGAAACCGACGGCGAGGCGTTCTACCGCGGCGAGCTCGCGGAAGCGATGGTGCATCACGCGAAAACGGTGAACGCGGGCCACGCGCTCGACGACTTCGCGACGCACACCGCCGACTGGGTGACGCCCCTCGCGTTGCGATACCGCGACGTAACCGTGCACGAGATTCCGCCCAACGGCCAAGGCATCGCCGCGTTGATGGCACTTGGCATCCTCGAGAACTTCGATCTCGCCGCCATTCCTGCCGACAGCCCCGCGGCGCAGCACCTCATGATCGAGGCGATGAAGCTCGGCTTTGCGGACGCGTACCGTTACGTGAGCGATCCGTCGACGATGACCGTCACGCCCGAGGCAATGCTCGACCGCGACTATCTCGCCAAGCGCGCGCAGCTCATCGATCCGCATCGCGCGCAGAGCTTCGGTCCCGGCGAGCCGCCGCGCGCTGGCACGGTATATCTGTGCGCGGCCGACCAGGACGGGATGATGGTGTCGCTCATCCAGTCCAACTACATGGGCTTCGGATCCGGCGTCGTCGTCCCCGGCACCGGCATCAGCTTGCAGAACCGCGGCGCGGGCTTCGCGTTGAAAGCGGGGCATCCCAACGAAGTGGGCGGCGGCAAGCGTCCCTATCACACGATCATTCCGGGATTCGTCACCAAGGACGGCGCTCCGCTCGCCGCGTTCGGCGTGATGGGCGGGCCGATACAGCCACCGGGTCACGTGCAGACGCTCGTGCGCCTCGTCGACTACGGCATGAACCCGCAAGCGGTGCTCGATGCGCCACGCTGGAAGGTCGCGCCCAGCGGCGCCGTCGATCTCGAGGCCAGCGCGCCGCAGGAGCTACGAGAGTCGCTGATCGGGATGGGGCACGTCATCGCCGACCAGCCCGACTCGTACATGGACTTCGGCGCGGGGCAGTTCATCGTGCAAGGCGACCACGGCTTCGTGGCGGCGTCGGATCCGCGCGCGCGACGGGCAGGCCGCCGGATTCTAGTGCATCACTGCTTGATGGTGCGACTCAGGACTTTCGCGCTGCGGTCGGTGTCGGAGTCTGCGAAGAAGTATTTGTCGTCGAGCTTGAACCAGTATTGACAGCGGGATGGCAGCACGACGATTGACCCGGCTCGTCCAGCCGGGCACGCGCATGGCCGTGCAGATCCTGCCCTTTTCGTCGGCGTCCAATCGCCGGAGACCGGCGCCGATCCCCATACCGCGGACCGGTGGGTATCGGAAGTGCCCCTTCCCTGGATGGTGCCGCTCATCGCGTAGATTACCTCCATGCTGCCGCCGGTCGATGTGGGACCGACGAGCGTACGCTGTACTACCTCCTCCTTGAACTGAGCGGCAGGCAACGGCTTGGCACCCGCGTCGAGCAGCGCGCCCAGCGTCGTCTGCGCGAGCGCGGCGGGCGTCCACCAGATCGCGCCGGCCAGCAGCCACATCCGCGTGACAAGCATTCCTCTCTCCTACTCGACGAGGTCGTCCGCGACTGCCATGAGAACCGGCGGTACCGTGACACCTAACACCTTCGCGGTTGCCAAATTCACGACGATCTCGAAATGCGTCGGCCGCTCGACCGGAAGGTCCGAGGGTTTCGCGCCCTTGATAATCTTGTCGGTGTACTACGCCGCCCGTCGGCGGTGCGCCGCGAGGATCGTGCCGAACGACACGAGCGCACCGGCCTTGACGTACTCGCGCAGCGGCGCCACGGTCGGCACCCCGAGTTCCAGAAGACCGTCACGCGTGCAAGCCGCGGCACCAGCTCGCGCAGGAGGCCAAGGCGCTTCGACCACAGCTCGTCACTGATGCTCGACAACCCGGTGACATTGCCGGCCGGCCTTGCGAGGCTCGTCACCAGTCCCGTCTTCACCGGATCGACGCCGAACTCCGTCGCCACGACCGGAATCGATGCCGTCACCTTCTTGGCGGTGAACGCCGCGGAATCGCCGACGGTCACGATCACGTCGACGTTCATCTTGACCAGCTCGACGGCGAGCTCCGGCAGCTTGTCGGCACTGCCGCTCCCGTAGCGAAATTCGACGGACACGTTCGCGCCGTTCACGTATCCCAAGTCTTTCAATCCCTGGCGATAGTCAGCGCCCGGGACCTCGTTGCTGGGCGGATTACCTTGGCTGAGCACGCCGATGCGATACGACTTCGCAGACGTTGGCGCCAGCGGCTTGGCGGGAGACTTCGCCGGGGTCTGGGCCGCGGCAAGCGTCGCACATGCTGCGCAGGCGCACATCGCGAATCGCGCCGCACGGCAGACGACCCCAACCTTGGTCACGATGTTCCCCTCTCCCAGGCATCGTACGGGGCCTAGCGCATCAGAGCCCGTCCTTCAACGCTTCACCGGGACCGGCGGCAGTCCAGGGTCGGCGCGTCTCGGCTTGCTGTTGATGTACGCCGCCACGTCCCACGCCTGCTGATCCGTCAGCGTGTTGCCGTGCTTGTACGGCATCTTCGCCTTGATGAACGCCGCGGCGATCGGCACCTTGTGCATGCCCGCGCCGGCGCTGTACGACTGCGGTCCCCATAGCGCTGGGAACACCCACGTGTCGCCCGCCCTGAGTCCCGCGCCGTTCGCACCGTGGCACATCTGGCAATTCGCGGTGAATACGTCAGCACCGCGATCGACGTCGACACCTTGTGCCGGCTCCGGCACGACGCGATAGCCGCGGCCATCGAGCTGCGCGCCGACGGGCGCTCCCGTGGCAAGCCAGAATGCGTAGCTCGTGAGCGCGGTCACGACGGGGCCATCGGCGGGAGGCATCGCGCCGTTCATCGAGTAGCGGAAGCAGTACTCGAGCATCAGCGAGAACGTGTTGACCTGCTGGTTGACCGGACGAAACATCGGGTACGCGACGTACGCGGCCCACATCGGGGCGGAACCCGGCGCCCGCCCGTCGTCGAGATGGCAATTGACGCAGTTGAGACCGTTGCCGACGTAGGGCTTTGCGTAGCGCTGCGTGTTCACGAACACGTCGCGGCCGAAGCGGATCATCTCGCCCAGCGGCGTATCGGGGATGGTCGAAGGATCGGGCGGCGAAAATCGCGTGGTCCCCGCCGCGATCGTCCCCGGATCGCCTGGCGCGAGATCATTGGCGGCGATTGCGCCGCGGCAGCGCCCGCGAGCAGAAAAAGCAAGCGGAGATGCGCTTCATTTCTTCGCGCGCGGATCGGCCGGCCTCGGCTTGCTGTTGATGTACGCCGCCACGTCCCACGCGTCCTGGTCGCTCAACGTGTTCGGCTGGCCGAGCGGCATGTTCGCCTTGATGAATGCGGCGGCGGTGGGTGTCTGGTACATTCCCGCGCCCTTGTTGTACGAGTCGCGGCCCCACACCGGCGGGAACGTTCCCGCCGTCCCCGCGCCGCTTGCCTGGTGACACGCGGCGCAGTGCGTCGAGTACGCCTGGGCGCCGCGCTGCGCGCTCGCGGGCTGCGTTGGGTCTGCGACCGCCGGGAAACCGCGGCCTTCCAGATGCGCACCGACGGGCGCGCCCGTCGCCAGCCAAAACGCATAAGCCGTGAGCGCGGTGATCACGGCGCTGTCCGCGGGCGGCACGCGCCCGTTCATCGAGAATCGGAAGCACCCCTCGAGGCGTTTCGCGAAGGTATTGACCTGCTCGTTCTTCGTGCGAAACGCGGGATACGCGACGTACGCGGCCCACATGGGCGCGGAGTTCGCGAGCCGTCCGGCTTCGAGGTGGCAGTTCTGGCAGTTGAGCTTGTTGCCGACGTACTGCTTTGCGTAGCGCTGCGTGTCGAGGAATATGTCGCGCCCGTAGCTCACCATGTCACCGAGCGGAGAGTTCGGGATCGAATCGAGGCTCGGCGGCGAGAACTTGACTTGCTTCGCAGGGTCCGGAGGCGGCGGCAACGGCTGGGCGTGCGCCGTTGCGCACAGCGCCGCCAATGCAGCGGTCAGGACTTGTTTTGCTTGAGCACCGACAGCGGCAGGAGCTCGCCGACGTCGATGCGAGGCCGATTCGCCTCCGCCTCCGTCAACGGCGACGTCGGACGCATCGTGGCCAAGCTGCGCCGCGTGAGCTCCTGGTAACTTTGCGTGCCCTCGATCTTCCATGCGAGCTCCTGCTCGGTAAGCGCGCGCACGATCTTACCGGGAACTCCCGCGACGAGCATGCGCGGCGGCACGACAAATCCCGCCTTCACGAACGCCATCGCGGCCACCATGGCCGACTCTCCGATGACCGCGTTGTCGTTGACGACCGCGTTCATGCCGACGAGCGCATTGCGCTGGACGATACAGCCGTGCAGCACCGCGCCATGCCCAATGTGGCCGTTCTCCTCGACGATGGTGTCGGTGCCGGGGAAACCATGCATCGTGCAGCTGTCCTGCAGGTTCGCCCCGGCGCGAACCTCGAGGCGCCCGAAATCACCGCGCAGGCTCGCGCAGGGCCCGATGTAGACGCCGGGACCGACCAGGACGTCGCCGATCAGCACGGCCGATGGATGTACGAACGCGGTCGGGTCGACCACCGGCGTGATGCCGTCGATTTCGTAGACGGTCAGCTGCATATTTCCTCCTTGCTATCCGATCCACTTCCGCGCGTTGCGGAACATTCGCATCCACGGCGATGCGTCCGGCCAATCGTCAGGATGCCATGACATCTGGACGGTGCGGTGCACGCGCTCCGGGTGCGGCATCAGGATCGTGTACCGTCCATCGGCGGTCGTGAGGCCCGTAATGCCCTGGGGCGAGCCGTTGACGTTGTACGGGTACGCTTCGGTCGCATCACCGCGATGGTCGACGAAGCGCAGCGCGACGAGCGGTTCCGCAGCCGCCAGCGCCGCGCCGTCGTGGAACTCGGCATAGCCTTCGCCGTGTGCGGTGGCGACGGGAATACGGCTGCCCTCCATGTCCGCGAAGAAAAGCGACGGCGAGGGTGTCACTTCCACCATCACGAAGCGACCTTCGAACTGCTCGGACTTGTTGCGCACGAAGCGCGGCCAATGGGAAGCGCCGGGGATCATGTCGCGCAACGCCGACATCATCTGGCACCCGTTGCAGACGCCGAGGCCGAATACATCGTCACGCTCGAAGAATGCCGCGAACTCGTCGCGCACGCGTCGGATTGAAGCGGATCGATTTCGCCCAGCCCTCGCCCGCGCCCAGCACGTCGCCGTACGAGAACCCGCCGCAACCGACGATGCCCTGGAAGTCGCCCAAGGAAAATCGGCCGGCGGCAAGGTCGCTCATGTGAACGTCGTAGGCGTCGAAGCCGGCGCGATCGAACGACGCGCGCCATCTCGACCTGGCCGTTGACACCCTGCTCCCGCAGGATCGCGACCTTAGGCCGAACGCCCGCCGCGATGTAAGGCGCCGCGATGTCGACGCCCGGGTCGAACGCAAGCCGCGGCTGCATGCCTACGTCGCAGGCGTCGCCGATGCGCGCGTATTCCTGGTCGGCCGCGTCGGGATTGTCGCGCACGCGCTGCATGGCATGCGTCGTCGACGACCATGCGCGATGCAAGTCGGTGCGCGATGCATCGAACAGCACGCGATCGCGCGCACGAATGCGCACACGATCGCCTGGCGTGGGTTCGGCGACGATCTGCGCCCCGATGCCGGCCTCGCGTGCGTCGCGGATGAGCGCGAGCGCGTCGGCGCGACGCACTTGCACGACGGCTCCAACCTCCTCGGCGAACAGCGCAGGCAACGGATCGCCTGCGATCGTGATCTCGAGGCCGCGATGCGAGCAAAACGCCATCTCGAGCAGCGCCACCAGCAAGCCGCCATCGGCGACGTCGTGATACGCGAGGAGCCGCGAGCGATACCGTTGCACGAATGCGACGAACGCGGCAAGAAGCGACGGATCGTCGAGATCCGGGGCTTCGTTGCCAAGCTGGCCGTAGACCTGCGCCAGTGCCGACGCGCCGAGGCGCCGGCAGCCGTTCGCGACATCGAGCAGCACGAGCACGGAGTCGTCGCCGCGCAAGAGAGGCGTCAACGTCTTGCGCGCATCGCCGACGGGCGCGAACGCCGAAACGATGAGCGACACCGGCGCGGTGACCGCGCGCTCGACGCCGTCCTCGTTCCACGTCGTGCGCATCGACATCGAGTCCTTGCCGACGGGGATCGCAACCCCGAGCTCGACACAGGTTTCGATCGCCACGGCGCGCACCGTGTCGTAAAGCGCCGCGTCCTCGCCCGGATGACCCGCCGGCGCCATCCAGTTGGCCGAGAGCTTCACGTTCGAGATCGCGCAGATGTCGGCAGCAGCGATGTTGGTGATCGCTTCCGCAACCGCCATGCGCCCCGACGCGGGCGCATCGATCAACGCGAGCGGCGTGCGCTCGCCCATCGCCATCGCTTCGCCGGCAAAGCCCTGGTAATCCATGAGCGTGACGGCGACGTCCGCCACGGGGACTTGCCACGGCCCGACCATCGGATCGCGCGAGCACAATCCGCCGACGGTGCGATCGCCGATCGTGACGAGGAACGTCTTGTCTGCCACCGCCGGCAACTGCAGCACGCGATCGATCGCGTCCGCAAGATTCACGTTCGACAGATCGAGGGCGGGCAGCGCGCGCGCGACATGGGCGACGTCCCGCGTCATCTTGGGCGGCTTGCCGAGGATCACGTCGAGCGGAACGTCCACGGGACGATCGCGGAAGTGCGCGTCGCTGACCACGAGCTCGCCGCGCGCGTTCGCCGTGCCGATCACCGCAAACGGGCAACGCTCGCGCTCGCAGATCGCGCGAAACATCTCGAGCGACGACGGCGCGATCGCGAGGACGTAGCGTTCCTGCGCCTCGTTGCACCAGATCTCGCGCGGCGACATGCCCGGCTCTTCCGACGGCACCTCGCGCAGCTCGAACGTGCCGCCTGCGCCGCCGCCGTACGCGAGCTCCGGCAGCGCGTTCGACAAGCCGCCCGCGCCGACGTCGTGAATGGAGAGGATCGGATTGCCCGCGCCGAGTTGCCAGCAACGGTCGATCACCTCCTGCGCGCGCCGCTCGATCTCGGCGTTGCCGCGCTGAACGGAATCGAAGTCGAGATCCGCCGTGTTCAGCGCCGGTGGCCATCGACGACGCGGCGCCGCCGCCCATGCCGATCAGCATGCCCGGGCCGCCCAGTTGGATGAACAGCGTGCCTTCGGACAGCGCGTGCTTGTGCGTGTGATCCGCGCGGATGTTGCCCACGCCGCCGGCGATCATGATCGGCTTGTGATAGCCGCGCACTTCGCCTGCGACCTGCTGCTCGAACGTACGGAAATAGCCGGTGAGGTTCGGACGGCCGAACTCGTTGTTGAACGACGCGGCGCCGATGGGGCCCTCGATCATGATCGACAGTGCCGATGCGATGCGGCCCGGCTTGCCGAAGTCCTGCTCCCACGCATGCGTGAGACCGGGAATGCGCAGGTTCGACACGGTGTAACCCACGAGCCCAGCCTTGGGCTTGGCACCGATGCCGGTCGCGCCCTCGTCGCGGATTTCGCCTCCCGAACCGGTCGCGGCCCCCGGGAAAGGCGCGATCGCGGTCGGATGGTTGTGCGTCTCGACCTTCATGAGCGTGTGCGTGAGCTCGCTCGCGGCGCCGTACTTGCCCCCTTCCCGCGGATGAAAGCGCGCGACCGTCGCGCCCTCCATCACGGCCGAGTTGTCGGAATACGCGACGACCGTTCCTTGCGGATGCGCGCGATGCGTCTCGCGGATCATCGCGAACAGGCTCTTGTCCTGCGCGACGCCGTCGACGATCCAGCTTGCGTTGAAGATCTTGTGGCGGCAGTGCTCGGAGTTCGCCTGCGCGAACATCATGAGCTCGACGTCGGTCGGATCGCGGCCGAGCTTCCGGAAGCTCGCTTCGAGATACTCGATCTCGTCGGGCGCGAGCGCGAGTCCGAGCGCGCGGTTCGCGTCGGCGAGCCCCGCCAGCGGAATGGACGTGAGCGGCCTCGGCGCGACGTGCTCGAACAAACACGACGCTTGCGCCACGTCGCCGAGCACCGCTTCGGTCATGCGATCGTGGATGAGCGGAAGGAGCGCCGCGCGATCTTCGCTCGAGAGAGCGCCGCCGCCACGTGTCTCGATGCGATAGAGCACGCCCCGCTCGATGCGCGACACGGCGTCGAGGCGGCAATTGCGCGCGATGTCGGTTGCCTTCGACGACCACGGGGAAATCGTTCCCGGACGCGGCACGACCAGAAGGTGCGCACCGCCGGCTTCCTCCGCGCCATGCATCTCCGGCCCGTAGGTCAGGAGCTCGTCGAGGGTCGCGCGCTCGCTCGAGGCGAGAGGACGCAGGAGCTCGACGAAATGCAGGTAAGTCGCGGCAATGCGCGCGACGCGGTGACCGGGATGAGCTTCGGAGAGTCCTTGCAGCAGCTTGGCGAGACGGAACGGCGAAAGCGCCGGCCGGCCCGCCAGCGAGAGGATGTCGGCCATCGTCGGCGGAGTGCGTAAAACAGGATTTTACCGCGAGCGCCTCTTTGGGCCGCTGCGACATGCGAAGTCCAGCATGTCGGCACGTACGCTCGCGCGTCGACGCGCCCTTCGGGCCTTGCCTCGACCTTCGGTCTTGGCCGCCTTGCTCACTAGGGCCCCGTGAGGAAATCGAAGTCGCAACCTTCGGGCGCCTGGAGGACGCTCCTTCGATAGAGCGCGGCGTAGCCACGCTCCGGTATCGCCGGCGGTTTCCACGACTCGAGCCTTCGCACGATCTCGCGCTCGTCCACCATGAGGTCGATGCGCTTGTCGGCCACCGACAACGCGATGCGGTCACCGTTGCGCACGGCCGCAAGCGGCCCGCCCACCGCCGCCTCGGGCGACACATGCAGCAGGATCGTCCCATAGGCCGTGCCGCTCATGCGGGCGTCGGATATGCGCACCATGTCTTTCACGCCTGCGCGCGCGAGCTTCGATGGGATCGGCAGATACCCGGCTTCGGGCATCGCGGCACCGTGCGGGCCGGCGTTCTTCAGCACGAGGATGTCGTTCGCGTTCACGTCCAGCGCTGGATCATCGATACGCGCGGCGAGGTCCTCGAGGCTTTCGAACACGACCGCGCGCCCTTCCGTTTCGAACAAGGAAGGAGTCGCCGCGGCGCGCTTGAAGATGGCGCCGTCGGGCGCGAGCGTCCCGCGCAGCACGACGAGGCCGCCTTCCTTCGAGACGGGCTCCGCCGCGGTACGAATCACTTTGCGGTCGACCCAATCGAGCGGCACCTCCAGGCGCTCGCGCAACGTGGTGCCGTCGACCGTGATGCAATCGAGGTTCAGGAGGTTGCGCAGCTCGCGCAGTACCGCTCCGACGCCGCCGGCCGCATTGAAATCCTCCATGTAGCCTTCGCCCACGGGCTTCAAGTCGACGAGCACCGGCGTCTCGTCGGAGATCGCATTGATGCGCTCCGGCGTGAGTCGAATGCCGAGCCGTCCCGCGACGGCCGTCAGATGCACGACGGCATTGGTGGAACCGCCGAGCGCCATCAGGATGCGAAACGCGTTCTCGACGGAGGCGTGCGTGATGATCTGAGATGGCAGGATCGGCGAGTGCGCAAGACGCACGGCGGCCTTGCCGGACTCTTCCGCCGCCACGAGCCGTTGCGAGTCGACGGCGGGGATCGCAGCGGTGCCCGGCAACGCCATGCCCAGCGCCTCGGTGATGCACGCCATCGTGCTCGCGGTCCCCATGACCGCGCACGTACCCGCGGTCGTCGCAAGCCGACCCTCGATGCGGCTCACTTCGTCGCCGTCGATCTCGCCCGCGCGGAACTTGGCCCAGAAGCGGCGGCAATCCGTGCACGCGCCGAGGCGCTCGCCGCGATACCGCCCGGTCATCATCGGTCCGGTGACGAGCTGCACCGCGGGACGGTTCGCGGATGCGGCGCCCATCAACTGCGCAGGCACCGTCTTGTCGCAGCCGCCGATCATCACCACCGCGTCCATGGGCTGCGCGCGGATCATCTCCTCGACGTCCATCGACATGAGGTTGCGGAACATCATGCTCGTCGGGTTGAGGAACACTTCGCCGAGCGAGATCGTCGGGAACGCGCGCGGCAAGCCGCCCGCCGCGAGCACACCGCGCGCGACGGCCTCCGTCAGCTCCGGCATGTACCTGTGACAGTTGTTGAACTCCGACGGCGAGGTCGCGATGCCGACGACGGGCTTGTTCAGCAGATCGGAGGACAAGCCCATCGAGCGCGCCATCGAGCGGCGCAGGTAGCGCGCGAAATCGCGATCGCCGTAGTTGGTGAGGCCGCGATCGAGGCCAAGAGGGGACGCCGCCTCGCTCATTCCACTTTGCCGATCTTCTTCACGGTCTCCGCCATTTTGCCGGCGTCGGTATCGACATACTTCTGGAACTCCGGCATGTCGAGGTACTGGACAGGACTGCCCGCCGTCAGCAGGACCTCTTTCACCTTCGGATCGTTCGCCGCGACGCGCGCAGCGTCGCGCAGCTTCGCGACGGCCGCGTCGGGTGTCGACGCCGGCACGAACAGGCCGGACCACTGTGCGTATTCGACCGCGATGCCGAGCTCCTTCAGGCTTGGAACATCGGGCAACGTGACGAGGCGCACATCGCCCCAGTGTGCGAGCGCGCGCAACTTGCCCGCCTTCACGTGCTGCACGATGGTGGCGGGCCCGGTCGCGAGGAGATCGATCTGTCCGCCGAGCAGCGCAATGACCGCCGGCCCTGCGCCCGTGTACGGCACGTGGGTAAGCTTGACTCCCGCCGCGCCCGCGAACATTTCCATGGGCACGTGCATCGTGCCGTAGTTGCCGGACGATCCGTAGTTGTACTTGCCGGGATTTTTCCTTGCGTCCTCGACGAACTCGGCGAGCGTCTTCCACGGTGCTTCCGCACGGACGACGAACACGGTCGGGTCCGCCGTGAAGCGCGCGATCGGCCGGAACTGGTTGATCTGGTACATGGGCTCGCGAGCGAGGATCTTGTCTGCCTCGGGCAGCACGGTGAGCGACGCCAGCGACATGAGGATCGTGTACCCGTCCGGCTTCGCCTTCGCGACCTGCGCCATGCCGATGCCGCCGCCGGCGCCAGGCTTGTTCTCGATCACGACGGGCTGCTTCAACTCGCGGCCCATCGCTTCGGCCACCGGGCGCGCGACGGTGTCGGCAACGCCGCCGGGCGGGAACGGCACGATCATCGTGATCGGACGGTCGGGGAATTGCGCGTGTGCCGAAGCGGCGGCAAAGGCAAGACAGGCGATCAGACGACGCATGGCGACCCTCCAAGTAGGTCGGGCTTCAGCCCGACGCGCAACATCGCGTCGGGCTGAAGCCCGACCTGCAGAATAACGAAGTTTCAGTGTTGCAGGATCTTGGCCAGGAATTGCTGCGCCCTTTCCGAACGCGGCGTGCCGAAGAAGTCTTCCTTGGTCGTGTCCTCGACGATCTTTCCGGCGTCCATGAAGATCACGCGGTGGCTCACCTTGCGCGCGAAACCCATCTCGTGCGTGACCACCATCATGGTCATGCCTTCCTGCGCAAGTTGCACCATGACGTCGAGCACTTCGCCCACCATTTCCGGGTCGAGCGCGGACGTAGGCTCGTCGAACAGCATGACGATGGGGTCCATCGACAGCGCGCGCGCGATCGCAACGCGCTGCTGCTGGCCGCCGGAGAGCTGCCCGGGGAACTTGTCCTTGTGCAAAAGCAGGCCCACGCGATCGAGCATCTTGAGGCCGCGCTTGGTCGCCTCGTCCTTGTTGCGGTTGAGCACCTGGATCTGCGCGAGCGTCAGGTTTTCGGTGACCGTGAGGTGCGGGAACAGCTCGAAGTGCTGGAACACCATGCCACAGCGCGCGCGCAGCTTGGGCAGGTTCGTCTTGGGGTCGGCGATCGAGATACCGTCGACGACGACGTCGCCCTTCTGGAACGGCTCGAGCGCGTTGACGACCTTGATGAGCGTCGACTTGCCCGAGCCCGAGGGGCCGCACACCACCACCACCTCGCCCTTCTCGATCTTCGTCGTGCAATCGGTCAGCACCTGGAAGCTGCCGTACCACTTGCTCACGTCTTTGATGTCGATCATTTGCGCAATTCCCCGGTCAGCGAATGATGGCGATCTTCTTCTGCAGGCTGCGCACGAGCATCGACAGGCTGAAGCAGATCACGAAGTAGGTGATGGCGGCGAGCAGGTACATCTCGACCGGGCGGTTGAAGTTCTTGCCCGCGACCTCGAAGCCCTTCAAAAGGTCGTACGCGCCGACGGCGTATACGAGCGACGTATCCTGGAAGAGGATGATCGTCTGCGTCAGCAGCACCGGCAGCATGTTGCGGAACGCCTGCGGCAGCACGATGAAGCGCATGCACTGCGGGTACGTCATGCCGACCGCGTAGCCTGCCGACACCTGGCCCTTGGGCACCGACTGAATGCCCGCGCGCATGATCTCCGAGTAATACGCCGCCTCGAACACCGTGAACGTGACCATCGCGGACAGCTCCGCGCCGAGCGGCCGCCCGATGAGGAGCGGGATCAGCAGGAAGAACCACAGGATCACCATCACGAGCGGGATGGAGCGCAGCGTGTTGACGTAGAACGCCGCCGGATAGCACGAGCCATTTCTTCCCGGACAAACGCATCAACGCGATGATCGTGCCGAGCGCGATGCCGCCCACCATGGCGACCAGCGTGAGCTGGACTGAGAAGATGAAGCCCTTGAGGATGAAGCTCTGGATGATGTTCCAGTCGATGAAGGCAAAAGACAGGTTCATTTGCCACCCCCGATCATTCCCGGCACCTGGACTCTCTTTTCGATGACGGCAGCCACGCGATTCACCGCGAACGCCGAGATGAAGTAGAGGAACGTCACCGCGAGGTAGATCTCCACACCGCGCGACGTCTCCTCCTGCGCCTGCATCGCGAAGAACGTGAGCTCGCTGATGCTGACCGCGAACGCGACCGACGAGTTCTTGATGATGTTCATCGACTCGCTGGTCAGCGGCGGGATCACGATGCGGAAGGCCATGGGCAGCAGCACGAAGCGGTACGTCTGCGGCAGCGTGAGGCCCATCGCAAGTCCCGCGTAGCGCTGGCCGCGCGGCAGCGCCTGGATGCCCGCGCGCACCTGCTCGGAGATACGCGCCGACGTGAAGAAGCCGAGCGCGATCACCACCGCGACGAAATCAGGGACGGCCTGCAGCCCCTTGAAGATCGACGGAATGACGTGGTACCAGAGGAAGATCTGGACGAGGAGCGGGATGTTCCGGAACAACTCGGTCCACGCATTGCCGAGCCACACCAGCGCCTTGACCGGCGTGGTGCGGAAGATGCCCATGATGGAGCCCACGACGAGCGCGACCACCAGCGAGCATGCCGACACGAGGAGCGTCCAGCCCCAAGCGGACATCATCCAGTTGAGGTACGTCTGGCCCCCGCCGGTGTCCTGGAAGAAGACTTTCCAATCCCAGCTCATGCAATCTCCCGTGACCCTCAAAAAAAGCGCGACGCTGGATCCCGGTGCGTCGCGCTCGTTTTCGTTCCCGATTGCAGGACCGCATTACGGAAGCGCGTACTCCTCCATCGGCTTCGTGTTCGGATTGGCCCACGCGGCCTTGGTCGCGTCGGACAGCGGCAGGCCGACCTTGGTGTTGGCAGGAGGAATGGGCTGCATGAACCATTTGTCGTACATCTTGGCGAGCTGGCCGCTCTTGACCATCGCCTGGATGCTGTTGTCGACGGCCTTCTGGAACGCGGGATCGTCCTTGCGCATCATGCACGCGATCGGCTCGACGGAGAGCACTTCGCCGACGATCTTGTAGTCCGCCGGGTTCTTGGCCTTCGAGGCGAGGCCCGCCAGGATCTGGCCGTCCATCACGAACGCATCGGCGCGACCGCTCTCGAGCAGCAGGAAGCTGTCGGCGTGGTCCTTGCCGAACACTTCCTTGAAGTCCATGCCGGCGGCACGCTTGTTCTTGCGCAGCGTCTGCACGGACGTGGTGCCGGTCGTGGTCGCCACCGTCTTGCCGTTGAGGCCCGCGATGCCGGTGATGCCGGAGCTCGCCTTGGTCAGGATGCGGCCTTCTTCCACGTATGTCGTCATCGCGAACGCCACGTCCTTCTGGCGCCCGGCATTGTTGGTGGTCGAGCCGCACTCGAGGTCCACCGTGCCGTTCTGCACCAGCGGAATGCGGTTCTGCGACGTTACCGGCTGGTACGTCACCTTCAACTGGCTCATGCCGAGCTGCTTCTGGATGTCGGAGGCGATCTTCTCCGCCATCTCGGTGTGGAAGCCCACGTACTTGCCGTCGCCCAGCGTGAAGGCGAGCGCGCCCGAAGACTCGCGCGTGCCGAGCATGATCGTGCCGCTGTCCTTGATCTTCTTGAGCGTGCCTGAGTTCTGCGCGTAGGCGGTGATCGCGAACAGCGATGCGACCAGCGCCAATGTCGTCTTGGGAATGCAACTTCATCGAAAACCTCCAGTTATGTCGCCGCGACAGCCGTTTTATCGCGGGTGTATTGGAAAGGAATGTCCGGGCCCGGGTGGGCCCTAGGGGGCGGTTGGACGAATTAGTGTAGCGGCGGGTGCATACGTTGTCCATGTGCGCAGCGGGCGACGTCGGGCCCGCCCACTATAATCGCGCCATGACGGCGGCATTGGCGCCCATTCTGTCGATTACCGACCTGCGCGATGTCGAGCGCGCCCACGCCGACGCGGGGCTCATGGAGCGCGCCGGCGCCGCCGCCGCCGACGCGGCGTTACGCCTCGCCGGGGATCGCGGGCGCCCGATCGTGGTGCTCGCCGGCCCGGGCAACAACGGCGGCGACGCGCTGGTGGCAGCGCGCGTGCTGCGCGGCCATTTCCAGGACGTGCACGTCGTGTTCACCGGCGACACGCAACGTCTGCCCGCCGATGCCGCGGCGGCGCATCGCCGTTTCGTCGAGGCCGGCGGCACGACCGCCGTCGAGCCGCCCGCCGTGCGGCCCGGCCTCGTTGTCGACGGACTCCTCGGAATCGGCCTCTCGCGCCCGCCCGGCGGCCGCAACGCCGACCTCGTGCTGTGGGCCAATGCGAGCGGCGCACCCATTCTCGCGCTCGACGTGCCGAGCGGTCTCGACGCCGCGACAGGACAGGCGCATGCGCCCGCGATTCGCGCGTCGTCGACGGCGACGTTCATCGCGCTCAAGCCAGGGTTGCTCACGGGCGACGGTCCGGACTTCTGCGGCGACGTCACCGTGCATTCGCTCGGGCTCGCGATCGAGGCCGAGGCGCGCGGACACAGGCTCGATTGGAGCGCGCTCGCCGCCTCGCTGCCTGCGGTGCTCGCGCGGCGCACGCGCAACGTCAACAAGGGGACGTTCGGAACGCTCGGGATCCTAGGCGGGACCGAAGGGATGGGCGGCGCATTGATCCTCGCCGGGCGCGCGGCCATGCGCATCGGCGCCGGCAAAGTGTGGCTCGGGTTCCTGATGGCGGATCCGCCCAAGCTCGACACGGGCATGCCGGAGCTCATGTTGCGGCACGCGGGCGCGGTGCTCGATGCCCAGCCGGACGCGCTCGTGGTCGGACCCGGCCTCGGCACCAGCGATTCCGCGCGGTCGCTCCTCACGCGCGCGCTCGCGTTGCAGATTCCGCTCGCGCTCGATGCGGATGCGCTCAACCTGATCGCGCGCGATCCCGCGTTGCGTGCGGCGGCGCAGGCACGTGGTGCGCCCACGCTCGCCACTCCACATCCCGGTGAAGCGGCGCGCCTCTTGGGCGTCGACGTGGACTACGTGCAGAACGATCGCATGGGTGCCGCCCGCGAGCTTGCAAGCCGCCTCGCCGCGAACGTGGTGCTGAAGGGCGCGGGCAGCGTGCTCGCGCATCCCGACGGCACGTGGGACATCAATCAAGCGGCGGACCCGCGCTCGCAACGGCCGGCAGCGGTGACGTGCTGTGCGGACTCCTGGGCGCGCTTCTCGCGCAGCAGCTCGACGCGCGCACCGCGCTGCGTTACGCAGTCTGCCTGCACGGCGCCGCAGCCGATGCGCTGGTCGCGCAAGGCAGCGGGCCGCTCGGCGTCACTGCCTCCGAGCTGCCGGATGCGGCACGCGCGCTGCTGAACGCAGCAGCTAGGGCAAGAGGACAGTAGCGCCGGTGGTGACGCGCGACTCGAGTGCGCGGTGCGCGGCGGCGGCTTCACGCAGCGGATATTCCTGGCGAGCCTCCGACTTGATCTTGCCGGCGAGCACGAGGTCGAACACGTCCTTCGCCATTGCGTTGATCGTATCGCGCGAATTCGCGTAAGTGAAAAGCGTGGGACGCGTCACGTACAGCGAGCCTTTCTGCGCGAGAACGCCGAGGTTGAATGCGGAAACCGGTCCCGACGCATTGCCGAAGACCACGAGCAGGCCGCGCGGCTGCAGGCAATCGAGCGACTGCATGAACGTGTCCTTGCCGATCGAATCGTAGACCACGGGAACGCCCTTGCCGCCGGTGATCTCCTTCGTCTTCGCGACGAAGTCTTCGCGTGTGTAGACGATGGTGTGCGCGCAACCATTCGCCTTCGCGAGCGTGGCCTTGTCGTCAGTGCCGACGGTGCCGATCATCGTGACGCCGAGGGCGCGCGCCCATTGGCACGCGATGAGGCCGACGCCGCCCGCGGCCGCGTGGAACAGGATGGTCTCG
Source organism: uncultured beta proteobacterium (assembly GCA_963707815.1). GTDB lineage: Bacteria > Pseudomonadota > Gammaproteobacteria > Burkholderiales > Casimicrobiaceae > VBCG01. The sequence goes on from CAVPRK010000009.1 coordinate 571,123, forward strand.
CCGCCCTTCAACGGGAACGTCTGCCGGAACAGGTATTGCACCGTCATGCCCTTCAGCATGAGCGTCGCTGCCGTCGTGTCGTCGATTCCGTCGGGGATCTTGACGAGACGTTCGGCGGAGACGACGCGTTCCGTCGCATACGCACCCGGCGGGCCGCCCGAGTACGCGACGCGGTCGCCCCTGCGAATCCACGTGACGCCCGCCCCAACGGATTCGACGACGCCCGCCGCTTCCGAGCCGATGCTGGTCGGCATCGGCAGCGGATACAACCCGCTGCGGTGATAGGTGTCGATGTAGTTGAGACCGATGGCGGTCTGGCGTATGCGTGCCTCGCCCGGGCCCGGATCGCCGATCTCGACTTCCTCGTAGACGAGGACCTCCGGTCCTCCCGTTGCGTGCATGCGGATTGCGTGCGCCATGGCCGTGATTCCTAGTTGAGATGAGCGCGCATCATGCCGACAGCGCGCGAAACGTTGCAAATCCCGCGGCGGTCAGCACCAGCGAGCCCACGAGGTGGGTGGCCGCGAGCAACACACCGGCGATGTAGTCGCCACCCACGAGAAGCTCGGTGACTTCCGCGGAAAACGTCGAGAACGTCGTGAGTCCGCCCAAGAATCCGGTGATCGCGAACAGGCGCAGCGCGGGCGGGAGGTCGTGGCGCAGCGCGAAGTACGCGACCGCGATTCCCACGAGATAACCGCCGACGAGGTTGGATGTGAGCGTGCCGAGCGGAAAGTGCGGAATGCGCGGATTGAGCCACGCCGAGAAACCCCAGCGCAGCCACGCCCCGAACGCAGCGCCGATGCCGACGGCGGCGAATTCGACCATTACCGGATGAACTGTTCGACATAATGCGCGCCGAGACCGCAGGACGCATAGTGCGCCCGGCACATGTCGATCTTGGTCCAGACGTCTTCATAACCGCTCTGCCGTCCCTCCTCGTCGAGATAGATCATCGCACCCTGGATGTTGAAGAAGGTGATCATCTCGCTGCAGTCCTCGGGGACGGTGAGCGTGTGGACTTCGCCGGGCGGCTCGTAGACGAAGCTTCCTTCCTCCGCGATCCAATCGTGCTCGAGGTAACGCCAACGTCCCTTGATCACGTAGCCGACGACGGCCATTGGATGACGATGGCGCGACAGGATGCCGCTCTTGCGCACGCGCAGGAGATTGCACCAGCCGCCCGTCACCGTGTTGAGCAGCAGCGGCCGAAACCACACGTCGGGCGCTTGCGGAACCCACACGCGCTCGTCCGAGGGCAGTGCCGCGACCGCGATCTCGGGTTGGATGCCCGCGGCCGGAAGGACGAGCGTGTCGCTCATTTGGCTGCGCTGCCTGAAGTGACATCCAGCGTCGCCGCGTTCAATGCGTCGACTCCTTCACGGCAACCGCGAGGGCGGCGATCTCGGTCTGCGCATCGGGATCCTTCGGAAACACGCGGTGCGCACGCCGGTACCAGTAGCGCGCGTTGCCGAGGTCGCCCTCCAGCATGTGCACGATGCCGTGCGCCCAGCACCCGAGCTCGGTCTCGTCTTCCTGCACGATCGGATGTGCCTTCTGCCAATCGCCCTTCTTGAGATAGCGTAACGCAGTACCGATGGGCATCGAACTCTCCTCTGTCGGGGGATGATCGGCAGTCGGCTGGATTGTACTGCTCACGCGACGAGGTAGCCGCCGTCGACGGGCAGCACCGCGCCCGTGATGAATCGGGCTGCGGGCGAGCACAGGAAAACCACGGCACCGGCGATGTCGTCGGGCACGGCCCATCGTCCGAGCGGCGTGCGCGCGAGGATCGCCGCATCGCGCACCGGATCCTCGCGCAGCGTCTTCGTCAGCGGCGTGTCCACCCAGCCCGGCGCGATCGCATTGACTCGAATGCCCTCGCGCGCGTACGCGATCGCCAGCGACTTCGTGAGCTGCGCGACGCCGCCCTTGCTTGCCGAATACGCGGGCACCAGGCCGCCGCCGAAGAAGGACAGCATGGACGCGGTGTTCACGATCGCGCCGCCGCTCGCGGCGAGCTTCGGCCGGGCCAGCGCGCACGCGCGCATCGTGCCCGTGAGATTGATCGCGAGTACGGCCTCGAAGGTCGCGACGTCGTGCTCGTCGCCGCGGCGGATGATGCCCGCGCAGTTGACGAGCACGTCGAGGTGCGCGAGGTCGCCGAACACCCGCGACATGGCGGCGGCGTCACGCACGTCGGCTGCGATCGCGCGATGCCGCGAGCCGGCGCACTCCTCCTGCGTCGCGCCCGTCACGGTGACGGCCGCGCCCAGCGCGCCGAACGCGTCGGCAATGCCTGCGCCGATGCCCGACGTGGCGCCGACGACCAGCACGGTCTTGCCGGCAAACAGGTCGTCGCGGAACGTCGTTTCGCTCATGCCAGAAGCGCGCGCTCGACGTCGCTCGCACGCGGCAGCGGCGCGACGGCACCGTATCCGGTCGTGGCGAGCGCGGCGGCGACGTTGGCATAGCGCGCGGCGGCGAACGGATCGTCGCCGGCCATGAGACGCGCAGCGAACGCGCCGTCGAAGCAATCGCCGGCGCCCGTGGCGTCGACGCTCGCGACGCGCCGAGCGCCGATCGGCTCGCGGCGCGATCCGTCGGACACGATGCAGCCCTTCGCCCCGCGCTTCAGGACGACGCCTCGCGCGCCGGCGCGGTGAAGCGCGTCGATCACGGCATCGGGCGACGCGTCGCCGAAGAGGATCACGGCGTCGTCCTCGCTCGGCAGGCACCACGTGCACATCGCGACGGTCGCCATGACGATCGCCTTCGCCCGCGTCAGCGGCCACAGCTTGCGCCGCACGTTCGGATCGTAGGTGACGACGGCGCCGCTCGCACGCGCGATTTCGAATGCTGCGAACACGCTGTCGCATGCGGTCGCGGAGATCGCCTGGCTGATGCCCGACGCGTGCACCAGCCGCGCCGACGCGAGCAGGGCCTCGGGCAATTGATCGGGGCGCATGCGGCTCGCGGCGCTGCCGGCGCGAAGGTACGAGAACTCGTGGCCCTGCGGACCGTGCGTGACGAAATAAACGCCCGTGGGTGCCTCGGGATCGAACGCGACACCCGACGTATCCATGCCTTCGCGCTTCCACAGGTCGATGAACATCCGCCCGAAGGCGTCGCCGCCCAGACGCGTCGCATAGGCCACGCGCGCGCCGAGGCGCGCCGCGGCGATCGCCATGTTCGAAGTGTCGCCGCCGAAGCCCTGCAGGTAGGCCGACGGATCGTCCGCCCGCGCCTGGTTGAACTCGATGAGCGGCTCGCCCAGCGCGACGATGTCAGGCATTGCGGCGGAAGTAGAAGTGCTTGCCGGTGTCGACGTCGCCGACCATCACGCCGGGACCCTCGCGCGCGAACCACGAGCGCTTGCCGTTGGCCCAGTTGATCATCCCGTCGCGCAAGCCGCCCTGACTGATGACGTCGCCCGTCTCGTTGCGCAGGTAGACACGTCCTCCGCCATCGACCACGAGTTGCACGATGTCACCCGAGTCGGGGTCGTACGCCTGGTACGAGCCGATCGCCCACGCCGGCGGCCGCGTGACGTCGGCGGGCGGCGGCGGAGGTGGCGGCGGAGGCGGAGCCGACTGCTGTTGCGAAGAACCCACCGCCGCACCGATCGCGAACGCCCCGAGGATGCCCGCGGCGATCGCGGCATCGTCATTGCGTCCGCCGCTGTCGCGACCGTAGCGGAAGACGCCGCGGCATCCGCGGTCGACCCACACGCCGCCGTTGTCGTAGCCCCAGCCGCGGCCCTGCTGGCACAGGTTGCCGGTGGAGAGCTCGCGCACGAGGCTCGCGCGATCGTGCGTATCGGCGTTGCAGTACTTGTAGCGGTAGCTGATGCTCTCGCACGTGATCTCGCCGCGGCGTCCCCAGTTGCCGCCTCCGCCGTCGTCGCGGCCGTAGCTGAATTGCGCCCGGCATCCGCGATTCACCCAGATGCCGTTGCTGTCGTAACCCCAGCCGCTTCCCTGCCGGCACAGGTTGCCGGACGAGTTCTCGCGGATCATCACGACGCGGCCCTGCGTGTCGACGGGGCAATACTGATAGCGATAGCTGACGCTGTCGCAGTTGACGAACCCGGTGGACGCGAGCACGGGCGCCGGCGCGGTCCAGGCGAAGACGAGCAGCACGGCGCGAGCGATTCGCACGATTCCCCTCGATGAGATCCGACAGTCAGCGTTTCGGCAATGCGCGCACGGCAGCGGCGTAAGCCGCCGCGACTTCTCGCACGACACCTACGGGTGTTCCCGGTTTGTACAGGTTCGATCCGGTGCCGAAGCCCGAAGCGCCCGCCTCCCAATACGGATCGAGATTGTCGGGCTTCATGCCGCCGACGGCAAATACGAGCGCGTCCTTGGGCAGCACCGCGCGCCATGCTCGCAGGGCCGCAGGCGGAAGCGCTTCGGCAGGAAACATCTTGAGCGCATCCGCGCCTGCGGCGAGTGCCGCGAACGCTTCGGTCGGCGTCGCGACGCCGGGCACGCAGACCATGCCCTGCCTCTTCGCTTCGCGCACGATGTCGAGGTCCGCGTGCGGCATCACGACGATGGCGCCGCCCGCATCGCGTACGCGCGCGACGTCCTCGGCGCGCAGCACGGTGCCCGCGCCGATGAGGCAGCGGCCCCCGTGCACCTGCGCGAGGCGCCGGATGGAGTCATAAGGGCGCGGCGAGTTGAGCGGCACTTCGAGGATGCGAAAGCCCGCGTCCACGAGCACCCCCGCGACGTCGTCGACCTCCTCGGGAGAAATGCCGCGCAGCACGGCGATCAACGGGACCGGATCGAGATACGCAGCGACTGGATTCATGCAATACGTCCTAGCGTGATGGAATGGCAATGCCCGCCTGCACGGCGATGCGCCACAGCCCGAAGGCCGCGGCGTGGCTGTGCGCGCGCTCGACGATGACGTCCGCCTGCGCCAGCGCCGCAGCGTAACGCGCGACCAGCGCATCGCCCCCGATCAAGCGCACACGCGCGCCGTCGTAGCCATGTCGGTGCGCCCATGTGCGCGCGTTGCGCAATTCGCGCCCGATCATCAAACCGGAGAGCCAATCGGCGACTTCGTCGCCTTCGAGCTCGCCCATCAGCGCGAGCGTGCGCGCGCCGAATGCGTCGTGCGTGAGATTTCCGGGACCGAGTCCACGCGCGACACCGCGCTCGAATCCAGGCCTCGGCGGCGAGGACGCGTCGGGCATGACCGCGAGCCTGCCCAGGATGCTGTGCGCGAGCATGACGTTCCACATCTCGCCGGTCATGAACGTCATGAAGTCGACGATGCGGCCCGACTCGACGAACGCCCACTTGCTGTGCGTGCCCGGAAGCGCGACGAGCACGCGCGCCTCGCCGTGATCGACGCCGCCCACGATTTGCGTTTCCTCGCCGCGCATGACGTCGGGAATGCCGTGCGCATCCCGGGTGCTTGCGCCGGGAACGATCACGACCTCACCGCGGGGCGTGCGCACGAGCCCGTCGGCAAGCGCCGTGAGAGGCACCGGACAGGGGATGTAGGGTGCTTCGACCCAGCCCTGGCGGCTGCCGACCATCCCGCACGCGATGCGCGGCGCGCGTTCGTCGCGCCAATCGCCGAGTAGTTGCGACAGCGCTTCGTCGAAGCGCCCGTCCTTCACACTTGCGATGCCGAGCGCGGCGCTGCGCGTGTCGATCACCTCACCGGTGCTCGACATGCGATACGCACGCGCCGACGTCGTGCCCCAGTCGATCGCGACGAGCGCGGCCTTCGTCAAGGCTCGCTTTCCCAGCGCGCCGCGGCTTCGTCGTCGCTCACCCGGGTGTCGACCCAGCGCGCACCGGCAGGCGTCGCCTCGCGCTTCCAGAACGGGGCGCGCGTCTTCAGGTAATCCATGATGAAGCGGCAGGCGTCGAACGCGTCCCCGCGATGCGCGCTCGTGACGGCGACGAGCACGATCTGGTCCGCCGGCGCAAGGTCGCCGACGCGATGGACGACGAGCGCATCGAGGATGTCGAAGCGTGTGCGAGCTTCCTCGACGATCGCGTGGAGCGCCTTCTCGGTCATCCCGGGGTAGTGCTCGAGGGTCATCGCGGACACGCTCTCGCCCTCGTTGACGTCGCGCACGGTGCCGATGAACGACGCCACGGCACCGACTCGCCGGTCGTTCGCGCGCAATGCGGCGATCTCGCGGCCGGCGTCGAAGTCCTCGGTCGTGATGCGGACAGTCACGGCGCGCCTCAGCCGCCAGTGACCGGCGGAAGCAGCGCGACTTCGTCGCCGTCGCCGAGCGTTGCGTCAAGACCTGCGATGTCGTGGTTCACCGCGACGCGAAAGGCCCGGCCCGGCGCAAGCTCGCGCGACCACGGTTCGCCGCGCGCGCGCAATTCCTCGAGGAGCGCGCCGACGCTCGATCCGGCAGCAAGCGTCACGCGCTCGCTACCGCGGCCGAACGCCTCGCGCAGGCGCGCGAGGTATACGAGGTCGATCGTGACGCCGACGGCGGCGTGTGAAGAGTCCGGCATGAGCTTTCGCGAGAGTTGCCCGCGAAATTATAGGCCGGCGGCTTCCTGCCTACTCTAGAAGCGGAACTGCAGCCCGAACTGGACCTGGTCGTTTTCGGGAATCACGCCGGTCGTGAGCTCACCAGGCAGTCGTGCGAAGCGCGCGTACTCGACGCGCAGCCCGAGCGCGGGTGTCATGTCGTAGCGCAACCCGAGGCCGTAGTTGACGCCCTCGCGATTGCGCCGCGCAACGTCGCCGTTGAATCCCGGGATGTAAGCGGGAAGCGTTTCGGTCTGCACGTAGCCCAACCGGCCGTACAGCGACATGCGATTCCTGAATCCCCACGTGGTGTAGACGTCGACGTTCCACGTCTTGCCCGCCGAATCCGCTTCCGGCACGAGTGACAGGCCCACACCGCTGCGGGGGCTGGTCAGAGACGGCCGGAGGGCGTAGCGGTCGAACGTCGCAACCGCCGCTTCGACGGCCAGGTCGTTGGCGAAACGGTATCCCCCGTACGCCAACGTGCGATTGCCGCTGTCTTCGGCGACCGGCGAGGTATACCGGTTCCAGATGGAGGCCGGGTTGGCGAGGATATGCCCGACGGACACGCCATCGCTGTCGCGGCCGGCATTGCGCAGGGAAACGCCGCCGTAAAAGCCGCCCGCGTCGGCTGGTGCTTCGGCCGCGAAGGCGCCTCCGGCGGCAGCCAGCAGCGAGGCGGCGAAGGTGGCTCCTGCAAGTATCTGTTTATTCAACATATTTGGTCCCGCGGCCGAGGCCGACGGCGCCGGGTTGGGCAATCCGGACAGTACGCGTTGGTCCTCGATCGCCCGCGCAAGTTCAACCTACTCCGGCTTCAAAGTGTCGTCAATCGGAAACACTCTGATCGGCGGCCCGCGCCAGGACGAACGTTGCGATTTCGTCGACGTCGTCGAGGCGGAAGACCGGGATCGGCGCGGCGGAGAGTGCCTCGGGCGCATCCGTCGCGATGCCCAGGATGGCCGCATCGACCGGATGCAGCAGCGGCTTGCCGACCGCCCTGCGCCAGACTTCGAGCTTGGGGATACGGTCGCGCTTGAACCCCTCCACCAGCACGAGATCGCAAGGCGAAAGGCGATGGATGGCTTGCGCAAGCGTGAGCTCAGGCTCGCCGCGCAGCTCGTGGACCATGGCGTAGCGACGCGCCGAGCTCACCAGCACCTCGCTGCACCCGGCTTCGCGATGACGATACGAATCCTTGCCGGGATGATCGATGTCGAACGCATGGTGCGCGTGCTTGACCAGCGATACCTTGCCGGCGCGTGCGGCGAGGCGCGGAATCAACTGCTCGATCAACGTCGTCTTCCCGCTCCCGGACCAGCCCGCAAAGCCGAAGACCTTCATGCCGGGACTCATGCCGCGTCTCGCGCAAGTCCTGCGTGCACGATATCGCCGCCGCGGACCATGAGCCCGGCCGCGAGCCCCGCATCGGCCGCGAGCGCCGCGTCGATCCCCCGCGCGGCCATCGCCCGCACGTAAGGGAGCGTGGCGTTGGTCAGGGCAAGGGTTGCCGTGCGCGCGACCAGCGAAGGCATGTTCGGCACGGCGTAATGCACGACGCCGCACTCGACGTAGGTCGGCTCGGAGATCCTGGTCATGCGCGACGTTTCGGCGATACCGCCCTGGTCGATGCCGACGTCGACGAGCGCCGACCCCGGCCGCATCGCGCGGAGCATGGCGCGTGTCACGAGCTTGGGGGACAGCGTGCCGGGCTCCAGCACGCCACCGATCACCAGATCCGCATCCGCGACGGCGTCGCCGAAGCGGCCGCCGCTGTCGAGCCCGAAGACGTCGATCATCGCGCCTTCCCGCGCAAGCGATTGCGCGAGCGCGTTGCGCCGCGCCGCGCCACGCGAGAACACGCGCACGCGTGCACCCAGCCGCGACGCAACGCGCGCCGCTTCACCGCCCACGTTGCCGGCACCGACAACCACGACCGACGCGCCGGGGACGTCGTCCACGCCCGTCAACAGGACCCCCGAACCGCCCCGCGACGTCGAGAGCGCGTCGGCGCCCGCCAGCGGCGCAAGGCGGCCCGCGATGCGCGACATGGGGGCCAGGAGCGGCACGCGACCGTCGGCGTCGCGCACCGTCTCGTATCCGATCACCGCGACGCGCGACCGGCGAAGCGCATCGAGAAGCGTGCGGTCCCGGTTGATCTGCGCAAACCCGAAGATGGTCGTACCGGCCGTGAGCAGCGAATACTCGGGCGGCAGCACTTCCTTGACCTTCACCACGAGCTCGCACGACCACACCGCGACGGCGTCGACGACTTCCGCCCCGGCCGCACGATATTGCGCGTCGTCGAACCCGACGTCGTCGCCGGCGCCATGCTCGACGCGCACTGCGTGGCCGTCGGCGGCCAACGCGCGCGCGCCTTCGGGCGTGAGCCCGACGCGTCGCTCGCCGTCCTTGATCTCGCGCGGGACGCCGATCTTCATCGCGCGAGGTACGCGACCGCGATCACCGCGATACCGAGCGCGAGATTGACGGCCACGAGCTGCCGGATACGCTGCATCGCAGGCGCCGCGCGCGGCCACTCCGCCGCCGCGACGGCGCCGCGCAGGGTGCGCAGAGGGACGGCGACGATGTACGCGTAAATGGCCATCATCGCGATGCCGACCGCCGTCATGGCATGAACGTGCAGGCCCACCTGCCCCATCATGGCGATCATCGCGACGCCGCTCGCGAGGATGGCGACGACCGCGACGGCCACCCATGCCATGAAGCGCGACAGCGTCGCGGCCAGGAGCGAAAGGCGTTCCGGCGGCGCGAGGGACTGGACGGAGGGACGCAGCGCCATGTGCGCGAAGAACATCCCGCCCACCCACACCACCACGCCCATGACGTGCAGCCAACGGGCGAATTGCATAGCGTGAACGGTCGACTTGAAAAGGCGTGCGCATTGTAGCGCCCGCATGCCCGGCCTATAGTAGAAATCGAGGGATTCGCCCCGACCTTGGGAGCTGCATGTCTACGTCCGCCAACTCGCTGCCCGCGGTGCCTGCGTCCAACAAGGACGTCGGAGGCATGATCGAGCGGGTGATCTCGCACGTGCCCGCGCCCAAGACGCACGAGGTCGACGACCCCGACCGCGCCGCGGACGAGATCGCGCGGGCGGCCGCGCGCCAGGCCGCGCTCCTGTCGGGCTCGCTCGCGCTGCCGCCCGGCCCCATCGGGATGTTCACCGTGCTGCCCGACCTCTACCTCATCTGGAAGACGCAGCGGCAGATGATCGCGGACATCTTCGGGCTCTACGGCCGCTCGGCCGAGCTCTCGCGTTCGACCATGCTGTACTGCCTGTTCCGCCACGCGGCAAGCCAGGTGATGCGCGACTTCGTCGTGCGCACCGGCCAGCGCATCGTGGTCGAGCAGTTGAGCACCGGCGCGCTCAGGCACGTCGCATCCAAGGTCGGCGTCAGCATCAGCAAGCGTGTGGCGGGCAGCGCGGCGTCGCGCTGGATACCGCTCGCGGGCGCGGCCGCGGTCGGCGCGTACGCGTACTGGGACACGCTGCAGGTCGCCAGGACCGCGCGCCGGCTCGATCGCGAACGAGCCGCCCAAGGACTGATTGCCGCCGACATGTGCGGACGCTTCGAGCTCCACACCAATCCGGCGGCGATCGCGCTCGCGTTCGGCCTCGCGCATCCGCCTGCGATCGCGCCACGCTACAACATCGCGCCGATGCAGGACGTGCCGGTCATCCGCGCGACGCGCAGCGGCGAGCGCGAGCTCGCGCAAGTGCGCTGGGGACTCGTGCCGCGCTGGGCGAAGGATCCGTCGATCGGCGCCCGCATGATCAACGCACGCGCGGAAACACTGGAGGCGAAGCCCGCGTTTCGCAACGCGCTCAAGTGGCACCGCTGCCTCCTGCCCGCCGATGGCTTCTACGAGTGGAAGGCGGTTGCCGGCGGCAAGCAACCGTATCGCATCGCGATGAAGGACGGCGCGGTCTTCGCGCTGGCGGCCCTCACCGAACGTTGGCTCTCGCCGGAAGGCGAAGTGCTCGACACGTGCACGATTGTTACCACGCCGGCGAATCCGTTGATCCGCCCGCTGCACGATCGCATGCCGCTCGTCATCGCGCCGGAAGACTATGCGCGATGGCTCGATCGCTCGGTCGAGAACGTGACCGACCTTCTGTCGCCGTACCCGGCGGCCGCGATGACTTTCCATCCGGTGTCCACGCGCGTCAACGCCGTGAAGAACGACGATCCGTCGATCATCGAAGCCGTCGATCCCGCACCCGCCAACGAGACGAGCGCCGAGGAGGAACCGATGCCCGAGCAGGCGAAGCTCTTCTAAGACATTCAGCGCTTCCCGATGCGTCCCTCGTGATTTTCGCGCTCGCCGGATGCGGGCGGTCGTCGACGCACCGTCGGCGGCAGAGGTGCTCCTGCCTCCGGGGACGTTCGATTTCGCGCCGCAATCCGTGACCTTCTCGCCTCCCCGGTACCGTTGGGAGGCGGAGGGCCAATTGAGCGGCGGGTTGCGAGGCGTGCGCCGGCGCGACGTCGTGTCCAGGACCTCGCGCACGATCAGCGGCCGTGGAGCGATCGAGGTCGAGACCGCGCGAAAACCTCGCGCACACCGGGCGGCGTCGCATGACGTTCGTCGTGCATGGCGATCGCCTGCTCTTGATCGCCTCCACGCCGGCGGAGGCACAGTCGTTCCACGCATACGAAGGCCTGAGGGATTCACTCGCGTTTCGCAACTGCTACTTGGAGGGTGCGCCGGCCGCGATCCATGCGCCGAGCGTCGCCCGCTCGGCGTCGGTCATGCCGGTCAGGTTGCCGATCGGCATTGCCTTGGTGATGACCGACTGTTCGTTGATCTTCTGCGCGTTGGCGACGATGAGCGCGGGGGTATCGAGCACCACGCCCTTCGGAGCCTCGTTGAATCCCGCTTGCGTCGGCTTCGCGGCATGGCACGTCGCGCAGCGCTCCGCGACGATTTGTTGCACCTCTGCGAACGTGAAAGGCGCGGCCTTAGGCTTGTCGGGCGCGATCACTACGGCGAGCGCGAGCGTCGCCGCCGCGGCCGTCACGGGAATCGTCCACACCGTGCGTCCCTTGTGCCGCAGGTTGAAGAAGTGCCGCACATACGCGGCGATGAGCAGCACTGCCGCAAGGATCAGCCATGCATGCTTGTGCCCGAACGTCATCGGGTAGTGATTGCTGATCATGATGAACAGCACGGGCAGCGTGAAGTAGTTGTTGTGGACCGAGCGCTGCTTCCCGCGTAGCCCATATACGGGGTCGGGGGCGATGCCATGCTCCTTCGCCTCGATGAGTTTGCGCTGCGACGGCATGATCACGAAGAAGACGTTCCACGCCATGATCGTGCCCATCATCGCGCCCACCTGCATGTACATCGCGCGCCCGGAGAACACGTGCGAGAGGCCCCACGCGACGATCGCCAGGAACGCGATCATGACGATGCCGACCACGGCTTCGCGGTCGAGCCCGGCGCGCTTGCAGAGCTGGTCGTAGAAGATCCATCCGACGACCAGCAGCGCGGCCGAAATGGCGATCGCTTGCCACGGCGCGATGTCCGCAACGCTGCGGTCGATCATGTAAAGCTCCGCATGCGCGTAGTACATCACCACGAACAGCGCGAATCCGGACATCCACGTCCAGTACGCCTCCCACTTGAACCAGTGCAGAGGCTCCGGAAGCGTCGCCGGCGCAACGCGGTACTTCTGCGCGTGATAGAACCCGCCGCCGTGGATGGCCCATAGCTCGCCGCTCACGCCGGCGTCGGCGTCGTCCTTGCTCTTCGGCGGCAGCAGGCTGTTGTCGAGGAAGACGAAATAGAACGACGCGCCGATCCACGCGATGCCGGTGATGAGGTGAACCCAGCGGATGACGAGCTGCACCCAGTCGAGTGCGTAGGCTTCCATGGCCTCGCTACGATCCGCGATACGTCGAATAGCTCCACGGCGACACGAGGAGCGGCACGTGGTAGTGCGAGGCGGCATCGGCGATTCCGAAGTCGACCACAACCTCGTCGACGAACGGTGGATCGGGCAGAGCGATGCCCTGCTTCGCGAAATACTCGCCGACCGCGAACACGAGGCGGTACCGGCCCACGGCGAGCGCAGCGCCTTCGAGGAGCGGCTCGTCGCATCGACCGTCGCTGTTGGTCAGGGCATCGCGGACGAGCGCATACCGCTCACCGAGATTGCGATGCAAGGTGATCCGCACGCTGCCTGCCGGACGCCCGCTGGCGGTATCGAGCACGTGCGTGGTCAAGCGTCCCATCCTATTTTCCTCACGTGTTCATCGACCGAACAGCTTGCCCAGGGCCTTGCCAACCTCGTTGGCGATAGGCACTGCCGGATTCGCGTTGTTGTTGCCGGCGCCCTGCGTCGCAGCCGGCGCGGAAGCGCCTTCGAGCGCGATCTTGCACGGGCCCGGGCCGCTGCCGTCGGCCCAGGACAGGAGGCTCTGGGCAACCGCCGAAAGCCCACCGGTGCCGATCGCTGCGCCCACGCTCGCGATGAGCTTGGCCGATCCGGCCGGATCGATCCCGACATGCGGCGACGCGAACGGCCCCGACACGCGAACGAGGTCGGAAAAGCCCGCGAAGTCGATCGAGATGCCCTTGCGCACCTTGGGATTGAACTGGAAGTCGAGCGTCTCGTTGCGGAAGTCGAGCGTGCCCGATGCCGACACGCCAAGCTTGTCCGTTTCCGCGGCGATCGAGCGGTCGACCCGGGCGATGCCGTTGGCGATCGGGAATCGCACGACCGCACACAGGAGCTCCGTCGACGGATCGCGCGTGCGGAAGGGATTGATCGCCTCGTTGAGCCTGTCGATCACGAACGCGGGGTCGATCTTCGAATTGACGAGCGTCGCCTTGCCCGACACCACGCGCACGTTGCCGGTGGCGGTGCTCGCCCAGTCGTGCGGAGAGCTGCCGCGCATCGCGAGGTCGACCGCAAGGTCAGTGCTGCCGCCGCGCACCTCGCGCGGATGACCGGCCGCCGTGAGCAGCGCGCCGAGGGAGAGGCCGCTGCCATCCACGCGAACGTTGAGCGCGGCGGCGTCCGCACGGCTCGCGTCGATCCTGGCGCTGCCGCGCAACGTGCCGCCGAAGGCGCCGAGCGAGAAACGCGGCATGTCGAAGCGCCCGTCGGCGTTCGTGAACGCGAGCGCGACATCGCGCAGCGCTTGCCCGCCGGCGAGCGTGAGCTCGCCGATCGCGAGCTTGCCGTCGGCATCGACCCAGCGCAACGGCACGAAGCTCACCGGCGTATCGGGAATCATGTAAGCGCGCGCCGCTTTGGCAGGCGGCGGGGCCTGTCCCGGTATCGCCGGCACCGGCACCGGCAACGCGCGCATGGCAAGGGCTTTCGCTTGCAGATCGAAAACGACCTTCGGGCGCGTGCCGCTCATGTCGGCCGCAAACGTTCCCTCGATTGCGTTGGGACCCAGCGCGAGCTTCAAGTCCTCGAAGGCATAACGGGACGACTCCGCCTTCACGCGCGTCGCGATCGCGAATGCCTGTCCCGCCACCTGTCCCTTGAGATCGACGGGATAAGGGGCGGTGCGGGCAAGCAGCGCCTCGAAAGACCCGACGGTTCCTTCGACCGTGAGCGGGACGTCGCCCACCGCGCCCTTGAAGTCGACGTCCACGCCCGATCGCAGGGCACGCGGGCGGAGCGCGAGCGTGTTAACCGTCACGCGCGACGGCACCGCCTTCGGTCCGTCCTGGTATGTAAAGAGCCCGTCGGCGATGGTCACGTTGCCGACGGCAACCACGGCGGCGAGGCTCGTTCCGCTGCTCGAGCCCGAAGGCGCCGTCGAAGGTGCCGCACTGGCCGACTGCCAATTCTTCTGGCCCTTGCCGTCCGTCTCCAGCGCCACGACGGGCTTCACGAGCACGATTTCCTCGAGCTCGAACCGGCGAGAGAGTAGCGGCACCAGCGCGGCCGCGAGCTCGAGCCGCTCGATGCGCGCGAGCTCCTTGGCAGTGCCCCAGGGTGCGTTGCTCAGCACGACGTCGGTGAGCACGATGCGCGGATGCAGCGAGAGCGCGATGTGGGCGCCGCCGCGCACCGCGAGGTCCCGTCCGGTCGCGGCCTTCACCTGCGCCTGCACCGGCGCGATGAGCGTATTGGGATCGATCGTCTTGATCGCGACGATCGCGCCGACGACGACCACGACGACGAAAATCGCGATGCCGATGGCGATCCGGGCCAGCGTCTTCATGTGGGGATTCTAAACGGGGTTCGCTCCGCATGCCGGCGGGTTCGTCGCGGCGCGGGGCGGTTCGTCGCGGATACGGGGATCGCGTGCCCGGGGACGGTTAACATACGCGCATCCGCCGCGGGACATGACCCCGCGGGATCGCCGGCCGCCACAAGCGGAGGACCATAAGAATGACCGCGATGCGCAGGACCGCCGTCGTCGCCCGCACGCTGCACGGATTCACGCTTCGCCGGTTCGGCCTGTTCTGCGGCATCGTCGCGATCGCCGCCAGCGGCCATGCCGTCATGCGTCATCTCATCGGGAAGCCGTGGACGCGATGTGCTAGCGGCCTTCGCGATGCAGTACGCCTATCTCTTCCTGTTCTTCGGCGACGTGTGGGCCGCCGTCGTGGTCGCCGGCAACTGGGCCCCTGCCCGGACGGCACCTCGCATCGCGGTGCTTGCCGCCGCAGTCGTGATCGGCCTCGCCGTCGGCAACACGCTCGCCGGGCCGGTCCTCGGCTGGATGTGGGCGGGCGAGAAGGATGCGCCGACGCTCCTCAAGGAAATCTCGGCGATGGTGCTGTGGAGCCACGTGATCGCGGCCGGCGTCGTCGGCTACTTCTTCTTCATTCGCGAGGAGGAAGCGGCCGCGCGGCTGCACGACGAGGACATGCGCCGGGAGCACCTCACGCGCGAGCTCGCCGAAGCGCGCCTGCTCGTCATGCAGGCGCAGGTGGAGCCGCACTTCCTCTTCAACACCCTTGCCAACGTGCGGCGGCTGTTCAAGACCGATCCCGCGGCGGCGCACGCGATGCTCGAGCATCTGTCGCGCTATCTCGGCGCCATGCTGCCGCGCATGCGCAAGACCGACTCCACACTCGGTCACGAGCTCGCGCTGGCGCTCGCGTACCTGTCGGTGCAGAAGATTCGCATGGGTGCCCGCCTGACCATTCGTACGGACGTGCCGGACACGCTGGCCTCGCTGTCGTTCCCGCCGATGATGCTGGTGACGCTCGTCGAGAACGCGATCCGCCACGGTTTGACGCCGCTGCCGAACGGCGGCGACGTGCGCATCCACGCGCACGCGACCGACGGCAAGCTCCGGGTGCAGGTGATCGACACGGGCGCGGGCCTGTCCGAGAGCTCGGGCCCCGGCGTCGGCCTCGCAAACGTGCGCACGCGCTTGTCGACGTTGTACGGCGGCAAGGCGCGCTTCCTGCTCGCCCAGAATCCGCAAGGCGGCGTCACCGCGACCATCGAGCTGCCCTGCGCAGGCGGCGCCGGCGGCGGTGCTGGCGGCATGACGATGGATGCTGCGACCGCGCCGAACGCCACGATGCCGCGCGTCGCGGTACCGCCGGCGCACCTCGCACTCGCCGTCGCATTCGCGCTCGCCTGGGGCCTCGCCAACATGCTCGGCTGGGCGCTCGGGCACGAGTCCATCGATCTCGCGAAGACGTCCGCACACTTCGTCTACGAGGCGCTGCTGCCGATGCTCCTGCTCGCGGTCGGATTGAGCGTGGCGGATGCGCACGCACGCGGAGAAGACGCGATCGCGCCGTACGCCATCGCCGCCGTGACGGCGGCCATCCTCGGCGAGATCCTGTTCAGCGCGACCGTACCGCTCATGGGGCTCGACAAGTGCGGATGCAGCATGGACCGCTGGCCGCCCGGAGCGCGATCGGCCAACATGCTGCCCGACAGCCTGCTCATCTGCGGCTTCATCACTGCCGGATATCTTTATCGCCGCCGCTCCTCGCAGCGCCTCGCGCGCCTCAACGCGCGCGAGCTCGAGCGCGCGCAGCTCGTGCGACGCACGCAGGAATCGCGGCTGCAGGCCATGCAGGCCTGTATCGAGCCGCAGTTCCTGTTCGATACGCTTGCCGCGGTCGAGCGCATGCACACCTCCGACCCGGTCAACGCGGCGCGCCTGATCGACGAGCTGATCATCTACCTGCGCGCCGCGCTCCCGCACTTGCGTGAATCGACGTCGACCATCGCCAAGGAGGCCGGGCTCGCACACGCCTGGATCAACATCCGGCATCTGCGCAACGGTCACGGTCCGTTGTTCGACATGGACCTCGGCGCCGCCGCCGGCGGTACGCAGATGCCGCCGATGGTGCTGCTGCCGCTCGTGGACTATGCGTATGCAAGCGTCGAACACGAAGGGACGTTACGCATCGCCGTCCGGGCGAGCGACGGCTTCCTGCGATTGCGAGTAGAAACAACCGGAGGCTCTCGCGACGCATCAGCGGAGGCCGAAGCGAAGCTCGCCGCATTGCGCGAGCGGCTGGACACGCTGTACGGCGATGCGGCACGGCTATTGATCGGCAGCCGCACCGACTCCAATGTCGTCACCCTCGAGATTCCCTACGAGCGCGCACGGCCGCCCGAAGCGCGAGCGCCGAAGCGCGACAGCGCGGAGGATCTTCATTGACCAGGACGACGGCAGTCATCGCTGAGGACGAGGAGGTTCTTCGCGGCGAGCTGCGCGAAATGCTCGCCGCGCAATGGCCCGAGCTCGACGTCGTCGCCGAGGTGGGCGACGGCGCCGCGGCGTGTCGCGCGGTGGAGGAGCTCGCGCCTACGGTCGTGTTCCTCGACATCGAGATGCCCGGCGCGAGCGGCCTCGAAGTCGCCCGCCGGGTCAGCGGCAAGTGTCACGTCGTATTCGTCACCGCGTACGACAAGTATGCGGTCGCGGCGTTCGAGCAAGGTGCGGTCGACTACGTCATGAAGCCGTTCACCGCGGCCCGGCTGGAGGCGACGATTACGCGTCTCAAGGCGCGGCTCGCAACCCCTCCCGCGGACCTCACCGGCCTGCTTCAGTCCCTGGCAAATCTCACGCAGCGCAAGGATTACCTGCGGTGGATCACCGCGTCGCAAGGCGATTCGCTGCGCCTCATCACCGTCGACGAGATCTGCTATTTCCGAGCCGACCACAAGTACACGCTCGTCGTGACGCCCGACTCCGAGGCGCTCATTCGCCGCCCGCTGAAAGCGCTCGCGGACGAAGTCGATCCCCAGGTGTTCTGGCAGATCCACCGCTCCGCGCTCGTCAGCGTGAAGCAGATCGCCGGCGTGAGCCGCGACGTGCGCGGCCATCTCATCGGTGAAGTTGAGGCAACGCCCCGAGACGCTGCCCGTCGGCGAGAACTACGCGCACCTCTTCAAGCAGATGTAGCCGCCGCACAGTTAATATGGCGCGGTGCTGCCTCCTCGCCGCCGCTTCGTCGTTGGCCTGACCGCTTCGATCCTCGCCGCATCGCGCCCGCTGCGCGCCCAGCAAGCAGCGCGCGTGTACAGAGTCGGCGTGCTGCGGCCGACGGCAGCCGGCGGCGACGAAACCATGACGCCGGGAATGCAGCGAGCGTTGCGCGACCTGGGCTACGTCGAAGGTCAGAATCTCGCGATCGACGTCCGCTTCGCCGACAACAAGCTCAATCGCCTGCCAGTCCTCGCGCAGGAGCTCGTCGCAAGCAAGGTGGAGGTCATCGTCGCCGTCGGCGCGGCTGCCGTGCGCGCGACCAAGGCGGCGACGTCGTCGATCCCGATCGTGTTCTTCGGCAACTTCGATCCGGTCAAGGGCGGTTTCGTCGCGAGCCTCGCGCAGCCCGGCGGCAACATGACCGGCATCCTCATCGCGCCAGACGGAACACTTGCCGCCAAGAAGGTGGAGCTCCTTGCGCAAGCCGTCCCGGGGGCGAAACGGATGGCGCTGCTGCTCCCCGACGATCCGAACGTCGCGCGCGAGCAGGTGCCCGACGTGCGAAAGGCTGCTGCCGGCCTCGGCATCGACCTCTTCCTCATCGAGGTGCGCGAAGGCAACTATCGCGCGGCGTTCGACAAGATCGAGCAGGTGCGCACGCAGCTGCTCTTCGTCGCGTCCACCACGTTCTTCGTGCGCGACCGACGCCAGATCATCGACCTCGCCAATCGCTACAAGCTGCCCGCCATGTATGAATGGCCCGACCAAGTCGAGGAAGGCGGCCTCATCGCGCTTGGCCCCTCGAGGACAGCCATCTACGCGCGCATCGCGGCGTACGTCGACCGCATCCTCAAGGGCGCGAACCCGGGCGACCTGCCGGTCGAGCAACCGGCCAAGCTCGAGCTCGTCATCAACCTGAAGACCGCCAAGGCGATCGGCCTGTCGATCCCGCAGCCGCTGCTGCTGCGGGCGGACCGCCTGATCGAATAGCGGCCAGGTTGGCGCGCCTGACGCCCGAAGCGCCTACAAATTCACTCCTCGTGGGCCGGTCCTGCTCCGGCTTTTGACGCGTTCGTCGCTTGCCAGGGGCGGCGGCCGCGTCTGCTTGCCCAATGGACCCGCACGGGCGATATGATGGTCCACGCCCTCCCTCACGGACGGAGTCGACCATAATTTCACAACACAGCGCCGGCCTGCGGTGGCTCGCCGTGACGTTCCACGGTCTCACGTGGAAGCGCTTCGCGCTCTTCTGCCTCGTGGTCGAGATCGTCACGCTGCAGCGATCGCGTCGTTCACCGCAGTCACGGGATCTGTTCCGCACATGCCGACCGGTGCCGAGGGGCTCGCGAACGCCTTCGTCACGTCGTTCCTCGCCTACTTCCCCGTTCTGCTCGCGGCGCTGGCGGTCGACAATCGCAGCTCTTCCGACGGAACGTCCGCCGCTGTTCGGATGGCTGTCGCCGTCGTGCTGGCGCAAGCCGTGGGAACCGCCCTGACCGCGGCTGCGCTCCCTTACCTGTACCCCAACGGCTTCTTCCGCATCCGCTGGGGCGTGACCGAGAACGCGTACGTTTGGCGCGTCGCGGCCGCCTTCTTCTTCAGTTGTCTCGCGTACAGCGGCACCGCGGTCGCGGTCTTTTACTACTTGCGGCGCGAGGCGCGCGTCGCCGCCCGACTGCATGGCGAGGAGGT
The DNA here is from genome assembly GCA_963707815.1 of uncultured beta proteobacterium. Lineage (GTDB taxonomy): Bacteria > Pseudomonadota > Gammaproteobacteria > Burkholderiales > Casimicrobiaceae > VBCG01. Next base: position 590,742 of record CAVPRK010000009.1, read on the forward strand.
GCAGCGGGAGCAAGGCGAGCGCGAAAGCGCCGAGGCGCGCTTGCAGGTGATGCAGGCGCAGATCGAGCCGCACTTCCTCTTCAACACGCTCGCCAGCGTGCGCCGGCTGTACCGCATCGACCTCGACGCGGGACGCAACATGATGCGGCACCTGACGAGCTACCTCGCGGCGTCGCTCCCCAGCATGCGCGAATCACGCTCCACGCTCGGGCGCGAGGTCGCGCTGACGACGGCCTACCTCAACGTGCAGAAGATCCGGATGGAGACGCGCCTCGACTTCGACATCGACGTGCCGGACCGGCTGCGCTCGACCGTCGTCCCGCCCATGATGCTCGCGACCCTCGTCGAGAACGCCGTGATCCATGGGCTGAGCCCGCTGCCCGCCGGCGGGCGCATTCGCATATCGGCCGAGGAGCAGTCGGGGAAGTTGCTCGTGCGCGTGGCGGACAACGGGCGCGGCCTCAAGGACACGTGGGGCGCCGGCGTGGGACTCTCGAATATCCGGGCGCGGCTGAAGACGGCGTTCGGCGATGCCGCGCGGCTGCATTTGGCCGCGGGAGACGAGCGCGGCGTGACTGCCACGCTCGAGATTCCGATATGGTCCGAGACCGCGCCGGCGTGATGTCGACCCCTGCCCACCTCCTGGTGCGCCCGCCGCCCTATGTGCGTGCCTTCACCTTCGTGTGGGAATCCTGGCGCGCGCTCGACGCCCGGTTCTTGCGCAGCGCGCTGGCCTTCGCCGTCGTGCTGGGCGTTCTCCATGGCGCGAGCGCAGCCTTCGTCCAGATCAACGCGGCATGGTGGCGCAGTTTCCTTTCCGAGTTCACGGACACGCTGGTCGCGACGGTCGCGCTCGTCCTTTGCGTCACCGTCGCAGCGCGGATCAGGACGAAGCGCATGCCGCGGTGGGTGCCGTACATCGTGGCCGCATGTGCGGCGTGGGTGGTCAACCAAGCGTTCATGTCGTTCGCCGTCGTACCGGCGCTCGTCGCGCTCGCCGACGACTGGACCCAGTGGCCGGGGCTCACGATGCCGACTCTGCAGGGTATATGGATGCACTGGCCGCGCATGCTGATCTTCCTGTCGCTGGCCGCCGTCGGGTTCATGTTCGCGCACGAGGCCCGCCTACGCGCCGACGCGCTCCGCAACGTGCAGCTCGAGCGCGCGAAGCTCGCCCGGCGCACGTTCGAATCGCGGCTGCAGGCGATGCAGGCGCGGGTCGAGCCGCAATTCCTGTTCGACACGCTCGCGCACGTCGAGACGCTGTACGAGACGGATGCCGACGCTGCCGAGCGGATGCTCGACGATCTCATCGTGTTCCTGCGCAAGGCCCTGCCCAGCCTGCACGAGTCGACGTCGACGGTCGAAGCCGAGCTCTCCCTAGCGCGTGCGTGGCTCGATATCACGAAGGTCCGGCTCGACGGCCGGCTTCAATTCGCCGTGACGGCACCGGAGGACGCGGCCGCCATCCGGATGCCGCCGATGCTGCTGCTTCCACTGCTCGAGCGTGCCGCCGAGCCGATGGCGCGGTCCGGGTTCCCGAAGCTCATCGAGATTTCAGCGTGCGTCGTTGACGACCGCGTGCGCATTGCCGTTGTCGAGACGGATCCCGTTGCCAACGATCGGCGCGCGGAGACCCTGGCCCAGATACGCGAGCGGCTGCATTCGCTGTACGGCTCGCGCGCATCGCTCGAGCTTTCCGACGACGACACCGTTCGGCGAACCACGATGGAGATTCCGCATGAGCGCAGCGACCGCGATCATCGCTGAGGACGAAACCGTGCTGCGCAACGAGCTGCGCGGGATCCTGACCGGTCTATGGCCCGAGCTCGACATTATCGCCGAAGTCGCCGACGGATTTGCGGCCGCTCGCGCGCTCGAGGAACACGCGCCGGACATCCTGTTCCTCGACATCCAGATGCCAGGCATGACCGGGCTCGAAGTCGCGCGCCTTGCGAGCGGCAAGTGCCACGTCGTGTTCGTGACGGCCTACGACAAGTACGCCGTCTCGGCCTTCGAGCAGGGGGCGGTCGACTATGTGATGAAGCCATTCTCCGGCGGGCGGCTCGGCGAAACCGTCGCGCGCCTCAAGGCGCGGATGCGCGACAAGCCGGCGAACCTCGACGGCATTCTCGGCCTGCTCGAGAAGGCCCGCAAGGGCACCGATCACCTGCGGTGGGTGACGGCGTCGCAGGGCAACAAGGTCAACGTGATCACCGTCGACCAGATCTTCTACTTTCAAGCCGACAACAAGTACACGATGGTGATCACCGCCGAAGGCGAGGCGCTCATCCGCCGCCCCATCAAGGAACTCGTCGACGTCGTCGACCCCAACGTGTTCTGGCAGATCCACCGGTCCACGCTCGTCAACATCAATGCAATCGCCGGAGTAACGCGCGATTTCCGCGGGCGGTTGTCCGTGAAGCTCAAGCATCGAAACGAAACACTTCCGGTCAGCGAGACGTACGCGCACCTGTTCAAGCAGATGTAGCAACTCACAACAATCGCAGTTCGTCGAGGGAGACAGACGAATGAAGCTGCGTCGCACGAGCATCTGCATTGCCTTGGGGACCGCCGCATGCGGCGCTGCGTCAGCGCAAGACATGCGCATCAACGTCACCGGCACCAACATCAAGCGCGTCGACAGGAGACCGCGGCGCCGATCGAAACGATCACTCGCGAGGACATCCAGGCGTCCGGCCTGCAGACTATTTCCGACGTCGTTCGGCAGATCACCGCGAACAACAACGGTACGGTCAGTCCCTCGTTCACGAACGGGTTCTCTGCGTCGGGGTCCGCGGTGTCGCTGCGCGGCCTCGGCCCCAACAACACGCTGGTGCTCCTCAACGGGCGCCGTCTCGCGAACTTCGGTCTCGCCGAGGACGCGCATGCGTCGTACGTCGATTTGCAGCAGATCCCGTTCGATGCGGTCGAGCGCATCGAGGTGCTGAAGGACGGCGCGTCGGCCATCTACGGCTCCGACGCGGTGGCAGGCGTGATCAACGTGCTACTGCGCCAGCAGTACACGGGCTTCACTGCGACGGGGACGGCCGGTACCACGAGCAACGGCGAGGGCAACCAATACAAGGGCGCGCTTACGTTCGGCTTTGGCGACCTCACCCGCGACCGCTACAACCTGTTCGTCACGCTCGACGGCCAGCGGCAGGAGGCCCTTCCTTCGAACCGCGGGCGGGATTACATCGGCAGCAACGACCTGCGGTTCATGGGACTGCCCGACACGCGCCCGGGCACGCCGGATGTCACCTCCGCCAACTCGCTGCTCGGCAACGTGCGTCCCGTGGCGGCGAGCAACCCGAACGGTATGGCCGGCCCCTACCAATCGCTGCCGGGCGACTGTGCCGCCGTGAACCGGGACGGGCCGTTCTGCCGCTGGGAGCGCAAGGACTTCACCGACCTCCAGCCGGCGATCGACCGCTTCAATGTCTTCACGCGCGGCACGTACCGGTTCAGCGATGCGATCGAAGGCTACACGGAGCTGTCGTACTTCGAGGTTCGCACGGACACGCGAAACCCGCCGACGAGCCCGCGGGGAATCTGGTATGACCCCTCGACAAATTCCATCAGGTCGTCGCTCAACATCTACCTCCCCGTCGGGCATCCGGACAACCCGTTCTCCGCCAATAACCAGGTCGCAAGGCTGTTTTACCCGGACGGCGCCCTCGGCGGCATCGACACGTCTTTCGAGACGCGCACGCAGCGGTATCTCGCTGGTGTGAAAGGCGCGAGTTCGGGGTGGGACTGGGATGTGGCGAGCCTCTACATCCGCAGCGACACCGACGTCATGCGCCACAATATCTACAGCTACGACCGCCTGCTGCAGGGTCTCGCGGGAACCGGGCCCTACGGCTACTACCGGATCGGCGCGGCCGCGTCGCAGAACGATCCCGCCATCTACGACTGGATCGCACCCGACCGCTCGTACACGGCGGTCTCGGAAAACACGGTGTTCGACGCGAAAGCCTCGCGCGATCTCTACAAGCTTGACGGCGGAAGCCTCGCCTTGGCGGTGGGCTACGAATTCCGGCGCGAGGAGCTCGCAAATCCCGGCATGCCGGGCCAGGACACCGGCAACGTCGTTGGTATCGGGTATTCGGTCGCCTTCGGCTCCCGCAACGTCAACGCCCTGTACGCCGAGCTGTACGCGCCGCTGCTCAGGAATTTCGAAGTGACGGCAGCCTTGCGATACGACCACTACTCCGACGCCGGGAGCACCGTCAACCCGAAGGTCGGCGTCAAGTGGACCGCACTGCCTTCGCTGGTGCTTCGCGGCACCTGGCAAACCGCGTTTCGTGCCCCGTCTCTCTATGAAACCGGCTCCACAGGGGCCGGGTTCGGCCAGTCGTCCGTCGACCCCGTGCGTTGTCCGGTGACCGGGTTGCCGGCCGACTGCGGGAGTACGTTGGGCCTCGGTCTCCTCGTCGGCAACCCAGATCTCAAACCCGAGACGTCGACGACGTACACGGTCGGCGCGATCTGGGAGCCGATGCCCGGGCTCAGTGCCGCGCTCGACTACTGGAACATCCGCGTCGACGGTCGCATCACGACGACCAACGAACCCGTGATCGTGCGCGACACCAACGACCTTCCCGGGATTCCCAACTCGGGCACGATCCTCTACACCCTGAACCCGTGGGTGAACGCCGACAACATCAAGACCGAAGGCATCGACCTCGACGTCGTCTGGCGCCAGAGCCTCCAGGACTGGGGCAACCTCACCACCGAGCTGCAGTGGACGCACGTGTTCCGCTACTCGGAGTCGTTCCAGGACGGCACCACGTACCGCTACGACGGCACGCAAGGCAACGTCGGCGTGGGTAGCAGTCCGGGAACACCGTCGGATCGCGTCAACCTCATCGTCGGCTGGAGCCGCGGCCCATGGAACGTCACGGGAACGCTGCGCTACGTCAGCGATTACCTATCGATAGAGTACCGCGGCGCCAACGAAGAGCCCGGCGGCCGTTGCTTCAGCCCGCTCGACGGACCGGAATGCCACGTGTCGTCCTTCACGACGCTGGACCTGTCCGCGCGGTACAGCGGTTTCAAGAACTGGCAGATCTTCGGGTCGATCATCAACGTGTTCAACCGCATTGCGCCGTTCAACCCGGCCATTGCCGGCAACAGCGTGAACTACAACTACAACTACGCATTCTCCGGCGCGACCGGAACGCAGTTCAACCTGGGATTCCGGTACACGTTCCAGTGAAGCGGATCAGCGCAGCGACTGGTTGACGTACGCCAGCGCCGCGCTCCCCGGCGCGAGGTCGGCGTCGCCGGGCGTATTGGGCGGCGCGTCGACCGTCTCGAGCATGTCGTGCATGTCGGCGGCGTCTGCGCTCAGGTACAGAAGGCCGGCACTACTTCGCCCGCCTCGCGCCGCCTCGCCCGCCCTGACACCGGATTTGGCCGGAATCGTCGCAAGTCGCTGGGCTACTGGCTGGGCTGGTCTACGCTCTTCCGGCACGCGAATGAGTGCGTGAGGCTATCATCGGGCGCAGCGTTCAGGGGACAGCGACATTCATGACTTCGCAGCCAGGCGGCCCGGAGGCCGGCGGTAGCGCGATTGCGCGCGCTCAACGATGGCTTGAGGCGACCTTCGCTGGCCTGACCTGGTCGCGCTTTGCCATCTACTGCCTGCTGCTACTTCCGTTTGCCCTGAGCCGGCCATCCACGGTCGCGCCGCTGATCAACGGCGCCGGCTGGGCGGCCGTCGCGTTAGGGACCGGAAAGGGCTATCTCCTGACCTGGCTCCGGTTCACTCCCACTTTCTTGGCGGTCGTGATGGTGGCCAACCGCGGGCCCCGCGAAGGATGGCGATTGTTCGTGTGGCTTGCCGCCGCGAATGTGCTGGGTGCGGCGGTCGGCGTCGCGCTCTTTGGCTGGGTAATCCGGTTGCTCTTCGACAATCCAGTGCCCCTCCGGGCTTTCGCCAACGACAGCTTTTGGATCGCGGCGTTGCGCTGGGCGGGTCTCGCGGGCGCAGACCTGGTGCTGACCGCCATGGCCACGGCATTCGCGTTCTACCTGAAGCGCAGCGCCGACGCCGCCGCGGCACTGCAGCGTAAGGCGCACGACCGCGAGCAGATCGACCGCGAACACGCCGAGGCGCGGGTCGCCATCATGCAGGCGCAGATCGAGCCTCACTTCCTGTTCAACACGCTCGCCAGCATTCGCCGGCTGTACGAGACCGACGCCGTCGCCGGCAAATCGATGCTGCTGCACCTGTCCCGCTACCTCGCCGCGTCGCTGCCCATTTTGCGCGAGTCGCGCTCCACGCTCGGGCGCGAGGTAGCGCTTGCGGTGGCCTACCTCAACGTTCAGAAGATTCGCATGGGATCGCGACTTTCGATCGAAGTCGACGTGCCGGAGGAAATGCAAGCGACGGAAGTTCCGCCGATGATGATCGTGACGCTGGTCGAGAACTGCGTCATCCACGGACTCGCGCCCCTGCCGCAGGGTGGCCGCGTTCGGATCAGCGCGCGCACCGAAGGAACGAGAACGAGGATAGCAGGTCGCCGATTCCGGACGAGGCCTGCAGGACGAATGGGGCGTGGGCGTCGGCCTCGCCAACATTCGCGCGCGGCTTCATTCGCAATACGGGACCAGGGCCGATCTCGCGCTCCATTCCGGGATGAAGGGTGGCGTCATCGCGATCATCGACCTGCCCCTCGACCCGCCGATGCAGCCGCTGGCCGCATGACTACTCACGTTATCGATCGACCGCGCACGCACTTCCCTGCGTGGCGCGCGGCTCGACGAGCGTTGCGCGCACTAACGTGGCGCCACGCGGGCATGGCGGCTCTGCTCGGCGCAGCGCTCGGCTCCGTGACCGGTATCAGCGACGCCCTTCGGACCATGGATCACATAGCGGCGAATTTCGTTGCCAACATTCTCCTCAATGTCGTGCTGGCGTTGCTGCTCCTGCCGAGCGTCACCGCAGCAGAGCATGGCGCGTTCGGACGGGTGCCGGCCCGGGTCGCGATCGCAAGCGTCGGCGTCGGCTGCTCGCTTCTGGCGTTCGCGATCCTTGAATTTGTGATGCAGTTGCTGTTCAACGTTCCAACCCATTCGGCGGGGGCCATGTGGGTCGGCCTGCCTCCGCTCATGATGACCGGTCTCTTCTCGGCACTCGGCTACGCGTACTGGCTCGATACGACCCGGCGAGCCCGCGTCCTGCGCGACCTCCAGCTCGAGCACGTGCGCTTCGCGCGCGCGGCGTACGAAGCGAGGCTGGTCGCATTGCAGGCGCGGGTCGAGCCGCGCTTCCTGTTCGAAACGCTTGCCGACGCGGAGCGTCTTTACGAGCGCGACAACGAGCTCGGCGCGCGCGTGCTGGACGACCTGATCGTTCACCTTCGCGCCGCGCTTCCGGCGATCGAGGCCACGTCGTCGACCCTTGCCGTGGAAATGGACCTCGTCCGCACCTGGCTCGACATCATGCGGGTGCGCTCCGGCGACACCATGCTGCTGGCCATGCCCGAGGTCGATGCGCCCGGAGACGCGCGCATGCCGCCGATGGTGATGCTTCCGCTGGTGCAGCATGCGGTCGGCAGCATTACCGAATGCGCCCGCGCAGTCCTGGTCTCGGCCGCCGTCAACGAGGATCGCCTTCGCGTAACGGTCGTGGGACCTGCCTTCGCCTCTTTCGAGGGACCGGGCGGCATTGGGGACGTGCGCGAGCGCGTCGCCGCCGTGTATGGCGATCGTGCAACGCTGACGTTGCAACCGGTTCTGGGCGAACGCAGCCAGGCCATTTTGGAGATCCCCTATGAACGCACCCACCGCCGTCCTCGCTGAAGACGAGGAGGTGCTGCGCGGCGAGCTGCGCGCGCGGCTCGCTGCCCTGTGGCCCGAGCTTCGCATCGCGGCTGAAGCCGCCGACGGCGTCGAGGCGACGCGTGCGTTCGCCGAGCATGCACCCGACGTGCTGATCCTCGACATCCAGATGCCCGGCATGACGGGGCTCGAGGTCGCGCGAATTGCAAGCCGCAAGTGCCACGTCGTTTTCGTGACGGCGTACGACAAGTACGCCATCGCCGCTTTCGAGCAGGGCGCCGTCGACTACGTGCTGAAGCCGTTTTCCACCGCGCGTCTCGCGGAGACGGTAGCGCGACTCAAGGATCGTTTGCGCGAGCGGCCCGCCAACCTCGACAACATCCTCTCGCTGCTTGCCTCCAAAACCCGGAACGGCAAGGAATACCTGCGCTGGGTGACGGCGTCCCAAGGCAACACGACGTCGCTCATCACGGTCGAGCAGATCGTCTACTTCCGCGCCGACAACAAATACACCGTCGTATTCACCAAGGATCGCGAAGCGGTCATCAGGCGACCGATCCGCGAACTCGCCGAGGTCGTCGACCCGGACGTGTTCTGGCAGATCCACCGCTCGACGCTCGTCAACCTCAACTACATGGCGGGAATCACCCGCGACTTTCGCGGGCACCTGAGCGTCAAGCTCAAGGAGCGCAACGAATCGCTGCCGGTGAGCGAGTCGTACGTGCACCTGTTCAAGGGGATGTAAGGATGTTTCGAAGGAAAGTGGCCGCTGCGGTCGGCATCGCCCTGCTTGGCGCCGAAGGCGCCCCGGCGCAGGACATCCGCGTGAACGTCACTGGCTCCAACATCAAGCGGACCGACACCGAGACCGCGGCGCCCATCGAGACGATCACGCGCGAGGACATCCTGGCGTCGGGGCTCACGACCATTTCCGACGTGGTGCGGCAGATCACGGCGAACAACAACGGCTCGATCAGCCCGTCGTTCTTCAACGGTTTCGCCGCGTCGGCGTCCGGCGTGTCACTGCGTGGCCTCGGCGCCAGCAACACCCTCGTGCTGCTCAACGGCCGAAGGCTTGCGAACTTCGGTCTCGCCGACGACGGCCACGTGTCGTTCGTCGACTTGCAACAGATCCCGTTCGACGCGGTCGAGCGTATCGAGATCCTGAAGGATGGCGCGTCGGCGATCTATGGCGCCGACGCGGTAGCGGGCGTGGTCAACGTCATCCTTCGCCAGCAGTTCACCGGCGTTACTGCCATGGCATCGGCAGGCACCACGGCCAATGGCGAAGGCGACCAATGGCGCGCGGCGATCACCGGCGGCCTGGGCGACCTCACACGGGATCGCTATAACGCATTCGTGACGCTGGACTACCAGAAGCAGCGAGCTAATCCCATGAATCGCGGCAAGGCTTACGTGGGGTCCAACAACCTCACGTTCATGGGCTTGCCGGACACTCGTCCCGGCGACCCGATGGACCCGTTCAGCCAGACCGGGAGTCTGCTCGGCAATGTGCGCCCGTTCGACCCCGTAACCGGTGCGTTGGGCGCCTATCAGTCGCTGCCTGGAGCGTGCGCGGAGGGCAACCTGTCGCACGGATTCTGTCGCTGGGAGGCCAAGGACTATCTCGACATTCAGCCGGAGGTCGAGCGGCTCAACGCGTTTGCGCGCGGCACGTACGCGTTCACCGACGCCATACAGGGCTATGCCGAGCTTTCGTACTTCCGCGTGACGACCCAGACGCGGACAATTCCCCAACTGTTCCGTTCCGCTTGGTACGACCCCGTGACGTCCGCCACCATCAACAGCCTGAGCCTTGCGTTGCCGGTCGGACATCCCGACAATCCGTTCAACGCAAGCAACCGGCTCGCTCGGCTCTCCTACGCCGATGCCGGCCTCGGGGCCCGCAGCGCCACCTATGAGACCGGCACGCAGCGATATCTCGTGGGCGCGAAAGGAACGACGAGCGCGTGGGAGTGGGACGCCGCGGCGCTTTACATCGACAGCAGCACGAAGGTCGATCAACGAAACTTCATCAGCTGGGACCGGTTGCAGCAGGGAATTGCCGGCACGGGACCCTACGGCTACTACCGCATCGGCGCCAGTGCCGCGCAGAACGATCCCGCGGTGTACTCATGGCTCGCACCCGACCGCAGTTATGAGATCACGTCGAGGAACGCGATCGTCGACCTCAAGGCGTCGCGCGACATCTATAAGCTCGACGGCGGCCAGCTCGCACTTGCCGTGGGATACGAGTTCCGGCGCGAGGAGCTCGAAAATCCGGGGGTGCCTGGCACCGACACGGGGAACGTCCTCGGTCTCGGGTACGCGGCTGCGCACGGCAGCCGGAATGTGAACGCTTTGTTCGCCGAGCTCTACGCGCCCATATTGAGCAACCTCGAGGCTACGCTCGCGGCCCGCTACGACCACTACTCGGACTTCGGCGGCACGGTGAACCCGAAGATCGGAGTCAAGTGGACGGCGATGCCGCAGCTCGCGCTGCGTGGGACCTTCACGACTGCGTTCCGCGCGCCGGGACTGTACGAATCGACCGACTCGACGTCGTCGGGACAAACGGTGGCGGTGGACCCGGTGCGCTGCCCGGTCACGGGGTTGCCGGTCGACTGCACGGCACCGGTGCTTGCCATCAACGTCGGCAACCCGCAGATCAATCCGGAGACGGCCAAGACCTGGACCGCCGGGGTGATCTGGGAGCCGATTCCGGGCCTGTCGACGACGCTCGATTACTGGAGCATCACGACGCGCAACGCGATCACGTTCGGCAGCGTACAGGCGGTGCTCAACGATCCCGCCGCATTCCCCTACGCGGCCATCGTGCGCAACATCAACAACCTGCCCGGGATTCCCAATTCCGGAACCCTGTTGTCGGTCAGAACGCCATTCCAGAACGCGCTGCAGGTTCGCACCGACGGCATCGACCTCGACACCGTTTGGCGGCAAAGCCTGCGCGATTTCGGAACGCTGACGACGCAGGTCCAGTGGACTCACGTGTTCAGCTACGTCCAGACGTTCGCCAATGGGCTGTCGTACGAGTACGTCGGCACCCAAGGCAACTACGACGTCTCTTCCGGATCCTCGACGCCATCGGACAGAGTCAACGTGATCGTCGGCTGGCAGCGAGGTCCATGGAACGTCACCGGCACGGTGCGCTACGTCAGCGACTACGAGGAGATTCCCTACCAGGGTCTTCCGATTCCCGAGGAGTGCCTTTTCCAACTTGGGCGCTCGTCGTGCCATGTGTCGTCGTTTACCACGCTGGACCTGTCCGCGTCGTATTCCGGCTTCAAGAATTGGCAGATCTTCGGGTCGGTTATCAACGTGTTCAACCGCATCGCGCCGTTCAACCCCGCCGCCGGCTACGGCAACGTCAACTACAACTACAACTACGCGCTATCCGGCGCCACGGGCACGCAGTTCAACCTCGGCGTGCGCTACACGTTTCAGTAGCGTCCACGCCGCGCAGGTGGGAGCGCACACCACGATTTCCCGGTTTCGTCTCAATCTCGCCCTGCTTCGCCAAAGCTGACTACCCTGAGCTCGCAGTCCGACGTTTCATCTCAATCAGCGATCTCAAGGGAGACGAGCATGCACAAGTTCCTCGCACGGGGTTTACTCATCGCCACTGCCGCACTCGTTGCGTCCACCAGCGCGTTGGCCGACCGCGAACGCCAGAGGTTCTGCAGCGATTCGCTGGTGCGCGGGACGTACGGCGGGCAGTTGCAGGGCACGCAGACCCTGCCGAACGGCAGCGTGCAAAACATCATCGGCGTCGTCGTCCGGGTCTACGACGGCGACGGCGGTGTCACGCAGTGGGACAACGTGAAGAACTCGGCAAACGGCTATGTTCCGAACCGTTACGGTTCGGGCACCTACATAGTCAATGACGACTGCACCGTCGACATCGTGTTCAATCCTGCGCCCGGCTTCACCATCCAGGAGCGCGCCGTGGTCGTGGACAACGGACGCGAGCTGCGCTCGATCACCGTCCTTCCCACGGGCCTGTTCGTAACTTCGGTCCAACAGCGCATCTAGGGCGACTGGACGCGATCGCGCGGTGAAACGCGCGATCGCGCACGTTCGTCCCTTAGAGCAACCCTAATGCCGAATGACCTACCTGACGGATGTCGGGCAGTTCGGAGTGACGTTCAGCGCAACGAAGCGTTGACGTCCGCCAGCGCGGCGCTCCCCGGCACGAGGTCCGCGTCGCCGAGCGCATTGAGCGGCGTCTCGACCGTTTCGATCATGTCGTGCATGTCGGCGGCGTCTGGGTGCAGGTACAGGAGGCCCGTCACGACTTCGCCCGCCTCGCGCTTCGCCTCGAGATAACCGAGCGCGGCCGCGCGATCCGCCGGATCGTAGTCGTCGCCGACCTTGCGCAAGCGGATGGAGCCGCCGTCGTGCAGCGCGATGCTGCGCACGTCGCCCGGAGCGTAGCTCGTCGTGATCTCCGCGCGCGGCGAGATGAAGTCGAGGAAATTGACCGCTTCGTTGTGCTCGCGCACGTAGTCGTAGCTCTTGGTCGATCCCGGATGATTGTTGAACGCGACGCACGGGCTCACGACGTCGATGAACGCGGCGCCGTGATGGGCGACCGCGGCCTTGATCAGCGGCACCAGCTGCGCCTTGTCGCCGGAGAAGCCGCGCGCGACGAACGTGGCGCCGAGGGTCAGGGCGAGCACCGCGAGGTCGATCGGCTCGTCGCTGTTGACCACGCCGCGCTTGCTCTTGCTGCCCTTGTCCGCCGTCGCCGAAAACTGTCCCTTCGTCAACCCGTACACCCCGTTGTTCTCGACGATGTAGACCATGTTCACGCCGCGCCGCATGACGTGCGCGAATTGCCCGAGGCCGATGGACGCCGAGTCGCCGTCGCCGGACACGCCCAGATAGATGAGGTCCTTGTTGGCGAGCGCCGCACCGGTCAGCACGGACGGCATGCGCCCGTGCACGCTGTTGAAGCCGTGCGAGTTGCCGAGGAAGTAGGTGGGCGTCTTCGACGAGCAGCCGATGCCTGAAAGCTTCGCGACGCGGTGCGGCGGCACGTCGAGCTCGAAGAATGCCTGGATGATCGCCGCGGAGATCGAATCGTGGCCGCACCCCGCGCACAGCGTCGAGATGGCGCCCTCGTAATCGCGACGCGTGTAGCCAAGCGCGTTGCGCGGCAGCGAGGGATGGTGGACTTTCGGCTTCGCAAGATATGTCATCAGGCAGCTCCGGTGCGACGCAACGGCGTTACATTGAACAAGCGCGCCTTCTCGGCGATTTCCTTAGTGATGAAGCGCGCCGTGATCGGCGTGCCGTCGTAGTGCAGCACCGAGATGAGCCTGGCCGGGTCGATGCCGCATTCGTTGACGAGCAGCGACTTCATCTGCGCATCGCGGTTCTGCTCGACGACGAAGACGCGCTCGTGCGCCGCGATGAAGTCGGCGACGCTGTCGTGGAACGGAAAGGCGCGCAGCCGCAGCTGGTCGAGGTAGATGCCCTCGAGCTCGAGCGCGGCGAGCGACTCGGCCATCGCGGCACTCGTCGAGCCGAAGTAGACGACGCCGCTCTTCGTCGGCTTGGTCGCCTTCGTGACCATCGGCATCGGCACGATCGACTTCGCCATCTCGAACTTGCGCAAGAGGCGCTGCATGTTGTCCACGTACGCGGGACCTTCTTCCGTGTAGCGTGCGTAGCGGTCCTTGGTCGTGCCGCGCGTGAAATAGCTGCCCTTGGTCGGATGCGTGCCGGGATAGGTGCGGTACGCGATACCGTCGCCGTCGACGTCGAGATAGCGTCCGAAATCGCGCCCGGACTCGAGGTCGGCCTCGGTCATCACCTTGCCGCGGTCCATCGGATGCGAGTCGTTCCACTTGAATGGCTCGGTCAGCCAGTCCTGCATGCCGATGTCGAGGTCGAGCATGACGAAGATCGGCGTCTGCAGCCGGTCGGCCAGGTCGAACGCCTGCGCGCCGAACGTAAACGCTTCCGTGGGATCTTCCGGCAGCAGCATCACGTGCTTGGTGTCGCCGTGCGACGCATACGCACAGGAAAGGAGATCGGCCTGCTGCGTGCGCGTCGGCATGCCGGTGGACGGGCTTCCGCGCTGCACGTCGAACAGCACGACGGGAATCTCGGCAAAGTAGGCAAGGCCCAGGAACTCCTGCATCAACGAGACACCTGGTCCGGAGGTCGTGGTGAAGGCGCGCGCGCCGTTCCACGCGGCGCCGATGACCACGCCGATCGACGCGAGCTCGTCCTCCGCCTGCAGGATCGCGTAGCGCTTCTTCTTGGTCGTCGGATCGTGACGGAACTTGCGGCAGTACTTCTGGAACGCTTCCGCGAGCGACGACGACGGCGTGATCGGATACCACGCCGCGACGGTCGCGCCGCCGTAGACGCTGCCGAGGGCGGCCGCGCTGTTGCCGTCGATGAAGATACGGTCGCCTACCTTGTCGCTGCGTACGACGCGAATGGGCAGCGGGCATGGAAATTCGAGAGCGCATACGAGCGTCCCATGCGGAACGCCTTGCGGTTCGACTCGAGCAGCGCTTCCTTGCCCTTGTATTGCTCGCCGAAGAGCTTGTCGATCTCGTTGGCGTCGATGTCGAGCAGCGCCGACAGCGCACCGAGATAGATGATGTTCTTGAAGAGCTGACGCTGCCGCGCATCCGTGTACTCGGCGTTGCAGATCGCGGTGAGCGGAATGCCGAGCAGCGTCACGTCGTCACGCAAGCGCGACGGCGGTATCGGCCGCGTCGAGTCGTAGAAGAGGTAGCCGTCCGGATCGACCTCGGCGACGTCCTTTTCCCACGTCTGCGGATTCATGGCGACCATGAGATCCACGCCGCCGCGGCGACCGCGCCACCCGTCGCCGGCCACGCGCACTTCGTACCACGTGGGCAGGCCCTGAATGTTCGACGGGAAGATGTTGCGCGCGGCGACGGGCACGCCCATGCGCAGGATCGCGCGCGCGAAGAGGCCGTTTGCCGACGCCGAGCCGGAGCCGTTGACGTTGGCGAACTTGACGACGAAGTCGTTGGTGCGAATAGCCATGTCTATGTCGCGCATGATCAATCCGCCGCGAGAGGTTGCGGTGGCTTCGCGTGCTTCACGCGGCACCGGTCGTCCGCCTGCGCCATCTCGAGCAGGAACTTCTGCATGTCCCACGCGCCGGTCGGGCAGCGCTCGGCGCACAGGCCGCAGTGCAGGCACACGTCCTCGTCCTTGACCATCACGCGCCGGTCTTGAGCTCGCCCGAAACGTAGAGGTCCTGCGCGAGGTTCATCGCCGGCGCCTGCAAGCGGGCGCGAACGTCCGCCTCCTCGCCATTCGGGGTGAACGTGATGCAGTCCATCGGGCAGATGTCGACGCACGCGTCGCACTCGATGCAGAGCTTGTCGGTGAATACGGTCTGCACGTCGCAGTTGAGGCAGCGCTGCGCTTCGGCGAACGCGAGCCTTGCGTCGAAGCCCAGCTCGACCTCGACCTTGATGTTCGCGAGCGCGATCTTGGTGTCCTTCAGCGGCACGCGGAACCGGTGGTCGCCGGTGATCGCGTTGTCGTAGCTCCACTCGTGGATGCCCATCTTCTGCGACATCAAGGTTGTGTGCGGCGGCGGCCGCACCGCGATGTCCTCGCCGCGGCAGTGGAGGTCGATGGAGATCGCCGCGTCGTGGCCATGCGCGACGGCCCAGATGATGTTCTTCGGACCGAACGCCGCGTCGCCGCCGAAGAAGACGCCGGGCAGCGTCGCAGCCATCGTCACCTTGTCGACGACCGGCATGCCCCATTCGTCGAACTCGAGGCCGAGGTCGCGCTCGATCCACGGGAATGCGTTCTCCTGACCGATCGCTACCAGCACGTCGTCGCACGGGAAGTGCACGTCGGGCTCGCCGGTCGGCACGAGCTTGCGGCGGCCTTTCTCGTCGCGCTGCGGCGCGACCTTCTCGAACGTCACGCCGGTGAGCTTGCCGCCCTCGTGCGTGAACGCCTTCGGCACGAGGAAGTTGTGGATGGGGATGCCTTCGTGCGCGCGCGTCCTCCTTCTCCCACGGCGACGCCTTCATCTCGTCGTAGCCCGAGCGCACGACGACCTGCACGTCTTCGCCGCCCAGGCGCCGCGCGCTGCGGCAGCAGTCCATCGCGGTGTTGCCGCCGCCCAGCACGACGACGCGCTTGCCGATCTGCGTCGTGTGCCCGAACGACACGCTCGACAGCCAGTCGATGCCGATGTGAATGTTCGCCGCCGCTTCGGCGCGACCCGGCACGTCGAGGTCGCGTCCGCGCGGCGCACCGCTGCCGACGAATACGGCGTCGAAGCCCTGCGCCAGCAAGTCGCTTCATGCTGTCGATCCGCTGGCCGGCCGCGGAAGTCGACGCCGAGATCGAGGATGTAGCCCACCTCCTCGTCGATCACGCTCTCGGGCAGCCGGAACTTCGGAATCTGCGTGCGCATCATGCCGCCGGCCTGCCGCGTCGCCGTCGAACACGACGAGCTCGTAGCCGAGCGGCGCCAGGTCGCGCGCGACGGTGAGCGACGCCGGGCCGGCGCCGACGAGCGCGACGCGCTTGCCGTTCTTCTGCGCGGCCGGCCGCGGCAACCGCGTGCGGATGTCTTCCTTGAAGTCGGCCGCGACGCGCTTCAGCCGGCAGATGGCGACCGGCTCGGGCTTGGCCTTCGTGTCGCCGCCCTCTTCCACGCGGCCGCGCCGGCACGCGGGCTCGCACGGACGGTCGCACGTGCGCCCGAGAATCCCGGGAAAGACGTTCGATTGCCAGTTGACGAGGTACGCGTCGCCGTAGCGGCCGGCGGCAATCAGGCGGATGTATTCGGGTACGGGAGTGTGGGCCGGACACGCCCACTGACAATCGACGACTTTGTGGAAGTAGTCGGGTTGCGCGATATCCGTCGGTTTCAAACAGCCTCCTTGCGATGATCCGGTTGCCTGGCGGCGCTTTTCGATTGTGCTCTCGTGGCGCACGCCCACCCGACAAAGCGGGTCCTTGAGGCAACCGGGATGCTACGCCAGCGCGTGAGGCAGCGAAAGCGCCGGATCCCGCGTGCATCGAGGAACACGCTTTCGGCGGGCCCTGGCGATGGGAATGCAGCGCTTATGCCAAAGCAGAAAGCGCGCCTCGAGCGATAGAAACCGCGCCTACATGAAGGTCTTCGCGCGCTCCATCAGCTCGTCGAGGCCGGCTTCGCCGGATTCCACGGCTTGCCCGGGTGGATGATCGCGACCTGGCAGGCCTCGGCCGCCTCGACCATCTGCCGGTAGGTGCCGGCGTTGAGGTCCTCGATGTAGGCCTGCTTGTTCTCGTTGTACGTGAACATCTTGTCGTTGATGTTCTGGCACTCGTTGCAGCTCGGGCAGCGCGCGGTCTCGATCCACGCCTCGTCGGACGGCGGCGCTCCGCGCGCTGCGACGGCCGTCCGCGGCCGGCGGGCGCACAGCGTCGTCGGCGTCGGACGGCTCGCGGCCGGCGGCGGCAGGCTGCCAGCGGCCGCTCAGCGCCTGCTGCCTTCTCGGCCTCCCACGCTGGCGCGTTCGCGCGCGAGCAGCCGCTCGGCATGCGAATTGTGGATGCCGCCCTGCTCCTGCAGCCGATGCCACAGCAGCAGGCAGCGGCGCGCGGCCTGCATCAGCCGCGCATCGACGATCACACGCGCAGCAGCGTCGTCGGCGTCGACCGCCAGCACGTAGGGAACGCGGTCGGCCGCCGACTTCTCGGGCAGCGCGCAGCCATTCGGCGACCGGCAGCATCGCGGCGTTCCAGCGCTCGCGCGGCACCGCCGCGAAGTGCGCGGCGTAGCGCCGGTCGCACAGCACGAAGTCGGCGAACGTGAACGCGACGCTCCTCGCACCACGCGCTGCAGTTCCTCGTCCGCGTACTCGAACGGCTCGACCGGCCAGTCGGCTTCGGGATTGCGGTTGTCCTCGAGCGAGAAGCGCGCCGCCCAGTTGTCGCCGGCGGTCGGCGTCGTAGGTGAACGCGGGAAACGCGCGCGATTCCATCGCCGCGGCCGCGGTCAGATAGGGCGGCAGTTCGCCGGCCGCGCCGGCGACCCGACGAAGACGCTGAACAGCGCCGGGCCGCGGCGATGCCGAAGCCCCCGCTCGACGCGCTCGCGCAGCGCGTAGAGATTCGCGCTCGGTCGCCTGCACCACGAACACGCCGCCGAGCCCCATCGCGGTGTTGGCGAGACGCACGCTGCGCACGCCGAACGCGAAGTGGCCGGTGCCGACCGACGCTTCCTCGAGCAGGTCGGTCGGCTCGACCAGCACCTTGACCGGCAGGCCGGCCGACAGCATCTCCATCAGGCCGGCGTTCTCCGGCGCGTCGTTGCGTCCGGCGGAATGCAGACGAGGTAGTCGGGAAACAGCGCCAGGTCGTCCGCCGTGAGCGCGCGCTCGTCGATAGCGCTCGAAGAACGCGTCGTGGTCCGCCTCGACGTAGCGCGCCGGCGGACTTCGAGCTCGGCGATGGCGATCGCCTTCACGACTTCGGCCAGCGCGCGGCAGGCGCTCGCGGTACGCCGCGGCCGCCGCCGCGCAGTTGTCGAACCCGAAGTCGAAGGTCGCTCGACGCTGTTCGGCGCGCTCCGGGTCGGCGAAGAACGGCTGCGACGCGCAGCACCGCGAGCGCCCATTCGATGCGCCGGCGCCGCGCCGGCGGGCAGCTCGTCCTTCGGCGCACGCGCGGCGGACGAGCCGCGACATCACGGCGAAGTCGAACACGTCGCGCGTGCGCGCCGCCGAGGCGGCGCGCAGCGCGCCGGCTCGCTGCCCCGCCTGCGAATGGACGAAGGCCGCGCGCAGGATGTCGGAGAGCTTGCGCACCAGGCCGTCGACGAGCGCGCGGAACTTGCGGCGCCTTTCGCCGCTGCGCGGCCTGCCAGACACGTGCCGCAGAAGCCGCGCCGGCAGCGCGCGTCGCAGTCGACGACCTCGCCGTCGACCTGCCAGCGCGAGGCGGCGTGCAGCAGCACTTCCGCGGTCACGGGATCGGTCCCGCGCCCGAGCCGCGGCGCGGCCTCGCGCCCACAGCTCGGAGAGCGTGCCGCGCACCGCCCGCGGCAGCATCGCGCGCAGATCTCGCGCTCGAGCCGCAGCACGTGCTTGCGCAGGCGTTCGCCCTCGATGCCGCGCGGCGCGATCTCGCGCAGCAGCTCGTCGACGATCGCCGACAGCGAGCGCACCGTGCGCGTCATGCGTCCGGCGGCTCCGCCAGCACCAGCGGAAAGTCGTAGCGCAGCCGCGTGAGGTCGCGGTACGGCGCGAGGAGCGCGGGCCGCAGCGCGCCGACGTCGATCGGCGTCGAGCGCCGTCGCCTGCCGCTTGCCGGTCGATGTGGAAGACACGCTGTTCCTGGAACTTCGCGGCCATGTCCATGGCGGGTCGCTCGGTGAGGGTCGGGTCGCGACGCTTCAGGCGGCGTCGCTGCGCCGCCGCTTCGTCGGCCAGACCGTGACCTTGTCGAGCTCGGCGTCGAGCCCGGCGCGGATGCGCTCGGCCGTGCGCAGCTGGCCCGCGCCGCGCAGGTCCTCGTAGCACGGCACGTCCGGGTTGCTGGTACAGGATGCCGACCGGAATCGGGTCCTCGGCGGACGCGATCTCGCGCGCCCGGTCGATGTTCGAGCGGATCGTGCTCGCGCTGGTTCTGGTAGATGCGGCTCAGCTCCGGCGGAGAGCGTGAGACCGTTCGGCGTGCGTCAGCAGCAGCGTCTTGCCCGGGTCGTGCAGCCACGGCTCGAACATCTTCGGCAGGAACTCGGGGCAGCGCTGGATGATGCGCACGAACGAGAAGCCGCGGTGCTGGTACGCCTCGCTGATGATGTCGTAGAGCAGCTCGGGGATCCAGTCGACCGCCTGCGCGACGAACGACACGTTCTGCACGCCGAGCGTCACCGTCAGCGGGTTCAGCGCCTCGAGCACGGAGCCGCGCGGCGTCGTGTTGCTCTTGAGGCCGATCGGCGAGGTCGGCGACGCCTGCTTCTTGGTGAGCCCGTACACGTGGTTGTCGTGCAGGATCACCGTCAGGTTCATGTTGTAGCGGATCGCGTGGATCCAGTGCGCCGCGCCGATGCTGCAGCAGTCGCCGTCGCCGGTGTTGACGAACACGTGCGAGGTCGGGGCGCGCCATCTTGACGCCCTCGGCGATCGGGAACGCGCGGCCGTGGATGCCGTGGAAGCCGTAGGTCTTCATGTAGTGCGGAAAGCGGCTCGAGCAGCCGATGCCCGACACGAACACCGTGCGCTCGGGCGCCAGGTCCTCGTCGCGGCACAGCCGCTGCACGGCGGCGAGGATCGCGTTGTCGCCGCAGCCGCTGCACCAGCGCGGCACGCCGCCCTGGTAGTCCTCGAGATTGTGGTGCTCCTCGTGCAGCTTGATGAGGCACTGGGTGACGGGCATGGCCATGGTCAGTCGTCCCGTCTTTCGAAGCTTGGCGCGCATCGCCTTGCACGACGTCGCCGGGCTTGATCGGCTGGCCGCGCGCCTCGCTCCAGCAGTCGACGTCGACGAGGAAGCGCGCGCGCAGCATCATCGCGAGCGCCGCGTAGCGGCGGTTGTCCTCGTCGATCAGCTCGTCTTCGCGCGGTCGGACCAGTTGCTCTCGATCGTCATCACCTTGCTTGAAGCGCTTCAGGATCTCGCGGATGCCCGACGGCATCGGCTGGATGAACGCGAGGTGCAGCGACGAGACCTTGCAGGCCCTCGTCGCGCAGCGCGCTCGACCGCCTCCTCGATCACGCCCTTCGTGCTGCCCCAGCCGATCGACCAGCAGGTCGCCCTTCGGCGTCGCCGAACACCGGCGGCGTCTTCAGCGTCTTCTGCAGCGCGGCGAGCTTGAGGCTGCGCATGCGCAGGCCCTCCTCGTTGATCGTCGGGTCGTAGGCGACCTTGCTGCCGCGGTCGTGCGCGAGGCCGGTCAGCGTGTGCATGCCGCCCGGCTGGCCCGGGAACGAAGCGGCGCGCGATGCCGGTGACGGGATCCCAGTCGTAGGGCTTCGCGCCCTCGGGCACCGGCGTCTGGTCGAGCGGCGGCGCGAGCCAGTCCTCGTCGAACTCGGGCGCGGGAACGGCTGCTGCGCGGTCGCGAGGCTCGCGTCGGACAGCACGACGACGACCGTGTTGAAGGTCTCGGCGATCTTGCGCGCGGTGATCATCGAGTAGAAGCAGTCCTCGATGTCGGACACCGCCATCACGACCTTCGGCGCGTCGCCGTGGCTGCCGTAGATGGCCGTGAGCAGGTCGCCCTGCTCGACCTTGGTCGGCTGGCCGGTGGACGGACCGCCGCGCTGCACGTTGACGACGACCAGCGGAATCTCGGCCATCACCGCGAGCCCGATGCCCTCCTGCTTCAGCGAGTAGCCCGGGCCCGAGGTGATCGTGACCGCGCAGTTGCCGGCGTACGAGGCGCCGATCGCGAACGCGCAGGCGGCGATCTCGTCCTCGGCCTGGTGCACGAGGCCGCCGACCTGCTCGAACACGTCGGACAGGTAGTGCGACGCCGACGTCGCCGGCGTGATCGGGTACATCGCGCAGATGTCCATCCCCGAGGCCAGCACGCCGAGCGCGAGCGCCGTGTTGCCGTTGACGACGATCTGCGGCTCGGTCGACCGCGTCGGCCGGAATCGCGTACTTGAAGTCGAGGTTCGCTTCGCCCCAGGCGAAGCCCGCTTCGAGCAGCCGCACGTTGGTCTCGATGACCTTCTCGTCCTTCTTGCCGAAGGTGAGCGCGATCTGCTCGCGCGCGAGCTGCAGGTCGAGGCTGTAGATGCTGCACAGCATCCCGAGCACGAACATGTTCTTGCCGTGGCGCGGATCGGCGACCAGCGCGCGGCACTCGCGCTCGAGCGGGATCTCGTAGACGCGGAAGCCGCCTGCGTTCAGCGATGTCGACCGTCTCGACGTAGGACGCGACGATCTTCGGGTCGCGTGCTCGCGCCACATGCTCTCGAGCAGGATCGTGGCGCCCGGCTTGAGCTCGCCGGCGCGCACGCGGCCGAGCAGCACCTGCTCGTTGAACGCGACGACGAGGTCGGTCTCGTCGCCGCCGTTGGTCACCCGCTCGGCGCCGATGCGGATGCGGATGCCCGAGGCGCCGGCGACGCTGCGCGCCGGCGGCTGGATCTCGGCCGGGATGATCTCGATGGTCCAGATGCCGTTGCCGCTGCGCGCCGCGATCGCGCCGAGCGACTGGCCGCAGCGCTGCGCGCCCTCGCCCGAGTCGCTGATGACCTCGACGATGTGCTCGGCAGAGGATCTGCGCGCGCTTGGCGGCTGCCTTGGCTACGGGCGGGACGGTCGGCAAGTGCAGCTTCGGTCATGGCGTTCTCGTGGAGGTTGTTACGCGACGCGCACGCGCGCGAAGCCGTGCTCGCCAGCTCGGGATGCCGAAGCGCGTGGCGCGCGGCCGGCTCGTAGACGGCGTCGGTGTCGCGCAGGCCCAGCTAGGCCTTCATGGCGCGCGCCGCCTTGCGGCCCGCGCCCATCGCCTCGATGACCGTGGCCGCGCCGGTCACGATGTCGCCGCCGGCGAAGACGCCGGCGATCGACGTCGCGAGGTTCTCGTCGGTCTCGATGTAGCCGCGCTTGTCGAGCTTCAGCTTCGACGTCTGGCCGAGGATCGGATTGGCGTTGGTGCCGATCGCGAAGACGACCATGTCGCACTCGAACTCGAACTCGCTGCCGGGCACCGCGACCGGGCGCCGGCGGCCGGACGCGTCGGGCTCGCCCAGCTCCATCTTCACGCAGCGCAGCGCCGCGCACGCGTCTTGGCTCGTCGCCGAGGATCTCGACCGGGCTCGTCAGCCAGTGGAACTCGACGCCCTCCTCCTCGGCGTGGTGGATTTCCTCGACGCGCGCCGGCGCTTCCTTGCGCGAGCGGCGGTAGATGCAGTGCACCTACTCGGCGCCGAGGCGCAGCGACACGCGCAGCGCGTCCATCGCGGTGTTGCCGGCGCCGATCACGGCGACGCGCTTGCCGGGCTTCAGCGGCGTGTCGAAGTTCGGGAAAGTCGCGCGCGCGCATCAGGTTGCAGCGCGTGAGCAGCTCGTTGGCCGACAGCACGCCGTTGAGCGATCTCGCCCGGAATGCCCATGAAGCTCGGGTAGCCCGCGCCGGTGCCGATGAAGACCGCGTGGAAGCCCATCTCGGTGATCATCTGCTCGATCGTGAACAGGCGCCCGACCAGCGTGTTGCACTCGAACTTGACGCCGAGCTGCTTCGAGCTTGTCGATCTCGACGTCGATCACCTCGTTCGGCAGCCGGAAGTCCGGGATGCCGTACTTGAGCACGCCGCCCGGCTCGTGGAACGCTTCGTAGACGATGACCTCGCAGCCGGCCTTCGCCATGTCGGCCGCGCACGCCATGCCGGCCGGGCCCGAGCCGACGATGCCGACCTTGAAGCCCGACGGCTCGATGTAGGGAACGTTCGCCCAGCCTTCGCGGATCGCCATGTCGCCGACGAAGCGCTCGAGGCGCCCGATCGCGACCGGCTCCAGCGTGTCGCCGACGGTGCACACGCCTTCGCACTGGTTCTCCTGCGGGCACACGCGGCCGCAGACCGACGGCAGCAGGTTGGTGTCGGTGATGACGTCGTACGCGCCGTGGTAGTGCTTCTCGGCGATCTTCTGGATGAAGGCCGGGATGTCGATGCCGACCGGGCAGCCGCGCACGCACGGCTCGTCGGCGCACTGCAGGCAGCGATCGGCCTCGCGCAGCGCCTCCTCGACGCGATAGCCGAGCGACACCTCGTTGAAGTTGCGCGCGCGCTCCTTCGGATCCTGCTCGCGCATCGGCGTGCGCTCCTGCGGAATCGTGCGGATCGTCTTCTTCTTGGCGGCCATGGCTCAGTAGAGCTCCGGCGCCGGTGCCTTGCGGACGCTGGCCGCGACCTCGTCCGCCTGCTTCATCATCCGGCAGGTCTCCTCCCAGTGCTCGACCGCCATCGCGCTCCTCGGCCTTGAAGCGCGCCAGCCGCGCCATCAGGTCGTCGAAGTCGACCTGGTGGCCGTCGAAGTCGGGCCGTCGACGCACGCGAACTTGATCGTCGTCGCCGACCTTGACGCGGCAGCCGCCGCACATGCCGGTGCCGTCGACCATCACCGGATTGAGGCTCACCATCGTCTTGATGCCGTGCGGACGCGTGGCTTCGGCGCAGCCCTTCATCATGATCGGCGGGCCGATCGCGACGCATTCGTCGATGTCCGGATGCTTCGCGATCGCGAGCGCGGATGCCTTCGGCGACCATGCCCTTGATGCCCGGCCGAGCCGTCGTCGGTGCAGACGATCAGCTCGTCGCAGACGGCGCGGAACTTGTCGTCCCAGAACATCGAGGTCCTTGTTGCGAAAGCCGATGACGCCGATCACGTACGCGCCCGCTTCCTGCAACGCGCGCGCCTGCGGAAAGGTCGGCGCGACGCCGAGTCCGCCGCCGACGCACAGCACCTTCTTCGCGTGCGCCGATCGGACTCGGGATGCCCATCGGCCCGACCATCGCGTACAGCGAGGTGCCGACCGGCAGCTCTGCTGCATTTCCTTCGTGGTCTTGCCGACCGCCTGGATCACCAGCGTGATCGTGCCGCGTTCCGCGGTCGAAGTCGGCGATCGTCAGCGGAATGCGCTCGCCGTGCTCGGTCTCCATCACGATGACGAACTGGCCGGGCTGCGCGGCCTTCGCCATCAGCGGGTGGCGCACCTCGAGCAGGTAGGTGACGGGCGAGAAATCCTCGCGCGCAACGATTTCGAAATGGACATGGCGATCCTTCAGACACGCAGGGCGCGCACGGCGCTGACCGCGAATGACGAAGCGCAGGGAGGCCGGGAAGGAACGGAAGCAGGCGCCGCGCCGCGGGCGCAGTGCACACGAACGAAACGCCGCGCGACCGCGGAGGGCGCGGTGCGCGACGTTCGGGCCGTGTGCCAAAAGCACGACAACTCCTCCTGGCGACGTCGTCTCGCGCGCTCGCTGCGGCGCTCTTGCGGCGCGTCAATGAGGGCGGATTCGACTTGGAACGATGCTACAGGAGGGCATCCGCCTCGTCGTCGTCGGGATTTGATATTTGTCAGTGATTCCGCGTTAATCGCCGCGCGACTGGCGGCTGGTGGATCGGGATGCGGCGCACGCCCGCACTAGAATGACGCTCTCGACGAAATCCGAAGCCACCCATGAACGCTCCCGACCGATGCCGCTGCGCCTCACTTCGTTCTCCCACGGCGGTGGGTGCGGCTGCAAGATCGCGCCCGGCGGTGCTGCAACAGATCATCGCGAAAGCGCAGCCCGGTGCGCTGCCGAGAGCGCTGCTGGTCGGCATCGAGACGTCAGACGACGCCGCCGTCTACCAGATCAACGACCAGCAGGCCATCGTCGCCACCACCGACTTCTTCATGCCGATCGTCGACGACCCCCACGATTTCGGCGCCATCGCCGCGACGAACGCCATCTCCGACGTGTACGCGATGGGCGGTACGCCGCTTTTCGCACTCGCGCTCGTCGGCATGCCGATCAACGCGATTCCGTTGGCCATGATACGCGACATCCTCGCGGGCGGCGAATCGGTGTGCGCACGCGCCGGCATTCCGATCGCCGGCGGCCACACGATCGATTCGGTCGAGCCGATCTACGGCCTCGTCGCGGTCGGTCTCGTCACCCGGCCAACGTCAAGCGCAACGCCGGCGCACGGCCCGGCGACAAGCTCGTCCTCGGCAAGCCGCTCGGCGTCGGCGTGTACAGCGCGGCGCTCAAGAAGGAAAAGCTATCGCAGGACGATTACCGAACGATGATCGCGAGCACGACCCAGCTCAACACGCCGGGTATCGCGCTCGCGCAAGTCCCGTTCGTGCACGCGATGACCGACGTCACCGGGTTCGGGCTCCTCGGCCACCTGGTCGAGATCTGTCGCGCGTCGCACGCCGGCGCAGCGGTCGACTTCGCGCGCGTGCCGTTGCATCCCAACGTGAGCGCGCTCGCCCGCGACGGCCACGTCACCGGCGCGTCCGCGCGCAACTGGGCCGGCTACGGCAGCGACGTCGATCTCGCGCCGGGTATCGGCGACGTCGAGCGTGCGCTGCTCACTGATCCTCAAACGTCGGGGGGCCTGCTCGTCGCGTGCGATCCTTCGCATGTCGAGGAGGTGCTCGATGTCTTTCGCCGCGAAGGCTTCGACACCGCACGCGAGATCGGAGAGATCGTCCCCGGCGCCCCGCGCATCCGCGTTGCCTGAAGGCCCCGAAATCCGGCGCAGCGCCGACGCGATCGCGCAAGCGCTCGTCGGCCGACCGATCACGCGCATCGAGTACCGCGTGCCGCGCCTCGCCCGCAAGGCCCGCGCGTTGAAAGGTGCACGCGTCGTGCGCGTCTACAGTCGCGGCAAGGCGTTGCTCATCGAGTTCGACAACGGCATCACGCACTACAGCCACAACCAGCTCTACGGCGAGTGGGAAGTGCACGACGGGCCGCCCGACCCGGACAGCCGTCGCACGGTGCGCGTGATCATCGGCACACCGGCGCAAACCGCGATCCTGTACAGCGCCACCCAGATCGACCTCGTTCCAACGAGCGAAGTCGAGCTCCATCCCTACATCGCGGCGCTCGGGCCCGACGTGCTCGACGCGTCCACGACACCCGCAGTGGTGCGCCGGCAGCTTGCCGACCGTCGCTTTCGCGGACGCTCGCTCGGAAGCCTGTTCCTCGACCAGCGCTTCGCCGCGGGCCTCGGCAACTACCTGCGCAGCGACATTCTCTTTGCCGCGGGACTTCGCGCGAGCGTGCGTCCGCAGGATCTCGACGACGACGCGCGCAAGCGGCTGGCACGCGCGGTTCTCGACGTGTCACGGCGAAGCTATCGAACCCAGGGCATCACGAACGATCTCGCGCGTGCGCGCAAGGCCAGGCGCGCGGGCGTTCCATTCGAGCGCTACCGATTCCTTGCCTACGGGCGGGAAGGCGATCCGTGCTGGGTCTGCAGTACGCCCATCGTCAGGCGCGACGAAGGCGGGCGCGGTGTTTTCCATTGCGCGCGTTGCCAGCCAGAGCCACGCAAGAGATGAGCGAAGACGCGCTCGGCCTGTTCCCGGCATCGTCGTTTCGCGTCGTGACGGGCGCAACGGCGGGTGCGCGAACGCTCCGCCAGGCGCGCTGGTATTTCAATGGGGAGACCATTGCCGTTCCACTCGATGGCATGCCGATGGCCGCGTTCGACAAAAGGATGGCTGCCTTCGACGACGTGCGGTCGTGGGCCGCGTCACGCGATGGAGAGTCGACCGACTATCCACCGCTGGTGTGGATCGGCGCGCCGCACCTCATGCACGTCGCGCGAATGTCCGACGACGGCAGCATCATCGATGGCCTTTCCCTGCGCCTCGTCGCCAGGCTGCCGCTCAATCGTTCCTATTTCGACGAGCGTTCCGTCGCCTTTTTCGCGGGCCGGCCCTTGACCGTGCGCGGCACGCGCGAAGGGAACGCCTTCGAGCTTCGCACGGTATGGCCGGACGATTTCACGCTCGCACGCCGGCCGCCGCTGCGCGAGATGCGTGAGACGCCGGTGGCTGCAATGCGCACGCTGATGCGTGAGACCCCGCAGGGCGGCAGCCGCGCGCCGTTCGCGGCGTGGACGCTTTGGCAGCGCGACGATGCGGCCGACTGGACCGGCAGGTCCGTGCTGGGCCTGATCGTCAACGGCGCGCAGGGCGACGACGACGAGGCGCACGCCGGCCATTTCGCCATCGTGACCGGACGCACGCGCGCGGACGGCCGCATCGGCGACTGGCTCGTCAACAACTTCTACACGCTCGACGCCGAAAGCGAGAAAGGCATCATCGCGGCGCCCGTTCCGCTCGACGCGTACTCGGGCGACCTCAACAGCGGCCAGAGCTGGTACCGGCCGAGCTACATCCTCGTTCTCGTGCTGCGCGACGCACGCGCGGCCTCGCTCGTGCAATCGGCGCTAGGCCGCGTCTACAACCAGTTCTACCGTCATCAGCTCACGTACTACCACCCGGACGCGAACTGCACGAGCATCAGCGTCGACACGTTGCGTGCGCTAGGCTGGCACATTCCGCGGCGCGGCCCGACGTCGCGGTGGCTCGCGTGGCTCGCCTTTCCGCTGATGATCGCGAAGGAACGATCGCTCAAGCGGGCAAAGATTGCGTTCGACTACATGTGTACCGACCAGACGCGCCTGTTGCCGGCTGCCGCGGTGGAGGACGCCTACGCGAGCGTGCACGCGCTCGTGAGCGGCGCGCGCTGCGGGGGGATCCTCGAGGGGATGTTGGCGACCGACGTCGATGCCGTCGCGTTCGTGCGCGTTCCGCAATTTCCTTCGAGCCGCTCGTTCGGCGACGCGCCGGTCACGTCCTTGCAGGAGTATCGCGCGCGCATGCCCGAGGACCCGTCGCAGTTACAAGTTGTGCCGGTGCCGCCACGGCCGTTTCCCGAAGCGCTTCGCGACGACGATCTCCTGAAGCCGCGCCTGCACGGGTCGGACATCGCGACGCGCGTGTGGGGCGCGATTGCAATCGCGGGCATCGCGGCGCTGGCATACAGAGTGTTCCGAAAACGTCGTTGACGCGGCCTGGTGGGAGTTTCACGCCGCCTCCGACAGGCGGCGGGCACGGCTAACGCAACTGGGCCGCGCAGGCGGGGGTCGAGCCAAGCCACTCGGCCGCGGCGAGACGGGTCACGTCATCGTACCGATGCAGCCGATGGACGCGAATTGCGGCCACGGTCTCCTCGTCCGGAGATACATAGCGCGAGTAGGCATTGCCTCTGCGATCGATCATGTCGGCCACCGCGAGGACAAGCGCGGCCTGGTCGCTCATCGTAAAGGTCGCGTTGGCCGTCGTAAGCCCGGCCGTGTGCCATCCGAAGAAGCGGGTGCGGGGGCGCTCGCGGAAGGCGATCGCGACCGCTTCACCCGCGCTCGCGGTGTCCGTGCCGAGAAGCACGGCGACCGGCCGGGACGCGGCAGCGTCGCTGCGCGGCAGCGGATTGCGCGCGGCAATTGCGACGAAGTCCGCAACGCTCGCACGATCGGGTTCGAGCCGCCACCAGGCTTCGCTGCCGTCACGCGTGCGGAAGCCGCCGACTACGCCGGTGCCGAGGAGCGGCTGCACCCCGAGCAACGCCGGCCACATGTTGCCTCCAGGATTGCGCCGCAGGTCGACGATGTAGCCGCACGTGCGGCCCGCTTCCGCGTCGGCGATGCCCTCGCGCAACGCGCGCACGTAAGCCAGCATGCTTCCGGGATCGGTGCCGCGGAACCCACGCACGTCGACGTACGCGATCGCTGTTTCCGAATTGGGCTGCACGCGATCGACGCGGGTCTGTGCCGATCGCAGCTCGCGGGCGCGCTCCGGGGCGAGGAACCGGCTATGGGGATCGAGACGGCGGAGGGCGGCCGCGATCGCGGAATGGACATCGCTCTCGCTGCGCGCATCGCGCGTCTCCGCCAACACCTGACGCTTGATCTGGGGCCAGTCGACCATGCCGACGGCGAGCGCCTGCTCCTCGATCGTGCGCAGAGCGTCGCACAAATAGGCGGTGGAGGGTTGCGAATACCGATCGACGTCGACGCCGCAGTCGCTCGCCGGCTCGGCGGATACGGGCACGACGGTCGCTGCAAGGCTCGCCGCAGCGAGAAAAGCACGAACGCTCACGCGCGGTTGCGCTCCAGTGCGAGCTCGGCCCGCAGGCTCGCGCGATCGCGACCGACCGTGGCTACCGCCAGCGTACGTCCGTTCCGCTTGTACGCGATCTCGCAATCACGTGCGGCCACGGACCCGTCGATCTGCACCGCATCCCACTGCTCCGCGTGGCCCACGTAGTTGATCACCGTGTCGTAGTGCTGGCTCCAGAAGAACGGCACGACCGCGTACGGCTCGCGCGGGCCGAGCATGTTGCGCGCGGCGGCCTGGCCCTGCCGCTCGGCCACCACCCAGTGCTCGACGCGGATGCGCTCTCCGGTGTGCGGGTCAGGCCAGCGTGCGATGTCGCCGGCGGCGAACACGCCGGGGGCGCTCGTCTCGAGGTATTCGTTCACGACGACGCCGCGGTCGATCGCGAGGCCGGCCTCCTGCGGCGAGCGCGATCGAAGGCCGCACGCCGACCCCAAGGACGATGATGTCGGCGGCGAAGGTCGAGCCATCGCTCAGCGTGACGCTGTCGCCGTCGACACGTGCGATCGTGCGTCCGAGATGGAACGCGACGCCTTGCTCCTCGTGCAGGCCCTGTACGAAGCGGCCGACATCCGCGCCCATGATGCGCTCGAGCGGCACCGTCTCCGGCGCTACGACGTGCACGTCGATGCCGCGCGCGCGCAGCGACGCCGCGACCTCGAGGCCGATGAAGCTCGCACCGACGACCGCGACGCGCTTTGCGGTCGCGGCTTTGGCGACCAGTGCCCGGCTGTCGGCGAAGCGTGCGCAGGTAGTGGACTTGCGCATCGGTCGCGCCGGGAATCGGCAGGTGCACCGGGTCGGCACCGGTCGCGAGCAGTAGCGAGCCGTATGAGCGCGTTCGGCCGTTGCCCAGATCGAGGCTGCGGCGTACGACGTCGAGCGCGTTGACTCGTGTGTCCAGCATCAGGTCGATGCGACGCTCGCCGTACCACTCCGGCGCGCGCAGCGGAATCCAGTCGTCGGGCGCGTTGCCCGCGAGGAAATCCTTCGAAAGATTGGGCCGGTCGTACGGGGCCGACGCGTCCGCGCTCACGAGCGTGACGCTCCCTCATAGCCCTCGCGGCGGATCATGTCCGCGGCCGCGAGTCCCGCAGCGCCGCCGCCGACGATTACGATGGACGCCGGAGCCGAGCCAGGGGCGACTGCGCGGCGTCGGTTGCGGAAGACGTTCGCGCACGAACGCGACATCGCCGACTTGCTCGACGCGCCAGCACGGCACGGGATCGAGAGCGGGGGCGCCGACCGCTTCTCCGCTGCGCAGGCTGAAGCAGGCGTGGTGCCACGGGCAGCGCACGGTATCGCCCGACGATCACGCCGTCTGCAAGCGGTCCGTGGTAGTGCGTGCAATGTGCGCCGATCGCGTAGAGCGCATCGCCGTCGCGAACCAGGATCGCGTCCTCACCCGCGATTTGTCCTGCCACTATCGCGCCATCGGAAAGCTGGCGCAGAGGAATGCCGGCCGCCAGGTCGGGCAAGGATTGGGGCGATTTGTCGGTCATCGGAGCCATCCCAAATGACGTAACGCAGCAACACGCTACCTTGCGCATTGTAGGGCAGCTGCGGGGCTGACCGGGCCCAGGGCAGCTGTCGCTATTCCATCAACCGGTCGCGCTTCGCGAGCGCCGGGAACCACTTCATCCACAGCGCGGCAACGACCAGCGTGCCGATGCCGCCGACGACCGTTGCAGCGATCGGCCCCATGACGGCTGCCATCGTGCCCGCACGAAACTCGCCGAGCTCGTTGCTCGCCCCGATGAATACGCCGTTGACCGCGCTCACGCGGCCGCGCATGTCGTCGGGCGTATCGAGCTGCACGAGCGTCTGCCGCACGACGACGCTCACCATGTCGGCGCCGCCGCCGATCGCCAGGGCGACGAACGAAAGCACGAAGTCGTGCGACAGGCCGAACACGACCGTCGACACGCCGTAGATGGCTACCGAGAGGAACATCCGCGGGCCTACGTGACGCGAGAGCGGCCGCTGCGCGAGCAGCAATCCCACCGCGAGCGCACCCGCGGCAGGGGCGGCGCGCAGGAGGCCAAGTCCCCACGGGCCCGTGCCCAGGATGTCCTTGGCGTAAATCGGCAGGAGGGCCGTCGCGCCGCCGAGCAGCACCGCAAAGAGATCGAGCGAGATTGCGCCCAGGACCTGCTTCTTGCGCCAGATGAACGCAAAACCGGCCATCAGCGTCTCCACCGACACGGGGGGCGCGGTAGCCGACGGCGCGACGCGGGGAATTGCCGCGGTGTACGCTAGCGACGCCACCAGGAATGCGAGGCACGTGAGATAGACGACCGCGGCGCCGAACGCGTAGAGCAATCCGCCGAGCACCGGTCCGCCGATCACAGCGATCTTCAGAAGCGTCGAGCTCGCGGCAAACGCCCGCGGCAGCGCATCGACGCCGACCAGCGCGGGCACGAGCGCCTGCGACGACGGCATCTGCAGCGCACGCGCGACCCCCAGGATCGCGCACATCGCGAAGATCACGCCGCGGTCGACCCAGCCGGTGTAGCTCCCGACCGTGAGCACCGCCGACGCGACCAGCTGGCATGCGAGGGCCGCGGCGAGGACACCGCGCCGGTCGACGCGATCGACCCACTGGCCGGCGGGCAAGGTGAAGATCAGCGCAGGAATGAATTGCGCGAGTCCGACGAGACCGAGGTCCCACGCGCTGCCCGTGAGGTCGTACATCTGCCAGGCGAGCGCCACCATCAGCATCTGGTTGGCGGTGCCGCCGAGAAGCCGCGTCCACAGGAAGCGCCGGAAGCTCGCCGGAAACTTGCGGTGCGGGTCGCCAGGCTCCGGCATGCACCCAATCTAGCACGCGCCCCCGACACCCGCCCCTGTTCGACGGGGGACTGGACTTCCTTAAATGCTAACGCTATCATATGCGAATGGCAAGCAAACCCAACCTCATCAACCCGCCCCGGAACGGAGTCTCATCCCGGGCCACCGGGTCGGTCACCCTCGCCGACGTCGCCAAGATTGCCGGCGTGTCGCCCATCACCGTCTCGCGGGTCGTGAACCGGCCCGAGCTCGTCACGCCCGACACCCTTGCGCACGTTCAGCAGGTGATCGAGCGCACGGGGTACGTTCCCAACCTGCTCGCGGGCGGACTTGCGTCGAAGCGAACGCGGCTCGTCGCGGCGGTGGTGCCTTCCATCACCAACGCGATCTTCGTCGACACTGTCCAGGCGCTGACCGACCGCCTGTGGGAGGCCGGCTACCAGGTACTGCTCGGCCTCTCCGGCTACCCGGCCACGCGCGAGGAAGCGCTCCTGTCGGCGGTGCTGAGCCGCCGCCCGGATGCCATTTTCCTCGCCGGCATCAACCATGCGCCGCAGGTGCGCCAGCGCCTCATCTCCGCCAACATCCCCGTCGTCGAGACGTGGGACATGA
The DNA here is from genome assembly GCA_963707815.1 of uncultured beta proteobacterium. Classification (GTDB taxonomy): domain Bacteria; phylum Pseudomonadota; class Gammaproteobacteria; order Burkholderiales; family Casimicrobiaceae; genus VBCG01. Next base: position 623,623 of record CAVPRK010000009.1, read on the forward strand.
CGCCCACGCCGATCGACATGCTGGTCGGCTTCTCGCATGAGGACGTAGGCGCGGCGGTCGCCCGCCACCTGCTGGCGCGCGGCCATCGCGCGTTCGGCATGATCTGGGCCGACGACACGCGGGCGCTCGCGCGCCAGCGCGGTTTCCTGGGCGAGCTGGCCGCGCAGGGATGCAACGAGGCGGAGCTCGTCACCGTACCGGCCCCCTCGACACTTACGCTGGGACGCCAGGGGCTGGCAGAGCTCTACAGCCGCGGCGCCAAGCCTACGGCCGTATTCTGCAGCTCGGATCTCCTCGCCCACGGCGCACTCGAGGAAGCGCGCTCGCGGGGCCTCTCCGTGCCGGGCGACGTGGCGCTGATGGGGTTCGGCGACCTCGAGTTCGCGCAACACACCTACCCCGCCCTGTCCACGGTGCGCATCGATCGCGCCGCCATCGGCCGGCGCGCCGCCGAGCTCATCCTTGCCCGCATCAACGGCCAGACGCCGTCCGAGAAAGTGGTCGACGTCGGATTCACGATCGTCGACCGGCAAACCACCTAGCCCCGGTCAAAAAATAATCAGCCGGGGTATTGACACTGGCAAAATGCTAGCGCTATCATTCACTAAACCAGACGACTAGTACTGGCAGTTAGGAGGAAGCGCCATGCAAGACCGTCGTACCACTCTCGCCGCACTCGTCTCGATCGTCCTTGCGGCTGCGACCGGCCCGGCCTTGGCCCAGACCTGGCCGTCGGCCCCCCTGCGGATCATCGTTCCCAACGTGCCGGGCGGGTCGTCCGACATCATTGCCCGCGTCATCAGCCAGCCGCTCTCGCAAGCGCTGGGGCAGCCGGTGGTCGTCGAGAACAAGCCCGGCGCCAACGGCAACATCGGTGCCGCCTTCGCAGCGCAGGCCACCGACAACCACACGGTCCTGCTGTGCGACCTGCCGTCGCTCGCGATCAGCCCGTCGGTGTACAAGCAGTTGCCCTACGACCTCGGCAAGGACCTGCAAGGTGTCGCGATGCTCGCGTACTCGCCGCACCTGTTCGTGGTCAACCCTTCGGTACCGGCCAACAACCTCAAGGAATTCATCGCGCTCTCGAAGAAGTCGCCGGTGAACGTGGCCCTCCCCGGTACGGCAACGTCGAATCACCTCGTTACGGTGCAGCTCGCGCAAGCGACCGGCATCGTGTGGACGCACGTCCCCTACAAGGGCGGCGCGCAGGCGCTGACCGATACCGTCGCCGGCAACACCCAGGCGGTCGTCAACGGCCAGCTGGCGACGATGCCGATGGTGAAGTCCAACAAGCTCAAGGTCATCGCGGTGTCGAGCAAGGCGCGCTCGCCGCTCCTGCCCAACGTTCCGACGATCGCCGAGCAAGGTGTCACGGGCTTCGAGTCCGGCACCTACCAGGGCGTGATGGCGCCCGCGAAGATGTCGAAGGAAAGCGTGGCAAGGCTCAACGCCGAGCTCGTCAAGATCATCCAATCGCCCGCGGTCAAGGAAAAGCTCGCGGAGCTGGGCGCCGACGTCGTCACCATGACGCCGGCTGCAACGACCGAATTCGTCGGCGCCGAGCGCGCGCGCTGGGCCAAGGTCGTCAAGGAAGCCGGCAGCAACATCGAAGGCGCGCCCTGACGTCGACTCTCAAAGGAGGACACATCATGGCTTCGCACAATCTTTCAGTCGACGCACTCGAGCGCTTCGCGCGCGCGCTCTTCGTCGCCGCCGGCATGGACGCGGACAAGGCTGCGACCGTCGCGCGCCTCATGGTCCTTACGGACATGATGGGCCGGCGCACGCACGGCCTCGCCATGGCGCCGCTCTACCTCGCGGAGATCCGCAAGGGCACGATGCGCGTAACGGGTGCGCCCACCGTCGTCAAGGACACGGGCGCCACGATGGTGTGGGACGGCGACTACCTGCCGGGCCTGTGGCTCGTGAACGAAGCGATCGACGTCGCCATGCCGCGCGCGGAAGAGTCTGGCGTTGCGACGGTCGCCATCCGCAAGAGCCATCACATCGGCTGCCTCGCGGCGCTCGTGAAGCAAGCGGCTGACAAGGGTTTCGTCGCGATCATCGCCAACTCCGACCCTTCGGGTAGGCGCGTTGCGCCCTACGGCGGCACGGAAGCGCTCTTCACGCCCAACCCGTTCGCGGTCGGCTACCCGATCGCGGATCACCCGGTGCTCGTCGACATGTGCGCGTCGATCACGACAACGTCCATGACGCGGCAGAAGTTCGCGGCCGGCGAATTGTTCGAGCACCCCTGGCTGCTCGACGCGAACGGTGTTCCTACGCGCGATCCTGCGGTACTGGAAAACGCGCAGCCGCCCGGCTCCATCCAGCTCATGGGCGGGCAGGAGTACGGTCACAAGGGATTCGGCCTCGCGCTCATGATCGAGGCGTTGTCACAGGGTCTGTCCGGCCACGGCCGGCGCGATGCGCCGAAGCGCTGGGGCGGCAACGTGTTCCTGCAGGTGATCGATCCTGCGTTCTTCGCGGGACGCGACGCGTTCGCGGAGCAGATGGACTACCTCGCGGATAAAAGCCGCACCAACCGGCCCATCCGCGCGGATCGTCCCGTGCGCCTGCCTGGCGATCAGGCAGCGCATTCCATCGAAGCCGCGCGTGCGCACGGCATCGTGTACGACGACGACACGCTCGGGGCGCTAAGCAAGAGTGCCGAGCAATTCGGAATTACGATGCCATGCGCATCGCGATGAATCATCCCACCTGGAGGAAATCATGACCAAGTCGATTCTGTTCGCGGCCGTGGCCGCCGTCTCGCTTAGCCAAGGCGCGCCCGCATTCGCGCAAGCTGCCGCGAGCTTTCCCACGAAGAGCGTCACGATCATCGTGCCGGCGACTCCCGGCGGAGCCATCGATCTCGTCGCTCGCCTGACCGGCGACCAAATGTCCAAGGATTGGGGCAAGCCCGTCGTGATCGACAACAAGGCCGGCGCGACCGGCACCATCGGCACGCAGGCTGTGGCCACCGCCGCGCCGGACGGCCACATGCTCGCGCTCGTTGCGAGCAGCCACGCCATCAATCCCGTCATGTTCAAGAAGCTGCCGTACGACACGGTGAAGAGCTTCGAGCCCGTGATCCTCACGCACGTCGTCCCGCTGGTGCTGGTGGTCAATCCCAAGCTGCCGGTGAGCAGCGTGAAGGAGCTCATCGCGTACGGCAAGGCGAACCCGGGCAAGCTCACGTTCGCGTCGAGCGGCAACGGCGGCGCGCCGCACATGTCGGGCGAGCTATTCAAGAGCATGGCCGGCATCGACATGACGCATATCCCGTACAAGGGCAGCGCAGCCGCGCATCCCGACCTCATGAGCGGCCAGACGCAGGTCATGTTCGACACTCTCGCGGCCGTGCAGCCGCATCTCAAGACCGGCGCGCTGAAGGGGCTGGCGGTGACAACGGCCAAGCGCGTCCCCGGCGTGGACCTGCCGACGATCGCGGAAGCGGGCCTCCCAGGCTACGAGACGACCACGTGGGGAGGCGTGCTCGCGCCGGCCGGTACCCCCAAGGACGTCGTGGCCAAGCTCAACGCCGAATTCAACAAAGGCCTCGCGCAACCCGACATCAAGAAGAAGATCAACGATGCGGGCATCGATGTCGCGGGCGGCACGCCGCAGCAGTTCGCCGACTTCCTTCAAGCGGAAATGAAGAAGTGGGCGAAGGTGGCGAAGGACGCGAACATCCAGCCCGAGTAGTTGGGAGCAAGCGCAGCGTGCGAGCGAGGCCGCGAAATAGCGCGTCCTGCTCGTGAACCGCGAGTAAGCTAGTCAATCGGAGGAATCATGAAGTTCGCACGCATCGCGCTCGCCGTGATGACCGCGGCTGCATTCGGTATCGCGTCCGCGCAGGACGCGTACCCGACGAAGTCGGTAACCATGGTCGTGCCCTTCCCGCCCGGCGGCGGCACGGATACCGGCGCACGGTGGGTCGCGCAGAAGCTCTCGGAAAAGTGGGGGCAGCCCGTCGTCGTCGACAACAAGGCGGGCGCGGCCGGCATGATCGGCGCCGACTTCGTGTCGCGCGCCAAGCCTGACGGCTACACGATCATGATGGCCAACGCGCAGGCGGTCGCCATCAACCCGTCGCTGTACAAGAAGCTCCCGTACAACCCGGACACGGCGTTCGTGCCGATCAGCCTGGTCGCCGAGCTGCCGCTCGTGCTGCTCGTGAACTCGAGCCTGCCGGTCAACAACACGAAGGAATTCATTACGCTCGCCAAGTCGAAGGAGCTGACCTACGGCAGCGCTGGCAACGGAAGCTCCACGCACCTTGCGGCATCGCTCTTCGACAACGCGACGGGAACCAAGCTCGTGCACGTGCCTTACAAAGGCGGCGGCCCCGCGATGCAGGACCTGATGGGCGGCGTGGTCAATCTCACGTTTCTCACCGTTCTCGAGAGCGGTAGCGCAATCAAGAGCGGCAAGGTGCGGCCCATCGCAGTGACGAGCCTCAAGCGATCGCCCGCGATGCCCGCTATCCCGACGCTGGCGGAAAGCGGCGTGCCGGATTATTTTTCGATCTCGTGGATCGGCGTCCTGGCCCCCGCCGGAACGCCCAAGGCCATCGTCGACAAGATCAGCAGGGACATCCAGGAGATCGTCGCCTCGGCGGACGTCAACAAGCGCTTCATCGAGCAGGGTGCGACACCGGTAGGTAGCACGCCCGAGCAGTTTCACTCGCTGATCGACAGCGAGCGGGCGCGTTACCGCAAGATCATCACCGAGAAGAACATCTCGGCCACCGAGTAGAGACAAAATGAGCAAGCAAAACTACATCAACGGGCAGTGGGTCGACGGGCCCAACGCGACGGCGAACGTGAATCCGTCGAACACGTCGGACGTGATCGGCGAGTACGCGCAAGCGGATCGCGCGCAGGCTGAGTCCGCAATCGCTGCCGCGCGGGCGGCGTTTCCGAAATGGGCGCTCGCCGGCGTGCAGCAGCGCGCCGACATCCTGGACCAGATCGGCAACGAGATCATTGCGCGCAAGGAAGAGTTGGGCACCCTGCTCTCGCGCGAGGAAGGCAAGACCAAGGCCGAGGGCATCGGCGAAGCCGCGCGCGCCGGCTATATCTTCAAGTTCTTCGCCGGCGAAGCGATCCGCGCGCACGGCGAGCTCGTGCCGTCGGTGCGGCCTGGCATCGACGTCGAGATCACGCGCGAGCCGGTTGGAGTGATCGGCATGATCACGCCATGGAATTTCCCCATCGCGATTCCCGCGTGGAAGATCGCGCCCGCGCTCGCGTTCGGCAATTGCGTCGTGATCAAGCCCGCCGACCTGGTACCCGGCTCGGTATGGGCGCTGACGGAGATCATCTCGCGCACGTCGCTGCCGCCAGGCGTGTTCAACCTCGTCATGGGCCGCGGCTCGGTCGTCGGTGATGCCATCGTCCGCGGGCGCGACGTCGACGCGATCAGCTTCACGGGCTCGGTGCCGACCGGCACCAGCATCGCGAAGACCGCGATCGAGTCGATGAAGAAAGTGCAGCTCGAGATGGGCGGCAAGAACCCGCAGGTCGTCCTCGACGACGCCGACCTCGATGTCGCGGTCAACGTCTGCCTGCAAAGCGCGTACTTCTCGACCGGACAGCGGTGCACGGCGGCGTCGCGCTTCATCGTCACGCAAGGCATTCACGACCGCTTCGTCGAGGCGCTGGGCAAGCGCATGGCGTCGCTTACCATCGACGATGCGCTCAAGGCCGGCACCGACATCGGCCCCGTCGTCGATCAGAGCCAGCTCGACCAGGACCTCAAGTACGTCGAGATCGCGAAGTCGGAAGGCGGCAAGGTTGCCGCAGGCGGCGAGCGATTGAAGCGCGGGACCGAAGGCTTCTACATGGCGCCCGCGCTCATCACCGAAACGACGCCGTCGATGCGCATCAACCGCGAGGAAGTGTTCGGCCCGGTTGCAAGCGTCGTGCGCGTGAAGGACTACGACGAAGCGCTCGCGATCGCCAACGACACCACGTTCGGATTGACCGCCGGCATCGCGACGCGCTCGCTCAAGCATGCGGCGCATTTCAAACGCAACGCCGCGGTCGGCATGGTGATGGTGAACCTGCCGACCGCTGGCGTGGACTATCACGTCCCGTTCGGCGGCCGCAAGGGATCGAGCTACGGCCCGCGCGAGCAGGGCGCGTATGCCAAGGAGTTCTACACCGTCGTCAAAACCGCTTACGTACAGGCCTAATCATGAGCAAGCAACGCAAGAAGCCGGAAGAGCTGCGCAGCCATCGCTGGTACGGCGTCAACGACCTGCGCTCGTTCGGGCATCGTTCGCGCACCGCGCAGATGGGCTACGACCGCTCGCGATTACATCGGCAAGCCGGTGATCGCGATCATCAACACGTGGAGCGACATCAACCCGTGCCACAGCCACTTCCGGCAGCGCGCGGAGGAAGTCAAGCGCGGCGTCTGGCAGGCGGGCGGGTTCCCCGTCGAGATGCCCGCGATCTCGCTGTCCGAGCCGTTCCAGAAGCCGACGACGATGCTCTATCGCAACCTGCTCGCGATGGAGACCGAGGAGCTGCTGCGCAGCTATCCGGCCGACGGCGCCGTGCTGATGGGCGGCTGCGACAAGACCACGCCCGCGCTGGTGATGGGCGCGCTGTCGATGAACCTGCCGACGATCTTCGTTCCCGCGGGCCCGATGCTGCGCGGCGACTTCCGCGGCCAGTACCTCGGCAGCGGCAGCGACACCTGGAAGTACTGGGCGGAGCTGCGCGCGGGCAACATCACCGAAGACGACTGGCGCGGCGTGGAAGACGGCATCGCGCGCTCGCCCGGGCATTGCATGACCATGGGCACTGCGTCGACGATGACCAGCGCGACCGAGGCGATGGGTCTCACGCTGCCGGGCGCCGCGTCGATCCCCGCACCGGACTCGCGCCACGCAGCAGATGGCGACGCTGTCCGGCAAGCGCATCGTCGAGATGGTGTGGGAGGACTTGCAAGATTCGCGACGTGGTCGACGCGCGCTCGATCGACAACGCGGTGACGACGGTGCTCGCGCTCGGCGGATCGACCAACGCGGTCGTGCACCTGATCGCGATGGCGCGCCGCGCCGGCGTGCCGCTCGACCTCGCGCGCTTCGACGCGCTCGCGCGCCGCACGCCGGTGCTCACCAACGTGCGTCCGTCCGGCAAGTACCTGATGGAGGACTTCTACTATGCCGGCGGGTTGCGCGCTCTCCTGTCGCGGCTGACCGATCTCATCGACGGGTCGGCGCTCACGATCAACGGCCAGCACGCTCGGCGAGAACATCGAAGGCGCGACCGTCTACAACGACGACGTGATCCGTACGCGCGACAATCCGCTGGTCGCGCGCGACGGCCTCGCGGTGCTGCACGGCAATCTGGCGCCCGACGGCGCGGTGATCAAGCCGCGCGGCGATGGAGCCGCATCTGCCAAGCACACCGGGCCCGCGGTCGTGTTCAAGGACTACAACGACATGGCGCGCGCATCGACGATCCCGCGCTCGACGTCACGAAGGACAGCGTGCTCGTGCTGCAGAGCGCGGGCCCGCAGGGCGCGCCCGGCCTGCCCGAGTGGGGCCAGCTGCCGATTCCGAAAAAGCTCCTGCAGCAAGGCGTGCGCGACATGCTGCGCATCTCCGACGCGCGCATGAGCGGCACGAGCTACGGCGCGTGCGTGCTGCACGTCGCGCCGGAATCGCACGTCGGCGGGCCGCTCGCGCTCGTGAAGGACGGCGACCTGATCGAGATGGACGTGCCGAACCGCACGCTGACGCTCAAGGTCGACGACGCCGAGCTGGCGCGCCGCCGCGCCGCGTGGAAGGCGCCCAAGCCGCATTTCACGCGCGGCTTCGGCGAAATGTATCTGAAGCACGTCACGCAGGCCAACGAGGGCTGCGACTTCGACTTTCTCGAGGAAGAAGGCAAAGCCGGCAAGACGGACGAGCCCGAAATCCACTAATGGATATCTCATGTAAGTCCGGGGCGCAGCCCAACTAACCTCGAGGAGAACATCATGGAACTGTCAGCCAAGACCAAGGAACGCCTGAGCAAGGTCAGCACCGCCACGCTCTGCACGGCGCTGTTCAAGCGCGGATTCCGCAACGTGTACATCCAGGGCATCTCGCGCATGACGACGCCGTCGGGTGGCAACCTGGTCGGTCCCGCGTTCACGATGCGCAGCATCCCGGCGCGCGAGGACCTGGACCAGATCAGCGCGTTCGACGACCCGAACCATCCGCAGCGCAAGGCCATCGAGAGCGTGCCGCCCGGTCACGTGCTCGTGCTCGACTGCCGCCAGGAAAAGCGCGTCGCGTCGGGCGGCGAGATCCTCACCACGCGCCTCAAGGTGCGCGGCGGGGCGGGCCTCGTGTCCGACGGTCCCGTGCGCGACAGCGGGTCACTCAAGAACCTCGACTTCCCGATCTACTGCGCGGGCGGCAGCGCCCCGCTCAACCTGCTGTACCACCACGCCGTCGACCAGAACGTCCCGATCGGCTGCGGCGGCGTGGCCGTATATCCCGGCGACATCATCGTCGGCGACGACGAAGGCGTGGTGGTGATCCCGCAGCACGTCGCCGACGAGGTCGCGGAAGCATGCGAGGAGCAGGAGAAGATGGAAGCCTTCATCCTCGAGCGCGTGCAGGGCGGCGCCAAGCTTGCCGGCACGTATCCGCCGAACGACGATACGAAGGCGGCATTCGCCGAGTGGCGAAAGGCGAAGGGAATATAGAATCGCGCCTATGGCTGACTTGCGGCGGATCCTCAAGCTCGACGACTTCGAGCCCGCCGCGCGGCGCCATCTGCCACGTCCGCTCTTCAGCTACGTCTCGGGCGGCGTTGAAGACATCGTGACCGCTGCGCGACAACCGCGCCGTGTTTCAGCGAGTGGGGCTTCGTTCCGCGCGTGCTGGTCGGCGTGGGCAATCGCACGCAATCGGTCGAGCTCCTGGGCAAGACCTACGCGCATCCCTTCGGCATCGGGCCGATGGGCATCAGCGCGATGACCGCCTATCGCGGCGACCTCGTGCTCGCACGTTGTGCTGCGGAAGCGAACATGCCGATGGTCATGTCGGGCTCGTCGCTCATCCGTCTTGAGGAGATCGCCGCCGAGAATCCCGACGCCTGGTTCCAGGCGTACCTGCCCGGCGACGTGGCGCGCATCGATCGCACTGGTCGACCGCATCGCAAGCGCGGGTTACAAGACGCTGATGCTCACGGTCGACACGCCGGCAACGCCGAATCGCGAGCACAACCTGCGCGCCGGCTTCACGAGCCCGCTGCGGCCCAGCCTGCGCCTCGCGTGGGACGGCATCGCGCGGCCGCGCTGGCTCTTCGGCACGTTCCTGCCGACGTTCCTGCGACACGGCATGCCGCACTTCGAGAACTCGTACGCGGAGCGCGGCGTCGCGATGCTGTCGCGCGACGTGATGCGCGATTTCGGCGAGCGCGGACACCTCGACTGGACACATGTCGCGCGCATTCGCGAGCGCTGGACGCGGCTCGCTCGTCATCAAGGGCATCATGCATCCCGACGATGCGCGCATCGCGCGCGATCACGGGGCGGACGCGGTGATCGTGTCCAATCACGGCGGACGGCAGCTCGACGGCGCCGTGTCGCCGCTGCGCGTGCTGCCGGACGTCGTCGCGGCGTGCAAGGCCATTCCCGTGATGATGGACGGCGGCATCCGCCGCGGCACCGACGTGCTCAAGGCGCTCGCGCTCGGCGCGCGGTTCGTCTGGGTGGCGCGTCCGTTCAACTACGCTGCTGCGATCGCCGGCGACGCCGGGGTGAAGCATGCGATCGCGCTGCTTGCGAGCGAGATCGACCGCGACATGGCGATGCTGGGCGTGAGAAGCGTCGGCGAGTTGTCGCCGCGCTGCCTGCAGCGCCTGGCTTAGCTCGCCTTGCCCGTGATCGGCGGCTCGGGAAGCGTCGCTTCCCCCGGCTCGATCGCGAACTCGTGATGCAGGACATGCGAGCCGCCCTGCTTCATGTAGTCGCCCACCAGCGCCTGCGTGACGCCGAACTGCGCATCCGTTTCCAGGTGCGGATCGCCGCGCGCGTACACCTGCGAGAACTGCGTCTTGTAGCCCGGCTTGTGAATGAGGAAGTGAATGTGCGCGGGCCGCATGTTGTGGCGCCCCTGCGCGCGCAGCAAGTCGCCGGCAACGCCGTTCGCGGGAATGGGATAGCCGGCCGGCTTGATCGTGCGGAACCAGATTCTGCCTTCGCCATCGGTCCGAAACGTGCCTCGCAGGTTCATGTCGGCCTGCTCCGGATCCTGGTTCTCGTACAACCCCTCCGCCGACGCGTGCCAGACGTCGACGTCCGCGCCTGCGACAGGCCTGCCGTCGAGATCGCGCACGATCGCCGTGACGAGCAGCGGCTCACCCGGCGTCGGCGAGCGCACGATGGATTCGCCGTTCTCCGAACGGGGCGATCCCGCGCGCCAGAACGGTCCGAGCAGGTTGGCGGTCGTCTCGCGCGTGCCGTTCGCGCCGTTGTTGATGAGGCACACGAGCGCCGAAAGTCCAAGCGAGCCGGCGCAGAGCACGACCTCGTTGTGCGACTTGTCGGTGAGCTGGCCTGCCCGCGCGACGATCGCGGCCGCCTTGCGGAACTCGGCCTCGGTCAAATGCACTTCGCGCGCCCATGCGTGCAGGTGACGCACCGCGGCCGACATGACCTCGCGAAACCGCGGGTCGGGTGCGCGCTCGAGCTCGCGCAGCACCGCCGCGGTGACGTCGTCCGCGTTGCGGATCACCGCTTGCTCGCGCCCGCCGATCCCGTGAGCGCGCGCAGTGCCAGCAAGTAGCTGTCGACACCGAACCCGACGACGATGCCCTTGGCGATCTCCGACAGCACCGAGATGTGGCGAAACGCTTCGCGCGCGTGAACATTGCTCATGTGCACCTCGACGAACGGGCACGTGAGGATCGCGAGCGCATCGCGCAAAGCGTAGCTGTAATGCGTCCAGGCGCCCGCGTTGATGATGACGCCGTCGACCTTGTCCTCGAACGCCTTGTGAACGCGCCTGCACATTTCGCCTTCGAGGTCTGTCTGGTAGCAGTCGACCTCGGCGCCGACCTCCTTGCCGAGCGCGATGACGGCCGCATTGATCTCGTCGAGCGTGATGGTGCCGTACTGCTTCGGATCGCGCTTGCCGAACATCGCGTGGTTGGGGCCGTGGAGCAAAACGATCTTCTTCATGGGCTTTCCTTGTTCAACCGATGTTCACGATGCCGCCGTCCCGCGCCGCGCGCGCGATGGCGTCGACCACGCGCAGGTTCGAAAGACCGTCGCGGCCGCTGACGAGCGGCGTCGCCTTGCCGCGGATGACATCGGCGAAATGCGCGATTTGCAGCGCGAGCGGATCGGCGCGCTGCAGGGGGACGACGCTCGATTGAAACGGCTTGAACCAGGAGCGGTCCTCGTCGCGCGCGTAGGTGCGCAACCGCATCGTCGGAATCGACAGTGATCCATGGGTGCCCATCAGAACGTACGCATCCTCGTCCTCGTACGTCGCGTAGGCCTTGTTCTCCTGCGACGTCTGCTCCCAGCTCCTCGCGCACGCGGCGGTGTCGGAGAGCATGAACGTGCCGAGCGCCCCGCTCCTGAAACGAAGCGTGATCGCGACCGTGTCCTCGACCTCGAAGCCGCGCGTCGCATTCGACGCCTGCGCCTGAACCGCGACGATCTCGCCCAACAGCGATCGCAGCGCGTCGACCTCGTGGATCATGTTGATGAGAATCGGCCCGCCGCCCGGACGCCGGCGCCAGTCGTTGGGGGGATCGAAGTAGCCGTCGACCGCGGGCTTGCAGAAAACAGCACTGCCCATCACGCCGACGAGCTTGCCGAGCGAGCCTTCGCGCACGACGCGGATCGCCTCGTCCATGATCAGGCTGTGCCGGCGCATGTGCCCGACGAGGATCGGCACGCCGGCCTTCTCGGAAGCGTCGACGAGCTGCTCACCCGCTTCGAGCGTATGCGCGATCGGCTTCTCGACGAGCACCGGAATACCCGCCGCGATGCACTGGAGACCTTGCTCCAGGTGAGGCTGATTCGGCGTGGCGATGACGACGCCGTCGGGCTTGCCGCCCGCGAAGCATTCTTCGAGCGATCGGTAAAGCGGCACGCCGTATCGGCGAGCAACCTCCACCGCCTTGGGACTGACGTCGACGATCGACGCCAGCGCACAATCGGCACTCGCCACGATCTCCTCGACATGGCGAACGCCGATGAGCCCGGCCCCCGCCACGGCAATGCGTACCGTCGCCATCACTTGTGCTTGAACGCGGGCTTCTGTTTCTCGACGAAGGCCTTCATGCCGATCTTCTGGTCCTCGGTAGCGAACAGCGAGTGGAAGAGGCGCCGCTCGAAGTGCACGCCGTCGGCCAGCGTCCCTTCGTATGCGCGATTCACCGCCTCCTTCGCCATCATGACCGACGGCAGCGAGAATTCGCAGATGCCGGCGGCAATCGCCACCGCATCGTCGACGAGCGATGCGGCGGGCACGATGCGCGACACGAGCCCCGACCGCTCGGCTTCGTCGGCGTTCATCGTGCGCGCGGTCAGGATCATGTCCATTGCCTTGGCCTTGCCGACCGCCCGCGGCAAGCGCTGCGTGCCGCCGGCCCCCGGGATGACGCCGAGCTTGATCTCGGGCTGGCCGAAGCGCGCGTCGTCCGCGGCGATCACGATGTCGCACATCATCGCGAGCTCGCAGCCGCCGCCGAGCGCGAAGCCGCCGACGGCCGCGATGACCGGCTTCCTGATTCCGCGCAGCGTCTCCCAGTTGCGCGTGATGTAGTCAGTGCGATAGACGTCCATGTACGACCACGACGCCATTGCGCCGATGTCGGCGCCCGCCGCGAACGCCTTCGGCATGCCCGTGATCACGATCGCGCCGATCGCGTCGTCCGCGTCGAAGGCCTCGAGCGCGGCACCGAGCTCGTTCATCATCGCATCGTTGAGCGCGTTGAGCTGCTTCGGGCGGTTGAGCGTGACGAGGCCCACGCGACCGCGGGTCTCGGTGAGAATGTTTTCGTAAGCCACCGCGATTTCCTTCACCTGGATTTCAATAGGATACCTTCGCAACGGCGCGCAGTTCGTCCGCCGTCGTCGTTCCGAACCCGAAGAACTCGAGATACGCGGGGATCTGCTCGAACAGCATGTCGGTGCCGACCTGCGTACGGCAGCCGATCCTGCGTGCCGCTTCCAGAAGGGGCGTGATCTCCTGCTTCATCACCACCTCGCCGACGAACGTGTCCTTCGTGATGCGCGACACGTCGAAGGGCAGCGGGTCGCCCGGCTTCATGCCGAGCGGAGTCGCGTTGACGATCAAGTCGAGGCCCGCGGGGTCGTTGGAGCCGGTGCGTGACCTGCATCGCGGGATAGTACTGGCGCAATCGCTGCGCGAGACCGTCCGCCGACTGCGGCGTTCATGTCGAACAGCGCCATGCGCGCGACGCCGTCGGCCGCGAGCGACGCCGCGATCGCGGAACCGACGCCGCCGGTTCCGGAGATGAGGCACGACCTGCCTCGGACGTCGAAGCCCTTGCGCTTCACGCCGCGCGCGAATCCGGCGCCGTCGAACATGTCCCCGACGATCTTGCCGTCGTCGCGAACGCAGGACTGCGTTGCACGAGCCCGCAACCTTCACCGCGGTCGACGCCTCGTCCAGCAATCCGACCGTGGTCACCTTGTGCGGCATGGTGACGAGCGCGCCGCGAATGTTCGAGAGCCTCACGAGCTTGCCGAAGAACTCGGGATAGTCCTCGGTCCTGACCCCCATCGGCACGACGACGGCGTCGATGCCCTTGCTGTCGAACCACGGGTTGTAGATGAGCGGTGCCTTGAACGACTCCGTGGGATAGCCGACGTGCGCAATAAGTGTGGTCTTGCCGCTGATCATGCTGGTCCCTTCACCTTACACAGGGACCTCAATGATAGCCCGCGTCGGCGCGTACCTTGCCTCTGAAGACATAGTAGGACCAGCCCGTGTACATGACGATGATGGGCAGCAGGAACAGCGTCCCAACGAGCAGGAAGGCCTGGGACCGCGGCGTGGCGGCGGCGTCCCAAAGGCTGATCGTCGGCGGCACGATGTTCGGCCACAGGCTGATGCCGAGCCCGAGGAAGCACATTGCGAAGAGCCCGATGGCGGCAAAGAACGGCGCGGCGTCGCGGCCCTTGTCGAGCGAGCGCCACAGCCACAACGCCATGAAGCCGGTGGCGATCGGCAGCGGCGCGAGGTAGGCGAGGTTCGGCCACACGAACCAGCGCGCCGCGATCCTGGGATCGGACAAGGGCGTCCAGATGCTGACCATCGCGATGAACGCGATCACGCCGATCAGCGCGATGCGTGCCCACTTGATCGCCCACACCTGGATCGCGCCTTCGGTCTTGATCACGAGCCAGGTCGCGCCCAGCAGGATGTACCCGAACACGAGGCCGACGCCAACGAGCAGCGGAAACGGCCGCAACCAGCCGTAGACGCTGCCCACGAACTGCTGGTCGCGCACCTCGAACCCCTGCACGAACGCGCCCAGCACCACGCCCTGCGCGAACGTCGCGATCAGCGACCCCCAGAAGAACGCGTGGTCCCACAGGAACCGGCTCTTGTGCGCCTTCAGGCGGAACTCGAATGCGACGCCGCGAAAGATCAGCCCCAGCAGCATGATGAGGATTGGGAAGTACATCGCGGGGATGATGATGGCGAACGCAATGGGAAACGCGGCAAAGAGGCCGATGCCGCCCATCACGAGCCACGTCTCGTTGCCGTCCCAGATCGGCGCGACGCTGTTCATGATGAGGGTACGCGCGTCGTCGCTCGCGGCGAACGGCGACATGATGCCGACCCCGAGGTCGAAGCCGTCGAGCAGCACGTACATGAACACGGCCAGCGCGAGTATGCCGGTCCAGATGGGAACGAGGTCGATGGCCATGGTTACCGTTACTCCGCCGCCGACAACGGCCGGGCGGGACGCTTCGTGAGCTCGCGTGCGGGCGGCGCGGCCGCGGCCGCAGGACCGGCCCGCACCAGCTTCACGAGGTAGTAGACGCCGGCGCCGAACACGAACGCGTACACGACGACGTACAGCGCAAGCGAAATCGCGACGTCGTGCGTCGCGAGGTTCGGCGTCACGGCGTCCGCCGTGCGCAGCTGGTTGTACACGACCCATGGCTGGCGGCCCACCTCGGTCGTGACCCAGCCCGCGGTCACCGCGACATACCCGACGGGGATCGCCCACGTGCAAAGCCGCAGGTACCAGCCCGTCTCGTAGAGGCGCTTCCTCGCGAACAGCACCCAGCTCGCGACCGTGATGAGCATCATGATGCACCACATGCCAACCATGATCCGGAAGCCGAAGAAGACCGGAGCAACCGGCGGCCGGTCCTTCGCGGCAAACGCCTTCAAGCCCGTGACCTCGCCGTCCCAGCTATGCGTGAGGTAGAGGCTCCCGAGCTTGCGGGATTGCGATCTCGAAGTCGTTGGCCTCCTTCTTCTCGTCCGGCCATGCGAACAGCACCGCCGGAACACCGCGCTGCGTGGTCCAGATGCCTTCGATCGCGGCGAGCTTGGCGGGCTGGTGCTCGAGCGTGTTGAGGCCATGCGCATCGCCGATGAATGCCTGCAACGGCACGAGGACGGTAGCAAGCGCCACGCCCATCGCGATCATCACCTTGCTCTCGTCGACGAACTTGCGCCGGCGCAGGTGGTAAGCGGCGACGCCGATGACCGTAAAGGCCGTCGTGAGATAAACCGCGACGACGGTATGCGTGAAGCGATACGGGAACGACGGATTGAAGATGACCGCGATCCAGTCGTCAGGGTAGAAGCGGCCGGATTGCATCGAGAAGCCCGTCGGCGTCTGCATCCAGCTGTTTACGACGAGGATCCAGAACGTCGACATGAGCGTGCCGACCGCCACCATGATGGCGGCCCCGAAGTGCGCCCATTGCGGCACGAGCTTGCGCCCGAAGAGGAGCACGCCGAGAAATCCCGCTTCGAGGAAGAATGCCGTCAGGCCCTCGTAGGCCATCAAAGGCGCGACGATATCCGCCGTCATGTGCGAATAGCGGCTCCAGTTGGTGCCGAACTGGAACGGCATCACGATGCCGCTCACCACGCCCATGCCGAACGACACGGCGAAGATCTTGATCCAGTAGGTGGACACGCGGAGGAACACTTCGCGCTTCGTCGTCAGGTACAGCCCTTCGAGCACCGCGATGTACGACGCGAGCCCGATCGTGAACGCCGGGAGCAGGAAGTGGAACGCGACGACGAAGGCGAACTGGATGCGGGACAGGAACAGTGCGCCTTCGTCCATGCGTTACCTTTCGAGCGTGTCAGGCCGCGAAGCCTACACGTACGCTGCCCAGGCCGTCGATGCGCGCTTCGATCGTATCGCCGGGCGTGATCGTTACCATCGGGCCGAGCGCGCCGCTCATGACGATGTCGCCCGCGCGCAGCGGTCTTCCGACCTGCACCATCTTGTGCGCGAGCCAGAGCGCGGCATTCAGCGGATTGCCGAGGCATGCCTCACCGGTCCCTGCAGACACGGGCTCGCCACGCCGGCGCATGGTCATCGCGCATGCGGGCAGGTCCAATCCGTCGAGCGTCCGCGCCTCGTCGCCGAGAACGAACATGCCCGACGATGCGTTATCCGCGATCGTGTCGAGGAGCTTGATGTTCCAGTCTCGAATCCGGCTTCCGACGATCTCGATGGCAGGCAACACGTGTTCGATGGATGCTGCCACGTCGACCAGCGTGAGGTCGGCATCGTCCAGGTCCCGGCCAATGACGAACGCGACCTCCGCTTCCGCCTTGGGCTGCAACACCTTGCCTCGCGGCACTTCGTCGCCGTCGCGCAGCGCCATGTCCGCGAACAGCATGCCGAAGTCGGGCGAATCGACTCCCAGCTGGGCCTGCACGGCTTTCGACGTGAGACCGATCTTGCGCCCGACCAGCCGGCGTCCGCGCGAGAGCGCGTGGCGCGTGTTGACGTCTTGCACCGAATACGCCGCGTCCACGCCGCCGGAAGCAAGCTCGTCACGCACGGGCGCAATGGCCGTTGCGCTCGCTTCGGCTTCGCGAAGGCGCGCGGCCACGCGTTCGATCAGGTCGTCGTCGATGAGCATGGCGCCTTCGATCCCGGGCAAAAGTTAGAATACGCCGAACTCGAGAGTCGTACAAAGGACTTGCTCATTCGCATTGGCGTCATCTCGGACACGCATGGGTTGCTGCGACCCGCTGCGGTCGATGTCCTGCGCGGGAGCGATCTCATCGTGCACGCGGGCGACATCTGCGACCCGGGGATTCTGCGCGAGCTCTCCCTGCTTGCTCCCGTCACCGCGGTTCGCGGCAACAACGACTTCGGCGACTGGGCCGACGCGTTGCGCGAGGTTGAAACCATCGAGCTCGGCGACCTGCGCATCGGCGTTGTACACGACGCCAAGTCGCTGACCCCCACCCATGAAGGCAGGTGGAACGCCGTCATCTCCGGCCATTCGCACCGGCCGCTGTGCGATACACGCGATGGCGTGCTTCATTTCAATCCCGGGAGCGCCGGCCCTCGCCGGTTCAACCTTCCCGTGTCGGTCGGCGAAATCGTGGTCGCGCGCGGCACGCTCGACGGCCGGATCATCGAGCTCTCCGTTTAGGCGCGCCGTCGGGCAGTGCACTGGCGCCTGTGTTACCGTCACGGGAGCCCGTCACGCATCCAGGTGGACCGTGCTCGACAGAACGCTCAAGCCCAGCGCCATCGTTCGCTACCTCGACCAGTTCGTCGTTGGCCAGGAGGACGCGAAGAAGATCGTCGCCGTCGGGGTTTACGCGCATTATCGCAAGATCGAGCGCGGCATGGTCGAGGACGCCAGCCGCATGAAGAGCAACGTGCTCCTGATCGGCTCCTCCGGCACCGGCAAGACCCTCATGTGCGAGACGCTGTCGCGCTTCCTCGACGTGCCGTTCGTGACGTCGGAAGCGACCTCGATCGCCAACACGCGATTCGTCAACGAGGAGATCGAGGCGATGCTGACGCGGCTCGTCGAGAAGGCGGGCGACGACATCGGCAAGGCCGAGACCGGCATCGTATTCATCGACGAGATCGACAAGCTCAAGAGCCCTGGCCAGCAGGGCAGCTCGGGCGAGTCGGTGCAGCACTCGCTGCTCAAGATCATGGAAGGCGCGCAGGTGAAGCTTTCGAGCGGCCGCTACATGGACACGAGCAATATACTTTTCATCTGCGGCGGCGCGTTCGTGGGCCTGGACGAGATCATTGCGTCGCAGACGCACGGCTACGGCTTCATCGCCACCTCGAAGGGCGACAACCAGCGCATCCTCGACCGGCTGAAC
The DNA here is from genome assembly GCA_963707815.1 of uncultured beta proteobacterium. GTDB lineage: Bacteria > Pseudomonadota > Gammaproteobacteria > Burkholderiales > Casimicrobiaceae > VBCG01. The sequence goes on from CAVPRK010000009.1 coordinate 641,972, forward strand.
ACACGCGTCAAACCGACCGATCTCTTCACGTACGGGCTCATTCCGGAATTCACCGGGCGTCTCCCGATCATCGCGCGCTTCCACGATCTCGACCGCCCGATGATGGTCCGCATCATGACCGAGCCCCGGAACTCGATCCTCAACCAGTTCCGCGACATCTTTCGCGAGGAAGGGGTCGAGCTCGTGGTGGCAGCGCGCGTGTTCGAGCAGATCGCGGAGCTGGCGCTCGAGTACAAGACCGGCGCGCGCAGCCTGCGCGGCATCTTCGAAGAGCTCATGACCCCCATCCTTTACGAAGTCACCGATCGGTCCGACGTCGGCCGGGTCGAGGTGTCATCGCTGTTCAACGACCCGGTATACATCGGCAAGAGCGTGCCGGCATCGCCTGCAGCGAGCCCGCGCGCCTGATCCCGTCACTTGGGCAATTTCCGCCTGCTGCTCGCGATGGGCGGCATCGCGCTGCTCGGCAACGGCCTCAAATCCGTGGTGACGAGCACGGTCCTCGTGAGCGAGGCGCGGTTCGCCTCGTTTCTCGGGATCGCGGTGGAGCGCGTCGCGCTGCTGATGGAGACGATCGTCGCGGGCATGGTGGTGGCGCTCGCGCTGTATCCGCTCTTCGGCCGCCGATTCGCCGTGCGCGGCATTGCCGTTGCTTCGGCATTGATCGGCGCCGCGGCGTTTGCCGCGTTTGCCATCGCCGCGACCCGGGTCGGGATCGGGGGCCGCGAGGTGTGGGCATACGTGCTCCTCACGCTTGGCGGCGCGGCGCTCGTGTGGCTGGCGCCGAGTGCGCAGAGCCTCGTGCTCGGCTGGCCGGGTTCCGACGGTCGCAAGGCGCTGACGTCGGTCTGGACGGGCGCCACGCCGGCCGGCTTCCTGGTGGCGCCGCAACTCGCGAAATGGCTGCTTCCCGGACTTGGCCTGTCCGCCTACTTCGCGTCGTTCGCCGTGCTGCCGCTCGCGTTCGCGGCACTGGTGGCGACCATCGCCGTCGTCACGCGGGACCCTCGCACCGATGATGGATTGCCGACGCGTCTAGTGGTCGCGTTCGCGGCCGCAGTCGTGGCGTTCGAAGCGTGGTCGACAGCCGGATCGGTGCTGGGGTATACGGCGGCGATAACGCTCGCAACCCTGCCTCTGCTCGCCGCTGCGCTCGCATGGCTCGCCAAACGAGCGCGGCGGTTCGCTGCGACGACCTCGACCGATGTGGGGACGTGGTGCTATGTCGCTGCGCTGTTTGCGCTCGAGATTCCGACGACGGGCTTCTTCGAGGCGGCATTCCTGTACGACCGCGGCCTCCCGGAAGCGCTGGTCGCCGATCGCGCCACCCTCGCTGCGTCGGCGCAAGTCGCCGGGACGTTGCTGGCCGGTGTCGTGCTGCATCGTGGACGCGGAAGCACGCCGCTCGTTGCATGGACCTCGTGCGCGCTTGTCGTCGCCGGTGTCGCCGGTTACGCCGCGTATCCGTCGCTCGATTCCGCGTGGTATTTCATGGCGACGGCCGCGATCGTCGGGACCGGCGTAGGCGCGCTGACGCTCGTGTTGTGCCTTGCGATCGTGGGCAGCGCCCATGGGGCAGCGGCGCTCGCCGCCCTGCCCTCGATCGCCATCATGATCGGCACCGAGCTCGGCCTCGAGCTCCTGCAGTGCGTGTTCGCGGCGGCGCAATACGCTGCAGCGAGTCCTTTCCAGTTCGTGTTCGCGGCGCAGGCGATCGCCGCGCTCGCGGTTTTGCCGCTCCTACGCCACGCGCTGCGTCACGGGTAGCCGCCGTAGCCGGGAGGATAGGGCGGGTCGGGCGGGTTCGGCGGATTCGGCGGCGGCACATTCGGCGGATTGGGCGGCGCCGCGGCCGGGTTCGGTGGCACGCACATCACGACGAGGTTCGGCCCGTCGCCTTCCGCGATCCAGTTGCGCTGCGACACCATCATGTCGCGGACCGCCGGATCGATCATGTAGCGATGGTTGGCGTCGAGCCGGTTGTCGAACACGCGATAGACGTTGATGGTGCCTGCGGGGCAAACCCCCGCATCGGGCAAGACCACGAAAAAGAACTGCGGATCCTCGTTGACGAACGTCGGATTCTTCGCCGCCGTCTCGCTGCATTCCTGCGTGCCGCGGCCGTAGAAATGCGAATCGCCCTTCGCCGGCGGGATGTAGAAGCGGCATACCGGCGACGTCGTCGGCGAAGAGGCCGTGAACACGCGAAACGTCTGGCCGGTCCGTGCCCATCCGGGATGGACGCCGTTGTCGAGGTCCGCGATTTCCGGCGCGATGTGGCTCACGAAGTAATGGTCGAGGCCCGCGTTGAAGAACTCCACGGCGGTCGCGGCGGGCGGCGTCGCGCTCACGCTCGCGGTCTGGCCGGCGAAATTGACGGCGAGGTTGGGCGCGACGGTCCCGCCCGCGAGCAGCGCGTTGCGGCCGTCGGTCGGAAGAGGCCCGAACGTGAGTTGGCTCACCCCCGCGTAATTGATGCTCCCGCCGCCGATGGGCAGGAAGTTGGTGGGCATGATGTAGTCGGGCGCGATGAGGCCGAGGTTGGCGAAGCCTTGCGTCGCAATCAGGACGCTCCTGCCGGCGGTGTCGCCGCTCGGCAGGTTCGTCGGGAAGGTGAACGTGCGCGTCTCTCCGACTTCGGTGACGCGCAACGGAACGCCGCCCAGCAGGTTCTCGCCGTCGGTGTTGCAGCACTCGCGCAGCACCACGAACTGCACCGAGCCGTCGGCGTTCGTGTACAGCTGCTGGATGCGGAACAGGTGGAACGCCGCGTGTGCGGACGACGCGGCAATCAGTAGGATCAGAGCCGCGAGGTGGAATGTGAACTTGGCCATGATGTGCTCCAGGCAACGACGTCGTTGGCAAGGGCGAACAGTCCACGCACCGCCATTATTCCCGCAATTTTAGACGTAATATCCACGCATGCATCGATGGCTCGGCCTGCTCGCACTCGCGCCGCTCGCCTCGTTTGCCGCGGTGATTGCGGTCAACGAGCCGTGGGTGCGCCCGGCATCCGCGGGGGAATCCACGGATGTCTTCATGGAACTCGCCGTATCCGAGACCGCTACGCTCATCGACGTGCGCACGCCTGTCGCCCCAAGGGTCATGCTGGCACAAGGCGCGCAACGGCGTGCACCGCCGTTCGCGCTCCAGCTGGCCGCGCAACAGCCGCTCTTGATGCGCGAGCGCGCCACGCGCATCGTGCTCGGCAGCGTTCAACGAACGCTCAAGCGCGGCGATCGCGTTGCGCTCACACTCGTGCTGCGATATGCCGACGGAACGACGCAGGACGTCGAGGTGGATGCCGAGGTGCGGCGGCGCTCACCGTCCGAGGACCATCGCGTGCATCGTCACTGACGCGACGCGCGCACCGCCGCGCGGTACGCCACGAGGCCGCCGACCGCGAGCGCGAGCAGCGCGTACGGCGAGTACACGCGCGCCGGGTCCGCAAGGAACACCACGGTGAGGGCAAACGGAGCCACCGCCTTCAGCACGAATTGCGGCAGTGCGAGACGGCCGAGCAGCGCGCCGTATCCGCGATGCCCGAAGAGCTCCGCCGGCACCGTGCCGCGCACGATCGTCATGATGCCGTTCGCCCAGCCGTACGGAATGACGAACGCGAGCGCGATGATCCAGACGCCGCGCACTTGCGTGAAGATCGCCAGGGAGGCTGCCATCAACGCAAACGCGAACGTGCCGATCGCGATCACGCGCACATGCCGGTTGAACGCGAACTCCATGATGCGGCCCGCCACCTGCATCGGACCGATGAGCGACCCGATGAGCACGGCATCGCGCGCCGAAAGACCGATCGCGGTCAGGAGGCCGATCAGATGCGCCGCGATGGCCGAGCCGATGAACGCGGCCAGCGACAGCGCGGTCGCGAGCCACCAGAACACGGGGCCTGCGTGCGCGCGAGAAGGCGCGTCCGTCAGTGAGTGAGGCGCCACGTTCGGACGACCCGTCGGCACCGCGAGCACGTGGATCGGCAGGCACACGATGACGTGCAGCAACGCATAGGTATAAAACGCCTGGCGCCAGCCGAGCGTGTCGAGCAGGAATTGCGACAGCGGCCAGAAGACGGTGCTTGCGAACCCGCCGAAGAGCGTCAGCGCGGTGACCGACCGGCGATACGATGCGCCTGCAATCTGATGCAGCGTCGCGAACGCGGGGTCGTACAGGCACGCCGCCATCGCGACGCCGGCCAGCAACCAACCCGCGAGCACCGTGACGGGCCCTTGCGCGGATCCCAGCACGCACGACGCGAGCGCCGCGAGGAGCGAGCCCGCCACGAGCGTTCGGCGGCCGCCGCGGGCGTCGATATCGCGGCCCACGAGCGGCGACGCGATGCCGGAAAGGAAGAGCCCCGCCGTGAAGCTGCCGAACAGCCAGAGCTCGCTCACCCCGGTATCGGCGCGCATCGACGCGCCGAGCACCGCGATCGTGTAGAACAACGTCCCCCACGACACGATCTGGGCGACGCCGAGCGCGCACGTGCGCCGCCAGAGAAACGCGACCGGGACAGCGGCGCTCGCGCCGTCGTTCACGGGGGCGGTCATTCGGCGATTCTACCGTGAGACAATCACTTTTCCGGGAGGAATGCCGATGTCCGCAAGGCCTTCGATCGCCCTCGCCGCGATTTTCTGCGCGGCCTGCATGAGTGATCCCAATCTATCGGCGCGCAGCGGCGCGCCTTCGTATTCTCCAGCCAGCGCCATGCCGCCTACCTTGTCGAGCGCAGCCAACGATCTTGCGATTCCCACCTGGCAGTGGCAGCGCGCCCGCCTCGCCGAAGGACGCGAGATCGCCGCGTCGGCCCCGGACCGCTATACGATCAAGTTCGAAGGCGGCGGCCGCGTGCTGTTGCGCGCGGATTGCAACCGCGGCTCGGGCGCCTACGAAGTCAACGGCGCGGCGATGAAGCTCTCGCCCGTCGCGCTGACCAAGATGGCGTGCCCCGCGGGGTCGCAGGACGCGGAGTTCCTGCAAGCGCTGTCGCGCGTGACGAGCTATGCGATCAATGACAAGGAGCTGGTGCTGACGCTGGCGGGCGGCGGATCGATGAGCTTTCGGGCGGTGCCGTAAGGCCGCAATCGTCGATTGGTTGGTCGGGAGCCGGCGCTATGCGAGTCGTAGAAGCCGCTGTCGACTGAAGATCTCGGACAACCGGAGCCGTCTTTGGGCGTTCGATTCCAAGTTCGTGCTCGGCGGAATCACAGCCTTGTGGATCTCCCTCTTCACGTCGCTGGGCCAGTGGCCGGTCCTGCGCCGCTATCTGGACGTCGACCGCATCCGCGCCGACCACGAGCGCTCTTGACGCCATGACGGTAATCACCACGTCCTTGCCCACGTGCACGATTCGATCGTGGCAAGCCGGCGATGAGCCGTCGTTGGTGCGCAACGCCAACAACAGGCGCGTCTGGCTCAACCTCCTGGACACCTTTCCCCACCCTTATACGATCGACGATGCGCGATCCTGGATTGAGTCATCGTCGGCCGCGCGGCCCGAAGTCAATTTCGCGATCGAATTCGAGGGCCACGCCATGGGAGGCATCGGCGTCGAGCTCCATTCCGGCGTCTTGGCAAAGACAGGCTCCATTGGGTACTGGGTCGGTGAGCCGTACTGGCGAAAGGGCATCGCGACTGCCGTCGTTCGGGCGTTTGCCCATGCGGTCATGGAGACGCATGGCCTGGCTCGGCTGGAGGCCCGTGTGTTCTCATGGAACGACGCATCCATGCGGGTTCTCGAGAAATGCGGATTTCACCGCGAAGCATTGCTCGAGAAGCGCATCGTGAAGGACGGGATGATCCTGGACGAGATCGTTTATGCGAGGACATCCCGTTGACATTGCCTCGACCGGCTACTTCGCCGCCGGCAGCAGATTCCGCGAACGCAACTGCGCGATGATGATGTCCGCGTAGTTCGGAGCTTCCTGTGCGACGGTGGTCGGATTGACCGTCTGCGTGGTGGCCGCCCACACGAGCGACTTGGTCACGACGTTGTACACGTTGGTCTCCACCGACGCCACGTCGTACTGCGTGACTTCCGGCATCGCGTAAAAGCCGCCGCCGTAGAAGCCGCCGCCGTAGAAGCCCGGGCCGTACATGCCGCCCCACGGCCCCATCATCGGCCCGGGCATCATCACCGTCGACACTTGCGTCTTGGTGTCCACGCGCAGCAAGCGCACGAGGATCACGCCGTCGGCGCCGGTGGCCGCCACCGCGGGCGCAAAGGTCGATTCCGCGCGGCGCGCGTCGGGCGGCACCGTCGTATAGCCTGGCACCGCCTGCACGCCGGCAGCCTGCAGCTTCTGCACGAAGATGTCCTCGAACACTCGGCTGTCGGCGGTGGTGCCGTCGCTCGCAATCACGACGACCTTCTTGAACGGCCCGCCTCTGTAGCTCGTGTCGTACCACGCGGATTGAATGGACGTGGTCTGGCAAGCGGCTAGAGCGAGAACCGCGGCAAATGCGGCCGACAGGCGAGCGAGCGACATCGGGCGTTTCCTTTGAGTCGTTAGGAGGGACGTGCGGCGATGATGCGGTCCTTCGCCATCACGTTGACGAGCTTCAGCGTGTAATCCGGCAGGTTGCGGCGCAGGTCCGCGGCGTCGTACGAGTCGGTGAACGCGCCCCACACCTGCTTGCCCATCGATGGCAGGTACACTTCGCTCACGATGTGCGCGACCTTGTAGTCGCCGGGCTGATCGTCGTTCTGGGCCTTGAGGATAGTTGTAGGAGGCCATCGTGTTGGGCGTGATCGAGTTGATCGTTGTTCCGGTGTTGGCCACGAGCGATCCCATCGAGCGCACCTCCACCACGAGCACGCCCTGCGCCCCGCTTGCCGCAATGGCTTCCTCGAGCGTCGGGCCGGGCTTTTCAGCGTCGTTGGACATCACGGCGTGGGACGCGACCGCGGCAACGCCCGCGGACGCCAGTTGCTTGACGATCGCATCCTCGACCGCGTCGCGTCCTCCGGGCTCGACCTTCATGAGGCTGATCACGAACATCTTGCCCATCGGGGGCCACAGGTACTTCGGCTCCTTCCAGGTGCTCATGACCTGCGTGGTTAGCGAAAGGCCCCCGGGCGCGAAATCGCGGGTGCCCCCGCACGCGGCGAGCACCGCGGCAAGAAGAATGGCGAGCAGGCGCGTCATGCGCGCCATTCTATCGCGCTCAACGAAACTGCTTGCGCAGTCCCTGCCAGCACCGGTAGTACTCGGGCTGGAGCTGCGCGGAGTCGAGTGCAACGCGCGTCGGCGCGATCACGTAGCGCGACTCGAACATGAACGCCATCGTGTCCGCGACGCGCGTCGGCTGCGACAGGTCCGCGTTCGACGCCTTCTCGAACGTCTCGGCGTCGGGCCCGTGCCCCGTCATGCAGTTGTGCAAGCTCGCCCCGCCGGGCATGAAGCCCTCCGCCTTGGCGTCGTACACGCCGTGGATCAGCCCCATGAATTCGCTCGCAACATTGCGATGGAACCACGGCGGGCGGAACGTGTGCTCCATTGCGAGGATGCGCGGCGGGAAGATCACGAAATCGATCACGTCCCAGCCGGGTGTGTCGCTCGGCGACTGCAGGACGAGGAAGATCGACGGATCGGGATGGTCGTAGCTGATCGAGCCGATCGTATTGAACCGCGTGAGATCGTACTTGTACGGTGCGTAGTTGCCATGCCAGGCCACCACGTCGAGCGGCGAGTGGTCGATGCCTGCGGCCCACAGGTTGCCCTGGAACTTGGCCGTAAGCTCGAAGCGGCCCTCGCGGTCCTCGAACCACGCGTGCGGCGTCAGGAAGTCGCGCGGGTTCGCGAGACCGTTGCTGCCGATGACGCCGAGGTCCGGCAAGCGCAAGTGCGCGCCGTAGTTCTCGCAAACGTACCCTCGCGCCGTCCCCTCCGGCAGCTCGATGCGAAAGCGAATGCCGCGCGGGATCACCGCGATCTCCTGCGGCGCCAGATCGATGCGACCGAGCTCGGTCAGGATGTGGAGCCTGCCCTGCTGCGGCACGATCAGGAGCTCGCCGTCGGCATCGTAGAAGAAGCGGTCGGTCATGGAGCGGTTCGCAGCGTACAGATGAATCGCGAGCCCGCAGAACGTTGCGGGACACCCGTTGCCGGCCATGGTGACGAGACCGTCGACGAAGTCGGTCGGGGCGTCGGGCATGGGCAGCGGGTCCCATCGCATCTGGTTCGGCGATGCCGGTACCTCGTCGAAGCGGCTGACGATGCGGTGGTTGTCGGCAGGTTGGAACGGCTCGTGCATCACGCCGGGACGGATCCGATACGTCCACGCGCGGCGGTTCGCGTGACGGGGCGCCGTGAACGCCGTTCCGGAAATCTGTTCCGCGTAGAGGCCATGCGCGACACGCTGCGGCGAGTTCTGTCCGACGGGCAGCGCGCCTTCGACGGCTTCGGTAGAGAACTCGTTCCCGAAGCCGGATTGATAGGTAGGAGCGTTCATAGTCGTCCGCTTGATTGCGCCACGACGTCCTCGCGTGCGGCTGCCATGGCCGCACGCAGGACGTCGAGATCGCCGATGTGATTGGCCAGCAGCAGCACGAGCTTCGCATTCACGAGCGCGCTTTGCGCGTCGTCGAGCTCGCGGTGCGTATCGATGAGCGCCTCGTAGAAGTCGTCAGGCGCCGCAAGGTTCGGAGTCGTGATGAGGGTCATGATGGTTTGTTACATCTTGAAATAGGGTACGTTCCTATTACGGGTGGCACGCGCGAGCGCAGCTTCGACTTTCGCGCGATCGAAGGTGCGCCATCGCGCGCAGACGTGCTGGTCCGGCCGCACGAGATAGCAAGTGCCGTCGCGCCCGTCGTAGCGCGAGGCGGCGAGGCCGTCGACGTCGCGCACGCCCCCAGTTCCGCCGACCTGCACGACACGGAGGGGGATTGGAAGCGATGCGAGGGACGCAGCCGTCGCTTCGTCGAGCACGCGGCCGAACGTCAGCAACGTGAACTCGCGCCCGAGATGCTCGAGCAGCCAGCCCCCGCACGGCCCGTCGACCGGCGCGTCGGCCGCGACGGCGCCGGGCACCATCCTGCCGTCGAAGCGCTCCTCGTCCGGAGAGTTGAGCGGCGAATCCGCCAGCACCGCGGGCACCGAGAGACGGCCGCTGTTGACGAGCGTCCGCGCGAATGCATGCCGGCGTGCGAGCGACAGCACCGCATCGCGGAACGTGCGTGAGATCGCGCTTTTCGGCGTGATGAAATCCGTCGAGCGCGTGGAGTTGCGCAGATTCTCGTCCGCCGCCGCGACGCGCTCGCTGTCGTACGTATCGAGCAAGGATTCCGGCGCGAGGCCGCGCATGACGAAGTCGAGCTTCCAGGCGAGGTTGTCGGCGTCCTGTATGCCGCTGTTGGCGCCGCGCGCGCCGAAGGGACTCACGAGATGCGCCGCGTCACCCGCGAAGACGAGGCGCCCGTGGCGAAACTTCTGCATGCGCCGGCACTGGAACGTGTAAACGCTCGACCACACGAGCGCGAAGCGCGCGTCGTCGCCGAGCATCGCGCGCAGGCGTGGCTCGATGCGCTCCGGCTGCTTCTCGACTTCCGGATCGGCATCCCATCCCAGCTGGAAATCGACGCGCCAGACGTCGTCGGACTGCCGATGCAGGAGTACGGACTGGTTGCGATGGAACGGCGGATCGAACCAGAAGCGCCGCTCGGCGGGGAAATCCGACGACATCCGGATGTCGGCGATGAGGAAGCGGTCGCGGAACACGCGTCCCTCGAAGTCGAGCCCCAGCATGTGGCGGATCGGACTGCGCGCTCCGTCGCATACGACGAGCCAGTCGCAAGTGACGATGTAATCGCCATCCTCGGTGGCAACGGTCAGGGTCACGCGATCGGCCTTCTGCTCGACCGCAGTGACTTTGTGGCGCCACCGCAGCTCGACCTGCGGCAGCGATCGAGCACGCTCGACGAGGCAGGCCTCGAAGTGATACTGCTGCAGGTTCACGAACGCAGGACGATGGTGTCCCGCCTCCGGCAAGAGATCGAACTGGTACGCGAGCTGTTCGCCCTGGTAAACCTTGCCCACTCTCCAGCTCACACCCTTCGATGCAATCGCCTCGCCGCATCCCAGGCGATCGAGGATCTCCAGCGTGCGCTTCGAATAGCAGATCGCGCGCGAGCCCACGCTCACCGTATCGTCGTCGTCGAGCAGGAGCACGGGCTGCCCGCGATGGGCGAGGTCGATGGCGGCCGTGAGCCCGACGGGCCCTGCGCCGACGACGATGACCCCGCGGTGTTGCGTCTTGCCGTCGAGCTCGGGCGCGCGGCGATATTCGTAGCGAGGATGATCGAACATCCGATCCGCTAGCCTTCCAGGGATTGCCACATATCCTTGTCGCGATCGGCCGTCCAGATGCGTGGGTGCGGATAGTGCGTGGCCTCGTCGTACGCGCGGCTCACGTCGAACGGCAGGCAGTGATCGAAGATCACCCAATGCCCGAAGTGCGGCTTGAGCGCCTCGTACGTCTCGCGGTAGACGGTGCGCAAGTCCTTGCCTTCGTGGGCGCCCTTGCGCACCTGCTCGTACATGGCGGTCACGAATGCGCGGGTGCCGTCGAGGCCCGCCTTCACGTCGTGCGGCGTCATGAGCGACGCACCGCGTCCGGGCACGAGCTTCTGCGGCGCGAGTGCTGCGATTGCGTCGAGCGTTTCCGGCCAGTCCGCGAGATAAGCGTCGCCGCAATAAGGGGTTGCGCCAAACTCGACGAGGTCGCCGGAGAACATGATCTTCTCCTGCGGCAGCCACGCGACCGTGTCCCCCTTGGTATGCCCGCGCCCGAGCTGCATGAGCTCGACCTGCAGCGATCCAAGCCACAACGTGAGGCGCTTGTCGAACACCATGCTGGGCCACGTGAGGCCCGGCACCGATTCGACGTCGCGAAACAAGCGGGGAAAGCGCTCGATCTCGCTCTTCATGTCGTGCTCGCCCCGCTCCAGGATGAGCTCGTAGGTGTCGCGGCTCGCGATCACGTGCTCGGGCTCGTAGGCGCTCGCGCCCAGCACGCGCACGGCGTGGTAGTGCGACAGCACCACGTAGCGGACCGGCTTGTCGGTCACGTCGCGAATGCGCCGGATCACGTCGCGGGCCATGACCGGCGTGGCCTGGGTGTCGATGACCATTACGGCGTTGTCGCCGACGATGATCCCGGTGTTGGGATCGCCCTCGGCCGTGTAGGCGTAGGCGTGGTCGGACAGCTTGTCGAAGCTGATCTTCTTCTCTTCGACGTCGGCATGGGACGCGAACTGCTTCATGGCCTGTCTCCGGATCCGTGGACGCTTCCGAGGTAGTGTGCGCGGGACGCTTGCCCGGAAGCAACCATAGGCGCCATATGTTACTAACGAATTCATTTGATAATACCAAAACGCAGGTGGGTAGTAGAGTTGGGCTCGCGCGTCGCGCGACTCTCACCCACCTCATCATGGAGCTCGCCATGCCAATGTCCCGCACTCTCGCAGCCATGCTCGCCGCCGTCTCGTTCGCACTTCCGCTGTACGCCCAGACGCCTGGTGGAAGCGCCGCGGATGAAATGCGTTCCGTATTGCTCGAGAGCAAGGAGAAGAACCGCGGCGTCGCGATCTACACCAACGGCGTGACGGTCAATGCCGTAGTCGTCTCCGTCGACGACAAGTACGTCGTGGCCAAGAGCCAGCAATCGAGCAGGATCGTGCTCCGCCTCGACCGCATCGACGGGGTATCCGCGTTTTTCTGATTCGATGCGCGAGCGCCGCAGGGCCGCCCCAAGGCGCGAGCTGCGCCCCCTCGGGGGGCAGGTCGCCAGCCGAGTGAAACGAGGCCGCGAGCGTGGGGGCACATAAACCTTATGCGCCGGCGTGCGACCGTAACCGCGAGCCCATCCTCGCGGTGCTCCGCGAGCACTTCGCGGATCGCCGGCACGTCCTCGAGATCGGTAGCGGAACGGGGCAGCACGCCGTGCACTTCGCGGGCGCGCTGCCTCATCTCACGTGGCAAACATCCGATCGCGCGGCGCACCTCCCCGGCATTCGCATGTGGCTGGATGAAGCGGGATTGTCCAACACCCCGCTTCCGATCGAGCTCGACGTCAACGACGGGTGGCCCGCGAAAACATACGACGCGGTGTTCAGCGCGAATACCTTGCACATCATGGGATGGGACGACGTGGTGCGCCTCTTCGCGGCGCTTCCCCGCGTCACCAGCGCCGACACGATCCTCGCGATCTACGGGCCTTTCAATTACGGCGGCCGCTTCACGAGCGACAGCAACGCGTCGTTCGACGCACGTCTCAAAGGCGAAGACCCGAGCCAGGGAATCCGCGACTTCGAGGCCGTGGAGCCGCTGGCACGCGCGGCTGGATTCACTCTCGTCCACGACCGCGCGATGCCCGCGAACAACCGGACCCTCGTATTCCGGTCCAGGTGACCTGCATGTCACCTATTGGCTTGCGCTGGCCCGCCGCCGCTGCTCCCACCATCTGAAGATGAATCCACGCGCAGGCTCGCTGCCCGAGCATACCCACGCGACGGTGCCCGGCTCGGTGAGGTAGCGCTGCTGCAGCCGGCGCGCGACGTCGTCGCCGGCGAACAGAATCCGGTCCCCGGGCTTCAGTGTCGTGTCTTCCAGCGGCAATAGCTCCGTTCTGCCTTCGCGTTCGAGCATGAGCGGCGTCACGCGCATGCGTACTCCCGGATTGGTCGGGTCGGCGAGGAGCTGGTGGATGCGAAAGGGCTCCCCGATGCGCTGAAAGAACGCAAAGAACATCCCGGGCTGCAGCACATCGCACTCGAAGGCCCACGAGTGGGGCGACCCGTCCCCCACCTCCTTGCGCACGCGGGCGAGCACTGCGGACGCCTGGGCGCGGTCGCCCGCACGAAGCCGTCCGATGAATCGCGACAGCATCGGTGTCTTCAGCACTTGCAGGCACTCGTTCACCATGATGTCCGACTGCACGAATTTGATGTTCGCGCGCGCCGCGTCGACGAGCGCGCGGTCCTGCATCTGGTTCTGCCGGATCACGACGAAGATGCCCGGCTTGACGCGCCGGGCAAGCGTCGTGGCCCCGAGGTTGACGGCGTCGGTGTCGGCACCAGCCACGAGGACATCCGCCTGCTCTACCCCAACGTCGTGAAGAACGTTCTCGGTGTAATCGCCATGGATGATTCGCTCGTCGGCGTCGGTCATGTTCTTTGGATCGAACGCCTTCCACTCGATGCCGGCCTTGTCGAGCACCTGCGAGATCGCCTGTCCAAAACGTCCGAAGCCGACGAGCACCCAGCGGCCGTGCGGAGGCTGCACCGCGGGTGGAATGGGCGCGCCGTCGGTCGCGGTCAGCCAATCCTCGATTTGCACGATCTCGGGCGCGCGCAGCCCGACGCCCAGGTTGTAGGCAAAGGTCTCGAACGGGTTGATCACGGCCACGCCGCCGAAGGATTCGAGGTTCACCTTGGCAACGGCCGACTTGGCGCGCGCGACGATGAGGATGCTCGGGTTCAGGACGCGCGCGTCGATCGCGATCGCCTGATTGACCGCGTCTTCTCCAGCGAGCGCGATCACGCCGAGGCAGTGAGGGCTGCGAATGCCGCAATCCACCAGCACGTCGGCGAGTCGCGCATCGGCCGCGAGCGTAAGCGGCGGAAACGCGTATTCCTGGATGGCGACGGGCGCCATGCGCTCGGTCGAGGGATCGACGATCACCAGCCTGTTGCCGAGCCGGTCAATGGCCCGCGCGAGACGCGCTCCGCTCTGCCCGTAGCCGCAGAGCACGTAGAACGGCTCGGCAAGCCCGCGCACCTGCCAGTTGAATACGGCGCGCCGGAGCATGTTGCGGAAGGGCGCGTCGTTGGCCAGCGCCACGACCGAGCCCAGCGTATACGCCCATCCGATGACGGAGAGGTAGATCGCAAACGTGACCCACAGCCGCTGCGCGTCGGTGAACGGGTGCGGGATTTCGCCGAAGCCTATCGTCGTGGCGGTGTACGACATCACGTAGAACGCGTGGAAGATGCTCATCGGCTCGCGAGTGCCGTCCGGCGGGGCACCCGGAATGAGCGCGAGCCCGCCGACCGAGATCGCATAGACGATGATGACGGTGATGAGCGGTGCGCGGAGCCGCCGCAGGATCAGGAACAGGATGTCGCTCATCGCGAATCGTGCGCGAGCCGCGCCGACCTATCGGCCTTGCCGCAACGTCTCGCCGATGAGAAGGACTACCGAGAAAAGGTTCGCGAGCAGCGCCCCGCCCGAGAGCGATACGACGACCGCCGTGAGCTCGCTGTTCATCGGCCCTCCGGCGACATAGAGCTGCCACACCCACACCACCGACGCAGCGATGAGCTGCAGCGAGGCAACCAGGCTCGTCGCAAGGTGCGTCGCGCCGAGCTGCGTGCGGTCCCCGAACTTGAGGACGGTGGCGATGAGATTGACAACGACCGCCGCGAAAAGCTCCATCGGATGATGAAGCTCCGGCCGCTCGATGTCGCCGATGAAGAAGCCGAAGTTCAGCGTGCACGACAAGATGATGAAGAATCCGAAGATGACTTTCTCGAGATTCATGTGTGCCCTTGCGTCAAAACCTCTTGATCAGCGTCAGCACGCCGCCTTCGCGCTTCATGTCCATGCGGTTCAAGAAGCTCATGCCGAGCAGCGGGAGGCTGAGGCCATCGCCTTCCATCACCACGGCTTCGACGCCGTACAGTGTCAAGTCGCCGACGCTCACGACATCGAGCTTCACCTGCCGCGCGCGCGCGGTGCCGTTCGCCGTCCGAAGGAGCACGACCGGGCCCTTGCTGGCGTCGATGCCCAGGCGGCGCGCATCGGCGGCAGGTATCGCCGTCACCGTTGCGCCGGTGTCCACCATGAAGCGTATCGGCTGGCCGTTCACCTTGCCGTCCGCGGAGAAGTGACCGGCGCCATCCGCGAAGAGCACCGCGGACTGGACGGAAGGTTCGGTGCGCGCGGACTTCGCCTGGCCTAGCCCTCGCGTCGTGCGCCGGCCGTCGATCTCGAACACGGCCGATTCGCGATCGACGGACAAAAGGCGCACGCCCTCCGGCGTCGCCTGCCCGACCGCGAGCGTGCGAATGGGGCCGCCGTCGACCTGGATGACGGCCTTGTTGGTGAAAAGACCCGAGACGACGACGTCGGTCGCGCCTGCCGTTGCGACCGGCAACGAGGCGATGCAAGCGAAAGCGAGGCGCGCGATGCGATTCACCGGCGTCGAGTCAAACACCTTCGCCCACCGAAGTCAATTCGCTCCGGCGTCAATCGCCCAGCCTGCCTCCCCACCCGACGACGACGGCGTCGCCCCACCATCCGCCGTTCATCGCCATGTCGAACTCGTTGTTGAGGACCGCGTCGCGATAGTTGTTGTACTCCGCGCTGATGCCGCCGTCACCGCCGAGCGTGCGGCTGTAACCGCCGTCGCCGGAGTCGCGCCGACTCCAGCCGTCTCCCGGCTGACCGGTGAACCGCGTCGCGTTGCTCATGCCGTAAGAGCCTGCCTGCATGCCGGGATCGACATTCGCGCGCGATTGCGCTTGCGCAACGACGCTCGGCGGCGGCGCAGGAGCCGCCGACCAACCGCTCGGCGAGCTCTGCTGCCAGCCGTCGGGATGCTTGCGGTACACGTTGCCATCGTCGCCCGCGTAGGTTTCGTTGGCCGCGGTGCTCGCGTCCCAGCCGCCGTTCTTCGCGAGGCTTGCGTAGTACTCGTTCGCCGAGATGTACGTAGGGGCGGCAGGCGGCGGCACGGGCCCTGCGTTGGCCGCGTCGGAGTTCGTCACCATCGACATGTCGTATCCGCGCTGCGGGCCCATGTGACGAATGGGCACTTGCGGTCCCGAGTTCGCGTAAGCGCTCGCCGCGGCGGCGTTGAACGATGGCGGCGCGGTCGCCGGTGCGGGCATCGCGATCGTGCTTTGGGCCGGCGCCGGCTTCTTCTGCTTCGCGGGCTTGAACCAGGCGCGATAGACGTTGGCGCTGGTCGATGCGCAGCACGGATAGTGACCCCAATAGCCGGGGTGGAATTGCGCCGTGCCGGAGAACGAAGGTGTGGCGAGTCCGGTCGCGAACGCGTACGTGTACCCCACGCGCGGATTGAACACGGGCGTGGCGGCCACGCCGTAGGTCGCGGGGGCCGGATACCAGGCGTTGCCGATCCACGACTTCGCATCGTAGCCCGTGCCGTACACGACCGTGCCGCCCGGCGAGACGTACGCGCCGAGATAGCCGGGCGTGTAGCCTTCGAACACCGCGTTGTCGGTCGCGCCATAAATGCGCACGAACGTCACGTAGTAGATCGGCGACGTCGGCGGAATCGCATAGATCGACGCCGGCACCGAAGTCGCCACCGACCACGGGCCCGCCGGCTGCGCTGCGGTGAACCAGATGCCGGTCTTCACCGCGTAATAGGCATTGCCCGCGCGAATCACCGGCACCGATGCATTGATCGCGCGCGCGACTTGCGTGCCGGGCTCGTCGACGAATTGCGGCGCGCCGTCGTACTTTGCCGTGAACGCGGGTCCGCCTTTGCGCGGCACCGTCGCCGTCTGCGGTATTTGCGCCTCGACCACCGCGTTGCGCGCTTGCGGCGTGCCCGGTACTGCCGCAAGCACGGCACCCGCGAGCGATGTCGGCGGAATGCGCGCGAAATCGGCGGGCAACACGTCGGTCGCGACGTACGTCCACGGACCGTCGAGCGACGCCGCACGGAACCAGCGGCCCGCGAGCAGTGCGTAATAACCGGAAGCATCGCGCAGGATGTCGCTCGTCGTATTGGTGGCCCAGAACAGCGACGTGCCCACGATCGGCGTCAGTTCCGGCGCACCCTTGAACACGACGAGCTCCGCCGGCGTTTCGCTCGTGTAGATCGCGGGTATTCCCTGCGCGAGGCTCGGCTTCGGGTTGGCTCTCTTGCCGCCGTCCAGCAGGTCGACGAGGCGCGTGGCCGCGATCTTCTTCCCCACGGCGTCCATTCCAGTCGGCGCCAGGAAAGGCTGCTGCCAGGGGCCGGCAAGTGAACTGGCCATGAGCCAACCGTCGTATACGCGCAGGAAGACTTGCGGCGCCGACTCGCTTCGCAGGATCAATGCCCGCGTGTTGATGACGCGGGAGAATCCCGGACTGCCTTGAACGGGCTTCCACACGGGGGCGCCGTCGATCGGGACCAGGATCGCGGGCGACGTGCCGACGATCACGCGCGGAACGGGATTGGACACCGCGACCGTCGCCGGCTTCGTACCGAGCGCCGCGAGCGACATCTGGAGGCGATCGAGCGATACCGATGCAAACACCGCGGGCAATGCGGCGGACAACGCGGAGGTATCCGAAGCGCCGGGCAATGCGACCTTCGTCACCTTGAAGTCCGCCAATGCCACCGAGCGCGCGACTTTGTCGACGTGCGTCGCAGCCGTCGCTTCGAGTGTGCCGAACATTTCGTTGCCGACGCTCTTGCGCAACGCGATCGCGCTGCGGAACGCAATCGCGCTGCCGTCCCATTGCGTGACCTGAGGCGGATAGACGAGCAGTGCGCCGTCGGCGAGCTGAACGTGCCTCGGCCATCCGGCGGCCGGCACGTTCGACTTCGCGGCGGGTGTTTGCGCGGCGACCTGCGAAACGAGCAGGCAGGCCAGCATGGCGCCGAGGACGCGCTTGATCATCGAGGGTTTTCCGGAAGTTAGCGCGACTTGCGCGCACCGATTCTACGATATGTGGCGTCCCGCCACATTCGTTGTAACAAGCATGTAAGAAAGTGTAAGGTCGTCAGCGTCCGCCGCGCGGCGCCCGTTGTTCGACGGGATACCGCGCAACTTCTGCGAAACAGTCGGAGGGGACATGACGCAGCTCGCTTCCATTCTCGCGTCGATCGGCGCGCTCGCCCTGGCATCCACGGCGGCGGCCATCGAGCCCACGGCGCAGGCGATCGAGTATTACAACGCCTCGCTCAATCACTACTTCGTCACCGCCTTCCCCGAGGAAGCCGCGATGCTCGATGCGGGCTCTGTGGTCAAGGGGTGGGCGCGAACGGGCGTCACGTTCAATGCATGGCGCGACGCGGCCGGCGATCCGGCGGCGGTCCCGGTGTGCCGCTTCTTCGGCACGCCGGGTGTCGGTCCCAATTCGCACTTCTACACCGCGGACGCCGCGGAGTGCGCGATCGTGAAAGGCAACCCGGACTGGACCTACGAGGCGATCGCGTTCCACGTCGAAGTCCCGCAGGGCGGCGCATGCAAAGCCGGAACCGAAGCCGTGTACCGCAGCTTCCACCCCGGCGCCAACGTCGGCGAGTCCAACCACCGCTTCCTGCCAGACCTCACGATGCATCAGAAGATGGCGTCCGCCTCGACGCTCGAGGGCGTCGTGATGTGCGCGCCGCTTTCGACGGCGCAGAGGCAGGCGGACGCAGTGCGGCTTCTTGCGCAGTCGACGTTCGGCGCCACCGACGCGCTCGTCGCGCATGTGATGGCCGTCGGCACGAGCGCATTCGTCGACGAGCAGCTCGCGGCGTCGGGCTCCCGGTATTCCAGCAACAAGTACGTGCCCGCCGGCGGCGCGGCCTTCTTCTGCCCGACCGACCCCGATCCGTATTGCTATCGCAACTACTACTCGCTCTTCCAGCTCCAGACCGACTTCTTCCGTAACGCGCTCGCCAACGACGACCAGCTTCGCCAGCGCGTCGCATTCGCGCTGTCGCAGATCTTCGTGACCTCGGGCCTCGACATCAACGAGGCCTACGGCATGGCGATCTACCAGCAGATCTTCCTCGACAACGCGTTCGGCAACTACGAAGCGCTGATGACCAAGGTGACGCTCGCTTCCGTGATGGGCGACTACCTCAACATGGTCAACAACGACAAGCCCGTGGCGGGAACGAATCCGAACGAGAACTATGCGCGCGAGCTCCTGCAGCTGTTCTCGATCGGGCTGTGGGAGCAGAAGCTCGACGGCACGCTGCTCCTCGACGCCAACGGCCAGCCGATCCCGACCTACGACCAATCGACTGTCGAGGGCTTCGCGCACGTGTTCACCGGCTGGACGTATCCGCTCCTTCCCGGCCAGCCGCCGCGCACGCACAACCCGAAGAATTTCGTGGGGGACATGACGGCGGTGGCAAGCAATCACGACACGGGCGCCAAGCAGTTGCTCAACGACGCGATCGCGCCGGCAGGGCTCTCGATGGATGCCGATCTCGCCACCGCAATCCGCAACGTGTTCCTCAACCCGAACATCGCGCCATTCGTGAGCCGCCAGCTGATCCAGAAGCTCGTGACCGGCGATCCTTCGCCGCAGTACGTCGCACGGGTCGCGACCGTCTTCAACAGCAACGGACAGGGCGTGCGCGGCGACCTGAAAGCCGTCGTGCGCGCGATCCTCACCGATCCCGAGGCGCGCGGCGCGGCCAAGCTCGATCCCGCCTACGGCAAGCTGCGCGAGCCGGTGCTCTACGTGACCGGGGCAGCTCGCGGCGTCAACACCAAGTCGGACGGCGTGTACTTCGGCGCTGCTTCAGCGGTCCTCGGTCAGAGTGTCTTCTACGCTCCATCCGTCTTCAACCACTACCCGCCAGACTACCTCGTGCCGGGAACGTCGCTCATCGGTCCCGAGTTCGCACTGCAGAACGCGAGCACGTACATCAACCGCGACAACGTCGCCAACCAGCTCGTGTTCGGAACGATCGCGCCGCTCGCGACCTATCCGGGAGCGACGGGCACGCAGCCCGATTGGTCGGCGCTCTCGACGGTCGCGGGCAGCGCGACCGCGTTGATCGACAGGCTCGATGCCCTCCTCCTCCACGGAACGATGTCCGCGACGATGCGCAGCGGGCTCGCGACGGCGATCAACGCATCGACCGACCCGCTCACACGCGCGAAGACGGCGTATTACCTCGTCGTCACCTCGTCCGATTGCCAGGTGGAGCGCTGACCATGGACCGACGCGAATTTCTCCGAGCTTCCGGCGCTTGCACCGTTCTCTCCGTGATTCCGCACGCGTTCGCGCAAACCGCGGCCGACTACAAGGCGCTCGTTTGCGTATTCCTGTACGGCGGCAACGACGGGAACAACACGATCATCCCGATGGATGCGGCTGGCTATGCGCAATACTCCGCGGTGCGCACCACGGCCTCCGGCCTGCAGATCGCGCTGGCGTCGCTCGCGCCCATCCAGCCGGCGAGCGCCGGCACGCCCTTCGGCTTCCACCCGAGCTGCACCGAGCTCGCATCGCTCTTCAACCAGCGCAAGCTCGCCGTGATGTGCAACGTCGGCACGCTCGTGCAGCCGACGTCGAAGTCGCAATACGTCGCAGGCCTGGTGCCGTCGTCGCTCTTCTCGCACTCGGATCAGCAGGCGCAGTGGCAGAGCTCCGTCTCGACCGGCCTCTCGGCCACGGGGTGGGGCGGTCGCATCGCGGACAAGATGGCCGCGCAG
Organism: uncultured beta proteobacterium; assembly: GCA_963707815.1. Lineage (GTDB taxonomy): Bacteria > Pseudomonadota > Gammaproteobacteria > Burkholderiales > Casimicrobiaceae > VBCG01. The sequence continues at coordinate 662,394 of CAVPRK010000009.1, forward strand.
AACGCTGCGACCAACTTCCCGGTGGTCACGTCGCTCAACGGCACGGTCCTGTTCGGAACCGGCAAGTCGACATCGCCGCTGGCGATTCCGGTTTCAGGCACTTTCGCGCTCGCGGGCTACAACAACAGCGCGGCAAGTGCCGCGCGCCTCGCCGCACTCAAGCAATTCCTGGCGGCCCCGCTAGGCAACCAGTACGTCGCGGCCGCCAACGCGATCGGCTCGCAGGCGCTGGCGCTGTCGGCAACCATGGCGCCGATCTTGTCGAGCACGACGTCGTCCGTAGCGTCGATCTTCGCGCCGCTCGCGGACAACGCCACCGCGCAGGCGCTCTACCAT